>SCUE01000034.1 GCA_004297775.1 Chloroflexota bacterium | reverse complement strand
TGGCCAAGCTCTACGAGCCCACAGAGGAGGTGATACCCTTGCCACTGCCCGCCGTCGGCTGAGCGCCGATGGCCGCGCGGACCGCGCACCCGCTTCTACACACGTCCAGGGACACGACCTAAGGGGACGGCGCTCGTGTCATTGACGTCACATCTTCGGGATCCAACCAGCCGAGTGCGGCAGTTCCTGCAGAGCCGCTTCGCAAATACGGGCGTGGCGCTTGCGATGGCGCGCAAACAAATCCGCAGCTCGGACACTCTTCCGTCCCTCGCAGGTGGAAATCAAGGCGTTGTCGGTACTGCCTTTGACTACCGGCTGCGGTACTACTGGGGAGTCACTCCGTCGGGCGAGACGGTGGCCGGTGGCGGAGCCGATGTAATCGCAGGGTCGCAATGGCTGAAGGATCCTGACTCAGCTCGCCGAATCCAGGACTTGACGCAGCGGTTCTTTGATGAGATGGACAGCGCGCTTGATGCCAGCCCGCCCATGGGTCGTCGCCTGAACTCAGCCGACGAGGCGAAATTGGCGCACTACTGCTGTGTCCTGGCAATGTTTGAGGTTCTCTTCCGCGCTGGGCTCACACCTTATTCGCCGCTTGTCGGTCCAGACGCAGTTACTGTCATAGCGACCATGAGCAGCGTCACCGACTTGCTCGCTCTGGTAAATCCGGCGTGGGTTGATGACCTGTGCGCGCTCTCTTGGCGCTTCTATGATACCCAGGCCCACCTCCTCGATCTGCCGGCAGTGCTCAATCCGACATTCGAAGGGTCTGCGGCGGTCGGCGGCGCGGACGCGGATCTTGTGCTCGATCGCTGCCTTCTCGAACTAAAAACCACCGTCAAACCTCGTGTTGACGGCGTTTGGATTCACCAACTTCTGGGCTACGCTTTGCTGGATTACTCTGACTTGCATCGGATCGATGCGATAGGGGTGTACTTGTCGCGCCAAGGCGTATTGCTGCGGTGGTCACTGCCGGAACTGTTGGCGGATCTCACTGGCGATACTGAACCCGTGGATCTCCTCTCACTTCGACAAGAGTTTCGCGCGGTGGTTGAAGGCAGGCGCTCGCGTCAGATCTGACGTGACAGGGCTCCGGCATCCGGAAACAAAGAGCCCCCGGCCGACTTTCGCCTGCCAGGGGCCCGATTATTTTCCTCAGGCGACCTTTCGGCCGCCCTTGGGAAGGAAAGGAAGGAAGGAATGTCGCGCGGCTCTTATCGTACGGCCCGGTTGCGCGACACGACAGTGGGGAGAAACCCGGATCTTCCAGGCAAGCTGAATCCCACCTGAACCTGTACGTTCGTACAGGTTCGACCCACGTCGAGCGATTCTCGGAGAGGTGATCCGTTCTCTCGGGACAACGACGCGAGGAGATTTCCGTCAATCGTGACGAAATCCGTTGCGCCGAACGCGGCTACGCGATACTGTCGGCGACGATGCGCCAGATCATTTCAACCGAGCCTCGCCTCACCTCGCCAGCCGATGCCGGGCGGGTGGCCGACTTCATCATCGCCTGGCTCAAGGAGCGCGAGTACGGGCTGAACCTGCCGTCGCGCCGCGTCCTCGCCGCTCGGGTCGAAGCATTTGCTCGATCGCGGCCGGGTTGCCAGCTCTACTGGGAACACGACGATGGGCTCCACGCCACCTGCTCGATCCAGCGCCGAGCGACCGGCTCCGGTGCACAGGCGCTGGTTCAACTCCGGGTTGGCGATGATTCGATCCGCCACGGCGCGATCGAAGATGTCGTCGACCGGGCGCTTGCGCACGCGGCCGAAGTTGCGCCCGAGGCAGAGATCGCCGTCCTCTTGCCGAATGGTGATCCGGTCGAATCTCAACTCGTCGCGCGCGGCTTCAGTCCACTGATGGCGCTCGTCACGATGACTCGCGCCCTCCGAGACGACATCGTCGTCAATGCTCCGCCTGAGGTGATAATTCGGCCGCTGGTGCCGGGGCTCGACGAAGATGCCTATGCCAGCGTTCAGCACGACGCGTTCAGTTCCGATCCGCTCGGATCTGGTCTCACCGCCGACGACATCCGCCACCAGATCGACCTCGGAATCGCCCGCCCAAGCGACTTCTTTCTCGCAATGCGAGAGGGGACACTCGTCGGCGTCGCCCGATCGCTCTTCGATGGCGACGGATTGAATCCGGATGGCGGACCGTTTGCCGAGATTCTCGGCAACGGCGTCCTCGAGTCGTACCGCCGCCACGGCATTGGCCAGGCGTTGATGCGCGCGCAATCGCGCCATCTCCGCGACCTCGGCGCTACGTCGGCCTGCCTGACCGTCCTTTCGGCTCGACCGGAACTCGTCGCGCACTACGCCAAGATTGGATTTGACGAAACCGGCCGTCAGACGATTTGGAGTAGAACCCAACCCGATCAGTAGCGTACACTTGCTATTGGACAGGTAGGAAGTACGCCGGGAGGGCGAGATGGATTCGACGCGCGTCGGCACGCAGGCCGCTCCGACCGATGCCGAGCTCGGGTTCTGTCCGATCGCGCGCGCGGCGCGACTGCTCGGCGATACCTGGACGCTACTCATCATCTACAATCTGGCCGACGGGCCGCGCCGATTCTCCCACCTCGAACAGGCGACACGGATGAGCCCGCGCGTCTTGGCTGGCCGCCTGCGCGACCTGGAGGCACAGGGCCTTCTTACCCGCACGCAGTACCCCGAGATTCCTCCGCGCGTCGAGTACGCGCTCACCGCGAAGGGCACGGCTGCTCTACCCACGTTGGCGTCGTTGCGCGCGTACGGGATCGCCTGGTTGAACGACGAATCGTCCGCCAGCCTCGATGAGCGTCGCTCGCGCCAGTCCGGGACCGCCGCTTTCTAGCAAGAGCGAGGCTTTCACCGCGCTTCTACGGGGCGCCGCCGAGACCCACGTCTATACTCTTCGCTCCATAATAAGGAGACTGTCGTGACAGAGCGACCCGCGAATGAGCGCGTGACGCTGACGTCCGCGGGCCGCCTTCATCTTCAGGAAGAGGGTGGCCGGCTCGAAGCCCGGCTGAACGAATTGCGCGAATTGCTCGAAGACGCTCGGGCCGATCGGACGGCCGACGATGACGAGCGCGCCGCCGCGCTTGGCCTGCTCGACGAACACGCGCGCGCCGAAGCGCGTCTGGCCGAGGTCCGCGCGCTGATCGAAATGTCCGCCGATGGACCCCCCGTGGCCACGGACGTCGCGGGCGTTGGCACACGCATTCGCGTGCGCGAGGTAGACGGGGCCGAAGAGGAGTTCATTCTCGTCTCGGCTGCCGAGGCCTCGGCTGCCGACGGACGTGTCTCGGTCAACTCGCCGATCGGTCAGGCGCTTGTGGGAAAGCGCCCGGGCGAACGCGCGTCCGTCGCCGCCCCCTCGGGCGCGTGGGAGATCGAGATCGTGTCGATCGAGGCGGCTGGCTAATCAGGTCGGCATACGTGTGCGACCACGTGGTCGCACCGGCGAAATCGGCCGACTTCTGACGATCTGGCTTGGTCGCGCAAGAGTGCCGCTACACGTAGCGGCGCGGAGCAATCGGTCCGAGGCGCCGAATCTGGATGACCTGGCCGGCCCGGTCCGGGTCGCGCTCGAAGCCGCGGATTGTGACGTAGACGCGTCCGTCCGGCGCAATCGTGATCGCGCTTGGGCGATCGATCCCGGTCCGCACGATCTCAGGCACCTTGGCGGAGCGAAACACTCGCAGCAATCGGCCGTCATCCGGCGTATCGATCGCGCCTAGGCGCGTCGTGGCCTCGAGTGCGAGTACATCGCCCGAGGGCTCGACGCCGACGGCGACAACCGCGCCCAGACCCGAGGCAATCTCCTCGATCGCACCGCCTGGACGCGCCCGGACGATCGATCCGCGCCCGGCCAGGGCGATCAGAAGCGATCCGTCACCATCGACCGCGACTCCGCGAGGGTCCGAGCCTGCCGGAAGCGCTAACTCGGCGACCAGCCGCGCCGGTGTCGAGTCGAATGCGAAGCCCACAACGCGATCGCGGCCGCGATCGGATACGTACGCGACACCACGCGCATCGATCGCGAGCCCCCACGGCTGCGCGATGCCGAAGTTGGCGAGATCGACCGCCTTGGCGAGGGCGCCGCGAGCATCTGGCGCGAGGATGCCACCGCAGAGCGGCGACGCGCACGCGCCCATGGCGACGACCATGCGTCCGTCGAGTCCTGGCGCGACGCCGACCACGCCGCCGTCACGGTCGCCAGCCGCGGCCGCCGGAAGACCGACGATTGGCTGCCGCCCGCTGCTGGTTGAGAACCAGGTCAGAATCCCGGTCGCGTCGCCCGGTCGAGCCTCGACGACGACAACTCCGTCATCGGTCATCCACACCGCCGCGCGCGGCGCGCGCAGGCCATCGGCCAGGAGCCGATCGCGCTGCCGCCACTCGCCGGCGAACGCGTAGAGCACTGCCAGACCAAACAAGCCGCCGAAGACCAGGAATGAGAGGATCACGGCGCGGCGGCCCCGGACCGGGCGCGGCATCGGCGGACGCGGAACCACCTGAGTCGCCGGCGGGTCGGCCATCAAGGCGCTGGTCGGCGGCATGAATCGAATTGTCGATCCCATCGCCGCGGAAGTCGAGTCGACTCCAGGACGACGCGTCCAGCGCCTGGGATCGCGGGCGTCTCGCCCGCGAGGACCGTCTCCGAGCTAGCTCAAGCCGCCGAATGTGCTGGCGCGCACCTTGAGCACGGCGTAGAGCGCTTCGAACCGGGGCGTCGGCACTCCGAGCGCCTTGCCACGTCGTACGACCGCGCCTGGTAGAAATTCGAGTTCGACTCGGCGCTGATTCCCGTAGTCGCGCTGGAGCGACGACATCTGTCCAGGCGGCGCGCCCATGAAGTTCGCGACGACCTTGTCCGGCGTGTCAGCCGCGAACGTGTACCCGGACGCGACGCCAACCGCCATCACTTCCTGGACGAGCGCGTGATAGAGCGCCATCGCCTCGGGCGTCTCCCGCGTCACACCGATCGGCGTCTGGCAGAGCGCGCTCACTGTCGCGTGCGGCGCGACGAGGACGAACTTGTCCCAGATCACCTGGCGGGCGTTCAACGAAAGCTCGGCCTCGATACCCGTTGCGACCATCGTGTCGACCGCCCGCTGGGCGCGATCGGAGTGGCCGCCCGCCGGATCGCCGAAAGCGATTCGACGCGAGAAGCCGTTCTCGGCGATGACGCCCGGTTCGACGATGCTGGCCGCGACGTAGGTGACACCGGCCAGGACGTGATCGGCGCCGAGCGCGGCGATGAGTTGATCGGCGCTATCGACGCCGTTTTGCATCGTCAGCACAACCGTCTTCGGTCCGACCGCCGGTTTGACGGCCGCGAGAGCCGTCTCGGTGTCATACGTCTTCACACTGAAGAGAATCAAGTCGGCGTCGATGCCCGCCTCGGACGGGACCGCGATCGCGCGCGCGTCGGCGATGTGATACGTGTTGCCCTGGGTGCGCAGTTCGAGTCCGCGGGCACGGATCGCCTCCAGATGCGGGCCTCGGGCGACGAACCAGACGTCGTGCCCGGCGCGGGCGAGTATGCCGCCGAAGTAACCTCCGACGCCACCGCTGCCCATGACGATGATCTTCATTCCCACTCCCCCTCACGCGGACCGAATCGCGCCGTAGTATCGCGATGGTCGGGGCCGCGGCGCGACCCCGGCCGAGGCGAGCGCAAGCCTACCGGTCGGCCCCCGCACCGGAACAACGACCGTCAATCGAAGAAGCCACGATCCTCGTCGGCGAGGTGCGGCCGCGTCGCTGGGACGTTGAAGGTGACGCCGAGACCGGGTCGATCCCACACCTCGATGAAGCCGTCGCGCACGATTGGATTGGGCAAGCCATCGACGATCTGGTACCACCACTCCGGCCGCGCGATCGGATACTCGAACGCGATGTAGTTGTCCGGCATCGTGGCCGCGACCTGCACGAGCCCGGCCAGTCCGATGACGCCGTCGAAGACGCCGTGCGGCGCGATGAGAACGCCGTGGAGATCGGCGTACTCGGCGATCCACTTCAGTTCGGCCAGGCCGCCGACATCGGCCGGATCGGGACCGAGGACCCTCACGGCCTGCCGTTCGAGCAGATCGCGTACGTTCTGCCGAAGGTAGATCTGTTCGCCGGTGTGGATCGGCGTGGTCGTGGCGCGCGTCACCTCCCGATACTGGTCGGCATTCACGTACGGCACGTAGTCTCCGGTCAGCATGTCCTCGAGCCACAGCAGATTCAGTCCCTCGAGGGCGCGGGCGAGGCGAATCGCGTCAGGAACCGTGAAGCCGGGGCCACAGTCGAGCGCCAGGCCGATCTCGTCGCCGAGCACGCGCCTCATCGCTTCGACACAGGCAACGACGTGGTTGAGGCCGCGCTCGGACATTGGTCCGCGATTGCCGCCGAAACCCGAGGAGACCGGATCGCCGAGGAACAGATCCGGCAATGCGGTCGGCATCGGGCTGTGGAAAGCGACGCCCTGCTTGATGATCGTGAAGCCCTCGGGCGATGCCTTCATCCGAGCCATACTCTCGGCGTAATCCTCCGGTTGATAGCCGCGCAGAGGGAAGCGGACGCCGCCGTTGTAGACGCGGACGCGGTCGCGCACCTTACCGCCCAGCAGGCGGTGGACCGGCAGGCCGGCGGCCTTGCCGGCAACATCCCAGAGCGCCATCTCGATCGCGCTAACGGCGCTGCCCCACGGCTTGAACGCGCCGCGGCGGCGAATGCGGCGCATCACGCGCTCGACGAGAGTCGGATCCTCGCCGATGATTGCGTCGCGGTAGTAGAGAACCTGCGGCTTCAGGTACGGCTTCGCCGACTCGATCTGCCCGAAGCCGTCGATACCGGCGTCGGTCACGATGCGCACGACTGGACTGTTGCCGATGACCGCGCACCGGAGATCGGTGATCTTCATTGTCCGTCCTCCTCGACCGGAAACGTGGCGCGTTTGCCCGGCGAGAGTGTGACAGACCGAGGCTGAGCGCGCCGCGATCAAGGCCTGAGCGACGATTGAACATCCCGCCGACGCTCCCTATATAATGGAAGCACCGCGCCGAAGTGGCGGAACCGGCAGACGCGCTACGTTCAGGGCGTAGTGAGCATTAGCTCGTGGGAGTTCAAATCTCCCCTTCGGCACCAGATCTCCCTCACCTGGTCCCAAGTGGCGGCGACCCGACCTTCGGTGACGCTGCACGGATCGTGACGTTCGAAGCCATCAACGTCAGCCGCAACAGCGAACCGAGCCGATCCGGTCACAGACTGGATTCGTTAGTTTGAAGACCTGCGTGTTCGACTGTCGCTTTGCGGAGCCAGTCCTCGTCACGAAGCGCCGCCACGAGCGGTGGCAGATCGGTCTCGACGAATTCACGCCACTGCTTGCGAAGCTCGATGCCCAAGCCGTCCGTGTCCAGCCGTTCATAGGCTTCCTTGCGGAGGAGCGACCGCCGCCATACCGTGTTCCAACTCTGTTTCAGGGTCGTAAAGCTTGGCTTGAATGGCCGACTCTTCATCTTGGCGAAAAGGCGACTCCGCGTCGCCTCTGGACCTGGACCGAGATACAGGCAGAGACTCACTTGCGTCGGTGAATTCAGCACCTCGAACATAAGCATGTGTCCCGATTTGGTCCAACCGGTCCCTTCACGTAGTCGGGGAAGGTCCCACGCCGTCGGGAAGAAATCGATGTTCGACTTCCCCGTTTTATCAAGATGGATGCCCGGTGTCGACCGAATGCACTCGACGACCGCGTCTCGGATGATGGTCTGTTGGTCTGGTCGGTGCTCGAAGAGAAGGTCCAAAGCGTGACGATGCTGGTGGTAGATCTTTCGGCAGAGTGTCGCAATTTCCGAATCCGTCACGATATGTCTCCGAAGCATCTGCACATAATGGGAGATGGCGACGCGCACGTCGGGCTGCAGCGCGACACCGGTTCCCTCAAGGACCCGCTCAACTGCATCGTTCAGGCTGTCATAGCCGACTGCGATGAATCGCTCGTTCGACGGCTCACGGCCGTCCGGGGTCAAGTAGAGTCCGAGGATCTTCCAGCCCCGATACCGCTCCTCGACAGTCGTGACGTATCGACGAAGTTGATCCGAATGCTGCGAACTGGCGATCTTGTTTTCCAAGATGATCGCGACTCTCTCTCGCTCGGACGTCACTAGGACATCGATGCTGTGCCACTCCCTCGCGACCGCCGCATCTCTCAAGTCCCACAGTTCGACCTGGAGTGCCGACCACTCATCGGGTCGATTCGTCTCAGACAGGGCGGACTGGAGAAAGCGCTTCAGGAAACGATCTCCCACGCCGTGCAGTTCGTTCGGATCCAGCAGGAACCGTAGGAAGTCCGAATGACGCAACTCCTGCCGTACCACGCCGAGAGACTCGAAGAGGTTGAATTGCCTGAGTAGTGCTTCCATCTTGTCGAATTCCGGGTTCTGGAGGAGAAACCTCTCGAGGGCCAGCCGGTCCGCGTCGCCCGTACTCACGTGATCGGGACAGTACCATACGGCGATCGACCGCACGAGACGCGTGGCCCGTTGGATCCGATGACCGCGCCAGCGCTGATGAAGTGTCGGGCTTGATCGAGCGTTGCGTGCGAATGAACGCGACCAATCTCGCCATAGACCCGCGTCCTATTTCGCCAAATAGCCACGGCCAAATCCGCCATATCACGTTAAAGACGGCGCTTTCTACGATCGCCGATCGCGTTCGCCCGTGTGCCGCCGATTGCGCGGACGACGATCCGCCGCGAGGCTCGTCACCGGCTACACTGCGCATCGCGGACACCTCCACAAAACCTGAGTGTTCCGGGGAGGCTCGGGTGAGGCTGGCCGGAAAGGTCGCGGTCGTCACGGGTGGCGCGCAGGGGATCGGGCGAGCCTACTGTGAGGGCTTCGCGCGCGAGGGTGCGGCCATCGCGGTCGTTGACCTCCGCCGGGAGCAGGCTGAAGCCACCGCCGCCGCGTTGCGCGAGGCAGGGGCGCGGGCGACCGCCCACGCCGTGAATGTTGCCGACCAGGCGGAGATGGACGCCATGGCGGCGGCGGTCGAGCGCGAATTCGGCCGCATCGACGTGCTCGTGAATAACGCCGCGATCTACCAGGACATGGATATGGGCGACCAGTCGCTGGAGTATCTGCGTCGCATCCTCGACGTGAACCTGCTCGGCATCCTCGTGTGCGCGCGGGCGGTGTTTCCGGCCATGAAGCGTCAGCGCTCCGGCTCGATCATCAACATCAGCTCCGGCGCCGCCTACCCCGACCGACTCGGGATGCCGGCGCGGGACCTCGAGACGGTGCCCAGCTTCGCGTACGGCCTCGCCAAGTCCGGCGTTGTCTACTACACGAAGACGATGGCGCGCGCGCTCGGCCAGTACAACGTCCGGGTCAACGCGATCGCCCCCGGGGTGACGATGTCCGAGGCCACGCGGAAGGTCGTGCCGGGTCCGATCGTCGAGCGACTGAAGGCCGCGGCGGCGCTCGGACGCACGCTGGAGCCAGCCGACCTCGTGGGAACCGTCGTCTTCCTCGCCTCCGACGACAGCGCACTGATGACGGGCCAGACGCTCTCGGTCGACGCGGGCGTGGCGATGCTGGGCTGAGCGCAGTTTCGAACTACTTCGCGCCCTCTCGATGTGGCCTACGTGGACGCGACGGGTAACCCGCGCGTCGACATCGCGGGACATCGCAAGAAACTCGAAGCGGATCCGATGCGCCGCCACGGCGTCGTGACCGAACCGGGTGTTGGATACCGTCTCTCGGCACGGATCCGCCGCTGCGATCGATCACGCGGGCAGATCGCTGGCCGTGCGCCCGTTCGCCGTTAGCCACGGCCTCTCGTGGCACGGCACGCTCGTCACCACGAATCCCGGCTGAAACAGGAGTTGCCACTTGAGAACCTGACCCGACTGCCCGTGGAGAATGTGCTTCCACCATCGGTCCGGCACGTATTCGGGCAGAATCACCGTCACATAGTCGACGTGCTCGTGTCGGCGCAATTCTTCGAGGTATTGCAGGAGCGGACGGGTCAGGCTCCGATACGGCGAGGCGATCACGGTCAACGGAATGTCTTCGCCCCATTGCGCCCAGGTTCGCTCGATCTGGTCCGAGCGTTCGCCCTCCACCGCGACGTGGACCGCGGTCACATCCTCCGAGAGCGACCGCGCATACCGCAGTGCCTCGACCGCCGGTCGATCGATCCGCGCGATCGGCACGACCACCGCGTTCTGGATCCGCTTGCGCGGCGGCGCGACGTTTGGCAACTCGCGCGCCAGGTCGGCTTCGTCGTAGTGGCGGCGGATCAGCTTGAAGAACACCACGAGCGTCGGCACGATCGCAAGGATGAGCCAGGACCCCCAGCCAATCGGGATCCCCGGTACGATCGGCAGGTCAGCATTCATGAGCGTCGTCAACGCCGCCATCAACGCAACGAACCCGGTCACAATTGCGCCCACACCGTTCACCGCGGCCTTGGTCCGCCAGCCGGCGCCTCGTTCACGACGCCAGTGCGCCACCATTCCCGCCTGCGAACAGGTGAAGGCCAGGAAGACGCTCACCGCGTAGAGCGGCAGCAGCGCCCCGGTGGATCCGGCGAACAACACGTTCAGCGTCGCGCTGAGCCCCCCGAGCAAGATGATGCCGTTCGAAAACGCCAGCCGCTCGCCGCGGAACGCCAGTTGGCGGGGCGCGTAACCGTCGCGAGCCCCGAGCGACGTTAGGCGCGGAAAGTCCGCGTAGGCCGTGTTCGCCGCCAGAACCAGAATCAGCGCCGCCGCCGCCTGGACGACGTAGTAGAGCAAGCCATCGCCGAAGATCGACCGAGCCAGGATCGAAATGACCGTTTCCGAATGCGTCGGAATGACCTGTGCGCCCACGATCAGGACCGATAGTCCGAGGAACATGACCGCCAGAATCGCCGCCATCGCCACGAGCGTCCGCGCCGCGTTCTTCGGTTCGGGTGCGGTAAACGCTGGGATCCCGTTCGAGATCGCCTCGGTGCCTGTCATCACGGCCGAACCCACCGCAAACGCACGGAGAACGAGAAACAGCGTGAGCGGCGTCACCGCGTCTGGCATGGACTCGGGACGCGGCACCTCAAGCGTGCCGGTCGCCAGCCGAAACAGGCCGATCCCGATCATCCCGTACATCGCCGCCAGGAAGACATAGGTCGGTATCGAGAAGATATTCCCGGACTCACGGACGCCGCGCAGGTTCGCCAGCGTTACGAGCGCGATCGCCGCCACATTCAGTGGCACGCGCCAGACCAGCAGGACGGGCACCGCGGAGACGAGTTGATCGATCGCTGAGGCAATCGAGACCGAAACCGTCAGGATGTACCCGACCACGAGCGCCGCCGCCGCAACCAGTCCGACGGTCTCTCCCAGGTTCACCCGTGCCACGATGTAGGAGCCGCCGCCGGACGGGTACGCGTAGATGGTCTGTCGATAGCTGGTCACGACGATCGCCAGCAGTGTGACCACCGCGACCGAAATAGGCAGCGACCACCATATCGCGGCCGCGCCGGCCGCCAGCAGGATTAGCAGTGTCTCCTGCGGAGCGTATGCGACAGACGACAACGCGTCCGACGAAAAGACGGCCAGCGCCTTCTTCTTGCTGAGCCGTTGCTCGTGCTCGAGATCAGAATGGATCGCACTGCCAATCAGGAATTGGCGCGCGGCGCCCAGCAAGCCACGCGGTTGCTCGAGTTCCACCAGCGCTTCGAGGTGCCCCTTACCGCGCCGTTCGAAACCCTGGTACCGCGGACGTTGAATCCTGACTGAGACATCGCCCGGCCGCTTGCCGCGAACGGGCCGAACCTGGCGTCGATCGGGCGGCGCCTCGCTCCCGACTGCCTGCGTGCGCCGAGCAATCGTGATGAACGTTGGCTCGGCGGCATCGCGGTCGGCGTTGTCCCGCGTCGATTCCGCGCGGGGCGCTGGCGGCGAATCGTCATCGGCCGTGAAGTCGCCCACGTCGTGTGGTCCCTTCCCAGGCGTGCCTCACCCGGACCTTGCCGTGGCAGCCTGTTAGGAAAACGATCGGAGCGAACGGATTCCGAACTCGTTACGATCAAGGCAACCGAGTGTTCGGAAAGTGTTAGGCCAACGACCGCACCCGACGGGAGGCCTTGTGCGAGCGCTCACCCGGAGCATCCCGTACGCGGTCGCGTTGATCGGCACGGCCGTGACACTCGCGATCGCGGGCGCGATCGAGTCGATTGTCGGCGATCCGCGATCGGCGGTTCTGCTCTCGATCGTCCCGGTGGTCCTCTCCGCGACCAGATCGGGTCGAGGACCAGCGATCGTGGCCGCGATCGCATCGGTGGCCGGACACAATCTCCTCTTCATCGACCCGCGCGGATCGTTGACGATCGCGCGGCCAGAGGACGCACTATCTCTCGTGCTTCTGCTGTTTACGGCGCTGATCACCGGCCAACTCGCCGACTCGGCGCGGCGTGGCGCACGGCGAGCGCAGGACGCCGAAGTCGCGCGTCGATCGGACGAACTGAAGACCGTCCTCCTGCGCGCGGTCGGACACGACCTCCGGACCCCGCTTGCCTCGATCAAGGCCAGCGTTTCAGGCCTACGCCAGGCTGACGGCCAGTACAGTGCCGAGGACCGCGCGGAGTTACTTGCGACGGTCGAAGAGGAGGCCGATCGCCTCGACCGGCTGGTCGGCAACCTGCTGGATCTGTCGCGGATCGAGGCTGGCGCGCTCAGGCCAGCGAAGGAGGCGGAAGACATCGCGGAACTGATCAACGGCACGGTGTCTCGACTGTCACAGACGCTTGGCGAAAGGAGCGTAACGGTCACCGTCCCGGAAGGCTGTCCACCGGTGCCGTGCGACTACGTCCAGATTGCCCAGGCGCTGAAGAATCTTCTGGAGAACGCGGCATTGCACACGCCAGACGGCACACCGATCGCCGTCCGCGTCATCGCCGGCAGCGTCAACGTGCGCATCGAGGTGGCCGACTCCGGCCCGGGCGTCGCTCCAGAATCGCGCGAACGAATCTTCCATGCCTTCGAGCGCGGACCGAGTTCTCGGGGGACCGGACTCGGACTGGCGATCGCGCGCGGTCTGGTCGAGGCGCATGGCGGCCGACTCTGGCTGACTGAAGCGACCGGCGCGTGCTTCGCCTTCACGCTGCCACTGTCGACGACGCCACAATGAATCACCTCGGGGCACGTGTGCTGGTCGTGGATGATGAGCCGCGCATCCGAAAGGCACTGCGCGTTGCGCTGCGGGCCAATGGCTACGATGTCGTCGAAGCAGAGAGCGGAGAGGCCGGTCTCGATGAAGCGGCGCTGCGGCCACCCGAGATCGTCATCCTCGATCTGGCGCTGCCGGATCTCGACGGCATCACGGTCTGCCGACGCCTGCGTGAGTGGACGCAGGTTCCGATCATCGTGCTGTCGGTTCGCGACGACGACGAGGCGAAGGTGCGCGCGCTCGACGAAGGCGCCGATGACTACGTCACCAAACCGTTCAGCGTTCCAGAGTTGCTGGCGCGTATGCGTGTCGCGCTACGTCGCACGGCCGGATCCGCCGACCCCGCGACGATCGTGCACACGGGAGACGTCGAGATCGACTTGGCGCGGCGAACCGTCACCCGCGCCGGCTCAGAGATTCATCTCACACCGACCGAGTACAGCATCCTCCGGTACATGGCAGTCAACGCCGGCCGCGTCATCACACACGGCCAGTTGCTCCGGAGTGCTCTCGGGGCGGCTTACGAGGACGCGACCGGTAACCTTCGCGTCTACATTGCCGGATTGCGCAAGAAGCTCGAAGCCGACCCATCCCGGCCGCGCCTGATCGTGACCGAGCCGGGGGTCGGCTACCGCCTTCGGTCCGAGTAGCGCCCACGGCGAAGCGCGCCGTTCGATTGGCTACGCGTGAACTCCCGGTACTGGATACTCCGCCGCGAAACGGGAGAGGGAGTGACACGTGAGCTGGCTGAATGATTTTCGCTACGGGGCAACGTCACGGATCGTCTTCGGTCCGGGGAAGGCGCGCGAGGCGGGGGAAATCGCGCGTGAGTTGAACGGTACCGCCGCGCTGGTGATGACCGACGCGGGCCTCTACAAACTCGGTATCACGGCGACGATCGAGGCATCGTTGCGAGAGGCCGGCGTGCGGGTCGAGATATTCGACGGCGTCGTGACCGAGCCGACCGTGCCGTCAGTCGAGGCCGCGGTCGCGATTTTTCGCGACCGCTCCTGCGATGTCATCATCGGCGTCGGCGGCGGCAGCTCGATGGACAGCGCGAAGGCAGTGTCGCTGCTGGTCGGCAACGGCGGCCAGTTCACCGACTACACCGAGCGCCGCGTTGGCGTCGAATGGAAGCGGGAGCGTACGGTCGATAAGAAGGGTCCGAGCATTATCACAGTGCCAACGACCGCCGGAACCGGCGCCGACGTAACCGCTGGCTGCGGTGTGTTTGACCACGAGACCGGTATCAAGGGCTGGGCCACTGGCGACAACGTTCGGCCGACCGTCGCGCTCTGCGATCCTGTCCTGTCATCATCGATGCCACCGCGGGTGACGGCTGACACCGGGGTTGATGCGCTATCGCAGGCGATCGAGGCGCTCCTGACGCTTCAGTTCAACCCGTTCGCCGACGCCATTCTGTTGAAGGCGATCGAGACGATCGGCAACTACCTACCCAGGGCGTTTGCGAACGGTCAGAATCTCGAAGCACGCTCCGCGATGATGGCGTCGGCCACGATGGTCGGCACAGCATTCACGCTCCGCGGACTGATCCACGTGCACACGTTCGCGGAAGTCCTTGGCGATCTGACGCACTTGCCGCACGGACGCCTCATCGGCGTCATGCTCCCACACGTCCTCGAGTGGAGCGCGATCGGATGCCCGGAGAAGCTGGGCACCATTGCACGCGCGCTCGGCGAAAGCGTGGATGGACTGTCAAAGCGCGCGGCAGCCGACCGCGGGCTGGCCGCCGTCCGACGGCTGTGCGCGGAAATTGAGATCAACGAGCCGCTTCGGTCGCACGGTGTGACCGAGGACACGCTCAAGACGTGCGCGGAGCGCGTCTTCTCTCAGCACACCCCGCGCTCGGTCGGCGGACCGCGCGGATTCCGGAACGTCGACGAGGTACTGTCGGTGTTACGCGCGGCGTACTGATCGCCTTCGGCGCCCTCGCGTCCGAGTCGTGGCGAACGACTCGGGCGATGGGTCGCTCGGCCGTCAGTGGATCCGGGGATTCCCGCCCGAGGTCGGCCCGCAGTCTGGTTGGCGTGCCGACGCGCTACTCGGTCGTGTACCTCTCGACCGTCGCTCCGCCGTCCCGCAGTTCGGCCGCGGCCGCGTTCGGCGGCTGCGATCGCATGAGCGCGATGTGTACATCGAGCGCGGCCTGGTCGGTCCACGTCTCAAGTAGCACGAGGCTGTCCGGATTCTGGGCGCTCTCGAAGATCTCGTACTGGATGCAGCCCGGTTCCTTCTGAACCTCCCGCGTCCGCGCGAGCGTCATCGCCGCCAGCTCGCTGCCCCGACCGGCCTTCGCCTTGATGCTGACAATCAGTCGAACCGCCACGTCTGTCCTTCTTTCCGCGAGACCGACTCTCATCAGTCGCGCACCGCCCGTCATTGGCTTTCGCGCAACGTCACTCCACGCACGGCCACCGAATCCCGCGCATCCGGCGTCGACCGAGCCACTCGACGCCGAGCGGCCCGATCGGACGTCGTTTACTTCGGCAGATGCTCCGTCCAACTGTGCTCGGCCTTCCAGCCGAACGCCTTCTCGGCCTTCGCCGCGCTGATCAGCGACTGGCGGCCGACGAGGTGCTCGGCCATCTGTGCGAGATCCGGCCGCAGGCGCTTGACCATGTCGCGTGAGTCCTCGAGCGACCACGTGTCGGCATTGTTAATGTAGTAGTCGTCGAACGGCGGGAGCTTCCCCGCCAGGCCGGCTTCCATGCACATGCGGAACGCCCGCGCCAGATCGCGAATGTCGGCGTACCCGTTCAGACCGGACATCCACGATTCCGGGTTCTTGTAGTTCTTGGCGTACTCGATCTGTCGCTCGACGCGCGCCACGCCAGATGGCCGAATGCCGTACGACTTGACGCCGTAGGCACGCGCGTACATATGGCCGATCTCTTCCTGGAACTGCTTCGAGAGACCGTAGGTGTCCTCGACGTGCTTCGGCGTGTCCTCGTTGAGCGGGAGTTTGTCGATCGGGAACGAGGTGCCGCTTGGCCGCCACACATCGAAGTGCCCGAGCACGCAGTTGGAGACCGACGTGACGATGACCTTCACACCCTGTCTCCGGGCCGCCTCCCACAAGTAGAAGGTTCCCATGGTGTTGATCTTCATCGTCTCGTCCCAGGGCAACTGCCGAGGTAGCTTTGACTGACGTGGAATGGTGCGTTCGGTCGGGTACGGGATCGCGCCCAGGTGGATGACCGCGTCCGATCCCTCGAGCGCCCGTTCGCAGTCCTCGACGTTCATCAGCTCGCCGACGACGACCGGGTGCTTGATCTCATACTGAAAGCGATTCTGGCCGGCCGGCACGCGATCGAACAGAACGAGGTCGTACTTGTCCTGCAACTGCCCAATGACGAATTCGGCGACATTTCCGGTGCCGCCGGTGATCGTGACCTGCATGCGCATCCTCCTCCATCGCGCGGCGTGCGCCAACGCGGCATCTCGCGCGTGGACGCCTTTCTACACTACTCGGCCGACCGTCGCGGCAATTCAGAGGTGATCGACTCACTCTGTGGCTTCACGAAGGGGAGCACGGCCTACAGATTCGGGGCCGGCTTTTGCGTCGGAGCTACGCCGGCGCTCTGCGAGGCGTCCCCTCTCCCTGGGAAACCAACGGGAGAGGGTCAGGGTGAGGGCGTCCCAAGCGACTCAACGATCACCTGAAGCACCGAGTTCGGCTCCCCCAAGATCTCGGTGTTTCGTGAATCGCAGGACGCGGAGTCCGCGTCCCTCCAGATACCGTGTGCGTTCAGCGTCGGCGACCTGTCGATCGAGATCGAAGTGGTGACCACCGTCGGCCTCGACCACCAGCCTCCGGTCGGAACAATAGAAATCGAGAATGTACGGCCCGAACTCGTGCTGGCGTCGGAACTAGGCGCCCGCGACCTGACGATCGCGAACCAGCCGCCAAAGAGCGCGCTCCGCGTTCGTCGCCTGGCCTCGCAGCCGACGGACGAACTGGGGTCGCCCGACGCCGCGCCGGTGTTTGCGATAGCTTGGGTCCAATTGACGCCCTCACCCTGTCCCTCTCCCAGAGGAGAGGTGACGTCGACGGAGCCATTCTCGCAAGAATCTGGAGCGAGGTCGCCGCGAAATCGTCACTGTGATGCCGCCCGCCACGCCTCGCTCATCCCCGAGAACCCGACTCTTCCTCGGCTTCCTACGTCCCGCCGCTGCCGGGCGCGCTGGCATTCACCGGCCGGACTCGGCCAAACGCGAAGAAGCTGTACGCGGCGCCGCCGAGCACCATCACCGATGCTAGGCCGAAGAGACCCTGGAAGCCGAAGGCTGCCGCGAGTGGTCCGCCAATCCAGCTTCCGCTGATCTGCGCCAGGCCCTGGGCCGACGTGAATAGGCCGGAGGCGCTACCTCGCTCCTCTGGCGGCGCCAGCTCGATCGCCATCGTCAAGGCCGTCGCGGTGTAGGCCGCGAACGCGACGCCGCGCAACACTTGCGCAACGACAAGACCCTCCAGGGGCGGCGCCAGAACGTAGATGAGGTACACGAACGCAAAGCCGATCAGGCCAGCCATGAAGATCGGCCGCCGACCGGTCCGATCCACCAGCATGCCGGCGATCAGCATGCACGGTACCTCGACGAACGCGGCGATACCCCACAACTGCGAGAACGTCGCGCGGCCGTGACCGAGGACATCCGCGATCCAGATCGGCCAGACCGAAAACACGGCCGAGAACGGTATGCCGAACGACAGGCCCAGGATGAGCAGCGGCCGCATCGGTCCACGAGCCAGTCCAGCGAAACCAACCCGCGTTCCAGTCTGAGTGATCGGTGGCGGCTCGCTGATGAAAAGGCTGATCAGGAACGAGAGCGCATACACGCCCGACGCGTAGAGGAAGCTGCCCTGAAGACCGATTTGCTCGGAGAGCCAACCGGACATCACGATCGAGACGCTGAACGCCAGCGAGCCGGACATTCGATAGCCGCTGACCAGTCGGCCGCGCCGAGGGTGGCCGTGGACGATGTCTCCCATCAGGGCCAGGCTCGACACCTGTTGCGCGCCGGAGGCAATTCCGAGTGCCGCGTGGATCGGGATCAAGAGCGGCCAGGACGGCACCTGTACGATCGTGAAGCTCGCGATCGCCATCGTCGCGAGCGCGAAGACGATGAACGGTTTGCGTCGTCCGACCTTGTCGGCGACGCGACCCCAGATGAGCCCGGAAACGACCGAGACGGCCGCCTGAACGCCGACGATGAGCGCGATCTGGCTGAGCGAGGCGCCAAGCGACGTCGCGTAGAGCGAGAAGAACGGCATCATCGCGCCGCCCGCGGTGAAGTTCAGGAATATGACGGTTGCGAGGACCCAGTACGCGCGCATGTGCCGTTTCGGGCTAGCCCAGCCGATACCCGAGTGTGTCCTCGATGTATTGCTTCGAGAGCCCCGCGGCCTCGCCGCCGGGATGCTTGGATTCGTCGAGCTCGGCCATCAGCCAGCCCGAGAAACCAGCTTTCTCCAGAATCGGCAGCATACGGCGAAAGTCGATCACGCCCTGTCCCATTTCGGCGTAGCCTTCCGGACCGCGCAGCGAGACGCCTCGGCGACGCGCGACCTCCCAGTCGGGCGAAACATCCTTCATGTGAACGTAGCGAATGGTGTTCGCCCAGCGCTCCATCACCGGAATTGGGTCGGCGCCGCCCTTGGCGATTTGTCCCGTATCCGGCGCGAAGCCGACCAGCCTGTGATCGAGCAACTCGAGCAGAAACTCGATCTCCAGACGCGACTCCGCGGCGGTTCCCCAGTGAGGATGCATCGTCGCGTCGATTCCGGCCTGATGGGCGATCTCGCCGGCCAGGTTCATCGTGTCGGCCATCTGGCGGAAATCGTCGACGCCGAAAGGCTCGGCCGCGACCTTCGCGTCATCGTTCGAGACATCACCGCGCCGACCGGGCACCAACATCAGCATTTCGCCGCCAAGGTCGGCAATCGCGCCCGACCATCGGCGCGCTCGCTCAAGCATGTCCGACGCGACGGCTTTGTTCGTCCACTCGCCGGAATGGAAGAGCGTGACCATCGGTATTCCGGCCTCGCCGAGAATGCGCTTGATCTGGCCGGGTCGGTTCGTCTCCCACCAGTCGTACAGGCCGCCGCCGGTTTCAGTTCCGGCGTAGCCGAGCGCGGCGATGTCGCGGATTCCTTGCTCGATGTTTTCCGGATGGCGAAACACGTCCCAGGTCAGGAGCGTGTGTCCGATCTTGACGTTCACCAATGTCCTCCTTCAGCGAATCTCGAACGCATATCGAGGGCGCCGATCAGCGGCGCTCGATCGAATTAGCCCGCTATCACTTCACTCCGACCGGAAGATATTGCGTCCAGGAGTACTGGGACTTCCAGCCGAACGCCTTCTCCGCCTTGGCCGTGCTGATGAATGCCTGGCGTCCGGTGATGTCGCGCAGCTTTGGCAGCAACTCCGGCCGCAGGCGCGCAACGAGGTCGCGCGTGTTCTCGACTTCGAGCGTGTCAGCCGCGTTGATGAAGTAATTGTCGTACATCGGAAGTTGCTCGGCAGCGCCTGCGTCGAGGCACAGTGTGAACGCCCGGGCGATGTCGCGGATATCGTTGTAGCCGAAGAACCACTCGCTCCACTCGGTGGCCGGCGCAAATTTCTCCGCGCGCTGCCGCTGCATCTCGGGGCGCATGATCGTGGCCGGGCGAATGCCGTAGCAGCGCAGCCCGTATGAGCGGCTGTACGCCGCCATGATGTCTTCCTTGACGTGCTTCGAGAGCGAGTACGAGTCCTCGAAGTCAAGCGGATGCTCTTCGTCGATCGGCAGGTACGAGACGGGGAACGGCCGATCCGAAATCCGGAAACCGTGACCGAGGACGCAGTTCGATGTCGCGGCGACGACGACCTTCACCCCGGCGCGTTTGGCGGCCTCGAGTAGGTAGTACGTCCCCATCGTGTTGACGCGAAACGTCTCGTCCCACGGCATGTTCTTCGCGCCGGGAATGCGCTCGCGCCAGACCGGATGTTCGACCGGCCACGGGATCGCGCCGAGGTGAATGATCGCTTGCGAGCCGGCAACAGCGCGCTCGCAATCCTCGAAACTCGTCAGATCGCCGGTGACGAGCCGACCTTTGAGTTCATACTGGAAGCGGTTCTGCGCCGGCTGGACTCGATCGAACAGCACAAGCTCGTGCGTTCCGGCCAGCGAGTTCTGAATGTACTCGGAAAGACTGCCCGTGCCGCCGGTGATCGTGATCTGCATGCGAACCCTCGTACGGAATGCTTCGTGCGCACGGTACACGACTCACGACCACCTCGCGGCAGGCAGATCAACCGATTGCGGGTTCGAGATTGGCCGTCCTGGCACTTCAGCGTTGGTTTGTTCGGGGACTGATGGAGGGTCTGAAGCTCTAGTGCCTGTTTGATCGAGCCAGGCGGACGGGTTTTCGACCGTCCGCTTACAGGTCCGACCTACGCCATGCCGCTCTCGACCGCGATCTTCAGGACATCCTTGCCGTCGAGCTTGTACCCGCTGTGCAGCGCGTTGAAACCGTCGGCGACGCGCTCGAGCGGCAGAATCGGATCGACGAGGTCGGCGAACGGGATTTCGCCGCGCGCCATCACGGCGTGGGCGCGAACGAACAGCTCATTGCTGCCTCCGCCCCAGACTGCCTCCAGCCGCAGGTTTCGCCGCATCAACTCCTGATTCGGGTTCAACTGCAATGATCCGACGTCGACGAAGTGTCCCATTTCGATGAACGTGCCGGAGTTGCGCAGATACCCGAGTCCTTCGTTGAAGGCCGGGAGGAAACCGGCGCATTCGAAGACGACGTCGGCGCCCTTGCCGTTGGCGGTGTGTTCGCGAACGATCTTGGTGCGCTCGCCGCCGTCACGCACCTCGCCGATGTCGAGAACGACGTCGGCGCCAAGCATCTTCGCCTTTTCGAGGCGGCCGGCCGGACCGCCGACGACGATGATGCGTCCGGCGCCACTCGCCTTGGCCGCGATCATCGTCATGAGGCCGATCGCGCCGGAGCCCTGCACGACGATGGTGTCGCCAAACTGCATCCGCGCGCGCGTCACGCCGTGGACCCCGACCTGAAACGGCTCGGCCAGAACGGCCGCGCGGGCGGTCAGCGGCGTCTTGATGAAGCACGTGTTCGGCTGCGCGAGATAGATGTAGTCGCCGAATCCGCCGCGGAAGTGCGGCTCCTCTTCGGACTGGAAGAAACCGTACGCGCCGGTCGGCGTTCCTGGCGCGAATACGACGCGATCACCGGGCTTGACTGGTTGCCCCAGGTAATCCTTCTCGACACCGTCGCCAAGCCGATCGACGATGCCAACGTTCTCGTGGCCGAGAACGATCGTGCCGGTCATACGCTGGTATTCCCAGTTGTGCAGGTCGGTGCCGCAGATGCCCGCGAGCTCTTGCCGCAGAAGGAGTGTCCCCGGCGCCGGGTCCGGCACCGGATACTCGCGCACCTCGAACTCCTTGCCGACCATCACAATCGATCGGCCGGTGCGCACCTTCGTTCCAGCTCGACCGGCCGGAGCCGCGGCCGCGCGCGTCCTGTCTGCCACGGATTCCCTCCTGATTGGTTGAACGCCATAGTACAGCCGAACCAGGCATCCTGCGCCGAAAACACCCCGCGACATCGGCAAACCACCCGTTTGACTGCCCTTCATTCCATGCGCGACGCTGTCCGTCGGCCACCGGCCGAACTGGTAGGATCGGCGCGCCCAAACTGGGCGGAGGTACCGTCTCAATGCGCGCGCTTCGAATCGTTGGCGAAAAGCAGATCATCGTCCGGGATCGACCAGATCCCACGCCTCGTCCAGGCGAGGTTGTCGTCAAGATGCGGGCGGCCGGGATTTGCGGAAGCGACCTGCATCCGTACCGGCATCCGACGCCGGTCATTCTCGAAAACGACCTGACGCCAGGCCACGAGCCGTGTGGCGAGATCGCCGACCTCGGCTCGGGTGTCACCGGCTGGAAGGTCGGCGATCGGGTCGTCGTCTACTTCCGCCGCACGTGCGGTGAGTGTGTGTACTGTCGTACCGGCCATCGAAACGTCTGCGTGAATCGACGCTCTTCGTACGGCCACGCGCCCGATGCCGCCGGCTCGGACGCCGAGTACATGGCGGTCGAGACGGCCTCTCTGATGCGACTTCCGGATTACCTCAGCTACGTCGATGGCGCAATCCTCGCCTGCCAGGCCGGCACCGCCTACTGGCCGCTGGCGAAACTCGGCACCTCCGGCCGCGATCTGCTGGCCGTCTCCGGCCTCGGTCCGGTCGGCCTCCTCGCGACAACGATGGCACGCGCGATGGGCGCTCGCGTCGTTGGCATCGACCCGTCCGCGTCACGTCGTACGCTGGCCGAGTCTCTCGGCGCGGAGTTGACGCTCGATCCGACCGCTGGCCCGGTCGGCGATCAACTGCGGGCGCGCTTTCCCGACGGGGCCGACAAATTGATCGAGACATCCGGCTCGAACGCGGCCCACGCCGTGATCGGCGATCTCGTCAAGCCGCTCGCCGGCGTCGCGATCGTCGGCCTTGGCAGCCCGAACTTCACGATCCCGATGATGCGATTCGTCCACAAGGAACTGACCCTCATCGGCACGAGCATTTATCCGGATACGTCGTTCAAGGAAATCTGCGAGTTCGTTCGCGATCACGCCGTGAAGCTCGACTCGGTCGTCAGCCACTACTTCCCGCTCGAAAGTGGGCCGGAGGCGTTCCAGATCGCCGAGGCGGCTTCGAGCGGCAAGGTCTGCTTCACCTTCGACTGAGGAACGCCAGGCTGAAGAGAGGCGGGTGCTCTTACCCCATGGTCGTGGCGGACTCCGGGCGCACCTTGTAGATCACCCGCACTTCGCCCGGATTGCGCGGATAGTTCCGATCCCCCCGGTACTTTTCCCGAAGCGAGCAAATGCTCTCGTACGCGCCCTCTTCCGTTTCGGAGACCACCCGGCCGCGGATCTGAAGGTATCGGTAGGGGTTGGCCGGATCCTGAATTGCCAGCGCAACCGCCGGGAGTTTCTTCATGACTCGATCCTTCAACCGACCGCGGGCAGTGTTGAAGATGATGACCTCACCGTCGAAATCGAACCACATCGGGGTGACTTGCGGCTCGCCCTTGCCGGTGACGAGCGCGAGCGCGGCGAACGCCTTTGTCTCACGCGAGAGCAGATCTCGGAACGCCTCGGGAATGGGCGACGACATGGACAAAACTCCTCGACGGGGTTGCCCAACCGTGGACCCCCCGGCGATCTCCCGTCAACCTTTCGACTAACCGAGCGCCAGGTCGGCCAGGTGACGAACGCAGCCGAACGTCGGTGCCAGGAGACGCAGGACGCGTTCGTCGGCCGTGACGTAGGTGGCGCTCTCTCGAATCGCCAGCGCCAGATGGACCGCTTCGGCGAACGGTCGATCGTGCCGCGTCGCCAGGAGCAGCGCGCTCTCGGCGACATCCTCAGTCGGTACAAGCGGTGGCAGAACGCGCTGGAGCGCCTCGTGAACGGCCAGGGCATGGGCCGGCGTCACCTCGCCGGCTCGCGCCTTACGACGACACACGCTGCCGAGTTCCGGCACGAGCGTGTCCGGAGCCATCAGGTGAATGCGGTGCTCCACCCACGCGTCGAAGAGCCGCAGCGCGGGCGGTGTCCCGACCTCTTCGAAGCCCCATTTTGCGACCGTCGCCGCGTCGATGACGAACGCCGCGCTATCGGCCGCCACGTTCCGCCCAGAGCAGCGCGGCGCTGTCGGTCGTCGTGGACTGTCCGGAGAGAACGCGCGGCCTGAGCGCGTCGAGACGGCGCCGGGTGCGACCGAGTTCAGAGGCTCGTCGCAAGAGCGCCGCGCGCTCGTCGAGGATCGCGATGATGTGCCGATTGAGGCTGCGTGCCTGCGCATCAGCCTCACCGCGAAGCGCGGCGAACGTTTCCTCCGAGACACCCCGAACGGTCAGAACAACCATCAAGCCACCTCGCTAGCACGCGTTTGGTGACGACAGTATAGATCATATGTTCTATTCGTCAAGTGATCGTCGGGCGTTGCCTCGGTCGCGGTGGTTTTGATACTATGTATCGGTATGGGATGGATTGCGCTTCTGGTGGCGTTCGTTCTCGGCCTCTCCGCGTGTAATTCGTTCGGCACCGTGCGTCCTTCGCAAGCGCCGGCGTCGCCTGGAGCAGGACCACCAATCGCGGTCGTAACGACCTTCTCCATCCTGGCCGATATTGCGCGTGTCGTCGGCGGCGATCGCGTCATCGTCGCGAATCTCGTCGGACCGGGCCAGGACACCCACACGTTCCAGCCCAGTCCTTCCGACGCTGGCGCTCTGGCACGTGCCGATCTCACGATCGAGCACGGCCTCGGTTTCGACGTCTGGCTCGAGAAGTTGTTCGTAGCCTCGGGTTCGCGCGCGCGGCGCATCGTCGCGACGGCCGGTATCGAGCCGTTCCGTCCGGAGCACAGGACGGATGGCGCCGCCCAGAAAGTGGACGAGCACGATGCCGAGGTCGACCCGCACGTCTGGCACGACCCACGACTGGTCGGCCAGATCGCGCTCACGATCGCCGAGGCCCTGTCCGCGCGCGATCCGGCGAACGCGGCAACCTATCGAGAGCGCGCGAACCGCTATGTCACGGAACTGAATCAACTCGACGCCTGGATCGTCACCCGAGTCGAGACGGTCCCGCCGAGCCGTCGCGCGCTCGTGACGAATCACGACAGTCTCGGCTATTTCGCCCGGCGCTACGGTTTTCGCGTCGTCGCGACCGTCCTCGGCGGCGTTTCGACGGAGGCGTCCGAGCCGAGCGCCGCCGCGGTCGCCGAGGTCATACGCGACATTCGATCGGCCGCCGTCCCGGCCATCTTTGCCGAAAATGTGTCGAACCCGCGCATCCTCGCCCGTGTCGCCCAGGAAGCGGGAGTCAGGGTCGCGCCGCCGCTCTATACCGATGCGCTCGACGCGCCCGGCGGCCGAGCCGACACCTACGTCAAAATGATGCGCTACAACGTGGATGTGATCGTCGAGGCACTCGCGGCGCCGTGATTGAGCCGCGCGCGCCATACGCATCGCGTGTCCACGTCGCGATCGAGCCAGGTGCGCCGGCGCTCGACGTACAACACGTCACCGTCGCGTATGCCGATGGGCAGCGCCTCGGGCTCGACGGGGTCAGTCTGCTGGTCGGCGCCGGAGAACACGTCGCGCTGGTCGGCTCGAATGGCGCCGGCAAGTCGACGCTCTTGAAGGCCGTCGCCGGCCTCCTGCCGGTCGTCTCCGGCACGATCGCAATCTACGGCCATCCGGTCGGCGCCTGCCATCATCGAGTCGCGTACCTCGCGCAACGTGGCGAAGTCGATTGGCGCTTCCCGATCACAGTCGCCGACTTCGTGATGACGGGTCGCTACGTTCACCTCGGCTGGTTTCGGCGGCCCGGCCAGGGGGATCGGAGCGCCGCCGCGACGGCGATCGATCGCCTCGGGCTGACGCCGCTCGCCGAGCGCCAGATCGGCGATCTCTCCGGCGGTCAGCAGCAGCGCGTACTCCTCGCGCGGGCATTGGCACAGGACGCCGATCTGCTCCTACTCGATGAGCCGCTCAATGCGGTCGACGCCGATACGCGCGCCGTCGTCGCCTCGGTGATGGACGACCTGCGCTCACGGGGAAAGACGGTCATTGTCGCGACCCACGATGTTGGACGCGGCGAGACGCCTTTCAATCAGATCCTGTACCTGGCCGAGGGTCGCGCAATCGCGCCACCAGTCGACCGGGCGCGGTCGTTTCACCAATGACAATTCTGATCGAGCCGTTGAGCCTCGGATTCATGCAGACCGGCCTTCTGGCGGCGCTGTGCGTCAGCCTTGCCTGCGCCTCGGTCGGCATCTACGTCGTCCTCCGCCGCATGGCATTCATCGGCGACGCGCTCGCGCACACGATTCTGCCCGGCGTCGTGATCGCATACCTGAATAATTGGAGCCTCCTCGGCGGCGCGGTGGTCGCCGGACTGGCGACCGCGCTCGCGATCGGTTGGATCACCCGGCGAGACATCGTTCGCGAGGACACCGCGATCGGCGTCGTCTTCACGGCGCTCTTCGCGCTCGGAGTCCTTCTGGCCAGCACGGTGCGGAGCTTCCGCGATCTATCCAGCATTCTGTTCGGCAACATCCTCGGTGTCACATCCGGCGACGTCGTCGCGCTGGCGATCGTCGCTGCGCTGGCGATGACCATCCTCGTTTTCACGCACAAGGAACTGGTTCTCACCTCGGTCGATCCGACCTACGCGCGGGTGATCGGGCTCCGACCGGACCTGCTGCGCTACGTTCTGCTGATTCTGCTGGCGTTCACGGTCGTGGCCGGCGTTCAGGCGGTCGGCGTCTTGCTGACCAGCGCCCTGCTGGTGACGCCGGCGGCGGCGGCTTCGCTCGTGACAAATCGCGTGCCTCGCATGATGGCGGTCGCGGTTGGGATCGCGGCGACGTCCTCGATCGCGGGCCTGTACGCCTCGTACTACCTGGCGGTGTCGGCTGGCGCGGCGATTGTCCTCTCGGCGACGGTCCTCTTCGGTCTGGCCTGGATGTGGCGCGCGGTGCGTTCAGCCCAGGCGGGCAATACACACCGCGCATAGGCCGTAGACATCGACGTGGTGGCCCTCGACCTCGAAGCCGATCTGTTGCGCCGCGTTGGATGTGGCCGGCCCGATCGTGCAATCCGCGATCGGGAACACCGCGCCGCAGCCCGTGCAAACGAGGTGGTGGTGATGCGACCCGTCGCAGAACGCGTATCGATCGCACATACCGCCCACGTGCAGGCGGTTCACGAGGCCGATGTCTTCGAGCGTGTTGACCGTTCGGAAGACGGTCGCGCGCCCGATGCCCCGTGGCGTCAGTTCGTCGGCGATCTCCTGAGCCGTGAACGCGCCACGGCGTCCGAGCAGCGCCTCGACGACCGCGCGGCGCGGACCGGTATCGCGGTAGCCTGTGTCCTGAAGTCGGGAGAGGACTTCTTCGACGGTCATGCAATCGAATCGTAGCATTGGGTAGACGGCGCTCCGGGATATGTATCCGGTCGCGCGCTGCCCTTCAGACGACAGCGCCCGCATGCGCCTTCGGCACGGCGACGAACTGGCACTTCGTTCTCGCCGTATATAAATGACGCGAAGGGCGAGGACGCGGTGGCGGAGAAGACATTGAGCCGGCGGCTGGGTCGTCGAGCTTTGCTGTGCCTTGGCGCGGGCGTGGCACTGAGCGGGTGTGCCCCTCAGGCGACGGCAACGCCCGGATCATCCGACAAGCCTCCGGCCGAAGCTCCTTCTCCGCCACCGACGGCTGGGCCGCCAACATCGATTGCGACCGCGACGCCTTCCCATACAGTGCTCGATCGCGAGATCGCGCTCGTGGCCGGTTCCGTGACCTGGCTGACCTCGCCTCGGCAGTTGGGATTCACGATCGGCACCGGTCCGAGTGGGCTCTTTGCACCGTCGGACGACCTGATCGGCGCCTCCGCGCTGGCGCAGGGTGGGTTGTTGGTTGACCAGGCAGCGGTCGACGCCGCGATCAAGATCGGCGACGACGGCCGGGTCGACCGCGTTCGCGCCCGTGACGGCGTCACACTGGATGTCGACCGCGCGCGCAAAGCGATCCGCGACGGCATCGCGGCCAACGCGCGACGGATCGAGTTGCCGACGCGACCGACCGTGCCGCGAATCGCCGATGACCTCGTCGAGGCGGCCTTCGCCCACGCGTCCCGACTCCTCGCCGGCGATGGACCATACCTCTCGGCTCGCCACGGCGATCGCTTCTGGACGTTCAATCGACGCGACTTTGCCGCGCTCCTGGCGATCGAACCGGCCAAACCGGGCACGCCCGCCCGTGTTACGGTCGACGCGGCGGTCGCGACGCGCTTCCTGCAATCGGTCGCGCCGGTTCTGGCCCGCGCGCCGCGGAATGCGCGGGTCGCGGTCGAGAACGGCCGCGCGAAGCTACTCGATGACGGCCAGCCTGGTCAGTCGCTCGACGTTCCCGGATCGCTGGCCGTCCTTCGGCGCGCGATCGCGAGCGACGCCCGTCAGGTCGCGCTGGCGGTGAACCAGATCGCGCCGGCGATCGGCGGCGGCGCCGATCTCGCGAAACTGGATGTGTCGGAACTGATCGAAAAGGGCTCCACCGCGCTGGGTGGCGCCATCCCCGAGAAGCGCCACAACATCAAGATCGCCACCGAACGGCTTCACGGCGCGATCATCATGCCGGGCGAAACGTTTTCCTTCAACAACACGGTCGGACCGACGACGCTCGAGGCCGGCTTCAAGTGGGGATACGGCATTACGACTGTCGGCGAGGAGATCAAGACGATCCCGAGCGTGGCCGGCGGGATTTGTCAGGTCGCGACGACGCTGTTTCAACCGGTGTTCTGGGCCGGCTATCGGCTCGAAGAACGGTATTGGCACTTGTACTGGATTCCCTCCTACGCGTCGCGCGGCATCGTCGGGCTCGACGTGACGGTCGATGAAGAAGCCGGCCTCGATCTGAAGTGGGTGAACGTCTCGTCCACCCCGGTCGTGATCCAGGCAGCCTTCAACGATCAGAGCGTGTCCTTCATGCTCTACGGGCGGAAGCCGGGCTGGAAGGTCGAAGTCGCTAAGCCGGTCGTCACCAACGTCGTGCCGCCCGACCGAACGCCGGTCTACGAGGAAGACCCGCGCAACGCCTGGCCCAAGCGGCTCCTGATCGAGGAGGCGCGCGACGGATTCGACGTCGAGGTCACGCGGATGGTCACGACCGAGGGTGCGGAGCCACGAGTCCTCAAGATGAAGAGCGCGTACCAGCCATCGCGCTCGGTCACACTCATCGGCATACAGGGGAAGCCGCCCGGGGCGAAGCTGGAGGACGCGCTCCCGCCCGGAACGCCGACTCCGGCGATCAAGATCACGGCCCAACCGAACCGGCCGGCGACCCCGCGGTCCGGCGCGACGACGCCCGAGGCAACGGTCGTGGCCGGGACGCCTCGAACGATCGTCACCGCTACCCCTCGCCCTGCCACTGCTGGCACGCCGCTGCCAACATCCCGTCCGACGTCGCCAACCGCCACGGTGGCCGCGATTGGAACGATCACGCCGACGCCGCGACGAGCCTCGCCGTAGGACTCGCCATCGAGTGACGCGGGCGCACCGCGCGGACCGATACACTGTCGCCACCGGGAGGTAGGAGATGGAATACCGCGCGCTCGGCAATACCGGACTGACAGTCTCGGCGATCGGTTTTGGCTGCTGGGAAATGGGCGGCCAACACTATGGTGGGACAGACGACACCGAAGTCACCAGGGCAATCCACCGCGCGATCGACCTCGGCGTCACGCTCTACGACACGGCGCCGAACTACGGCTTCGGCGGATCAGAAATCGTGCTTGGCAAGGCGCTCGGCGCGAAGCGGAAGGACATCCTCCTCGTCTCGAAGACCTGTATTAGCTGGGATCCGGTCACCTTCACCTCGAAGTTCGACGGCCGGTATTCGACCGTCAAGCGATTGAATGAGGAGAGCCTGAAACGCCTCGGCACCGACTACCTCGACCTGCTGCTGATCCACTGGCCGGACCCGGAGACGCCGATCGAAGAGACGATGAAGGCACTCGACGAGCTCCGGCGGGAGGGCAAGGCACGCCACATCGGCGTCTCGAACTACACCAAGTACGAACTCGGCCGCGCCCGCGCCGCCGCTCCGATCTGTGCCAACCAGGTCGGCTTCAACATGTTCGATCGGCGCTGGCAGAAGGAGATGTTCCCGACCGCGCGTGAGCTCGGCGTCGGCGTGATGGCGTACGGCCCGATGGCGCACGGTCTTCTCACCGGCACGATGAAGAAAGACAACGTCTTCGGCCCAGAGGACTGGCGACGGCAGGGAATGCTGTTCGGTCAGCGTCTCTTCGGTACGAACCTGGCCCAGAATCTCGACGTCGTCGAGGAACTGAAGGGCATCGCCGCCCAGGCCGGCACGACGCTGGCGCGTATGGCGCTAACATGGGTTCTCTCCGACCCGACCGTGTCGGTCGCCTTGAGCGGCTGTCGAAACACGGCCGAGATCGAGGAGAACGTCACCGCCATGAACGTGAAGCTCTCGGCCGATACGCTCGCCGCGATCGATCGGGCGCTGAAGGGCGCGGCCGGTCAGGTCGATCAGGTGCCGGGTCGCCACCATGTGCCGCCAACGGACTGAACCCACGTTCAACCCGCGCCGCCGCCGCGAATCCCCCCGAATGAGGATCTGGCGGCGGTCGGTTCGGGCGGCTCAGGTATAGACGAGCACCGAGCGCGCGACCTCGCCGCGATTGAGCAACTCGAACGCGCGATTCACGTCGTCGAGGCCGAGTCGCCGCGACACGAGCTCGCGCAGCTTCACCTTCCCCTGCATGAACAGGTCGACGATCATCGGCAGATCGACCCGCTGGCGAGACCCGCCGAACGAGCTGCCTGAGAGGACGCGTTCCTGCACGAGCAGACTCGGGTCGATCGAGATGCGTGCGCCGTGCGGCGAGACACCGATGATGTACGCCTCGCCGCCCCGGTGGAGACACTCGAGCATCGTCTCGATCACGCGCGGCGCGCCGATCGCCTCGAACGCGTAATCGGCGCCGACGCCGCCGGTGATCTCGTGAACGCGCTTGACCGGGTCTTCCTTCGACGCGTCGATCAGATGCGTCGCGCCGAACTCCTCCGCCAAACCGAGCTTGTACGGTAGGCGATCGACCGCAATGACGCGACCGGCCCCGGCCAGTTCGGCCGCCTGGATGACGTTCAATCCGACGCCACCGCACCCGAACACGACGACCGTCGATCCCGGCTTCACCTTGGCCCGGTTCAGCACCGCGCCCATCCCAGCGGTGACACCGCAACTGACGAGGCAGACGACGTCGAGCGGCGCGTCCTTCCGGATCGGGATTACGCCCTCCTGAAGCAGAACCGCGCGCGTCGCGAACGACGACACCTGGAGGAAGTGGTTCACGAAGGAGCCGTCACGACGTCGAAAGCGCGACGTGCCATCGAGCATCAGATGCCGCGGTCGGTCGCGCAGGGCGCAGAGATTCGGCCGGCCGATGGTGCAGTAGGAGCACGTGCCGCAACTCGGGATATAGCTCGTCAGGACGTGATCGCCAACCTGGCAGGTCGTGACGCCTGACCCGACCGCCTCGACGATCCCGCCGCCTTCGTGACCAAGAATGACCGGCAGCGGGTGCAGCATGTCGCCCGTGATCGCGTGCAAATCGCTGTGGCAGACGCCGCTGGCGACGTACTTCACCTGTACCTCGCCGGGACCCGGCGGTAACACCTCGATCTCTTCGATCGAGAGAGCGCTCTTGACCGCGTCCAGAATCGCCGCGCGTGCCCCTGCCATCACCTGCCTCCAAATGCCGCTCGCCGCCCGCCGCTGGCGCGGCGCCAGCGACTGAGGTCGCGCCATAGTAGCCCAAGAGCCGGTTGGTCGCGGCGCGGTACCATGTACGCCAGGATGGACGTACCCCGAGTTTCGTTGCGCCGTCTCTACGCCGCGACCAGCGCGCTGACGGCCGAGCACGCCAGCGAGGATGAACTGCTCGATCGGATCGTCCGCGGCGCGGCGCTCTTGACCCGATCTCCGTACGCGGCGGTCGGCCTGATCGACGAAAACGGAGCTCTCAGCCGATTCGTCACCACCGGATTGGCGCCCGACGAATACGCCCGCCTGAAGGACCATCCGCCGACCGGCCGCGGGGTCCTGGGCGCGCTTCTGCACGAGGGACGTCCGCTGCGGCTCGACGACATCGGGACCGATCCCCGCTCGGTTGGCTTCCCCGAAGGGCACCCCGTGATGCGCGCCTTCCTGGGTCTGCCGCTTCACCTCGACGGCGCCGTGATCGGACGGCTCTACGTTGCGACCTCGACGTCCGGTTCGTACGACGCTCAGGACGAGCACCTGGCAATGGGGTACGCCGCCGCCGCGAGCGTCGCGATCGGCAACGCCCGTCTGGCCGCCAAGCTCAACGAGCGCACCGCCTCGGCCAACCTGACCGCCGGACAGCTTCGCGCGATTCTCGATGCGATGGAGCGGGGCGTCTCGATGACGAATCACGATGGCGCCATCGTGATCGCGAACGAACGCCTCTCCGAGCTGTTGGGGCTGACGGGATCTCCGGTCGGTCTATCGGAGGTCGAGTTGGCGACCCGGTTCCGCACGCCGGAGACGCTTCTGTCGGTGCTCGGTTTGGAGCGAAATCAACCGCGCCTGACGTTGATCGACGAGCTTCGCCTGGCGGATAGCGATCGGATTCTGAGCCGCCACGGCACGGCCGTCGTCGCGAGCGATGGCGAACTGTTGGGTCGGCTGGCGGTGTACTCGGACGTGAGCCAGCAGCGCGAGGTCCAGGACCAGCTCGTCGCGGTCGAGCGTCTGCGCGCGACCGGCGAGATGGCATCCGGGCTGGCGCACGACTTCAACAATCTGCTCGCGACGATCCTTGGCCGGGTCGAAGTCATGCTCGGCCAACAACCCGACGCGGCCCTGGCCGACAACCTGCTGGCGATTCAGCGTGCCGCCCGCGATGGCGCGGCAACCGTCGGCCGTTTGCGCGAGTACGGTCGTCCGCTCGACGCGATCGGGTTTCGGCCGGTGTCACTCGGCGAGATCGCGCGCCAGGCGATCGAGTTGACGCAGCCGCGCTGGCGCGATCAGGCGCAGCGCGAGGGGCGAACGATCGCGATCGGTCTGCGCATCGAGCCGACCCTGCCGGTGCTGGGCGATCCGTCGAGCCTGAGAGACGTGCTCGTGAACCTCATTTTCAATGCCGTCGACGCGATGCCGAATGGCGGCACACTGTCGATCCAGTTGGCGCCAGCCGGCGCCGGCGCGGAACTCACCGTGCGCGACACCGGTGTCGGCATGCCACTGGCTCTGCAACGAAGAGCCTTCGAGCCATTCTTCACGACAAAGGGCGACAAGGGCTCAGGGCTGGGCTTGGCGATGGCGCGCAAAGTCGTCACGTCGATCGGCGGACGCATCGATGTCGCGAGCCTGCCGGGCGAGGGCACGACGTTCACCCTCTGGTTCCCGACGACCGATGCGCCGGACGCGGTCGAGCCGGAATCGGTCGATGGCGCGATGCCGTCGCGCAGCGCGCGGATCGTGCTGGTCGACGATCAGCTTGACGTCCTCGACACCGCCGCGATGTTGCTGAGGGCCGATGGCCACGATCCGCGCGCCTTCACCGATCCCCGCGCCGCGATCGCCAGCATCGGTGATGATCCGCCCGATCTGGTCATCAGCGACCTGGGAATGCCAGGAATGAGCGGCTGGGAGCTGGCCAGGATAATCCATCGACGCCATCCGGCGCTACCGGTTGTCTTCCTGACCGGTTGGGGCCGCGAGATCAGCGCCGCGCAGATGCGCGAGGGTAGCGTCTCGGCCGTCATTCCGAAACCAATCGACGGCGGCGCGCTGCGCCGGGCGGTCGCGGCGGCGTTGCCAAAGGTCGATCGTCCACTTCGCATCCTGCTCATCGACGACTCGGCCGCGTTCGCGGCGGTTCTCGCGCTCCTGCTGCGCCAGGCCGGACATGACGTGCGCCACGTCGAAACGGGCGGCGCGGCGATCGAGATAATTTCGGCCGAACAGTTCGATCTACTTTTGCTCGATAGCGGGCTCCCCGATCGCCCGGCCAGCGACGTGCTGGCGGCCGCGGCCGGTCTCACAGCGCGGCCGACGACGTGTGTTGTGAGTGGAAGCGCGGTAGCCGATATGATGTCTGCAACGCCGGGGGCGGATTTGTACGTGGAGAAAGTGCGCGTGCCCGACCGGCTCGACGAGATCGTTCACCACGCGCGAGTGTCGGCGCGGGCGTGAGGGACGCGGGACACGGGCCGGGCTTCGACGATGGGTCGATCCCGGCGAGCGCGGTCCGGGATCTGGTCCGCCGTCTCCACACGACCGCCTCACAGGAGGCGGCGGCGGCGCGCATCGCGATCGCGGTGTGGCGACGAGCGGCTGACAAGGGCGATCGCGCGACGGCGGCCCTGGCGGTCGGCGAGGCCGAGGCGAGGCTTGAAGCCCTCTTCGATGCGCTGGCGGCGCTGGAATCGTCCGGCAAGGCGCTGCTCGCAACGGTATCCGAGGTCGCGCCACCGGCGTAAGCGAGCCAGGGAGACCGACGATGGCGCGTATCCTGCTGGTCGATGACGAAGCGAACATCGTTGACCTCCTGCGCGCGTACCTGACACGCGACGGGCACGAGGTGATCGCGTCGTCCGACGGACTCGACGCGCTCGAACGCATACGATCGGACCAGCCCGATGTCGTGGTGCTGGACGTGATGTTGCCGGGGGCCGATGGACTGGAGGTGTGCCGCCGCGCGCGCGCGTTTTCGGACGCCTACATCCTGATGCTGACGGCGCGCACCGATGAAATGGACACGATCGTCGGACTTTCGGTCGGGGCGGATGACTACGTCACCAAGCCGTTCAGTCCGAATGAGATCGTCGCTCGCGTCCGGGCGCTGCTTCGGCGCCCGCGCGGCCAGCCGGACTTGCCGCCGCGCCGGGTGTTCGGCGATCTGATCGTCGACGAGGGACGCCACGAAGTGACGCGGAACGGCGCGCTCTTGGCGCTGACATCGCGGGAGTTCGCGCTGTTGGCGGCACTGGCGACCCATCCGGGGCGCGTCTTCACCCGCGAGCAACTGCTCGAACGCGTCTGGGGCGACGCCTACTACGACGATCACGTCGTGGACGTACACGTCGGCAATCTGCGGAAGAAGATCGAGGACGATCCATCGACGCCGCGGTATGTCGAGACGGTGCGCGGTGTCGGCTACCGTTTCAACGATCGGGTGCGCTGAATGGACGGAGTTCGGCGGTGGTGGCGCGGCCTGGGGGCGCGCCTGCTGGCGTCGCATCTGGTCGTCGCCTTCGTAGGCATCGCCACATTGCTGATCGCGGCCGAGGCGCTGGCGCCGCGATTGCTCGAACAGCATATGGCGGGCATGGGCGGCGGCGGTATGGGGTTCGGCGCGATGATGGGCGCCGGACACATGCTACTCGATGATTCGGTCATCGCGACTCTGCGTCAGGCACAATTCCTGGCCGGGTTGACCGGCGTCGGCGCGGCACTGATCGTCAGTTTCGTCGTCGCCGAGCGCATCGGCCGACCGATCCGCCGCATCGCGGCCGCGAGTCGCGCGCTGGCCGCCGGAGAGCCGCGCCCGCGCGTGGGAAACGCCGGCGACGATGAGATCGGCGAGCTTGCGCGCGAGTTCGACACGATGGCGGATGCGCTGGAGGGGACCGAGCGGCGCCGGCTCGCGCTGATCGGAGACGTGGCGCACGAGATGCGGACGCCGCTCACGACGATCGAAGGCTACCTCGAGGGTGTCATCGACGGAGTCGTCGCGCCGGACGCGGAAACGATCGCGCGCATGCACGGCGAGGCGCGGCGCTTGCGTCGCCTGGTCGACGACCTGGGCCAGCTATCGCGCGCCGAGGCCGGCCAGATTGCGCTCGACATCGCGCCCCGGAAACCGGGACCACTCGTGGCCGCGGCGCTGGCGCGACTGGGCGACGCGATCGCCGATTCCGGGCTCAGCGTGACGACCGATGCGCCGGACGATGTGCCCGAGGTTCGAGCGGACGGCGATCGGGTCGTTCAGGTGCTGACAAACCTCCTGACGAACGCCCTGCGCTACACACCGCCGCCTGGCACGATCGCGGTCTCCGTTCGGCCGGACGGAGCGAATGTGCTGTTTTCGGTCGCCGACAGTGGCATCGGTTTGGCGCCGGAAGATACTTCGCGCGTCTTCGAACGGTTCTACCGCGTCGACCGCGCCCGGACGCGCGCGCGCGGCGGCTCGGGCGTCGGCCTGACGATCGCGCAAGCGCTCGTCGAGGCGATGGGCGGCCGGATGTCGGCCGAGTCGCCCGGGATCGGCCGCGGCGCGACGTTTCGATTCACGCTGCCGCGCGCGTGAGGGAGTGTCGCCCGGCGGTTTGAGACTGTGGTTGAATGCAACTATGCTGCCAGACCAGAGTTCGGCGAACACGGATAGCGAACACGGAAACGGCCCCCATCCCTCGGATGGAGGCCGTCGAGCATTCCCGTGGTGCGACGCACGGCCCGCCAACGCCACTCCCACGAGAGACACCGTCTGCCGGAGCGGTGTATGCCGGCTCACGAGATGGGCGGGCCGACGCTTTTCGAGCCTGCCCTGCCTGCTCGCGGCAGGGCCTTACCTGTCGACCTGAAGGACTCCCCAGGCGAGGCTCCCCTGAAGCATTCTTCGGGTCACCGCGTTCCTCCCATTCGAGGCGCCTGCCCCTGCCCGGATCGTGTATTGGGACGATAGATGCGTCGTCTCACCGCGCCATCAGGGGATTCCCGGACGCGGACGCGCGAGCCGTGGGGTCGGACGATCGACTCTGAATCGGGTTGGTCACCAAGAATTCAGGGTATTGACCGGACCACGAGTTTCCGTCGCTTATGGATCATCTACGTGCCGGTTGCGACAATTGCGACCGGGGGGAAAGCCTCAAATAGGAGGAAGGCGATGACAGGTCTCAGCTCTCTCTTGCGCGGTGAGGTCCACGTCGAGGATCCGCCGATCGCGAAGTTCCTGTTCACCAGCACGAAGGCGTCATGGTTCTGGTTGGTCGTTCGTCTGTACGTTGGCTACGCGTGGCTCGCCGCCGGTCTCGGCAAGGTGGCCGATCCGAAGTGGGGCGCCGGCGATGGCGCGGCTCTTCTCGGCTACTGGCAGCGCGCGGTCGCGATGCCCGCGGCGCCGGCGCGGCCGCTCATCACCTACGACTGGTACCGCGACTTTCTCCAGGGAATGATCAACGCACAGTCCCACACCTGGTTCGCACCGCTCGTCGCCTGGGGCGAGCTACTCATTGGCGTCGGTCTGCTCGTCGGCGGCCTGGTCGGCTTCGCGGCCTTCTTCGGCGCGCTGCTGAACATGAGCTTCATGCTCGCCGGCACCACCAGCACGAACCCGGTCCTGTTCTTCCTCGGCGTCGGCCTGATCCTGGCCTGGAAGAACGCCGGCTACATCGGCCTCGACCGCGTCCTGCTCCCGATCCTCGGCACGCCGTGGCCGATCAAGACGGGCGCACCGGTCACCGCCGCGGCGGTGGCGCGCTCCTCGTAGCACAAAACCTCGCGGCTCGTCGCCAGAAGGGCGCCTCCCAAAGGGGAGGCGCCCTTTTCTGTGTGTCCAAACCACGCGCATCCCAGCCGCCGTCGTTGGAGGGATCGGGATCGCGCGCAATCCCGATCCCTCCACTCGGAATATCAGTGATTTCCCCTGATTGCCCTCCCCCGGGTTGCCTCTAGCCTCCCACTCGGCCGGAGTCGTCCTGATGGCACAACTCGACTTCAGCCAGAATATGTAGCGAACCGGCGCGAACAGGCAACGCGCGCGGGAGGAGGAACGGATCAATGGCCACAGTCACGCGACCGCCCGAGATCGGGCAGGGAGGCGCGCCAGGTTCCGGCCCGAACGTACGGGTCGGCGCGATGTTCACCTTCGTCGGCATCATCGCGATCATTCTCATGGCAGTCATGGTGGTAACCAACTACGCCCTCGCCTCGGGTCGGGGCGGCGGGGCCGCCGCCGAAAAGGTCGCGGCTGCGCCACTGGCAACCGGACCGTTCAACCTCGATGTCACCGCGACCGAATTCAAGTTCGCGCCGCCCGAGATCACCATCGGCGGCACGGGCGACCTGAACATCACGCTCATCAACAAGGGCGCGATCGAGCACGACTTCATCGTCGAAGGCATCGACGGCAAGATCCTCGCCCCGGCCGGTCAGACCGTGAAGGGCACCTTCAAGCTCGCCAAGGCTGGGATTTACACGTATGTCTGCTCGATTCCCGGGCACAAGGAAGCCGGGATGAAGGGCCAGCTCGTCGCCGGCTCACCGGCCACCACGGGCACGAAGCCGGACGTGGCGGCCTACGGCCCGGCGCCGAAGGAACAGCCCTCGGTCGTCGAGCCGGCTATCAGCTTGAAGCCGGCCGTGGCAGACGCCAAGCCGCTCCCGCCGCCGAAGATCGAGCCTCCGGTCAACCGGAGCACGGCCGCGACGGTCAAAGTCACGCTGGAGACCCAGGAAGTGACCGCCAAGCTCGCCGATGGCGTGACCTACACCTTCTGGACGTTTGGCGGCTCGGTCCCGGGACCGATGGTGCGCGTGCGTCAGGGCGACACGGTCGAGATGACCCTGAAGAACAACGCCAGCAGCAAAGTGACGCACAGCATCGACTTCCACTCCGCGACCGGACCCGGCGGTGGCGCGCGCGTCACCCAGGTGCCGCCGGGACAGGAAGCCGTCTTCAACTTCAAGGCGCTCAACCCGGGCGTCTACGTCTACCACTGCGCGACGCCGATGGTCGCCCACCACATCTCCAACGGCATGTACGGCCTGATGGTCGTCGAGCCTCCGGGCGGCTACCCGAAGGTGGACCGCGAGTTCTACGTGATGCAGGGCGACTTCTACCTGGCCGGCAAGCGAGGCCAGGAAGGGCATCACGAGTTCTCGATGGAAAAGATGCTGATGGAGCATCCCGAGTACATGCTCTTCAACGGTAGCGTCGGCGCGCTGAGCAACGGCGCGATGAAGGCCAAGGTCGGCGAGACCGTCCGCATCTTCTTCGGTGTCGGCGGACCGAACATCACGTCGAGCTTCCACGTCATCGGCGAAATCTTCGACAAGGTGTATCCGGAGGGCGCGACCGAGCCGGTCAGCAACGTGCAAACGACGCTGGTTCCGACCGGTGGCGCGACGATCGTCGACTTCAAGCTCGAAGTCCCTGGCAACTACATCCTGGTCGACCACAGTCTCGGCCGACTCGAGAAGGGTCTGGCCGGGATCCTGGAGGTCGAAGGCCCGGCGAATCCGGAGATCTTCAATCCGGTGAAGCCGCTGCCGAAGCCGTAGGATCGAGCGAATGATGAGCGGGGCCGGAAGGCCCCGCTCATCATTCTTGACACGCGGAGTCTTGACACGCGGAGTGGGGACGGATCGATGGGAACCAGTCTGAGGGGCGCGAGCATCGTGGCTGGCGTTCTTCTGGCGCTGGGCATCATGGCATGCGCTCCTCGCTCAGCCACAACGCCCGCGACGCCTGCGCCCGTGCCCGACTACGACATAGTGATACCTCTCGGCGCGGCCGAGGCTGAACTGCGCGGCGAGGTTGGCCTCGTCATACCCAGCCCGATTCGCGTCCAAACGGGACAGCGCATCGTCGTTCGCAACGACGACCACGCGATGCACTACTTCTTCGAGCAGCCGGTCGCACCCGGCCAGACGCTTGTCCGCTCGTTCGAGGCGGCCGGACGATACAGCTACAGCGGCATGAAAAGCTGCTCGATTGGGCAGGTCTCGACGCTTGCCGTCGAGGTGACGCCGAGAGGACGACTATCGTGACGATCCACTCGCCCGAAAAACCGGCCGCGCCGTCGCCGCCGCGTCGAAGTCTTCCCCGGCTGATCGGTTCAATCATCGGCGCACTCGCGGTGGCGATCGCCCTGGGCGCGACCTATGCCGCGATCGCCGGCTGGATTCCGGGCGCCGGCAATCGCCCGATCTCGTTCAACGGCGGTCTCCTCGAAACGCCGATGACGATTCCCGCGCTCCATCTCCAGCGCGCCGATGGCGGCACGTTCGAGACCGCCGATCTCCTCGGCCGGTACAGCCTCGTCTTCTTCGGCTACACGCACTGTCCGGACGTATGTCCATTGACGCTCGCGCACGCCGCCCAGGTGGCGCGGTCGCTCGGCGATGACGCGGCGATGCTCGACGTTTATCTCGTGACGGTCGATCCCGAGCGCGATACGGCCGAGCGCATGGAAACGTATATGGCCAACTTCGGTCCGCGCGCGGTCGGTCTCCTGGGGACCGCCGACGCGCTCGACGCGAGCTACCAGGCATTCGGCGCCTCCCACGCGAAACGACCCGATCCGAATCGGCCCGGTGAGTACACGGTCGATCACAGCGCGATCCTTTACCTGGTGGAGCCGACCGGAGCGGTCCGCCTGATCTACCCCTTCAACATGGAGCCGGAACTCATCACGGCCGATCTGAAGACGCTCCTGGCGGCGCAGCCGATCCGTCTGCGCGACGCCTGGGCACGCCCGGCGCCAGCCGGTCAGACATCCGGCGCGTACCTCACGATCCAGAACGTCGGACGCGACGATCGGCTCCTCGGTGCCTCGGCGCCGGTGTCCGATCGCGTCGAGGTCCATCGGACGTCGGTCGAAGGCGGTATGGCATCGATGCACCGCATGGACGCGCTCGCCATCCCGAAGGGTCTGACGAAGCTGGAGCCAGGCGGCCTGCACGTGATGCTCATGAATCTCCGCGAGCCGCTCGCGTCGGGCACGCGCGTGCCGTTGACGCTCCGATTCGAGAAAGCGGGGGAGCAGCGAACCGCCGCGATCGTCCGCGCGGCGAACTAATCAGGGAAAAGCCCGGACGCCGGACAAGGGGATGCCATCCGACGATACGCATCGAAGGGCGAGGTGGCGCTGATGGCGGCCTCGCGCGGGGAGACAGGTGATGAGGCATTCGGTGACCCGAGCGATTCTCGTTCCGCTCGATGGGTCCGACCTGTCCGAGCGAGCGATTGAGGCGGCTCGACGGCTCGCCGGCGCGATGTCGGCTTCGATCGTCCTGACACGCGTCGTCCACGCCTCGCCGCCAGAGGAACACACGCGCCAGGCCGCGGCGGTCGAGGCGGCCGAGAAATACCTGAACGACATCGCGGCGGGGCTGCGCGCGCAGGGCGAGGCGGCCATTTGCGAGGCGTGCGCCGGCGATCCGGCCGAACGCATCGTCGAGCAGGCCGGGCTCTGGCGGGCCGAGATAATCGTGATGGCGACGCACGGGCGCGGCGGGGTCGGTCGGCTGATTCACGGCTCGGTGGCCGACTCGGTCGTGCGTCGATCGTCGGTGCCGATATTGCTGGTGCCGGCACGCGCCGAGCACCACGCCCGATTGGACGGCGATAGCGTCGTCGTCGCGGTGGATGGCTCGCCGTTCGCCGAGCACGCTCTGGCTCACGCGGCGGAGATGGCCCGCGAGATGGTCGCGTCGCTGGTGATCACGCGGGCCGTGTTCTGGGATCCCGCGCCGCTCCACGGTCTGGCGCCATCGCTCACCACGATCGACGAGATGCGCGACGACGCCCAGCAGTACGTGGACAATCTGGCGGCCGAAGTCCAGCGCGCCGGGGTGGACGCGCGCGGAGTCGTCGTCGTCGGACCGACAACGCACGTGATTCTGGACGAGGCGGAGAGCGCCAACGCGGCAGTGATCGTGCTGGCCACCCACGGTCGCGGCGGTTTGGGCCGCTTCGCGATGGGGTCGATCGCGACCGAGATCGTGACGCACGCCCGGCGGCCGGTCCTGCTGATCCATCCGCTCCACGCCGGCGAAGGCGCAACGGTCGTCGAGCAATCGTCACAACACGCGCGCGCGCCGAGCCCGGCAACGTGAGGTGGGCGCCGTGTCGATTCGAGTTTTCCTCTGCGACGATCACGCCGTCCTGCGGGCTGGCCTGAAGGCGCTCCTCGCGACGGAGACCGGAATCGAGGTCATCGGCGAGGCCGGCGACGGCGAGGAAGCGGTCGACGCGATCGCGGTCCTCAAGCCGGACGTGGCCCTGATCGATATCACGATGCCGGGAATCGACGGTCTGGAAACGACCCGGCGCATCATTCGCGGCGTCCCCGGCGTCCGCGTGCTGATCCTGACGATGCACGACGATCCGGAATACCTCTACCAGTCGCTCGACGCCGGAGCGGCCGGCTACGTCCTGAAGCGCGCGGCCGAGACGGACCTCATCGACGCGATTCGCTCGGTGATCTCCGAGGAGACGTTTCTGGCCCCGACGGCCTTTCGCTCGATCGTCGCCGACTACGTGGCGCGGCGTGACCGCGGCGAATTGGTCGGCCCGATCGAGCGGCTGACCGCGCGCGAGGAGGAGGTTCTGCGGCTGCTCGCCCAGGGCTACACCAACATGGAGATCGCCGACGCGCTCGTGATCAGCGTCAAGACGGTCGAGACGCACCGAGCGCACATTCTCGACAAGCTGGGGCTGCGAAAGCGGGCCGAACTGGTCCGCTACGCGCGGACTCACGGTCTCCTGGTCGGGTGACGCCGCCGATCACGTCGGAGCGCGGCCAGGGCCAGGCCGCGACAGCCGGCACGATCCCTCGGATGTTCGCGTCTGGACCGGCCGCGCGGCTGGCACAGGCGTTCTTCGCCATTCCGCTCGCCGCCAAGATCGTATTCGCCAACGCCGCGATCGGCACCGGCTGTGTCGTGGCGTTCCTCTGGCTGCTGGACCGTTCGCCTCAGTTGCCGCTGGCGGTGTCGTACGCGTGGACGGGCATCATCGCCGCGATCGCGTTGGGCACCGCGATCGCCGTGAACGCGGTCGTCGTCCGGTCGGCCTTGGCGCCGCTGCGCGAACTCGAACGAGTGGCCGCGTCGGTGGAGCGGGGCGATCACGAGGCGCGCTCGACGCTGGGGTTAGTGCGCGACCCGCAGACCGAACGCATCAGCGCGCTCACGAATCGGATTCTGAACGCCCACGACGCGCAGCGACGCGAGATTGAGGCGGCGGCGCGACAATTGCGCGACCTGAGCGCGCGCGAGATCCAGGCGCGAGAGGACGAACGGCGGGTGGTCGCGGCCGAGCTGCGGGAGGAAATCGGACAGGTGTTCACCGCCCTGTCGGTCGGGCTGCACTCGATCCGAACTCTGCTGGATAGCGCCGACCTGGACCTCGCGGCGGCGCGGACGCGGGCCAGTGGCCTCGTCGACCTGATTCGTGGGGCGCAGGAGTTGGTGCTGCGGCGCGCCCAGGGGCTCCGCCCGAGCGCGCTGGACGATCTGGGGCTGGTGCCAGCGTTGCGATCGGCCAGCCTGCGCTGGTCGACGACGCTGGGGCTGCCGGTGTCGTTCGAGGCGATCGAAATGCCCGGGCGCGGCACATCGCCGGCGGGCATCACCCTCTACCGCGTGACCGAGGAAGCGGTCGCGAACGCGGCGCATCATTCCGGCGCGAGCCGAATCGACGTGACGTTGCGTCGCGCCGGTGACACGCTCGAACTGACCGTGACCGACGATGGGAAGGGATTCGACGTCGAACGCGCCGAGGCCGGACGGTCGCTCGGCCTGGCCGGGATGCGCCAGCGGCTCAGCCTGGCCGGGGGTGAACTTCGGATCATCTCCCGGCCCGGCAATGGGACGCGCCTGGTGGCGCGCGTGTTGGACGCCGCGGAAGCGGAGTAGGCGGGGAACGAGACGGGGGAAGAGCGTGGAGTCGGAGCATTGCGCCGACGGTACGAGGCGCGACTCACGTTATGACTACTGGTTTTCCCTGACGACACGATCGCGGCTCGGACCTAGGCTGTCATGCGATGGATCAGGTGGACGACGAGTTCGTCTTTTCGGCTGGGCAGCCGGCGCCGCCTGGGACCTATATTCGCATCGACATATGGGTGGAACGGCGCATCGTCCTGGACGAGGAAGCGATTTTGCCGGCATCGTGCGATGGACGCGTGGCCGTCTATCGGCTCGTGCCGGCGCTGCCAGAGTGGCTGAGTATCCAGGGCACGCGGACGGAGATCGCGCTCGTCGCGTAGGGCCACGACTGTTTGTGGCGCACGTCCAATCGGCCGTCGCGCGTGACCGCGATGGCACACAGCGCACCGGTCGTCGGCCAATCTTGGTCGCGATCGCCGCCGCAACCGCGCTGGCGGTCGCGGTCGCCTGCGGCGCGCCCGTCGATGGTGTGTTGCAGGCCGAGCGGACGCGCCACGACTTCGGGACGGTGAAGTTCGGCGGCGGAGTCGTCACGACCAGCTTTCCGCTGACGGTGAACGGAGCGGTCGAGATCGCCGAGCTCGGCTCGACCTGAATGTGTACCAAGGCCCGCCTCGTGCAGGCGGATCGGGTCGGCTCCTGGGCGAGCACGCTCGGATCGGATTCGAGCCGAGCGGCGCGGACGCGGCTGGACACCGGCGCGGCCCGGCTGGACGTTCAGGTCGATCCGGCCGCGCACGGCGAAGAAGGCCTGGGGCCGATCGTGCGCGGAGTGATCCTGCGGACCGCCGCCGGGCAGAATCTCACATTTGAGATGGCCGCCGTCGTCGTGCGCTGAGACCTCCGGGACTGCCGACGTCCCGCCCGTCCTTGTGATGTCGCGGTGTCGCGTCCGAACGGCGCGGCGGGTCACGGTCCCGTCATTCCGGAGCGCATTATGCGCTTCCGCGCCGTCATCTTCGCGCGAGCCCCGTCTTCGTCGCTTCGCTCCCCGGCGGGAGCCGCGAGATCCGTCTTCGTCGCTTCACTCCCAAACGGGAGCCGCGAGATCCGTCTTCGTCGCTTCACTCCCAAACGGGAGCCGCGAGATCCGTCTTCGTCGCTTCGCTCCCCAGCGGGAGCACGAGGGCGAAGCCCTCGTTCTTCTTCAGTTTTCTCTTCTTGGCCGCGTCACGAGGCGACGGCACGCTCCAATCGCGTCAGTTCGCGCGCCCCGGTCATAAGGACACCTTCTCGTTCGCACAGGTCGCGCGCGTCGGTACGGAACCCGGCGTCCGACACGATCCAGACACGATCGACCTTTCGATCGTGCGCGCGTTCGACCAACACTCGCTTCTTCAGGACGCGCGCCACCACGGCCACGGTGACCGCATGTCGCACGCGCTTCGCCTCGATCAGCCAGAACTCTGATCCGACGGTGACACCGTCGATCTCCGTTGTGCTTCTGGCGGCGCCAACCAACCCATCGGGATCGGCAACGTGGAGATTGTGGACGTCTGTCACGCTGGGGAGTGCGATGGTCCCACCGTCGAGGCCGAAGAGATTGCGCGATACCGTCTGACCACGGAATTGTCGCGCGATGTTATGTACTCGGCGCTCGAACAACGGGCCGATCGCGCCTTGAAGGGCGCGCAATCGCTCGGCCAGCGTTTCCATCACTCGCTCGCGTGTCCGCGGATCTCTGAGCGCCAATCCAGGCTCTTGTCGATCGCGTTCGGTGGCCAGCCAGAGCGGGAACACCGGATCGGCGAACCAGAGCGCGCCGTCCGCATCTCGGCGCAGGATATCGATCGAGATGAGTTGTTGAACGACGCGCCCGAGCTGCGGCGCGGGTCGATGGACCGATCGCGCCAGATCGCTCAGGCGGCGGCCCTCGGCCTGAGCCAGAGTGCGAAGCACCGCTTCGGGAATGTTCTCTCCTTGGACAGCGTGGAGCGCGTGTTCCAGGAGGTACTGCATGTACAGGGAGAGTTGGCTGTTGCGGTCGAAGATTTGCCGCTCGAACGCGGCGTCGACGTGCTCCCCCAGCACCGGGCCACCGGCGGCCCGCGCCGGTTCGATCGCTTCGCGCGCCAGCACATGCGCGTAGAGTGGGAAGCCCTGCGAGAGCGTATGCACGCGCTGAGACGCGTTCTGATCCCATCGGAGGCCGATGCGGTACCACACACCCTCCGCGAGCTCGCGGGTGTCCTCGGGGCCGAACGGCGGCAGCGGCACCTCCTGGAACCGTGAAAACAGCGGGTCGTTCCCTTCGTGGAGGATCGCGCGCATCGCGGTGACGATCGACCCCGCGACGACGAACGCGACGCGTCCGCGGCGATCGAGCGCTTCACGCAACGCCGCCCATAGCGTGTCGGTCCCGGGGAATCGCAGCAGTTTGCGGATGTCCTGGAACTCGTCGAGCATCATCAGGATGGGGACGTTCGCCGCGTCCGATACCACGGCCGGGAAGGCGAACACCTTGTTGAGGAGCTGTCCGTACGAGCGCTTCTCGCCGCCGAAGGCGGGATCCACGAGTCCGAGCAGCTCGTCGAGGTGGTCCGTGACGCCGGAGCCGAGTAGGCCCGCCGCGGCGGCGAGCGACCGTGGCTGCGTCGTCACCGTGCGCGGGTGCCCACGCGCGCGCAACGCACCCTGAAGCACCAGGGCGGCGATGTCGAGGGCAAAACCTTCGGGTGTCGCCACGACGGTATCGATCGCGATCTTGACGATGCAGGCGTCGGGATGACGTGCCCGAACCTCGTCGAGCAGGATGGTCTTGCCGATGCGCCGGAGGCCGAGGAGCGCGAGGTGACGACGCTCGCCGGCACCGAGCGCCGTGAGTACGTCGTTGAACAGTTGGAGCTCGGTCCGACGATTCACGAAGACGGGGTCGGCGTAGTTCCCGTTCATCTCGCCCGTTCCAATCAGTTGTTTTTTGCCAGATCTGGTTATAACCGATTCTGGCAAAAAAAGACTGATTGCCTGCTCCCGCGAACGGTTCGCGGTGGTCGCCATCCGGGCAATGCGACGCCTCGTCTCCGTCCTGGTCCCGGACCTCCGACTACAAGAAGTCGACGCAATAGCCGGGTATGCCGTCGGCAACATCTCGTCGAGGCAGAACCGCACTCAGCGCCAGGGCGGACGCGTCGAAGGATTCTCCCGCCAGAGCCTCTCCGCGGTGTGGCGCTCATCGCGCCGCCGGCACCGGTCGATGTACTCCGGGTACGCTCGTGAGTAGGCGATCGCGGCGCGAAGCTGCGTCTCCGAAAGGCTCGCGAACGCGGCGCGGAGCTGCTCCCACTCCTCGTTCAAATCGCGGTACGAGCGGATGACGTCCCATACTTCCAGCCCGGTGCCGGCAATCCACGGTGCGCGCGTACTACGGCGTCTCCATCGACAGCGTAATCACGCGCGCGGCCTCGCAATGTGGCCCCAACCTTCGTCGGTCGCGTAGCATCTCTCGTCCACGGAAACGGGGTTGCTCTACTGCCAACATTCGTTCACGACTACGCCAGGTTGTCGCCAGGGGCGACACCAGCCGGCGGCGACCGAGATCATCGCTCCCAGGAAACCTGGCACCCCGACGCGCGTATTGCGAACTGGAGACAATGGCTATGGGCACAGTCGATCTAGCAATCGCCATCGGCGGAGCGGCCGGCCAGGGCATCGCCACCCCCGGCAACATCCTGGCCCGCATCCTGGTCCGGCGCGGACTCCACGTGAACGTCTACGATGCCTACCAATCGATCATCCGCGGCGGTCATATTTTCCTGACGCTGCGGACCAGTGACGAGCCGATCCTGAGCCACGGCGACAAGCTGGACCTGCTGGTCGCGCTCAATCAGGACACCATGAACCGACACCTGAGGCTGATGGGCGCGGGCTCGGCGGTGCTGTTCAACGCCGATCGCATCAAGCCCGGCGAAGCGGCGGTCGGCGTGCAACTCTGCCCCTTCTCGGTCAAGAAACTGGCGCCGGGCGTCAAGGGCGACCTGGTCCAGAACACCATCGCCCTGGCGGCGAGCCTGCGGCTGATGGGCGTGGACTTCACAATCCTCGAAGAAACCCTGGCCGGGCACTTCCGAAGCAAGGGCAGCGCGGTCATATCCGAAAACGTCGGCGTGGCCAGGGCTGGCTACGACTACGCGAACGACCACTTCCGACCCTTCCCGACGCCGCTGCCCGATACCGGCAAGCCGCTGGCCTTCCTGGATGGCAACACGGCGCTGGCCATGGGGGGCGCGGCCGCGGGCGTGCGTTTCTATTGCGCCTACCCGATGAGCCCGTCGACGGGGGTGCTGCACTGGATGGCCGCGCACGGCCGGCAACTGGGCATCATGGTCCGCCAGGTCGAGGACGAAATCAGCGTGATCAACATGGCGATCGGCGCCGCGCACGCGGGCACGCGGGCGATGTGTGCCACCTCCGGCGGCGGCTTCGCGCTCATGACCGAGGCGCTTGGCGCGGCGGCCATGATGGAGGTGCCGGTCGTGTGCATCGACGTTCAGCGCGCCGGTCCCGCCACCGGCGTGCCCACCAAGACCGAGCAGGGCGACCTGTGGCAGGCTCTCGGAGCCGGTCAGGGCGACTATCCACGCATCATCGTGGCGCCGACAACGGTCGAGGATTGCTTCCACGTCGTGCCGGAGCTCTTCAATCTGGCCGAACGGTTCCAGTGCCCCGGCATCATCCTGTCCGACCTGTTGCTGTCGGAGGGTCGGTTCAGCATCGACCCGGCCGAACTGGACTTCACCGTGCCGATCGATCGCGGCGAGCTTATCGGCCTCAACGGAACGGACGGCCATTCGGCCAACGGTGAGTACAAGCGGTACGAGATCACGCCCAGCGGCGTCTCGCCACGGGCCATTCCCGGGACCGAGGGGTACGTGCACGTCGTGGCGACGGACGAACACGACGAGGATGGCGTGCTCATCTCGGACGAATTCACGAACCCGATCAAGCGCCAGGCCATGCACGAGAAGCGCATGCGCAAGATGGACGGCGTGCTTCAGCGCATCGAAGCGCCGAAGCTGTTCGGCCCGGTCGACGCGCCGGTGACGCTCATCGGCTGGGGCTCGACGCGGGGTGTCATCCGGGAGGCCATGCAGCAACTCGCCGCGCAGGGCATCACGGCCAACAACCTGCAGGTCAAGTGGCTGGTGCCGCTCCATGCCGAAGCGATCATCGACATCGTCGGCCAGGCGAAGACGACGATCATCGTCGAGAACAATTACAGCGGGCAGTTCGCGCGGTACCTTCGCTCGGAGACGAGCATTGTGGCCGACGGCCATATCCGCAAGTACGACGGCGAGCCGTTCATGCCGCACCACATTGTGGAGGGCGTCCGAGCAGTTCTGGCTGGGACAGCGAAACAGTATGTGCCAGTCCACGAGATCGCGGTGTAGGGAGATGGGCATATGAGCGCAGTCGTATCCAGCGCGGCCGCGGCGGGCGCCCCCGAGAGGTTGTCGCCGCGTCCGCTCTTGACCGTCAAGGACATGAAGGGCCGGGCCGATCCGGACTGGTGCCCGGGCTGTGGCGATTACGGGGTTCTGAACGCGCTGAAACAGGCCATCGCCGAGCTCGGACTGTATCCCCACGAAGTCATGACGATCAGCGGCATCGGCTGCTCGTCCAACCTGCCCGGTTACATCAACACGTACGGTATGCACACGCTGCATGGCCGTTCGGTGGCGGTGGCCTCGGGCGCGGCGCTGGCCAACCACGAGATGAAGACCATCGTCACCGGTGGCGACGGCGACGGTTACGGCATCGGCGGCAATCACTTCGTGCACGCCATGCGGCGCAACCTGGACCTGACCTACATCGTTATGAACAATCAGATCTACGGCCTGACCACCGGCCAGACCTCGCCCACCAGCCTCAAGGGAATGAAGACCAAGAGCACGCCGCACGGTAGCGTCGAGAACCCGATCAACCCCATCCCGATGGCCATCGTCGCGGGCGCCACCTACGTGGCGCGCGGCTACACCGGGCAGATCAAGCACCTGGTCGGGCTGATCAAGGGCGGCATCATGCACAAGGGCTTCTCGCTGATCGACGTCTTCAGCCCGTGCGTGACATTCAACCACGACAACACCCATGACTTCTTCAAGCAGCGTACCTACAAGCTGGAAGACCGGGGCCATGACCCGAGGGATTTCCACGCGGCCATGGATGAGGGCTACCGCTGGGGCGACGAGATCCCAACCGGACTCTTCTGGCAGCGCGATGACCTGCCGAGCTTGGATCAGTTGGAGCCGGTGCTGGCCGAAGGCGGCGCGCTGTCGCGGCGGCCGCTGGGCGTGGCGCCAGAGCTGGCCCAGCGCCTCGTCCGGGAGCTGATGTAGGCGAGCTGGCCGCGGCGGCGCTTCAGACAAAGCAGCACCGCGGTCAGCTCAGGCGATACCTGCGCGGGTCGATTGTGTCTAGTATGCTAGACGGACAGAAACGAATGTGACCGGTCGGGAGGTCTTGCGGATGCTCCAGGCGCGCGGCTGCGTCGTTGTTCGCCAACACGGGTCGCACGTCCGCGTACGGTGCGGCGAATGCTCGACGACGGTTCCGGTCCACGCCGGGCGAGGTATCCCGCCCGGAACCCTGCGCGCAATCGAGCGGGACTGCGAACCTTGCCTCGGGCCACGGTGCCTCCGATGACAGAAGCGCGCTACACCGCCGTCTACGAGCGGGACGAGACGAACGCGTGGATCGTTCGCATCGCCGAGATCCCCGGCTGTCACACCTACGGACGAAGTCTTGCTCAGGCGCGACGCCGCATCCGAGAGGCGATGGCTCTCTGGATCGACGAGGCATCGCCCGTGGAGATCGTGGATGAGATCCGTCTCGCGCGATCGGCTCGGACCGCGGTTGCGCGAGGTCGTGGCGCGCGCTTGCGCGCCGAACGGTCGCGAATCGACGCACAGACCGCGATCGCCACGAGCCTGCGCACGCTCATCGACGAGATGCACCTCGGCTTGCGAGACGCCGCGGAACTGCTCGGCGTCTCGCACCAATGGGTTCAGCAAATACTGACGGATTCGAAGCGGTAGCTTCGCGATCAGCCAGATTGCGACGAGGAAACGCGACCCGGGACGGTCGGACGCAGTCGAATGTCGAGACGTGGCGACGACAGCACTTCCGCGGCAAGCTGCCCGTCGTCCCAGAAGTCAGCGGGCGCAGTCCCTCAGTGCGTGACCGAACCGTCGTCCTTGAAGTGGCCGGTGATCGTGTGCCCGCGATAGGGGAAGCGAGCCAGCATCTCCTCGCGCACCTCGACGCCGATGCCGGGGCGGTCGGGGACGATGACGTAGCCGCCTTCGCGCACGAGCGGCTCGACCAGGATATCGTTCAGCGCATCCGCGGTGGTGTGGCTCTCCTGCAAGAAGTAGTTCGGGATCGCGGCGTCGAGCTGGACATAGGCGGCCATGTTCACCGGGCTGCCCATCAGGTGGGGAAACACGCCGATGAACGCGGCCTCGGCCAGGGCGGCGATCTTCTTCACCTGGGTGAAGCCACCGGCCAGCGAGAGATCGGGCCGAATGAGACTGACCGCGCCCGTGTCGATGATTTCCTTGAACCGCGGCAGGCTGTACGACCGTTCGCCGGCCGCGATCGGGATATTCACGTGCGCGGCGACGTACCGAAGCGCGTCAGTGCTCTCGGGCGCGAGCGGGTCCTCGAAGTAGAGCAGGCGGAAGGGAGCAATCTCGTTGCCCATGACGACCGCCTCGGTCTTGCTGAGGTTGCGGTGAATCTCGACGCCGAGGTCGATCTCGTAGCCGACCGCGTCGCGTATCGCGCGTAGGATCGCGACCGCGTCCGAAACGACCTGGGTCGAACTCTTCGTCTCGGCACCGGGCAGAAACGGCATCGTGCGCAACGAGCGGTAGCCCTCCGCGACGGCCTTCGCGGCGCTCTCGCCACGCGCCTCGGGCGTCGCGCCGCCGACGTTCGCGAAGACGGTGATCTTGTCGCGGCACTTGCCGCCGAGCAGCTCGTAGACCGGCTTGCCGACCGACTTGCCGAGGATGTCCCACAGGGCGATGTCGATCGCGCTCATGGCCGCGTTCAGGACGGCGCCCTGGAAGTGCGTATCGCGCGACACGACCTGGAAGTGGTGCTCGATGCGGCTCGGGTCCTGGCCGACGTAGTAGGCGCTCAGGTCGACGATCGCGTCGTGAACGAGTTTGTGGTGCGACCAGAGGCCGGCCTCGCCGGTGCCGACGATGCCGGCGTCGGTATAGACGCGGACAATCAGGCAGCGATCGACCAGGAATGGCTGAATGCGCTCGATCTTCACACGGATCGCTCCTCGGCGGTGTTCGCGGCGACACTGTATCGCGCGGGACGTTGGGCGTTAGCGGGAGCGACGGACGGCGCGCGATACTGTGAGTCATGTGGATCGCTCTGGTAATACAGGCGCGGCACACTCGGCAGTAGCAGGGCGTGCCGCCGAAGATACGCGAAGTGATTCGTTTGCTCGAACGCGACGGGTGGGTCCATGCGCGAACCGTGGGAGTCATCGCCATTACCAGCATCCGACGAAGCCTGGAAAGGTGACGGTACGGGGCCGCGAGAGCGATGATGTGCATCCGAAGACGTGGGCGTCGATCCAAAGGCAGGCGGGATGGCGACAATGAAGAAGCGGTACGCGATCGCGGTCGAGGCGGGCGAGCGAAACTTCTCGGCCTACATCCCGGACGTTGACGGGTGTATCTCGACCGGCGCGAGTCTGGCCGAGGTGCGCGCCAACATCCATGAAGCGCTCACTGCTCACCTCGCCTGGATGGCTGACGACGGTGATCCGATCCCGGAGCCGCGCACGACGGTCGACTACGTGGAGGTCGAGGTTCCGGATCCGGTCACCGCGGCCTGATCTCGAAGCGGGCAGCCGGCGGGAACCGGCTACCCGCTTCCCGCGAATCGGCGGCGACCGCGGATGAGGGTTTATTACTGATGGCATGGGTAAGAGCCGGGTCTAGCATGCCTTTGTCAGAGAGAACCTGAGGGGAAGAAGAAATGAATCCCAACGACAAGGTGAGGAGGGTCTATCTCCTCTTCACCCAATGCGTGACCCAGGGTGCTCGGTTCGAGCCTCGCGGCGCAGGCGAGGCCAGGCGACACCGTCGGTAGCGCGCCACACATACGAGGGCGATTAGCAGGGTTCTGTTGAGGAACCGCGCCCCGAAGTAGCGCCACTGAGGCGCACGGTGCGCACCGCTCGGCTATAGCTCTGACGCGGGTCGTGGGGAGTCGGGAAACCGGCTCCCCTTTCTTGTTGTGCGTGGAACGAAGCCGGTCTGCATCTGGCGCGGGGATGGCGGTTGAGACGCCCGCGCTCCCAAGAAGTTCAGCGTCGACGGGCGTCGGCCGGCAGCGACGCGGCCAGCCAGACACCCAGCGCGAACAGGGGCGCGGCGGTCACGGCGCCGGATCGCTTCCTTTCGGCGCCGGCTGGGCGGTTGTCGCGTCCTCCGGACGCGGAGTCGGGACCATTCAGGTGGAGCAGCCCATCTTCGGCAGGATGACCGCCTGCAGGAGAACCCACACGCCGATGAACAGGAAGAGCCCGAGCGGTCCGCTCAGCGCGTCGACCACGCTAGGACGTCGCCAACGCGTCGATGACGAGCCGCAATCGGCGCTTCGCTTCGCCGGCGACTTCCGCCATCGCCGGGTTCTGGATGAGACTGAGGGCAGCCTCGGGATCCATCACCTCGACATTGGCCGCTCCAGCGCCATCGTCGTAGACCACCACATTGCATGGCAGCAGCAGGCCGACGCCGAGGTCGGAACTCAAGGCACGATGCGCCAGCGGCGGGTTGCAGGCGCCGAGGATGATGTAGGGCCGGAAGTCGACGCCGAGCTTCTCTTTGATCGTCTTCGCGACATCGATCTCGGTGAGGACGCCGAAACCCTGTTCTTTGAGGGCCGCCCTGGTGCGATCGACGGCGTCGGCGTACGAGGTGCCGATATGCGTGCCGAAACCGTACTGGCGGGTCGGCGTTGCCTGGGTTGTCATCGCGGGGACTCCTTAGCTGATCTTGCCGAGCATCTTGATGGCGCGCGAGACCGTTGCGCGCGCATCCTCGGCCGGAAGGCGCGCGAGGCAATCGTCGATGTGGTTGTTGACGAGCTCGCCGGCGGCGCGGTCGATCGCCGAACGCGCGGCCATGAGCTGGGTGAGGATGTCCTCGCAGGGGCGCGCGTCATCCAGCATGCGTACAGTTCCGCCGATCTGGCCTTCCAGGCGCCGCAGGCGGTCGCGGAGCGCCTTGTCACGATCCATCGCTGCCATCACCGGTGACTATACGGGTGTGGGGTATATTGGTCAAGCGGTGACTTGAGAAATGTGAAGACCCCTCCTGGTGGGAGGGGTCTTCACTCGCGACGATGCCGTATGGTGTCACCCACCGCTATCCCGACGGCCCGGTGATCCGGACTCGCCGGGATCGCGGCTCGCCTACCGACTCGGGTTCGCGGCCGGTGGTCCGCCCTGCCAACCCTGACCGCCGCGGCCGCCCATCATGCCGCCGAATCCGTCCATCGCGCCGCCAAAGGCGCCGTGCATGGCGGGACCAATCGCGCCGCCGAAGGCGCCGTGCATCCCCGGTCCCATTCCGGTCGTTCCCATGGTGGCGTGGTGCGCCTTCATGAAATCGGCCTGTTGCTGGGTCAGGTAGCCGGCCTTGACGGCGTCGTCGAGCGCGTCGGCGTGGCTCTGATCGAGCGCGCTGGTGAGCGCCGCTTCGGTGACACCGAGCCTCGCGGCCGCCTTCGTGATGACGGTCGTGTGCATCGATCCGTAGCCAGTCGGCGCGCTCGGCGTCTGCGCCGCGACGGCGCCAACCGCCAGGCCACCGACGATGGTCGCTCCGGCAATCGCCGAGAGGAATGTTCGCCTTCGCATGATTTGCTCCTTCTGGCCTATCGCCCTACACCGACAACCGTACGGCGCCAGGTTCAAGAAACGGTCAAGGCGCCATCAGGCGTCGAACAAGGGTTGCCCGGCGGCGCGGACGACCCGAGATTGCAGCGATATCGCCTATGGGAGATATAGACTCCACCGATACATCGCCTTTCTCGCGACATCGTCTTGACTCAGGTTCGACCAGAGGGAAGGATCAACTTCATGCCCAAGAAGTACGTAACGATCGACGGAAACGAGGCCGCGGCCTCGGTCGCGCACCGTCTCAGCGAAGTGATCGCGATCTACCCGATCACCCCGTCGTCGACGATGGGCGAGCACGCCGATGACTGGTCGTCGGCCGGTAAGCCGAACCTCTGGGGCTCGGTCCCGACCGTCGTCGAGATGCAGAGTGAAGCCGGCGCGGTCGGAACCATTCACGGCGCGTTGCAAACCGGCTCGCTGGCAACGACGTTCACGTCATCGCAGGGTCTCCTGCTGATGATCCCGAATATGTACAAGATCGCCGGCGAGCTGACCTCGGTCGTCATCCACGTCGCGGCTCGGGCGGTCGCGGCGCAGGCGCTCTCGATCTTCGGCGACCACCAGGACGTCATGGCGGCGCGGGCGACCGGCTGGGCATTGCTCAGCTCGTCAAACGTGCAGGAGTGCTACGACCTGGCGCTGATCGCGCACGCCGCGACGCTGGAGTCGCGGATTCCGTTCATCCATTTCTTCGATGGCATGCGCACTTCCCACGAGATCGCGAAGGTCTCTCCGCTCGCGGACGACACCTTCCGGGCGATGATCGACGACAAGTACATCCTCGATCACCGCCGTCGGGGTCTGAATCCGGAGAATCCTGTCCTGCGCGGCTCGTCCCAGAACCCGGACGTGTACTTCCAGGCTCGCGAGGCGGTCAACCCGTACTACATGGTGACGCCGGAGATCGTTCAGCGGGCGATGGACACATTCGCCGGGCTGACCGGACGCCAGTACCGCCTCTTCGAGTACCACGGCGCGCCCGATGCCGATCGAGTCATCGTCGTTCTCGGCTCGGCCGGTGTGACCGCCAGCGAGACGGCCGTGGCGCTGAACAAGGCCGGCGAGAAGGTCGGCGTCATGAAAGTGCACCTGTTCCGACCCTTCTCGGCCGAGACATTCGTCAAGGCGTTGCCGCCGACGGTTCGCTCGATCGCGGTGCTGGATCGCACCAAGGAGCCGGGCAGCGGCGGCGAGCCGCTCTACCTCGACATCGTGACGGCGCTGATGGAGACGGCCGCTTCGGGCGTTTCCCCGATCGAACGCATGCCAAGGGTCGTCGGTGGCCGCTACGGGCTCGCGTCGAAGGAATTCACGCCCGCGATGGCGAAGGCGGTCTTCGACAACCTGAAGCTCGCGAAGCCGAAGAATCACTTCACGGTCGGCATCAACGACGACGTCACGCACTTGAGCCTGCCAATCGACGATGCGTACAGCATCGAGCGGCCCGGAACGGTTCGCTGCCTCTTCTACGGCCTGGGGTCGGACGGAACGGTCAGCGCGAACAAGAGCTCGATCAAGATCATCGGCGAAGAAACGAACAACTTCGCGCAGGGATACTTCGTCTACGACTCGAAGAAGGCCGGGTCGCTGACGATCTCGCACTTGCGATTTGGCCCCGAGCCGATCAATGCGCCGTACCTCGTGACGCGCGCGAGCTTCGTCGCGTGCCACCAGTTCAACCTGCTGGAGCACATCGACGTTCTCGAGCACGCCGAGGATGGCGCGACGTTCCTTCTCAACAGCACGTACGCGCCGGAGGACGTGTGGGATCGGCTCCCACGGACGATCCAGGAAGAGATCATCCGCAAGAAGCTGCGGTTCTTCTCGGTGGACGCGTACACGGTCGCGCGCGAGGCCGGGATCGCCGGTCGCGTCAACACGGTGATGCAGACCTGCTTCTTCGCGATCAGCGGCATTCTGCCGCGTGACGAGGCGATCGCGCAGATCAAGAAGTCGATCGTCAAGGCGTACGGCAAGCGTGGCCAGGCGATCATCGACCGGAACTACGCGGCGGTTGACCGCGCGCTCGAGAACTTGCGCGAGATCACGCCGACCGCGACGGCGACGAGCACGATCGAGATTCGGCCGCCGGTGCCGGACGCCGCGCCCACGTTCGTGCGCGAGGTCATCGGCGCGATGATCGGCGGCCACGGCGATAAGTTGCCCGTGAGCGCGCTGCCGGTGGACGGATCGTTCCCGGTCGCGACGACCCGCTGGGAGAAGCGCAACATCACCCTCGAAATCCCGGTATGGGAAGAGGACACGTGCATCCAGTGCGGGAAGTGCGTCTTCGTCTGCCCGCACGCGGTCATTCGCGAGAAGATTTTCGATCCGGCGCTACTGGCCGGCGCGCCGTCGACATTCAAAGGGGTGTCGGCCAAGTGGCGAGACTTCCCGAATCTCACCTACTCGCTCCAGGTATCGCCGGAGGACTGCACCGGGTGCGGTCTCTGCGTCGAGGCGTGCCCGGTCAAAGACAAGGTCGAGCCGACGCGACGGGCGATCAACATGGCCGACCAGCCGCCGATTCGGCACGCCGAGGCCGAGAACTTCGAGTTCTTCCTGCGGTTGCCGGAGGTGGATCGCTCGAAGCTGAATCCGGCGATCGTGAAGGACTCGCAATTGCTGCGGCCGCTGTTCGAGTTCTCGGGCGCGTGCGCCGGCTGCGGTGAGACGCCGTACCTGAAGCTCTTGACCCAGCTCTACGGCGACCGCACGATCGTGGCCAACGCGACCGGGTGCTCGTCAATTTACGGCGGCAATATGCCGACGACGCCGTGGGCCAAGAACGATGAAGGGCGCGGCCCGGCCTGGGCCAACTCGCTTTTCGAAGACAATGCCGAGTTCGGCCTTGGGTTCCGCCTCTCGGTGGAAAAGCAGAAGCAGTTCGCGCTCGAACTTCTGAAGAAGCTTCGCGGACAGTTGAACCGGTCGCTCGTGACGGAGTTGACCGAGGCCGATCAGACCACCGAGGCGGGGATTCGCGTTCAGCGCGAGCGGGTCGCGATTCTGAACAATCGGCTTCGCGACCTGATCGATCTGAAGGACACGCCCGAGGAGATCAAGGCGGATGCGCGCCGACTGGTCGGCGTCTCCGAGTCGCTGACTCGCCGGAGCATCTGGCTGGTCGGCGGCGACGGGTGGGCGTACGACATCGGCTACGGCGGCCTCGACCACGTGTTGGCGTCGGGCAACAACCTGAACGTTCTGGTGATGGACACCGAGGTCTACTCGAACACCGGCGGCCAGGCCTCCAAGGCGACGCCGCGCGGCGCGGTGGCGCGATTCGCGTCGGGCGGCAAGCACGCGGCGAAGAAGGACCTTGGCCTCATTTCGATGACGTACGGGAGCATCTACGTCGCGCGCGTCGCCTTCGGCGCGAACGATCAGCAGTGCCTGCGCGCGTTCATCGAGGCTGACCAGTACAACGGCCCGTCGCTCATCATCGCCTATAGCAACTGCATCGCCCACGGGTACGACCTGCGGCACGGCATCGAGCAGCAGCGGCTGGCGGTGGCAAGCGGATACTGGCCACTCTACCGGTACAACCCGGATCTCGTGAAGCAGGGCAAGAATCCGTTCACACTCGATTCGAAGCCGCCGAGCATCGCGTTGAAGGAGTTCGCCTACAACGAGAACCGGTGGCGATCGCTGTCGCAGACGAATCCGGTGGAAGCGGCGAAGTTGCTGCTGGAGGCCGAGGGCGACGTGCAGCGATCGTGGCGGTACATCCAGGCGCTGGCCGCGGCGCAGACGACGCCAGTCAACGGCCAGTCGGGCGCCGAGAAGGTGCTGGTCGGGGCGACCAAGGGCTGATTTCGTCCTTTGCGCCACGCAGAGGGGGTCAGCTCGGAAGCGGTCTGGCCCCTTCGTGCTGGCGGCGCGATCACTACACGTCGTTACGCCGACGCGCGTGGAGGCTCTCTGAACCACGCGGTAGACTTGACGTGTGTCCGAATTGGTGATCACACGGCCCACCGCCATTCGCGGCCGCTGGCGTGACGGATACGCACTCGACTTTCACACTGTCAGCAGTACCCATATTGGCGACGACGAGTTCGGCAACCCGAAGTTTGAGACGGTACGCACGGCAATCGGCGAACTGCTGTATCGGCTGAAGTACCGGAAGGACATGACGGCGATCGGTCAGATTGTCGACGCGATCACCTCATTCGTTGGTCAGTGGAATCCGGGCATGGATACGCTCGTTCCGGTGCCGCCGTCGCGCGGTCGGCCGGCCCACCCGGTCGCCATCCTGGCTGCCTTGATTGCGCCTCGTCTCGGGCTTGCGTACACGCCGGACGCCGTGAGGCGAACACGCGCAATACCCGCTTTGAAAGACATCGTCGACTACACCGAGCGGGCGCGACTTCTCGATGGAGTGCACTCCATCGATCGATCGCAGGTTCAGGGGCGACGCGTGCTCGTTTTCGATGATCTCTACCGATCCGGAGCAACGATGAACGCGGTGACCGCCGTGCTGTTCGATGTCGGCCTTGCGGCGGATGTCTGCGCTCTCGCGATCACGCGCACGAGGAGCAACCGTTGACAAAGGTGTTCATTGGCGGTTCGCGACGAATCAGCCACCTCAATACTGAGGTGAAACAACGACTCGATCGCGTGATTGAAAACCAGCTATCGGTCGTTGTCGGTGACGCCGCCGGGGCTGACACGGCTGTTCAAGAGCACCTGCACGAACGAGGTTACAGCCGTGTCGAAGTATTCTGCTCGGCTGGAGCCTGCCGAAACAACGTCGGCGACTGGCCCGTGCGCGCCATCCCCGCCCGCGGACAACGTCGGGACTTCAACTTCTTCGCTGCGAAGGACCGTGCCATGGCTGAAGAGGCGTCGGTCGGTCTGATGGTGTGGGATCAGGACAGCGTCGGAACGCTCATGAACGCATTCCGCATGCTGCGTCTTGGCAGAACGGTAGTTCTGTATGCCGATCGCGATCGCAAGTTTCTGGATCTACGCGATGATCGTGACTGGTCGCATCTCATTGAGACCTGCTCGACTCAGCTGCGTCTGACGATCCAGCGGCGCGTCAAGTCCGAATCCTTGCCGAGCGATAAGGCGCAGCTCGCGCTCGCGCAGGGACGTCTTCTGTGAAGGTACTCGCGCGGCCCGCTACCGATCGCCAGATTCGACAACGCGGTTGGCAGAATCATTGGCCGGACAGCTGTCCGAACAGGCAATGGCTGAATGGCCGGAACTCGATGATCGGGGAATTCCCCGACGCGACTCAGCAACGGCCCAGACGATGATCAACCCGCGACGAGAATCGCGGGAGGGGCGTAGGGGGTACGACTGGAATGCTGCGCGTAAGCGTGGCAGTGGTGCGCTGTGCGTGCCATCGGCGCTCGGATTCCCATCCGAGCGCGTACCTTCCCTCCCGCGGGAGGATCGAAAGTCGAAAGACAATCGGTCCTCCCGTCGTCGTTTCCGGCGTTTGACGGATCGGCCGGCACCGATCGCGGCGCGGTAGCATTGCCACACGATGTGTCGGAGCATTCAGCCGCTACGCCAGGGTCGGGCGATCGCGCCGGATGACGCGATCGACGCCGCCGCGCGACAGTACGTGCGCAAAGTCACCGGGATGACCAGGCCGACCACGCGCCACGCGGTGGCGTTCGAGGCGGCGGTGGCCGACATCGCGGCCGCGACGCGACGCGCGCTGGACGGCGTGGCCGAGAACCTCGCCTCGGGCGACGGCGAGAACGCCTGGACCCCGCGCCGGTCCCGGCGAGCGGATCAAGACCAGCGGCCAATCGATGCGCCAATCGTTTGAGTAGCCGGCTTACGATCGCGGCGAATGATGCGCTGGTGCATCGACGATAACGCCGCTCGAATAGCGATCGCGGTAGGCTTGGGTTCTGCGCGCCGGAGGCGCGATCTCCGTGTCAGGAGTCTGGAATGATCGTCGATTCGCATTGTCACGCCTGGCGACACTGGCCGTACCAGCCGCCCGTGCCGGATCCGGACAGCCGCGGCCGGGTCGAGCAATTACTCTGGGAGATGGACCGCGCCGGCGTCGATCGCGCCGTGCTCGTCTGCGCCAGGATCGACCACAACCCCGACAACAACGCGTACGGCTACGAATCGGTCTCCCGACACCGAGACCGGCTCGACATGTTCGCGGACATCGATTGCCTGTGGAGCGACACCTACCACGCGCCCGGCGCGGCCGATCGTCTGAACGCGGCGATCGACCAGTACCATCTCAAAGGCTTCACGCACTACGTGCGCGCCGACGACGACGGATCGTGGTATCTCTCGGCCGAGGGGCGCGCCTTCTGGCGGGTCGCGGCGCGACGTCGGCAGATCGCCAGTCTGGCGATTCCCTGGCGGCTTCAGCCGGTGTTGCGACAGGTCGCGGCGGCGTTTCCGGACATCACGCTCCTCTGCCACCACATGGCTGGCGCCAGGGTCGCCGACCCGGCCTCGATCGCGGAGATTGCTCGGTCGTCCGAGACGCCGAATATCTGGATCAAGCTCTCCGGCTTCCATTACGCGTCGCAGGTCGAATGGGGCTTCCCGTACGACGACTGCGAGCCGATCGTCCGCGTGCTGTACCACCGGTTTGGGCCGGAACGGCTCTGCTGGGGATCGGACTACCCGGTTGTGAGGCGTGGCATGACGTATCGACAGAGCCTGGAGGCGCTCCGCTCGCGGGCGCCATTCATCGCCGAGAGCGAGATGGGGCGAATCCTCGGTGGGACCCTGGCCGATCTGCTGGCGCGATCGGGTTGAGGTTCGGAGCGTCGATGCGCGCATCGGCCCGTCGAGATAGGCGCGGCCTCATGATCGGCACACACCGCGGATGACGGGTCTTGTGCCCGGCCAGGCGCTCGGCATCGTCGCGCGGCGGCGTCATCTCCGCCGCGTCATGCTGGTCGGCCGACTCGTCGCCGGTGTCGTCGCGCTTGCGCTCAGCGGCTGCTCGGAACTCTCCGCGCTCGCGATGACGCCCGTTTCCGGTGCGTCTGAGCGGGGCACGTTCGTCGGCGTCCTGTCCACCACGCCGGGGGAGCCACGACCGACACCTCCCGAGCGACCGACACCGCAACGCGCGCGTGTGGCCGAGCCGGCACGGTTGATCGCCGCGGCCGGCACCATCATCCCACGAACGCCGACCGTGGCGCGGGCATCCGCGACGCCATCGCCAGAGCGAAGTCCATCGCCGACTCGCGCCGCGACCCGCGCGGGATCGCCGGTCGCATCGCCGACACTCGGTCTCGGAGCGGTCGCGCTGCCGACGCTTCCGCCGATTCCGACCGTGGCACGGCTGTTCGCCGGATCGCCAACGGTCGCGAGCGGCCCGACGCCGGTCGGATCCTCGGCGTCGCCGATCGATCGGATGTCCTGTCCGCCGTCGCATCCGATCAAGGGCCTCATCAGCGCGGCCGATCGTCGCTACTACCTGCCGATCCACGTCGAGTACCGAACCGTTGCGCCGACGCAGTGCTTTGCCAGCGAGGCGTTGGCGGCGGCGAACGGGTATACGCGCGGCCGGCGGTGAGTTGCCGACTGGCGGGAGGTCGCGGCGGCGGCGAACCTACGCGGCTGGCGGCGCCGGGTTCGGCACCGCGCGCGTGGCGGCGAATCTGACGGATCGCATTTCCTGACCGTTGATTGAGACGACCACCACGAAGGCGCCGGGGCCGGGCAGGACGACCGTGGCGGCCGGCATGGTCAGCAGCACGCGTTGCGTCTCACCGTTCAATTGCGGAGGCCGACCGGTCACGAAGCTCGCCTCGATACGAAAGTCGATCGGATTCCCATCGGCGTCGCGCATCGTGATCGCCATCTTGTGCGACTGGTTGGTCATGCTCCACGGCACGAGGACCGCGAGGGCGATCGAGAACATGATCGGCTGGCGGAAATCACCGACACCGAGACGGTCCCAGGCGCCGCCCATCATGTACAGCTTGCCGTTGATCGCCTCGGCGCGGTCGGCCAGCACGATGAAATCGACTTCGAGCCGATCGCCCAGGTCCATGGATCCTCCACCGCGTCGGCGCGGCCGCGCCCGCGATCGGATAATAGCGAAGCCGATGTTGACGCCCTTTGACGACGAACTGTGGGCGCTGCGTCTGGCGGCGAGCGAGATCGCCGCTTTGCGAACCGACTGGGATCGCGTGGCGGGCGGCGCACCCGGCCACGACTTCCGCCACGCCCTGGCGCGGGCGAATGACGTCATTCACGGCGCGCGATCGGAGATCGAACGCGGCAAACATCCCGCTCCGTCGTGGCGGGAACAGCACGCGGAACTTGCCCGCGCCGCGCGACGGCTGCTCGTCCAGCGGCAACTCGCCTACTACGCGCACTGGTGGCCGGCCGAGCGGCGGTACCTGGGCTAAGCGGCGCCGGTGGCGAACACGACGACGAGCGCGGCAGCGGCCAGGACGAGGACGAATCCGCCGGCGGCGCGCAGGACGAGGACATCCATACGGCGAAAGCGTGGATTGCGCTTCTCGCCGCCGATGAGGGTGGCCATCCGTCCCGCCAGAACAACCTGGGCGAAGCCGAGAATGAGGAACAGGACCAGCGCGCCGGTCAGGAGCGACATCGCGGCCGAGTATAGGTTGGGAACGCGGGCACGACTCCCGCGCCGCGTGACTCGGACTACGGTCCGGCGGTCCAGGGGCGAACGCGGGCATGATCCCCGCGCCCCCAGGCAAAGCTAATACGCGACGGCCAACCCGTCCTTGCGCGGCTCCGAGGCCGCTGAGAGAACGCCGGTGTCGGGATCGATCAGGATCGCCTGCCCGCCGCCGTACGCCATCGTCAGCGGCGGCTCATCGATCACATCGTGCCCGAAGCGTCGGAGGGTCTCGATCGTCGGCATGCCCATGCTCCGTTCGACGCCGACCTTCGTGCCGTGCATCACCCGGAAGCGCGGGGCGTCGAGCGCCTCCTGCGGATTCATGTCGAAATCGACCAGGTTCGACAGCACCTGGACGTGGCCCTGCGGCTGCATGAACCCGCCCATCACGCCGTAGGAGAGCCACGGCTTGCCATCGCGCGTGACCATCGCCGGGATGATCGTCTGGTACGGCCGCTTGCCACCCTCCAGCCGATTCCGATGGTTCGGGTCGAGTGAGAAGAGACCGGCCCGGTTCTGCAGGCAGATGCCGGTGTCGCCCGCCGTCACGCCGGAGCCAAAACCGTGGAAGAGACTGTTGATGAACGAGCAGGCGTTGCCCTGCCCATCGGCGGTCGTGAGGTAGACCGTGTCGGCCGCCGGCGGCATGATCCGCGCGGCGGTGCTGGCGCGCACTGGATCGATCGACGCCCGATGGTGCGCCGCACGCTCGGCCGAAAGAATCTCGGCCAGCGGCAGATCGACGAACGCCGGATCGGCGACGTACTCGCTCGCCTCGGCGAAGCCGATCTTGATCGCCTCGATCAAAAGGTGCTGGTGCTCGGTCGAACTCCAGGCCATCGCCCCGATCGGGTGGCCGCTCAGGACATTCAACGCGACCAGCGCGACCAGCCCCTGGCCGTTTGGTGGGCACTCGTACAGCTCGTAGCCGCGGTAATTCACGTGGATCGGCTCGTCCCACGTCGAGACGTGGCGCCGTAGGTCATCCAGCGTGATGCAGCCGCCCTCGGCCTGACTGGTCGCGACAATCTTCTCGGCGATCTCGCCGTGATAGAAGGCATCGCGACCGCCCTCGGCGATCTGTCGCAAGGAGCGCCCGAGCGCGGGCAGTCGGACGATCTGGCCGACGCGTGGCGCCTCGCCGTCGAACAGGTAGTGGCGGGCGGAATCGGCGTGGCGGCGTAGTTTGGCCGCGCTACTGGCCCAGTTCCGGGCGATCAGTTCCGAGACCGGGTAACCTTCCTCGGCATACTCGATCGCCGGCCGCAGCACATCCCTGAGCGTCATCGTGCCGAAGCGGGCGAGAAGCGACGCCCAGCCATCGACGGCGCCGGGAATCGAAACCGAGTGGATTCCGAGCATCGGCATCTTTCCGAAGCGGGCTCGATAGTCATCAAGTTGGGCCGCCATGGCTGCGCGGCCGCTCGCGTTGAGCGCGTAGACGGTCGGATCACCGGGTCGGCAGCAGAGCGCGAACGCGTCGCCGCCGATGCCAGTCGACATCGGCTCGACCACGTTGAGCGCCGCGGCCGTGGCGATCGCGGCGTCGAACGCGTTGCCGCCGGCCATGAGAATGCGCAGACCGGCCTGCGCCGCCAGCGGCTGGCTGGTCGCGACCGCCCCGCGGCGACCGTGAACGACCGACCGCCGCGAGGCGAAGCGCTCGCCGGCGATGCGCGAAAGACCCTGGTACATCGTCCCTCTCTACCGCAGCTTGCCGCGACCGAGCACCGGCCAGACCTGCTCGACGATGCCATTGCGCGTGGCGTACATCTCGTCGTGCAGGAAGGTCGTCGAATCGGAGTAGCCGGCGATCCACTCGACCTTGTCGCCGACCTTGAGGCTCGTGTTCGGCGCCGATAGCTCGATTCCACCGTGCTCGGCCGAGAGGCTGACCTTGGCGACGTTCTCGACCGCCAGCGGACGAGGGGTGCCCATGTTGTTGCTCATCGCCTTCCAGCCAGCATCGACAACGATGCGGGTCGGGGTCGGGCGACTCGTGACAGTCGTCACGATCGTCATCGCGAAGCCGTGCTCGGGCAGACCGTAGTGCTCGGCGTAGTGGACATCGGCGAAGATGCCGCCGCCAGCCTGGATCTCGGTGACTCCCGGGATCGTGGCGGTGATCCAGTAGGTGCCGGTGCCGCCGCAGGAGACGATGTCGATCGGCAGACCCTGAGCACGGGCGGCGTCGGCCGTGGCGACGAGTTTGCCGCCGACGGCTTCCTGGATGGCCTGGCGCTTCTCGGCGTCGGCCAGGCGGAGAACGTGCGCCTCCCAGGCCATGAAGCCGGAGAGCTTGAGGCCGGGCATCTCGTGCAACCGCTTGGCGAGGTCGATCGCCTGGGCGCCCGGCTCGACGCCAGCGCGATTGAGTCCAACGTTCATCTCGACCAGCACGCGGACGCGGGTGCCGGCCTTGCGCGCCGCCGCGTCGATTTCGCGGCCGTTGTCGATCGAATCGACCGCGACGATGACGTCGGCGTGATGCTGGAGGTGTGCGAGCCGCGTGACCTTCGAGGCGCCGACGATCTGGTTCGCGATCAGGATGTCGCGGATGCCGGCGCCGGCCATCACCTCGGCCTCGCCGAGCTTGGCGCAGGTGACGCCGAAGGCGCCGGCGCGCATCTCGAGATGGGCGACGGCCGGAATCTTCTGGCCCTTGGTGTGGGGGCGCCAGCCTTTGCCGTTCTGTCGGATGATGATGTCCGACATGCGTTTGATGTTCGCCTCCATCGTCGTCAACTCGGCGCAGAGGGCGGGCGTTTCGAGCTCCAGCTTCGATCGGCCGATCGGGGTCGTCATCGTTTCGTACTCCTTGGCGCCGGGATGCTACACCAGCCGGGGGGCGGCGAGGATCCAGATGAAGGTGCATCGGACCGGTGTCGCGGGCATTCCGGCCGCGATGTCGCAACTGACGAGTTCAGGTGGGCAGCCGCGTCACGATAAACTGGGCGATACCGCCCGGCTGAAATACGGATCGCTCAACCGAGCGGGAGTGCCTCGAGATGGGGATCCTCGTCCATCAGGTCTCGCAGGGCGACTGAACTGTCGAGATCGGCGCCTGGGAGAAGACCTTGGCCGCCGAACGTTGGGAGCCGTACTGGCTCCCGTCTCGCCATCGTACCGCGTCGCATGATCCGCTCGCGCAACGCTTCCTCGATCACAGCGGTCAGAGTCCTGCCCGACTGTTGGGCGAGCAGTTTCGCCTCGGCCAGTACGAGATCATCCAGATCAATCGTGACCTTCATGCGATGAAGGATGGGACCAGCGCAACCGGTCTGGCCGCTCAGACGAGCAGACGATCCCGGAGAACGGAAATGTCGCCCGGCGCGACACCAGCATGGCGGAGGTATGACTCGGGTCCACCGTGGCGACCGTGCAGGAGCGCGAGCAGTTGAAGCATGACTGGCGCCGGGGACACCAGTTCGGTCATCGTCAGGCCTGGTGTGGACTCGAGCCACTGGCGATAGATGCCGGACAGATTGACTTCACTCTCGGCGTAGTCGCTGGCGATCGTGTGATCCGGCACGCCGACGAGCGCCAGGAGAACGCCGACGACGATGCCGGTCCGGTCCTTGCCAGCGTGGCAGTGGATAACGACCGGGCCATCGTTGGCGGAGGCAATCGCGGTCGCGACGCGGCCGATCTGCCGCTGAAAGTGGGTCAGAATCGTCGGGTAGTAGCCAATCGGTCCGGCCCGGTAATCGAGCGCCCTCAGCGCGTCCGTATTCGTGATATCGATGATCGGAAGGTTCACGTACTCCAGACCGCTGACCCGATGTCGGCGATCGCCGAACGGGTTCGGATCGCGATTGAGCTCATCGTCGCCGCGCAAATCGACTATCAGTGAAACGCCGTGCTCGACAACCGCGCGCCGGCCCAGGTTGGTCAGCCGCGCCAGCGAATCGGCGCGGATCAGTCCGCGGTCGCTCGTGAAGCGGCCGTCGATCGTCTCGTAGCCGCCGATATGCCGCGCGTTTCGGCAGTCGTCCCAGGTGAGCAGGCGGGTCATCGGCGAGAAGTATGGCTGCGAGTGGTCGGGCCGGGGGAGGGTATCGCCCGCCGAGCGGACAAGACGGGGCGGGGACGGGGCATGTGCCTGTCGATGCCCCGAGCGACCGCGCCAACCAGTAACCTTGGTATCGGCGAACTCAACGCCGGTGAAGCGATTCGCGCGTCCAGGTGACGCCGTCGCGGATTCCGAAGTCGATTCCCTCATGGATGCGCTGTCTGATGCGGTCGCGAGCCTCGCTGGCCGGGCGCTGGCGCAAGACGTTCTCCTCGATCAACCGGGCCAGGTAGGCCGAGAGCGACAGGCCTCGATCGATCGCGATCTGACGCGCGGCGCGCACCAACTCTTCGGGAAGAGAGACGGTTACGTCCTTCAGCGCCACGGATTCAGTGTAACTATGGGCTCGGCCTAGCCGACCGGTCTGCCAGCGCCGACGAGCCGCGTATCACCTCACGCCGATATCCGCGCGGCGCACCAGGATAGAGTGTCCGCGACGGACCACGGGAGGCTTCCAGTGTCAAGCGAGCGCCTGGTGGTGCGGCTCTCACCAGATACGATGGACCACCTCCGTCGGGAGGCTTTCGCCCGCCACATGACCGTCACCGCGCTGGTTCGTGAAGCGATCGACGAGCTGCTTCGAGGCGATCGCGTGTCGCGTGCCCGCGCGGCGGAAGCACTCTTCCGGGTCGACGCACCTGTATCAGACTGGCCGACGATGAAGCGTGAAATCGAAGAATCGCCCGCAGTTGCGAGTCACCGCCTCTGGTCCAATCGTCGCGAACCCCCGGCGCGCTCGTGCTGCCGGCTCCTTCTCGCGAGACCGGCGCGCCGCTGGCACTCGCGTAATCGTCAGGCGGCGAGTCTGCCGCCGCTGAAGCTCCGCTGCCAAACGTGCTCGTAGACGCGCTTGGCGAGTGTTTGCGCTTCGTCGTCGGAGTACGGCGGACGCGGAAGCACCCTCCAGAGATTGTCGAGGATGAACACCTCGACCTCGGCCTGGGTCGCCTTGTTCTTGGTCCAATCGTGCATCGGCCTCAATAAATCTTGGAGTGAAGCGAGCAGGGATTGGCTCGCCCGCTTCAGCCGTTCCCGATTCGCGGCGCTGATATTCTCCTTGAACAGCAAGTCGAACAACGCGAGTTCGTCGTCGGTCAGCCCCTCCTCGGCCGCGCGCCGCTGCTCCGCGTCGAGACTGGCCGCGAGAGCCACAAGCGCCGCGAACGTCGCCTCGACGGTCGCCCGATCCTTCTCACGGTTGTAATCGGCGATGATCTCCAGGTACTTCCGGTAGTAGTCCATCCGCGTCGGGTTCCAGGCGAGCATCTGCGCCAGCTTCTTCTCGATCGCGTCGCGGATGTCCTGCAACGCCGCGTGCTTCCGGCGCACCTTGCCGGCGAATTCGTCACGCAGCCTGGCAAAGTCGATCTGGCTCAGGTCCACCGTCAGCCCATCGGCGTGGTCACCGCCCGGTCCGGCCGCCCGGATCGCGTCGTTGACGATACGATGCAACTCCTTCAGTAGCTCGGTCACGTCGGCCGTGTCGCGTCGGCCCTGCAGCTTCTTGTAGATGGCCTCGATGTTGTCGTGCCGCTCGGCATACGCCAGGGCGCTCGACTCCATCAGCAGCGTCTTGAAGCGCATGAACATCTGCCGGGCCATGATCTCGAACCGACGCTTGGCCTCGTCCGAGGTGTAGATCGCGTCTTCCGCGTCGCGCAGGGCTTCGATCCGGACAAACCCGGTCGCGCCGTGAAGACGGGTCGCGTCGAAACCGAGCGATCCCAGATGCGTCTCGGCCGCCTCGATCGCCTGGCGCAAACTGGCGACCAATTCCTCGATCGGCGCGACGATGTCACCACCCGCGCCATCGTCGTCCTCGTCACCCAGGGCGTACTGCGCCAGCGCCTCGCGCAGACTCTTGAGCATTCCGTTGTAATCGACGATGACGCCACAGTCCTTGCCCGGGAACACGCGGTTGGCGCGGGCGATGGCCTGCATCAGATTGTGGGTCTTCATCGGCTTGTCGATGTAGAGCGTCGCCAGGCACTCGACGTCGAAGCCGGTCAGCCACATCGCGCAGACGATCGCGACGCGGAAGGGGTGTCGCGGGTCCTTGAAGGCGTCCTCGACGGGGACTCGCCGGCCATCGGGCGTCTGGAAGCCGTTCTTCATCACCATTCGGTGCGGTATGATGTCGAAACGCCGTGTTGGCGTGGCGCGCGATCGCTGCGGATGAGGAGATCAGCTGCCAGGACTATTCAAATCGCGGGAGGGAACGTCTTCGTGCTGTCGGCGTGGAACCAGCAGTCGTTCGCGCTGCACGATGCGCTCGACCAGCTGTTTCGCGGCCGTCTGCGCCACCAACTGCTGGGTTGGGCGTGCCGCCTGACTCCTGGACCGCCTCCTGGCTTCTCGGGCTGTTTGAGGGCTCACGGAGCCTCATCGACGCGGCAGGCCTGATCGGTGCCAAGGCGCGTCTGGACGTGCTCGTCCACCCAGCACTCGCACGCGCGTCAATGCACAGGTGCGGCGAGGCACGGGCCGGGATGGCCGAGATCGACCGTCTTTGCTGCGCGATCGCTGAGCGGAGGCTGCGCAGCCGCTGGTTCGAGCGAGACCGCTTCTGGTTGCTATCTCAATGCTCAGAGTGAGTCGGGCCGGTGGGCGTCATCGCGCTTCGTGTTCGGCGCCGGGGAACACGTGATGGGGAGCGACCTCTACACCGATGTTCGCAACGCGCTCCACCAGGTCCGGTCGAACGAACCCGCAGGGCTGCCGCTTGTCGTCTTCACTGGCGCTGCCGGCTCCATGGCGGGGCCGTCTGCGCTTCCGGTCGTGGCCGCGTTCTATGAGACGTTGCGAGACGAGGTCCTGGCACTGGATCCCGCGCCCGAACCGCTGGCCGCTGGACTGGGAACCGCGCTCATCCAGTCCCGCGTGCCTTTCGAACTCCTCATGCAGACGATCCGCGACGCGACCCGACAGAGCGCGGATTCCTTCGTCGACGAGCTGCTGACTGCGGTCTACTCAGCGGGCGTGCCCAACGGCGTACATCACGCGGTTATGGATTCACTCGCGGATGGGACCGTGCAGCTCGTACTCACAGTCAATTTCGATGGTCTACTCGAAGCGGCCCGTCCCTCCGCTGACGTGGTTGTCACGCGTGGCGATTTCGAACGACTGGCGGAGGAAGTGATCGGAGGCCGCCTAGCAAGGCCGACGGTCGCCCACGTGCACGGCGCCGCCGCTGTATCGGGCTCGCTTGTGGGGTTGATGGATCAGGTCGGTGAAGTCCTGGGAGGCCCGCGCCGACTCCTGCTCGAACATCTGCGCGACAACGCCGCGTTCGTGTTCCTGGGGTACGGCGGCACGGATCAGGACATCCGCCCCATCCTTCAGGACGTCGTGCCTGACGATGACCGGCCCTACCACGCGGCGGAACGTCGGGGATGGCGCATTTCCCGGAGCCACAAGCACCATCGCGACATCGTCGTCAATCTGAACCCCGAGAAGACAAAGCCCATCGCTGCAGCCATGGTCCTGCGGGCAAGGCTTCACGCACTGCCCCGGGCCGAGCAGCTGAAGGTCATCGGAGCGGTGTCGGCGAGCGCCGGGCTTACGATGGAGGCTGTCGAGCGATTCGCGTGGTCGCTCGACGAGTCGTGGACCCCGTCGGGCGCGTACATGCTCGGGTCGAGCCTCAGCGCGCTGCACCTGTACCCACAAGCGCTGCAGGCGACCGCCAGTCCGCACGCGCGACTCGACCCGCCGCTGCGCGCACGCTGGCAAAACCGCCGGGCGTTCTGGATGCGACACGCCGGGCGCATCGCGACGGCCGCGAAGGAGCTCCAGAGCCTACGCCGAGAGTTGACGGACCAGGTCAAGGCTGCTCCCACTGCGGACGCCGAAGCGCAGCTGATCGACGCATTGCTCCACGAGGTCGACTGCAAGTTGCTGGTTGCATCCATGCGGTGGGGCAGCTGGCGTCGCAGGCGAGTAGCGGAGATCGCGTCCCTTTTGACGGAGGCACGCGCGCGCATCGCTGCGGCAGAGCAGTTGCCGCCAGTCAGCAGCCGAGTCGCCTATTACGAGGCGGACCTACTGCTACTGCAAGGCCGGCCCGCTGAAGCCGCAAGCAGCTACCGGAAGTACGGCAAGGAGGTTGCCTACTGGGCTCCGGGGGGTCGCGTGATCGCCCTCCTTCGCGAGGCGGCGGCGTGGCGCGCCGCACGTAGGTTTCGAAAGGCGTGGGCGCGGTGGCGTGAGGGATTCGTTCTCGCCCGTGAGCGCGGCAGCCTGGCTGCGATGATTCAGTACTTGGTGGCGCTCGCGGCTGTCGGAGTGATGGGCAGCACCGGGTACTGGGGACCGCGACTCCTGGCCTCCTTTGCCTATCCGTTGTACGCCTGGGGCAAGGGTCTCTGGCTCGGAGGCGTGCGGCGCGTCGCCTTGAGATGACCAATATCGATCCGATGCCGACCGGGAGATTCGGGCCGGTGGACGAGCTGAGAGAGGCCCTGCCCGAGCTGTCACGCGCGGTTCAGCGGATCATCGTCGTCCGCCCGACACGTGGCGACGGCCCGAGTTACCTAAAGGACCTCTACGCCGCTTCGGGCCGATCCGTTCCTGAGGCGCTAGCCGATTGGGAAGAGAAGGTCGACGGCTGGACAATTGCCTACCGTGTCGGCTCTGAGGACGCGGCGATTCTGGAGGTGAAGATCGAGCCGGGCATCTTCGCGTTCGATCGTACAGCCGAGCGCGTTGTCCTCGCGTACGGACTCTCAGCGCCGCCTTCGGCCCGACGTGACGCTTCGCGTATGCGCGGCTTTCCCGACGTCAGCGTCGGTGTGCACGAGACGCTGGGCGAGCGCGCGTTCCTGGCCGATCGCGGTCATTTTCTCGCTCATGGCGCTGGCGGCAGCTACGACATCAACCTTTTCCCGCAGCGTCGCGACCTGAACCGGGGTTGGTCGACCCAGGGGCGGCTGTTCCGTCAGATGGAGAAGCACGTCGCCGGTCGACCTGGGACCTTCTACTTCCATCGGGCGATCTATGTGGATGACACATGGATACCAGGCCAGCTAGAGTTTGGGGTGCTGGTCGACGATCAGACGTGGTGGGTCGAAGTCTTCGATAACCGGTAACCAGACTAGATCTGCAGCTCCGGCGGCAGCTCGTTCTGCCAGACGACGGTGATGCACTCGTCGGCGAAGTACTCCTCGATCATCTGCCGGATGGCGGGGTCCGTCGGAGCCTGGGGATAGATGATCCCAGGCGTGACCGCGGACTCGGGGTCCTCTATTGCAGCGGGTGTGTTGAGGTCGGCCTGCGTGCCGATGTAAGCGGCTAGCTGACGCCGGTGCTGCGCAATTCTCCGCCGCACCTGGGTCGGGCTCTTCCCGTCGAAGATGGTTGCTTTTGCCTCGAGCACGGCGCGATGGGCTGGGTCCACGTGTCCATCGGCTCGAGTCCGCCTGGATTCGAGGTCGACCGCGATGTCGATTCGGCCGCGCCGCCGCCCGGAGGCGGGGGGTTGGCGGGAGAAGCGGTCCATGTCGACGTGCTCTTCGGGGATGGCTTGGTCGCCGCCGTGGATCCGGCCCCAGGATGCCTGAAGGCGGGTGTGGAAGTCTTTGCCTCGACGCAGGTGTTCAGGCTCACGCGCCCGGCCGAGTGCCGGCTGGCCCTGTTCATCCATCCTGCGCCGTTACCTTACATGTCCGATCAGCGGCAGTATGCGATCCCGCCGCCACGATGGGAGGCAGCGGTCGACTGCTGGCTAGAATGGCGCTGCCGTGGGGTCCGCCGTACGCGTCGGCATGTTGCTCGTCAGCCTCTTGCTCTGCGGCTGCGCAGTCTCTCCGCCTACGCCGACGGCGCCACGGCCAATAGCGGGGCGAGTCGTGCCCACCCCGGTCCAGGTCCCAGGGGCTCCGAGCGTGGTACCGACGGGCGCCGTCTCACCCGCGACAGCACAACTTGCGACGGCTGTTGTTGCCGGCCCGATTGCGACTTCGGCGCCGACGACGCCCCCGCTGGCGCCCACTGCGATAGTGCCGGCCGGGGTCATCGGGCAACGCGTCGAGTCGGCAGGCATCGCGGTGACCGTCAATGCGGTCGAAGGCGCCTTGGAGTTGGGACAGTTCCAGCGTGCCGATCAGGGGCGGGTGTTCTTGTTGGCGAGCGTCACCCTCGAGAACGCGAGCCGCGAGAGGGCGCCGTACAACCCCCTGTACTTCAAGGTCAAGGACGGGGAGGGATTCGAGTACACGGCGTCCCTCCTCGCAGCCGATCAGTCGCTCAAGTCGGGCGAGTTGGCCGCTGGCGAAAGGGTTCGCGGGTTCGTGGCGTTCCAGGTTCCGGCGGCGGCCAAGCGACTACAGATCAGCTACCAGCCGTTGGTCCTTTTCGGCGGCTACCAGGTACTGCGGGTCGACCTGGGAGAAGCGCCGGCGCCACCAGAGTTGGCCTCCGCGCCGCCCGCACAGGCTCCGCCGGCGCCCGCGCAGAGCTCGTCGCTCGTCGCGCCCACCCGACCTGCCCCGTCCGGGACGCCGATTCCGAACCCCTCACCTGCGCCCCCGACGTCGATCCCAAGCGTGGTGCCGGCTCCCCCAAAGCCCGCTTCGACGCCAATCTTGGCGGCCCTCGGCCAACGGGTGGAGTCTGCGGGCATAGCCCTTACCGTTGCGGCGGTGAAGAAGGTGCCCCAGCTAAGTCAGTTCCAGCGCGCGAAAGAGGGACGCGTGTTTGTGCTGGCCGACGTGATCCTGGAGAATGCCAACCGCGACAAGGAGCCCTACAACCCGCTGTACTTCAAGCTGAAGGACGCCGATGGCTTCGAATACAGCGCCACCTTCTCGACGGGTGACCAGTCCCTGAGGTCCGGTGAGCTGGCCATGGCCGACAAGGCGCGGGGGTTCGTCGCGTTCGACACCCCAACGACTGCCAGAGGCCTCCAACTCAGCTATCAGCCGCTCGCCCTCTTCGGCGGCTACGAGGTGCTTCGCGTCAACCTCGGCGACTAAGGGGATGCTTGCCAGAGGCACTAAGGTGCCACTGCGCTTCGCCGATTTGCTCTCGTGCAAGGTTCCCGTCCACAACGACGCAATGGGTCGACGGGGTGAAGATCGCCGAAGGACCCGCGCTCGCCGCGCTCGCCCAGCAGTCCGCCGTCCGGCGTGCGGACGGCGCCACTCGGCGGTCACGACCCGGCGCGAAGGTGAGGGCGTAGCCGGCGCCTACCGGTCTACGGCGCTTGTGGCCGTGTCGCGGCCGCAGCCATTGGTGCGCGATCTAGCTTCGGGAGCGTTTCGCTGACCTCGGAGCTGCGTGGCTTCGACTGTGCGCTGCGGCAAGCGGCGGAGCGCGTCGCTGATGTGGAACGACGATCACAAGAGGCGTTCAGGTGACCGACGAGAAGCTCTTGACGAAAGATGAGTTTTGCCGACTTCGACGCCGATCCCGATCGTCGAGCGCGCTGGGGCGTCGCTAGCGCTCCCGCGCGCGGTCGCCTTCGCGGTCGAGCGCTACCGGATGGACCACAAGCCGTCCCAACGGGCGCTCGCAGTCCAGCTCGGGATGAGGCGGCCGCACATCGCCCGCCTCGAGCTAGGCGAGGACAACCCCTCGATATCGCGATCTGGCTGTGACCAAACAGTTCCTAGACGATCTTCGGATGGATGCCCTCGGCGAGTAACAGGCTGGCGGTGCTGCGCGCAGGTCGTGGAAGAGGCCGGACGCAGCCATGCGAAGCTGGCGGGTCCGCCGTCGGGAAGCCGCACCCAGACGCAGCTTGCCGGGCCGAGCGCGACACCGCAGAAGACCCACCCGAGGACCACCATCGTGCCACCCTGGCGGCAGAACGTCTGTGCTATCGTGACACACCCGGAGCCCGCGCGCAGGCCACGCCGGCGAGGAACGGACCGCCGCTATCGATGCGGCCCGCCCTGGACGTCTGGCGAGCGGCCGGCTGGCACGCCCCTTGCCACCGGCGAGGCTGGCTGGCACGCTACTGGTGAGGCGGGGCTTGAGCACGACGCGGAAGATCGCCCCCGAGCAACTCCCCGCGCTCGGGAATGGGACGGTCCGATCTACGGCGAGCTCGGGGTGCTGGCGGTCGACGAGAACGACCAGATCCAGTGCCACGTGTACGTGCGTGGTTCCGCTAGTTGAGCGCCCACCTGCTGCGCGGCCACGCGATCCACCCCGAGGAGTACCGCGCGCTCTTCGGCCTCCGCGCGACCACGAGCCTGATGGCGCCTGGGCTGCGCGAGGTCTTCCGCCGTATCCACGAGCCACAGCTGCGGCCCCAATGGGCGCGGGCCGCAGAGCTGGCGCGGGCGATCTCGCCGGAGCAGCGGACCGCCTACACGCGCGGGCGGCGGTGGCCGCTGGAGGCCCTGCGGGACCCGCGGAACGTCGAGCTGCACCGCCGGACGATCGCGCGGGCGCAAGAAGGGGCCGCCCGGGCGCGGTCCGAAGGGCGGCGTTGGTGGCGCAATGCACGGGAGATCGCGCCCCTCGGTCTGGCGCGGATCCGCGAGCTGGCCGGGGACCCGACCTGGCTGGCCGCGCGGGGGCGAAAGATCTCGGCGGCGCATCGCGGACGGACGCCGGTCCCGTGTCTGGCCTGCGGCGAACCGTTCGTCTCGCTCACCGGTCGGAAGACCTGCTCGCCGACCTGCGAGCGTGAACGCCGCCGCGCGCATCCTCCCGCCGTGGGTACGCCGGAGGTGCGGGCGAAGATCAGCCAGGCGGCCCGCAGGCGTGGGCGGCCGGAGGTCGAGCGGCTACGGGAGCTCGCGCCGGCGGCGTTCGAGGGCCTGCCCGAGCCGAACCGTGCGATGACGAGGCTCTACTACGGGCTCGAGGACGGGCACCCATGGTCCCGCCGCGAGCTGGCGGCGCGCTTCGGGCTGAGCACCTGGGCGGTCAAGGAGACGGTCGCCCGGAGCACGAGGTACTTGCTCACACAAGGCCCGGCGCCGGATCCGGGTCCCCTCGAGAAGTGAACGGACGGAGCTGCAGCACGTCGGTCAGCCGGAGCGCGGGGGAGGCGCATCTGGGGAACGAGGGGACCTGATGGCGAAGCCAGGCGGCGGGTGCCGTTCTAAATCCGCCACCGTGAGGAGGTCTCCGGGGAACGCCCGTGCAATCGCGTTCAGCGCCTCCGCGACCCGAGAGCGCGCGACGGTCGCATCGCCGTGGCTGCTGACCGACTTCCACAGGACATCCGCCAAGTACATGAGTGCGGCGGCGCTCAACGCCGTGATGAGACGATTGACGGAGCGCTCCTCGGACCAGGCCCATGTGAGGCCCGCCCCGCCCAGTAGCGCCTGCCAGGGCACACGCGGCGCGAGCGCGAGCTTGAACGTCTCAACCGCGTTGTACGCATGCGCGATGGCTGCCAACGTGGCGGCGTCGATCGGGGCTCCCCAGAGCGGTCCAGCCTGGACGGCGTCGTAGGTCGAACGGACCACCCTGGGCGTTGTCTTGAGCTGATGATCTTTCGGCTGCTCCAATCGGCCCTCGTACGTCAGCAGCACCATCCAGTTCTGGCGGAGTTCCTCGTACACGGCGAACAGCACACGACGCCGCTCCGCCTCGCGATCGGCTGCTCGCGCCTGCCGGGCGTGCTCGAGCTGACTCAGGGCGACACCCCCGAAGATGACGGCGAGAACCAGCGTCGTGATGCCGACCACCAGTTGCCAGTAGCCCAGCTGGACCGACAGTGACTCGACCGGTTGCGCCCCTGCGAGGAAGGGCGGGGCGAGCAGCCAATAGGTGGCGGTCCCGAGCATCAGGGCGGCAGCGACCGAGAGGCCCACCAGCCAGCGCGGCCGTTGAAGCGACCCGCGCATCGATCGCTTACGCGTTAGCCCGGTTCTGTGTCGGAACACTTTGGGGACCTCTTCCGCACCGCCCAGTGCGCCGGCTGATGTCGTAATGCCAGTCACCCTCATGACCGAGGCCGCCGCTCCCAGTCAAAGCGGCGCCATTCAGGAGGAGGCGAAGCCTACGCACACGCATTTCGGAGAAACCATGTGCCCGCAAGAGCACGTCTGAGATCTCCGGCTTTGGGTCCGTGTCGTCGAAGAAACGGTCAACGCACAAGCGAACGGCAGTCATGAAATCGCCAATTGCCTCCTCAGTGCCGGCGCAGAAGCGAAGTGCGCGGACGAGCATGACAACCTTCTCGGTTCGCTGGTAGAAGCCGCTCCCATTGTTAATGAGCCCGCGCGGCATCGTCTTCGCAAGAGCGCCTACGTCCAGGCGCCGCACGAGCTTTCGATCCAGGTATCCGAAAGTCGGCCACTCGCCGTGCTCGTCGAAGTGACCGAAGACCTCTTGCAGCAGTTCCCGCTTCTGCTTTCCTAGCCGCGCCACTCATCTGCTCTCAGAGATTCGTAATGATCGCGACCCACGAGTGGTCGGGGCGACGCGCCCGATCGGATGAATCTTTGCGAATCGCTCGCACGCAGTATCGCCGCTCACGGCCGTACTCAGCGGCTCACCAGTGACGGTGAGACACAGGGCGGGCGCTTCTCGTTCGCAGCCCCTCACGGCGAGCGGCACCCCGCCCCATCTCTCGTGGAAATCTCTGACGCGCCACCCGCGGGCCTCTGTTCCAATCGCCGCGAGGACCGGTGCGCTCAGGTGGTGGCGCGTAACCAAAATCTCGATCCACGACAGCAAGACGGCAGTGGCCAGCGTGTCACGAAGAGCGACTACCGCGTGGGTATCCGCGCGTCCGCGGAAAGCGCAAGCGCGAGCCGTGCTCTGTCCGGCACGATCGCACCACGTGAGTTCAGCCGGGCACGCGAGCCTACGGCCGCGTGACGTGGCGCCGCAGGGTCGCAAATTCGTCGGCCATCCCCGGCTCAAGGTCTTCTTCCAAGGACTCGAGCCAAGCGAGATGCGGAGCCAAGCGCCCAAGGAAGTCCGACAGGGCATCTGACGCGGTGTCCCCCTCGCCGAAGAGAGGTAGCGCCTCGGACGTGACCGAGTACAATCCTTCCTCCTGGACCAACTGAACGGTTAGCTCGGCGACGAGACTGGCACCGCCCGGAAGGTTCTTCCCCGCCGACCGAGTGACTGTGACGGGTCCATCGAATGGGTGACTGGGTGCGACTGTTTCTCCCAGGAGTGGCTCAGACACGTCCTCGATCTCGCATCGCAGTTGATCGCGCACGGAAACCGACTGCTCATCATGCGCGCGATTATGATGCACGCGTTCAGTCGCGGTGTCCATTGCGGGAGCGAACGTGGTCCTCGTCGCCCCGCCAACGTTCGTGGAACTCCCCGACCCACCGGCCGACGGACGTCTGGCTGCGCGGCGCCCCCGGCTAGAACGTCGCGACGGTATGCGTCTCGACGTACGACCAGCACATCAGGACCGCGCGGCCACGTGGCCTCCGATCGGCATTGAGACGCCGGAAGAGAATTTGCCATGACCAGGATTTGGCCTGTCACGGGGGCCGGCGAGGACCTGTAGAATCGCGACCGGTGTAGACAGGGGGCCAGTCCAGTGAAACATTTGGCTCGATATGAAGTGACGATCGCCGTGTCTCGCGAAGCCAAGCGGCGATGGGTTTCGAGGTGCGAGGAATTGAACATCGCTTCGTGTGGGAGCACAATCGACGAAGCAATGCGAAACGTTGAGGATGCGATCGAGGTCTATATGGAGACTCTCGATGAGGCAGGCGAGGCCGATCACGTGCTGGCCATGAAGGAACTCCACCCAATGTGGAGAAGTGAGCACCTCAAGCCGAAACTCGAACCCAACGTCTTCCGCACGGCCCTCGTCGTTGACGCTAAGGGCGGGGTGGCAGTCCGGGCGTGAGGCTGCCGGCGTGCTCTAGCGCCTTGGTCATCAGGGTGTTGGAGCGCGATGGCTTCCAAGCAGCGAGGATGAGTCGCGCCGGAAGCCATCGCACTTACCGCAAATACCTGCCGCATGAGCAGCGCCATCTGACTACCGTTGTGGTCCTTGGAAAGCGTGAGGTTCCCAGGGGCACTCTTCAGAGAATCCTGGAACTTGCCGAGATGTCGCACGAGCGATTCCGGTTACTAGCGGCACAGTGTCGATAGCGTCCGCGATTTTGGATCAGCCCCCTTCACCGATCTACTCCACGTCCCGGACGTCTGGCTGCGCGGCGCCCCTGGCTAATACGTCGCGACAGTATGCTTCTCGACGTACGACCAGTCGATCTCGGCGCCCCACCCCGGCGCCATCGACGGGGAAAGGTGGCCGTCGACGACATCGGGCGGGTTGGCGATGCCCGACGCCAGGGCGCGGTCGCGATGGGCGCCGAAGTGCTCGAAGTACTGCGTGTTGTGAATCGCGCACTGCAAATTGACGTGGACGTGGCCGCCCAGGCCACCGCCGGCGTTCATTTCAACGGTCGCCCCGTGAAGCTCGGCGAAGTGGGCCAGCTTGACGAGCGCGGTCGTCCCGTTTCGGGCGTTGCCGCGCACCAGGTCGGTCGCGCGCCCCGCGAGCCACTCGGCGCAGATGTCGACGTCGTACATCAACATCTCGGTCGCCATCACCGGCATCGCCAGCGCGGCGCACAACTCCTGATAGTCCCGGAAATGCTGCTCCCGAAACGGCTCCTCGAGCCAGAGAAAGCCCAACTCCTCCATCACACGGCCGACCTCGATCGCCTCTCGGAGTGAGTACGAGCAGACCGGGTCGTTGATCAGGACGTAGTCGTCCGGCAGCCGCGGGCGCAGTTCTCGGAAGAGGGCGATGTTGGCCCGCCCGCCGGCGTAGTTATGGAACTTGTAGGCGCGGATGCCCCAGCGCTCGCGCACGCGGTCGATCACGTCGACGTAGTGGCCGGCGGTGGCGCCATCGCCACCGGTGTGGTACGCCGGGATCCGGTCGCGAACCTGGCCAAGCAGCCGGCAGACCGGCAGGCCGGCGACCTTGCCGGCGATATCCCACAGGCAATTGTCGAAGTTCCCGAACCATCCGGGCGTCTGGTACAGCCAGCGCGTGCCAAGGTGGAGTTTCTGGTAAATCTCCTCGCGCCGCATCGGGTCCATGCCGATCGCCTGCGTGCGGATCACGTCGAGGATCTCGGGCGTCAGGCGCGGTGAACTCGCCGTGCACACGCCCTCGACGCCGTCATCGGTGCGGACGCGCAGGTAGATCTCGGTGTCCGGCCCGTCGCCGGCGAGCGCCTCGTGGGTCGGACGCCCGGTGGTCGTGACTGTGAGTAGGCGCAGCCGACGCGCCGTGGTTTCCGGGATGGCAACGACGGTCGCGTCGACGCGCTCGATTCTCATCCTTTTAATCCTGTCATAACGATGCCGCGCACGAAGTAACGCTGGAAACTGAAGAACAGGATGATCGCCGGCACGCTCATCAGGATGGTGGCCGTCATGAGCAGGTGGGTCCTCGGTTCCTGCGTCGATTCGGACAGTGTCTGGAAGAAGCGCAGGCCGATCGACATCGTAAAGAGCTTCGGGTCGTTCAGATAGATGAACGGACCCAGGAAGTCGTTCCACTCGCGCAGGAACTGGAGGATCGCGACCGTCGCGATCGCCGGGCGGCAGAGCGGTATCAGGATGCTCCAGAGAATCTGGAAGGAGTTCGCGCCGTCGACGCGCGCAGCGTCGTCCAGATCGCGCGGTATGGTCATCAGAAACTGGCGCAGCAGGAAGATCGTGAACGCGCCGCCACCGACCCACGATGGCACGATCAGCGGCCAGAACGTGTTCACCCAGCCAAAGTACTTCTGGTAGATGATGTACTGGGGGATCAGCGTGACCTCGTACGGCAGCATCAGCGTCGAGAGCATGAGCATGAACCAGAAGTCGCGCAGGGGGAAATCGAACCGCGCAAACGAATAGGCCACCAGTGTGGCCGTCACGGCCGCGCCGGGCACGGTTGCAATGATGATGACCACGCTATTGGCGAACCATTGAGCCAGCGGCTGAGCGGTCCACACGTTCAGGTAGTTCTGCCACTGGACGACCTCGGGAAGGAAGACGGGCGGCACCACGCGCGTTTCGAGGCCCGTCTTGAGCGAGGTGGCGAGCGTCCACAGGAACGGGAAACTGAACAGCACGCCGCAGACGACGAGCGCGGCGTACGTGGCAGCGGTCGCGAGCACGCGCCGCCGTTCCTCGGCGCGGGAACGCGCCGGCGCGCCATCGCGGGTGGCCGCAATCGCCACTTACTTCTCTCCCCCGTAATAGACCCACGAACGGGCGAAGCGCATCTGCACCCACGTAAGAAAGACGATCAGCACGGCAAAGAGCCAGGCCAGCGCCGACGCATACCCCATGTTGAAGTACTGGAACGCCTCCTTATAGATGTGCAGGGCGTAGAACCAGGTCGCGTAGGCGGGACCACCCTCGGTCGCGACGAGCGCCGAGGTGAACACCTGAAGCGCACCGACGATGCCGAGCACGAGGTTGAAGAAGATCGTCGGCGTCAGCATTGGCAAAGTCACGTGCCAGAAGCGCGCCCACGCTCCGGCGCCGTCGACTTTCGCGGCGTCATACAGTTCATCCGGAACACCCTGCAACCCGGCCAGGAAGATGATCATCCGCGTGCCACCCAGACTCGTCCAGAGAGCGAGTGAGATCAGCGCGGGAAGCGCCCAGCTTGGATCCTGAAACCAACGCGGCATGATGATGCCGGTCGTGAGCCAGACGATCCGATTCACCGGTCCCCAGTCCGGCTGGAGCAGCCAGAACCAGAGCACGGTCGAGGCGACGATCGGCACGAGCGACGGAATGAAGAAGAGCGTTCGGAAAATGGACGTGCCCCAGACCCGGACGTTGAGGAACACCGCCAGAAGCAGCGATCCCACGACCCCGAGGGGAACGGTCATCCCCGCGTAGTAGGCGGTCTTGCCGAGCGAAGGCCAGAACTGGTCGTCTCTGGTAAACGCATCGACGTAGTTCTGAAGGCCGATCCACTTCTCCGGCGAGATGACGTCGTACGAGGTAAATGAGTAGTAGATCGAGAAGAGGACCGGCACAAACGTCAGCGCAACGTACCCGATCAGCCAGGGACTGAGGAAGAGGTACGCCTCGACGACGTGCCGAAGGCGCGCCGGAGAGACCCTCCGGCGCGCTCGATCTACCACCGTTTCTCTAGTCCGCGGGTCGGTCGAGGACCTTCTGGACGGCGTCCTGTAACTTCTTCATCCCATCGTCGAAGCCGGTCTTGCCCAGGAATGTCTCTGCCCAGGTCTGGTTGATCGTCTGCTCGAACTCGGTTCCTCGGCCATTCGCCGGCACAGTCGCCGGCATCGCCGTGAGCAGATTCTCCACGAACGGCTTGAACGCGGGATTGCTGAAGTACGGGTCGTCCATGATGTCGGGTCGAACCAGGGCGCCGTTGCCGCCGATCGTGTTGAACTTCAGCGTTCCTTCCTTGTTCGAGAGGGTCTGGATGAACTTCCAGCCGGCGTCGGGGTTCTTCGCCTTTGCACCGATATTCCAGGTGCCGCCGCGCATCTGGGAGGGACGCTTGCCGTCAGCCCGCTTCGGGAACAGCGCTGCCCGCACGACGACGGCCTTCTCGTCCTTGATCGCCTTGATGACGTTGAACACATTGAGCGAGCCGCCCTGGAGGATCGACAACTTGCCTGACCCCATCAGATCGACCGCCGAGCCCTGGAATGCGCCCGGCAAGGCGACCGACTTGTCGGTCTGCGCCATGTCTTGGACCCACTTGAAACCCTTGATCACACCGGGATCGGTGATCGAGGACTTCTTGCCATCGTGGAAATCGGGCTGGTTGTACGCGCGAACGTAGACCGTCGCCCCGGCCGCGCCGAGCGCCAGGTTTACGCCGAATCGATCGTAAGCGCCGCCCTGGCCCATCTTCGTGAGCTTCTTGGCCTGCTCGCGCATCGCGTCGGGTGTCCACTCGGTACTGTTGTGGTCGGGCGCCTTGATGCCGGCCTCGTCGAAGTGGACCTGGTTGTAAATCCAGCCATCCTGACCGGACCATCCCCAGCTCGGCAGGCCCCAGAGCTTACCCTGCCACTTCTGCATCTCGATGAACGGCGCGTAGAACTGACCCAGATCGTACTTGTCGTCGCGAACATAGTCGTCGATCGGCTTGAGCAGCCCCTTCGGCACCGCGCGATAGAACTCCCAGTGCGATGGGTCGAAGGCGAACACATCACCCAGCGTGCCGGAGGCGAACATCGCATACATCTTCGGGTACGCCTCGGCCTGGACCCCGCCGGGGAGCGGGATCGGTCGGAACTCGACCTTCCACCCCGCATTCGCGGCCTCGAACGCCTTGATGCGATCTTCCGGCCACGGCGTGCCGACGCCACGGAACGTGTCCCATACGACTGTTCCGCCGACGGCTCCCTTCGGTGGCGCGGCCGCGGCGGCCGGCGCCGCCGGCTTTGCAGCCGGCTTCTCAACGGGCTTGACCGGCTCGGCCGGTTTCGCGACCGGGGCCGGCGTGTTCGTGGCCGCGGCGACCGGCGGCGCGGCCGCGGGTGGCGCGGCCGGTTTCGCCGGCGCCGGCGTCGCGGTGGGGGCCGGCGCCGCGCACGCGGCCAGGATCGCCGCGGCGGCGCCCGTCGCCATGGCTAGTAGTGAGCGACGCGTGGTGAGTACTGACATCTCGTAATCTCCCTGTGTTTGTCTCACATTCCACATGGTGGAACGTCGTCCCAAACGCGGTCTATGATATCGGCGTGTCACATACGTGTCAAACGGGACGGTAGAGGCGCGATGAGCGTGCAGTCTATTCGTCGAGGTGTGCGGCTGCTCCAGATCCTGGCGGAAAGGCGAACCGATCTCTCGCTTCGCGAAATCAGCCGCCTCGCCGCGCTGCCGCCCAGCACCGCGCATCGGCTGCTTCTGACATTGGCCGAGGATTGCCTCGTCACTCCGCTTCCAGGCGGCTGCTTTCGGCTCGGTCTGGAGGTGGCGCGCCTCGGTGATGCCGCGGTGACCGTGCTTCGGCTCAGTCCCACGGTGCACGAACTGGTGCGGGCAGTCTGCGAGGCCACCCAGGAGACGATCGGCCTGGTGCAACTGGTCGACGGCGCCGCGGCAGTCATCGATCGAGTCGAGTCGCCGCATCCTTTGCGTTACGAACTGGGCATCGGCTCGCGCGTTCCGCTGCACTGCACGGCTTCGGGAAAGGTTCTCCTCGCCTTTGGCTTCGGGGGTCCCCTTGCCACGGCGATACCAGATCCAATCGAGTCGCGAACCGCCGCCACGATCGCCAGTCGTGAGCGATTGAGTGCCGAGATCGAGCGAATCCGCCGGCAGGGATTCGGCTTCGACGACGAGGAGTACGTGGTCGGCCTCCGCTGCGTGGCCGTGCCGATATTCGCCGCGGATGGTCGGGCTGGCCATGCGCTGGCGGCCTCGGGCCCGACCGGTCGCTTCGGCGACGCTCGGATTCCACTGCTCGTCGACACCCTGCGCGACACGGCGCTGGCGATCGAGCGGGTGCTGGGCTACCCGACGAACGGCCGCGGCGCACCGGATCCGTCCGACACACTGCGATCGGCGGCACGCGACTCCTGAAGCCGGCCGGCGCGATGATCGCGGACTGACCCGGCGCTCGTCGAACCGGGCGCTTCCCCGCGCCAGGCTGATCCCCGCCGCCGCCAACTCTCGTGGAAAACCCTGACGCGCCGATCTCCGCCCCTCTGCTCAAATCGCCACGAGCACCGGCGCGCTCAGCCGGTGGCGCGTACCCGAAATTCCCATTCCACGACAGCGAGGCAGCAATGGCCAGAGTGTCACGACGACGTTTCATCCAGGCCAGCGTCAGCGCGGGCGCGGCGCTCACCGCCGCCGCCCTCCTGAAGGACATCGCCTTCCTGCAAACGGTCCCGGAGATCGCGAATCCGCTCACCTTCTACCCGAATCGCGGATGGGAGAAGGTCTACCGCGACCTTTACAAGACCGACGAACAGTTCGCGTTCCTCTGCGCGCCGAACGACACGCACAATTGTCTCCTCAACGCGCACACGCGTAACGGCATCGTCACCCGCATCGAGCCGTCGTATCAGTACGGCAACGCGATCGACGTGGATGGCCGAGCGGCCTCCCACCGTTGGGACCCGCGCGCCTGCTCGAAGGGGCTCTCGCTCGTCCGCCGCTTCTACGGCGACCGTCGCGTCCAGGGCGCGATGATCCGGCGCGGCTACCTCGAATGGGCTCGCCTCGGCTTCCCGCGCGATGACGCGACCGGCGCGCCGCCAGCCCAGTACTTCCAGCGCGGCAAGGACGAGTGGGTCAAGGTCCCCTGGGACGAGGCGTTTCGTATCGTCGGCCAGGTGATGGCGAACACCGCCCGCGCCTACAACGGCCCGGTCGGACAGGCGCGCCTCAAGAAGCAGGGCTACGACGAGGCGATGATCGACATGCAGCACGGCATCGGCACGCAGGTGCTGAAGTTCCGTGGCGGCATGCCCTTCCTCGGCGCGACGCGTATCTTCGGACTCTACCGGTTCGCCAACAGCCTGGCGCTCATGGATGCGAACCTGCGCGGCGTGGCGCCCGATCAAGCGCTCGGCGGTCGCATGTGGGACAGCTACACCTGGCACACCGATCTGCCGCCGGGCGACCCCATGGTCACCGGCCAGCAGACGGTCGACTTCGAGTTGTTCACGGTCGAGCACGCCAAGTTGGTCACCCTCTGGGGCATGAACTGGATCGCGACCAAGATGCCCGACGGCCACTGGTTGACCGAGGCGCGGCTCCGTGGCACCAGGGTGATCGTCATCTCGGCCGAATACCAGGCGACGGCCAACAAGGCCGACGACGTGATCATCCTGCGCCCCGGCACCGACGCGGCGCTCGCGCTCGGCGTCGCGAAGGTCATCATCGACGAGAAGCTCCAGGACGAGCAGTTCATCACGCGGTTCACCGACCTGCCGCTGCTCATTCGCATGGATACGTTGAAGAAACTCCAGGCGAAGGACGTCATCGACGGCTACAAGCCGGGAACGCTCTCGAACTTCGCGCGGGTGCTACCGACCGGACAGGCTGGCAAGCCGTTCGCCGAGCAGGACAGCCTCGAAATTCCCCAGGCGATGCGCGATGCCTGGGGCGACTACATGGTCTGGGACACCCGGGCGGGCGGCGCAAAGCCCGTTACCCGCGACCAGGTTGGCACGTATTTCGACGCGAGCGGCATTCAGCCGGCGCTCGAAGGCACGTGGACCGTCCGGCTGAACGACGGCACTCCCGTCCAGGTGCGCACTGCCTACAGCCTCCAGGTCGAGTACCTGCAGTCGTTCGACACGAAGACCGTCTCCGGTCTGACATGGGTGCCGGAGGAAGGCATCCGGCAACTCGCGCGTCAGATCGCGGCGAACAAGGGCAGCACGCTGCTGGTGCGCGGCGTCGGGCCGAATCACTTCTTCAACGCCGACAACAAGGACCGCGCGATCTTCCTGATCGCGGCGCTGACACGCAACATCGGCTACCACGGCGGAACGATCGGCTCGTTCGCCGGGAACTACCGCGTCTCCATCTTCAACGGGCTGCCGCAGTACATCGCGGAGGATCCGTTCAACGTCGTGACCGATCCAAACCTGCCGGCCAAGACGCGCAGCTACGTCAAGAGCGAGTCGGCACATTTCTTCAACTACGGCGATCGGCCGCTGAAAGCCGGAAACAAGAACTTCACCGGCAAGTCGCACATGCCGACGCCGACGAAGCTCATGTGGTTCGCCAACTCGAACTCGCTGCTCGGCAACATCAAGGGCTTCTACGACGTGATGCACAACACGTTGCCGAAGGTCGAGTCGGTGATCGTCAACGAGTGGTGGTGGACGCTCTCGTGCGAGTACGCCGACGTCGTCTTCGGCGTCGATAGCTGGGCCGAGCACAAGCATCCCGATATGGCCGGTTCGGTCACGAACCCGTTCGTGACCGTCTACCCGCGTACGCCGCTGAAGCGGATCTTCGACACGGTCGCCGATATCGAGACGTTCACCGGCGTGGCAAAGGCGTTGGCGGCCGAGATCAACGATCCGCGGATCGCGTCGTACTGGCAATTCGTCGATCAAGGCCGGACCGACGTCTATTTGCAGCGAATCATGGACGCGAGCAACATGCTGCGCGGCTACAAGTTCCTCGAAGTCGAGGCGAAGGCGAAGCGCGGCGAGCCGGTCCTGGCGCTGTCCCGAACCTATCCGAAGGTGATCGGCTGGGAGCAGACGCAGGAGAGTCGACCCTGGTACACGCGGACCGGGCGGCTGGAGTTCTACCGCGACGAGGACGAGTTCATTGAGTACGGCGAGAACCTCTCGATCTATCGCGAGCCGGTCGACGGCACGACCTACGAGCCGAACGTCATCGTCGCGAACAAGGCACATCCGGCGCTGAAGCCGGCGCAGCCGTCGGCCTATGGCCTTCAGGCGAACGACCTGTCGACCGACGTTCGACAAATTCGCAACGTCGTCATGTCGTGGGCGCAGCTCGAAGTCACCAAGGCGGCCCGGACCAAGGACGGGCTGACGCACGTGTTCATCACGCCGAAGTACCGCCACGGCGCGCACACGACCCCGACCGATGTCGACACGACCGCGGTGCTGTTCGGACCCTTCGGCGACATCTACCGACGCGACAAGCTTATGCCGTGGGTGAACGAAGCGTACGCCGACATCAACCCGAACGACGCCAAGGCAATGGGCGTCCAGGACGGCGACTACATCTGGATCGATGCCGATCCCCAGGACCGGCCGTATCGTGGCTGGAAGGCCGGCGATCCGGATTACAAGGTCTCACGGCTGATGTGCCGGGCACGCTACTACCCAGGCATTCCGCGTGGCGTCGTCCGCATGTGGTTCAACATGTACATGGCGAGCCACGGCTCGGTCGAGGCGCACGAGAGCCGGGCCGATGGCCTGGCGAAGAGCAAGAACACGAACTACCAGTCGTCGTTCCGCTACGGCGGACACCAATCGACGACGCGCGCCTGGCTGCGGCCAACGCTCCTGACCGACACGATGTTCCGCAAGAACAACATGGGCCAGGTGATGGGTGTCGGCTTCGAGTCGGACGTCTACTGCGCGAACGGCGCGCCGAAGGAATCGTTCGTCAAGCTCTCGAAGGCGGAGAGTGGTGGCACGGCCACTCTCCCGGTATGGCGCCCGGCCGCGCTGGGTCTGCGGCCCACCTACGAGAACGACGCGATGAAACAGTACCTCGCCGGCAACTTCATTCGGGTGGAGTAGGGAACGATGGCACGCGTCTTCAACTGGCAGATCAACCGCGAAATGGACTACCCGTACGAGCACGCGCCGCCAGCGAAGCAGTTCGCGGCGGTCTTCGACATTAATAAGTGCATCGCCTGCCAGACCTGCACGATGGCATGCAAGAACACCTGGACCGCCGGCCGCGGACAGGAATACATGCTGTTCAACAACGTCGAGACGAAGCCGTACGGCTTCTACCCGATCGGCTGGGACGTCAACGTCCTTAAGATGCTCGGCCCGCAGTCCTGGCGCGGCCCGACCTACACCGGCAAGACGATCTTCGAGGCCGCGACCGATGGGCGCGTGTCGGTCGGGTACGTGCCGGATAGCCAGGATTGGGCGACGCCGAACATCGGCGAGGACGAGTCGTCGGGCGCGATCGACGGCGGGGCGTACTTCACGCTGCCGCACCCGGTCTGGTCGTTCTACCTCCAGCGCGTCTGCAACCACTGCACGTATCCGGGCTGCCTGGCGGCCTGTCCGCGCAAGGCGATCTACAAGCGGCCGGAGGATGGCATCGTCCTGATCGACCAGGAGCGCTGCCGCGGCTATCGAGAGTGCATGCGCTCCTGTCCGTTCAAGAAGGTGATGTACAACCAGGTGACGCGCGTCGCCGAGAAGTGCATCGCCTGCTTCCCCCGCATCGAGCAGGGTCTACAGCCGTACTGCACGGTGACGTGCATCGGCCGCATTCGGGTGAACGGCTGGATCCACGAGCCGGCCAAGGCCGACCCGGAGAGTCCGATCGACTTCCTGGTCCACAACCGGAAGGTGGCGCTGCCGCTCTACCCGCAGTTTGGCCTTGGCGTGAACATCTACTACGTTCCGCCGATCCACGTGCCGCCGCCCTACCTCAACCAGATGTTCGGGCCGGGCGTGCAGAACGCGATCGACACCTATCGTCGCGCCAAGGACGATCCGGAATTGCTCGGCGCGCTGCTCCTGATGGGCGCGACGCCGCTCTGGATCGACAAGTTCCGCGTGCGCGACGGCATCGCGATGGGATTCGACGCGAAGGGCGCCGAGATCATCCGTGTGCCGCTGACGGAGCCGCTCTACACGCGGCCGGCCTTCGACGCGACCCGATCGGTCTATCGCCACAACATCACCTAGGAGGGGCACGATGCGCCGGTTCAGATTGGCCTCGCTCGTCCTCATCGTCGCGTTGGGCGCGGCCCTGGCCATCAATGGCGTGGCGCTGGCGCAGCAGCCGGTTCAGTTCACGTCGTACCGGGTGGAGAGCTTGCCGCTCGATCCGGCCAGCCCGGTCTGGCCGAGCGTCAAGGCGTACCCGGTGTCGCTGACGGCGCAGACGCTGGCGCTGCCCCGCCAGTCCACGATCTCGATTCCGACCGTGCGTGTGCGCTCGGTCAACGACGGCCAGAAGATCGCGTTCCATCTCGAATGGTTCGACGCGACGCGAAACGCGCGCGCGACGCAGCCGGATGAGTTCCGCGACGCGGCCGCGCTGATGTTCCCACTTGGCGATGTGTTGCCGAACATTTGCATGGGCACGCCGGGCCAGATGACGAACATCTGGCACTGGAAGGCCGACTGGCAGGAGGACATCGACAAGGGGTTCCAGGACATCGTCGATTCGTACCCGAACTTCTTCAAGGACTCGTACCCGTTCGTGACCGGCCGGGCGCCGTTCCGCATGCCGGCCGACTTCGCGGCGCCGGACGCGAAGGCGTACTTCCCGGGGATGGCGGCTGGTAATCCGCTCTCGACGATCTTGCACGTGTCGCCGGTCGAGGAGGTCGTGTCGATCGGCTTCGGCACCCTGACGCACAAAGCCGCGCAAGCGGTCGACGGCAAGGGCATCTGGAAGGATAGCCAGTGGCAGGTGACGTTCTCGCGGCAACTGGCCGCGCCGGATCCGGAGGGCGCGAATCTGACGGTCCGCGACATTCCGGTGGCGTTTGCGGTCTGGGATGGCGCAAACCAGGAGGTCGGGGCGCGCAAGCAGTTGTCGAATTACGTGACGACGCGCATCAGCGCCGATCCGCTGGTCGCGGCGGCGGCAACTCCGGCGTCGCCACGCGAGATGCCGCCGTGGCAGGGCGTCCTGATCCTGGCACTGGTCATTCCGGTGGCCGCCGGTGGCATCGGCTGGTGGGCGCGCTGGCAGAGTGTGAATCGCCGTGGCAATTAGCCACCCCCAGGCGACCGATCTGGTCGACCGGGCGATGCTCTGGAGCCTGGCGGCGAAGCTGTTCGCCTATCCCGACGAACGCGAGCCAGACCCGGCGACGCGACTTGCGCTCGCGCCGATCAACCCGCACGCGGCGTGGCCAACCGAGCTGGCAGAGGCGATGGGCGCGCTGGAACGCGGGGCCGAGGCGCTGCCCCGAGGGACGTTCCTGGAATCGAGCGATCTCGCCGCCGAGCACACCTACCTCTTCGCGCGACAAACGCTGGCGCCACCGCGCGAGACGAGTTACGCCGAAGGTCCGGCGACCGCGCACGGCGCGGCGATGGCAGATCTGGCGGCGTTCTACAAGGCGTTCGGCTTTCAGGCGAGCGATGGGCTGCCGTCGGATCACGCGTCCGTCGAGTTCGCGTTCATGGCCGCATTGCTGGCCAAGGAAGCGATCGCGCTCGAGCACGACTGGACCGAGAAGGCGCGGCTGACGCGCGCGGCGCGCCACAAGTTCGTCGCCGACCACCTGGGCCGGTGGCTGCCGACGTTCATCGAGCGACTCGAGACACACGCGCGGATCGCGTTCTACCCGCTGGTCGGCCAACTGGCGCTGGCGCTGGCACGAGCCGAGTCGGGAGTGCCGACGGCCGCCGTGGCAGTCACTGACCGGCCGGCCCGATCCGCGCTCGGGTGATCGATCGCCGGCGCGACACGACCGTGGCCCGTGGGAGCGTGCCCGGACCGCCTCCTGAGACGGCGGGCGTCTCGCCCGCCCTTGCCGTCGTCTCCCACGAATCGCCGCTCGCGCTCCCGGGGGAGTTGTCGCCGACGCGGCCTGGGACGGCGGCCATCTCGCCCGCCCTGGCCATTGTCTCACGCGAATCGTTGCTGGCGCTCGCGGTCGTGGCCGCGCTCGTCGAGTTCCTCGCGTTGCGCGTTGTCACTCGGGTCGGCGAGTTCCTGCCCGGCGACGGCTGGAACGGACCGCTGTTCGCGACGATGTACCTCGGGCTGGCTGCCCTGAACGTGGCCGCGATCGCGGCGGCGCTGGCAGCACTGGTTGTGGCGTGGTCTCTCATCTCTGGCGCGATGCCGGCGCGGGCTCTTGGCGCGACGATCGTAACTGCGGTCGGACTGAACGTCGTCGCCAGTCTGCCCGGCGCGGATGTGCCGGTCTGGCTGCGCGCGGCGGCGACGCTCGCGGCGCTTCTTTCAATGGCGATCGCGATCAGGCCGAACGTACTCGCCGGAGTGCCGGGTCTCGCGAAGGGCGTCTGGGCGCGCGCCTTCGCGATCAATGCCACCGAACCGGCTCGGCCAACGATCGCGCTGTTCGCCGGCGCACCGATACGGCTCGCAATTGCCGCGACCGGGCTGGCGCTGATTCCGGGACTGGTGGCAGAAACTGGCAACACAGCCTCGGCTGGCCTCGTGCATGCCGTGATCGAGGCCCTGGCGGTCGGCGCGGCGCTGGCGGCGCCACTGGCGTTATCGCGGCGGCCGGGGCGCGGCGCGATCGTCGCGGGCTTCGTCGCCGCGGCACTGCTACTCGCGATCATCCTCGGCCGACCGACGACCGCGTCGAGCTTCGCGATGTGGAGCTTCTCATTCGCGCTTTGGCTCCCGGCGCCCGTCTACGCGCTTGCGGCCGGAACGCTGGTCGTCTCGCTCGTCGATGGCTTGCGACGCGCCGAGACGCGGCGCCTGGCGCTGGCGCTGGCGCTTGTCGCGCTGGCTGGCATTCGTCCCGAGGCGACCTACCCGGCGTTGCTGGCGCTCGCGGCGGGGACGGCGCTCGTACAACCTTGGCGGAGGTTCCTCGCGACGCCAGTGCAGGCGTTGTCCGGCGACGGCCACGCGCGGCACATCGGACCTGGCATTCGCCGCGCGCAACCGACAGATCAGGGAATGCACTGACTGAGCCGGATCAGTGGCGCCGATACGATGGCATCACTCTGTCGGAGCCGGCGATGGGTAAACTCGCGATTCGACTGGTGAGCAGTGGTCGGCAACTGGTGGTGGATGTGTTGCGGCGTGTCCGTGTGGGAAAGCTCGCGGTTCGACTGACCATCGGCGTCGCGGCACTGCTGGCCATCGCTCTCGGCGCGGCGCCGGTGCTCGGCTTCATCCAGGACATCGCCGACCCGGCCGATGTCCTGTTCGTCGGCCGAGTCGTCGATCCGGCCGGGTTGGGCGTCCCCGCGCGTGTGATCGTCCTGCGGCCAGGTGTGTCGGCCGATCTGTGGGGCGGCGACGCGGAGCGCATCGCCGCGATCGCCGTTGCCGACGCGGACGGACGCTTCCGCACCGAGGGTGGTCTGCGTCGGGGTGAGGTCCACGACCTGATCGTCGAGCACGAGCGGTTCGCGACGATGGCGGCGGTGAACGTCCCGGTCGGCAACGGCGCGCACCAGGAGGTCGATCTCGGCACATTCACGATGCGCGCGAGTGCGTCGCCATGAGGGGCAATCGGCGGCACGTCCACGGATTGGTGCGATCGGACGTGACTCGCCGCGTCGAAGCGGCGGCCGCGCGCTCCGGCGATCGTGATGGTTCGGCGGCGCTCCGATCCGTCGTCGGCCGCGTGACGCTGGCGCGCGTATCGCGACGAACGCTGTTCCAGATCACCGCGACGATCGCCCTCTACCCAACGCTGGTGGCGTGTCAATCGGCGAATTCGACCGGTCGGGCGACGATTCCGATCGAATCCGACCGGATTGTCCCCCAGGAAGCCGTCAGCACGGCCGTGCAATCATTCGGTCAGGCGAGCGCGGCCGCGATCCAGGCAATCGTGACGGTGAACACCGCTCTCTTCACCGACCGTGTGGCAACGCCGTACGACGTCTGGCAGAGTCGCATGGTCCAGGCGATCGCGGCGCTCGATGTTCTGTCCCGAGCCTCCGAACAGACCGAGCGCGCATTCGACTCATTCGCGGCCGGCAAACCGGCTGGTCTGGCGAGCATCGCCGCAATGGCGAGCGGCCAGGCGAAGCCGGATCAGGATCGGGTCCGCGCCGTGTTGAACTCAGCGGACACGAAGCGTCCAATCGCGGCGTTGATGAAAGAGTTCGGCGTCAGTTCGAAGCGGGCGATGGTGATGCTCCGCACGGCGATGGACCAGGAGACGGCCGACGCGTACGGCGAAGAGGCCGCCACTCAGGACAGACACTTGCGCACGCTTACCCTCGTCAAGGAAGGCGCGGCGCTGGCGGTCAATCTGGGCGCAACCGCGATGACGGCCGGCGTCGGCGCGGTTGGCGTCAAGGCGGCCGCGATGACGGCCACTCAGATCGGTGGCGCGACGATCGAGGGTCTCAATGGACTCGTGAAGACCGGCATCGCCGGCTATGAGTTGTACGTCGGCCAGGACGTCGAACTGAGCGGCAAGACCGGGATGGTGGTGAACGGCCTGTCGGCCGCGGCGGATATCGTCGCGATTCAGAGCGCGGCCGGTCTCTTCACCGGTGCGAAGATCATCCGGGCGCCGAACGCGCCGCTCAACACGATGCCCCTGCCGAAGTTCAGTGTGGCGCGCGCCGATCCCAGTGAAGCTGGCCGGACTGGTTTCCTCGACCTGCTGAAGACTGCGCGCAACACGGCCGGACGAATCAAGGACGGCGTCGCGAAATATGGCGAAGATGTGTACGCGTATGCGGGCAAAGTTGTGCCGTCAGAGCTCGGGCGCTTGGTCCGTCAGGAGTACCTACAAGCCGTAACGCCGTTCGCGCTGCCAGGCACGCGCGGCGAGGCAGTCGACAAAATGATGTTCCTGACTGGCAAAGTGATCGACTTTGCTATGGAGGGTAAGCTGACTGGCGGCAACAACGAGATCGACATCGGAAGCGGCATTGCGGCGTACCTCGATCCGACGAACGATCGCGGTCTCAAGCCCATCCCAAACGAAAAGACGCTGCCGCCTGGTTCGTATGCCGTCCCGGGTCAGAACAGCATCGTGCGCGTTCGCAGTGACGGCATCTCTCCGATCATTGCCGGCACGATCGGCGCATCCCTGCCGCCTGCCCTGGTTCAGCCGACGGTACGCGCCGCCCTGACGGGGGCGGCGATCGCCGAGGCGCGCATCGCGATGTCCGGGACGGCGTCGAAGCCCGGTGCGACCGCCGCCGGCACGACCAAGCCATCGTCTTCGACTGGTGCACCTGGTTCGGCCAAGCCGACCGCGGGGTCGGGAACGACCACCGCCGGCGCGTCGCCGACCCGCGATCCAAGAACTCCAACGTCGGGCGCATCGCCAACGCGCGATCCGAGAACTCCGACCGCCGGCACGACGCCGACCCGTGATCCGCGCACGCCCACCGCGGGTACGACGCCGACCGCCAGCCGGACAACACCGACGACGGCCCCCGCGACTCCGACCGCCACGAATCGCACCCCGACGGTTGCCGCGCGAACGCCGACCGCGTCGCCGCCGACCCCAACCGTCGTCATCGCGCGCACGTTCGACGCGCACTTCAGCGGCACATCCCGGGCCGAGCAGATCCGAGAAGGAAAGGGGGAGACCGGCACCGCTTCCAGCCAGGGCAACATGAACTTCACGATCACCGGGGCGACGGTCAGCGGCACGTGGAGTGGCGACGGCGACGCCGGGACACTGAGTGGATCGTTCGCCAACGGGCGAATCACCGGTACCTGGTCCGGCCACTTTGGAAAGGCCACCGCCTCCGGTTCGTGGTCTGGCAACGTGAGCCCGGATGGCGGCGTCGCCGGCACGTTGTCGGGGACGTACAACTTCGGGACCGGCAAGGCGACCGATCGCGGCACCATGTCTGCCTCCTGGAGCGGCAGCGGAACGCCTCTCGCGCCGCCGACCGCGGTCGCGGCCGCAACGGCGAGCGGGTTCACGGGCGACATCGGCGGAATGGTCGAGAAGAAGCTCGCCGACATCGCGGCCGGGCGCGCCGACAAGACCTCCTACGCGACCCAGTACCAGGGCGAGATCGTCCAGGTCAAAGTCGATCCTGCCGGGAATCCGTACCTGGAAACGAATAGCGGCAAGCAGACGCGTCTGAACAAGGACGGCACGCTGGCCGAGCCGTTCAAGAAGTAGCGGCCGACCGTCTACGATCTGGAGGCTGTGCCCGCCGAACCAACACGCTTCCGCGTCGGCGCGGATATCGGCGGGACCTTCACCGATCCGGGCGCCGTGCCCGCCGAACCAACACGCTTTCGCGTCGGCGCGGATATCGGCGGGACGTTCACCGATCTGGTCGTCCTATTCGACGATGGACGCGTCCTGACCCGCAAGGTGCCATCGACGCCGGACGACTTCGGCCGCGCGATCGTCGATGGACTCGCAAGATTGCTCGCCGAAGAGGGGTTTCCGCCCGGCCAGGGGCGGGAGATGGTGCACGGTACGACCGTCGCGACGAACGCGATCCTCGAGCGGCGCGGCGCACCGACCGGCCTCATCACGACGCGCGGCTTTCGCGATACGCTTGAAATCGGTCGGCTGCGCTACCCGCGCCTGTACGACCTGACCTGGACGAAACCGGTTCCGCTCGTGCCGCGCCAGTGGCGCCTTGAGATCGGCGGCCGACATGACCCGATTGGGAACGAGGTTAGCCCGCTCGACGAAGACTCGGTGCGCGCAGCGGCAGCCCGGTTTGCGGCCGACGATGTTCGCTCGGTCGCGGTCTGTCTCTTGCACAGCTACGCCAACGACAGCCACGAGCAACGCGTCGCGGCGATCCTCGCCGAGGTCGCGCCGGAGATCGCGGTGTCGCTCTCAAGCGTCGTATTGCCGGAAGTGGGCGAGTGCGAACGCACCAGCACGACCGTCATCAATGCCTACCTGCGGCCGATCGTCGGGACGTACCTCGACGGCCTCGAATCGGGCCTGGCGACGCGCGGGTTTCGCGCGCCGATCGCGGTGATGCAGTCGAACGGCGGCGTGATGGCGGCGCGCGCGGCGGCCGAGAATCCCATCCACGTCATCGAATCGGGTCCCGCGGCCGGCGTCATCGCGGCGCGCGATCTGGCGCGGCAACTCAGCATCGCCGACGCGATCGCGCTCGACATGGGCGGCACGACCGCCAAGGGCTCGATCATCGAAGCCGGCGAACTGCTCCGAGCGCCGGAGTACGAGGTCGGCGGCGGCATCACGGTTGGCAGCCGGCTGAATCGCGGCGGCGGATACATCCTGCGCGTCCCGGCGATCGACATCGCCGAGATCGGCGCCGGCGGCGGCAGCATCGTGTCGGTCGACGAGGCCGGGGCGCTCCGGGTCGGGCCGCGTAGCGCCGGCGCCGTGCCGGGCCCGGTCGGCTACGACGCCGGCGGCATCGAGCCGACGCTGACCGACGCGAATGTCCTGCTGGGCTATCTGAACCCGACCGCGCTGCTTGGCGGTGCGCTGCCCATCGATGCCGAGGCGGCGCGGATTGCCTTCGCTGCACGGGTCGCCGAGCCGCTCGGTCTGGATCTGCTTCCGGCGGCGCACGGCGTCCACCAGATCGCGATCGCGAGCATGGTCCGGGTCGTCAAGGCGGTGTCGTCGGAACGCGGTCGCGATCCCCGCGGCTACGCGCTGATCGCGTTCGGCGGCAACGGGCCGCTCCATGCCACCGGGGTCGCCGCCGCGCTCGGCATCGGCCGGGTGATCGTGCCGCCCTGGCCGGGGCTGTTCAGCGGGTTCGGCTTGCTGGTCGCCCAGCCACAGAGGCACCTCTCGCGGACGATTTCCCGCCGGTTGGACCTGGTCGATCCGACTGAGCTCGACGCGCGGTACGCGGCCCTGGAAGAGGACGCGCGGCGTCAGATGATCGCCGAACCGCCGGCGTCATACGTTCTCCCGCTGGGAGAAGGTCAGGATGAGGGCGTCCCGAGTACGCTCAAGGGCAGCTCGACACCACGAATCGAGCGATTCGCCGACTGCCGCTACGTCGGGCAGTCGTTCGAGCTGCGACTGCCGATCGCCGGAACGATCGACCGGGACGCGCTGATAGATCTCGCCGAGCGGTTTCAGGTCGAGCACGCGCGGACCTACGGTCACCGATCGGATATCGACCCGATCGAGATCGTCCATGCCCGCGTGACGGCGACGCTGCCCGGCCGGGCGCCGCGTCCGTCGATCGACTGTCCGACCTCGGTGAGATCGTCGTCTCGGCCAGCCTACTTCGGCCCGACGATCGGTTTGGTGGGTACGCCGGTGTTGGCACGCGGCGACGTCGGCCCGACACCGGTGTCAGGTCCGCTGATCGTCGAGGAGTACGACGCGACGACGCTCGTCCCGCCGGGTTGGTCGATTCGACGGATCGAGGGAGAATCGCTGCGGCTGGAGACGACCGCATGACGGTGACGATCGACCCGATCGCGCGTGAGCTGATTCGTCGGACCGAGGGAGGATCGCTGCGGCTGGAGACGACCGCATGACGGTGACGATCGACCCGATCGCGCGCGAGTTGATTCGGAGTGGGCTGGAATCGGCGGTCGACGAGATGGCGCTCGCCCTGGTGCGGACCGCCTACTCGCCGAATCTCAAGAGCGCGATGGACCTCTCGACCGCGATCTGCGACGCGCGCGGCCGGCTTGTGACGCAGGGGTTGACGCTGCCGGTCCACCTGGGGACCGTGCCGGACGCGATGGCGGCGACGCTGGCCCGATTCGGCGGGACCATGGGCCCGGGTGACATCTTCATTCTTAATGACCCGTACGAGGGCGGCACGCACTTGCCGGACCTGGTCCTCGTCCAGCCCGTCTTCGACCAGGGCGCCCTGTTCGGCTTCGTCTGCACGGTCGCGCATCACACCGACATCGGCGGGCGGGTCGCCGGCGGCAACGCGTCGGACTCAACCGAGGTGTACCAGGAGGGTCTGCGCCTGCCGCCGGTGCGCCTGCGAACGGCCGGCGTGGTGAACGACGACTTCCTGCGCATCCTCGAAGCGAACGTCCGGATTCCGACCAAGGTGCTGGGCGATCTGCGCGCGCAGATGGCGGCCGGCCACATCGGCGAGGAACGGCTGCGCGAGCTTCTTGCAAGGCACGGACGCCAGACGCTGCTGGCGGCATTCGACGACCTGCTCGACTACTCGGAGCGGCTGGCCCGGGCCGAGATCGCGCGGCTGCCGGACGGTCGGTACGAGTTCGAGGACTTCCTGGACGATGATGGGATCGACCCGGACCCGATCCCGATTTGCGTCGCGATCGAGATCGCCGGGAACGCGATGGTCGTCGACTTCGCCGGCAGCGCGCCGCAGGTGCGCGGGGCGATCAATTCGGTGATGTCTTTCACCCGGTCGACGACCTACGCCTGCGTGCGGTGCCTGCTGCCGCTGGACATTCCGAACAACGAGGGCTACTTCCGGGCGATCGACGTGCGCGCGCCGAGTGGCACGATCGTGAATCCGCGCCCGCCGGCGGCGGTGGCGGCGCGAGGATTGACCGGATTTCGGATCGCGACGACGGTGTTTGGCGCGCTGGCGAAGGTCGCGCCTGATCGGGTGCCGGCCTGCGAGGTTGGCGGCGACACCGGCATCTCGATGGGCGGGTACACGCGGGATGGGCGGCCGTTCGTGTTCCTGGAGTTCCTGAACTGCGGCTGGGGCGGGCGGCCGTTCGCGGACGGGATCGATGGATCGGCGTCGGCGGTCGTGAACTTCTCGAACTATCCGGCCGAGGTGATCGAGAACGAGTATCCGCTGCGGATCGAGGAGTATGGCTTCCTGCCGGACACCGGCGGTCCGGGGCTGTACCGCGGCGGGCTGGCGATCGTACGGCAGTACCGGTTCCTCGAAGAATCGGCGACCCTGCAAATCCGGTCGGACCGAACGAAGTTCCCGGCCTACGGGTTGCACGGCGGACAGCCGGGGAGCCTCTGTACAAACACGCTCAATCCCGACGATGCCAGTGACGAGACGCCTGACGAGCAGCGGGAACGCCGCGAACGCGGCCGAACCGATCGCGTTGCCAGTGGTGAGGGCCTCGATGCCTCGTCCGCCCGCGACTCGGCGCGGGTAGCGCGTGTTCTGCCGGCCAAGACTCTCCTCACGCTTCGGCACGGCGACGTCTTCCGACACGAACTCGCCGGCGCCGGCGGATGGGGAGATCCGCTCGAGCGCGACCCGGGCCGCGTCCTGGCGGACTTTCGCGAAGGCAAAGTCTCGCGAGCGCACGCACGGCAGGCGTATGGGGTCGTCATCGGCGAGGACGGGCGCGTCGATGAGGCGGGCACGCGGCGGGCGCGGGCGGAAACCCGCAGACTGGTCACACCGGATGCGTGAGACCCAACCTTCCGTACTGTGACAAGTCAGGCGCCTGCGCCTGTCAGAGATTCCAGAAACCGGGAGTCTTGACCCACTCGCGAATCGACTCCACGTCAGCGGTCTCGCGGCGAATTTCTTCCTTGACTTCCGGACCGAGAGGGGTGTCGAGAACCATGGCATGCGGATCAGGCAGAGGATTCGACTTCGAACGGGCCAGGTAGGCGTAGAGGCTCGTCAGACGTCGGAACAGGTTAACCTGTGACAGATATGCGCCCCAGATGAAGACAGCCCTGTTCCAGTCGAGTGAGAATGTTTCTCGGTGCGCCTTGTGGGCAGCGAACAGTTCAGCGATCAACTCATGCCTCCCTGGCTCCACTGTCCGAAATCGTACGATGTAGCCCTCAGCCTCCGCGAGGAGTTCAATCGCTGCGCGACTCAGTTCTGTGTCTCGGAGGCTCCTCACGACGGGATCGAATACGAGCAGGCCTCCAGTTTCAACAGCCCGCCGAAGAGCGTCAAGCCGAATCCTGTCGGGCGCGACCATCTCGGAGAACAAGTACACAGCCAGATCGTGGATCTGCCCAAGGTTAAGCCTTACTGGCGAATGATCGTTCGCGTTTAAGGGCGTCCCCTCGACGAGATCTTTCAGATTCCGATGGCCGGGCAGCGGCAGATCGACTTCGTGCGTCGTCGCGGCGTCGATGAGTTGCTGGCGGCGTTCCCGACTTACCTGCTCTCCCGGACACTCGGAGTCGATGATCTTCGCCGCGCGCTCACGGGACGGTTTACCCTGCCACTTCCGCATGAAAGCGGTCAGTGTCTGCTCCAGATCGAGCTGTATCCCGCTCAGCAGCCGCTCACGAGGGAGATCGACACGCAGGTTTAGCCCGATTCGCAAAGCGTCGATGATGTGGCGATATTCCGCGAACCGGTACAGCCAGTTTCCCTGCGGGGGGTCGCCTACACGTGCGACCGCCGCGCGCATTTCAGGCTCACGCTTCACTTCGGCGACGAACCTCGCTACGAAAGCCGCGTCCGGGAACGGCGGCCGCCGTCGCAGGCGCTTGGAGCCAGAGCCGGTACGCCAGCCGGCGAGCAGATCCATGACCGACGTCCGAACGAACATGAGTGGGACCGGGTGGCCCTGGGCCCGGAAAGCGTCATAGGCGACACGATACTCCTGCTCTGTGACGGAGATCTGGTCCGGCTCCGAATACCAACTCCCTCGGTTTTGCCCGATCAGGAGGATGTAGAAGTCCGACCGGCGGATCGCTTCGAAGCAAGCAGCGAAACTGTTGGGGACGGGTAACTTGTCGACATCGGTGTAGTCACTCAGCCACACCTCACAGCCGGCCTCCTCGAGCCAGAAGCGGACCGCTCCCCGAAGATCCGAAAAGTCGCGGATCGTCGAGCTCAAGAACACCATTGGCCTGCTGTTGCCGTCCGCCATCGCTCGACTTCCCCGGCCTAGTCCGCGGACAGCGTAACAGGTGAAGCGCACAGCATCCGGGCGACCACGGTTCAGCGATGGTCGGACCTGCCCTGCGAATCGAGGACGCTGTCGTGGCAGATGAGCAATCTCCCGAAATCGGCGCCCGACCGCGCTGTTTTCCGGCTTGAACGGATCTTGATCCGGACCGGACCTTCGTCTTGATCTTCGCAGCCTAGCCTCAATTCGTGCCCGTTCGAAACGGGCGAGACGATGGAGATCGGCAGATGATGGACACGGGCTTCGGGTTTGGGTCGTACTGGATGCTGCTCGGCCCGCTCGTGTGGCTGGCGGTGCCGGCCCTGGTGGTCGCCGGTGTTTGGCGAGCGATGAACGGTCGCGCCACGGCCATCTCGACGCCGCTCGACGTGTTGAAGCGACGCTTTGCGCGCGGCGAGATCGACGAGGCCGCCTACGTTCAGGCGCGGAAGCTCCTTGAAGCGTAGTCTGAGGCGATCCGCGGCAACGATCATACTAGAGGAAACCACGCAATCGGCTACCAAACCGAAAAAGCCGCCGGCCGGCGCGGCGACGCCGAGGCAACCGCCACGGCCTCTATCCCGCCGGGCGCTGCTGTTCGGCGCCGGTGCGTTGTTCGCCCTCGGCGGCACGGCGATCGGCGCAACGGCCTGCGCACGGGCGCCCATCCCCATCGCCAACGGAACCGTGCCGCTGGCGACCCCAGCCCCGGCCGCGCGGCCAGCCGCGGCGTTCCTGCTGGCAAAGACCGACCCACCGGCATCGAACTTTCCGGAACCGCCCGTTCGCGCCAGTCGCGCGGGCCTGCTTGAGACGGCGATCGAGGCGCGCGTTGCCTCTACCACGTTCGGCGGACGCCCGGTCGTGACGGCGACCTTCGACGGCAGCGTGCCAGGTCCCACCCTGCGGGCACGTCCGGGCGACCGGGTTCCGAATTCGCCTGGTCAACCGCCTGGATGAACCGACGAACCTCCACTTCCACGGGCTTCACGTGCCTCCGACGGGCAGTGGCGACAACGCTTTCGTACAGGTGATGCCGGGCGAGAGCTTCCAGTACGACTTCGATCTGCCGGCTGACCACCCGGGCGGGACGTTCTGGTACCACCCGCATATCCACGGCCGCGCCGCCGAGCAGGTCTTCCGCGGGCTGGTCGGAGCGATCGTCGTGGAGGGCGACCTCGACCGCGTGCCCGAGGTCGCGGCCGCGCGCGAGCGGCTTTTCGTCCTGAAGGACGGCACGATCGATGCATCCGGCCGGGTGCCGGTCGCCACGATGATGGACTTTATGAACGGCCGCGAGGGTCAGTTGGTCACGATCAACGGCGCACTCGCGCCGCGGCTCGCGATGCGTCCGGGCGAGGTCGAACGGTGGCGGATCGTCAACGCCGGAAACGCCCGGTACTACCGGCTCCGGTTGAGCGGGCACACGATGCAGTGGATCGGGTCCGACGGCGGACCGCTCTCGACCCCGAAGGCGGTCGATGAGCTGCTGTTGCCGCCCGGTAAGCGCGCCGAGGTGCTCGTTCAAGCGGGCGCGCCGGGCGTGCATCGATTGTCGTCGCTTCCGTATAGCCGCGGCGGGATGATGATGGGCGGGATGATGGGCCGATCCGGCAGTAGCGCGACCGAGTTGACGCTGGCGGAGCTGGTGGTCCAGGGCGAGTCGGCGGCGATGGATCTGCCGACGCGGCTGGCCGGGGCGGCCGATCCCCAGTTCGGTGAGGTCGCGGCGCGGCGCGAGCTGGTTCTGTCCGAGGCGATGGGACCCGGCGGAATGCGCTTCATGATCGATGGCAGGGTCTTCGGCCACGAACGCGTCGATATCCGCGTCCGCCTCGATACGAACGAGGAATGGACGATCCGCAACGCGACCGACATGGACCACCCGTTTCACCTGCACACCAACCCGTTCCAGGTCGTCGGCGCCGATGGCCGTCTCGCTCCCTCCGGTGCCTGGGAGGACACGGTGAACGTTCCGCGCGGACGCTCGGTCACGTTCCGAGTACGCTTCCGCGACTTCCCGGGAAAGGCGATGTATCACTGCCACATCCTCGAACACGAGGATCTCGGGATGATGGGCGTCGTCGAAGTAGCCTGAGCTAGCGCGATCGCGCGCGCCCAGGTGCGCGTCGGGAAGGGGCATCGGGCATGGGTTTCCTCGGCAGGCACCGCGCGCCCCTTCTGCTGCTCGGAATGATCGTGGCCCTGGCCGTGGCCGGCGTTTTCGGATTTCGCACCTACCGCTCGTGGCAGTTGCTGCGCGCGGCGACTGCCCTGGGCGCCCCGGATACCGCGACGATCCGGCCCTGGATGACCGTCGAGTACGTCGCGACCACGTACGGCGTGCCGACGGTTGCGCTGGCCGAGCGCCTGGAGGCGCCACGTGAGGCGAGTGCACGGATCAGCCTGCGGGAGATTGCGAATCGCCGAGGGCAGAGCGCGTTCGAAATCGTCCAGGCGGCGCAGTTGGCCGTGTCGGAGTTGCGCGCCGCCACGCTTGTGCCGGGTGGCCTGCCGCCGGCGCGTGGGCCATGACCGAGTTCGCCGGTCTCGTCGACTGGTCGCTCGAGGCACCGCTGCTCGACGGCTACCCCGTGCTGGCGCTCGTGGTATTTACGGCGGCGTTCGGACTCCCTCTGCCGGCCGGGCTGGCGGTCGGACTGTTCGCCAGCTACGTCGACGGCTGGCCCCTGGTCGTGGCGGTCGGGGCAGCCGCCGCGACCGGTGGCGATCTGGCGGGGTACGAGGTTGGCCGCGCGTTCGGCCCCAACGTGCTCACTCGATGGGGTCCGTGGTTCGGGCTGACGGCGGACCGCCAGGCGCACGCCCAGGATCTTCTGCAAAGGCGCGCGGCGGTTGGGTTACTCGCGACACGATCGGTCCTGTCCGCGATCAGCAGCGCCGTCAACCCGCTGGCTGGGGCCGCGCGTTACCCACGCTCTCTCTTCGTGCTCTACACGGCGGTCGGTCGGCTCGTCTGGGCGGTCACCTACACCGCCATCGGGACCGGTTTTGGGCCATCCGCGGAACTGGTCGTCGATTTCTTCCAGAGCGCGTGGATGTTTCTGGCCAGTCTCGGCGCGGCGGCCGTGCTCGGCTACCTCCTCTTCTTCCGCCGCGGTCGGCGGAGCGGTCATTCTGAAGCGCGCGCGGTTCGCGGTTGAGGCGATGGCGCGAGTTAGGCTCATCGGTACCGCCTATTTCGTAGTACAATAGTCAAGTTGGAGGTCCACCGGCCGGCTCGCAAACACGGCGTTGACGATGCGGATATTGAGTACGTGGCAGCAAACGCCCTGGCCGTCCTGGACGAGGAGAACGACGAAGGCATCGACCAAGTTCTGTATCTGGGCTGGAATCGTGCCGGAGACATGCTCCTGGAAATCGTGGTCCTCCACTTCGATGACGGGCGGGTGATGGCCATCCACGCGATGAAGATGCAACCACGATACGAGTCTTACCTTCCGAGCGGGGACGATGATGCCTAAGAACTATGGAACCTCCGGCGGCGTCGAAATCACCGACGAAGTCATTGCGCGCCTGGCGAACGAAGCTGAGCGCGGGTATGACCCGGCCAGACTGCGCCTACGCGGTCGGCCACGGCTCGGGGCAACTGCCTCCAAGGTTGCCCAGGTGCGGTTGCCGCCCGAGCTTTCGACCGCGCTCGATCGGCGAGCCATCCAAGATCACGCCGGGCGGAGCGAAGTGATTCGCAGAGCGCTGAGGGAATATCTCAAATCTGACACCGTCGCCAGATAGCCATCAGGTCACCTGAGCGACGATGCCCACGGTCGTCGACGATGATTCGTCGAACGCAGTGCCGACGAGATCGCCGCGCACGCTTTCAAGGGCGAGCCCGGCGGCGGCGAGGATGGGCGCGAGCGTCGCGGGCGTGTAGGCTCGATCCCAGATGCGGTAGACGCTCGCCGTGCCACGCTGGTCGAGGATGATCGTCTGGCGCAGGTGAGCGTCCGCCTCGGGGTAGTCGAAGTGGCGCGTCAGTTCGAGATGTGGTCCCGGTCGCCAGAAGCCGCCGTCGCTCGCCGACCACGTTCGTGCGCCATCGGCTGGCCACGTGCGTCGCGGTGTCGTCACGTCGAAGATGAACGCGCCGCCCGGCTTGATGACGCGGCGGACGTTCGCGAGCATCCGAGCGCGCGGTTCATCGGACAGGACGCCGACATCCAGGTAGATCAGGATCGCGGCGGCGAACGAGCCGAGGCCGTCGAGGGCGCCGGGCGAGCAGTAGTCGGCGCGCCGATACGTGACGGCCGTTGTATGTCGCTGGGCGTAGTCGATCGCGACCGGCGACAGATCGACGCCGACGACGTGGAGGCCCCGTTGCGCCAGTCGTTCGCAGTAGAGACCCGGCCCGCAGCCGACGTCGAGAATCGCGTCGCCCGGCTTCAGACTGAGTCGCTCAACGATCCAGGCGACCTCGCGATCGATCGTCGCGTGGCGTCGCGACGCGGAATCGCGCTCGGGATCGAGATGCGCGGCGAGCATGCTCTGCCCGATCCACGGATCGTCCCAGAACGGCGCCCCGTGCGGCGCGAAGAGCGGCGGTCGGGTGTCGATCCGACCGATCTGACCGAGATCGACGTTCATCGAAGCGCCCTCAGTGCGGCATCGGCACGACTCGCATCCCAGTCCTCTCGAATCTCTGATCGAACGAATACACCTCGTGAATTCCAGCCGATCTCGCGGTCGCGGCAAGCAGGGCATCGCCGAAGCTCGGCGGAGACTCGCGTTGACACTGCAATAGGGCGATGGTCAGATGCTCGATGTCGATACCAATGCCGACGACGTTCTCGCGGCGCGTCAGCTCGACAAAACCATCGATGATCGCGCTGTACGGATGGAGATATGGCGGACGGCCCAAGACGTAGGCGGCTTCGAGAATCGCGAGCGTGGTGATCCCGAGTTGGATCTCTGACGCGATCAGCGCTCTGGCTCTCGCCGCGAGATCTGGGATGTCATTCGTCAGATACCGGATTATGACGCTGGTATCGAGCAAGGCAGGCGTGTCGAGCACAATCGTCTACGCGTCGCGCGCGATAGCGTCCGCTGCCGCCTCCCTGATGGCGTCCCAGTCATACGTGTCGGGGTCGATTTTCGTCGCCAAAACGCCGAACAGGGACCGCCGATGTCGCGGTGGAAGGAAGTACACCTCCAGGTGATCTCCGACCACGATTTGCACTGCCTGCGTCCCCGGTTGAACGTTCAGTGCCTTGCGTGCCGTCTGATCGATCGTGATCTGCCCGCGCGTCGTGACGTTCGACATTCCGCCATCTCCAATTGCATCCGGTTTCGTCCGCTTAGGTGACGATTATCCGCGAACCGTCCGTATCGCCGCACGTAGTCGCCTTCGCCGCGAAGGGCGCGTTTCGCGGACAGTGTAAGTGTCCGCCTACCCGTACGTCGCCTCGTCATCGAGCGGCCAGATCGGGCGCGGAATGCGACTGTAGGGGAAGCCGTCCAGACTCAGCGTCGTGGCGCCGGGGGCGTCGGCGGTGACGATCGCCTTGGCCAGATGGGCGAAGCCGGCCCGGAAGTGATTGCTCGACTTGACCCCGACGACGCGGCGCGCGCGTACGTCGATGCCGTGGAGACGGAACACTTCGTCGTCGAACACCTGCTGCCGATTCGTCGAGACGATCACGTCGAGGCCTTCGATATCGAGGCGCGCCGAGGGACCGAGATCGACCAGGCTGCCGCGACCCATCGGAGTCGTCAGCTTGAAGCGGCCGTCGGTCAGGACGACGACCCGCGCCCGCGCCTCGATCGGCAATCCGTGGAGCGGGAAGCCGCGCCCGCCGTCGGACTTGCCGCCCAGGCGGATCGCGATGGTCGATCCCGCACCCGCCGCGTGCGCCTGGCGGGCCGTCTCCGGATCGCAGACGACGCCGAAGCACGAATCGGGCAGGCGCGCGGCGAGCATTGCCCGCAGGAGATGCGTCGCGTCGCCCGGCGCGCCGCCGCCCGGATTGTCGGACGTGTCGTTGATGACGACCGGACTCCCCTCAATCGCGAGCGCCTCGGCAATCGCCTGCTCCGGCGTCAGCAATCGCGGCCGGTACTCCTCGCGCGCCGCCCAGATCGCCGACGCGACTTCGCGCGCCGCGGCGCTGGCGAGATCCACGTTTCCATCCGCGATCGTCACGACCGAGACCGCAACCGGTGGCACGTCCGTATACGGGAATCCGTGAAAGATGGCGCACTCAAGTAGGCCGGGTTTCTTCTCCCATGCCCAGCACAGTTCGTTCAGACGGCGGCCGGGCTCAAGATCGGTCGTGCAGGTCTGGATCATCATCGGCAGGCGCTCGACCCGCTGAACCGGCCGGATCTCTCCGTCGAGGACGCGCCGGAGGAACGCCATCGCTTCGACGCCACGCTCGAACATATCGGTGTGGGGGTAGAAGTTGACGCCAAACATGCCGGTTGTCAGTGCACCCATGCGCTCGGTGATGTTGCCGTGGAGGTCGAGCGTCAGCGCGATCGGCATCGTCGGACCGACCTGAGCGCGCACCGCCGCGAGGAGTTCGCCTTCGAGGTCGTCGACTCCCTGCGCAACTCCGGCGCCATGCAGGCTGAGGCAGATCGCGTCGATCGGGCCGGCCGCGGCGAGCGATCCGAGGAGCGTGTCGCGCATCGCGCGGTAGGCGCTCGCCTCGATCGTGCCGGACGGCACGGCCGAGGTCGCGAGCGTCGGCACGACGATCAGGTTGGCGCGCTCGCCGCCCTCGATCATTCCGCCGAGGTAGGTTCGCGTGCCGCGATTGGCACGGACGATGTCCACGCCCTCGTGCCAGCTGTGCCGCTTGAAGTCGCCGAGCGACGTCGGCTCGGGGCAAAAGGTGTTCGTCTCGTGGGCGATCTCGCCGATGGCGATGCGGCACTGGCGTGTCATGCGCCGCCATTATGACTGGCGCGAGTGCGAGCCGCGCGGCAACACGCGGGAGCCACTGCATCCTCAGGCATCCTGACGGCCGATCCACCGTGGTTCCGCTTCACTCGGGTGAGCCGCTGGGGCCGGGTCTCCTGATAAAGATCGCCCGCGACATCGAACTGTCGCGCTCGGATGTGATTCGCCTTCTGACCGAGTAGCTGTCGTCGTTTGTCGCGCTATCCGCCCCAGGCCCAACCCGAGAAATCGGGTGGCTCGACGCCCTGCTGGGTCAGGATGGTCGCGACCTGCGAGCGATGCTCGGTCGCGTGATTGATCGCCTGGACATAGAGCACTGCGACGGGAATCGCGTACGCGGTGCCTTGACGCTCACCCCTCAGAACCTCATCCGGATCGGCGCGTCCAGCGAGATCGATCAGTGCCTTGCCGCTTTCGTCAAACGCCACCCGTAGCGCCGCTGTCCCGACCCAGCCATCCCGCTCGTAAATCGTCGGCGCCCGGCCGCTCAGTCGTTCGACGTATCGTTGCTCGGCGCCCGCGATGTGCATCAGCGTCCTCCGGATGGAATCGGCCGTGCCGAGAACCGTCGCGTCGAGTTGCGCCTCGGTCAGCCCCGCGCACGCGTCGCAGACCCTCAGGTTCGCCCACAGGTTGTGCTCGAAGCACTTTGCGAGAATCGATGCCATCACTCCCTCCTGCTGAGGGCGAAAGTGTACGAGCGAGCGCGTTACATTTCCGACGCCCTCACCGATCGCCCATCGGCGCCATCAACCGCCGAAGCCACGCCGGCAGGAACGTATCGACGATCCGATAGACGGCTCCTGGACCTGGCACAGGAGCGATGACTTCGAGGTCGACCAGGCGGCCGGCGGCGCGCGCGACCGAGGTTGGCTCGCCGAGTCGGTGCCGACGCCGAAACTTTGCCTCGTAGACGCCGGCGTCGGATTCGCGACTGAGCGCGACGAGCAATGAGCGCTGCGAAACGGCCAGTCGGTCCCACAGTGCGCCGTACCGCGCGTTCTCGGCATCGAGCACGCGGTCCAGCGCGCGATCGACCGCTGTGGGCGGGATCGGGTAGATCCCGTTCGCGCTCGTCTCGGCCCAGGTGAAGTAGCAGAGTTCCTGGGTATCGTGTGGGTGCCCGCCCGTGATCGAGAGGATGCGTTCGACTGCCTCGGCCGAGATCGGCGACTTCGTCGAGACGAACCGCCCGTGAATGAACGGTCCAAACTCGTCGGCCGGAATCGGACCGAGCGGAAAGACCTTCGCCATCCGAAACATCGGCTCGTTCTCGCCCGTGAAGAGCCGCTCGATGACGTGGCGGCGACTCCCGAGGAAGACGTGCGCCACGTCGGCCTGCAATTGAAAGATGGCTCGCATCCGCGCTGGAAGCCCCGTGTCCAGATCGACGACCGACTGGAACTCGTCGAAGACGACCGCCACTCGCGTCTTGCGGCGCTCGGCGATCCTGCCGGGTAACTGGAACAATCCGTCCAGCGTGAGCCCGATGTCCGCGGCCGACGCCCCTGGCTCGAACTCGACGGTCGGCCGACCCGCTTCGTCGACGCCGAACTTCGGACGAAGGGCGAGGTCGTCGAAGAGTCGGCGAACGCGATCGATCATCCGGTCGCCCGGCGACAGAAGACGCGCGAACTCCGTGGCCAGGGCGCTCGGCAGGTGTTCGACCGACGGCACGCGTAAGAGATCGACGTACGCGCTCGGAACGGAATCGGCGATGTCGGCCAAGACCTCCAGCACGAGTGATGTCTTGCCGAAGCGGCGCGGCGAGATGACAACGACGTTCTGGCCGTTCAGGATGTCGGCCATCAGTTCCTGGCGCTCGCGCTCCCGACCGCCAAATCGATCGCCACGGACGACCTCGCCGTACCGGAACGGGTTCCGCATGGCCGGCACATTTCGCACGATGCGATTATACACATCTCGATTATACAATCACCGATAACATCGTCCTCGCTACGGCTCCCGCAAGCCGGCGACGGCGGTCTGGGCCGCACGCGGGCCGTCCTCGGCGAAGCCCTTGATGAAGGCGACGAGGCGCCACATGTCATCATCCTCGACCTGGCCGCGGAAGGCTGGCATCGCGGTGCCGGGCACGCCGTCGCGGAGGAATCCGAACAGTTGGCTCTCGCGATGCTGGTCGACGTGGATGCGCAGATCGGCCGGACGCGGCGTAAGGGTGCGCCCGAGCGGCCCATCGCCGCGCCCGCCCAGACCATGGCACGACGCGCAGGTCTGCTGGTAGATCAACCGCGCGCGCTCCAGGCCAGGATCGTCGATCGCGATCGGGATGGGTCCGCGCGCGGCCGCCATGCGCTGCGCCTCGTACTGCGTTCCGACGAGGGAGAGTCCGCCGAGGAACGCGGCCAGGCCAACCGCCACTGCTCCCAACAAAGCTGGACGCCGACCGCCGGCGACTCGTCGCGCGCCGGCAAGCACGATCGCGCCGAACAGGGCGATCTGGCCGCCGACGATCATCGGCGTCGTGAGTTCGAATCCCGGCAGATCCTCGCCGCGGACCGTCAACGGCTCCGCGATGACCACGTCGATCGGGATTCGCGCGTCGGCGCGTCCGGTCCGACGCACGAGCGGCTCGACTATCCAGCGACCCGGCATCGAGAACTGTCCGCCATCGATCGCGAAGAGATCTTCGTCTTTCCGTTCGAAGACGATCTCCTGCTCGCCCATATCCATGTCGCGATGCGATACGCGCGCGACGACCTTCTCGACCTCGCGCAGGTCGCCGCCGACACGGAGTGAGGTTCGGTTGAGACCCGCCTCACCGGGCGCGATCTCGAGACGGAACGTCACGTCGTCGACCGACGCGCGAACGACCGTCGATCGAAGCGCAATCGCCGCCTCTCGGGCGGGTTGCTGCGCCGTCAGCAGTCCGGTCGCGATCACCACTGTGATGCCAATGACGGCCTCGGCGCCGGAGGTCCAGCCGAAGCGTGTCTCGGCGCGCGAAAGAGCGACGCCAGCGGCGCGCCCGCCGATCTGCGCCAGCCCGCGGATGCGCGGTCCGACGACCCGCCAGTGCAGAATCCCCAGCAACGCGGCGGACGCGACCAGGCCGACTTTCACCAGGAGCGTGCGACCGTACGGGGTGCGCTCCAGCGCGTCGAGCGATCCGACCGTCGCGATCGATTGCAGGATGCCGGTCAGGGCGATCAGGCCAACGACCCAGGACATGCGCGCGAACGCGCCGACGAGCCGCGGCACGACGGCGCGCCGCTCGTCCAGCGGACGGCGACGGATGAAAGCGGACGTAACACAGACCTGTACGAGGCCGCCGAGCCAGGCGCCGGCGGCGAGAGCATGCACGCCGTCGATCGCGGCGCGGACGGCCGAAAACTGCTGCGCGGCCGCGGCGTGCGATCCGAGCGTGATCGTCACGAGGATCGAACCGGCCATCAGGATGGCGATCCAGCGAGATCCCGCGTCGCGCGCGACCGCTGGGAGCAGGACGATCATCGGCAGGGCAATGCCGAGACGGGCCATGAGAAGGTAGCCGGTTCGCGTCCCGATCAGGGCGCGCTGCAACGGTTCGCCAAGAACCGCCAGCGCATCGATCTCGGAGGCTTCGGCCGCCTGGACGATGCCCATGACGATCGTCCCGGCCAAGACGGCAATGAGCGCCCCGGCGCCGACGAGTCCGAACGCTCGATCGGAGGCGCCGGTGACCAGCGCCACGTCGTTCGGTCGTCGTGACAGCGCGTGGCGCGCGCGCCGGCCGATCAGAGGATCGAAAAGAAGCGCGCCAAAGAGGATCAGCGCACCGGTGAACGTCGCGGCGCGGCCGGCGACGCCGAGTGGGGACGGCTCGTACAGACGTGCTCCCTCGAAGCCGGCAATGCTGACCTGAACGGGGATTTGACCGGCGCCGTAGGTGAATGGCACCGCGCCGCGCGTCGTGTGACCGTCGATCGCCGATGTAACGCGCCAGGTTGCGACGTACGTCCCCGGCGTGATCTCGGGAAGATCCGCGACCAGCGCGCGCGGATCTCCCGGAACCTGGCGCGGCGCCAGCGGCCCAACCGTCGCTCCGAAGGAATCGAGCAGCCGCAGTTCGGCCAGGCGGAGTTCCGGCTGTTCGGAGAACCAGAGGTAGAGCCGGTCCGGCCGTTCGACGACGACCGTCGAGGCGGCCGGCGACGATCGCTCCAATTCCGCGTGCGCGAGAGCACCGGATACCGTTCCTCCGAGAAGGCACAGCGCGGCAACCAGCGCGCCGAGGAATCGGAGCGATCGTCGGCGAAGCATCAGATGGATCGCGCCCCTGGCCGCCGTAGGAGCGCGAAGGCGCCGACGATGGCGCCGAGTACGCCGACCGCGCCGCCGATCGTGGCGATCAACCAGGCCTGATCGGCTCGCGCCCGGGCGGCCGCGAGTTGGTCGCGCAGCTCGACCGCTGACGGCACGACCTCGGGGAACTGGAGCGTATCGGCCGCGACGACGTCGTTGAATCGGCCGGGGCCCGACTCGAACTTCTCGTCGACCTTCGTGCCGTTGATCTCGCCGGTGAATCGGAAGACGTAGGCGCCAGCGCGAGTCGGGATGAGATCGGCCGTGTAGGCGCCCTTCATCCCGAAGCGCGCGCGCAGCGCGAATTCGCGCGGCTGCCCGCCGCCGGACGCGATCGCGACCTTGACCGTCTTCTCGACGCCCTCAATGGGTTCGCCGTTCGCGGCGTTCGTGACGCGGAAATCGACGCCGTTTGGCTCGCCGAGCAAGGCTGGCTCGGTGATGAACCCCACGACGACCTGGTACGGACCGATCGACCGCCGCTCGTGGGCGAAGGCCGCGGTCGGCAGAAGCGTCGCGAGTAGGCTTGCCGCCAGCAGAGCGGACAGCCAGATGTGATGACCACGTACAAGCATGGTTCGATTCTCTCCTCTTTGTCGCGTTCGCCGGCGCGCCACGGGGGCGGCCGGCCAATCGGAAACGACTAGAGAGCGAAGAGGGGCGGCGGGGTTGGTGGGGCGCGATGAGCGCTCAGCGGAGTACGGAGGATCCGCGACGGCGCGACCTCGTCGCGCTCGACGACGGTCAGGCGGATCGAGCCGGCAAGGCCGAGGGCGAGCATCGGCGCACCGACAAGCGACGAGAGGACGCCGGGCAGAAACGCCGGACCGGCCGGTTGACTGGCCTGTTCGCCGTCGCCGCCGTGATGGTGGATCGTGATGAGCCGGACATCGACGGACGGGCCGAGGAAACCCGCTTCGGGCAAGCGCGACCCGGCGTGGTGGTCGGCCAACGGGAGCGCGAAGGCACCCAGGAGAAGGACAACCACCAGCGCTCGGACCAGTAAGCCGGCGACGGTCACGATCTACCGAGTATAGCGGTCGAGTTTGAGGCGGCTGGATCGCGACGCGAGTGAAGCACGCCGGCTCTCGAACGGACGTCGGGGACGGCGGGCAGGACTCCGGCGGCACTCGCCGCGCAGACGTCAGTCGGCGGCGAAGTAGCTCCCGTCGGAGCACGCACGGCAAAAGACGCGATCATCGAGCGTGAGTTCGCGACCGCCCATGATCTCCTCGCCACACACCTCGCAGGCGACGCGTGGAGGCGGATGGATGGCTGAGAAGGACGGGGCCATGGCCACGGTGCCGGTCTGCCAGCGGAGCAGCGCTTCGTCAGGCATCGCCTGGTAGGCGGTGAGTTGGGCGTGCCATCGATCCCCGGCGTCGGCCGCGTAGTCGCGAGCGAGGCAACGGGCATCGGGACTCGGCCAAACACGGACCGCGCGGCCGGTTCCGCTATCGACGAGGGTGGCCGCGATCTTGCCATAGTCGATCGCGCGCAGCGTTCGGTGGCCGATGGCGCAACCGGTCGCGGCGGTGACGCCGTCGGCGAAGCAACCATCGGTCTCGACGACGACGTGTATGCGCCGGTCGATCAGCGGCACGTCGAAGCCGAGTTCCCTCGCGGCGAGGAGCCCGATTCGCACGCCAAGTACCTGGCGAGGACAGAGGTGTTCGTGGAGGCCGTTCAGCCGCGCCAGCGCTTCGGCCAATTCGGAGACACCGACCTTTGTTGGCGGATGACGGCACGGGAAGGCGGCGTCTGCCGGCGGCGCGGCCTGATTCGCTTTGGTCCTGACGGCAACGCCCGATCGGCGCTTCCGCACGAATCGCAGTCGATCGCCAGAGTGGATCGTGGGAAGAAGGCGTAGCGCTTCGGCCGACGGCGCCGTCACGAGCCGAACACCTCGCGCGCCCACCCAAGCGCCGCGATCGACGTCGGCAGGCCAACGTTTGGCGCGGCCAGGAGAATGACGTGCTCGATCTCCTGGCGGGAAATCCCGGCCGCGAGCGCCTTGCGGGCGTGCGAGCGCACCGCCCCTTCCGATCCGGCGCCGACGGCAGCGGCGAACTTCACCAGTCGTCGCGTGCGCTCGTCGAGCGGTCCGGCATCGTGCACCGCGCTGGCGAATGCCTCGTACGCGTTCGCGACCGCCGGATAGTCGCGCACGAACTCGCGATAGATCGTCGGAACGTACGCGCCGTTCGTCTTCGCCGAAACCATCGTGCCCTCCCGTGGCGCGAACCGCCGAACGCGAACCATCCAACCGGACGCGGTCGCGGCCGGCATCGCACTCCGCTTCCGGGACAATGGCGGAGAATCCGTCCCGCCGCATCGGGCTTTTCCCGGATCGTGAGCGCGAGGAACGCCGGGGCGGGCGAGACGCCCGCCGTCCCAGGAATGAGCCGGGCGCGGCACGACGGCAGCGCGGATGCGGGCGTTCTGCCGCGAAATGGCGCCAGTCCTCGGCGACGCGTCCGACGGGCGCGACACGACGCGCCACGTGCGGCGATGGCCGGTGATTGGCGCGCGTGGGTGGTCGATCGATTCTTCGGCGACCTGGTGGCCGATCGTGTGCGGGAGGCGTCGATCTTCGCCGACGAGGATCGCGGGTGGCGACCGGCCGGCGGCATGCCCCGCGACGTGCCGCACAGCGAGATCTCCGAGCAGATCGGCGAGAGTGGCGAGGCCTACCGTCAGAACGCGCTGGCGCACCGCGTCATCGAGCTGACGACCGACTACGTCCTCGGCCGCGGCCTGCGGCTACGCGCTTCCGATGCCGACGCGCAGGCGTTCGTCGATGCCTGGTGGACGCATCCGCGCAATCAGATGGCGACGCGCCAGTTCGACCTCTGCACCGAGCTTTCGCTGGCCGGCGAATTGTTCATCACGTTGCACACGAATCCGTACGACGGTGTGACCTATCCACGCGCGATCCCGGCCGCGGCGATCGACCTGATCGAAAGTGATCCCGACGATCTCGAAACGGAGCGGCGCTTCCATCAGATCGGCACGGACGGCGGTCGCTGGTGGGAGGCCGACGACGTCCGCCACTACGCGATCAATCGCCTGATCGGAACGACGCGCGGGCAGGGAGACCTCGTGCCGCTGTTGCCGTGGCTGCGCCGGTATCGCGAATGGCTGACCGATCGGGTGCGCATCAACCGGTTCAAGGGCGCGTTCATCTGGGACGTCGAGGTGAAGTCGGCCGACCGGCGCGCGATCCTGGCCCGACAGGCCGAACTCGCGACGCCACCGACTCCCGGTTCGATCATCGTACACAACGACGCCGAGCGATGGACGGCCGTCCAGCCGAATATCAATGCAGCCGATGCCGAGCCGGATGGCCGCGCGATGCGGCTCATGATCGCGGCTGGCGCCGGTTTGCCACTGCATTACCTTGCCGAGGCCGAGGGATCGAATCGGGCGACGGCCGCCGAGATGGGCGGACCGACTCTCCGTCACTTCGAACGGCGGCAACTGTACGTCGGATGGATGTTTGCCGACCTCGCGCTCGAAGCCGCGCGGCGCAGCGGACGCTTTGCCGGGCGAACGATCGACATCGAGGCCGAGTTCGAAGACCTGAGCGGTCGCGAGAACGCCGCAACCGCGTCCGCGACCCGCTCGATCGTCGAAGCGCTCGCGACGGCTTCGGAGCGCGGCTGGATCGACGACGAGACGGCCCGCCGCATGATTGGCAAGTACGCCGGCGAAACCGTGCCGAGCGGCGAGGGTCAGGCCGGAGGCAGCGGCGCCCGCGTGACCGGCCGCATCGTCGTCCGCCGCACGGGCCAGGGATAGGCTCGCTGACGAGCCGTCCCAGGGTTGATCACCCGTTCGGCGAAAACAGCCGGTCGATGTTCTCCGGTGTCACGACCGGCTGCGCCAACTCCGCCGACGGCGAACGCCCCTGTACCAGGAGCCCTCCATCGACCTGGAACGCTTGACCCGTCACATAGCTGGCGTCGTCCGCCGCGAAGAACACCGCCGCCCAGGCAATGTCCTCCGGGAAACCGTACCGACCGAGCGGTATCTGCGACGTGCGACGTCGGCGTTCCGTCTCCGTGACATCCTCGTAGCCGGACGCGGCAATCATGCCCGGCCGAATCGCGTTCACCCGGACGCCCCACGGGGCAAGGTCGACCGCGACGGCCATCGTGAAGACGTCCATCGCGCCCTTGACTGAGTCGTAGCCAATCGATCGGCGATGGACGCGTTGCGTGGCATTCGTCGAGATGTTGATGATCGAGCCCTTCCGCTTCTGGCACATGATCTGCGCCGCGCGGTGGGTGCAGTAGAACAGTGCGCCCATGTTCGCCTTCACGTAGGCGTCCCATCCATCGGCGGTCATGCGCAGGAACGGCCCGCTCGAACCCTTGCCGGTCGGGGTCTGCGCGTTGTTCACCAGGATGTCGAGCGTTCCGAAGACGCGCACGGTTTCGTCGAACAGGGTGTCGACTTCCTCGCGATTCGTCACGTCGCAGATCAGCGAGTGAACGACACCGCCGAGGGCGCGAATCTCCGCCGCGGTTTCGTGCGTATCTGCTCCGCGTCCGCACAGGACAACCTTCGCTCCCTCTTTCGCGAAGCGAATCGCGATGCCCTTCCCGATGCCACGGCTCGAGCCCGTCACGATGGCGACTTTGTCCTGAAGAAGCATGTCCGCACCTCCTACTGGCAGATCGTGCGATCCTACCCCACGCGCATTCGGATCGGCGCGTCCACCGCCGCGGCGACGCCGATCGTGTCGGCCGTGGCCGGCCGACCGCAACCGTGTTCCGGCTGTCGTACTCTACGGGGCATGAAGATCACCAATGTCGAGCCATTCCTCGTCTGGGGCGGGAATCGCAACTACACATTCGTCGTCGTCGACACCGATGCCGGGATCTCCGGCGTCGGTGAGGCTGGCCTCACATGGAAGGAACAAGCTGTCGCGGGCACAGTCGAGCACCTCAAGCAGTTCCTGATCGGCCAAGGTGCCGATCGGATCGAGTTCCTCTGGCAGTCGATGAGCCGCGGCGGCTTCTTCCCACCCGGGGCGATCGGCAATAGCGCGATCGCCGCGATCGACATCGCGCTCTGGGATATCCAGGGAAAGGCGCGCGGCGTCCCGGTCTATCAGCTGCTTGGTGGCCTCGTCCGCGACCGAGTCGTCTGTTACCCGCACACGGTCGGCGCGATCCGGGAGGAGTTGGTCGAGGACTGCCGACGCCACGTCGCGGAGGGGTGGCAGTTCGTTCGCATCAGCGTCGGCGCTCGAGACGGAATCATGGAGCCGCGCGTCGCCGTCCGCGCGTGCCTCGATGACTTCGCGGCGATCCGCGAGGCGATCGGCGATGACGTTGAAATCGTCTGCGACATTCACACCCGCCTCGAAGTTCCAGACGCGATTCGGCTCTGCCGCGAATCGGAGCGCTTTCGGCCCTTCTTCATCGAGGATCCGCTCCGCGCCGAGAGCATGCACGCCTATCGCCTGGTGCGCGCCCAAACCGCGGTGCCGCTCGCGATCGGCGAGCATCTCGCCAGCAAGTGGGAGTTCCGCCAGCTCATCGAAGAGGAGCTGATGGACTACGCCCGGATCGATCTCTGCATCGCCGGTGGATTGTCGGAGTCGAAGAAAATCGCGGGCTGGTGCGAGGCGCACCACATTCAGCTCGCGCTCCACAACCCGCTCGGACCTATTTCGGCCGCGGCGTGCCTCCACCTGAGTCTCGCGTCGAGCAACGTCGGCGTCCTCGAGATGCCCCGCAAACCGATGACGCGGCTGACCGATGTCGTGCCGGTTCAGGTGGAGTGGAAAGCCGGCTACCTCGTGCCGCCGACGCGCCCGGGACTGGGCGTCGAGTTCGATCGCGACGCCGCGCGCCGCAATCCGTTCCAGATGCAGCCGGCGCCGCAGTTCCGTCGTCCCGACGGTGCCTTTACCAACTGGTAGCGGGGCGATGTCGACTGCCGCGGCGCCACATCGGAACGCGTCAGTCGGCGGTGGAGCGAATGCTACGCGTCGTCAGGAAACACCACCACGCGCCAGGGCGCATCCGGGCCGTCTTTGACGAGCGCGGCGATGCGATGACGGCGTCCGGCCCCGAGGTCGATGCACCAGAGGTGGTCGCCGACGCTCTCGGGACGCTCGGGACGCGGCGTATGGCCAACGATTTGCGGTAGAGCTTCCGTACCGGTGGCATGCGAGAGCACCTGCCAGTCGAGCCAGAAGATGCCTCCGACCGGGTCGACCCCACCGCGCTCGCGACCGATGCCGTCGAACGGGAGCACTGGGCGCGACGACATCACACGCTGGGAGAACCGCTCGTTCAGCGCCTCGGCCAGCGCGACCGTGTCGACCGGCAGCGTTTCGTGCCGGACCAACTTCGGGTGCAGTCCGGCGTGGGTGACGAGCCAGCCATCGACCGCGACGGCGGCGCGGAATCGTCCCTCGGCGATCGCCTGTGACAGCATCCCGGCGGCGTTCAGCGAAAGTGGCGTCTGGCCGCCAAACCTCGGAAACTCCGCCTCGGGATACGCGTGCGGCAACTCGTGATTGCCGAGCAGCAGCGCATCGAAGTAGCGCAACCCCTCGGCCAGACACTCGCCGTCGGTGCGGACGTTGTGCCCGCCGTGGATGAGGTCGCCGATCTGACAGAGCCACCAGCCGGGCACGCGCTCGCCTGCGGCGTCGATCGCGCCGATGAGCCCGAGGATGTCGCGCAGCAACTGAGGAAGTCCGTGGACGTCGCCGACGATCGCGCGACGATCATTTGGCCCAGGCTCCCAGGACGGCATGGATCGCGCGGTCAGGCCGCGATGCGTTCGGCGGCACGCCAGACAAGCGCCTGGATCGTCAGCGTCGGGTTGAGTCCGCCGCCGGTCGGGAAGACGCAGCCGCCCATCACGTACAGATTCGCCATGGAATGGACGCGCAGGTCCGGATCGACGACCGATCGCCGAGGATCCTCGCCCATCCGACAACCGCCCATGTCGTGGGCGCTGCCGACGCCGGTGAAACGCGGTCCGGTCCAGACATTCGCCGCGCCCATCTCACGGAGAATAGCCTGCGCCTTCTCGCCGAGGTAGTCGAGCATCCGTCGCTCGTTCTCGTGGATATCCCACGTGACGCGAACGACTGGCAGGCCGAGACCGGAGCGATCGCGTCCATGCGGATCGAGATCGAGAAACGCGTCGTCGTAGGCCAGCGTCTCCGGCTGGATGCGCAGATCGGCGATGCTGTTCCAGTTCCGGACGAGATGCTCCTTGTAAGCGCTGCCCCACGCCGGCACACCGGGCGGTAGGGCGGCGCGAGCAGCGGCGATCGGTTGGAGCTGCTCCTCGCAGGCGATCGTCGCGCCGCGAATGAAGCCGAGTCCGGAGTGATCGAAGTTGTCGCCGACGAAATCATCGATCAGATCGCCCCTGGCGGCCGGGGCGATGAACCGGTTCAGCTGCTCGTCGGGGAAGAGGCCCATGACGCTCCAGAACATCTTCGTGAAGTAGTCGCGACCGACGCGGCCGTGCTCGTTGCCGATGCCGGAGAGCAAGAGCAGGCGAACGTTCTCGTACGTGTAGGCGCCGAGGATGAAGCGATCCGCTTCGACGCGCTGGCGCTGGCCGTCGGCATCGACGTCGACGAAGGCGGTCACACGATTGCCCTGACGCTCGATCTCGACGACGCGACAGCCGAGCCGCAAATCGACATTGCCGGTCGCGAGCGCCTTGCGCGCAAAGCCGTTCTCGGCGGTCGTCTTGCTGTCGTTGTGGCAGACGTAGAACGTACACCAGCCGCAGGAGGTGCAGGCCGGGCGGCCGTCGTACGGCTCGGTGTTGATCGAGGCTGGAACGGGGTAGGGGTGGTAGCCGAGCCCTCGGCAAGCCTTGGCGAACATGAGTCCGGTTGGGGTGCGCGCTGGCGGCGGGAGCGGAAGTCCTTCGCTACGGTAACCCTCGAACGGATTGCCGCCTGGCAGAGGCTCGCCCCGCACGTTGCCGGGGATGCCAGCGATGCCCATCATCTGTTCGACGCGGCCGAAGTACGGCTCCAGGTCGTCGTGGGTGATCGGCCAATCGACGACGTTCGAACCCGGGGGCAGCGCGTCCATGCCGTAACGCTCGATCGTGCTCGTGCGAACCCGGAAGTCGTGCGGCTGGAAGCGGCGCATCCAGGTGCCGTAGATCTGGGTCGAGCCGCCGACGCCGTTGACCATGCGTCCAAGCGAATAGGTCGCCGGGACCGTCGGCGCAGTTGGGTTCGGCCGCCAGGTGAGCGCTTCCTGGTTGAACTTTCGCCCGTAGCTGGCGCGCGCGTAGGCGGCGACGAGTTCATCCGGTCGCGCGTCGACGCTGCCGATGTTCGGTCCCGCTTCGAGGACGACGACCTTCAGGCCAGCCTTCGCCAGCACATGCGAGGCGGTGGCGCCGACCGCGCCCATGCCGAGGATGCAGACGTCGGCTTTCACGCGCCGCGCTCTCGGAGAAAATCAGCCAGACCGCGGGGGGCGCGCTCGATCCGCGCGCCGGGCACGTAGTCAGTCGGGCCGTACGCCATCTGCACGCCGGGGTGGCCGAGCAGCTTCCAGCCGACCATGTCGCGATTCCCGCCGTGGATCGGGTCGGCGAACATCCCCTCGCGTGTGTGCGTCAGGAGCGCGGCGAAGAAGGGACTACCCTCCGCTTCCAGCGCCGCGAGGATCGCGTCCTGGGTTTCCGGCGCGGCGCGAGCGAAGGGGCAGTCGGCGGCCGCGCGCGCACGGGCGTCGAGATCCGCGACACCGCGTCGGTACAGGGCCGCGAGATCGGCATCGTGTCCGGCCAGCGCGCGATCGATGTAGAAGACAACGCCGGCCTCCGGAGCACCGGGTCCGAGATCGTCCGACGGAAACATGCGCGCCGCGGCGGCCGCGACGACCCGAGCCTCCGCCAACGTGAAGAACGCGAACCCTCGCGCCTCGTCACCCGGCAGCACGGGCGGGATGGTACACCGACGCGTCGATCGCTACGCGGCCGTCGCCCAATGCGACGAGAGCACCTCGGCCTGCTCCAGCACGGTCTGTGTCGCCTTCTCCTGCTTGTCGGGAGGATAACCGTACTTGCGCAGGATTCGCCTGACCAGGACGCGCAACTGGGCGCGCACGTTCTCGCGGATGGTCCAGTCGATCGTGACGTTGCGGCGAACGGTCTCGACTAGCTCGCGCGCGATGACACGCAGCGTCTCGTCACCGAGCACTTTGACGGCGCTGTCGTTCGTCTCCAGCGCGTCGTAGAACGCGACTTCGTCGTCGTTGAGACCGAGCGCTTCGCCGCGCTCGCTCGCCGCCCGCATCTCCTTGGCGATCTGGATCAACTCTTCGATCACCTGCGCCGCCGCGATCGCCTTGGCCTGATAGCGCCGAATCGTCTGCTCGATCATCTCGGCGAAGGAACGCGCCTGGACGATGTTCGTCCGCCGGCGCCGGCTCAGTTCGCCCCTGAGGAGCTTTTCCAAGAGCTCCACCGCGAGATTCCGGTGCGGCATGCCGCGAACCTCGGCCAGGAACTCATCGGACAGGATCGAGATGTCTGGTTTCGCGAGGCCGGCGGCGGCGAAGATGTCGATGACGCCCTCGGACGCAACCGCGCGCGAAATGATCTGGCGCACGGCGTGGTCGACGTCTTCCTCTGGACGCGCGTCGCCCGGCGCGCGCTTCGCGAGCACCGCCTGGACCGCCTGAAAGAACGACAGATCGTTTCGGATCTGCAGCGCCTCATCACGCGGAATAGCCAGGGCGAAGGCGCGAGAGAGTTCGCCGACGGCGCGCAAGCACCGATCCTTGCCGTCGTTCTGAAACAGGATGTGCTGTTGCGCGAGTGGCAACAAGCTCAGCCGCTCGGGCGCGGTGCCGGTTGCCCACTTCTTCCAGTCGAGTCCGTGGAAGAGGTCTCGACAGATCTCATACTTCTCCAGCATCGCGGCGACCGCCTCGTTCTGATCGAGCGCGGTGCGCCCGGTGCCCCCGCTCTCGGTATACGCGGCGATTGCGGCTCTCAATTCCTGTGCCACGCCGAGGTAGTCCACGATCAGACCGCCCGGCTTGTCTCGGAAGACGCGATTGACGCGCGCGATCGCCTGCATCAGTCCGTGGCCGCGCATGGGCTTGTCGAGGTACATCGTGTGCAGCGAAGGAGCGTCGAAACCGGTCAGCCACATGTCGCGCACGAGCACGATTCGCAACGAATCCGCCGCGTCGCGAAAACGGTTCGCGAGCGCCTCGCGGCCCGGCTTGTTGCGGATGTGCCGCTGCCACTCCAATGGGTCCGACGCTGAGCCGGTCATGACGACTTTGATGTCGCCGCGCTCGTCCTCGTCGCTCTGCCATTGCGGACGTAGCTTCACGATCTCGCGGTGCAATTCGACACAGATACGCCGGCTCATGCAGACGATCATCGCCTTGCCTTCGAGAGCTTCGAGCCGTTTCTCGAAATGGTCGACGATGTCGCGCGCGATCAGCGCCAGACGCTTCTCGGTCCCGACGACGGCTTCCAGTGCCGCCCACCTGGTCTTGAACTTTTCCTTCCGCTCGAGTTCCTCGCCCTCGGTCGCTTCCTCGAAATCGGGATCGATGCGCGGACGCTCGGATTCATCGAGCGCCAGCTTCGCCAATCGGCTCTCGTAGTAGATCGGGACGGTCGCGCCGTCCTGGACCGCGCGCTGGATATCGTAGATGCTGATGTACTCGCCAAAGACCGCCCGCGTGTTGGCATCTTGCAGTTCGACCGGGGTACCCGTGAACCCGATGAACGACGCGTTCGGCAGCGCGTCGCGCATGTTCTTGGCGAAACCGTGGCCGAGGTAGGCCGTGCCATCCTTTCGCGTCACGAGGTGGGAGCCGAACTCATACTGACTGCGGTGCGCCTCGTCGGCGATGACGATGATGTTGCGCCGATCTGACAGGATGGGGTGGCTTTCGCCGCGTTCCTCGGGCAGGAATTTCTGGATCGTCGTGAACACCACGCCACCAACTGCGACGCTGAGCAGTTGCCGCAGATGCTCGGCGCTCTCCGCCTGGACGGGCGTCTGACGGAGCAGGTCGCGACACCGCGAGAACGTGCCGAAGAGTTGGCCGTCGAGATCGTTCCGATCCGTCAGCACGACCACGGTCGGGTTGAGCATCGCCGGCTCTCGGATGATCCTTCCGGCGAAGAACGCCATCGTCAGGCTCTTGCCCGATCCCTGCGTGTGCCAGACGACGCCGACCCGCCGGTCGCCCGGATCGCCGCCGGGACGCTGGCCAGACTCGTAGCGGCCGCGGTGCTCGATCGCTCTGACCGCCCCGTGACGGAGCGCGGCCGCGCGCAGTGTTTCGCCGACGGCGACCTGGACGGCGTAGAACTGATGGTACCCCGCCATCTTCTTGGCAATCGCGCCGCCACCCGAGTCCTCGAAGACGATGAAGTCGCGGACGAGATCGAGAAAGCGGCGCGGCTCGAAGACGCCGTCGATCATCACTTCGAGCTCCGACATCGTCGCGTCGGCCAGTCGCTCGCCGGTGATCGTGCGCCACGGCTTGAACCACTCGCGCCCGGCGGTCAGGGTGCCAATCCGCGCCTGCGTGCCGTCGGAGATGACGAGTAGCTCGTTCATCGTGAAGAAAGACGGCAGATCTTGTTTGTACGTCTGAAACTGTTGAAATGCGGTCCAGATGGATGCGTTCTCATCGGCTGGGTTCTTCAGTTCGAGGACCGCCAGGGGTAGGCCATTGACGAACAGGACGATGTCCGGACGGCGAATGCGCTTGTTCTCGACGACCGTGAACTGATTCACGGCCAGGAAATCGTTGGCCGCGGCGTTGTCGAAGTCGATCGCGCGAGCTTTCGCGCCGCGAATCCGGCCGTCGGTATCGCGATACTCGACCGTGACGCCATCGACGAGCCGCCGATGCGCGTTCCGATTGCGCGTCACGAGATCGGCGCCCTCGGGTCGGGTCAGCTTGCGGAAGGCGTCCTCGAGCGCTTCGGCCGGCAGGTCGCGATTCAATTGCGCCAGCGCCGCGCGCAGGCGGCCTTCCAGAATGACCTGCCCATAGTCATACCGCTCCGCGCCAGGCTCGCCCGGCGCGATCTCGGAACCGTGGCGCACCGACCAGCCGATACCCGCGAACCATTTGAGCGCCGCTTGTTCGACGACGGATTCGGTGAAGGCAGTCACGGCGACATCACGACATCACAGTGACGTTTGCGTCGCGATCGCGACTGGGCCTGGTTCCGCCCGACTGCGCCGCGCCGAATACGCCGGAATTGGCCGGGAATAGGCAGTCGAATAGGCAGGAATGAGCAGTCGCGGACCCCACGGAAGGCGGCGCGCCGAGGGTTCGCTGGACCGGAGCGTCCGCGAATAGGCACGAATAGGCACGAATAGGCACGAATAGGCACGAATAGGCACGAATAGGCACGAATAGGCAGGAATAGGCAGCCGAAAGAGAGGGAATAGGCAGTCATTGGCCGACCAACTCCCATCGCGCGCCTCGCCCCCGGCCGGAGCTTCGAACCAGTCCGAGGGTTCTGAGGATCGTTAGGTCCTTCTGTATCGTCCACGACGAGGCGCTCACACCGAGTGCGGCCGCGAGCGCTCGCACGGCCGCCCCGCCGGAATTGGCGCCAAGGTAGGCCAGGACCCGTTGCTGCCGCGGGGTCAGGTCGCGCCCGACCCGCTGTGGCGGCACGTACCGGTTCGGCCGGAAGCGCACCGTGACCGCCCCACGCGCATCCTCGATCTCGGGGCGGGGCAGTCCAGCCGACGCGGCTAGCTCCGCCATCTTGATCGTTCCTCGACCCCAGGACTCGATAATGCCGCGGCGATAGAAGACCCGCGCGATCAACGGATTCCACGGCAACGACTCATGGGGCTCGAACAACGCCTGCGCCGTCAGCCCAAAGTGCAGTGCGCCGGACGACGTGACCTCAAGTCGATCGTCGTAGATCGCCACGCCGACGGATCCGCCGCCAATCGCGTAATCGCGGTGACAGAACGCGTTCGCGAGCGCCTCGCGCAAGGCGACCGGGGGATAGAGCGGGTCGTCGACCCTCTCGAAAAGACCGGGCGTCACCCGGCCAGCGACCGGCAGATTCTCGCGCAGGAATCGCTCGGCTTTGATCAGCAAGTCGAAAGCATTGCCGTGGAACTGCCGGTTATCGAGAAACTCCGTGCGATTGGTGCCGCGAAAGCGCGCTACACGCAGGAGGCACTGCGGAAAATCCGCTTCGAGTCGCTCGGCGCGGCCGAACAACACCGCGGCTGCCCGCAGGACGCGCCCCTCACGCAGCAAACCCAGACCGCGCAACAGCTCCACGGAGTCGCGCGTTCCGGGATCATCCGCTCGGCCCCGGCGGATCGCTTCATCCACCGATCGAACGATCTCGGCCGTGTCCAGGTCCGCGATGCCCCATGTGTTCGCGGGCTCGTTCTCCCATCGATGCTCGCCGTGCAGGCGTTCCAGCAGAACGCGGTTGTACTCGTCGCGCGAGAGTTCCTGATTCGTGCTTCCGACACGCCGATAGGCCCGGCCCCGATAGGTGTACGGCTGATTCTGCCCGGCCGAAACCGAGACGACGATGACCTCACGGTCCTTCTCAAGGGCGATCCGCGTGATCGACGGGAACGCTGGCGGATCGATGTCACCGAGAGCCTGCGCGATGTCCTCGATCGTTCGATCGCCGACCTGCTGACCGAGGATCGCGCCGCTTGGCGCGACGCCGAACAGCACTCGCCCGCCGCGATGGTTCAGCATCGCGCAGGTAGCGATCGTCGCGTCGCTGCGTTCGCCGGTCGAGCGTTTGAACTCGAGCGTCTCGGACTCGCCGCCGGCGACCCACGAGGCGATCTGCTCAGGTGTCATTCGACCTGATCCCCCGAACGAACAGAACCACGTCAGTCGTCACCAGTCGCCTATCATCCTGATTCAATCAATCCATTTCCAGCATCGGCGCTGAAATCAGTTGTCGGCTATCGATCTTGGTTCGGCTCGCGGCTCTGAACCTCTCCGGCTCGCCCGACACGAGCTCCAACTCGTAGCGCCGACGGTCGAGAATTTCCAAGAATCCCAGCACGTGAGTGTCCGAAACAACGATCTTGCCGTTGGCTTCGATGATCTCTACCCCATTGCGTTCACAGATTCCCAGGAGCGCACCCCTGTCAACGTTCTTGGCGCTGCCCTGTCTACGAATCGAGGCAATGCAAGCGGCCGCACGCGGGTGCGTCTTCGCATACTCTTGAACACCTGATAGATCGACAAATGCGAGATCCTGCTGAATAGACTCTATGTTTCGCGGTACCGCCGCCAAGATCGCCTCTCGCATTTTTCCTATGATTTCGAATCCGACATGATTCAGAATATGGACATTCGCACCATCAATCAGGAAATCCAATTCGTGGTCTAGCCGGAATATTGGTTCGGAAATTATCCGTAGTTGGTCCGTGAACAGACCCATTAGATGTCCTTGGCTCTTCAGGGTCCCCTTCATAGTGGTCGCACGCCGTACGCCGGTCAAACGTCGCCCAGTGCCGTCAGTCAATCGTACGAAATAGCAGTAGATACTCTGCGGATCGCCCATCGCACCGCTATCAGTCGCCAGGTTCTCGGCATTGTGCAGATCGCGCACCGATTCGGCGAGGCTGTCGTCCAACGGCAGGTATAGGGATTCAGAACTCCCATATTTCTCGGAAGGTTGGTATCGGGCCGCAGTCTGAGCGGACGACACGGTCTCGACCTCATCCGCCGTCGCCGCCAGTCTGCTCCATGTTGCGATCACGATTCCACGTAAAGCTACTTGGACTGTCTGATCGACAGCTACTAACACGAATCTCTCAACGTCGGTGCCTCTAAGTCCTACGCCAAACTCCGTTGCGCTCACATCTGCAAGATGAAATTCTAGACTCATCCGTCTATCTCCATGTAGACTGTGTCGCTCAATCGGTAGACAATCAGCTGGTCGCCGTCGACCAGAAACACGCGGCGAGTGATGAGTACTTGACTAGTCTTGCCGGTATGCGGATTACTATCGGTCGGGGGATAGATCGTAAACACGCGAAATCCGAACAAGGCGAACAGCAGATTCATGTAATGAAGGTTGAGATGCCAGAACAAGAACACGATGAACGCGAGTGCAGTTATTGCCGCACCAATTAGACGGAGTGTGCCGAGATCCGCGGAATAGAATGGGATAAGCATCGCAAATAGATACAATAGTATATGGTCACGATGGTCGTCCGATTTCCCGATCTTGATTGACTTCTTATCTACGAGTCTTCTTGCCGTCTGGATTCTGATCAGGAGACAAGCGTTTGGTGTCATGACCATGACAATACAGAACAGGATGAAATATCCGTCCGGAATGACGCTGCTGCCGCGAATCGCCCACAGGATGAACAGTGGTGAGATGCTGCTGAGTACCATCAGCAGACGCGCCAACTTGAGTCCTTCGCCGTGTCCGCGTTGGACCGCTTTCACTATCAGACTTCCACTCTGACGCGCCGTTTGACGTCCTCGACTCGTAGGTCGCCAGAAATAAGTTTGGGCAGCAGCGTGCCGCGCAGCGCGGCGAGAATGCGGGACTCTTCAACCATCTCCTCGTGGCGCTTACGCGTGGCTTCGGCGATGTCATTGAACACGGCAACGACTCGCGAATGGGGCACCACCACCTTGGGGCTCTGCAGCGCATCGATCGGAAGCATGTTCACCGTCGTCCCGTTGGCGTAGCCGCTAACAGTGTCGTGCATAACTTTCGCATTCAGTAGGCGGCACAGAAAGTCGGGCGTCAAACCCGAGGATGTCTTGGGCCGCACGCGGTAGATGTGGTGGCTGAAGAGAGTCTCGCCATCGAAACGCGACGGAACAATGGCTGCGTAGCCGATGAGCAGGCGGTGGTGTCCCTGCTCGGTGTTCGCAACAATGACGTCTGCGGAACGCGCAACGTGATGCGGCTTGTACTCGCCCTCATAGTGCTTGAGTCCGTCGTACTTGTAGCCGCCACCCTCGTAGATCGAGTTCAAGTTGTGCATCGGCACACCGGCTCGCGATAGGCCTGATCCCTTGTAAGACAGGCCGCGCATGACATCGACGTAGTGGGTGAGCGTTCCGACCTCCCACCCCTTCGGAATCTCTCCCAACTCCGAGTCCTCGAAGGAATCCGGGAAAAGGTCGGCAATGTGGGGAGGGAGGCCGGTATCGCGGCCCTCGGCCTTGGCGCGGACGGGGTCGAAGTCGATGAACCAGGATGTGAAGAGCGCCCGCGCCATCGCCTCCAGTGTTTCGTTCATCCGCCGGTTCAGCTCGATCTTGTCGTCGAGGGTGCCGAGGATGTGGGCGATGGCACGTTGCTCGGGGAGCGGAGGGACGAGAACGGGAAGTGCACGAATCGTCGGGAGATTGAGTCGTTCAGCAACGGTCCCGTCGCGGTAGCCGTGAATATGCGACGCCATGATTGGTGAGTTGAGCCAACGACCGAGAAACCGAAAATCAACCACGCCGGACTTCGGCCGAATCAGGACCATCCTCTGACCGAGACAAACCCGAGTCTGCTCCGGCACCTCCGCTGCAATCCCGAAGTAGGTTCCTTCGCGGCTGTATAGGAGATCGCCCCGCGCGGGAACGACTCTTGACGTGCGTTCTTTGTAGGTCTCCTCGGAAACGCGCGCGGCTTGTTCCGTTCGAAATACACCGGTGATGATGTCTTGACTGCGAACGACAAACGGACCGGCAGCAACCAGCCCTGGCGTGGAGTGGGGGCAATCGAACACGCCGTCGCATGCATCATCTAGCCTCAGCCACGCCCAGCGAGCAGGCAGGGCGGCGAATCTCGACGGCAGGTGCAGAGGCTTGTTTTCCGTGACAGTGTCGCCTGCCGCGCTCACACCCAGGCGCCCCGCCTGCACTACTACTTTGTCTGGCTCTATCACCTTCCGAAACGCTTCGATAGTCGTCGCCCAATCCACCACGTCCACCCGCCACGGCAGATCGGACTCCGAGAAATCCTCCGCCAGCGCCGCGGTGGTTGACAGGCCGAGCGGCCGGTCACAGATCACGGCCAGATCGAGGTCGGAGTACTCTTTGGCCGTCCATTTCGCGCGCGAGCCAAAGGCCCACACTTCGCATTCCGGCACGTGTTTCCGCAGAATGTCGCGGACGATTCGCCAATTCTCCGGACTGACGTCGATCGACGGCGTATCCATCAGGTTTGCCGTTGCTCGATCTGGTTACGCAGGTAGCGCGCTTCTTCCAGGAATGACGGTATCCCCGCGATGACTTCGAGCGCGACCCGCTCGTCGTCGGTGTGGCTGGTCCGAGCGCGTATCTCGCGATACGTCTTCCACGTCGGCCAATCGCCGAGAAGCAACCCCTGCTCGTTCCCGGACCGGATCAGGTCCTGAAAGGACATCGTGTCATACAACTCCGACGTTGGAGGCGCCTCTTCGAGGTAGCGTTTGAGCATCTTGTGGCTGATCTCGTCAGTGAACTCGAAGCGCTGGATCACGGCGTCGCGGATCAATGTTTGCGCTTCGTCGCGCGCATACACGGCCACGCCCTCTTCAAGACGGGCGATGGCGTTCACGAGAGCCGTGAGATCCAGCTTCATGATCCGCTCTCCGGTGGAAACCCGCGCGCAGAGGGATTCGCGCGGATTGCGGCATTGAGCCTCACGGTCTGGGCTGGTATCGCATCAAGGGCGCTGGGCCGGCGGTAAACATTCAACCCTCCCGCAACAGGTCTTCGATCTCGCGCCGCGGAACGGGCAGCTTGGTTTCGACCACATCCCACACCAATCCGTCGTCCACATCGGCGTAGGCGTGGATCAGGATGTTGCGAAAGGCGATGATGCGGCGGTGTTCGCTGATGCGGGTCGCGACTTCTGGATCGGACCTGACGAGTTGCGACAGTGCTTCGCCGATGATCTCGAACTCGCGCTCGACCGCGGCGCGCAGCATGGCCTCGCGCCCGTAGTCGGCGAATTCCTTGCCGAAAGTGAATTCCGTCAGCAGGGTGACGGCTCGCTGGATGTCGTAGAGGTACTTTCTGGCCTCAAGCCGCATACACCAGAGCCTTGGTCTGCTCGACCGCCTGGCGGAAATACGGGTTCTTGATGGCTGAGGGGACTACCAGATCGACTGGCCGGCCGAGCAGTGCTTCGAGCGATTCGAGCAGGCCGAAGTAGGCATCGGCATAGCTTCCGCTCGGCATTGGCTCGAACTCCACCAGGAAATCAAGGTCGCTCTCGCCCGGCCGATCGCTCCCGGCGGCGGCGGAACCAAATAGCTCCAGCCTGTGAACGTGGTGGTGGCGGCAGAGCTGTTCGAGCTCCGCGCGGTGCGTGGTCAACACGCGGTTCATGGGGCCGGCTCCTTATCCAGACGATACCCCAACCGGGCAAGGATGTCCGCGATCGCGGCGTCGAGCTTTGCCGCCTCGGCCGGCCGCGATCGCGACGTCGCGGTGAGTCGATTCATCGTTCATTCTCCTCGCGGCTGAGCTCCGCTTCAAGCTCCTCCACCGTCGGCAGGCTCCCCCTCAAGTTCTCGGGGAGGCTCTCGACGATCGTCGTCTCCCACTCGGCAACCCCGATCGGCTTATTGAGGTCGCGCAGCGCGTATTCAACGACGATCCGCTCCTTCGAACGGCACAGCAGCAGGCCGATCGTCGGCCTGTCATCGGGATGGCGCAGGAGATCGTCAACCGCCGAGAGATAGACGTTGATCTGTCCGACGAATGCCGGATCGAACGGGACCGCTTTCAATTCGATCACCACGTAGCAGCGCAGTTTGAGGTGGTAGAAGAGCAGGTCGATGAAGTAGTCGCGGCTTGCGAACTCCAGATGGACCTGCCGGCCGACGAACGCGAAGCCGCTGCCGAGTGCGAGCAGGAAGCGCTGGATATGATCGACCAGTGCCTGCTCGACCTCGCGCTCTCGTCGCGGATCGGCGGTGCCGAGGAAGTCAAACAGGTACGGATGCTTGAAGACCTGCGCGGCCATGTCCGAATCCGTTGGCGGCAGCGTGGCCGTGAAGTTGGTGATCGCCCTGCCCTGTCGTTCGTGGGCGCGGCCGTCGATCTGAAGTTCGAGGATGCTTCTGCTCCAGCCGTTCTCGATGGCCTCCCGGATGTACCATTCCCGGACTTCGGGTTCCTTCACCCGCTGAAGGAGGCGGATAACGTGGCCCCAGGGCAATTGTGAAACAAGCTGTTTCACTTTCCCGGCGTCCGGGCAAGCCTCAGCAAAGCTACGCATGAACAGGAGATTCCGCGGCGAGAACCCCTTCATGTCGGGAAAGGCCTCGCGCAGGTCGGCGGCGAGCCGGTCGATCACCCGGGCGCCCCAGCCAGCGCGTTCCTGACGGTCGAGGATCATCCGGCCAATGTCCCAGTAGAGCCGGACCATCGCCGCGTTGGCGGCCAGGACGACGCGAAGCCGCTCCCCCTGGATGCGCTGCTTGATCTCCCCGAGCGCAATCGCGTAATCAGGCGGCAGTTCCGAACGCGGTGGCGCCACGGGGAACGAGGCCCCGCCCGGGTGAGTGCGCCCGCGCGAAACTCGGACAGCCGGCCTCGCGCCGGTTTCTGACCCAGGCTCCGCCAGTTTCTCCAGCGCCTGAGCCGTCTTCTTCCTACCCGCCATACCCAAGCTCCCGCAGGTTCGCCGCGATCGCGGCGTCGAGCTTCGCGCCTTCGGCCTGCTGCTCGCGCAGCGTCGCGGCGAGACGCCGCATCTTCTCGTCGAACGGCTCGGCGTCGGCTTCCTGTGCCTCCGCGCCGACGTACCGCCCCGGCGTGAGGACGTGCCCGTGCTTGCGCACCTCGTCGAGCGAGGCACTCTTGCAGAACCCGGCGACATCCGCGTGCTCGCCAGCGTCTTTCTCGCCGCGCCAGGCGTGGTAGGCGCCGGCGACGCGGGCGATGTCGGCGTCGGTCAGTTCGCGGTGGGTGCGGTCGGTCATCATACCGAGCTTGCGCGCGTCGATGAAGAGCACCTCGTCACGGCGGTCGCGGAACTTCCCGTTCCGACGATCGCGCGCCAGGAACCAGAGGCAGACCGGTATCTGGGTGGAATAGAAGAGCTGGCCCGGCAACGCGACCATGCAATCGACCAGGCCGGCCTCAACGAGGTTCTTCCGAATCTCGCCCTCGCCGGATTGATTCGAGGACATCGAGCCGTTGGCGAGGACGAACCCGGCCACGCCGGTCGGCGACAGGTGGTGGACGATGTGCTGCACCCACGCATAGTTGGCGTTACCGGTCGGCGGCGCACCGTAGCGCCAGCGCCGGTCCTCGCGCAGGAGTTCGCCGCCCCAGTCGGAGATGTTGAACGGCGGGTTGGCGAGGATGAAGTCGGCCTTCAGATCCGGGTGGCGGTCGTTGCGAAAACTGTCGCCGTGGGCGATCTGGCCGTCGATGCCGCGAATGGCCAGATTCATCCGGGCGAGTCGCCAGGTCGTGTAGTTCGACTCCTGGCCGAAGATCGAGATATCCGCCTGAGCCTTTCCGCCGTTCCCGCTGCCCTGGGCGTGCGCGCGGATGAACTCGACCGACTGGACGAACATGCCCGACGAGCCGCAGCAGGGATCGTAGACGCGCCCTCGGTACGGCTCGATCGTTTCGACCAGCAGCTTGACGACGCTGCGCGGGGTGTAGAACTCGCCGCCCTTCTTACCCTCGGCGCTGGCGAACTGGGCGAGGAAATACTCGTAGACGCGGCCGAGCACGTCTTTCGACCGGCTGGCCTCATCGCCGACCTTGATATTGGTGATGAGGTCGATGATCTGCCCGAGGCGATGGGCGTCGAGCGCCGGACGGGCGTACTCCCGGGGTAGGACGCCCTTGAGCGCCGGGTTGTCGCGCTCGACGGCGGCCATCGCGTCATCGACCAGCCGGCCGACGTTCGGCTGCCTGGCCTGAGCCTTGATCCGCGTCCAGCGTGCCTCGGTCGGCACCCAGAAGATGCTCTGCGCGCGGTATTCGTCTGGATCCTCGGGATCGGCGCCCTCGGATTGCTCGGCGATGAGAGCGGCGTGGCGCTCTTCGAACGCGTCCGAGATGTACTTCAGGAAGATCAGGCCGAGGACGACGTGTTTGTACTCGCCGGCGTCCATGTTGCCGCGAAGCGCATCGGCCGCGGCCCACAGCTTTCGCTCCAGATTCTCTTCGGCCGGCGCCGACCGCGTGGGCGCCGCGGTCACGTCCGGGGATGCGATGGTTCGGAAACGTGGCACCGCTATCTCACTCCACAATCCAGCTTGGCCGCGGCGTGGCGAGCCGCTTGTGGCAGGATACTACACGATCGAGGCTCGAGACGCGGCGGGAATCGTCGCCGGCCGGCGCCTGGGACGACGGGCGTCTCGCCCGCCCAGGGCGTCACCGGTCGAGACGCGAAAGGGGCGGTGCCCGCCGTGCCTGGACTACCTCGAAGCGGCGCTCGATCACCGCCTGAAACTCCGGGCTGGTCGCGTACCAGTCGAGAACGTCTACCCTGAACGGAAGCTCGGATTCCTCGAACGCTTCCCGCAGTCGGCGAATGACATCCGGCGCCAGCTCGCTGTCGCCCACGATCGCGAGATCCAGGTCCGAGTACGGCTTGGTCGCCCCGGCAATGCGTGAGCCGAAGACCCACACGTCGCACTCAGGCACGTGTTCGCCGAGGATGCGCTCGACGGTGTCGCGCTGACCGGGCGTGAGGTCAATCAAGCCCTGCGTCTCGCGGCCAACATCTCGCGGCCTGTGTTTGCGGGCCCATCAATCATTCCTGACCTCAAGCGCCGCCAGCAATCCACGCGCGTCGGCCGCGAAGCCATGCGCCGCCGCGTAGACACGCTCGGCAACCCTGGGATCGTACGTGTGCGATGTCAGGTTTCGCGCGTCGTGGTGACGCATCCATGCCTCGACATCCGCAATCAGTCGGTTCTCGGCCGCCATCCGGAACAACTCTCGTCGCGTCACCCCGTCGGCGACCGACGGCCCGACATTCATCTCGAACCAGCGCTTCACGAACTTCCAGCACAGCTCGTACGTGAATTCAAAATGCTGAATCACGCCGGACTTGACGGCGTTCCGCGTCACCTCGTCAAGGGACGCCATCAAGACCGTGTCGTCGCTCTTCGCAAGGACCGCGTCGAGCGCGGCCGAGGCGCTGCGAAGGCTCCCGAGGGCGAGTGGCAAACCGCATCTCCTTTCGCCGCGTCGGCGCCGGCGTGAAGCGTGCCGCGACCACGCACCGCGATCGTACGCCAATCACGCGCTGACGCGGTATCGGCGTCGCGGCGGGCTACCGATCCAACCGCGTCAGGATGTCGTCCAGCGCGGCGTCGGTGAATGAATCGAGTCGGTAGTCGGCGTGGCTCGTGTCGAGCGTCGCGGTGATCCCGTTCGGTACGGCCAGGCAGCGGATGCCGGCGCTCCGGGCGGCGGTGATGCCGTGGGGCGAGTCCTCGATCGCGAGCGCGGCCCCGGCCGCCACGTCCAGCGCGCTCAGCGCGGAAAGGTAGACGTCCGGCGACGGCTTACCCTCGGCGACGTCGTCCCGACAGCGGATGTGATCGAATCGGTCGCTGATGCGGAGCCGTTCGAGTTCGCCGACGACCCAGGAACGCGGCGAGCTGGACGCGATCGCCAGACCCAGGCCGCGCTCGCGGGCCGAATCGACCCAGGCGAGCACGCCCGGGCGCGGTTCGGTGCGATCGATCCACTCCCGGTGGCGGGCGCGGTAGCGCGCCAGGATCGCGTCGCGATCGAGCTGATAGGACACCTTGGCCTGGAGCCAGACCAGCGGGTCGCGGCTACCCGGCGGCCGGCCGAGCCGGTCGGAGTACTGCGCGAGCGGTAGTTCGTGACCGTGTTCGCGAAACGTCTCCTGCCAGCAGACGAATGTCGGCTCCTCGGTATCGACGATCAGGCCGTCGAAGTCGAAGATGAGCGCGCGAATCACCACAATCCGATTGTAGGAAGAGCCCCGGGCGGACTCCGATAGCGTCGCCAATCGAGCGGTGGGAGCGTCAACCTGCCCCCGCACCCGCGCGGAAAGACTTTTCGTCCTTCACAACCACGGTCTGACCGTGACAACGCAGGACGCAAAGTATGTCTGAGCTGCGCCGTCCACCGCGGCGCTGTTCGTCCGAACGTGGGCGGCGAACCGCGCGCTACATCACCAGCGCGGCCCGCGTCACGTTCGACGGATTGGATCGGCCCATCCACTCGGCGGTCTCGAAGGCCTGGTTGATCTCGGCCAGCGGGAACTTGTGCGAAAGCATCTCGCCGAACGGGTAGCGATCCTTCGTGCGCAGGAGGAAGTCGAGCGCGCGGGGCAGTACCCACGGGTGGTAGTGCGACATGCCAACCATCCGCCAGTTCCCCCAGACGAATCCCGAGGCGTCGGTCTGGAGCGGGCTGGGGTGGATGCAGCCGATCTCGACGTAGGTCCCGCCGGGACGGAGCATCTGAAGCCCTTCCTCGACGACCCGAGCCGAGCCGACCAGGTCCATCGCGACCCGAACGCCGACGCCGCCGGTCAACTCCTTGACCCGGGCGATGCGCGCCTCGGGTGTGTCGTACTCGCTGGCGTCGATCACGGTGTCGGCGCCGAACCGCCTCGCCATCGCCAGGCGCGCGGCGATCCGATCGATGACGATGACCTGCCCGGCGCCCATCTCCCGTGCGACCGCGGCCGCGTTCAACCCGAGTCCGCCCGCGCCCTGCAACACGATCGTGTCGCCGAAGCGGAGTCCGCCTTGCTGGATGCCGAAGATCACTTGCGAGAGCGCGCAGTTTGCCGGCGCGACGATGTCGTCCGACAGCTCGTCCGGCACCTTGAAAACGTAATGGCCGGGTCGCAGGTAGTAGTACTCGCCGTAGGTGCCGGTGAAGTACGGCGCGATGTCGACGCCGCGCGGTCCGAATCGGGTGAAGCGGGTCGGGCACGCGTTCGGTATGTCGTCGAGGCAGGTCGTGCAGCTTCGGCAGGGGAAGAAGTAGGTGAAAGCGACCCGATCGCCCTCGCGGAGCGGACGGCCGAGCGAGTCGGTGCGCACGTTGCGGCCGAGCGTGTGGACGCGGCCGGCGCCCTCGTGGCCGGTCACGAACCCGGCGTCACCGGCGGTGGCAGAGCGTCGGTATTCGCCGCGCCAGGTGTGCAGGTCGCTGCCGCAGATGTTCGCGATCGACATGCGGATGAGGATCGCGTCCGGCTCGACCTCTGGAATCGGTAGCTCGCGAATCTCGAACGGGCGCCCCACGCCCACGAATACCGCCGCGCGACCGGTCTGCGCCATCGATCCTCTCCTCGGCCGCGCCAGATCGCGACCGGGCGGTTTGTACCACGATGGGCCGTCGCGCGCGTCAGCATGATGCCCAACTCAGACCCGGGGGAGAGTCAGGCGGCCGCGATGCACATGTACCGTTCGGGCAGAGTCACATTGCCTGAGAGAGTTGCGCCGGCGATTGACAGGACGCGTGGTTTCGTGTACGAACATCTTTGTGTTAGGTGGTTCTACGACGTGATCGCTCGACCGCCTGCGACTGCCCCGCAGACAACATTACTGTTGACAGGACTGCGGCCGTGAAACGATCGATGGTTCGGATCGGCGGCGTTGCCGCGGCGCTGGTGGTCGCCGTCCTGGCGCTACCCTGGCTTGGCGTGCAATATGGCGAGCCAAGCGCCGCGCGCGCACAGGTTGTGACCGTTCCGGTCGGCTCCATCCCAATGGCAGTCGCGGTGAATCCCACCACCAATACCGTCTACGTCGGCAACCAGGGCAGCAACACCGTTTCGGTGATCAATGGGGCCACCAACGCAGTTTCGGCCACCATCCCCGTGGGGACCTCTCCAGTAGGGATCGGCGTGAATCCCGCCACCAATACCGCCTACGTCGCCAATGGATCCAGCAACACCGTCTCAGTGATCAACGGGGCCACGAACGCAGTCTCGGCCACCATCCCCGTGGGGACCTCTCCGAGAGGGGTCGGCGTAAACCCCACGACCAATATGGTGTACGTCGCAAACCACGACAGCAGCACAGTGTCGGTGATTAACGGTGTTACCACCACCGTGGCCGCCACCATAGCCACTGGGGGCACGCCCGGCGGGATCGGGGTGAATCCCACCACCAATACCATCTACGTGACCACCGGTGCCAGCACCATCTCGGTGATCGATGGCGCCACCAACACAGTTTCGGCCACCGTCCCCGTTGGAACTTCTCCGGTTTGGATCGCCGTGAACTCCACCACCAATACTGTCTACGTCACCAATGTGGCCAGTAACACGGTCTCGGTGATCAGCGGGGCCACGAACGCCGTCACGGCCACGATTCCCGTCGGGACTAATCCCCAAGGGGTCGGGTTGAATTCCACTACTAACACCGTCTACGTCGCTAACAACTCCAGTGGGACCGTTTCGGTGATCAACGGCGCCTCCAACACGGTCGCTGCCACGGTCGTCGCTGGGACCGCGCTCGGGGGTCTCGCGGTGAATCCCTCCACCAATACAATCTATGTCGCCAACGGTGGTAGTGGCACGATCTCAGTGATCAACGGGATTCCAGCGGTCACAGCGACGATCCCGGTGGGTGCCCTCCCGGCTGGGGTCGGTGTGAACGCCAGCACCAACACCGTCTACGTCACAAATGAAAGTGGGAACACGGTCTCGGTGATCAGCGGGGCCACGAACGCCGTCACGGCCACGATCCCGGTTGGGAGCGGCCCATACGGGGTTGGTGTGAACGCCAGCACCAATACCGTCTACGTCACTAACTTCAGCGGCTCCGTCTCGGTGATCAATGGCGGGACCAACGCCGTCACGGCCTCCATCCCCGTTGCGGGAGGACCCGCGGGGATCGGCGTGAATCCCACCAACAATACCGTCTATGTCGCCACCAGACACAGCGACAGCGTTTCAGTGATAAACGGCACAACCAACGGCGTCACGGCCACGATCCCCGTCGGGGCCACTCCTCTTGGGATCGGCGTGAATCCCACCACCAACACTATCTACGTCGTCAATAGCCTGAGTAACAACGTCACTGTGATCGACGGCGCCACCAACACTGTCACGGCCTGGGTTCCCGTTGGGATGGAACCTCAATCGGTCGGCGTGAACCCCTCCACCAACACCGTGTATGTCACCAACTTCAATGGCAACACCGTCTCGGTGATCGACGGCGCAACCAACGCCGTCACGGCCACGATCCCCGTCGGGACCGCTCCTCATGGAGTCGGCGTGAACCCCACCACAAACACTATCTACGTCGTCAACAGAGGCGACGACAGCGTTTCGGTGATTAACGGCGCGACCAACGCCGTCACGGCCACGATCCGCGTCGGGGACGGTCCACATGGGGTCGGCGTGAACCCCACTACCAACACTGTCTACGTCGCCAACGCGTTCAGCAACACCGTTTCGGTGATCAGCGGTGCCACGACCGCAAGCACGCCCACGCTAACACCGACCAGAACTCCGGCCGCGGTCTTGGGCGTCATAGCCACCGTCCCGGTGGGTGATTCCCCGGCAGGCATTGGTGTGAACCCCACGGCCAATACTATTTATGTAGCTAATGGCGGCAGCAACACCATCTCTGTGATCAACGGCTCTACCAGCACGGTTGCGGCGACAATTTCGGTTGGGTTGCGTAGTAGTGGTGCGCCCGCGCCACCGAAGGTCGCAATCGACGTGAATCCGGGCACCAACACCATCTACGTCGCCACCGGACTCGGCACCGTCGCGGTAATCAATGGAGTCACAAACACCGTCACGGCAACGATCGCAGTGGATGGCTGCTGCACCAGCCTTGCCATGAATTCCAGCACCAACACGCTCTATGTTGCCAACGGCAGTAACAACACCATCTACGTGATCAGCGGCGCGACCAACGCGGTCACAGCCAAGATTCCCATCGAGACCACTCCCTCGGGAATCGGGGTGAATCCGGCCACCAATAAGATCTACGTAGTGAACGGCGGCAGCAACACTGTCTCCGTAATCGACGGCGCAACCAACGCCGTCACGGCCACGATCCCCAGATCCAGTGGCGGTGGGCCCCCGGACACCGGGGTCAATCCCACCACAAACACCATCTACATCACCAATGGTAGTGGAAATACAGTTACGGTTATTGACGGTAATACTAACACGATTACGGCTGACGTCACAACCTCCGGTGTCGCATATGGAGTCGGGATCAATTCAACCACGAACACCGTCTACGTCGCCAACGGTTACGCCAACACGTTCACGGTGATTGACGGCGTCACGAATACTGCCACGGCCACCGGCGCAGTCCCAGGTCCCGCGAGCGCGGTCGGGGTGAATCCCACCACGAGCATCATCTACGTCGCTAACTACGGAAGCGGCACTGTCTCAGTCATCAGTGCGGCAACCCCAACCAGCACGCCCACGCTGACGCCGACCAGAACTCCGACCGCGGCCTTGGGCGTCATAGCCACCATCCCGGTGGGTGCCGAATCGTATGGGATCGCAGTGAACCCAACGACGAACATCGTCTACGTCGCCAACCGCAGCAGCAACACAGTCTCAGTGGTCAACGGCGCCACCAACGCAGTGACTGCCACCATCCCTGTCGCAACATGGCCATTGGGGGTTGCGGTGAACCCCACCACCAACACCACCTACGTCGCCCACCAGGGCGGGACCGTGTCAGTGATCAACGGCGCCACCAACACGGTCGCCGCCACGATCCCTGTTGGGGCCGGTGCCCAGGGAATCGCCGTGAATCCCATCACCAACATAATCTACGTCGCCAACTACGCCGGCAATACCGTTTCGGTGATTAACGGCGCCACGAACGTTGTTGCCACCACAATTCCGGTCGGAAACTCCCCACGCGGGGTTGCCGTGAATGCCAGCACCAACACCGTCTACGTCACCAACCAGGGCAGTGGCTTCGTATCGGTAATCAACGGCGCCACGAACGCAGTCACGGCCGCAATCGCGGTTGGAGTCGGTCCCACGGACATTTGCGTCAATTCCGCCACCAATACCGCCTATGTTGCCAACCTCAACAGCAACACCATTTCGGTAATCAGCGGCGCCACGAACGCCATCACGGCCACGGTCTCAATCCCGGGCGGCGCTGTCGCGGTCGGCGGCGATGCGACCACCAACACCGTCTACGTCGCCAACGTAACCACTTACACCGTCTCGGTGATTGAGGGTACCACCAATGTTGTGACGACCACGATCCAGGTTGGGAATTCTCCCCAAGTGATTGGGGTGAATCCCGTCACCAATACCGTTTATGTTGCCAACTCCGGCAGCAACACCGTGTCGGTGATCGGTTTTGCCACCCAAGGCAACGGTGCGCCTACGACGACGCCAACCGGCGTCACGTCGGCCACCCGCACCCCGTCCGCGACTCGCACACTCACGCGCACCCCGACCGTCTCACCGACGCGCACGATGACTCCAACTGTCACGTCGACCCGAACTCCGACATCGACGCGAACCGCGACCGCGACGCCGCCGCCGACCCGTGTCTCGATCCCGCTCACTGGCGGCGAGTTGCGGGCCGGGAACGATCGCGCGATCGCCCTCGTCATTCCGCCGGGCGCGGTCCTTCAGACCACGTCGTTTGCGTTCGAGTCGCGCCCCATGCGGCCCCGTACTGACGGCCGCGCCGCCATTGCCTCCTTCAACCTTACCGCGGACGATGGCGCCACCACCACCTTTCAGGTCCCCATCACTCTCATCTTCAAGTACGACCCGGTCCAATTCCCCGGCACCAATGAGCGTACGCTCCGCGTCGAGACCATCCGTGCCGACGGCTCGCGCGAAATCCTCGTCACCGATGTCGATACCGCCCTTCAGATCGTCCGAGCCCAGACCACCCACTTCACCGACTTCGAGATCGTCGGCGACGCGCTGCCGACGCCGACGCCGCGACCAGCCGACGCGCCCGAACCGACACCGGCCCCAACCATGCCGCCGTTCCGTGTCTCGGTCCCCATTTCGCCGAGCAACGGCACGTTCGCGTGCTTCCTCGGCATCGGTTGCTGACGCTGAGTTGCCGGTCCGCGCAAGTGGCCGGGCTTTCCTGGCGGGCAATTCCGCGTCAGCGCGAGGCGCACCTCCACGTTCGACGGCTCGCCGGGTGGGCACGGTGGCGTGATATGCTTCATTAACTGGTGAAGTAACATGAGCATTGGTCGGCCAAGAGGGAAAGCGGTACCTGGGACGACCGACCAACCCGTGGTCGCGCGTGGCAATGTCGCGGATTCGCCGCCGCAGAAGACACGCGAGAGCGATTGGCGGGCCGCGTCCGGTCTGGAATCGTTCACCGGTCTCTTGTCGATCGTGGCCACCTATCCGAAGTCTGGCGTCGCACACAACCAATCAGTCGTGTTCGACGATGCCGCGCGCGGAGGTGTTCTCTTACGCGAGCGTGCCGGCCGGAACTTTGTGTTGGTCTCAGAAGAACTCTACGTCCGGCAAGCGCGCGCCGCGACGGAGACGATTGCACTGCTGCCGATGCTCGACTCTCCGCCCGAGCGCATCCCCGAACTCCCCGGCTACGCGTGGACGGCCGATCTCGCGGTCGTCGACCGGGCGTCATTCCAACATGAGAGCCTTCTCGCGCTTCGGCGCGCTCTGGAAGAGGGTGACTGGCACGGGTTCGACCGGAACCGCGATAGGTGGCGCGATACGGCACGTGTAATGGTCGATTCCGACCTGCGCGACCGGCTGCTCGAGGATTGGGACGAGGACGGCGAGGTCGAGATTCGTCGCCCTTGAGCGACCTCAGCGTCGTCCTTTCGGTCGATTTCGGCGCTCGCGGGCATCGTGTCACCGCTCGGTCGACGCGTCGTAACCATGTCGAGTGAGTCCGACCACGAGCGAAGGCTGCCATATGTCGCACGGCCGCGCGCACCGAGGCCGCGATTGCAAAGCACTTTTCCGTATCAGGTTCGCTGCAAGAACCGCCGGGTAGCTGGCGACTGGGAGAATCTCGCGGCCTCGTACGACAACGCGGCGCGCGCCTGTTTCGACTGGCTGGCGACCAACGCCGACACCGTGGAATCGGATCGCTGTTATCCGCTCAAGGGCCGTGAGTTCGAGCGACGTGGCATTTGGCAGTACAAGATCAGCGATGGCGGTCGAATCTGGTTCACCCGTATTCCGGATTCCCCGGCGGTGGTGATCATCGAGGTTCACACTGGACACCCAAAGGAGACGGAACCTGGTCACGGTCGCGGATAGCGCCGCGCGCCACCAAAGGGACGTCCAGAGCTCTCGCTGACCGATACTTCGACTGCCAGGGCGGCGGTTTTTCTCCAATTCCGCCGTCCTGGTTCTATTCTCTGTCGCCATATCGGTGGTTTTCCCGGACGCGCGGCCGCGCGCGCGGCGCGACGATAGCACTGCCGGGCGGATCGGCGCGCCCGTCGGAGGGATTGGCGATGGCTGGACACAATGGCACGACGACACTCGAATGGTCGCGCGCCTACCACGACGGCGTGCGTCTGGCCGATTGCGGCGACATCGTGCGTGCCGCCCCGGCGCTCCTGCGCGCGGTCCATCTGGCCGAACGCATGGGCAAGCCCGACGAAAGGTTGGCCTGCAGCCTCTACGCGCTGGGCCGCCTACACCGGGTCAATGGTCGATTCGCCGAGGCGGAACGGTTGCTGCGCCGCGCGATGTTCGTCGAGACCCGCGCGCTTGGCTCCGCGCACCCCTACACGCGACAGATCGCGCGCGCCTACGCGCTCCTCTTGCGGCGCATGGGCCACGATCGTGAGGCAGCTCGCATCGAGCGCGCGATCGCGCCGGTGACTTCCGGGCCAGCCCATTCTGACGATGCGGCGGATCGACACGCCGCCTAGCATACCGTAGCATGGCTACCGTGGCCCATTCGATCGAGACTCGACGGGGGCCGCCGTTGCCGCCTCCGCGGCCTCACCACGGACATACCGGCGCCGGGCAGTTGGCGATCGGCATTGTCGTCGGTTTGAGCATCACACTCTTCGTCCTCGTGACGATCATGCTCATCTACGCCCGGACGGTCTACAGCGTGCCGCGCGCCGACGAGGCGCCGAGCGAGCCGATCGTGATCGAGAACGGCGTTCTGGTCCGTCCGACGCCTTTGTGGCGATTTCGCGACGAGTGGCTGACGCCGCGTCCCAAGAACTGATTCGGCGAGGCGCCGCTACGCGGGGCGGGCGAGACGGCCCACTGTCCCCGGGGCAGACTACCGGCGGACGCCGACGGTGAGGCCCTCCAGCGTCGGCAGAACGACACCGTGGAACTCACGCGCGACGAGCTGGTGGAACGCGCGCATCGCTGAGATTGCCTTCTCCTCAGCCGCGTCGCGCGACGCGACGCCGGCCAGCCGACCGAAGAAGTACGTGTTGTCGCCGATCACCAAACCGCCGGGACGCAGGTGCGCCGACGCCCACTCCGCGTAGTTCACATAATTCTCCTTGTCGGCATCGATGAACACCGCGTCAAATGGACCGCGCGGTTCGAGGTCGGGCAGAACCAAGAGCGCCGCGCCTTCGAGGACGGTCACTTTCGCACCCAGTCCGGCTCGGCTCAACACGTCGCGCGCGACCGCGGCGTGACGCGCGCTAACCTCGATCGTCCAGAGGTGGCCGTCGTCCGGCAGGGCCCGGGCCAGCCACTGCGTCGAGTAGGCGCCGAGGGTGCCGATCTCGACGACGCGGCGGGCTCCGACCAGTCGCAGGAGCACTTCGAGAATACGTCCGTCCGCCGGCGGGATTTGGATCTGTGGCATGTCCGCTACCTCGATGGCACGCGCGGCCTCGCGCATTCCGCCATCCTCGCCCGCGTACAGGGCATCGAGATAGGCGCCGATCGCGGGCGTCCACTGCCCGTGTGCGCGATCTGCTTCTCTGGCCATCGAGTTCCCTCCGGAGTTGCGCCGGGAAAGGATAGACGCGCCGCGAGAATCGGGAGAAAGCACCGATGGGCGCATCCGGCAACCGCCGGATCATATCCTGTGCGCGCAGTGCCAGACGCGGCCTCGCGCGGTGATGGGAACTGGATTGGTAGCTGAGTGCACGTCTAGACTGTGACAATAGACTACCCATTCTGAGGCGACGATCCCGGCGCGCGATGACGAAGGAGGATGGACGTGAAACTCAGCACGATTCTGGTTCCGCACGATGGTTCCACGCCGGCCGGCCAGGCCGTGCCATACGCGGCTGGTCTCGCCGCGGCTGTCGGTGGCCGGGTGGTACTGCTGCGCGCGCTGCCGGACGCGACCGAGATTGGCCGACCGGAGATTCGCGCCGCGATCGACGCGGCCAAGGCGGATCTGGCCGCGATCGTCAAGCGGCTGACCGATGGCGGCGTGACCGCCGAAGCGCATGTCTATGACGGCGACGCCGCGACCGCGATCCTGCGCGCGGCGCGCGACCAGAACGCCGATCTACTCGTCATGTCCACCCATGGTCGAAGCGGCCTCGGACGCTGGATCTACGGCAGCGTCGCCGACGATGTCATTCGGCACGCCGATACGCCGATTCTGCTCGTCCCGCCCCACTGCGCGCACGTCTGGCCCGGCGGCCGGCCGGCGCGTATCCTGGTTGGTCTGGACGGATCCGACTTCTCGCAGCGCATCCTGCCAATCGCGCTCGATCTGGCCCGGGTCGTCGGCGGGCGAGTCCACGTGGCGAGGATCGTCGAGATCCCGCCGGTCGGCCTGGCGTACGCCGACGCCTACCCGGCCGCGATGTACCCGGAACTCGATCCGACGATCGAGCTCGACGCGGCGCGTGAATACATCGATCGGCTCACCGCGGATCTGGCCGCGCGCGGAATCGACATCGAGACGACCGTCGTCCTCGGCTCGTCGTCTGGCACGATCGCGTCGATTGCGAGCGAGAAGTCGATGGACGTCATCGCGCTGGCGACGCACGGCCACGGCGGATTGACGCGCACCGTGCTCGGCAGCGTTTCGACGAGCGTCTTGCGAATGTCGACCGTACCGGTGTTGCTGGTCCGGCCGGCGCCGATCGAGCTGTCGGGGGAAACCGCGCCAACGGCGACGATCGAGCGGTAGTGTGAATCTGGCCGACATCCCGGATCTCGCCCGACGTCGGCCAATTCCGTTCGTCACGGCCCTCGGCCTGATCGTCGGGCTGGTCGCGCGGTACGGCTTCGGCGCCCTCGATGCCGGGTCGTGGATCTTGCTGGCGACGCTCCTCGTCGGCGGACTGCCGGTCGTCGTCCAGACCGTGCGTGGAATGCTCCGTGGCCAGTTCGCGGCCGACATCGTCGCAAGCATGGCGATCGTCGGCGCGGTGGTGACCGGCGAGTACCTGGCCGGATGCGTCGTCGTCCTGATGCAGTCGGGCGGCGAGGCGCTTGAAGTGTACGGCGCGCGGCGGGCGAACTCGACCCTGCTCGGGCTGCTCGAACGCGCGCCGCGGGTCGCGCACCGCTTCGCGAACGGCGGCATCGAGGACATCTCGGTGTCGGAGGTGGCGCCGGGCGACCGCCTGCTGCTCCGGGTCGGCGAGGCTGTGCCGGTCGACGGGGTCGTGATGGCCGGAACCGCGGCGATCGATGAGTCGGCCCTGACCGGCGAGCCGGTGCCGGTTTCGGTGCGACCCGGCTCGGACGTCATGAGCGGCACTCTGGTTCTCGGCGCGGCGATCGAGGTGCGCGCGACCCGTCGCGCCAACGAGAGCCAGTACGAGCGGGTCGTCGAGCTAACCCGGCGCGCCCAGGCCGATAAAGCGCCGATCGCGCGCCTGGCCGATCGGTACGCGGTCGTCTTCACGCCGATCACAATCCTCATGGCCACGATCGCGTACGCGATGACCGGCCGCGGCGACGCGGTGCTGGCCGTGCTGGTCGTCGCGACGCCGTGTCCGCTCATCCTGGCGACGCCGGTGGCAGTGCTTTCCGGAATCAACCGGGCGGCCCGACTCGGCATCGTCGTCAAGAACGGCGCGGCCATGGAGCGGATCGGCGGCGTACGCGCGATCGTGTTCGACAAGACCGGGACGCTGACGCGCGGCGCGCCAGTCGTCGAACGGATCGTGCCGCTCGATTCGCTCGCGGCCGACGCGGCCCTGCGCCTCGCGGCTGGACTCGAACTCGCCTCGACGCACCCGATGGCGCGCGCGATCGTCAACGCGGCCAGCGCGAACGGCGTGGTTCCGCCGCCGGGCACCGCGACCGAGACCGCCGGGGCGGGCATCGCCGGCCTCGTCGAGGGCCACGCGGTCGTCGTTGGCTCGATCGGTTTTGTTGGCGAACACGTGCGCTCGGGCGACGGCCTCGTCGCGGCGCGAGATGGCCTCGGCTTCCACGCGTCGACCGCCGCCATCGCGGTCGACGGCGTGCCGCGCGCGCTGCTGGTCTTCGCCGATCCGCCGCGGCCCGAGACCGCGCGGGTCGTTGCGCGCCTGCGCGGTCTCGGCATTCGGCGCATCACGATGCTGACCGGCGACGACGCGCCCACTGCGCGTGAGATCGCCGCGACCGTCGGCATCGACGACGTCCGCGCCGATCTTCTGCCAGTCGACAAAGTCGCGGCGGTCGAGGCGTTGCGCGGCGAGAATGGCGACATCGCGATGGTCGGCGACGGCATCAACGATGCGCCGGCGCTGGCGGCCGCGACGGTCGGGATCGCCCTCGGCGCGCGGGGCAGCGCGATTGCGGCCGAGGCCGCCGACATCGTCGTCATGACCGATGACCTCGGCCGCGTCGCCGACATCGTGGAGCAGGGGCGTCGCACGAGCGCGATCGCGCGACAGGGGATCTGGATTGGCATGGGCGTCAGCGGCGCCCTGATGGTCGTGGCCGCGTTCGGCCACATTCCGCCGACGCTCGGCGCAATCTTTCAGGAGATCCTGGACTTCCTCGTCATCGTCAACGCGCTGCGGCGGTAGCGACGCGCGACCTGGCCGGCACTCCTTCCTGGGGGCGCGGACGCCTCGTCCGCGCTGTCGGCGCGCTATCCGTTGATGCCGCCGAAGCGGAGCGCGGCCAGCGTGACCGCGAGCAGGAACGCCAGCGACGTCAGCACCGCCGCGGTCACGCGCATGCCGACCACGCGAACGGCCGCGATGTCGACGCCGAAGCCGAGTCCGGCCATCGCCGCGATCGTGAGAATGCGGCTCGCGTCGCGCAGGATCGTGGCCGGCGCTTCCGGCATCGCGCCGACACTCCGCGCGATCGCCAGGATGAGGAATCCGGTGATGAACCACGGCAGGAATCCGCTGAGACCCTTGCCGGTCGATCGGCGGAAGATGAGGCTGGCCGTGATCACGGTCGGGCCAAGCAGGAGGACGCGCGTCAGTTTCACGGTCGTCGCGACGTCTCCGGAGAGTATGCTGACCGGAAACGCCGCCGCGACGACCTGCGGCACGGCGTAGACGGCCATGCCTGCCAGTACGCCGTACTGGTAGTGGCTGAGACCGAGTGGAACGATCAGGAACGGCAAACCGAGCACGAGCAGCAGGCCGAGCAGCGCCGTGAGCCCGATCGCGCTGACGACATCCTTCTTCTCGGCCTGGATAACCGGTGCGACCGCCGCGATCGCCGAGTTGCCGCAGATGGCGTTGCCGACCGCGACCAGGAGAGCGAGCTTCCACGCCAGGCCAAACGCGCGGCCGGCGAAGAAGCCGATGAAAAGGACCGCGATGACGCTGCCAAAGATCAGGACGAGCAGGGCCGGACCGGCGGCGAGCACGGTTGGAAAAAAGATGCCAGCCCCGAGCAGGACGACCGCGAACTCGAGAACCTGCTTACCGGCATAGGCGGTGCCGGGCGAAAGCCGGGCGATCGTCGCGGCTGGCAGAACGTTGCGTAGCGCAACCCCGACCAGTAGCGCGACGACGAGCGCTTCGATGACGGCCTGTCCGATGAACTGCTCCTCGAATCGGGCGATCGAGAGTGCGACCGCCGCGATGAGCGCGGCGAAGATAAGCCCGGCGGCCTGGTCGAGTCGAAGGCCAATGCGCGCGGCGAACGCGGTGACATTCATCGATTGCTCCCTTCATGGCGGCGCTTCCGCGCTACACGGCGGCAGAGCATACAGGACGAGGACGCGACTCAGGGTTTTCTATGGATTCCCCGACGTGACGTGGCCGACACGATTGACTCGTGGAGGTGTCGTGAGATGACGACGATTCTCGTCCCGCTCGATGGGTCCGACCTGTCCGAGCGCGCGATTCCGTACGCCGTGCGCCTGGCGCGCGCGACACACGGCGGACTCCTGTTCGTGCGCGCGGCCCTCGCATACGTGTACGAATCGGAGGGCGTGACCGATGTCGTGCGCATCGATCACCACGCCGCCCCGGAGCTGGAAGAGGTGGCCGTGCGCGCCCGGGCGATGGGTGTGCCGGTCGAGACACACGTGGCACACGGTGTGTCGGCCGCCGATTCCATCGTCGCGACGGCGCGCGAACGGAACGCCGATCTGATCGTGATGTCCACGCACGGTCGTGGCGGTGTCGGTCGCTTCATCTACGGCAGTGTCGCCGATCAAGTGCTTCGCCACGGCGGCGTCCCGATGCTGCTCGTAACGCCGGGCTGCGATGTCACGTGGCCGGACCGGCCGCTGAAGGCGCTCGTGCCGCTCGATGGTTCGGCGACCGCGATGCAGGCGATCGCGACCGTGACTGGCTTCGCCCACGTCCTGCCGGTCGAAGTCGTGCTGCTCCGCGTCATCGAGCCACCACAAGCTCCGCCGATGCTGGGCGTGCCGCCGACCTATTCCGTGCCGATTGCGCTCGACACCGACGAGCAGATCGCGCAGGCGCGGTCGCATCTCGAAGACGAGGCGAGTCGTCTTGGTCCGGGCATTCCGATCGCGTCGATTCGGGCCGAGATCGGTGCGACTGCGTCGACGATCATCCGGGTCGCGGCCGAGGAGGCGGCGGACTTGATCGTCATGTCCACGCACGGGCGGGGTGGCCTGACGCGGCTGGTGATGGGCAGCGTCGCGACGGCGACCCTACAGCGCACACCCGTGCCGATCCTGCTTATTCCGGCTGGGGCGCGAGCGCGGCCGGCGCTCCACCTCAGCGTGGCGACGCTGGCCGAGTATCCGACCGGCCCGTCGGCGACCGTGTCGCTCACGCCGAGTGAGGTGGCATTGGTGGAATACGGACTGGAGTTGCTGCTCTACGGCGAACAGGATCGGCGGATCATGGAGCCGATTCAGGCGATCATCGGCAAGGTCCGCGCGGCCGCGCAGTTGCCGGACATCCCCGCCGGCGCGGCGGTCACGCCGGGCGAGTCTCTGCGCAGATAACGGGCGTCGCGTAGGCGGAGGGCGATTCACTCAGGCAAGGGAGACGGCGAAGAATCGCTACGAGTCGCCAAACCGCGGCATTCCCTACCGCCATAGCTCCTGGGCAATGAACGGCGCGCGACGCTTCAGCCGATCGATCGGCATTCCTCCATTGAGGTAGTCGTCGACGTACGCACCGCGTTCCTTGCAGGCCCCCGGAGAGTACTGCGAGGAGGGCTGTTGTCAGGGGACGAGGCCTGACCGTATCTTTTGGCAATTCTTCGAAACACGTGGGGGGAGACTGACCGCATGAAGAGAGTGACGAGGCTGGGACGCCGCATCGGCGCCATGGCATTAATCGTGGCGCTGGTCCTGGGCGTGGTAGGCGCGGTCCCGGCCGCCGCCGCCGGGCCCAACCTGTTGACGAACGGCAGCTTCGAAAGTGGCGCCTTCAACGCCGGCGACACCAACGTGCTCGCGGGCAGCACGGCCATAACCGGCTGGAGCGTCGGGGGCAATGGGGTGGACTGGATCGGCCCCGGCATCTGGACGGCTGCCGATGGCAGCAAGAGCGTCGATCTGAATCGGTCCTTCGCGGGCACGATCAGCCAGTCGTTCTCGACCGCACCAGGGGCGACCTATACCGTGACATTCGACCTGGCCGGGAACTTCACGTGTTCTCCGGCGGTCAAGGACGTGAAGGCCTCGGCCGGTAGCACGTCTGTGACCTTTTCCTTCGACAGCTCCGGCAAGACGTCCACCGCGATGGGTTGGACCCAGAAGAACTTCAGCTTCGCAGCGGTCGGCGCGTCCACCACGTTGACGTTCGCGAGCCTGACCGGCGGAGCGTGTGGCGCGACGATCGACAACGTGAGCGTCGTCGCCAATAACAGCCCGCCCACGGTGGGCGTCAACGTGACTGCGAGCAACACGGTCTACTACGTCGACTGGACCTCGGCCAGCCCCGGCGGCGGCACCGCCTCCGGCGTGATCAACCTGCCGGGCGGGCAGTCCGTGAACGTGAGCTTTGAGGCGCGCAAGGCGGACAATAGCCTGGGCTTCTACTACGGCGCACAGACTGGCTGTGGCACCAACTTCTGGAGCCCCACCGCGCCGTACATCAGCACCGAGGTGCCCACCGCACCGCCCAACTGCGAGCTGCTCCAGTTGTCCGGAACGCCGGGCATGACCTACAAGGTCACGCTGTCCCAGCCCATCGTCGACCCCATCATGGCAATCGTCAGCCTGGGTTCCTCAGGGACGGTGGCAACGTACGACTTCGACTCGCCGTTCGCGATCGTGAGCCAGGGTGTTGGCTTCTGGGGAGGCTGCGCCACGTGTCTCACCCAGCAGCCCGGCGACGTGCTGCGCGGCCAGGAGGGTCACGGGACCATCAAGTTCCTGGGCTCGTTCTCCACGTTCTCGTGGACGGTACCCAACCCTGAGACCTGGCACGGCTTCACGTTCGCCATCCGCACCACGGCCGCGCTGGGCAACACCAACGTGCTGGAGGGTCAGTCCGCGACGAACACCGGTACCTGGGGCGACCCCGATCCGGGCGACAGCGTGACCCTTTCCGCCTCGGCGGGCGTCATCGTCAAGAACCCGGACGGGACGTGGAACTGGTCCTATGCGACCACGGACGGCCCCGCCCAGTCGCAGACCGTCACAATCACCGCGACCGACGGAAACGGCGGCACCGCGACCGCGCAGTTCCCGGTCACGGTCAACAACGTGGCGCCCACCGCGGTATTGAACGCGCCAGCCTCGGCCGTCCTCGGTACGGGCTACGCGATCTCCCTGACTGCGCCCTCCGACCCTTCGTCGGTCGACACGGGCGCAGGATTCCAGTACGCCTTCGATTGCGGCGGCGGCTTCGGCCCTTACGGCGCCGCCAACAACGCCGCGTGCTCGGCGCGCACTCTCGGCACGGTCACCGTCAAGGGCAAGATCAAGGACAAGGACGGCGGGGAGTCCGCCTACGCGACGACGGTGAACGTCATCGACAACACCCCGCCCGTGATCATCCCACAGGTCTCGGGCACTCTGGGCACCAACGGCTGGTACGTGTCCGACACGACGGTGTCTTGGAGCGTGACGGACCAGGAGTCCGCCATCTCGGCGAGTTCCGGGTGTGGGTCGAGCGTCGTGACGACTGACACGGCCGCTGCGACGTTCACGTGTACCGCGACGTCAGCGGGTGGCCCGGCGTCGCAGAGCGTTACGGTGAAGGTCGACCAGACGGGGCCATCGGCGACACTGGCCGTTGTCGGCGGGACCCTCGGCAGCAACGGCTGGTACACGAGCGACGTAACCGTCGCGACGAGCGGGACCGATTCGGTCAGCGGCCCGGCGACGTGTACCGCGAACCAGACGCAGACGAGTGAGACCGTCGGCACGACGTTCAACGGCGCGTGCACGAACCAGGCCGGGCTCACGACGAACGCGGCACCGTTGACTGTCAAGGTCGACCAGACGGCACCGCTGGTCGCGTGCACCGCGACGTCGAACAGCATCTGGCCGCCGAACCACAAGCTCGTCAACGCGAGCGTGTCGGTCTCGGTGACCGACGGCGCATCGGGCTCCGCTGGGTTCGTTCTGACATCTGTCGCCAGCGACGAACCCGACAACGGGTTAGGGGACGGCGACACGGCCGGCGACCTGCAAGGGTGGTCGGTCGGCTCCGCGGACACGGCGGGGCAGGTCCGCGCCGAGCGGTCGGGGACCGGCGATGGCAGGACGTACACGCTGACGTACGCCGGCGCGAACCAGGCGGGTCTGACGGCCACGTGCAGCACGTCGATCGATGTGCCACACGACAGAGGTCGGTAAACCGCGGCCAGAGACACGCCGCAACTGCGTCGGAATCGGGAGCGGGCCCTTCAGCCCGCTCCCGATTCCGACGCGTTGGACGCTACCGCGGCTTCCTCTCTGACCACCGCGATCAAAGGTTGACCTGGTCAGAACATACGTTCTATCATCGTTCGATGCTCGCGGTTTCCCCATCCGCTGTCAAGCCACTCCCGATCCGTCTTGCGGTGCCGATCGCGGGCGTGACGATGCGCCCCCGCTGGGCGTCCCTTGTCTGCCATTCCGGGCGGCGTGTCGCTGGACACCATATCGGACACGTTCCCGGACACTGTGCCCCACCTGGCAGGCGCGATTTGGAGATGAAAACAGCGCATTTCCTGGACACATGGACACATCGGACACTTTCTTGCACCTGTGGCTTGCGCCGTCCGACTTGACCTGACAGCCTCCCGGAACTTCGCGGTTAACAACTCGACACGACCGTCCCGGGGGCGACCCGGCGCCCCCGGAGCGTTATCCGTTCGTTCGAATCAGCAGGATCGGGCAGGGGGCGTGGTGGAGGACGTAGTCGGCCACGCTGCCCATGACGAAGCGCCCAATCCCGCCGCGGCCGTGAGTGGTCATGACGACGAGATCGGCGTGCCACTCCTTCGCCTCGTGGATGATGCACTCGCCGGCCGGGCCGTCGAGCCGGCGCCAGTGCACGGGGACGCCCTCGGCCTCGATCCGCTCGGCGATGTGCGCGAGGTACATGTCGGCTTCCTGGCGGCCGGCAATCAAGAACGGCCCGGGGTCCAGCGCCGGTCCAGCGCCAGGCATCGCGCTCGCGGCGCTGGCCGCGAGCAGGCTGGCCGGCGGCGAATACGCGCGCATGAGCGAGATCTCGGAGCCGTGAAGTTTGGCGATCGCAATCGCGTGTGGGATCGCCTTCTCGGCCAGGGATGAGCCATCCAGCGCCATGACGACGCGGACATAGGCCGGAACGCCGCGCCTGCTGGTGTCGGATGTCTTGCCAGTCGCGACCATCGCAAGCCCTCCCGAGAGTTCGCCGCCGACCCGCGATCCCACGTGGGCGCGGTCGATCTTCGTGCGAAGCCCTCCTCGATCCGAGACTAGATGACCGGGCCGGGCGACGAATCCGGGAAAAACCCCGACGTGCCGGACGGCGCGCTCGGGCAACATCCACGCCATCCACGGGGAGGGATCGCGGTGAACGAGTGGACCGATCAGAAGACTAGCCATGTCGCCGCCTACGTCATTGCCGGCGCGGGACTGACGATCCTGGCGTTGGTGGCGTGCGTCGTCGCCTATTCAGGCGTGTGGGGCTACGCGCTCCGCTTCTAACCCCGCGATGGGCATCGCGCGTTGGATCAAACCGGCGGGGTTGTATCGTTAGCGGCGATACCGCCCGACGGAGCAACCGATGCCGATCCGCGTATACCTCTGCGACGACCACGCGATGCTGCGCGCGGGTCTGCGCGCGCTCCTGGGCGACGAGCGCGGGATCGAGGTCATTGGCGAAGCGGGCGATGGCCGGACGGCGGTGGCTGAGGTCGTCGCGCTGCGTCCGGACGTGGCGATCTTCGACATCACGATGCCAGGGATTGACGGCCTCGAGGCGACCCGGCGCGTACACCGATCGGTGCCGGAGGTGCGCGTCCTGATCCTGACGATGCACGATGATCCGGCCTACCTCTTCCAGGCGCTCGACGCGGGAGCGGCTGGATACGTCCTCAAGCGGTCCGCCGAGTCCGACCTGATCGAGGCGATCCGAACGATCGTGGTCGACAACGCGTTCCTGGCGCCGGCGGCGGCGAGCGCCCTGGTCAGCGACTACGTGCGGCGGCGCGATCGCGGCGAGATTCACGAGCCGATCGAGCGGTTGACCGCCCGCGAGGAGGACGTCCTGAAGCTGATCGCGCAGGGCTTCACGAACGTCGAGATCGCGGATCGGCTCGTCATTAGCATCAAGACGGTCGAGACGCACCGCGCCCACATCCTTGGCAAGCTGGGCATGCGGAAGCGGGCCGAGCTCGTCGAGTACGCGCGCACGCACGGACTGATCGCCCCGGGGGGACTGTGATGGCCGATCCTCTCCGTGGACTGATCCGCCGGGTCTTTCCAATCCTCCTCGATCGGGCGAGTCGGCGGCACGATGCCTGGGTCGCCGACCGCAAGGCGCGGCTCATCGGCGACCTTGCCGGCGACGTGCTCGAAATTGGTCCCGGCACGGGCGCCAATTTCCGCCACGTGAAGCCGGGCATTCGCTGGATCGGCGTCGAGCCGAATCCACACATGTCGCCGTACCTCAAGCGCGCGGCCGCGCGCGCCGGCGTCACGCTCGATCTACGCGACGGAACAGCCGAGCGGCTGCCGACGCCCGACCGGTCGGTCGACGCGGTCATTTCGACGCTCGTGCTCTGCTCGGTGGCCGATCTTCCGCGGGCGCTCGCCGAAACGCGGCGAGTGCTGCGCCCGGGCGGTCGCTTCGTATTTGTCGAGCACGTTGGCGCGCGCCGGGGGACCACCGAGCGGCGCGTACAGGAATTCGTTCGTCCGTTCTGGAGCTACGTTGGGGATGGATGCCATCCCGATCGGGATACGGCCGCGGCGATTCGCGCGGCCGGCTTCGCCGAGGTGGAGATCGAAGAGTTCCGGATCGGCGTGCCGATCGTGGGACCACACATTGCCGGCTGGGCTCGCGCGTCGGACTGAATGATCTGATCGGTCAGGCGGTCATCGCGAGGACGAAGAGCGCGCCGACACCCATGGATCTCGGTGTAAGTCGGCCGATCATAGGCGAATACAATTGGATGATGTTGCGCATTCGCGTCGGCGCTTCGTTGGCGCTCGAAGCGCGCTTCGAGATCGACCGCGCCCCGCTGACCGTCGCGGCCGTCCGACGGATGCTGCCATTTCGCGGCACGATCCTGCAGGGCCGCTGGAGCGGCGAATCGGCCTGGGTACCACTCGACGACTGGCGGGCAGCCTCGGCACCGGGTGGCGCCGCCGGTGGGTCGGCCACGGTGACGCGCGTCGATCTTCCCTACGAGAACCACACCAGCTTTCCGGCGCCCGGCGAGATGTTGCTCTACTGCTTCGGTCTCAGTGTGACCGAGTTCCTCGTTCCGTACGGTCCAACCATCTTCAACAGCCGTGTCGGCCAACTGGTCGGCAATCATTTCGCCACGATCACGAGCGATCGCGAGACGATGCGTGAGGTCGGTCGGCTCGTCTTGTGGCACGGTGCGCAGGAGTTCGTTCTAACCGAGGAGGCGTAGGATTATGACCGATCTGATCGATGCGATGTATACGAACCGTTCGATCCGGCGATTCCATCCCGATCCGGTGCCGGATCACGTCGTCGCAAAACTCATCGAGGCCGCGACGCGCGCGCCGAACGGTCGCAATGCGCAGCCGTGGCGATTCATCGTGGTGCGCGATCCCGAGATGCGCCAGCGGGTCGGCGAGGTGTACCGGGAAGCGTGGGATCACTACTCACCGCCGAGCCGGCTGGCCGCGGTCACCGATCCGCGCGAGCGCAAGCGCGTCGAGGGCGCCTACCACCTCGGCGCGACGATGGGGACCGAACCGCCGCTGCTCATCGTCGTCTGTTCCGAGTGCGAACCGGCCGCGGGCAGTGACGGCCGACACGGCTCCGGCGCGACCGTCTTTCCAGCGATCCAGAACCTGCTTCTGGCGGCGCGGGCATACGGCCTGGGCGGCTGCATGACCACGATCCACCGGTTTCGCGAGGAGAAGCTGAAGGAAGTCCTCGGCATCCCGGAGAACATCGACACCTACGCGATCGTCCCGCTTGGCCGTCCAGCCGAGAAGTTTGGCCCGCTACGACGACGCCCCGTCAGCGAGGTCGCCTACGCCGATCGCTGGGGCGCGCCGCTCGCGACGGAGTAGAACGACCGTCGGCGCGCGAATTTGGCGACGTGCCGCGGCCTCGCGTTAGTCCCACGGATCGCCGAGCGCATCGGGGAAATGTGCGGATTTTCGGCCGCGTATCCGGGCTTACTACGGATGCCGGCGCGAAGATGCCTGCGTAGGCTCGGCTCACCGGCTACCAGCGGGCGCCGGCTCGGGAGGCAAGCACGGACGGGGATGAATCGCGCGCCTTCGGGCTGCCCGGGTTCTCGCTTGGCCTGCGCATCGTCGCCAGCGTCGCGCTGGGCCTGGCGCTGGTCCTGGTGCTTTTCGGCCTCGTCGCGCTGTGGACCATCGGTGAGAGCGTCGATGCCGCCTACGGCGAGCGCGTGACCCTGGCGCGTGCATTGGCGACGCGGGTCGACGATGTTGTCCGGCACGGTCAGGCCGCGCTCGAGCGGGAGGCCGCCGAGCTCGGCGGCGAGGCGGCCAACGCGCCGACCGAAGCGCAGCAGCAACATCTGGTCGACCTCCAGAGCCAGTTCGGCGGCTTCGGAACGGTGTGGCTCCTCGATGCGGCGGGAACGACCGTCTGGACCACCGCCGCCAGCGAGTCGGCTGACGTCAACGCCGATCGCGCGGGCGTGGCGCTGGCCCTCCGCACCGGCCGGACGGCGATCGTCGAGTTCGCCGGTGCAAACGACAAGACGTACGCCAGCGTGGCGGTACCGGTGCGAGGGCGGGATGGACGCGCCATCGGGGCGCTGATGGCGGATCTCAATCCTGACCATCCGGCGCTCCACCTGTTGCCGTCGGGCGATATCGAGAACGGCACCTATGCGCAACTGATGAGCACGTCCGGTCGCCTTGTCGCCGGGACTCGCGATCTCAGCCCAAGGGTGATCGCCGAGCATCGTACCCTGCTCGCCGGGCTGATGGACACGCAGAAAGCCGGCTACCGAATCCACGAGCCTCCGCCATCGTCCGCGTTCCCAAGCCACGTGGTCGCGTACGCGCCACTGTCCATTCTCCCGAACTGGGGTGTCGTCGTCGAGCAGCCGGTCGACGCGGTGCTGGCGATGCCGCGCCGTCTTCAACTCCGGCTGACGCTCTTCGGACTCGGCGCGCTCGTCCTCGCCGCCGTGGTTGCCTGGTTCGACGCCCGTCGAGTGGTTCGCCCGCTGCGACGGCTGACCGCGGCGGCCGAGCGGTTCGCCGGCGGCCGACTGGATCAGTCGGTCCATCTTGACCGATCCGACGAACTGGGCATCCTCGCCCGCGCGTTCGAGACGATGCGACAGAGGCTCCGCGCATCGTTGGCCGAGGTGGCGGAGTGGAACCGCGAATTGGAACACCGCGTTGACGAGCGCACCGCCGAGGTCGAGCACCGGAACCGGGAGCTGGCACAGCTCTACCAGAGCCTGCGCGAGCGCGAGCGCGAGCGGTCCGAGCTGCTCCAGAGGGTCATGGACGGCCAGGAGGAGGAGCGCCGCCGGCTGGCGCAAGAACTGCACGATGACACGAGTCAGGCGCTTGCTTCGCTACGCCTCGGGCTCGAAGGGCTGGCCGCCGACGGCGCCGAACCCGAAGAAGTCCGACGAACCGCGACCAAGCTCCAAGGGCTCGCCGCGCAGACTTTGGCCGAGGTCCACCGGCTGGCCGTCGAGTTGCGCCCCAGCGTGCTCGACGACGTCGGTCTGGTCGCGGCGTTGGAGCGGTATACCGCCGAGTGCGGCCAGCGCTGGAACTTGCAGACCGACTTCCAGACCGTCGGCGTCGCGGGCTTTCGTCTGATCTCCGCCGCCGAGACCGCGGTGTATCGGACGGTTCAAGCCGCCCTGACGAACGTTGCGCAACACGCCGGCGCCCAGAACGTCAGCGTTCTGCTCCAGCGGCGGGACGAGCGGCTGGTCGTACTCGTGGAGGACGATGGCAAGGGGTTTGACGTCGATTCGGTGCGCGCCGCGCCGCTCGAGAAGCGGCTTGGTTTGGCCGGAATGCAGGAGCGCGCCGCACTAATCGGCGCAACTCTCACCATCGAAACCCAACCCGGCATCGGCACGACGGTGTTCCTCGAGATCCCACTCGAGGCCAATCTTCGGCGGGAGGAAAGCGATGTCGAAGCTGCGCATTCTGCTCGCTGACGATCACGGCGTCCTGCGAGCCGGTCTGCGGGCGCTGCTCGTCGCGCAACCCGAATTCGAGGTCGTCGCCGAAGCGGAGACGGCCGAGGCCGCGGTGCGGCTCGCGCTCGAGGTCCGACCCGACATCGCAATCGTCGACATCCGCATGCCGGGCGATGGACTCGTGGCCGCGCGACAGATGAAGCAACAGTTGCCTGGATTAGCCGTCCTCATCCTCAGTCAGTACGACGATCCGGCCTACATTCACCAGGCGCTCGAGGCCGGCGCCTCCGGCTATGCCCTGAAGCGATCGTCCGGCCACGAATTGCTCGACGCAATCCGAGCCGTCGCGCGCGGCGAGGTTTACCTGCACCCAGCGGCGGCTCGCGTACTCGTCGATCAGCTCCGGAGTCCGCGCCAATCGGCCACGCCGACCGCGACGCAACCGCTGAGCGAACGCGAGACACAGGTGCTGCGGCTGGTCGCCCTGGGCCACACCACGCAGCGGATCGCCGAGCAGCTCTTTCTGAGCGTGCGCACGGTCGAGACGTACAAGGTGCGCGGGCTCGAGAAGCTGGGCCTGAGCGGGCGCGCCGCGCTCGTGCGCTACGCGATCGAGCACGGTCTCCTGGAGACTCCCACGCAAAACTAGGCCGAGATCGGACTGCGCGCTTTCCACGACAGCGCTCGCCGGCTTCAGCTTGATTCCCACGACGGAGATCGGCAAACGCTGCGCGCTTTCGCTCTCACCGCGCCGCGGCGCCGCTGGCATAGTGACACCAGCGAGCCGGAGGTTGGGCAGTGCCAGCGACATCGGCAGGGATCCCGTGGGCGGTGACCCGGCGCGGCTTTCTCAAGCGGGTCGGAGCGGTCGGTGCTGGCGTCGCCGCGGTCGGCTCCGGCGTCACCGCTGGCGGCGCGCTGGCGGCCGAAGGCGGCGCGGCCGCCCCGTCGACGGAGAGCCACGGACCGGCGCGCCAGTGGGCGATGGTGATCGATCTGCGGAAGTGCGAAGGCTGCGTGACCCAGGACAAGCCGCCCGCGTGCGTCGAAGCCTGCAACGCCGAGCACTTCGTGCCGGCAGGCCAGCAATGGCTGCGGGTCTTCAAAGTCGGGGAGTCCGGCGGAAGTAGCCACTTCGCGCCGCGACCCTGCATGCAGTGCGAGAACGCGCCGTGTCTGAACGTCTGCCCGGTCGGAGCAACCTACCGCAACCGCGAGGGCGTCATCCTTGTCAACCACGAGCGCTGCATCGGCTGCCGCATGTGTATGGCGGCCTGCCCATACGGCGCTCGCTCGTTCAATTGGGACCAGCCAGAGAATCCTCCCGGCGCCGTCTTCGCCCAGTACTCGCCCGAGTACCCCGTTCCGCACCGGCGCGGCACGGTCGAGAAATGCATGCTCTGCGCCCACCGCACGCACGACGGCAAGCTTCCGGCCTGCGCGTCGGCTTGTCCGATGGGTGCCATCTACCTGGCCGAGATGACGCAGGACGTCGCAACCAATGGCACGGAGATCGTGCAGTTCACCCGCTTCCTGGCCGACAACAGCGCGTTCCGCCTCAAGGAAGAACTCGGAACGCGCCCGCGTGTCTGGTACCTGCCCGGCCACGGGCAGGAATACGGCCGTGAGGCAGACGATCGGCGGAACAGCCGTGAGCCTCGGCCTTGGCAGGAGTTGAGCAAGAAATGAGCGCGCAAGCCATTCACCGCACGACCCCTCTGACCGGAGCGGTCGACGGCCACGCCATCCTTCCCCCGACTCATTCGTCGGCGCGCCTGGAGTCGGCGGCTCTCCATCCCCTGACCCACACCTCGCCGGTCTGGTACGCCTGGGTCGGTTTTCTGGCCATAGTGGTCGCCTGGGGCGCCTACGCGTACTCGATCCAGTTTCGGCACGGCCTGATCGAGACAGGCATGCGTGACGTGGTGATCTGGGGTCTCTACGTCACCAACTTCGTGTTCTTCATCGGCATAAGTCATGCCGGCACGCTCATCTCGGCGATTCTGCGGGTGAGTCATGCCGAGTGGCGCCGACCGGTGACGCGCATGGCCGAGGTCATCACGGTGGTCTCGCTGATGATCGGCGCGCTCATGCCGATCATCGATCTGGGCCGGCCTGATCGGGTTCTGAACGTGATCCTCTTCGGCCAGATCGGCTCGGCGATCCTCTGGGACCTGATTTCGATCAGCACCTACTTGACCGGCAGCCTGATCTACCTCTATCTGCCGCTCATCCCCGACATCGCCCTCGCTCGCGATCGCTTGGCCGGGACGTCGCACCGACTGCGACACCGGATCTATGCCGCCTTGTCGCTCCGCTGGCGCGGCACGCCCGGGCAGCGGCGCCGCCTGGAGCGTGCGCTCGGCGTGATGATGGTGGTGATCATCCCGGTTGCCGTCTCGGTCCACACGGTCGTCTCCTGGATCTTCGGTATGACGATGCGGGACGGCTGGAACAGCACCGTGTTCGGCCCCTACTTCGTCGTCGGCGCGATTTATTCCGGCACGGCCGGAATCATCAGTGTGATGTACCTGTTCCGCCGCTTCTACCACCTCGAAGAGTACATCGCCGAGAAGCAGTTCCGGTTCTTGGGCTATCTGATGCTCGCGCTCGGCTTGATCTACGCCTACTTCACGTTCGCCGAGTACCTAACGACCGGTTACAAGCTGGCCGAGGGCGACAAGCTTCTTCTTGAGGCGTTGATGCTCGGTCGGTACGCGCTGCCGTTCTGGACCTTCGTGATAGCCGGGATGCTCGTCCCGATTCTGATCTGCGCTCTGCCGTGGACGCGGACGATCCCGTTAATCGTCGCCGCCTCGGTGCTCGTCAACATTGGCATGTGGCTGAAACGCTATGTGATCGTCGTAGCCTCGCTTGGCCTGCCGCAGATGCCCTACGAGTGGGGAGGCTACCGGCCGACCTGGGTCGAGTTCTCGATCACCGCCGCGGCCTTCGCCGGCTTCGGTCTGATCTTCACGCTCTTCGCCAAGACGTTCCCGATTCTGTCCGTTTGGGAAATCAAGGAGGGCTGGGAGCACGAGGAATCTCGGGTCCTCGCCATCGACGCCTATCACGTCGATGGCCACGTCGATCATCTCCCCGATGGTGTCGCGCCCAGGGTCGCGGTTCAGCGGATCGGAGGGTGACAGTCGTGCGTAGGCAGATCGTCGGCCCGAGGATCGTGGCCATTCTCGGCGCCCTTCTGATGATCCTGGCGCCCTGGCTCGCGAACGGCCACGCCGCGGCGCAGGTGACCGAGCCGGTCAAGTTCCGAGTCGAAATCACCGACGCCGGCTTCGGCAGCAAAGGTGAGGGCCCCGCCCTCGAGGTCGAGCGGGGACAGTCGGTCGAGTTGACCTTCGCGTGGGCGCATGTGGCCCATGTGAACGATGTACACATCATCGTGCTGCCGGCCTACAAGCTCGAGTCGGACAAACTCACCGCGTCCAACCGCGAGTACACCTTTAGCTTTGTCGCCGACAAGACCGGCACCTTCGACTTCAAGTGCGATCTCGACTGTGAGATCCACGACCGCCTGCAGAAGGGGTCGATTCGCGTCAAGGGTGCCGGCACGGCCGCCGCCCCGTCACTGAAGGCGACCACACTGAGCCTGACGCCGACGGTCGGCCGAGACAATCTCGCGCTGATGGCGGTCCTGAAGGATACTGGCGGTGCGCCCGTGTCCAAGGCCGAAGTGCGCTTCTACGTCGACGCGGAGTTCGTCGGGACGTTCGGCAAGATGGAGATCGGACGCGCGAAGACGGACGCCAACGGAGTCGCGTTCCTCGACTATCGCCCGACCTTGCCGCTCTCTGAGCAGCGGTTCACGGTTCGGTTCGAGGGCTTGGGCTTGCACAGCGAGAGCGACCGGACGGTGCTCGTCGTACTTCCATCGGCCGATGCGCTGCCGGCGGCCTACGCTGTCGCGCCGATCGGACTCGAACCGATTCGGAACACCGCCCCATTCGTCCTGGCGTTACTGATCGGCGGCGTCTGGACAACTTTCGGGTTCGTCCTGCGCCAATTGGCCGGGATCTTCGCCGAGTCCGCGGAAGCGTAAGAAGTACACGCGAAGGAGAAGCAGACATGGCAACCGGACCCATCATCACAAGGCGCGCCGCGCTCGGCCTGTTGGCCACCGGATCGGCGGCGCTGTTGGCTGCTTGTGGCGGTATCTCACAGGAGCAGTTTGACGCTGCCCAGAAGCAGCTCGGGGCCGAGCAAGAGAAGACCAAGGCCTTGCAGCAGCAGCTCTCCGCCGCGCAAGCCAAGGAGGCGGGCAAGCAGCCCATTCTCGGCGCCGTGCCGAACGCACCGCCCAGGGCAACGGCGGTGCCACCAAAGCCGGGCACCACGCCGCCCGCGCCGCCAAAGCCGCCCGCGCCCGAGGTCAGGGAAGTCACATTCTACGTCGATACGGTCACAGCCGGTGCCGGCGAGAGCAAGTTCAACGTGGACGCCGACCGCTACTGCGTCATCAATAGCACGTTCCGGCGCGGCATGCACATCGTTTGGCGAATGTACGCCTGGGACAACACCGGGAAGGAGTTGCAGGAGGCCGATGTCGACACCGCTCTCCTCAAGCTTCCCCACGGCGAGGAAGCCAAGTTCCGGTACGGTCGCCACGGAGCGACGGACGACGCGCCATGGTTCTGGACGGCCGCCTGGGACGTGCCGATGCAGTTCCCGCTGGGCGTTCTCGCCTTCACCATCGACGTGAGTACCAAGAACGGCAAGAAGGGCTCATTTAAGCAGATCCCGGTCTCGGCGCCTGAGCGTGGCATCGAGTCGCGTCTTCAGATCATCGAATAGTTGACGCAGACCGACGGAGATAGGCATGAGAGAGAATGGACGGGGTTCAGTCCTCAGTGCGATGGTCAGCGTTCCCGCCATAGCGCTCCTCACGATCCTGCTTGTGGCCTGTGCTCCCGCCGGGACGCCCGCGACGCCGCGGGATCCGTCCGCGGTGCCGGCTGCCGGCGGACCAGGCGCAACCGCAACGATTCAGCCGGCGGCGCCGGCCGCGGCCGCGCAAAAGCCGACTTCCGTTGGTCCGGGCGCACCCGTAACGACCCGGCCGGCGGCGCCGACCGTGGCCGCCGGCGTGCTGAAACTGCTCAAGACCAGCCCGGAGCGGGGACCGGTCGGGTCAAGCATTACCGTGACGGGAGAGGGACTGCCGGCCGGAAAGGCCGCCAACATCGTGTGGTGGACCCTCGATGGCAGCTATGACACGAGGGTGGCCAAGAATTCGATCGAATATGTTGACCGCAAGTTCACCGACAAGCGCGTAATCCTGGGGCAAACAACCATCGACGGCCAGGGCCGTCTCGTGGCGACATTCCCGGCGCCCGAGGATTACGGCGAACTCCACGACATCTATATCTCAGTCGACAACGAGGACGTCGCGAAAGGCGGCTTCCGTCTGGCGCGCAGCTTCACGATGAGCCCCAGCGAGGGCCCGGTCGGCACGTTGATCACAATCAAGGTGACCGGCCTGGGGTGGAAGGCCTACGAAAGCACGGCCGCGCTGACCTATGACAACAAATACACGGGCTTCATTTCGGCGACGACCACTCGTGGCACGGCCGTATTCCAGTTCCGCGCCTCGGGACCCGCCGGAAAGCACTTCATCTCGGTCGACGGCGCCAGCCACACCCTGCCATATCTGAACGTGCAGCAGTCGCCCGTGGCCCAACTTGTCCCCTTCAAGCAGGTTTTCACCGTAACCGATGGCTCCGGTCCAATTGAGGCACGGCTCGATTGGCCTGACCAGAGCAAGGTCGTCGCCGGAGACAAGACGCCGCGCACGACACTGATCAGCGGGAACGCTCCGGGCGTGAACGCTCGGCTCTCCGCGACGTACGGCCCCATCCTTTCCTCGGCGACGCTCAATGCCACCGGTCTGCCAGCCGGAACCACCGCCGACATCGCATTCTTGACCGTGCTCGGCAACCGTGTGATTGGCGGTTGGGATGTGATCAAGACGCCGATGGGGCAGGTCCAGGTCGGGTCGGACGGCTCGGTCAACACAACGATCGCGATCCCTGAGGGTCTCGGCGGGTGGCACGCCGTGGCGCTGATGGTGAACGACAAGATCATGGCTGAGGTCCCGTTCTTCGTCGAGCGAAGTGTGGTCGGCGTGACGCCGACCCGTGTCAAGGCCGGCGAGAAGTTCACGGTGCAGATCAAGGGCGTCGGTTGGACGGAACTTGACAACGGCGTCGCCGTGACGTACGACAACGCCTACATGGGTATGGCTTGCGGTTTCAACAGCAATGGCGACGTCACGATTGAGTTCGTGGCCACCGGCGGGCCAGGGACCCATCTCATCGACCTGTACCCAATGATCTACGACGGCGGCAACGGCAAGTACCCATGGCAGTACAACCTCCCGCATTTGACGTATGCCCAGGACGCTCCCGGTCTGGCGCTGGGCTATCGCTTGCCGGCAATTCGGCTAGCGATCGAGGTGGTGGAATAGCGGCGCGGCCGTTGGCCCGGCGCCGACGGCCGCCTCGGAAAGGAGGATGGACAGCGTGGACGTGCTCACAGCGCTTGTTAGCGCAGTCGGCATCGTCGGCGTCGCGCTGTTCCTTTTGCTTCTCGGGTTCATCTTCATGCTTGTGATCGTCGGCAGTTTCACCGCGGTCTTCGCGGAGGTCATGGATTGGTGGCGCGAGCGGCGGCCCGCGGCGGGGTTCGATCGCTTGTCCGCCAGGCCGAGCAGAGGCAGCCCGCGGGATAATTACCTGGCCCAGTCAGGAACCGGGTCGGCGATACCTGAGCCGAATGGCGCGACAGCGGGACGGCCCTCGGCCTGAGCCTCGATCGCGCCGGCGCCTGCCGATCGCGCGCAATCCCGCCGGCCGGGCGACCGTCCATCAGATCGGTGAGCGGCGGCGCCAGGCCCGCTCGGTCAGTGCGGCCGCGCATTTCCATCAGGCGCGTCGCGGCTTTCGCCAGGACGCGGCCAACAGCTCGGCCGCGCAGTCGACCTCCGCCTCGGTCGACCAGCGACCGACCGTCAACCGGACCGCGCCCAGCGCCCGCGCCGAGGGCAGGCCCATCGCCGTCAAGACGCCGGAGGGGTCGGTGCGGCCGGCGTGGCAGGCCGAGCCGGTCGAAGCGGCCACCTCGGGTGTCGCCGCTAGCAGCTCTTCGCCGTCGACTCCGGGAAAGCTGACGTTCAGCGTGTTCGGCAGGCGGTCGCGCGGGTGCCCGTTGAGCGACAGCCCCGGCACCGCCTCGGCAAGGCGTGCGTGGAGCCGATCACGCAGCGCGCTCAGGCGCTCCGACTCGACCGCCAGTCGGTCGGCGCAGAGCGACGACGCGTGGCCGAGCCCGGCAGCGTAGGGAACGTTCTCTGTGCCGGCGCGATGGCCGCGTTCATGCCCTGCGCCATGCACGAGCGAGTCGAGGACCACGCCCTCGCGTATCCAGAGCGCACCGATGCCCTTGGGCGCGTAGAGTTTGTGGCCGGCGACGGTCAGCAAGTCGGCGCCGAGATGCTCGACCTGTGTCGGGACCTTGCCAACAGACTGGGCCGCGTCGGTGTGGAGCGTCACAGCGCGCTCGCGGCAGATTCGCGCGATCTCGGCAATCGGGTTGAGCGTTCCGACCTCATTGTTGGCGTGCATGACCGTCACGAGCACGGTGCCGGACTCGATCGCCCTCGCGACCGCGTCCGGGTCGACCTGGCCGTGGCCGTCGACCGGCAGTACTGTCAGCCGGACGCCACACCGCGCGGCCAACCAGCGGCACGTGTTCAGGACCGCCGGGTGCTCGACCGCGGTCGTGATTATGTGATCGCCGTGCCCGCGCCGGGCGAAGACGACCCCTTTGATCGCGAGGTTGTCGCTCTCCGAGCCGCCAGCGGTGAATACGATCTCGTCGGACGCAGCGCCGAGCAGCTTCGCCACGTGGCTCCGCGCCTCCGCCAGCGTCCGGTGCGCCGCCGCGCCGTACGCGTGGCTGCTCGATGGATTACCGAACGTGCCGCGCAGGTGCGTGCCGATGACGTCGGCGACCTCCGGATCGACCGGCGTCGTCGCGTTGTAGTCCAGGTAGATTGGGGCTCGCGGCTCCGGCGCCTCCCGGGCAGCGAAACCTCTATCGCTATCGGTCATCGGGTCACCTCCATAGTGATGAAGCTCGGTCTCAGCCGCGGTCGGTGCTCCGTGCCAGGACGGACGCCGCATCCTCGTGGTTCTGACGCTTGGCGCGGTCGTGGGTGTGGTTCTTACCGTGCAAGACGTGCAGCTCCGTTTCCAGTCGCTGGATTCGGGCAAGGAGGACGCTCACCGCTTCAGCGACCGGGTCAGGCAGATTGACGTGGTCGAGATTGGGCATCGGAGTCGGCGCGGGCCGCTGCAGGTGGACTGGGTGTGCCGGCACACCCACGACCGTCGAACCGCGCTCGACCGGCCGCATCACGACCGCTCCCGCCCCGACCCGTGCGTCGTCCCCGACCTCGATGTTGCCCAGGATCGTCGCGCCGACCCCGACGACGATCCTACTGCCGAGCGTGGGGTGCCGCTTCTTCTTCTCGAGGCTGGTTCCCCCGAGCGTCACGCCCTGATAGAGCAGCACGTCGTCGCCGATCACGGCCGTTTCGCCGATTACGACGCCCATACCGTGGTCGATTACGACCCGCCGCCCGATGGTGGCGCCGGGATGGATCTCGACGCCGGTGATCGTGCGGCCCACGTGCGACAGGACGCGTGCCACCAGAAACCATCGGCGCAGGTACAAGGTATGCGATAGGCGGTGCAGACAGAGCGCGTGCAGCCCCGGATAACACAGAACCACCTCCGCCGCGCTGCGCGCCGCCGGGTCGCGCTCCAACACGGCCGCGACGTCTTCGAGAACTGACCGCCGCCCGCGCCGGATACGCGCCCACAGTTGGCCGAACACGTCAGCCTTCATCAACCCAGATGGGCGAACAGCGCCGAGCTGAGGTAGCGCTCGCCGACGTCGGGCAGGACCACGACGACGCGGCGGCCGGCCATCTCCGGCCGCTTCGCCACCTGAATCGCGGCGTGGGCGGCCGCACCGGACGAAATGCCGACCAGAAGCCCTTCTTCGGTCACGAGTCGCCGCGCCATCGTGAGCGCTTCGTCGTTGGTAACTTTGACCACCTCGTCCACGACAGCCATGTCGAACACGTCTGGGATGAAACCCGCGCCGATGCCCTGAATCTGATGCGGACCAGGCGTCCCGCCGCTGAGGACTGGCGACGCCGCCGGCTCGACCGCCACGATGCGCAGCTGTGGCCGGCGCGGCTTGAGAATCTGACCGACGCCGGTGATTGTCCCGCCCGTGCCGACGCCAGCGACGAACACGTCCAGGTTGCCGGCCGTGTCGCGCCAGATCTCCTCGGCCGTCGTCTCGCGATGGACCGCCGGGTTGGCCGGATTCTTGAACTGCTGCGGAATCCACGCCTTCGCGTGTGAGGCCGCGATCTCCTCCGCGCGACGGATCGCGCCTCGCATCCCCTCCGGACCCGGCGTCAGCACCAGCTCGGCGCCGAACGCCTTCACCAGCACCCGCCGCTCGACACTCATCGTCTCCGGCATGGTGAGGATCAGCCGATACCCGCGCGCGGCGCAGACCATCGCCAGGCCGATTCCCGTGTTTCCACTGGTCGGCTCGACGATGACCGTGTCCCGATCGATCACACCGCGCGCCTCAGCGTCATCGATCATTCCGAGGGCGATACGGTCCTTGACCGAGCCGGCCGGATTGAACGACTCCAGCTTGGCGACGACCTCGCCCACGGCGCCGTCGACAACTCGGTTGAGCCGCACGAGCGGTGTATCGCCAATGAGGAAAGTGACGTCACGCGCGATCCGCTCCTCGGTGGCTGGGTTGACCATTGAGCATCTCCTGTTCGACCCGACCGGTTTCACCAAGCGTCGGCTGACCCCGGGCCATCCGCGCGTCAATGACGATCGTGGTGTGCTTCATAACTATACAGACTGGAATAGTTGTCTATCGTGCGGCAGCCGAGGAGCAGCGATGCTCGGCTCGGATCAGGGAATCCCCTGATTGTGTGAGTGGCGCATGACGGCGCCCGGCGCATTCACGCCCGGACGGTCTTGCGCCACGCGGCGACGTTCGCCTCCGAGTCGCCGCAACAGGCGCGGGCTCAGGCGCACAGTAAACGGCCCTTTGGCTCCGGCACGGTCCTGCCAAGTTCCCGTGCCGTTTCGATCCTGCCGCACCTGGTCATATCAGCCTCTCAGGTACGACTCGACGATGCGGGTGAACATCTCGACGCCGACCGGCAGCGCCGCCTCGTCGATGTCGAATCGTGGGTGGTGGTGGCCCCAGACCAGGCCACGGTCTTCGTTGCGGGTGCCGACGTTGAAGAAGCAGCCCGGAGCGCGCTGGAGGAAGTAAGCGAAATCCTCGCCGCCCATGGACTGATCGCGTTCAACCAGGCGCGCCTCACCGACGACACTCCGGGCGATGTCGGCGACGAACGCGGTCGACACCGCCTCGTTGACGACGGAAGGGTATCCCCATTCATAGGTGCAGACGCAGGTCGCCCGCATCGCCGCCGCAACGCTGGTCGCGACCTCCTCGATCCGGCGCGCCAGTCGCTCGCGCAACTCGGTATCGAAGGTTCGGGTCGTGCCACGCAGGAGCGCCCGGTCGGGAATGATGTTCGGCGCCGTGCCGGCCTGGATCATCCCGATCGTGATGACGGCCGGATCGAGCGGATTGACCTCGCGCGCGACCAGCGCGTGGAGCGCCACCATGACCTGCGCGGCGACGAGTCCGGCGTCAACGCATTCGTGGGGCCGGGCGGCGTGGCCGCCCTTACCGGCGATCTCCAGTCGAAACATGTCGGCCGCGGCCATGATCGGTCCTGGCCGCGCCGCGACTGTTCCGACCGGCAGCTCCTGCGAAAGGTGGAGGCCGAAGACCGCGTCCACCTTCGGGTCATCCATGACGCCCTGGGCAATCATCGCCTGCGCCCCGCCAGGCGGCTTTTCCTCGCATGGCTGAAACGCTAGAACGACGTTGCCGCGCAGGTTCGCGCGACGTTCGGACAGGACCTGGGCTGTGCCGAGCAGGATCGCGGTGTGTCCATCGTGGCCGCAGGCGTGCATGACGCCCGGTACCGTCGAGCGGTACGGAACGTCGTTTTCTTCCTCGATCGGAAGGGCATCGATATCGGCCCGCAAGAGGACCGTCTTGCCGGGCCGGCCGCCGCGGATAATTCCGACGACGCCGGTCTCGGCGATGCCGGTACGCGTCTCGATGCCGAGTGCCCGCAATCGATCGGCGATGAAGCGCGAGGTCTGGCGCTCCTGGAAGCCGAGCTCCGGGTGCACGTGCAAGTGCCGACGATCGAGGACGACCTGCTCGGCAACATTGCGGAGACTGGCGACTGATGTGCTGACCACGTTCCTACCCTCTCGTGACGCGTCCGCGTGTCGGCGGCGCTAGCTGGCGAGGTATCGCTCGGCGACGGCCGTCAGCAGATCGATGCCGATCGGCAGCGCCGCTTCGTCGATGTCGAACTTCGGATGGTGATTCCCCCAGATGAGTCCGCGCTCCTCGTTGCGCGTGCCGAGCCAGAAGTAACAGCCGGGCTTCTTCTCGAGGAAGTAGCTGAAATCCTCGGCGCCCATCCGCGGTTCGCCGTCGATCAATCTGTCCGGGCCAATGCGCTCGCGAACGACATCGGCGACCATCGCCGTCATGACCGGCTCGTTGACGGTCGGTGGGTAGCCGACGCTGTACTCGCAAGTCGCGCTGCCGCCCATCGCGGACGCGATCCCGAGGGCGACCTCCTGGATGCGTCGGGCGAGCCTCTGGCGTAACTCGGGATCGTAGGTGCGCACCGTTCCGCGCAAATCAGCCGTGTCGGCGATGATGTTCTGCGCTGTGCCTGAGTGGCTCATGCCGACCGTGATGACGGCCGGATCGAGCGGCTTCACCTCGCGCGACACGATCTGGTTCAGCGCGACGGTGATATTCGCCGCGATGAGCGTCGCGTCAATGCATTGATGTGGCGCGGCGGCGTGGCCACCTTTCCCCTGCACACGAATGATGAACCGGTCGGCGGCCGCCAGGCTCGGACCCGGAAGCGCGACGACCGTGCCCACCTCCATGTCCTGCATAAGATGGAGGCCAAACACAGCGTCGACGACTGGGTTGTCGAGGACGCCCTGCTCGACCATCTTCTGGCCGCCGAAGCCACCTTCCTCGGCCGGTTGAAACGCGAACTTGATCGTGCCAGCGAGCGTCGCGCGCCGCTCGCTCAATCGCCGCGCCACGCCGAGTAGGATCGCGGTGTGGCCGTCGTGACCACAGGCGTGCATAACCCCCGGCACCGTCGAACGGTACGGAACGTCGTTCTGTTCCTCGATCGGGAGGGCGTCCATGTCGGCCCGCAGCAGGATCGTCTTCCCGGATCGCCCACCCTGCAGGACGCCGAGGACGCCGGTTTCGGCGATTCCGGTCTGAACCGCGATGCCGTGGGCACGCAAGCGCTCGGCGACGAATCGCGCCGTCTCGTGCTCCTGATAGCGCAGTTCGGGATGGGCGTGCAAGTGGCGTCGATCGAGAACGACCTGCTCGGCGATGGTGCGCAACGCAAGGGTCGAGACTGCCACGGCCGCTCCCTTTCGCCGCCCCGGTTCCCTGGCGACGTGGCCGAGAGTCTAGCCGACCCTATCAGGCCGTCTTGGCGCGCGTGAGCGCGGCGTCGAGATCGGCCACGATGTCATCGGCGTCTTCGATGCCGACCGATAGGCGGATCAATCCGTCCGTGACGCCGATCGCGTATCGCTCGTGGCGGGAGAGCGCGCGGTGCGACGTTCCGGCCGGATACGATACGGTGGTCCGCGTATCGGCCAGACTGGGCGCGAGCGGAATGCCGATCTCGGCGCCGGCGGCGAAGAACGCCCGTGCCGTGGCGGCGCTTCCGACGTCGAAGCTGAGCATTCCGCCCAGGCCATCTGGGAAGAGCCGCGACGCGACGACATGGTCGGGGTGATCGGTCAGGCCCGGGTAATAGACGCGAACGATGTCGGCGCGATCGGCCAAAGCACGGGCGACGCGCGCGCCGTTCTGGGCGTGGGCGGCCATTCGGAGCGGCAGCGTTTTCATGCCCTGCAGCGTCATCCAGGCATCGAAGGCGCCGATCGTGCCGCCGAAGCGGATGAGGCGGTCGCGGGCGGCGGCCACGATCGACGCCCGTCCGACTGCGACGCCGCCAACGGCGACGCTGTGGCCGCCGAGGTACTTCGCCAGCGAGTGCGTGATGATGTCGGCGCCGTGCTCGCACGGACGCAGCAGGATGGGGCTGGCGAACGTGTTATCGACCGAGAGGATCGCGCCGGCGCGATGAGCGATCTCGGCCAGCACCGACAGATCCGGACAACGCAGAAGTGGATTCGAGAGCGACTCGACGTGGACGATCTTCGTCGTCGGGCGGATCGCCGCCGCGACCGCGGCCGGATCGGTCGCATCGACAAACGTCGTCGCGATGCCAAGGCGGGCCAATTCGGTCCGCAGGAGGACGGTCGTGCCACCATAGACGCTCTGATCGGAGACGATGTGATCCCCGGCCTGGGCGACCGCCAGAAACGCGCCGGAGATCGCGGCCATCCCGGAGCCGGCCGCGACGCCAGCCTCGGCGCCTTCGAGATCGGCGACCGCCGCTTCGAGCGCGGCCGGGTTCGGGCCGCCGTTGCGGTAGTACAGAAACGTATCGGGCGAACGGCCCTCGTACCAGGCATCGACTGCGTCGAGGTCGTCGAACGCCCAGACCGTCGTCGGATGGAGACCGTCGGCCAAAGCTCTGGCCGATCCGACTCGGCTCTCGGCCTCGCCCAACCGCGCCGCCCGTGTCCGCGCCGAACGTCGCGCTGTCATTGATGCTCCTTCACCGGCCACGAAGCGTCGAACAGATTGACGCTATCCTTTGTCATACGAGCGAGCGTCGCCTCGAGGCCGACGGTTTCCGATTCGGCATAGACGTGCGGCTCTATCCCTCGCAGCGCGAAACCGCGTTTCGCAAGGGCGTACGCATCAGGACGTGGAGGATCGGAGTAGACAATCAAGACATCGATATCACTGAAAGCCGTGGCGCGGCCGCGCGCCCACGATCCGAAGAGGACCGCCTGGGTCACCGGTAGCACCGCGCGTAACTCTGTCAATTCAGACCGAAGCCGAGCAACGAGACCAGAGAGATCAGTCGGCGGATAGAAGATCTTCACAGGCACTCACGATTCGCGCGGCGTGCTCGACCATGCGCTGCGCCTCGGTGCGTGTGTATCGAGTACTCGGCGAGCCAGTTTGATGGGCATCCGGATAACGAGTCGGAGTGTAGGCCTTGTCCAGTTCGAACGCCGCGTCGAGCAGATCCGGGCGGAGAACGACAAATCGACCGATTTCTCGGATGAGATCGGCGACCGAGTGCCCCCACGCCTCGGCGCCGCGCCGATTCAGAACCGCCTTCGCGGCCTTCTCGGCAGCCTGCTGCGACGAGAAACACGCCCACTCATAGAACTCGGATTCGAGATCGTGGCGCGCGTGGGCAAGATCCATCCAATCCGCGCTGCGCTCGGCCATGGGATGATGGTACGCGCCGCGAGTGCCTCGGGGCGCGCGAGGAGTAGTGCCAAGGAAGGGATTTCCTCCACCCGGGAAGTCAGACTATCGCGCGAGGCCGGATACCATGCGCCCCGAAGGAGACTCTGATGCCGATCATCGACGCGCACGCTCATGTCGCCCGGGTCATGACCGGCTTTCGCCAGCCGTTGCGCTTCGGGCGCGCGATCGATGGCGGCCGCGAGCACCAGTTCTTCCCGCCATCGTTCGATCCAACTGCCAGCTCGCCGGAAGTCTTGCTCGGCTACATGGATCAGGTCGGGGTCGATCGCACGATGCTCGTACAGCACCACCTGTACGGCGACCAGAACGCGGTCGTCCTCGCCAGCATTCGACAGTGGCGGGACCGTTTCAGCGGCTTCGCCTACCTCGGGGGCATGGGGCAGGCCAGCGCGCCGGACGACCTCGAACGGCTGATCGACCTCGGGATGCTCGGTCTCAAAGTCGAGTTGCCATCGACGCGACGGCTCCGACCGGAGTTCGCCTGGGATGGTCCGGCCGAGATGCGCATCTGGGAACGGCTGGCGCGGCTGGGACGCCCGCTCTGGATCGACATCAACGGCTGCGGCGCGGACGACGTCGCGGCGCTCGATCGCGCGTTGAGCGCGGTCGGTTCGGTCAGGCTGACGGTGTGTCACGTCGGCGGCGCGCCAGAAGGCATCTGGCGCGAACGCGCGATGATGGCGAAGAAGTTCGACGGCTGGGTCGATCTTGCCGCGCTGCCGCTGCTGACCGGGGCCGACGAGGAGTACCCGTATGCGAAGGCGCAGGATCTGGTCCGCTGGGCGGTCGAGCAGTTCGGCGCCGAACGCGTCCTCTGGGGCTCGGACTATCCGCCGACGCTCAACTCAAGCACGTATCGACAGTTGCTCGACATGGTGCGACGCCATTGCGACTTCCTCACCCCGGCACAGAAGGAACTGGTTCTCGGCGGCGCGGCCGAGGCCGTCGTGCGGGAGTTCAGCGCCTGATCGAGCACGCGCGTCGCCATCAGCCTAGCCCTCTCCCAAGGGGAGAGGGGGCATACCGATCGCCGGCGACCATCGCCAGCATCGCCTGACACTCCGTGCCGTATCTCGAGTGTCTTGGCGCGCAAGCGAACGCCTGGGCGCCGATGTTCGCGCTCGCGGCGGCGCTGCTGCTCGCGCGGCTGGCCGTCTTCAGTCCGCGTCTGCGCAGGGTGGGCGATCACGCTCCAGGGATCGTCGATATCGGCACGCTCGTTCGGCGCGGACGGTACCGCGGCATCCGGGTTCACACCGGTCTTCTTGGCCGATCCGGCGGTGGTGGATTCTTGCGCGGGCGCGGACGCGGCGAGATCTGGCTGCGGAGCGACCTCTTCCAACGAAGCGACGTCGACGCGCTGGCGATCCTGGAGCACGAACGAGGCCACGCCGAGCGCGACCTGCCGATTCCACGCTACGCCCGACGGGCGATCGGTGCGCTCATCGTCGCCGGACTGGGGACGGCACTGTTTCGACGCGACCTGGCGTCGCCGGCCACCGTGGTCGCCCTGACCGCGTACGGGCTATCGGCGCTGGCGCTCCTGCGCGACGAGGTCGCAGCCAGCGAGTACGCGCTGCGCGAACTCTGGACGCGTGACCTGCCATCGCCAGTCTGGCGGCAAGCGCTGACGCGTCTCGGCGCGGCGCTCGGGATCTACCTCGCCGACGCGGCGTTCGGCGCGGCCGCGATGGCGGCGATTGCCTCTGCCCTCGTCTGCCGATAGGCCCCAGTCGGTACTCGCCTGCCCGTGCTTCCGCGCGCGGCACCATCGCGCTGCCTATACTGCCGCCCGTGCCGACTGCCGCACCCGATCCCGCGACTGGCGCGGCCGCGATCGACATCGACGATCGTTCGCCTGAGATTGGCGTCGTTCTCGGATCGGGTCTGGGCGCATTCGCCGATCGACTCGAGAACGCGCGAAGCACGCCGTTCGCCGCGATCCCAGGTATGCCGAGTGCATCGGTCGTCGGTCACGCCGGCGAGTTCCTCATCGGATCCCTCGGCGAACGGCGTGTCGCGGTCCTGCGCGGGCGCGTGCACACGTACGAGGGGCACTCCGCCGCAACCGTCGCCTACCCGATCCGGGTCCTGGCCGCGCTCGGATGCACGACGCTCGTCGTGACGAACGCGGCCGGCGGCATCAATCCGTCCTTCAAGGTTGGCGACTTGATGGCGATCGTCGACCACCTCAATCTGCCGGGACTGTCTGGCAATAACCCGCTCGTCGGCGCGCCCGGGCATCGATTCGTCGATATGGTGAACGCCTACGATCCGGCGCTCGTCGAACTCGCCGAAGGCGTCGCCCGCGAACTTGGATTCGAACTCCGGCGCGGCGTCTATGCGATGGTGAGCGGCCCGAGTTTCGAAACGCGCGCCGAGTTGCGATTCCTGCGGGCGGTCGGCGTCGACGCGGTCGGCATGTCCACCGCGCCAGAGGTGATCGTCGCCCGTCAACTCGGCATGCGCGTGCTCGGCATTTCGTGCATCACGAATCAGGCCAATCCCGACGTGCCGACGCCGGTGAATCACGAGGACGTCCTGGCCACCGGCCAGGCGGTCCGCGAACGGTTCGGAAATTTGCTGGCCAAGGTGATTCCGAGGCTATGATGGCTCGGTGACGGTACGTCGAGCCGCGGTGCGCGCGCGATAGGCGCTTCCTCGAATCGACGCGCGACCGCGATTGCAGGCGCTGTCTCATCGAGACACGAGCTTGCGTCTGCCACCGTTCGCGGCCGATTTCAGCGCTGTCTTGCCAGTGTGACATTCACCACATACCAACCGGGCTGCAACGGATCGGTTACGCGATGACTCGCTACCGCTCGATACGGTACCGACCACGTGACTGACGCCGGCGCACTCGAAGGGTTGGTCGACCGGTACGGCGAAACGTATCGGCACAACGAGATCATCTTTCACGAAGGCGAGAACACGCCGGCGCTCTTCATCGTCGTCCGCGGACAGATCGACCTCTCGGTCTACGTCGCGCGTAGCGGCTTGCGGCACACGCTTCGGCAGTTACGTCCGGGGGACTTCTTTGGCGAGAGCTCATGCTTCTCCGGCGTGGCGCATTCCGCGACTGCCATTGCCGAAACAGATGCGACTGTCATTCGCCTGAACCGCGACGCCGCCCTCGCGCTGATGCGCCAGCAGCCTGAAATAGCGCTGCGGATCATTCAGACACTGGGCGATCGCGTCCGGCTGACGACAGACACTCTGACACGCGCTCTGGCGAGCGGCTAAGCGTGATCCGGCGCCAGCCGCCGAGCTCAGCTGGCGGGGCCGGCATGGACATCGTAGATTGTACGTCTTGAGTGTACGCCCCGCCGGCTCGGACAACGGCGCGGCGCCGCCGCAACGAGATCAGCGGCGGGCTTCGGAGACGAACACCTCCACGTTTTCGTTGTTGTGCAGCGTCAGCTTGTCGGTCTTCTCCCAGGCCGGCTTAACCTGGTAGTTCCAGTACAGGTCGGTCGCCGAGTCGGTGCCGGCACCGGTGTGCAGCTTGACGGTCGCGCCGGGGGGCAGGTTGAAGCCGGTCGGGAAGTTGTACGAGCGGCCCATCACGTTGCGGATCACCCACGAGCCCATCTCAGCCGGGCGCTGATCGTCGTTCTTCATGCACACGTATTCGTCGTCCGAGTCCTCGATCTTCGAACAGTCGCGGTCGATCACGACCCTGGGCGGCGCGGCCTCGCTGATTCTCGCGCCGCTCGCCACCTGGGCCGGCGGGGTCATGTCGCCGCGCGAGATCCCGAGGCCCCGACACCCCACGGCACCCAGCAGACAGACGGTCAACGCGCCCAGTGCGCTGCGCCTCCTCACTAGCCCTTCACCGCCCCGGCCGAGATGCCCGAGACGATCAGGCGCTGGAACAGCAGCGCCAGCACCAGCGGCGGCAGCACCGTCAGCACGCCGCCGGCATTCATGAGCACGGGCGAGGTGTCCTGGTCGGTCACGAAACCGGCGATGATGATCGGCATCGTCTTCGAGTTGAGCGTCGACGTGAAGAGCAGCGCGTACAAGAACTCCCCCCACGACGATAGGAACGCGAACATCGCGCATGCGACCAGCCCCGGGCTCGCGACCGGCAGGAATACCCGCAGCATCATGGTGATCCAGTTGCAGCCGTCCACCAGCGCGGCGTCCTCGAGCTCGCGCGGGATGGTTCGGAAGTAGCTGGCCATGATCCAGACCGAGTAGGGGATGGTGAAAGTCAGGTGAGCGAGCACGAGTACCAGCAGCGTGTCGAGCAGGCCGAGCGTCTGGAAGACGAGGTAGAGCGACACCATGATCGCCAGTGCCGGGACCATGCGCGTGGCAAGGTAGACAAGCAGCAGCGCCGATGAGCCCCGAAAGTTGAGCCGCGCGAACGCGTAACCGGCGGACGATCCGATCACCATGTTCAGGATCGCAACCGAAAAGGCGACGATCGCGCTGTTGAGCAGCGCCCGCGGCGCACCCTGGGCCGCCCCGCCACCGACCAGCCGCTTCGCGCCGAGCATGGCTGGGTTGAGAAAGGCGAGATAGTTGTCGAAGGTGATGTAGTCGGGGATCCAGTGGGGCGGGATCGACATCGACTCGACCTCGGTCATGAGGCTGGTCAGGATGACCCAGGAGAACGGCAGGACGATCCACAGGATGTAGAACGCGGACACGCCATGGATGACGATCGCTCGCCATGGCATACGCTGCCGCCGGGTCGCGCGCAGCGCGCCACTAGGTCCGGATGTCGCCGCGGCCATAGAGCGCCTTCATGTAGAAGATCGCGGTAATCAGCGTGAGGATCGCGACCGTGTAGGCCCAGGCATTGCCGCGGCCGATGTCGGTCGAGACGAACGAGGTGATGTAGGTCGCGAACCCGAGCGTCGTCGAAGCGTTGCCCGGGCCGCCTCCGGTCAGCAGGTAGATGATCTCGAAGATCCGAATGCCGCCGAGCGCCTGCACGATCAGGACGATCAGGATCGGATGGATCAACCATGGCAGGGTCACGAAGCGGAAACGCGCCACCGCGTTGGCGCCGTCGACCTTGGCCGCATCGTACAGCTCGGCGGGGATCGCCTGGAGCGCCGCGAGCAAGACCAGGACCGAGAACGGCAGCGTGTTCCAGACATTCGCCGTGATGATCGAGGCGTACGAACTGTCGGGCGACATCAGCCACGACCGGTACTTCGGAATGATCCCGAGCGAGTAGAGCAGGCCGTTGAGCGCCCCGGCCTGCGGGTGGAATATCCACTTCCACATCAGCGCCGTCACGACGCCGGGCATCGCGAATGGCAGTAGGAGCAGCGCCCGCAGGATCGGCTGCTCGGGTGTCTTCTCGTTCGCCGCCAGCGCCGCGCCGACGGCCAACACCAGCACGCCGAATGTCGACCAGAAGGTGAACAGCAGCGTCACTATCAGGGACGTCGGGAACAGGTCGCTGGTCACGACGTCGACGTAGTTCTGCAGACCCACGAACGCGTAGCTATCCGGCCGACGCAGGTTGTACCGGTGGAGGCTGAGCCAGAACGCGTCCACGATCGGATAGGCGACGAGCGCCAGCAGGATCAGGATCGCCGGTGCGTTGAGTAGATAGGCGAAGAAGCCCACCGACATCCGCCGCCGCGCGCGGGGCCCCGCGCGCGCGGCGGCCATGACGTCAGGCTCGGCCATCAAGCAGTACCGGCGTATCCTGGGCTTACTTCTTCTCCCATTCCTTCTTCAGAGCGCGGGCCTTGTTCGCCGAGGCGGTGAGCGCCTCCCGCGGGGTCTTCTGCTTCAGCAGCGCCACCTGGATGTTGGCCTGTAGGTCCATATACCAGTCGGTCCACCACGGGAACTCGAGACCGTCGCGGGCCTGCCCGAGGCTGTTCTGCTGCTGCATGAGCGCTGGATCGGCGATGAACTTCTTAGTCTTCTCCTGCACCTCGGCATCGGCCCAGGGCGACTGGTAGGCCATGCCGAGCGCCCGGAGCAGCCACCAGCGCTTCGCGGTGTAGTACTGGCCGCTCTTATCCTTGCCGCCCAGGTACTTGATGAGCTCCATCGAGGCCTTCTTGTCCTTGGCTGTCGCAGGGATGCCGTAGTAGCGGTTCCAGGCCGGGACGTTGTGGGGCGAGTTGGCCTCGAGCCCCGGGAACAGGACGAACTTGATGTTGATCTTGCCGGGGATAGCGGCTTTCGAGCGCTCGGGCGCATTGTCGCCCTCGAGGTCGTAGCGCGAGTGGGCCATGAAGGCGGCGGTGCCGTAGCCGGGCTGGGTTCCCTGCGACCGCATGGCGGTGAGTGCGCCGCTCGGCAGCGGCTCCATGTTCGCCTTCGCGTTCAGGATCTGCCAGTCGTTGGCGGCCGCCACCCACCACTCGAGGATCGCCTGCGGCACCTTGTCCTTGTCGGGATAGGTCGGCTCGCCGTCCTTGTCTAGCAGGTGCCCGCCCGAGGCGAAGGTGTACATCCAGTAGTCCCACATCGCGTCGGAACCCTTCGCCAGATCCATGTAGATGGGGAAGTCTGAGATGCCCTTCTTCTTCATCGCCTCAGCGTACTTACGCACGTCGTCGAGCGTCTTCGGCGGGCTGTCGAACCCGGCGTCGTTGACCATTTTCTCGTTGTAGGAGAAGACGTCGAAGTCGGTGTAGTACGGCAAGCCGTACTTCTTGCCCTTCCACTGCATCTGGTTGGCGTTGTACGGGAACATGTCCTTGTAGAGGGCATTGACGTCGTCGGTCTCGTCGAGCGGCTGCAGGAAGCCGCTTTCGACCCACGAGGCGTGGTATTGGTCGCGGACGTAGATGACATCCATCGGGGTCTTGGCGCGGAAGTTGGTCAACAGCTTCTCGAGGTAATCGCCCGCGACCGGCTCGTACTCGACCTTAAAGCCGGGGTTCTGGTTCTCGAATCGATCAAGGTTCTCGCGCACCAGCGGCGGCTCGTAGGTCCAGCCGAGCAGTTTCAACGCGGTCACCGGTGCGGTCGCGGCCGCCGGCTTGGCCGCGGCCGGCGCGCTGGTCGGTGCGGCTGCCGGCTTGGTCGCCGCCGGCGCGGCCGGCTTCGGCGCCTCGATGGGCTTGGCGGGCGCTGGCGTCGGGGTGGCTGGCGCGCCGCAACCGGCCAGCAGCGCGCCAGCGCCGAGCGTCAGGCCGAGCATGCGCCTGCGCGGCAAGCGGGACATGCTGAAAGACGTCGCCATTCCTGTTTCCTCCCAGTGCGATCCTGGCATCATACAGCGTTCCGTTCGCGAACTGCTCGTGTCCGCTCCGCCGCCAGATCTGGCCGCGGGGCCGCGCTCGCTATACCGCCGAACGCTATGGACGCGCCCTGGGGCAGCCGCCAGTCCGGTCGCGACGTGGTCGACTGCGACGTCCACGACCCGACCGGCGATGGTATCGGAACTTATGAAAACCTGTGCTCCTGTACTAAGGACCAGTTCCAGTCGCGATGACGAGCGACGCGACGCGGCCGCCGCGGGACGAGTAGACCACCGCGAACTCGCCCGGTTCGCCGCCCTCCCACGCGCCCGCGGCCTCGAAGCGCGTCCACAGCGCGGCGCTCTGAAAAATCTCGACGCTGCGGCCGGCGGCGGTCTGGTAGCCACGCGCGATGCGGGCGTCGTCGGGCATCAGGCCGCGAGCGATGCGGCGCGCATCCTCAATCGGCGGTCCGCTGCCATCGGGCCAGTTCCGTTCGATCCGCGAGATGTTCCCATCACGTTCGTCCACGACGTACCAGCCACGTGCCCCATCCGCGCCAGGTGCGCTCTGGGCCTGGGCACGCTGCCACTGATTTCGTGTCAGACCGAGGCCACCGGAGGGGAAGTCCGGTTCCGGGGTCCCGGTCGGCGCGGCCGCGGCTGCCTGGGCGGCGCGCATCGCCGCCACGCTGGCGGCGTCGATCGGCGAAGGCTGCGCGGCGGCCGTCTCGATCGCGCCGAGCCGCATCGGCGTCGGCGACGGAGACGGCCGTGGTCCTGCCAGCACTGACTGTGCCGCGGGCGGTGCGAGGACGAGTATCCGCGGCGCGGTCGGCGCGGCAGCCGTGGCACGAGGTGGCTCCGTTACTGGTGTGGCCGGGTGCGACGTTGGCTGGGTGGTGGACAGTGCGGGCGGAGGCGCGATCGCGGCGACGGCTGGGCGTTCGACCGGCTTCAGCGCCGCGACCGGCGTCACAATGCGGGGCGTCGTGTCGGCGAGGCGCTGCGCGAACGTGTCCGGATTCAGCCCCCAGACGCGGCCGCGCCCTTCACCAGGAGCGAGCTGTCCATCCGGTGTCTCGGGCACGGCCACCGCAACCAAACGACGTTCCTCAATGCGACCGTCGGGACCGGTCGTCCAGATGGTGACCGGCACCTCGGCGATGTCCTGGCGCGCCGATTCGATCGGACCCATGTCGGCGCCCAACAATTGCCGTCCGGTAAATTGTTGCGCGATTGCGCGCGTCGGATCGCCTCGTCCGGTGCGCCAGCTCGGTGCCGCCGCGGCCGCCATCCGGCCGAAGTCGGTTGCCTGCCAGCCAGACAGAAACTCGGCGACCGCGCGCTCGGCCGAACCATCGCGCGTGGCCGCCAGGTTGACCGACGGAAACGCCGGTTCAGGCGCACGGCCTCCCGGCGCGACCGGAGTGGGTAGAACGGCACTGGTAAGAGAACTGGTCGACCGACCGGCGGGCGCGAGCCCGACGCCTGGCCCGGGAGTGAGCGAGAGTCCGGCCGACGGCAACTCGTTGCCGCCGAACATGACGTATAGCGCGACCGCGGCAAGTCCGACAAATGCTACCAGCGCGATCAGCGGCAGGATCAGACCGCCGCCGGAAGATCGTCCGGCCGGAACACGCGTCGGCGAAGCCATGTCCGCCAGCCTACTGCCACCTGGAGAGACGCGCAACCGACCGTGACGCAATTCCCGAAAGGCTTAGGGATTCATCGCGCGCCGGCTGATAGGATGGGCCAGTCGGTATGTGGTGGTTCGTTGCGATCGCGCTGATTGCGTCGTTCGGGATTGGCTGCGGGCGCGTCGCCGCGGCGAAGGGTCTGGAAACGCTCCCGGCCACGAACGTCGTCGTCGTCAGCACCGACGACACGCCGACACCGACGCCGGTGCCGCCGACGCCGCTTCGACTGACCGCGACGAAGACGCGCGTGCCAGCATCCGCGACTAAGGTCGCGCCTTCACCGACGCCCTCACCGAAACCGAGCCCGCGCGTCGCGGCCGGTCAGCCACGTAACCACACGAACGCCGCCGCGGCACGGGCGCGCGGGCCTGACACTGGCGCCGGAGCCAGACCGAATTCCAACTCGCCGGCGAAAGCGGGCGCCGCATCGGTGAAGGCGAACCCGGCGGCGCCGTCCGCGAAGACAGATGGACCGATGCCGCCGCCACCGAAGCCGAAGATGGATCCGAAGTTGATGAAGCTCGCGCTCATGGCGACCGGGCTACCGATCACCGGCATCACGGAGTTGACCGCCCAGACCGACCCGGACCGTCTCCTCGGCAAGGCTGGCCAGTACGCGGGCAAGCTCTCCTGGCAGGATCCGGCGGTCGCCAACGCGGTCGGCTTCGCCGAGCTTTTCGCCGATCCGGCCGCGCTTCAAGCGCGGGTGCAGGCCCTGGCCGGCGCCGGCGCGGGATCGGGATCCGTGCCGCTCGTTCGTTCGGACGCGAATCTGGCCGTGCTTCGCCTGCCGCCCGGCATCACACAGGACCAGATCAAGACGTACCAGTCCGCCTTTTCGAAGTTTGGAGCGTGACATGAACCGTCCGGTTCGCATTGGCATCGTCGGCGCCGGGTTCATCGCCAGGATCCATGCCGAGGCGTACCATCGCCTTCCCGGCCCGGGCGTCGAGCTACGGGCGGTCTGCGCCTCGCGCGGCGAACGAGCCCAGGCATTCGCGGCGACCCATCGCATCGAACGTGTCGCCGGCTCGGTCGAGGAGCTGCTGGGCGACCCCGAGATCGATGTCATCGACCTGTGCGTGCCGAATCACCTGCACGCCCCATTCGGCGTCGCGGCCGCGCGAGCGGGGAAACATCTCATCGTCGAGAAGCCACTGACCGGCGCGTTCGAGCACGTCGGAAACCCGCGGGCGCTGTTGGCCGAGGCGCTGGTGAACGCCGACGCGCTGCTCGATTCGTGCGACGCGGCCGGCGTGCGGCTGATGTACGCCGAGAACTGGGTCTACGCCCCGTCGATCCAGAAGGCGCGCCGGCTCTTTGCGGCGGCCCGCGCGCCGATCCTACGCATCGAGGGCGAGGAGTCGCACTCCGGCTCACACGCCGAGTACGCTCGACGATGGGCGACTGCCGGCGGCGGATCGCTTCTCGGCAAGGGCTGCCATCCGCTCGGGGCGGCGTTCTACCTGAAGCGGGCCGAGGGACAGGCACGGCTTGGGCGACCGATTCGACCGGTCGAGGTCATCGGCGCAACGGCGCGCCTCACCTCATCCGAGGCGTATCGCGCATCGTCGCGCGCGTTTCTGCGGGGCGGTTGGATCGATGTCGAGGACTGGGGCACGATGGTCGTGATGTTCGACGACGGCACGGTCGCGCAGATCACGGCGGCCGACACGGTGCTGGGTGGCATCAAGAATTACCTGGTCGCCTACGGTGCGAACGCGGTTGTGCAGGCGAACATCAATCCAAACACCGCTGTCGTCGCCTATGCGCCGACGCCCGACGTGTTTGGCGACGAGTACATCGCCGAAAAGATCGAGACGAAGGCCGGCTGGACGTTTCCCGCGCCGGACGAGGATTTCATGACCGGGTATCCGGCCGAGATCGAGGATTTCGTGCGGAGCGCGCGCGATGGCTCGCCGCCGCTCTCGGACGGACACCTCGCGCGCGACGTCATCGCGACGATCTACGGAGCCTATGTTTCGGCGGCCGAGGGGACGCGCATCGACCTGCGGCCGTTCCTGCACGAAGAGTAGGAACGGCCGCGAATTAGGATCGCGCCGAACCGTACACCGCCCGACCGGGCATTGCGCCAGTGTGCGCGCCATTCGAGACGACCGGCTTTCCGTTCACCCACACGTGGTTGATGCCGGTCGAGAGCTGGTGCGGGTCGGCGAACGTGGCACGGTCGTTGACGGTCGCTGGATCGAACAGCACAAGGTCGGCGTGGAAGCCGGTTCGCACCTGACCGCGATCGCGCAGACCGCAGCGATCGGCGACCGACGACGTCATCTTGCGAATCGCGTCTTCGAGCGCGATCGCGCCCTGCTCGCGCACGTAGCGACCGAGCACCCGGGTGAAGGTCCCGTAGGCGCGCGGGTGCACGAGGACACGCTCCGGGCGAGCCGGATCGATGCCCGGCGCGTCGGTGCTGATCTTGACCCACGGCTGTTTCATCTGGAGAGGCAGGTTCTTTTCGGCCATCAGGAAGTAGATCGCCGACGCCCACGGACCTTCGGCCAGGACCAGATCCATCAGCGTGTCGGGCCACTCCTCGCCACGCGTCGCCGCGATCTGTTCGAGCGTCTGGCCGTTGTGCGACTGATGCTCGGGGAGACGTAGGCCGACGACGAGGACGCCGCCCGGACCGGCCATGACGCCCCGCGCGCCGGGATCGAGGATTCCCTGGCGAATCCGGGCGCGGATCGCCGGGTCGCGCAGATTGTCCGATAGCTTGCCGTCGGCCTGTGCCCAGTCCGGCAAGGCCGCGGCCAAACCGGTGCCGGACGCGACGTATGGATACATGTCGGCCGCGATGTCGATCCCGTCGCTCCGGGCGCGATCGATCATCGCGATCGCCTCTGGCATCTTCGCCCAGTTGCGCGATCCGGTCGCCTTCAGGTGGTAGATCTCGACCGGACAGTTGGCATCGCGGCTCAACTGAATCGTTTCGGCCAACGATTCGAGGAAACGATCGCCCTCCGAGCGGATGTGAACGATGTAGACGCCGCCGGCGCGTCCGACCTCGGCGGCGCAGGCGGCCAACTCCGCGTCGGTCGCGTATGAGTTCGGTGGATAGATCAGCGCCGGCGCGATGCCGAATGCGCCGTCGTCCATCGCCGCTCGGGTCTGACGCGTCATCGTCGCGAGCTCATCGGGCGTGGGCGCGCCCTGCCGCCAACCCACGGCGTACTCGCGGATCGTCGCGCCGCCGACGAAGGACCCGAAGTTGACCGAGGCGCCTCGTTGCGCCTGCGCGTCGATCCAATCGCGGAACCGTGCCCAGCCACGCGCCTCGCGTTCGAGCTCGTCGGACACGGCGCCGAAGCCACGGAGGAACGGCGACTGGCGAAGACCGCCGAACGGTCCAGGCGTCCAGAGTTCGCCCATGATCTCGGTCGTGACGCCCTGGGTGACTTTCGAGATCGAGCGACCATCGGTCAGGAATGGAATGATCGAGTGGCTCTGGATATCGATGAAACCAGGGCAGAGGATCTGTCCGGTCGCATTGATCGCGACGCGGGCATTGCCGGCCTCGATCCGGCCGGGAGGCGCAATCGCCCCGACGCGATCGCCCTCGATCGCCACGTCGGCGACCTGCCACGGGTTGCCGGTGCCATCGACGAGGCGAGCGTTGCGAATCAGTGTGTCCATGTCGGCGCCAGTCTACATGGCTGCGCATCCGCGGCTCGCGGTGGTGGACATCCCGACGCTGGCTGGGTAGCCGCTCCGCGAGGGCTATTTCTTCTTCTTGACGGGTTGGGCACGCGCGTAGCCGATGCCCCAATCGACCCAGCGTCGAAGCGCTTCATCATCGGCGATGCCATGGGGACGGACGTAGATCATCCCGCGCATGGGACGGCCGTTGAAATCCATCGGCTCGGCATGGGGGTCGGCCATCGCCCGGTCATGGTCGTCGCCGCCGACGCGCACCATCAGTTTCTCGCCGACGATGCCGACACCCATGTTCCCGCCGACGAGGTAAGCGATGCCGCCGAACATCTTCATTTCACTGACGTCGCCGTCGAGCGCCAGAACGTCACGAATCCGCGTCGCCAGAGTTTCGTCGTAGGCCATGACCTCACCATCCTCCCGCGTTCGCGCGCAGATTACGCCACGGGCCGATTGACCGCGTCTGAACGCAGCGCGGTTAGCGTGCCAATCGGCTGGCGAACTCCTTGCGCGCCTTGCTCAGCTTCGGGTCGATGACGATCTGGCAGTACCGCTGATCGGCGTTGTTGGCGTAGTACTCCTGGTGGTACGCCTCGGCCGGATAGAAGACCGACGCCGGCAGCACCTCGGTCACGATCGGATTGCGCCAGAGCCCGCGGCGAGTCCAGTCGGCGATTGCCGATTTCGCGATTACTGCCTGTTCTGGCGAGTGTGTGAAGATCGCCGACCGATATTGAGGTCCGATGTCGGGACTCTGCCGATTCGGCGTGGTCGGATCGTGGATCGTGAAGAACACATCCAGGAGGTCGCGATAGGCGATGACCGACGGATCGAACGTAGCCTGGACGACTTCGACATGGCCGGTGTCGGCACCGCAGACCTGTCGATAGGTTGGATTCACGATGTGTCCGCCGGTGTACCCGGAGACAACGCGCTCGACGCCACGAAACTCGACGTAGACCGCTTCGAGACACCAGAAGCACCCGCCACCGAGCGTGGCGACCTCGCGGACCGACGATTGCCCCGGCATTGCTCCACCCCTCCATCGCAGGCGCCGTGGCGGTTCCCTCGCTGCCGCTCCGCAATACTGGCGCCCAAACCGAGCCTACCACGCGGCAGCGACCGCGGCCCACGAACGACGTCGACACGCGTGCCACCACGGCGTCGCTTGAGCGTGGTCGAGTTGGGTCGGTAGGGGGAAAACTAGCGGCTACTCGCCGCTCCGGCGGTGATGTACTGCTTCGGGTGTCGCTCAAACTCGCGCTTGCAGTCGGACGAGCAGAAATGGTAGGTGTGATCCTGGTACGTGATCGATGCCGCTTCCTGGCCGGGTCGGAGCTTCATACCGCACACCGGGTCTTGATCCATTGCCGCGCCTCCACGTTCGCGTCGCCGGCGCCGCCGACCACGATCGACGAGCGACCGACACTCGCGCACAATGCTACCCCACGTGTCAAGTACGTCGTATCGTTCTACGGCTCTTCGGCCAGGCGTAGCGCGGCACGCAGCAGAGTCTCGGCACCCAAACGCGCGTCATCCCAGGCGATCTCTTCCGACTCGCAGTGACTCATGCCGCCGATCGTGCGGACGAACAGCATCGCGGTCGGGGTAATGTCATTCATGTACTTCGCGTCGTGGCCAGCGCCGGCCACCATTCGGCGGGAGGGCGCGCCGACCGCCTGGATCGACGCGTCGAGAAGCTCGACCAGGCGTGGATCGAATCGCGTCGGTGGAACGTTCTGGATCGTCTCGATGTCGATCTCGACCCGTTCCTCGACCGCGATGCGCCGCATGAGCGCCTCGGCCTTGCCGGCAATCTCGGCCAATCCTTCGTCGGTCCAGTGGCGCACGTCGGCACTCATAACGACCTCGGCCGGAATCTGGTTGATGACGCCAGGGACCGGCCGCAGACGTCCAACCGTCGCGACAACCGGGTCTGGGTACGACAGTGCCAGTTCTCGTAGACCGACGATGATGCGGCCAGCGGCGACCATCGCGTCGCGCCGCGAGCGCATCGGGCTCGGACCGGCGTGCTGTGACTGCCCGCGCAGTGTCACGTTGAACCAACGAATGCCGAGGATGCCCTCGACCGCGGCGAGTGGCAGGTTCTCCGATTCGAGCACGGGACCCTGCTCGATGTGAAGCTCCAGATAGGCGTGGATCGCGCCGGGACGATTCGCCGCGTCGCCCCGATAGCCGATGCGGTCGAGTTCGTCGCCGAACCTCAGCCCAGTCGCGTCACGCCGATGGTGAACAAAGTCAGCCGTGTACGCTCCGACCAGGACCGCCGACGCGACCATCGCCGGCTCGAACCGGGCGCCTTCCTCATTCGTGAAGTTGACGATCTCGATCGCGCGTCGCCCACGAAGGCCGGCGTCGCGCAACGCGCGCACGACTTCGAGCCCAGTCAGGACGCCGAGCGGCCCATCGTACTTGCCACCGGCCGGGACGCTGTCGAGATGCGAGCCAAGAAGGACCGGGGCCAGCGACGGGTCGCGCCCCTCGTAGCGGGCGTACTGGGTACCCATGTCATCGAGGCGGAGGGTCAAGCCGGCATCGGCGCACCAACGCGCGAAGAGGTCACGGGCGGCGCGGTCCTCGTCGGTGAGCGTCAACCGCGTGACGCCGCCGGCGGCGGTCGCGCCGATCGCGGCCATTTCCAGGATCGATGCGCGGAGACGACCGAGATCAATGCGGGCGCCGGTGACGATGTCGGGCATTACAGGCCTCATCTTCATCTTCACCAGGGGCTGCCGGCAAGGAAGCCGCCGTCGACGTAGGGGGCCAGACCGTGCGCAAGCGCGCCGCCGACACCGCCCGATGCGCCCGTGACGAGCGCAACTTTGCCGTCCAGTCCGAACAATCCACGCAGGAACTCGGCGTTCATTGCGAAGGCAGGGTAGCGCGGTCCACGAAGTAGTGGCGGCGGTCACGTGGTGGCGGCGATCGCCGCCACCACGGTCTGGCGAACTAGCGCCAGAAGCCGATGATCGCACCCATCGCGACAAGAGAGACGACCTCGTAGCAGACGAACAGGATCGTCACTGTCCAGGATCGCTGTTCGTACGCGCCATTGATGACCGAGCTGGCGCCCACGAAGAAGACGCCGGCAACCGCGCCCAGCGTCAGGCCGGCCACCAGGTTCTGAACTGGCGCGGCCGAAATGACCATGGCCATACCGAGCGCCATGACCAGGGCGGAGATCGACGCGATGATCATCGGGCGCATCGGATCGCCCATCGTGGTGACGCCCCGCGCCTTCATCCACATCTTGCCGAACAGGGCTCCGTACCAGAGATACCCGATCGCTTGATGCGCGATCGCCGCGACCACCACTGCCAGGATGTTGATATTCAGAACCGACATCGGGCTCAATCCTCCTTCACGATGCGTTCACGATACGGCTTAGGATGATATGAGGGGTGTTAGGAGACGGCGCGGATGCCGCAACTGCTTGTTCTTGCCGCGGCCGTGTTAGGAACCCGACGCCAGAGAATCGGCGACCGAGCGCGCGAGGACGTGGGCGAGTCGCACCGGAACGGAGTTCCCGAGCTGCCGCATCATCGCGGCCCACGACCCGTCCAATCGCCAGTGATCGGGATATCTCTGTAACCGAGCCGCTTCGCGAACGGTCAGGTAGCGGAGTTCCCCGGTATCGGTCCGCAAGGTGTTCTCGCCGCCGGGAATGCCGTGCGATCCCCCTTTGAGGGTCTTGGCCGGCGCATCGAGGACGCTGCCGGTGTGCCCGAGGTATACCTTCGCGCCCGGCACGAGATGATGGTTCAGCACGTCTTCCACGCCGTCGGCCGCGAACAGCGGTAGATCGCCGATCGCGTCGCGCACGGTTCGCCACGGTCGCGGTCGGCGATGGTCGGACAGCAGCGGAAGCATCGCGTTCCGGTTCGCGTGTGTGTCGGTCTTCGGCGAAGGAAGACTGTGGCGCATCCAGTACGCGCCCGATTGCTGATCGAACTCGAGCAGATCGCGCAGGTGCGTCGGCTCTGGGAATCGCCAATCGATACGAAGGTCGCCTCGGAACCCAACGTAAAACCGCCGGCGCCGAATCTGTGGTACGCCGAAGTCGGCGGCATTCAGCGTCCTTGCTTTGACATCGTACCGGGCGCCGTGGCGCGACCACCCGACATCGGCGACGGCGTCGACGGCCTTCAGTCGCGCGAAGTGGTTCGTCCACACTTCATCGGGTTCGAGCGAGATCCCCGGATATGCCAATTGGAGTGCTAGATATCGATGGAACCCGGCGAATCCTGGCCGAGGTGAGACTGCCGCACTTTCGACGATGAATGCCCGCGGTCGAAACCGTCGGACGACATCGACGAACGATGCGAACTGGTTCGGCGGATCTTCCTCGGCGGTGCCGACGTGGTCGGGATCAGTGTGGAGGACGGGGGGACTGCCGGCAACGAGGTGGATCTCGGGAAGCTGGCTGGGCCGCAACATCTCGATCGCATCGAGCGGGTCGCCATCGACGACGGGCCAATCGCCCACGGTCGCGCTTCGGCCGTTCCCCGCATTCGCAATCAGAATCGCGCGCGCGTTTCGCCCCGATTCGATGAGGGCGACGTGTCGAAACCCGGCCCGGTGCACGCCGAGCGCCATGCCGCCGGCCCAGGAAAAGGCGCAGATCGAGCGAAGCTCCTGCCTGGACACCGACGGTAGGTTCGCTTGCACCATCGACCTGCCTGCCAATCGCCCAGTATCGAGCGTCGCCGTGGAACGATTATCACCGCTCCGGTCCTATCGCGCGCGCGTCGTTATCGGGCGGCGCGCGCGCCGACGCTGCCGCGCCGTTTGCGTTCTAGCTGTGATAGCGGCAGTGGCGCATACGGGCGATCTGGCTTCACCGCGTTGGCGATGGCATGCGCAACGCGATCGGGTTCCGCCAGCACGTCGCTTTCCCAGAATCGGAGAACCGTCCACTCCTGCTCACTCAGGGCTTGGTTCACGGCCGCGTCTCGTTCCATCGTGCGTCGAATCTTGGCGACCCACCAGGCCGTGTTCGTTGGGAATTGCGCCTCGAAGCTCGGCAAGCCGCGGACGCGCCAACTGTTGCCGTGCCAGAGGTCGCCGTCGACAAACACCGCGATGCGCTGGCGACGAAAGATGAGATCGGGCTTGCCTATGACTTTGGCGCGCAGCCGATAGCGGAAACCATTCGCCCACAAGCGACGCCTGATCGCCAGTTCGGCGATGCTGTCGCGATCGCGAACGGCGGACATGATCCGATGCGTTGTCGCTCGAGACCGACCGGCCGCACCATTCGAGCGTAGCGACTCACCGGACATCGCCCGCTATCGGTTCTCGCGACTTGTGAGATGCGCTCTTAGGCGCTCGCGCGCGTCAGCCTCACCGCGCGTTTGACGCAAGCGGGCCGCCCACTTGCGAGCGCCGGGATGCATCGCATCCCACCACGGGACCTCGCCCTGATGGCGACCAGCGCCCGGATCGTGATTGCCGAAGCCGTCGAGCACGAGGTTCCAGATCGGTCGATAGTGTGTGATCAAGAAACGCTCAACCATCTCCGTCCAAAGCGGACGAACGACGATGAAGCGGCAGAGGAAATCGTCGATTCGCAGATTAGGCGTCGCCGTCAGCGCCCTGACATGGTGTTGGAGACGCCGAAACAGCACTGGTCCGATCGCGACGAAGTCATCTGGCGCCTCGATGATCCCTTTCCGCGTACCGGCGGAAACGGCGCTGCCAACATAGATTGGCACGGTTGCGTCGGAGCTCGAGATTGGGCGGTACGGTTCGAAGTCGCCGCGATAGAACAGCGCGTAGACGCCCGCGCCGTCGAATCGCGCACCGATCGGCAACTGGTAGGGGCCTCGGCGCATTAGCTCCTGAACGCAGCTTGCGGCGAGGTTCTCGTAATCGAGCGGGTCGTACGTCCGTGTGTCAAGTGGTTCCATTGATGAGAACCTTTGCGACCGACCGGGCAACGACGTGCGCAAGCTTCACGGGCACGGCGTTGCCGATTTGCCGCATCACTTCGCCCCAGGGACCCTCGAATCGCCACGAATTCGGAAAGCGCTGAAGCCTGGCCGTCTCGCGAACCGAAAAATATCGAACCGTGTTGTCGTCGAGTCGAAGTGTGTTCTCGCCGCCCGGAACACCGTGATCGCCGGCTTTGAGTGTCTTCGCCGGCGCGTCCCACGCGCTGCCCGTGTGCCCAGCATAGGATCGCGCTCCGGGAATGAATCGGTGATTGAAGTAACCATTCGTCCCGGTCGCGTCCAGGGGTGGCAGGGTCGCGATCCCGTCGCGCACGGTGCGCCAGGGACGCGGCCGATGGTGATTCGTCTGTAGCGGCAGCATCGCGGTGCGATTCCCGCGCATGCTTCCCACTGGGTGATCGATTCGGTGCCGCGACCAATAGGCTCCCGTCTGCTGTTCGTACTCGAGAAGTTCGCGAAAGTGCGTCGGCTCGGGAAAACGCCAGTCCCTTCCGAGATCGCCTCGAAAACCGACGATGAACACCCGGTGGCGGATTTGTGGGACGCCGAAGTCTGCCGCGTTCAGCAACTTGGCGCGTACGTGGTAGCGCGCGCCGGCCCGAGTCCATCCGAAATCCGTGATCCTGTCAAGCGCCTCCAAACGACGGAAATGGCTCGTCCACGACTCGTCGGGCTCCGGCGCGATCGAAGGGAAAGAGAACTGAAGGACGACGTAACGCAGGTAGTCGGAAAACCCGGGCCGCGTGAGGCCGCGCACGTTTTCGACAATGAAGGCGGCTGGTCGAAACTTGCGGACCGCGGCCGCGAAGACCGGAATCATGTTCCGCGGATCGTCCATTCCGGCGTGCCTTCCACCGATGCTGAACGGCTGACAGGGCGGTCCGCCGGCTATGAGGTCGATATCCGGCAACTGGCTCGGGTGTAAGTTCTCGATCGCGTCACGCGCGTCACCTTCGATGACGCACCAGCGGTCGATCCCGGGCACCGCGCGCGCTTGAACGTTTGCCCGAAGCGTCGCGCATGCCGCACGATCCCATTCAACGAGGGCGACATGGTGGAATCCCGCGTGATGCGTCCCCAGTGCAAGCCCGCCAGCGCCGGAGAATAGCTCGATCGAGCGGAGCGTCTTGCTCGGCGGAGGAGCCTCGCCGCGAGCATGCACAGATGCTTCGATCGCGGGTGATTCGCGTTCGAGAACCACGGCGAGTGGATTATCGTCGGATCGTCGCGTGACCGCGCGGGTGAGCCAGTACACGCCATTGCCTTGGCTCTTCGGAGTCTCCATCACACCGCCTGCGACGCGCGGCTCTGCTCGAGCAGCCAACAGAAAATCGACGCCGGGACGAACGTCAACGGTCCGTCGAGCTCGATCGCCGTGCGGGTCACGACCAGACCGCCGCCGAAATTGTCAAGCATCGCGCGGCCATCGCGACGATCGACGGTATCGACGTATTTCGACGCGACGACGATTCGTTCGGGAATCACCAGAAAATCGATCTCCGAGCCCTGTCGACTTGTGAAGTGAAACAATCTGTCCGGATCGCGAAAACGATCGACTTCGTTCCCATTAGTGGCCCGGAAGAGCGCGGCGGCTACGACCATCTGCGCATGTTGGCCCGTGCGAACCTTTTCGGCGTCTGACGCAAGCGTCTCCAAGAGCGCCGCCAGGGCGGGGTCCGTTAGGTACACCTTGCGCTGTCGCGCGACATCAGGTACCCCGTCCGTCTCACGAAAGAGGATGATGGCGAGATAGGATTCTGCCAGCGTCTCGACCCACGAGGCCACAGTGCGTTGGTCGGCACCAAGCTCCTCGCCGAGTTTGCGAAACGATACGGGCGAACACATCGCGGTCGTCAATCGTTCGATCAATCGCAGGCACGTCTCCGGTCGAGTTACACCGAGTCGTCGTAAATCGGATCGGATGACATCCCACAGATCGCGCAAGAACCCGGGTGAGATTCGGCCGGTGGTTCGGAAATCGGCCACGGCCCGCGGGAAACCGCCGATCGCGAGGTAGGCGTCGAATGCTTCGCTCAGCGTCGCCGCGTGGACGGCGGCCTGTTGGACCGCGGACCACCCGGCGGCGCCGTGAAGGTCTCCCAGCGAGAGACGGGCCGGCTCTGGGAGGCGGTATCCGGCGGCGCGGACGAATTCCGGAAACGCCATGGGCAGAAGAAGGCGATCGGTGCCGGTGGCGGGGCCACGGCGACCGGCCAACGACTCGGTCCCGGCGGCAACATCGGCCGACGATGAACCACTCACGACGATGCAGTCTGCCGAGAGCGCCGTGTTGTCGCGCAGCCATTTCATCCCGGTGTGCCAGTCGACGACGCTCGTCACTTCATCCACAAAGACGTAGCGCGCACCGTCGACATCAGGGAACATCGCGCGCGCGGCTTGAAGAGAAGTCGTCAGGTCGCGCGCATTGCGCAAGGTGTCCGCGGCGACGTGAATTACCCGACGTGGATCGATGTCCGCGCACAGCCGCGCGATCGTCTGTTTGAGAACCGTGCTCTTGCCGACCCGTCGCGGACCGCGCAGCGTGTAGAGGTTGGGCGACGCGATATCCGCCAGCACCGCCGGCGCGTAGGTGTACGGCGCGGACTTCGCGACAATCAATTGCGGATCGCGCGCTGGCCATACGGGATCGCTCCACCACGGGTTTGTCCGGCCGAGTTCAGCCGTCAAGAGGCCGCGTGGCGTGCGCGCAGTCAATCGATCTCTCCGATACGGAATGTATCAGAACAGGGGGTATTCTGCAGCAGTCGATGTATCAGAACAGGGGGTATTCTCATACATCGTGCCGGGCACAGCGCCCGGCGCCGTTTTCAGTCGCTGCCGCGCAGGTACCAGTCGACCGTGAATTCGGCCGCGCGTGGCGCGATGCGGAAGTCGACGTTGTCGAACACGGCCTTCGCCGCGCTGATCAGCGGCTGGTCGGTGAACGCGCCCGGCGGGTAGCTGTGCTTGCAGAAGCAGAGCATCGAGCCGAGCAGCGGCGTCATCAGCCGCGTGATCTTGCCGTACTCACCCATCGCCATGTGCACAAACGGAACCTTCGCCTGGCACCGCAGCGCGACGGTCTGCGCGAGCGTGTCCGACACGTCTTCCCAGCTCTGGCAGAAACGGACGATCTTGAGCATATCGCAGCCGCGCTCCTCGGCGATCCGGCAGATGCGCAGCACGTCGTCGGTCGTCGTCCGGGTCAGGGTGTGCGCCGAGGCGAGAATCTCACCACCTCGCTTGTGCGCCTCCTCAACCAGGTGTGTCTGCCGCTCGATCGCTCGCGGATCGGTCGTCAATTCGCGCGGCGGCGAGGTCGGGTCCGCCGAGTAGCGGATGCCCTCGGCCGAGGCAAATGACGGACCGAGTTGCGAATCGTACGTATCGAGCTCCATATCGAAGCCAGCGCTGCCGACGTCGATCAGGTCAAGCTGCAGTTGCATCCGCGGGCCGTCGTCCACCCGCCGCAGCGACTCGAAGTCGTCCGGCAGATTGCGGCCGTACCGGCGGTTGGTCGTGAAGACCGGCAAGGCGGTGCAACGGAACACCGGCGCAAGCGCACGCGGGGTGTGAAGTTCGGGCGGAAAGATCGATAGGTTCAACTCGAACACGCGGGCGCCGGCGTTCTCGCCCTCCTTGATCTCGGAGATAGCGGCCGCCGGATCCTCCTCCTGGATCACGCCGCAAATGAACGGTCGGGGAACCTCGGTCAACTTCTGCTTCCGCACGTTTGTCTCCTTTGAGTCCGCTACTGAACGCCGAGACCGACGCCCGCTCTGACGTCGGCAATCAGGTCATCGAGGTACGTCTTGCCGCGCGCCGCGACCGTCAGGACGTCGCCTGGGCCGGCGCCTTCGATGCTGATGTAGCCGTCGAATCCCGAAGCGAGTACGTTCGCCATCGCCCAGCGGTAGTCGATCTCACCCTCGCCGAGCGGCGCCTGGACGAAGAACGACCGGTCGATGTCGGGCACGTAGATCCGCTGAATGTTCTTGACGTGCCAGACTCGGCCGATCCGCGGCGCCAGGCGCGCAATCGCGGCGTGCCACTGCTCCTCGGGCACCGAGTATCCCCACTGCGGGTTGCCGAGATCCGGGTTCGCGGTCAGGTTCGGCTCGCCGGCCACTTCGAGCAGTCGGATCAGGCTGGCGCTCGTATCGGCCAGACTGCAGTGGTGCAGTTCGACCGCGATCGCGACATCGGCCTCGGCCGCGTCACGCGCCACCTCCCGCAGGAGCGCCGCCGTCCGTTCGTAGTCCGCATCCGATGCGTCGCGACTCGAACCGGGCGACTCTCGCGTGCCACGGACGCGATCTTCGGGGACCCCCACGGTGGCGCCGGCAAGTGAGAACGAGATGCTGACGAAACGCGAACCGACCCGCTTCGCGGTGGTGACGGCGTGGCGGATGCCGCGCGCGTTCTCGTCGGCGACCGCCGGATGGGCAACGTTCTTGCGCAGAAGGTTGAAGCCGGCCAATTCGAGTCCATAGTCGGCCAGTTCATCGCGCACGCTCGCGACATCCTCGACCGGCACCCGGCAGACATCGAGCCACCACGAGCCGATCTCGATGCCGTCGAATCCGTGCCGCCGGAGCCAGCCGAACAGATTGCGCCGGGCTTCCGCGGTCGGCGGCGGCCCGTCGAGCGAGCGAGGGTAGCCGGTCAGCGTGTGTGTGCCGAGGACGATCTTCATCGGTGACATCCGGATTCGAGAATCATCGCGGCGACCCTCCAGGCCATCAATTCTCCCCTATTCCGATCGTCGTCGGAGACGAACTGGCAGATCCGCCACCTCTTGACCGCCAGTCGAAGGCGTGCCGCGCTCGCGCACACACGCTGGATGTTCCGACCGAGTCCCGCGCGGCATTCGTTCAGACTCGGACCGTTAACTTCAGCGCGTATTCCACAAGACGCCGTTAACCCTGCCTCCCTACTTTCCCCTCGATGAGTCGCCGGGGTCGTGAGTGGGGTCTGTTCGCCCTCTTGGTCACGCCGAATCTGGCGCTGCTGGCGGCCTTCACCTACTGGCCGCTGGTGTTCAACCTGTACCTATCGCTGACCGAGTGGAACATGCTCGCGCCCGACAAAACCTTCGTCGGGTTCGAGAACTACCGGGACCTGGCCGGCGATCCGACATTCTGGCGCATCTTCGGCAATACGTTCTACTTCGTTGGCGGCGGCGTCCTGGCCACTCTCGCGATCGCGCTGGCCGCGGCGCTGCTGCTGAATCAGAAGCTGTACGGGCGCGGATTCGCGCGGGGCGTCGCGTTCGCGCCAACGGTCCTGACGGGCTCAGCGATCGCGATCGTCTGGATTTACGTCTTCGATCCGAATTACGGACTGATGCGTGTATTTCTGAATGGAGTTGGTCTCGTCTCGCCGCGTTGGCTGACCGATCCAGTGTTCGCGATGCCGGCGATTTTGATCGTCTACGTCTGGAAGAATTTCGGGTACGCGGTCACCGTCTACCTGGCCGGTCTGCAGTCGATCCCGAGGGAACTCCACGAGGCCGCGACAGTTGACGGTGCCGGGGAGTGGGATTGGGGCGCGCAGCTCCTTGGCGCGATCGCGGCCGGCGCGACCATCGCGACGGTGTGGGAGAAGTTCATCGACCGGTTCGAGGCGGCAAGCGGCATTACGCGCGGCGCGCCGGGTAGCGAATTGTCGGCGATGGTGTTCGGCCAGTACTTCCCAAACCCGGCAATCTTCGGAGCGGACCCAGCCGTGCGGGCGCTCGTCACACCGTTTCAGGCTTTTCTGGTCGAAATGTTCGGCACGGCCGTGCTCGCGTTCATCGTTTTCGCGCTGACTGACCAGCGGAATGAAGCTGGTCCGGGCGTGGCGATGACCCCACTCTTCGTTGGATTCACGGTCGCGGCGCTGATCAGCCTGTTCGCGCCGATCACCCAGGCTGGCTGGAATCCGGCCCGCGATCTCGGTCCACGGCTGGTTTCGTGGGTGCTCGGGTGGGGGAACATTGCGATTCCGGGGCCGGACGGCGGCTTCTGGATCTATCTCGCCGGTCCGTTCGTCGGCGCGCCAGTCGGCGCCACGATCTACCACCTTTTCAACCCGGAGAAAGAACTGATGTCCAGACCGATCCGCGTTCTCTTCCTGTGCGTTCACAACAGTGCGCGTTCACAGATGGCAGAGGGATTCCTGCGCCAGCTCGGCGGCGATCGCTTCGAGTCGCGCTCGGCCGGCTCGGAGCCGGCGGACGCGATTCGCCCGTTGGCGGTGAAGGTTATGGCGCAACACGGCATCGACATCTCCGGTCAGATGCCGAAAATGACATATCAGTTCGTTGGTCAGCCGTGGGACTACGTGATCACGACCTGCGACGAATCGCGCCAGGCGTGTCCGATCTTCCCCGGCGAAACGAAGCGGATTCACTGGCGATTCGACGACCCCTCGGCCGCTCCAGGCAGTGACGACGAAAAAGAGCGCGTGTTTCGTCGCGTCGCTGGCGAAATCGAGCGGCGAGTCCGTGAGTTCATCGAATCCGTCTGACTTCAGACCAAGGTCGAGGACACATTACGTCTTCCGTTGGTCGGACGGTCCCGAGCAGTACGAACGCGCCGACCAGTATGGAATTGCCACGGACGGCTTCGGCCGAGAAGCACGAGGCGTCTGGCGGTTCGCCTGAGACCTCTCGCACTCCTTTGGCATCTTGCGGGGCGAACCTTACTGTCACCCGCCACGCGATGCGCGAGCGCAGGCGCGTTTCGTCGCATCTTGGAAGATTGCTTGAACCAACAGGCGCGAGCCTCGAACCAGCAGGCAGTGAGGCTGCGCAAGAACGCCGTGTTCCAGCGTCTGCTCGCCTGGGCGTCCCGCACCAGACCGCCAAGCGTCTGATCAAAGCGCTCGAGCCGTACCACCCGTTCTTCGTCGAGGAGCCGCTCCAGGCGGCCGCGTCACCGGCGAGGGGTACATCACCGAGCCGTTCCGGCACGTCGGCGGCTACTTGCCGCTCCCGACCGCGCCGGGCCTCGGCATCCTTCTCGACGATAACGCGCTGGCCGACAAGATCGACCACGACTGGCAGAATCGCAAGTCGTACGCCGAGGATGGCGCCGCGATCGACTGGTAGCACCGATGGCCTGGCCGCGACGCTCGTCTGTGATGCCTGCGTGACCTCGGCGCGGGAAGGGCGCCGAGGTCGGGTCGAGCCCCTGTAGTCTCCGGCGAGCGGCGCCATTGACGCGATCAGGCGGCGCCGGCACCGTTACTCCGGCGAGCGCTGGTCAGCCGCGGAGTCAGGCCAGAGCGTCGCACCGACTGCAGCGTAGGCGCGGTCCGACCAGGGTGAACGTATTCTCCCAGCGATGGCCGACCGTCCAGCAATAGAGCCGGAAAAACACCCGGATTACCCGCCAGCGGCGGTTCGGGATGCTCGGCAGTGGCTGCTTCGCGGCCATTCGGTCCCCGCGGCCAGCGCGACGAGGGTCGGATCGACCTCCGGAATCACCAGGTCAGAGCGTCCGTACTCGTCCACGAGATTGACGAGAAAGTCGATCACTTCGGTGTAGTCGCTCACGGCTTTCCTCTCCATCGGCACGACAGGACCATAACCTCGCCCGATGGGTCCGCTCGTTTCGGTTCCATAACAAAGGAAAGTGAGGGAGGGGATTCGTGCTTCGCACGAATCCCCTCCCGGCAGAACGGCGCGGGTTTCAGCACTACCAGTGACAGCGGTACTGATTCGCGCAGAGCACCGCGGGGCGGGACGGTGCGCGGGTGCGAGCCGGCGCGGCTACGGCCGCGTGTACACCAGCCGGCCGAAGCGTCCCATCACGTGGGCGGCAACGTGGGGATACTGCTCGGCGAGGTAGCTCACGAAGTGCCCAGGCGGAACGGTGTTCGCCGCGAACATTCCGTAGTGCATCGGCACAACCAGCTTCGCGTCGATCGCGGCCGCGAAGTCGGCCGCTTCGCGGTAGTCGAAATTGCCGAGGATCCCGCGACGCGTCCGGTAGAAGTCGCGCCCATTGATCGGCAGGAGCGCCACGTCCACCGCGTGCGCGCGTACACGCTCGATCTGTCCTTCATAGGGGATCGTGTCGCCGGAATGGTGGATCGTCACGTCGCCGAGGCGAATCGTGTAGCCGAGGTACGGGTACCCCTCGGGCGTCTCGTTGAACTCCTCGTGCTTCGCCGGCGTCGGCAGCAGTTCGACCGTGCCGCCCGGGGTCGTCAGGCGCATCGGCACGTCGGCCAGCGCCGAGAAGACCCGATCGGCCGACCCGACCAATTCCGCCACGCGGCCGGCGATAGGGCGCGGCGCGACGAACCGCGTCGCCGAGGACGCCGCGGCAATGCCGGGCAGCGTGTTCGGATCGACGTGGTCGAGGTGATCGTGGGTGACCACGACGATGTCGGCGTGGTCGATGGCCGAGGGCGCAAACGGAGGTGGCGACATGCGTCGATCCGAAACTTGCAGGTACGGATCGACGTATACGGTCGCGCCGCCGCCCTTCAGGGCAAAGCTGGCCTGACCCAGCCACCAGATCGCGGCCGCACCGGCCGGCACAGTCGCGTTTCGAATCTCGTCGGCAAGGCCGGGCGCGGCGTACTCCGACATGTCATTCCCCCGTTTTGAACTCGCGAGACAGAATCAGGTCGGCGGGAGGATACTCCCGATTGGTCCAAGCGCGGTTCGCTACCATGCCGGACTCGGTCCCCCAGGAGCACGATGAACCCTTCGCAGGTCTGGCAGGCGGCTCTCTCGGAGCTTCAGGTGAGCATGTCGCGGGCCACGTTCGAGACGTGGGTCCGCAGCACCACCGCGGTATCGATTGGCGAAGGCGATCGCTTCACGATCGCGGCGCCGAATACGTTCGCCAAGGAGTGGCTCGACACCCGCTTCCGCAAATCGATCGAGACGACGCTCAGTCGCATCCTCGATCGGCCGACAATCCTCGATGTGGTGGTAGGCAACGGCCACGTCGCCGAGGCGGTTCCGGCCGGCCGGGTACGACGACAGCCGGCGCCGGCCGACCCACCGAATCCGTCGCTCATGGCCGCGCCGGTCGGGCGCGACGATGGGGGCCGCGCGCGAGCCGAGACGGCGGCGCCGGCCCGTCGCCGATCTGGCCGCCGCTCCAGCGAAACACCGCCGGCGGCGTTCCGCCAGAACGATCTGGACGACCGCTGGTCGTTCAATAGCTTCATCGTCGGTCCGTCGAATCGATTCGCGTTCGCGGCCTCACAGGCGGTCGCGGACGCTCCGGCGACGACCTACAACCCGCTCTTCATTCACGGCGGCGTCGGCCTCGGCAAGACGCATCTCCTCCAGGCGATCGCGCACGAAACGCGTCGAAGCGGCTTGCGGACGCTCTACGTCACCTGCGAACAGTTCACGAACGACCTGATCGACGCCATCCAGCGGCGCCAGACCGACGCGTTTCGCGATCGGTACCGGTCGAACGACATCCTCCTGGTCGACGACATCCAGTTCCTGGCCGGCAAGGAGTCGACGCAGGAGGAGTTCTTCCACACGTTCAACGACCTCCACACGACGCGACGCCAGGTCGTCATTTCCAGTGACCGGCCGCCGAGGGCGATCGCCACGCTCGAACAGCGGCTGACGTCGCGGTTCGAATGGGGACTCATCGTCGACATTCAGCCGCCGGACGTGGAGACGCGCACGGCAATCCTGCGGGCGCGCGCCGCCCACCAATCGCTCAGCGTGCCGGACGATGTGCTGGCGCTGGTGGCGCAACGCGTGCAGCGGAACGTGCGCGAACTTGAGGGCGCGTTGACAACCGTGATCGCCTTCGCCGATCTGAACGGCGCGCCACTCAACGTCGAAACGGCCGCCCGAGCGCTCAGCGAGGTCACCGCCGGTCGCCAGCGTCCCCTCGTGCCATCGGCGGTCGTCGATGCTGTTTCCGGCTTCTTCAAAGTCGATGTGAAGTTGCTTCGCGGCAAGCAGCGCGATCGCGAGATCGTCGTGCCGCGACAGATCGCGATGTACCTCATGCGCGAGGAGACGACCGCGTCGCTACTCGAGATCGGGCGGGAGCTCGGCGGACGCGACCATTCGACGGTGCTGCACGGTTGGGAAAAGATTCGCGGCGATGTCGAGGTCGACGATCAACTGCGCCGCGACGTGCTGTCGATTCGCGAGCGCTTGCTCGCCAGCGCCTATTGAGTCGGCCGGACTGACGATGCGCCGATGCGCGTCGTCAGCGACGTTCACGGATCGATTCGGGTCACATGGAGCACGAGACCGCCAACGCCGCCAGCAATGGCCAGGTAAGCGGCCCAGCCGACCACGTCCGTTAGCGCCTCGACAATCGATCCGAGGATGAAGCCGCCGACGATGGCGGCGGTGAGGGTAAAGAGGAGACGGCCCCAGTAGCGCCATTCCGAGTTCAGGAGCGTGCTCCGATCGTTTCGCGCGGCGGTTATTGCCTATGGCGTGAGTATCGCGCGTGACAATCCGAACGTCGACCGCGTCCGCGGGAGCCGGGCATTCGCGGGCGCGATCGCTCTCACGCTCAATGAACGCGCAATTTGTCATTTCTTATGGGACCTTAGTCCCACCTTTAATCTCGCTCTAATGTGTGATTGAGGGTCACGCGCCGCCGGCGACAGTATCGCCCCAATGGAACTCTCACTCCGCCACGTCCTCCGCATCGTCATCGCCTCGTTTGTCCTGTCGGCATTCGTGTTTGCGGCGCTCGCGTGGAACGCCGAGGCCGCGACCGACACGGTGACTTCGCCGCGCACAAACGCCGCCAAAGCCAACCCCGATCCGATCAAGGCGTCGAAAGTCCTCGAGAACGCCCGTAAGTACATCGGCGTTCGCTACGTCTACGGTGGCTACACGGCCAGGGGGTTCGATTGCTCCGGTTACGTCAGCACGATCTGGGAGATCGGCCGTCGAACGACCGACACGATGGGCGATGTCACGCAGAACATCGCCAAGGGCGATCTACTGCCCGGCGACGCCCTGAACTACCCGCAACAGGGCAAGATTGGTCACATTCGCATCTTCGACAAGTGGGCGACGGCTGACCGCGGGCTGGTCTGGGTGTTCGAGGCGACCGAGCCGGAAGTCATGCATCGCGTCGTGCCGTACGACCCACGATACATTCCGGTGCGGCGCCTGAACATTACCAGCGACGTTCCGATACCGCCACCGCCGCCCCTTCCGCCGGACTGGAACAAGCCGCGGGCTAAGCCTATTCCGCCGCCATCGGCGCCGAAGTATCCTCCGGCCACGATCGCGGGTTGGGTGACCGACGAGAAGACGGCCAAACCCGTTGCGAAGGCGCGCGTCTTTTACTGGACCGAGTCGGACCAGTACAGCGTCAGCTCCGTCGTCACGGGCGCGGATGGATCGTTCGCGGTGGCGAATCTGCCGCCGGGTATGTATGAGATGGCCGCCTACGCTCACGGTTACGACGTTGAGTTCCGCGGCGCGGCCGACCTGCGCACGGGCGGCCGTGCTCAGTTTGAATTGAAGCTGGCGCCGGCGATCGGCGACCTCGCCGGCGCCCGCATCGGCACCGCGGTTCCGACCCGTCCGGACCAGCCGGCGCGCGACGTCCGGCCGGATGCTGATCCGCCGACGACGCTGCCGCTCGATCACGAGATTCCGGGTGGATGGTTCTTCTCGCAGACGGCTGGTCGCGACGGCATCGGCGGATTCGCCGTGACCGACGAGGGTGGGATTCGCTTCTATGGCGAGTTCAAGCGGCTTGGCGGCGTCCAGGGCGTCGGCTATCCGGTGTCGCGCCGGTACCAATACAAGGGGTTCACCGTTCAGGCGATGCAGAAAGGCATCCTCCAGTGGCGTCCCGAGGTCGGCCAGGCCTGGCTGACGAACGTGTTCGACGAGATGCACGACGCGGGCAAAGACGAGTGGCTGCTCGGATTCCGCTCCACGCCGCGACCGATGGACTCGGCGATCGATACCGGCAAGAGCTGGCCGCAGGTCATCGCCGGTCGACTCGCATTCCTGAAGCCGCGCTTACCGATTCAGAGCAGGTACGGCTCGGTCGGCGATCCCCTGACCTTCTTCGGTCTACCGACGAGCGGCACTGAGGATATGGGCAACCACTACGCGATTCGCCTCCAGCGCGCCGTGATCCAGCTCTGGAAAGTCGATGTTCCGTGGGCGAAGGCCGGCGAAACGACCGTCGCCAACGGCGGCGACGTGGCGAAGGAAGCGGGCTTGCTGCCAGCGTCAGCGATTGCGCCGCAGAGATCGCCAATCCTCGGTCGGTAGACAATATTTCTCAGCGTGATTTTGACCGGCGCTCGACGACCTTCGGTCAGCTACCTGTCGTCACGGCCCGCATCAGCGCAGCCACCTTCACTTCATCAAGTCGCCCGTCGGTACGCACGCCACTGCAGATATCGATCCCGAACGGTCCAACCGCGGCGATCGCGTCAGCCACGTTGGCGGGATTCAGGCCGCCGGCGAGGTAGACCGGGACGGCTACCGCCTCCCTGATCGCGCGGCTGACCCGCCAGTCGTGGACCCGGCCGGTCCCGCCCAATCGCCGTTCGCCGGGTTCGTTTCGCTGACCGGCGTAGACGTTGCCGGAGTCGAGCAGCAGCGCGTCGACATATCCCGCGATATCCACAGCCTCATCCACCGCTTCCGCACCACTGATGTGGAGAACTTGCACCAGGCTGATGCCCGGTAGCGCCGCGCGAAGCTCTCGATACACCGCGACATCGACGCGATCGACGATCTGGAGCGTGTTCGTCTGGGCACGTCGCTGCTGAGCCACGATCGCCGCGGCATCGGTCTGGCTGGTCAACAGGAACGAGGCCACTCCGGGCGGCGTCAGACGCGCCAGAATGGCGATAGTCGCGTCGTCGATGACACCAGGCCCGCTTGGCATCGTTGAGACGAGGCCGACCGCGTTGGCGCCATTCCTGACCGCGATCGAAAGTTCTTCGACACTCGCTATGCAGCAGATCTTGATCCGCGTGTGACGCGATCGTTTCATGCCTCTGTCCGGTGTCACGGCGTTCGCTGAACCGTCAGAGAAACATGAATATTTGTCAATAAGAACAGTCGTCGTGGTTGTCGGGGCGTGGATATCGCGGCGTCGAGATCAGGCCCGAGATCGCGGATGAGGGTGGACAAGCGGGCGGCACACCGGCCGGCATCTGTGGACAATAAGAGCGACTTGTCCACCATCGCCGGCTCTTATCCACAGGATAGGCCAGTTTGTCCACATGACTTACGTCAATCCGGAGATTGAATGCGCGCGCCGGCGTGAACAAATCGGCGGTATTGCGACGCGCGACCGACGCCGTGTAGGGCCGATCGCGCGCCGCGCCCACTACATAAACTGCAAGCAGACTGGCGTCGGCGCTTCGACCGCCTCCAGCGCGCTAAGCTTCCCGGTTTCATCGTCGATCACGAAGGGGACGATCGTGTCGCTGTTCTGATTGGCGGCGTAGAGGAACCGTCCGGTCGGATCGACATTGAAGTTCCGAGGTGTCTTGCCGCCGGTCGATTGATGGCCGACCAGCGTGATATGCCCACTCGACTGGTCGATCGCGTGAATCGCCAGGCTGTCGTGGCCGCGATTGGACGTGTAGACGAATCGGCCCGACGGCTCGACGACGATCTGCGCGGTTGAGTTCCGACCATCGAACCCGCTCGGCAGCGATGACTCGGACTGAATGAGGTCGAAAGAGCCGGTGATGCTGTCGAATTGGAGCGCGTTGACGGTCGAATCCTGCTCGCCGCAGACGAAGGCGAACCGGCCACTCGGATGGAAGGACATGTGCCGCGGGCCAGCGCCAGCGGGAAACTCGACGTAGGGCGGATCGTTCGGGATCAGCGTGCCGCCCCGTGGGTCGAGGCGGTACACCATCACCTTGTCGATGCCCTTGTCGACGACGATGATGAACCGACCGAACGGATCTGGCGTCACGAAGTGGGCGTGCGGACCCTCCTGGTGCTGGCGCGGCCCGTGGCCATAGTGCTGGACGATGTGGGTCGCTGGGAGAAGGCGGCCATCCGTCTCGATTGGCAGCACGCCGGTCGTGCCCGACTCGTGGTTCGCGACGAAGAGGAACGAGCCGCTCGGATCGACGGCCAGGTTGCACGGATCGCCACCACCGCTGGCCTGTCGGCTGAGGAAAGTCAATCCGCCGGTGGCCTGGTCGATCGCGAAGGAGGCAACGCCGCCGCTCAGTTGACCCTCGTACTCCTTCGTTTCGATGGCGGCGAAGAGGAAGCGATGCGATGGGTGGACGAGGACCCACGACGGATTGACGATGTCGGGAACGGTCAACTGATGGCGCAGCGCTCCGCTGGTCGGATCCTGGCGATAGACGTAGATCCCCTTCGATTTGCCGGGGGCGGTGTACGTGCCGACGAACAGAGTGCGTTCGGGTGCCACGGCCGTTCTCCTTGTGGATTCACGGGATGTATACCAGCTAGATCGCGCGCGCTCCGCCGAATCGCAGCCTGCCTCCGTGGCCATTCCTACAATGAGACGTGGCATTCGATAGCGCGCGCGTCAATGTGAAGGCCGGCGACGGCGGTCCGGGCGCGGTGTCGTTTCGTCGCGAGAAGTTCGTTCCCGAGGGCGGCCCGGACGGCGGCGACGGCGGCCGCGGCGGATCGATCTACTTCGTCGCTGAGAAGGGCACGAATACGCTCCGCACCTTCCAGCGGCGGCGGCACCTGCGGGCGGATTCGGGCGAGCGCGGGGCGATACGCGATCGCCACGGCAAGCGGGGCGAGGATCTGCGCGTCGCGGTTCCGCTCGGAACAATCGTCCACGATGACGCGACCGGCGACATCATCGCCGACCTGACCGAGCCCGGCGCGGAAATCATGGTCGTCCGTGGCGGCCGTGGCGGCCTTGGCAATAGCCATTTCGCCACCTCGACGAACCAGGCGCCGCGCATCGCCCAGAAGGGCGAGCCCGGCGAAGAAAAATGGGTTCGCCTCGAACTGAAGCTGATCGCGGATGTCGGCATCGTCGGCTTCCCGAACGCCGGCAAATCGACCCTTCTGGCCGCCCTCACGCGCGCGACGCCGAAGATCGGCAACTATCCGTTCACGACGCTTGAGCCGAACCTCGGCGTCGTCGATCTGGACGACGATCCGTTCGTCCTGGCCGATATCCCGGGTTTGATCGAAGGCGCGCACAAGGGCATCGGGCTCGGGCACAACTTCCTGCGCCACGTCGAGCGCACGCGTGTCTTGATCCATCTCGTCGATGGTCAGACTGAGGACCCATTGGCGGCGTTCGACGCGATCAACGCCGAACTAGCGTTGTACGATCCGGCGCTGGCCGAGAAGCCACAGATTGTTGGGATCAACAAGATCGACCTGACCGATGTCCGCGACCGCATGTCGTCGATCGCCGCCGCGTTCGCCGCGCGCGGCCGGGAGACAATGGCGCTCTCCGCCGTGACCGGCGAAGGCGCGATCGATCTCATGCGACGCGCGCGGACGATCTTGCGCGACGCGGAGAAGAACGCGCCAGCCGCGGCGACGATCATCGTCGCGCCGGTGGTCCTGAGGCCGAACGCCTTCGAACCGATCGCGGTACACGCCGAGGCCGGCGGCTTCCGTTTGGCGGGACGGCGGCTCGAACGCGCGGTCGCGATGACCGACCTCGGCAACGAGGAGGCGGTCGCTTTCCTCTGGCGCATGCTCGATCGTATGGGCGTGGCGCAGGCGCTGCAGCGCGCCGGCGCCGCCTCCGGCGCGACGCTCTACATCGGTCGCGACGAACTGCCGTGGCGCGAGCGCGAGGCACGGGTTCGCTAGCTCTGCCTTTGACATCAGACACGTCAGCCGATTCAATGCAATCATGCGCATTAAAGTTGCGTAATCAGTCTCGTCCGAACGAATGCAGGCAGTTGACAGCCGGCCGGCAAACTGCAACCATTGGTTAGCGCATGAGGGCGGGGGCGTCGAGCCCCCAAGCGGCATTTCTGGTGCCGCTACCCGTATATCAGACGGGCCCTTTCTTCCCAGGGACCCCCCCTGCGCGTAACCTGGCGGCACCTCTCGGCTCGAATGGAATCCGCATCCGAGAGGCCCCTTCGCCACGAGATCCTCACGGATCTGCGTCGATGAACCGAGTGTACCACCGGATGTTGTGCCGTCAAGGGATTGCTTAGACATAACCTCATTACAGTTTGTCGGCGTCCGTGTCCACCGCAGTTGGAAAGCGAGAAAGACTCAACATAACTACTCTCGTATCTGGCTTCAGCGAGAACCCGTCCGTCGCACCGAGAGCGGTGGCTCGTCAGGGTCCGATCCTTCGCAGGTAGTCTGTGTTACCCGTTACGGTAGGTGCAAGAAGCAGTTCGGCTTATCCCACGAGCTCAAACGGATCGATGAATCGCGTGTTGAGGTCGAGCGCCTGTTTGTGGGCGACCGCGCTAATCAGGAGTGTCGACCCAGTCAACCAGTAGCGGGCCGTCTCGCGCGCGTGCGCCATTGATATGATCGGCCGGCCTTGCTCGCAAAGTTGTTCGCTCGGATCCCTCCATTCCGCGGGCGTGCTCGTCTGGGCTACGGCCTACTCGTGTTCGGCGCGCTGCACCGGTTCATCAGCACCGCGGGTGATGTCGAGTATGCGATCCAGACCGCGCAGAGGCTCTGGCCGCTTGTCGTTGAGGCGTGGGCGTCTTCGTGGACGGCGCCGGCGATCTCAGTAGCGGGACTGGTCGTTCTGTTTTTCGCGCCGCGCAACACTCAGCGCAAGCGCCGACACGAAACACTTCTTCATGACAACGTGCTTTGGATGGATGAAGGCGATGATAAAAGTGGGACATTCACCGTAGGGCCATTCTGTCCACGAGATGAAACGCGTCTGCGTTGGCTTCCTCACCCGACTACTCTTGATATCGAGAGCCAGGAGTTCAGATACGATATCCTCATCGGCACCAATGATGGTCGTCTGATTTGCCCAGATTGCGAAACGAAGTATCTGATCACTCCCGGCGATGGCTCGAGAAAGGAGCTCGCGGTCTCGCGCGGCGAGGCAAGCGCGAAATTTGAGGCTGTTCGTCGTCGCCGCCGATGACCTCTGTGAGGCGGACTTCGGCTCCTTCGGTCGCGTGGAGATCGACACATGAACCGATCGACCTTCGCCGTCAGTTCGGGCGCTCTCACTTGATCCGCTAGGCCGCCCCTGGATGCGGTGGAAGCCGAACGCTCAATCCGGAATTGGGTCCGGGCGGCACACCGAGCTTTGGCGCGCGACCTGGATTCGCCCGCAAATCATCGAGTACATCGGCAGGCACGTAGCGTTTGCCGACCAGATGCGCCGATTCGTCCCGCGGGTTTTCTGAATACCTCGCCCGATAGACCTCGATCTCGGAGATCCCGTCGTCGATCGCGCGCCGACACACGCCACGAATGTAGAAGCGATTGAACTCACCTTCGGCCAGCATTTCCGCGGCATTGCTTCGAGTCGTTGGCTCACTCCCATCCCGGCGCCGCTCTGCCGGTCTGAAGCGCCCGCCAATACGCAATGCCTCCGCGAGAGTGGCATCGTTTCCGCTCTCAATCGCGGTTTTCAGCAGCCCGGGGTAGTCGCGCTTTCCAGAATCGTTCAACAGCCGTCCGATGTATAGCGTCCCCGCCGCCACGTCTCGATCGACCTCCTCCAGCATGTATCTGCGGGTCCGAGCATCAAGATTCTCGAGTCGCAGCGCCATCCCCTTTTCCTTTGTCGAAAGTTCCTCACCAAAGACTGCCCGATCCGCCGGTCGCCGCGCCATAGGCCCCGCTCGCCGTTTCCACCCGTCCCCATGCGCCATCTTCCCGCCCGACCGCTCAAATGAGTGCTCTCTTGACACCAAAGTTTGCCTCCGCGTCGGCGGCGTTCATGCCTTGATCACGGCTTTCGCCATCTCCCGCGGGACGTAGCCCACAAGGCACGAGCCCGGCCCGGCTGAGCGAAGGACGGGCCGTCGTGCCAAGACGGGTGACCCTCGCATCGAGTCTTCCTCATCAGCGCGAGGCACGGGTCCGCTAGCTCTCTACACTACGGCCGTGCGGATCGGCGTTCTGGGCGGCACGTTCGACCCGATCCACTACGGGCATCTCGCGATCGCCGAGGAGTGCCGGATCGCGCTCAACCTCGACACCGTCCTGTTTCTGCCAGCCGGGTCACCGCCCCACAAGCGTGCACTTGCGATATCGCCGATCGAGGACCGCGTGGCGATGGTCGAACTGGCGATTGCGACCAACGCGTTCTTTCGACTGTCGCACATCGACGTCGATCGTCCTGGACCGTCCTACAGCGTCGATTCACTTACCGAACTGGCGCACTCACACGGCCCCGGGGATGCTTTCTGGTTCCTCATGGGCGCCGATTCGCTGGCCGACCTCCTGACCTGGCGCGATCCGGTCCGCCTGCTCGAACTGACTCGCATCGTCGCAACGAATCGACCCGGATCGGCGCCGCCAGATCCAGCCGCGCTCGAAGCGGTAATCCCGGGCGCGGCGCGACGCGTCGACGTGGTCGACATCCCAAATCTGGCGATCTCCGGATCCGACCTGCGCGACCGCGTCGCCCACGGCCGCCCGATCAAGTACCAGTTGCCCGAGCCGGTCGAACAGTACATTCTTCAGCGCGGTCTGTATCGCGCCAACGCGACGGCCGAGCGATCGCGTTCGGGAGGAGGTTTCTGATGCAAAGCGCGTATGCGCGCGGTGCGAAAGGAATCCGCGCGCGATGGACGATCCTGGGGCGGGCGAGACGCCCGCTGGCCCAGGGGAACACCTACCCCGGGAGCGCGATCGGGGTATTCGCCGCGATCGTCATCGTCACCGTGGCGATGGTCGCGTGCGATGCCGCGCCACCGACGCCCGCGCAGACGGGACAGGCGCCGAAACCCGCCGCGGCGATCGTTCCTCCGGCGCCGGCCGGCAATCAGCCGGCAGCGGTCGCACCAGCCGGTCGCGTGCAGCCTTCCCCCCAGACGGAGGCGCCAACGACCGGAACGCCCGTGCCGGCGAGCCAGCCGGCCGCCAACGCGGGAAACCGGCGCGACGCTCTCGCGGCCGCTCGCGCCGACATACAGCGCGTCATCACTGGAACCGATCGCGACGACCTCACCAGCCTGCTGCAAACCGCCGAGAACGTCGCCGACGAGGGGCAGGCGTATCAGGCGTACCTCGGCGTCTGGCAATACATGCGGCTCATCTACGTAACGAATGGCCAGCGGGCCGATCACCGAACGGTCCTCGATCGGCTCGAAGCGATTGGCAGGACCTTTCCGCAGTATCGAAGGGAGCATTACGAGGTGCAGAAGAAGTAGTGGACGCCGCCGTGACCGAAATCCGCGACCTGTACGATGAGGCGCGACGCGCGGTTGCCGATGACCCGTACACGACCGAGATGGCGAATCAAGCCTGCCTCGTCGCCGCGATCGCGCGCCATTACCGCAACCTCGATATCGTGCCACCATCAGCCGGGCGCATTCCGGCCGATCTGGCGGAACGGGACGCCCGGGCGGCGTCGCTCCTGCGCCGCTACTTGCGCGCGCCGGACACACGGGCACGCTACGTCTTCCTCGGCGACGTCCTCGCCCACGTCTGCCCGGAGGCGCTGCCGGCGGCCGAATGACGCGTCGCGAGCGCCTACAATCGCCAGCCGGCGCCGCCTGGCGCGCGGAGGAACGGCATGGGTAGGCTCGATAACAAGGTCGCGATCGTCACCGGCGCGGCATCGGGAATTGGCAAGGGCATCGCGCTGCGTTTTGGCCGCGAGGGCGCGCACGTCGTCGTCGTGACCGATAAGCGAGTCGAACTGGGCGAGCAGACCGCGGCCGAGATCCGCGCCGCTGGCGGAACCGCGACGTTCGTACAGGGCGATGTCGCCAGTTCGGCCGACACGGTTCGTTTCGTTGCCGCCACGGTCGCGGCGTACGGTGGCGTCGATATTCTGGTCCAGAATGCGACGTGGTCGAAGCCCGGGCGGGCGGTCGATCTGGCCGAGGAAGACTGGGATCGCACGATCGATGTCGGCCTGAAGTCGATTTACCTCGGCGCGAAGTACGCGATTCCCGAGATGCGCAAGCGCGGCGGCGGCGCGATCATCAACATCTCGTCGGTCAACGGGATCGCGGCCAGCCCACGTCTGGCGGCGTACAACGCGGTGAAGGGCGGCATCAACCAGCTCACCCGGAACCTCGCGATCGACTACGGCCGGTACAACATTCGCGTCAACGCGATCGCGCCGGGTCACGTCGTGACGGAGAGCAGCGGCGCCAGCATTCACCAGGATCCACAGCAGACCTGGAGTTTCACCGACGCCTGTCCGCTTGGCCGCGTCGGCAAGCCGGATGACATCGCCGGGGCGGCGCTCTTTCTCGCGTCGGACGACGCCTCGTGGCTGACCGGCGAAGTGCTGGTTGTCGATGGTGGGATGTCGATCCAGGTGCCGGAAGTCCTCATCGCGGCTCATTACCGCCGCTTCGGTGGCAAGCCGGCGGTTGCACCGATCGAGGATCCGCCAAAGGACGAGTAACGAGGGCGTCGAGAGGTCGAGAGGGTCACCGCGCACGCAGAGAGTCGAACGCGTTCGGTGGTGCACGGCGACTGACCCTGGGCTGTCAGCGGCGCGTCTCGGATTGATCTGTCTTTGGGGCCTGCTATGCGAGGCCGCGATCGGCGGCCTCGAAGGCGCCGCGCACGCGGCGTTCGAGCGTGCCGTCGCGCAACGCCGCCGCGATGCCGTCCTGAGGATCGGCCTCCAGCGCACGCGTCCGCAGGAGCGCCAGGCATCCCAGGGCGAGGCGGCGCGCCGCCTCGATCACGGCTCGATCGTCGCGCGGCAATAGACCGAGTATGGTCAGGAGATCGTCGCGGTACCCCTCGGACGCGTCGGGAAAGGACAACGCCAGCGCGTAGGCGTCGCGAACATCCCGCGCGCCCCGGGTCGGGTTGAACGGCAGTAGTAGGCCCGGCGCACGTCGGCCAAGAGCCTGTGCCTGGACGCGGGCGCTGAGGGAGTCCCTTTCCCGCGCGCATCGGGCGACTTTGACGGCGGATTCGACGAAGTCCTCGGTCTCCGGAGGACCGAACGGCCGTCGAACGATCGGTGAATCGGGCAAGCCATCGATCGCGGTTACTTCGTCGTTGGCCTCCGGTGATTGACCGACCACGGCCGGCGTATCGCGCCGCCACAGGTAGAGACCGGCCTCGTCGGTCGGCAGGCCGAGACTCCAGTCACTTGGGCCGGTCGGCCGCGACGCGGCGCGCAGGAACGCGGCCACCGAGGTCGCGCCGGCTGACACGTGGATTTCCCGGCCGTCGCCGAGCGGGACGAACCAGGTTCGGTAGCCATTGAGCCGTGGCTCGCCGGCACTTATGACAGTCAGATCGAGGTCGCTGAATGAATGTGCATCTCCGCGCGCGAACGATCCGGTTACGACGATCGCGACCGCGTCGGGCTCGGCCGCCAGCAAACGATCGCGCGCGCGATCGAGCAAACCCAGTGGGAGGTCGCCGAGCTCCATTCGCGCCATCATGTAGCGCATCTCCGCGTTGGCGGATGGTGTCACTCGCAGCCCCCGGGTGCCTTCTCGTCCGTGGGGCGAGTCCACGTGGGCGACGCGCAGTGGCGAAATCGAAGTCGGTTTGCGATGGGGATGCGAGGCAATTGAAATGAAGTTTGGCGTCAATCTCATGGCGTGGTCCGGGGCGCCGGGTCCCGCGGAATGGTCGATCCTGCCCGAGCTCGCACGGCTGGGGTATGACGGCGTCGAGATTCCGATCTTCGACCTCGCCACGTTCGATGTCGCGGCCGCCCGCAACGCTCTTGCGATCTCTGGACTGGCTCCAACGGTGTCGAGTGCAATACCGTTCGGCGCAAGTCTGACGCGCTGGGAGCAGGTTGATGCCGGCGTCACGTTTCTGGACGGGTTGATCGACCTGGCGGCGCGACTTGGCGCGTATGTCGTCTGCGGACCGCTCTACGCGCCAGTCGGCGAGATGACGGGCACGCCGCCGAGCGATCGGGAGTGGGACACGCTCGTCGACGGGTTGCGAAGGGTAGCTCCGAGGGCGCAGGCCGCCGGTGTCTGCCTGGCGATCGAGCCGCTCAATCGGTTCGAAACGCACATTCTGAACACGGCCGCGCGTGGCGCGGAACTGGTCGATGCAGTCGGTTCATCGGCCATGGGGCTGCTACTCGATACGTTCCACACGCACATCGAGGAGAAGAGCGTCGGCGCCGCGATCGCCACGGCTGGCGCGCGGGTTCGCCATTTCCACATCTCCGAGAACGATCGCGGCGTCGTCGGCAGCGGTCAGGTACGCTGGGACGAGGTCGCGGCCGCGTTGAAGATGGTCGGCTACGACGGATGGCTGGTGGCCGAGACGTTCAACGGGCGCATTGCCGATCTGGCCGCCGCGACCGCGATCTGGCGACCATTGGTCGAGAGCCCGCTCGCCTACGCCCGCGACAGCCTGGCGTTTGCACGCCGCGTCTTTGGATGATGACGCACAGTCTGCCATCTGGGTCAGTGGGCACCTTCCCCGCGTCGTAGCCATCTTCGCACCGTCGGAGGCGGGCGAGACGCCCGCCGTCCCAGCGGGCGCTCCCTACGATGCTGTCTGGCTCTCCCCCGTCGAACGGTTCGCGTAGGTCGCGATCGCGATCAGTAGGCAGACGCCGAGGATCGGCGTGAAAATGGGAATCAGGGCTTTGGTGTCCGTCAGGAGTGCGGCGACGAAGCCGATCCAGCCGATGTTGATGCCCCAGAACTGAACCTGGTCGGACCACGGCCAGACCGTCGCGCGCCGCGCGGTCGCCTGGTACGCCATGACCAGGATCGCGTTCGTCAGAACGCCGAGGAATGTCATGTGATCGGTCCCCAGGATGAGGCCGCGCGGCGCCTTCGAGAAGTCCTCGACGTAGCTGAAGATCAGATACACGAAGAGCACGACCGAAATCACCAGGGCAACCGAGGCGATGCCAATGTGGCGATCGATGCCGCCCATCCAGTCGAGTGCCAGGACGGGACGAGCCATCCGAACGACGAAGATGACGATCGCGACGATCTCAAGGACCAGGCTGAGCATGACGAGCGGCAGAATCCCGAGCAGCAGACCGAGAATCACACACCAGCCGCCGACAACCGGCGCGGCGACCTGGACGGTTCCCCAGAGCGATCGCGGCGCGTCGAGGCCCTTGAACCGCCACTCGATCAGGGCCATACCCGCCGGGATGAGGTAGCCGACAACCATCATCGCCGGATGAGCCGACTGAAAGGACTCGGCCAGCGCCGCGCCCATCATGCGAGCCTCGACCGTGACGCCGAGGATGGCGCCGAGGCACATGTTCGTAACCGCGCCGAGGAGCGCAAGGCGGGCAACGCCCATCGAGATGCGTCGCGATTGACGGACGGTCCAAACCCAGAGCCAGATCATCGAGAGCATCGCCAGCGTCCCGCCGACCGCGAGCAGGGCCGGGCTGCCAAGCGGTCGGCCTGGGAACGCGACGTAGAAGAGGATGACGTAGAGCGACACGGCCGCGACGCCGAATCGCGAGATCCAACGGCGCTGCGCGTCGTCGTCATTCCCGGCCGAGAACAGCCAGATCGTGGCCGCGAAGACGCTCAGTGAGATCCAGCCGAGCGTGCCCGAGTGAAGGTGTGTGATCAGCGTGCCGCGATCGAACTGAACGGACTGCTGACCGTTGATCAGCCCGATCACGATTGTGATGATGAAGAGCGTCAGAGCGGCGCGGAGCAGTGTCAGGACTTCGCCGGGACGTGATTCCAGACGCGCCGAAACAGCGGCCATCGCGATCTCCCTCCCAAGGAATGCGCGAAACGAACCGAAACGACTGCGCGGCAGTCACGGCGCGAACGCGTCCGTGCTTACCAGGGTCAATGTACACCGACAAACGGCCGTGTCAAGTGCCACATAGAGAAGACTTACGTGGTCCTGATGTTTTTCGGGTCCAGGCGACATGCCGAAGCACAAGACGCTACCCTCGCGGCGTGCGCCTCGGCCTCCTGTTCGTCGCGTTGGCGGCGATCACCTGGGGAACAACCGGGGCGGCGCTGGCTCGGCTGGGCGTGTCGGGGAACGCGGCGCCGATCCTCGTCGGGGCGGAGCGGTTCCTCGTGGCGGCACCCTTGCTGTTGGTGGCCGCGCGCGTGTTGCGACCGTGGCGTCAGCCGCGCGGTATCGGCTTCGCGCTCGCCGGTCTCGGGATGGCGTCGTTCCAGATCTGCTACTTCTCGGCCGTGCCGCGCGCGGGCGTCGCGGTGTCGGCGCTGCTCTCGATCTGCTCGGCGCCGGTGTTTATCGCACTGCTGGCGCGGGTGATTCTTGGCGAACCAGTCACGCGGCATCGCGCCGTCGCGCTGTCGGTTGGCGTCGTCGGTGCGGTGCTCCTGGTGGTGGACGCCGGACCCGCGCTCGGTCCCGAATTCGGACTCGGCGCGCTCCTGGCGGTCGGCGCCGGGTTCTCGTATTCGCTCTACGCCGTCCTGACGAAACGCGCGTTGCCCGGCACGGATCAATTCACGCTGACGGCTCTCACGTTCACAGTCGCGGCGCTCTGTCTGATGCCTTTTGTCGTCGCCCAGCCTGGTCAGGCGATCGATCTCGCGTGGACCGCCGGGCCGACGATCCTGTACCTCGGCATCGTCCCGACCGCGCTCGCCTACATCCTGTTCTCGACCGGCCTACGCCGGGTGCCAGCCAGCGCGGCCGCGATCGCCGGACTGCTCGAGCCGCTGACCGCGACCGGGCTCGGCGCGATCGTCTTCGGCGAGCAGTTCGGGTTGATCGGGGTAATCGGGGCGATTCTCCTGCTCGGCGCGGTTATCGCGACGGGGACTAAACCCGGTGCGCAGAGCCGAACACAGTGTGCCACGATGTAGCATGTGAAGCGAATCAGTGTGCGAGAGTTGCGACAGAACGCCAGTGTCTGGTTGCGCGAAGTGCGCCAGGGCGCCAGCTTCGAAGTCACCGATCGCGCTACTCGGACCCTTGCCGGCCGGCGGGAATATCGAGCGTCTGATTGCCGCGGGACGGGTGCGACCGCCGCGCGAAGACCTGCTCGGCCATGGCCCACCGATCGAACCCGTCCCCGGCTTGCCTCTTCCGTCGGCTGTGCTGGAGCGGGACCGCGCCGATGAACGCTGAGGCGATCTACCTCGACCGGCCAGTTTCCGAGCCGCGGTGTGGCGTTCGTCGAGCACCAACACACCGAGTGCGCGTGCCCCGCTCGGCGTCGTAGTCGGTGGGCGAGGAACGGCCGGGCGGATTCGGTTGTTAAGCGCGACGTCGGATCGTGGCGTCAGAGGGCGCAGGGTCCTGGCTGAGGGGAGCCGGAGGCGCGGGCGACGAGGTGTAGGGCGCAATGCACGTGACACGCTCGCAGAAGTGTCCGAAGTGTCCGTAGTGTCCAGAGGCTTCGTTGTCCATCGCGCGCTGGCGGCCATCGATCGTGGCGTCGGAGACCGAAATGAGATTGGCGAGCGCGTTCCGAGGCGGTTCGCTCGGCGGTCGAGCCCGGCGCGGAAGGGCGAACAGCGCGGCGAGTCTGACGAGTGCATGTGTCCATACGTGTCCACGATGTGTGTCCTGGGGGCGCGCTAGACACGAGTTGTCCGTCCGTGATGTGGCGCGCGGGCGCCCGGGCCGTCGTCGATCGTGGAAGCGGCCGGTAGGGGAATTCCGTGGGCGCCGGCGATCGCGACGACGCGATCCAGATTGACGACCCAGCCGCGCGCTCGACCGCTCCCCGAGGCGCGGGATGGCTGGAAGCCGAGCCGTGCCATTGCGCGGCCGATTCGGCTGGCGGCGGATCGTTCGGCGCGTGAGGCCAGGGAGCCTTCGGGTGCAACCTCCTGTACGACCCGAAGGATAAGGGCGTTGTCGATCCGAATGGAGCAGTCCGATCGAAACCAGACGTGGCGGGCGGAGGCTATTTCGGAGTCCGGCATTGCGCGGAAATGGACGACGACGTGGGCGAGCGCGGCGATGACTTCGGAGGTTTCGTCCGGTAGAAGGTGGTGGTGGGCGGCGTTGCGGCTGGCGCCGATGACCGCGCGCAAGCGGCTGACGCAGTCGGCGACGCCGCCGTCCTCGAGGATCTGGGCGATGGCGATGAGCGGACGCCATTTCTCGAATTCGCGGCCGAGGAGGGAGCGTTCGTCTTCGAGTGTGCGCCACGCCGTTTCGGCGCGAGTGAGATTAGCGAGAGCGAACGCCCAGAGGTGGTCGATGAGGGCGCGACGATCGCACGGCCACGCGAATGGATCGGCGGGGTCGCGCTGAGCGCGGACCGGATCGATAGTGCGGGTGAGGGGCACGATGATGGCGCGTGAGGCGAGGGTGGCATCGGGCGGGGCGATGGCGGAGAAGGCGCGCGGAGCGTAGACGGCGATCCAGTCGCTTTCGCCCCGGGCGGTCGCGCGGCGGACCAGGACGTGGGCCCCGCGGCGATTGCCGGCGAGGAGGAGCTCGCGGTCGAGGGCGCCGCCACGACGGGCGCGGACGGCCGATTCGGCGTCATCGAAGTAGAGGGCGGCGCCGAGACTGGCGAGGTCGCGCACGGCGGAAGGAGAGGAGGCGCTGAGGATGACTTCGCCCAGGTGGGAGGTCGCGGCCCAGACGGTTCCGAGATGGGTCTTCCCGGCGCCGCGTTCGCCGCCGATCCAGAGGTACGGGATGATGGGGAAGGCGTCGGCGAACCAGGTGCTGATCGAGAGACTGGCAAGCAGCAGGCAAATCGACGACTGATCGGCGCCGGAGAACCCGAAGTCGATGAAGGTGTCGTAGCAGGCTTCGAGACGGGCCAGGAGGTCGGACGGGTCGGGTCGGAGACCGCGAAGGTAGCTCTCGATGGCGGACTGGCGCCACAGGCGAACGCGGCGTGGCGCGATGGGGAACGCGATGTCGTAGGGGAGATCATCCGGCGATCGGGCTGGACCGTGACCGAAGGCGACACCATCGTCACGGACGACGACGTACCTGGAACCAGAGGGCACGGCATCGGGCGTGGGCGACCAGGCGACGGCGTAGGCGTGGCCATCGATGAGGGCGAGCGGGCGGCGGATTGCGGGGCGATCGTCGTCGGGTGATGGAAAGGTCGACACCACGGGGTTTGCGGGTGCTTCGCCGACGAACGGGACAGTCGGCGCAGTGCGCTCCGGCAGGCTCAGGGACGGGTCGATCCGGCGTTCCACGTGTGCCGAGGGTTCATTGCGGGTGGAGGCGGGACGCTTCCGAACAGGATCGCGGCGGGATGCTGGCTCGATGATGGCAGTGAAGCAGGGGCGATGCTTCAGAACTATGGAGCTTCGTGGAGGAAGGGTTTAGATCATCTTGGAGCCGGCCAGCGCCGGATGGATGCGGAAGTGCAGCAGCAACCAACACGCGCAAGCCACGAGTTCGCGCGTCCGTCACACGCGCTGCGCCGGAGGTCGCGGCCGTGCAGAGAGCGCCTGCTCGATCGGATGCCTCTGGAGCCACTTGCGCGCCGCCTCTCGGCTGAAGCCGCGTTCCAGGAGAAGACCCATCGCGGCAGCCCGCCGCTCCGTGTGACCTTCCCGGTCTTGGAGGTGTGCCCGGATCGCGTCGTGCACCTGATCGTCCACCCGGTACCGACTATCATCCTTCGAAGCCAGGCGTTTGACCAGTTTGTAGTAGTAGCGCTCGCTGACTCCGTGGCGGTCCCAGGGGTGGACACCTGGTGCGTCGGCCTTTCGGTACTCGAGGATGGCGATCCGCGCCTTCTTGTTCACGTATCTGCGCGTGGAATCTGCACCTCGTACAGGGTCGAATCCCGGATGCAGTAACCCCTCAAGGAGCATCGAGGCGGCTGACCGGTGGTTCGGGGCGTTGGTGGCTCGACTTATCCGCTGCACTGCTTCCGGATACGCCCGCGCGAGCGCATCCGCCAGCCCGGCGTCATCGCCTGAGACGTACCCGTGCCAATACGCCAAGAGCAGTAGTTGGCACGCGGTCTCCTCGGCCGAGGACGCCTCGTCGATCGTCAGGATCGGGATGCCGTGTCCGTGGATGCCCTTCGCCAGGATTCGCCACGTGCGCTCCGACGGACGAGTTACTCCCGGCCAGATGCGCGCCAGAAACGCCCACTTGACGGGATGGTCCGTGAGTCGGGCCACGATGAGGATCGGCTCGGCGCCGGCCAGCGCGCGCACACCGCCATCCTCATCGATTAGCGGCTCCAACAGCCGCTGTTCCTCGGGCGTCTCGCTCGTCACCCAAACCAAGCGCCGCGTGAGCTGGAACCACCACCCATGGGCCTGGGCCGCCACGATCGGCACGTGGATTCGGTTGGTCGCGTCCACCAGTCGCTTGAGGAACTCGATGCGCTCGCTCGGGTCGAACGCCGTCCCTAGCCACCGGACAAGGTGTTCGCGTGACAAGAACCCGTCACGCTTGGCCTTCGCGACGATGTGGCCGGCGATCCACAGCGCCTCGCCGACGGGAATGGCTCGCTCGGGTAGGGAGTCCCATCGGCCGAGTTGGAGGACCGTCGCGACGAGCGGATGCACGGGATCGGCCACGGGCCAGACTTCGACGCCGGGGTCGAAGCTGTCGACCTGGAGGTCAGGGATCTCGGCGAACGGCAGGCCGCCCGACTCGATCGTCGCGGTCCTCTGTCTGCTGATGCCGAAGGCTCGGCCTGCTACCAACTCTATCTCCGCCGCGACGTTGTTGAGCGCCACCTTCAGCGCGACACGGTCGGCATGCGCGGCGCGAAGACCAAGCTCGGTCGCGAGGTCGTCGACGAGATCGTCGGACCAATGTCCCACCTGGGCAGTATACAGAGGCATGGACGAACTCCCCGCGGGCTGGGTGCGACACGGGTCAGGCATCGTCGTGCCCGCTGGCACGCGCCGGCCGCAACGCCTGACCGCGCTCGGCAGGCTAATCGTGGCCTTGATCATCGCCGCGGCGCCGATCGCGAACGGAGTCTCTGCGATGTCGCGCGCTTTGGTAGATGTGACCAAGGCGACCCGCGCGCTGATGCCGTCCACGCATCCTTCGCGCGAACTAGTCGTCCGCCACGGTGATGATGGCGGCTACGCGCTGGCTCCGCCGCACCTACCGATAGGCGATCATTCTCGGCACTCAGCCGATGGAGCGCACGTGGCCAACCCGGAGCACCTCGCCCGCCTCGAGAAGGGCGTCAAGACGTGGAACGCCTGGCGACGCGCCCACCCGGACGAAGGGATTGACCTTGACCGGGCCGACTTCGTCGCGGCCAAGCTCGCCGGGGCCGACTTCCGTGAGGCCTCCCTCGCCGTGGCCCGGTTCTACGCGTCCTCCCTCGCCGGGGCCGACTTCCGTGGGGCCAACCTCGGCGGGGTCGACTTCCGTGGGGCCGACCTCCGTGGGGCCGACCTCCGTGAGACCAAGCTCGTGGAGGCCAACCTCGCCGGGGCCATCCTCAGCGGGGCCAATCTCAGTAGCGCGCGCGTTGGCGTCACTCTCTTCGCGGGCGTAGACCTCCGCAATGTCACGGGGCTCGACACGATTGCGCACTTCGGTCCGTCGACGATTGGCATCGATACGCTCTTTCGCTCGGCAGGGGAGATCCCGGAGGCATTCCTCCGCGGCGCTGGCGTGCCGGAGACCTTGATCGCATACATCCCGTCTCTGGTGCGGCGAGCCCTCGACTACTACACGTGCTTCATCAGCCACAGCGGCAGGGACCGGAGGTTCTGCGATCGGTTGCACTCTGACCTCCAGGCCAAGGGCGTGCGCGTCTGGTACTTCTACGAAGACGCCCGCTGGGGTGAACCTGTTTGGGGCGAGATCGACCAGAGCATCCGCAGCTACGACAAGCTCGTGGTCGTGTGCTCGAAGGACGCCCTCCAAAGCGGGCCGGTCCTGCGAGAGATCGAGCGGGCGCTTCAGCGCGAGGACCGGGAGGGCAAGAACGTCCTTTTCCCGCTCACGATCGACGACTACCTGTTCGACAGCTGGGAGCACCCGCGCAAGGCCGACGTGATCGCCAAGGTGGCCGCCGACTTCCGTAGTTGGCAACGGAGCCTCGACACGTACACCCGCGCCTTCGACCGGTTCCTCAAGGCGCTGCTGCATACCGATCCGTAGCAGGTCAGCGAGGTGCGGCTGGATCTGGGCCAGGCCCGCCGGTCGTAGTGCTGCCTGATGGATTCCACGGGCGCACCGCGAAACCCGTCGTAATCACGGTGGCGGACCACTAGGCACAACGCGGTACCAGCACATCGTTCTCACGACGTGTCGCCCGGAGCCCGTGCCAATCGGCCGCGTGCGCTCGTTCGAGGCTCCCAGAGAACAGGCGGGGCGCAAACTAGTTCGTGTCGCGACTCCTGATCGTGAAACCCTGAAATGACGGGCTCCAACGCGCCGATACTGGAACATTTGCTTGATACAATTGTGAGCGGCGGCGTGACAGGTGGCGCCAACTTCAACCGGCGCCCCGGTTGGTTCCGAACACCGGTCCCTGGGCAGGCAGCGAGTGACCCTTCGCGCGGTATGCCGCAGCGTTGGCCCTCGGATGTGGTCTTGAGTTCCGACGGACAAACGACCCGCAGCCGCTGCCGTCGCCGTGCGTGACTCGGAGGAATAATCATGGAAACAACCATCGCCACTGCCGAGGGCTCAGACTATTGGATAGCGCGGCCGATATGACACCGAACGAGTGCTTCCACGATCTGCTCCGAGACATAGAGCCGAGCCCGACGACCAAGACCGACGCGGCCAATGCGCATCGGACGATGCGTGCGTTTCTCCGCACCCATGCGAGCTTTGGTTCCCGCCACGTGGACACGTACCTGTCCGGGTCGTACAAACGCGACACCGCCATTCGGCCGCGCAGACACGACGGCATCACGACTCGCCCAGACGTCGACATCATCGTCGTCACGAACCACAGCCTCGGGGATAGCCCCAGCCTGGTGGTCGCCGAGCTCTACGACGCCGTCGCAGACGGGTACTCCAGGATCGAGAAGCAGACGCGCTCTGTGGGTGTCGAGACCGCAGAAGTGGACATGGATGTTGTGCCCATCATCGAGCCCTTCGGTCCTGACCGCGGCCTCTACATTCCGGATCGCGCGCTGGTTGCGTGGCTTCCCACCAACCCACCCGGCCATACCACTTGGACGACCGCCCGGAACGCCGCCGCCGGCGGCCGCTTCAAGCCACTCGTCAAGCTGTTGAAGTGGTGGCGCCGGCAGAACCCCACCACCGGTCGCCACCCGAAGGGTTTCATCATCGAGTGCATCGCGGCGGAGTGCATGGACTACGAGGAGACGCACTACGGGCTGCTCTTCGTCCGGACGCTTGAGCGCATCGTCTCGCGGTACCTGATCGAGACGCTGTCCGGCTTCGTCCCGACTATCCCCGACCCGGCGGTAGCGGGCAATTCAGTGACCAGGAACGTCTCTTACGAAGAATTCCGCAGCTTCAGGGACCAGGCGGAGAAGGACGCCAAGACCGCCAGGCGCGCGCTGACGGAGACCGATCCCGGCGAGATGGCGCGGCTGTGGCGCGAGATCTTCGGCCCCCGGTTCCCGGCTACGCCGTCCAAGATTGCCGGCGATCTGCTCGGGGCACCGGTCTCGACGGCGGCGGGAGGCCTGGTCTTCCCGGACCGCCCGGTACAGCCGAACAAGCCCGCGGGCTTCGCCTGATGGTCTGGTTCCTGCGCGATCTCGCCCGGCTCGCGCGGGAACGTGCCGCGATCGAGGAGCTCCTCGGGAGAGCGGCATGGCTCAAGGGTGCCGACTGGGGTCTCGACGGCTCCAGGCTACGCCTGGACGCCGACATCGAAGCGCATGGCTGTGTCTACGGGGTGCGGCTGACCTACCCCGACGCCTTCCCGGCCAGTCCGCCGACTGTAACGCCGCGTCAGGACGGCCAGCTGTGGTCGACCCACCAGTACGGCGTCGGCGGGGAGCTCTGCCTGGAGTGGGGACCGGACACGTGGGTCCCCGAGGTGACCGGCGCGCAGATGCTCGTCAGCGCGCACACACTACTGGAGGCCGAGGACCCACAAGGCTCAGGCAGCTCCGGTGAACGCGCCGCTGTGCCCTCGCGCCACGTGCGCACGCGGGGCCAGGAGTTGCGCGGTAGCACCTTCCGCTTCCTGGCGACGGCGGCCCTGCGCGAGCACCTGGCCTCGTTGCCGCCGGGCGCGTCTGGACAGCTCGGGGCCGTGGTGCTGCTCTGGCAGCGCGGGGCGATCACCGCCGTGGTGACCTCCGTGCACCCGGACGGCGCGGAACCGTGGACTGATCCCGGCGTGCCGCCACGGCTCGCGAATTACGGCCTGGAGTGGAGCGGACTGTTCGTGAGGTCCGGCTTGCGCGCCGTGTCCCTCGGCGTCGGAACGGTCGCGGAGCTCAGGGCCGCCGCGGACGCGGCACTCCGGGACGCCCTCGACGCGGCGCTCGGGTTGGCGACCCCACCGCAGGTGCTGCTCCTCGAAGACGCCGAGGCGGGACTCCACCTGTTCCGGCTGCGGGCGGATGAGCCCGAGCTCACGCGGTACAAGACGCTCAACCTCGAGCCGGACCATCCGTGGGAGCGGCGCGGACCGGAATTCGAAGTGCTCGTGGAGAAGCGGGTCGGCATCGTGGGTGTGGGCTCCGCCGGGAGCAAGGTGGCGCTGGCGCTGGGGCGCTCGGGCGTGCGGCGGTTCGTCCTGGTCGACGACGACCTCTTCCTGCCGGAGAACATCAGCCGCCACACGCTGGACTGGCGAAGCGTCGGCGAGCACAAGGTCGACGCAATCGAAGACCAACTGGCCCTGCTCTCGCCGGCGATCGAAGTCGACCGACGCCGGATCAGGCTGACGGGTCAGGAGTCCACCGCGTCGGTGGCGGGTGCGCTCGACGCACTCTCCCGCTGCGACCTTATCTTCGACGCCACCGCCGACCCTTCGACGTTCAACCAACTCGGGATGATCGCGGTCCAGTACCAGCGCCCGCTGGTGTGGCTCGAGATCTACGCCGGTGGCATCGGGGGCATGGTGGCGCGGTACAGGCCTGGCAAAGAGCCGGCTCCGCTGGCCATGCGGGCGCATTACCACGTGGTGACGGCGGAGGCGGGCGCGCGGATGGGTGTCGACGTCCCCAGGCGCGGCCCGGAGCCGTATTCGGCCGACGCGGAGCCTGGCCTCCCCATCGTGGCATCCGACGCGGACGTGGCCGTCATCGCCGACCACGCGGCGAGGCTCGCTATCGACGTTCTGGCCGGGCGCGAGCCGTCGGCATTCCCCTTCGCGATGTATCTCGTCGGCCTCGCCCGCGGCTGGATCTTCGAGCAGCCATTCCAGACGATCCCGGTCGACGTGGGGGAGGCTCCCCACGCGGTCGCGCCCGAAGCGCCGCCCGAGGCGGTCCAACAGGGAGTGGCGTTCCTCTCGCGGCTGCTCGGCGGCGGTGACGATGGACCTGCTGGTCCCAGCTGACGTGGCCAGCCTGTTGGTCCGGGCGCTGGGCAAGGCCGGCACGCAAGAGATCGGCGGCATCCTCATGGGCGAGTGCCTCTCACCCGGGCGCTTCAGGGTGGCCGAGGTGACCGTTCAGAGTCGGGGCGGCACCCTCGCCTCCTTTCTACGCAGCCTCCAGCACGCACTCCGGCCGCTGTCGCGGTTCTTCGCGCGAACCGGGCACGACTACACCCGCTTCAACTACCTCGGCGAGTGGCACTCACACCCACTCTTTGAGCCAGTCCCCAGCGAGTGCGACCTCCGCTCGATGCGAGAGATCGTCGACGATCCAAAGGTCGGCGCCACGTTCGTGATCCTGTTGATCGTGCGGCTGGCTGAGCAGGGCGTTCTTGAGGAGACCGCGACCGTGTTCGTGCCGGACCAGCCGGCGTTTCGCGGCAGTCTCGTGATCGAGGCGGCCTGATGGCGCAGCGCGGCAAGAGCGCCAGGATTAGCAAGCCCACGCTGGTGGACCCCGAGGCGACCGGGGGCGACACCGCCGAGGGCGGGTTCACCTTCCAGCACAACGCGGTACTGGCGCGCATCCCTTTGTGGCTCGCCTGCGACGGCTTCACGGACATGATCCGCGAGGCCCTCGGCGACGCGGAGGCGCGCTTCTTCGTGCCGGCGCTCGGGACCGCCCGGGAGTTCCTCGAGTACAAGAACCACGTCGTGGCGCCGGCCGAGTTCTGGAAGGAGATCGGCCACTTCCGCCGGATGGACGCGGAACACCTCGGCAGCTACTGGCGCTTCATCCTCGCCTGCACCGGCGTGTCCGACACCCTGCATCCTATGGTGGCGGCGCTGGGGCGCGTGCGCGACGCCTTTCCGTTCTACGCCGGCGCGCCGTCCATCCAGGAGGCGTCGTACGCCGCCTTCGTCGAGACGGTGACGAAGCTCGGCAAGGACCGGGATATGGCGGCGTTCCTGTTCGCAAAGGTCTTCGTGAACGCCGAGGCGCCGCGGGACGCCGAGCAGGGATTCGGCGTGTTCCGGAGCGCGCTGGAGCACCACCTGCCGGCGTTCCAGGAGCTGGGCCAAAAGCCGGCCCGGGCCGCCTGGGAGGCGCTGGAGGCACTGGTCCGCTCGCGTAAGGCCACGCCGATCTCGCGCGCTGAGTTGGAGCAGGCATTGTGGAAGGGTGTCGAGGGCGCGCCGCCGCCGGCGCACCCGATCCGGCTGGCGACGTCGGACGACTCGCTGCCCAGCGCGTGGGAGCTGCCGCAACAGATCCGTTTCGATTGGGATGCCCTACCGGGCGGCGGTGAACGCGCAGTCCCGGAGACCGAAGCCTGGAACCGGATTGTCGTGGGTCAGTTGAACGCAACCCGGGAGTGGATCGTCCGCACGGGTCGTCCGCGCAGAATCGCGCTCACCGGCAAGCGGCGACTCTCCGCGGCGGTCGCAATCGGAGCGGCGTTCAGCGCGGTGGCGGGCTTCGCGATCGACTTCCACTACCGTGGCGGCGTCTGGCCAACCGACGACCACGACACGCAGGACACCCCGCCTCTCGCATGGCAGATCTCCGCCCCAGCCGAGTCGGCAGGCGAACTGGCGGTGGCAATCGGGATCGGCCGCAACCCGGGGCCAGACGCCCGGGCTTATCTGGACGCGAGTGACTTGAAGCTGCCCATCCTGACGCTCTTCAGCGGCGACGCGTTGCTCTCCGCGAAGCACACGAACCGAGCCGTCAAGGAGGCGAAGTCCGCCATCGCGGAAGCGCTGACGGCGACCGGGGCGAACGTGATCCACCTATTCATCGCCGGCCCGTCGCACTTCGCGCTCTTTCTGGGGCACCGGTTGAACGCGGTCGGAACGATCCAGTGCTACGAGCGGGTCTCCCCGAATGTCTACGCGCCCACGTGCCGATTGGCGGTGACGTGACGCGTCGGTCGGTGGGGACGCAGCGGACGACAGCCCCATCGACGGTGCGTGGCTTCCGAGAGGTTCTCGGAGTCCGCGTCGACCCGGCGATACTCATCGAATCCCGCCCACATCAAGATCTTGATGACGGGAGTTCAGCGGAAGGTTCGCACGGGCTGGAGGTGACGCTCTGTTTGACCCCGCTCTCGCGGAGGACGCGGTCGATCTGTCTCTCATCGATCGCGGTCTCGAGATAGAGGTTGACCGCGTCCTTGACGTTATCAAGAGCCTCCTCGATCGTGCCGCCAAACGAGGCGACATCCAACTCCACGCACTCGGCCGTCCATGCGCCGTCGTCGGCATAGATCCGCAGCGTCAGCTCGAACTCGCCAAGGTCGGCCGTCACTGATCCCGCTCCACCGATCTGGATCAAACAGTACACGAAGGCGTGGCAACCAAGCGATCGCTCCGACGCCCGAGCGCTAACTCCAGCGCTTCGCGACCGGCCAGTTCACGCGCCAGGGCGAGTCCTCCGGCGGCGGCGCCTGCCCCTCGGGCACATCCTGCATCGTTCGGAAGCTCGCCAGGGCCGGGCGAACGACGTCGCTCCAGAGATCCTCGGCCTGGGCAAACGTGCGCAGTCGCGCGGTTGGCGGCGATCGATCGTAGGCCGCGATCAATTCGCGGCCCTTGACGCCGAGCCAGGCCACCTCGTCGGCGACCATCCTCTCGCCGATGAGACGATTCGCCTCGGCCGCGTTCGGCCCCATCGCGAAGTGCGGCCCCGGCTCGGACGGTATGCGCGAGACATCGACGCACGATGGTTCGAGCGCCCAGAGCAGCGATGTCTCGACGCGCCCAGCGTGGTCGGCGCCGCTCTTGCCATCGCTGGCGAAGCCGGGCTGGTTCGCCTCGAAGTCGGGCAATGAGTAGAGACGCGCGCCGACGTGAGGTTGAATCAATTCGACGAGCGCCTTGAGATCCTGCCAGTTCGGTCCGTAGTGGCCGGTCAGCAGGATGGCGGACTTGAATCCAACGGTGTCGGCCGCCCGGACGTGGTAGACGATGTTGCGAAAGTGGATCCAGGGCGGCACGGCCGTCATCCAGGCGCGTTCGGGGCGTCCGACCGCGCGATCGGCCCAGACGGCGTAGCCGCCCTGCTCGTGGATGTGCCAGTAGTCGGGCGGCGCGACGATCCCGCCGTGCTCGCGCGCGGCCCGGCAGCAGATCGCGTGCGCTTTCAGGCTGTCGAGCCCAACCGTATTCTGCGGACCGTGCGGCTCGCAGAGGCCGTAGGCGAAGTAGGCCAGCGGATGCGCGGCGAAGGCGGCCTCGAGTTCGTCCGGGAACATCCGCTCCCAGCGCACCTCGCGCGGCATCAGCGCACGCCCTTTGCCGCGAGCCGTTCGATCAGCATGCAGTAGGCGGCCGGGCCGCGTTCGATGTTCGCCATCCGCATGAACTCGTTGGGCGCGTGATACCGCTCGTCGTTCAGGCCGAACGCGAAGGAGAGCGTGTCGGCGCCGAGGATCGTCTTGAACATCGTCATCACTGGCACGGTCCCGCCGGTGCGGACGTGGACGGGCTCCTTGCCGTAGATCTCGCGCAGGATCTCGGCCGCGACCTGATTGGCCGGGTGATCGGCCGGGATCAGGTAAGGGAAAGCGCCGCCGCCGCGCCGATCGAACGTGGCGCGGACGCCTGGCGGCAGATTCCGCCCGATGTGGGCGATGACGCGATCGACGATGACCGTCGGATCCTGGTCTGGCACCAGGCGGCAGGTGATCTTGGCGTGGGCTTCGTTCGGGAGGACGGTCTTGCCTCCCGCGCCCTGGAAGCCGCCCCACATGCCGTTGATCTCGAGCGTCGGCCGTGCCCAGGCGCGCTCGATCGGCGTGTAGCCGACCTCGCCCCAGAGCGCGTCGACGCCCAGTTCGGCGCGGTACTCGGCCTCGTCGAACGGAACGTGCGCGATCATGGCCCGATCCTCGGCCGAGAGGGGCAGAACCTCGTCGTAGAAGCCGGGGACCAGGACGCGTCCATCGGCGCCCCGGCAGGAGGCGAGCGCCTGGACGAGCGCGTGGAGAGGGTTGGTGACCGCGCCGCCGTAGAGGCCGGAGTGGAGATCGGAGTTCGCGCCGACGACATCGATCTGGAAGCCGCAACTGCCGCGCGCGCCGAGCAGGAGCGCCGGGGTCGTCTCGTCGAACTGGCCGCTGTCGGCCGAGATGACGAGGTCGCAGGCGAAGCGCGCCTTGTTGGCGGCCAGGAACGCCGGGATCTGCGGGCTGCCGATCTCTTCCTGGCCTTCCAGGAAATACTTCACGTTGAGCGGAAGGGCGCCTGATGTCTTCAGCATCGCCTCGACGGCCGCGATGCCGGTCAGGACTCCGGCCTTCATGTCCGAGACGCCGCGAGCGTACATGCGCCCGTCGCGGATGGTCGGTTCGAAGGGCGGCGTCTCCCAGAGAGCGAGCGGGTCGACCGGCTGAACGTCGAAGTGGCCATAGATGAGGACGGTCGGCTTGCCGGGCGCGTGGAGCCAGTCGGCGTAGACGACCGGATGCCCGCCGGTGGGCATGATGACAACGTTTTCGAGTCCGGCCGCGCGGGCACGGGCGGCGGTGAACTCGGCCGCCGCGGCGACGTCCTCGGCGTGCTCGGGGATGGCTGAGATGCTCGGAATACGGAGCAGCGCTTTCAGATCGTCGAGGAAGGGCGCCTTGTGCGCGTCGAGGTAGCTATTCCAGGCGGCCATGCCGACTCCTTGGTGGTTTGTATCGGCAATGCTACCGCGCCGAGGAACCGTGCCGCGTTCGGTGGGTCACGCCTGGCGCTGTGCGGAGCGCTGCTCGGCAAGAGCCTCCGTGGCGGGCTCATATGCGTCGGCGGCCTGAATCTTGGCGGCTCGATCGATCCGGTGTTCAACATCGTGAGTGTGGCCGAGCTGGCGGCCGAGAAGGGCGCGATGGCTCTGCTCGTGCCGATCAGCACCCGGCGCCAGTTGATCGACCTGAGCGACGATGTCGCGGCCCGGCTCCAGATCACGTTCTATGCCGATGCGCGGGATGCGCTGGAGAAGGCGTTACTGGACTGAGTGGAACATTCCGACCGGCAGAGCGGTATACACTGCCAAGAGGATTTTCGGATGTGGCCGCGTGCGAAGGATAGAGATATGAGTGCGATGAATACCTCGAAGACGTCCGAGATCGAACGTCTGTACGAGGATCTTGAGCGGTTTTGGCGTCCGCCGACCACTCGGCAGACCGAGTTCGTCGGTTCGCTGAAGCAGCCATCGCCACTACGGGTCGTCAACTCGGTGACGACATACGGCGCCTACGAAGACCCGATCTAGCCGACATCCGTACCCGCTGTGAGTGGGCTGAATAATGCCGAACTGGAGCGACGTCCTCAACGAGATCCAGCGTGAGATCGCGACGAACAATGCCGCCGCGCGGCGCGCTGTTGACACGGTACGGCGCAATTACCTCAGGCAGCTCTTTGAGTACACGAAGCGGAACGTCATCGCGTACTACTCAGGATTCTTGTCCAAACCGGATATCGAGGGGATCGAGATCACGGATGAGGACAAGAATGGCTTCATGATGGGTGTGCATCGCCTCGATCGATCACGCGGCCTCGATCTGATCGTACACACGCCCGGCGGCAGTATTGCTGCCACCGAGTCGCTGGTTGACTACCTGCATTCGATGTTCGACGACGATATCCGAGTGATTGTTCCGCAGATAGCCATGTCCGGCGGGACGATGATCGCGTGCTCGTCGCGCGAAATCATCATGGGCAAGCACTCAAACCTTGGACCGATCGATCCGCAGGTTCGGGGCATTCCCGCTCTGGGCGTCATCGAAGAGTTCTTGAGGGCACGTCGGGAAATCGCGAAGGATTCCGGAAGGGCTCAGCTCTGGTACCCGATACTCTCGCAGTATCGCCCAACGTTCTTGAGCCAATGTGAGAACGCAGTGGCGTGGTCGAACGACTTCGTCGGCCAGCAGTTGCGCGAAGTGATGTTTCGGGGCGACCCAAAGGCGGATGTCACCGCCAAAGCGATCGTCCGAGCGTTGAGCGGATACCGGCGAAACCGGACTCACAATCGCCATCTGCACATCGCCGATTGCCAGAAGCTCGGCCTCCGAGTCTCGGCGCTCGAGTCGGACCCGATTCTGCAGGACCTCGTGCTGACCGTTCACCATTGCTTCATGCACAGTCTGACGAATACGCCAGCGTTCAAGATGATCGAGAATCACCTTGGCGTCGCGTTTGTCAAGCAACAGGCGGCGATGATGGCGCAAGGCGCCGGTTAGGCTCAGTTAGCGAAAGAGCCTGGTGAGGTCGATCGCGAGGCCGGGGAAGAGGGCTGGCCGGAAGTGGGTGGAGGCGCTGGAAGGTGGGGTTTCGTCGTAAGCGCCTTCGCTGGTGAGAACGAGTTCGTCGATCCGTCTTGCGGCGGGGTCGACAATCCAGTAGTGGGGGATGCCCACCCGGGCGTAGGCCTGGCGCTTCAGGACGCGGTCGCGCGTGGTGGACGACACGGTCAGGACTTCGACGACCAGCGTTGGCGGCCGGGTCACTCGTCGGTTCGGGTTAATGCGGGCCATCTGTGGTCGGGTGAAGTACATCAGGTCGGGTGACACGTAGGTGTGCATGTGGTTGAGCATGAGGTCGATGTCGGCGATGACTTCTCCACCGTCGGCTGCCACGTGCGCCTGGATGGCGCTCGCGAGATCGAACACGACGCGCTGGTGGCCATATAATGCTTTGGGGATAACGTCGAGTGCCCCGAAGATGATCTCGGAATCGGTCCCGTCCTCCGGAAGTGCCATGTAGTCGCGACGGCTGAGCGGAACGCCGCCATCGGTGACTGATGGCCGGGTAGCTGTTCGTCGTCGGCGCGCGCCGAGTGGACGCGGCTCGGAAACCGTCACGGATCGATCATATCGCCAACCCAGGCCAGGGACCCGCGGGGTGGCGGCAGGGTTGGAACCTGTCAATACGCGCGAAGCCTTGGGAAAGGCGCCGGTGGACGAGCGATTGCCGGCGACCCTCAGACCCGTGCGGCCGTGGCGAAAAGAACGTCCAGTGTGAGGACGAAGCCCGGCATAAGCGGCGAGGTCAATGTGTCGGGTTCATCGAGCGTGGCGGCGAGGACAAGGGCGAGGTTCTCCCGGCGATAGATCTCGACCCGCCGGTTCGGCCCGTCGATAATCCAGTACTCGCGGACGCCACGGCGGGAGTAGAGCGTGAGCTTGACCTCGCGGTCTCGACGGGTATTCGCGGCACCGGGAGAGAGCACTTCGACCACCAACTCCGGGGCGCTGTGCAGGTGGCCGTCCTGACCCAACGCGGTGGCGAGGCGCTCCCGGCTGATCCAGATCAGGTCGGGCGCGACATCGTCGTCATCGGCGAAGACGAGGCCAGGAGCAGCAATCGCGCTGCCCACGCCGGTCGCGCGACTCCACGCCTCCAGCGCCCAGGTGGCAGCGCTGCAGACGAGTTGATGCTCGGTACTCGGCTGGCGCGACACGTACAGTTCCCCGCCGATTATCTCGTATCGCTTGCCATCGTCTGGCATGAGCGCGAGATCGGCGGAGGTGAATCGCCGAACGTTCGGCGCCACTGATGCCTCCCGAGACTGCTCTGACGCAATGCTACCACGCGACTACGAAATATCACGGTCGACGCCCTCATCCTGACCTTCTCCCAGGGGGAGAAGGGACTCTCGCGGCGGCGCATCATCCTGACCTTCTCCCAGAGGGAGAAGGGACCGAGGCCGGGCTCGAAATGGGTGAGGTCGAGGCGATCTCAGAACCAGCGTGCTTTGTCGACGACGTTCCGGAGCGGCTGACCGACGGCGAAGCGTCGGGCGTTCTCGACGACCACCGCGACGCGGCGCTCATCCAGGTGGGGGCCGTGACCGGCGACATGCGGTGTCAGGAGGGTGTTCGGGGCGGTCCAGAGAGGATGCTCGGGCGGCAATGGCTCGACCTCGAACACATCGAGTCCGGCGCCCGCGATCGTGCCGTCGCGCAGGGCGCGGTCGAGGTCGGCCAGTCGCGTCGTCATGCCGCGGCCGATGTTGATGAAGTAGGCGCCGCGCTTCATGCGGGCGAAGCGGCCAGCATCGAACAGCCCTTCGGTTTCGGGCGTGTGGGGAATGGTGAGGATGACGAAGTCGGCCTCGGGAAGCAGACGATCGAGCTCGTCGGGCCGGTGGAGCGCGGCGACGCCCTCGGGAACGTCAGTTCGGCGCGCGTCGATGCCGAGGACACGCATGCCGAAGGCGGCGCAGAGGCGCGCGGTCTCGGCGCCGATTTCGCCGACGCCGACGATCAGGGCGGTCGATTCGGGCAGGTGGACGACGCCGGTGGCCTCGGTGCCGATACGGCTCCATTCAGCGCGGAGTTGTTGGCGCATGTAGACATGGAGGCCGCGCGCAAACGCGAGGACGAAGGCGAGGATGTGCGCCGGGATGCGGTCGTTGAAGATGCCGCGCGGGTTGGTGACAACGACCGGATGGGATGCCAGGGCGGGGTAGTAGTAACCGGCCGGCGGCGCGATCGCCGGGGCGCTGAGCCAGCGAAGTCGGGTCGCCCGGGTCAGGAGCGGCGCGGGCAGGTGGCCGTGCGCGGCGTCGGCATCGACGATCTCGCGGACGGCGTCGGCGTCGGTCTCAGCCAGGACGACCCGGGCGCCGGGTATGGCGTCGGCCACGGCGCGGGCGGTCGCGCGGGCGTGGTCGTCGAGGGGTGGCAGGAAGAGCATCTTGAACGGCATGGCGCAAGCTCCTTTGACGCGGGGACCGTGTGACGCGCGGCGTTAGGTTAGCGGGAGCGATGCCCGCGTGGCGGCGGGTCGAGGGAGAAGAGGACGCCCTCATCCCGACCTTCTCCCAGAAGGAGAAGGGACTCTCGCAGCGGCGCATCATCCCGGCCTTCTCCCAGAGGGAGAAGGGACTCTCGCAGCGGCGCATCATCCCGGCCTTCTCCCAGAGGGAGAAGGGACTCTCGCAGCGGCGCAACGCGGGCAAGATGCCCGCGTTCCCCGGCGGCGTCAGGTAGGGGATGATGGAGGACGCGGTAGACGCTACGAGAGCATGATGACGCCGCGCGCGTTGTCGCCGCGATGGAGCGCGTCGAACGATTCGTTGATCTCGTCGAACTTGTAGCGCCGGGTCAGCATCTGATCGATCTTGAGCTTGCCGGCCAGGTAGAAATCGACCAGTCGCGGGAAGTCGATCTGCGGCCGGGTCGAGCCGTAGAAGCAGCCTTTGACGATCTTCTCCTCGCCCGGAATCGTCGCCGGGATGGGGATCTCCTGCCCGGTCGGGGCCATGCCCACGACGACGGTCGTGCCGCCGCGCCGGGTCACGTCGTAGCACTGTCGGCTCACCGAGGCGAAGCCGATCGCGTCGAAGGCGTAGTCGACGCCCTGGCCGCCAGTGATCTCCTTGATCGCGTCGACCGGGTCGGCGTCGCTAGCGTTGATCGTGTCGGTCGCGCCCATTTCGCGCGCGTAGGCGAGCTTGTTCGCCTTGAGATCGACCGCGATGATCCGGCTGGCGTTGGCCAGCACACCGCCCTGGACGACGCTGAGGCCGACGCCGCCGGTACCGAAGACGGCCATCGTCGCGCCTGGCTCGACCCTGGCGGTGTTGAGGACCGCGCCGACGCCGGTCATGATCGCGCAGCCGATCAAGGCGGCGCGATCGAGTTGGATGTCCTTCCGTACCTTGACGGCCTGCGACTCGTGGAGGAGCGATAGCTCGGCGAAGGACGACATGCCGCCACCGAAGTGGTAGAGCAGGTCATTGCCGCGTCGGATGCGGCGCGAGCCGTCGTACATCGTGCCGCGACCGCCGGACATGCTCTGGCAGAGGTGCGGCTGTCCGCCCGAGCAGCGCTTGCACCGGCCGCAACTGGGCGCGAACGACATGATGACGTGGTCGCCTGGCTTGACCGAGGTGACGCCCGGGCCGACCTTCTCGACGATGCCGGCCGCCTCGTGGCCGAGCACGACCGGCATCGGGAAGTTGGAACCGTGCCACGACCCGTCCATGACGTGGTAGTCGCTGTGGCAGGCGCCGGTCGCAACGACGCGGGCCAGGACCTCGCCATCCCGCGGACCGTCGATCGTGACGTCTTCGATGACCAATGGCTTGTGTGCCTCGTACAGAACCGCCGCTTTCACAGTCGAACCTCCAGCATCCCGGATAGTACCGGCGCGGCGGTCATTTCGCGCCATTCCTGAGAGTGCTGGACAATCACGTAAGCAATACCTTACATTACCCGGCACGGAGGGCAGTGAACAATGGACGCAGCGGCACAACTTCGACAGGACTTCGCATCGGCGCATGGATTCCTCGAAGGCACGCTCGGCGATGTTTCCAACGCGGACGCCACGGCGCCGGGACCGGGCGCGACCCACTCGATCGCGGCGAACTACGCGCACGTGCTCTTCGGCGAGGACGGTGTCGTCAATGGAATGGTCGCCGGTGGTGCGCCGCTCTTTGCGACGACGTTCGCGGGCAAGACGGGCGCCAGCGAACCGCCGCCACAGGGTCCGATGTGGGGCGAGTGGGCGAAGTCGGCCACATTTGACATCGCCAAACTGCGTGTCTACGGCCAGGCAGTCTACGCCGCGACCGATGCCTACCTTGCGTCGGCAAAAGAGGCCGACCTGGCGCGGATGCTTGACATGCCTGGCGATCAGTACTCGGTATCCCGGTTTCTGGGCGTCATTGTCGGCAATGCGTGGATGCATTGCGGCGAGATCTCTTGCCTGAAGGGCGTCCGCGGGCAGGCGGGTTACCCGATGTAGGCGTCAGGCCGTGGCGGCTCGCCACTCGCCCGATCGGCCGGCCGCCACGGCATCTCATTTCGTCTCCGACGCACGTGCTGGCCCGCGCTCCCAGAGTCGCCTCTCGCTCGCACTGACGCCGGCGAATACGCCGAATTGTTATGTGCGAATCGCCCTGGCGTGACGGATACTTGGTGACGCTATGCGCAAGATTGTGCTGCTCGCGATCGCTCTCGTGTCGTCGCTCCTTCTCGTCGGTTGCGGCTCGGACCGTGGCGGACTGCCGGCCGCGCCGGGGTCGTACACGATCAAAGAGAAATCCGTCTCCTTCGATGGCGAGAAGTATCAGTTCTTCTGGGCCGACGCGGCGGGAAATCTCCAGCGGGCCCACACCGACGATGTGAAGCTGAAGCTGGACGAGAAGAACAGTCTCGAGATCACCGACAAGAAAGAGGCGATCCTGCATCTGAAGCAGGAAGAGCCGGTCACAGTCGAGGGTCGGGACGAGAAGGGCGATTTCGGTTCCTTCTGGTACCCGTTCATGATTGGATCGATGCTCTCGCGCGGCCCGGTCGTGATCAACAACCAGCCGCCGCGCGAGTATCGTGACCCGGTCTATCGCTACCCGCCGACCGATAGCTTCGGCCGGGGCGACACGATTGCCGGTAACGCGACGAACACGAAAGCGAAGCCGCCGGACTATCGTGGCCTGGCGCCCATCGGCGGCGCGGTCAGCGGACAGAACGCCGGCGCCGGCGGTGGCAACGCGGCCACGAACAAGGCCAACGCGTCGCAGGCGACGAGCGGCCAGTCCGCTGGCACAGGATCGGGCAGCGCGGTGCTGAACAAGAGCGGTTCGTTCAAGGCCGGCGAGCAGAGCTTCAGTTCCAAGTCGACCAAGGGGTCGACCGGGCTGCCGAGCATCAACACGACCTCGAAGGCGCCATCGGCGCCGTCGGTCAAGGTGAGCAAGCCGAGCACGGGCGCGAGCCTGCCGAAGATCAGCATCGGTCGGCGGCGCTAGGCGCGCGTGGGGCGGATTTCTCGGCTCCTTCTGATCGCCGCCATCGTCGTGGCGTCGATCGGCTTCGACCAGATCACGAAGCTGATCGCGACGCTGCTGCTGCGGGACGTGCCCGGCGGCTACTCGTACGTCGGCGACACGATCCGCCTCGTGTACTCGGAGAATCCGGGCAGCTTCCTCGGCCTCGGCGGCGATCTCCCGGCCGGCGCTCGATTTGCCGTGTTCATCGTCGGTGTCGGCCTGCTGCTTTTCGCGCTGTTCATTTACATTGCGCGGACTGATCGTCCGCCGCCGGCGATCGTGACGGGCGTCGGGCTCATCCTCGGCGGTGGGCTCAGTAACTGGGGCGATCGGATCGTCAACGGCAACGTCGTCGTCGATTTCATGAACGTCGGTCTCGGCTCACTACGCACCGGCATCTTCAACGTCGCCGATTTGCTCATCGAGGCGGGCATGATTGTCCTGATCGTCTCGACCTGGCGGGCATCACCCACGCCGGCGACCCAGCCGGAGATGGAGCCAGCCGAGCGGTAGCCGGCGGAGCATTCACAGCCGGCGCACCTCCGATAGCCCGACGCCAACGGCGATGACCGCGACGTAGGCAGCCATCACCGAGAGCGCGACGCGGGCGCCGGACGCCTCGATGAGGATGCCCGTCAGCGTCGTGCCGAGCGTCATCGCGGCGAACGAACCCATCCGGTAGACGCTGTTGACGCGTCCCTGGAGCGCGTCGGGAATGGTGGCCAACCGATACGACACCTGGACAATGCTGGTCATCGCCTCGGCGACGCCGACGACGAGCATGCCGGCCATCGCGGCGGGAACGGTCTGGCCGATTCCGACCAGGGCGATGCCGAGGGAATGCAGGGCAATCGTGCCGATCATATGCCAGCCAACCGGGAAATGGCGGCGCAGTCGGGGTGTCACGGCCGATCCGAGGAGCCCACCCGCGCCGGCCGCGCCGATGATGAGGCCGATCGAAGCCGGATCGGCTCGCAGCGCGTCGCGCGCCAGGACGACCACCGGCAAGACGACGACCGCGCCGATGCAGAGGCGATGCGCCATGTTCACGATCGCGAGCAGGCGAATCGGCCGGTCGGCCCACAGGTAGCGCAGGCCCTCGACGATCTCCGCGCGGAGGCTTCGGCTGCCGGCCAACCGAGCGTTTTGGAACGGCTTCCGAATCGAGACGAGCATCGTCAGGGAGACGCAGTACGTCAGCGCGTCGACGCCGAACGCGACCACCGCGCCGTCGGCGATCGTCGCGCCCAGGGCGACGACGATGCCGCCCAGACCCGGACCGATCAACGAGGCGACGCCGAGCGAACTGGTGTTGAGCGCCTGCGCGGCGGCGATCTGGTCGCGGCGCACAAGCCTCGGCAGCGCCGCGACCTGGGCGAGGTTCGCGAAAGTGACGGCCACGCCCTGGACGAGCGCGACGATGACGACCTGCGTCATCGTGAGGGTCCCGAGGCTCCACGCGATCGGTACCGAGCCCATCGCCAGGCCGCGGGCGATGTCGCAGCCGATCAGGACGAGGCGACGATTCCACCGGTCGACCAATGCGCCGGCCGGCAATCCGAGCAGTAGATACGGCGCGGTGCGGGCCGCGGCGACGAGGCCGGCCTGGGCTGGCGAATTCGTCAGCGCAAGGACGAGGAGTGGCGTCGCGATGAGCGAGACGCCGTTGCCGAGCGCCGAGGCAACCTGTCCGAGCCAGAGCCGGAGGAAGTCCCAGTTGGCGAGCAATCGATCCGGCTCGGCGCGTGGATGGTTGGAGGGATTCACTGGTTGCGTTCCTGTCGACTGGGCGGGGGACGATTCGCGCGGGATGGTAGGTCCAAGGCACGTATTGCGCGGCTGGCAGGTCCGTGAGGGCGCCAGCGCCGCGCCGGGAGAGAGGAGGGTATCCGGCGGCGAAGGCCCACCAGCCGGCGGCCAATAAGATTGCGCCGAGGAAGACGAGCTCGGCGGTCCGATCGATCCGAGCGGCGTCGCGACGGGCCGTGTCGCCAGCGCGAGGTAGCTTGCGCCGGCGATCAGGGCGTGGGTGTCAGCCCGCCTGCGGGTTCACGCGGGCGAGACGCCCGCTGTCCCGGGAGCGACTTTCTGGGCGCACGCACCGAGGGACGGACAGGCGTGGGCGGGATGCCCGTTCCCCGGGAACTGGCCTACAGGCGGGGAGGCCCGCGGCGAATCAGCGCGAGCGCTTCGTCGACGCCGTGGAACCCCTCCATGATGGCCTCGACCCACCAGGTCGCGCCCAGATCGGCGTACGGCTTGAGCGACTCGGCGGCACGATCCATGTTTGGTGTGTGTCCGCCGATCACGACATCGAACGGGCCGGTGATGCCCAGCTCCCGACGGTGATCGAGCGTGTACCCCATTGAATCGCGGAAATCCTGTTGCGAGATGATCTCGCCCTTCATCCAATCGACACCCGGACCGTCGATGAAGACGCCATCCCAGTGCGCGGCGCGACGGAACGGACGCTTGTGCGGCCAGTGCCCGGCTACCCAGATCGGCACGCGCGGCTTCTGCACCGGCGTGGGCAGGAAGCGGGCGTTGTCGACATTGAAGTGCTGCCCGGCGTATGTGACCGGCTCCCCGGTCCAGAAGCCGGTCATGATGTCGAGCGACTCCTCCATCAATTCGGCGCGCCGACGCGCGTCCGGCTCCTCATTGAACGGCGTGAAGCTGGATGAGATTCCGGTGCCGGAGCCAACGCCGAGGATCAATCGTCCATTCGACAGGCGGTCGAGTGTGACGATCTCGCTCGTCAGTTGCCAGGGCCGTCGGCGAGACAGCGGCGTCACCATCGGCCCGAACTTGCAGCGCGTCGTCGACATCGCGATCACCGTCATCGCCACCCACGGATCGGCGATCGGCTTCTGCTCGCCCTGCCAGTGACTCTGCAAATGGTCGGCTACGAACACGGCTTCCCAACCGGCGTCATCGGCCGCCTTTGCCAGTTGGCCGATCACACGCGGATCAGAAAAGAGGCCGAAGTTGTGGATGTGGATCGAGAATTTCATGAGACACCCTCACCCTAGCCCTCTCCCTTTGGGAGAGGGAACAAGTCTAGCGCCTCGTCGAAGCCATCGCCCGATGCGGCGCTGGGCATCGTCGAAGGAGAGGTAGACCACCGGCACGAGAACGAGCGTCAGCGCGGTCGAACTGATCACACCGCCCATGACAGCGGCCGCGAGTGGCGCGCGCAGCTCGGCGCCCTCGCCGATCTGGAGTGCCGAGGGGAGTAGTGCGACCGTGATCGTGAGACTCGTCATCAGGATCGGGCGCAGACGGGTCGGACCGGCCTCAAGCAATGCCATACGGGCCGAGAGCCCACGGCGGCGGTTCTGGTTCGCGCGATCGATCAGGAGGATGCCGTTCTTGATCGCCAGGCCGACGAGCAGGATCAAACCGATCATGGCAAAGATGTTGAACGAGTAGCCGAACACCCAGAGCGCGCCGACCGCGCCACCGATCGCGACGGGAAGCGCGAACAAGATGACCAAGGGCTGCGAAAACGAGCTGTAGAGCACGACCATGAGAAGGTAGGCGAGCAGAATCGACGCGCCGAGCGCGGCGAAGAGCTGACCGAAGCTCTGGTTCGCCGCCTCGGCGCTACCGCCGACAACAACCGTGAGTCCGGGCGGCACCGCGATTTCGGCGAGCGCGGAGCGAACGAGCGGCGTGACCTCGCCCAGCGTCAGAGATGGGTCGATTCCCGCGCCGATCGTGATGACTCGCTCGCGACCGCGACGATTGAACTGGGATGGCCCGGACACGTCCTCGATCGTCGCGATCTGGCCGAGACGAATCGTTCCGCCGCTCAGCGTTGGAACGGGCAGGTCCGCGACGAGTTCCGGTCGGGCGCGCGACTCGTTCGTCTGAATCAAGCGGACGTCGATCAATCGTCCGTCGGGCTGGCGATACCGCGTCGCAACGGTGCCGGTGTAGGCGGTTCGAAGCGCTTGTCCGAGCGCGGCGCTCGAAACGCCGAGATCAGACGCGCGCTCGCGATCGACGCGCACGCGCAGTTCCGGCGCGCCGAGGCCGGCGCTGTTCGTGACGTCGCGCAGACCTGGGATCGCCGTGATTCGTGCTTGCACCTGACGCGACAAGGCCAGGAGTCGCTCCGGTTCGTTGCCCTGGACCCGCACCGCCACAGGCTGGCCGCCGCCGCCGGCACCCTGGACATCGAGGCGCGTCCGTAGTCCGGAAATCTGTTCGAGCGAGGTCCGCGCCTCCTCGCCGACAGCGTGGATGTCGCGCCGGCCGGTCGACTTGTCGATTAGTTCGACCGTGACGCTCCCAAACCGTGCCTGACCGCCGGAGGCGATGCCGAAACCGGTCGCGCTACCGCCGGCGCCAACGCTGGCGGTGACGGTCTTGACTTCCGGTATCTCGAGCAGGCGCGCCTCGACCTGACTCATCAGGCTATCGTGGGCCGCCAGCGACGTGCCGGAAGGCGCCTCGGTCGAGATCACGAAGATACCCTGGTCGTCGCGCGGAAAGAATTCGTTCGGCACGCGGCCGGTTGCCACCAACCCGATGCCGAAGAGAACGCTGGCGATCGCCGCTCCGACGACGATCAGTCGATGGCGCATACTCCAGTCGAGCGCGCGACGATAGCGCGCTTCGAAGTTGGCGAAGCCGCGATCCCACCAACCGGCGAAACCCCAGAGAGCGTTGGCGCCCTCGCCACTATCGCGACGGAGCAGTCTGGCCGCCAACATCGGCGTGAGCGTGAATGAGACGATTAGCGAGAATAGCGTTGCCGCCGCGATCGTGAAACCGAACTCACGGAAGAAGCCGCCGATCTGTCCGCTGACGAGGCCGACCGGGGCAAAGACGACGACGTCGACGAGCGTGATCGCAACGGCGGCCAGACCGATCTCGGCGCGACCGTTGATCGCCGCCTCGGTCGGCTCATCGCCGGCGCCGAGCCGGCGCAGGATGTTCTCCAGGACGACGATCGAGTCATCGACCAGGATGCCGATCGTCAGTGTCAGACCGAGCGCGCTCAGCAGGTTCAGGCTGAAGTTGAGGAATTGCATCGCTACGAGCGTCGCCAGCAGCGTCGTCGGGATCGAGAGCAAGACGATGAACGAGACGCGCAGTCGGTGCAGGAAGAGAAGCAGGATCGCCGCGGTCAGGAAGATCGCGGTGGTGAGTTCCTCACGGACACCCTGAAGCGACTGGCGAATCGATACGCTGTTGTCCTGCACGACGACGATCTCGGCGCCGGTCGGGAGGCTGCCACGCACGCGCGGCAGCGCGGCTTTGACGGCATCGACCGCGTCGGTCAGGTTCGCGCCACCCTGCTTCGTGACGCGGACGACCACGGCGGCCTCCCGGTTGACCCGGCTCACCTGCGTCTGGTCGCGGGCGCCGACGACCACGGCCGCGATGTCGGAAATCCGGGTCGGAGCATCGCGCGGCCCGCCAACGACGATGCGGCCGAGGTCCTCCGGCGCGCCGATCAAGCCGTACAGGCGGAGGCTGTACGAGCGACCGGCCTGTGAAATCGAACCGCTCGGGAAGTTCAGGTTTGCCTGGGCGAGTGCGCCCTGGACCTGCGCCAGCGACACACCGTGGGAGCGCAGGCGATCCGGATCGACCTCGACGCGTATTTCGCGCTGCCGTCCGCCGACGATCGACACCTGGCCGACGCCGTTGAGTCGTTCGATCTCGGGTCGCACCAGTTCGTCGGAAATGCGGTACAGTTCCTCGGGCGGCAGACTCACGCCCGACACGGCCAGGACGATGACTGGCGCCTGACTGAAATCGATCTTCGTGACCGTTGGGCGGTCGACATCCGGTGGCAGCCGCTGCGCGATGCTATTGACGCGCCGTTCGACGTCGGTGCCGATCAGATCGGGATTTGCCCGCTCGGTGAACTGAACGACGACCTGAGAAAAGCCTTCGCCGGACACACTCGTCAGGACATCGACATCGTTCAGACCGGCGATCGCGTCTTCAAGCGGGCGCGTGACCTGAATCTCAACCTCATCCGGCCCGGCGCCCGGGTAGGTGACCAGGATCGTGACGACCGGGATGTCGATGTTTGGGAAGAGGTTCACCGGCAACGTCAACAGCGCCAGGAGCCCGGCGATCGCGACCGCGAGGTAGATTGCGACGACCGCGACCGGGCGTTTCACGGAAATGGACGTCAAGAACATCGGCGAGGTCTCTTTTCTCTGAGCGTATCTTTAGTCGGCGGTCCTTGCAGTATGTAACCATTGCCCGACGCACATACGATCGGGCGTCTCGCCCGCCCTGGCAGCGCCCGAGAATCTGGCGCCCCAGAGTGGCGCGAACGCGTTGGCTCACGCGACTGCTGCTCGCAAGCGTGGCAGATCAATGGTAAGATGCCCGCTACGTCTCCAAAGGAGGAGAGAAGAGAACATGAGCTTGATCACGAGCACACGCCGACGGTTCCTGCTCGGACTGGCCGCGGCCGCCGGTAGCGCCACGTTGGCGGCCTGCGCCGCGCCGACGCCGACGCCGGCCCCGCCAAAGCCGGCCGCGGCGCCGAAGCCAGCCGCGGCCGCGCCGGCCGCGCCGGCCCCGGCGCCAACCAAGCCGGCCGAGGCGCCGAAGCCAGCCGCGGCCGCACCAGCCGCGCCGGCCCCAGCGCCAACCAAGCCAGCCGAGCCGGCGAAGCCCGCCGCCGCAGCGCCGGCCGCCGCACCCGCGGCCGCGCCGCCGAAGCCGGTCGAGGTCGCCGGCCTGAAGCCGGTTGCGCGAAACCGTACCCTCGTCCTGCTCGGCCACGGTGGCGTTCAGGGCAAGTACATCGATCACGAACTCTGGAACCCGTACGCGGTCGGCGCGAACCACCAAACCGGGTCGATGCTGTACTACGAGCCGGTCGCGTTCTACAGCGCGTTCGCCGACAAGGAGCATCCGTGGCTCGTCGAGAGCTACGAGTACAGCGCCGACTTCAAGACGCTGACGATGAAGACGCGCGCCGGGATCACCTGGAGCGACGGTAAGCCGTTCTCGGCCGAGGACGTCGCCTTCTCACTGACGAAGCTGAAGGAACTCGGTCCGAAGGTGCGCTGGGGTGTCGATGTCGCGCAATTCGTCGATACCGCGACGGCCACGAGCGCGAACTCGGTTCAGGTGAAGTTCAAGGTCCCGAACCCGCGCTGGTTCTATTTCATGACCTACAAGTATGACATCGGCGTCTACGTCGTGCCGAAGCACATCTTCGATGGCCAGGACTGGACGACGTTCAAGGCGTTCGATCTCGCAAAGGGCTGGCCGGTCACGACCGGGCCCTGGAAGGTGGTCGCCGGACTGCCGGAGCAGAAGATTCACGACCGCCGCGATTCGTGGTGGGCGGCCGCCCAGGGTCTGGCCAAGCTTCCGACGGTCGAACGGCTTCTCACGATGCCGCCGATCAACGAGCAGGTCAACGCTCAGACACTCATCTCGAACACGGTCGACTACTACGGCAGTCTCCAGCCGGCGACGTGGCCGACGGTCTTTCGTGGCAACCCGAAGATCATCACCCACTCCGGCCAGAAGGCGCCGTTCGGCTACGAGGACTGGTGGCCGGCCTCGCTCTATGTGAACTGCGAGAAGGCGCCGTTCACCGATAAAGATGTGCGCTGGGCGCTCAGCTACTTCATCGACCGCAACGTGGTGGTCGATGTTGGCTGGACGGGCGCGTCGGCGCCGATCCAACTGCCGATGCCGAACTACCCGGGCCTGAAGCCATTCTTCGACGCGGTCAAGCCGGAACTCGAGAAGTGGAACACCAACGAGTTCAACCCGAAGAAGGGCGAAGAGCTCCTGAAGGGGAAGGGTTGGAAGAAGAACACCGCCGGGATCTGGGAGGACTCGAGCGGTAAGGCGCTCAAGTTCGACATCATTACCACCGGCTCGTTCGTGGCAGTCGCGCCGGTCATCGTCGAGCTGTTCAAGCGGCAGGGCGTCGACGCGTCGTTCTCGCTGCCGACCGACTTCGGCGATCGATTCAACAAAGGCGAGTATGAGTCGGCGATCTACGGCCACGGCGGTAGCGTCAGCGGCGACCCGTACTTCACGCTGCGGCTGTACCAGTCAGTCACGACGGCTGTGCCGGGCGCGCACCTCGTCAACTTCACGCGATGGCGCAACTCGGAGTACGACAAACTCGTTGACGAGATGGCCGTCACGGCGACGAGCGACAAGGCGAGGCTTCTTGAGACGTTCAAGAAGGCGATGAACATCTGGCTTCCGGAGTTGCCGGACATCCCATTGACACAGTTCCATCACCGCATCGGCATGAACACCACCTACTGGAAGGGATGGCCGACGGCGGAGGATTCGTACGTCAACGGCGCGGCCTGGCACCTGACCTGGGGCATGATCATGGCCAAGATCGAGCCGGTTCAGTAGTCAGGATCCAGCGAGAGGAGGAAGCGTGCGCATCGATTACGTCTTGCGACGTTTCGGCATCTTCCTCCTCATCGTCTGGGCGGCGTCGACGCTGAACTTCATCCTGCCGCGCCTGCGCAGCACCAACCCGATCAGGGAGAAACTGATCGAGCAGGCGCTCCTCGGCGGCTATGCCCAACAGGGCATGCAGCAGATGGTCGAGGAGTACGAGCGCAAGTTCGGCCTCAACGAACCGCTCTGGAAACAGTACATCACGTACCTGGTCGATGTGTTTCGGTTCGATCTGAACTATTCGATCTCGAACTATCCGCGCACCGTCACGAGTATGATGGCGGAGGCGCTGCCGTGGACGATCGGCCTCCTGCTCACGACGACCTTGCTCTCGTTTGCGATCGGCACGCTGCTCGGCGCCTTCCTCGGTTGGCCTCGCGCGCCGCGCTGGCTTCAGTTCATGATGCCACCGCTACTGGCGCTCCACGCGATCCCATTCTTCCTTCTCGGCCTGCTGCTCATCTATGTGTTTACCTTCGAGTTTCGACTGTTGCCGGAGTTTGGCGGCTATACCGGCGGCACGTTGCCCGACGCGAGCCTGGCGTTCGCGCTCGACGTCGTGATACACGCGATCCTGCCGGCGCTGTCGATCATCCTCGTATCGATCGGCGGATGGGCGCTGGGGATGCGCGCGATGATGGTCACCACCCAGGGCGAGGACTTCGCGATCTTCGCCGAGGCGAAGGGCCTCAAGCCGCGGACACTCTTCCTGAACTACGCCATTCGCAATGCGATGCTGCCGCAGGCGACCGCGCTTGCGCTCGTGCTTGGACACATCCTGTCCGGCGCGGTCCTGGTCGAAGTGATCTTCGGCTACCCGGGGATCGGCAACATTCTCTTCAACGCGATCCGTCAGTCGGATTACTATCTCATTCAAGGCATCGTCTTCGGCGTGATCGTGTCACTCGGGATCGCGACGTTCATCCTTGACCTCATCTACCCGTTTCTCGATCCGCGCATTAGCTACCGGAAGGCCTGAGTCATGAGCGCCATCGCACAACCGGTCGCGATCGAGCCAATCGCCCGAAGCACGTTCGTCGAGTCGGCCGACGCGGTCGGCCGGTATATTCGGCGCAATCCGTCGCTGTTGGTTGGCCTGATCTTGATCGCCGTTCTCATCCTGTTCGTGGTCGTCGGACAGTTCCTGGTCGATGTCCAGCGAGCCCGGCCGCTATCGGCCCGCGCGATCCAGGAGCCATCGTGGGCGCTGCCGTTTGGCTCGGACAAGCAGGGGCGCGACCTCTTCGCCGTCATGGTGGCGGGGACGCCGTTGACGCTGCGCATCGGTATCGTCGCCGGATTCCTGGGTCTCACCTTCGGCGCGGTCCTGGCGTTCATCTCGGCCTATTACGGCGGCATCGTCGACAACGTCATTCGCGGCATCGTCGACGTCGGGTTGACAATACCCGGACTGATGGTCCTCATCATCATCGCGATGTCGGTGCGCGCGAACCTCACGATCGACCAGATGGCGCTCATCATCGCCGCGCTGGCGTGGTTGAACCCGGCCCGGATCATTCGCGCGCAAGTCCTGACGATGAAGGAGCGCGGCTACGTCCAGGTCGCTCGCCTGTCCGGCATGAACGGACCGCGCATCATCTTCTTCGAACTGCTGCCAAATCTCCTGCCGTATCTGGTCGCGGCGCTGGTTGGAGCGGTTTCATCGGCGATTCTGGCGTCGATCGGCCTCGAGGTGCTCGGTCTCGGTCCGGTTGACGCGCCGACGTTGGGAATGACGCTCTACTGGGTCAATTACAATGCCGCGCTCATCAACGGCTGGTGGTGGTGGTGGTCGGCGCCGATCGCGATCATTGCGATCCTGTTCATTGGTCTGTTCCTCATCACGGTGGGGCTCGACGAATTCGCGAATCCGCGTCTGCGGAAGACGGTCTAGCCGCGATCGTGTCGCTGACCGAGCTTCAGAAGCGGCCTGGAAATGTGCCGCTCAAGTACCATCGCGAGCCTCGCCATGGCTACTCATTCGTGTACCCGGAGTACTGGCAGCGGTTCGACCTGGTCGTCGACGGTGGCCACGGCGCCCTCTTCGCGGAGGATCCGGACGATCGTTCGACCTGCCTCTCGGTCGAGTCGCGCGATATCGATACCAGCGTGACCGCGGCCGATCTTCCGACGCTGCGCGAGGGATTCATCGGCGGATTGCGTGCGATACCGGGCATTCGCATCCTGCGCCGCACGGACTACGACGTTGGATTCCTGATCGGCCTGGAGGCACAGTTCGACTTCGACGAAGGTGGGGAGCGGCGACGTCGCTGGGTGCGCGTCCTCTACCAGGGCACGGTTCAGGCGCGGCTCATCGCGCAGGGGAAGACGATCGAACGATTCAAGTATTGGCTACCGTGCTTCAAGCCGGCGATGACGGGTTTCGTGTTCGACGGCGGATTCGCGCCTTCGCCGCCGAACGGCGCGGATGCTGGCCAGGATTGGGCGTCGGCGATATCCGAACTAACCGGTGGCGTGCATGAGTAGCGTCAGCGCGCCGCCCAGCGGACCGGATGTCCTCAGGGTCGAAAACCTGCAGGTCTACTATCACACGCCACGCGGACCGGTGAAGGCAGTCGACGGCGTTCGCTTCAGCTTGAAAGCGGCCGAGCGGCTCGGGCTGGTCGGCGAGTCCGGATCGGGCAAGACGACGATCGCGCTCGCGCTCATGCGGATGATTCGGCCGCCCGGCAAGATCGAGGGCGGACGGGTCGATCTGGAAGGCGTTCAGTTGCTCGACGTGTCCGACGAGCACATGCGGCGGTTGCGCCTGGCCGCGATCGCGATGGTCGCCCAGGGCGCGATGAACTCGTTGAATCCTGTGCTGCGCGTTCGGGCTCAGATCGAGGACGCGATGCGCGACCATGAGGTGCGACTGCCGAAGCCGGCCCTCGATGCGCGCATCGCGGAGCTCCTGCGGCAGGTTGGGCTCGATCCCAAAGTCGCCGACATGTATCCGCACGAACTCTCGGGGGGTATGAAGCAGCGCGTCTGCATCGCGGTCGCAATCTGCCTGAAACCGCGGGTCATCATCGCGGACGAGCCGACCAGTGCACTCGACGTCGTCGTGCAGCGTCAGGTGATGGAGACGTTGCGCCGGGTCCAGGAAGATCTTGGCGCGTCGGTCATCCTGGTCGGTCACGATATGGGCTTGATGGCACAGTTCGTGCATCGGCTCGGTGTGATGTACGCCGGGTTCCTGGTCGAGGTTTCGCCGGTGCATGACGTGTTCGAGGAGCCGCTCCACCCCTACACGAAACTTCTGATCGGCAGCCTGCCCTCACTCGACGAGCGCGGCTCTTTTCAGGGGATCCCCGGTCTTCCGCCGTCGCTACTCAATCGTCCGCCGGGCTGCCCGTTCTACGCGCGCTGCCCGAGCAAGATGGATCTGTGCGCGACGGTCAACCCACCCCCGCGCGAAGTCCGGCCGAATCGATGGGTGGCCTGCCATTTGTTCAACGAAGGTCAGTCATGACGGCGCTGCTCGAACTGCGCAATGTCCGTAAGGTCTTCGGTGGCGGGTTGTTCAGCCGCGGACAGACGATCGCGGTCGATGGCCTGACGTTCAGCGTCGCCGAGGGTCCACCGTCGATCACCGCGATCGTCGGCGAAAGCGGCAGTGGCAAGACGACAATGGCGCGCCTGCTACTCGGTCTCGTCGCACCGACGAGTGGCGAGGTCTGCTACCGAGGGAAGAATCTCCGCAAACTGAGCGGCGGTGAACGGCGCCAGTTCCTCCGCGACGTGCAGGTCATCTTCCAGGACCCGTACGAGGTGTACAACCCGTTCTACAAGGTCGATCACGTCCTGGAGACGCCGATTCGACAGATGAAGCTCGCGTCATCGCGCGAGGAAGAGCACGAACAGATCGTCACTGCCCTACGCGCGGTCGGTCTGCGACCGGATGAGACGCTCGGCCGCTTCCCCCACCAACTATCCGGCGGGCAACGTCAGCGCATCATGGTCGCGCGCGCGCTCCTGCTGAAGCCGCGTGTCATCATCGCCGACGAGCCCGTCTCGATGGTCGACGCTTCTTTGCGGGCCACGATCCTCGAAAGCCTAACCGCGTTGAACCGCGAGTTCGGCATCTCACTCATTTACATCACCCATGACCTGACGACGGCCTACCAGGTCGCCGAGAACATCATCGTCCTCTACCGCGGCACGGTCGCCGAGGCGGGCGATGTCGAGCGCGTCGTGAAAGACCCGCGCCACCCGTACACGCAGTTGCTCATCGGGTCGATCCCATTGCCAGATCCCAATCGCCCGTGGCACAACGAGGAGCGGGAGGGCTCGATCGACATCGACATCCATCGCGGCTGCCCGTTCGCCAACCGATGTCCGCGGGTAATGGAACGATGCCGCGAGCGGCCCCCGCTCTATCGGGTCGACGAGAATCGCGCCGCGAGTTGCTTCGTCTACTCCGAAAAGCCGATTCTGGCGGCCGATCACCTGGACGAGACGTTCGTCGGGCACGCGACCGCGCGATAGTCGGCCGTCCCGCGATCGCAACGCGGCGACCCATCGACCCTCGCGGTCGGCACGCGAAAAACGCGGGGGAACGTCGTTGTTCCCCCGCGTCGACGCTGTTCGCCGAGGTGGGTGTTACGCGGCCGGGCGCGGCGGCGCCACCGGCGGCGCTCCGCGCTGACCGAAGCCACCCGGTCCGCCCTGACGGAATCCAGCCGGCGGTCCGCCGTGACGCTCGCCGCGCTCTTGCGATCCTTCACGACCGCGGGCCTTCGGTCCCTTCGGCGGACCCTTCGGACCGGTCCGGTCAATCATCGCGTCGAGGTTCGACTTCAAGTCGGCCAGACGCGCGTCGGCCTGCGTCTGCGTGATGCGCCCAGACTTGACGGCCGCCGTCAGCGCGGTCTGAGCCTGGGTCGTGAGAAACGCCTTCAGCTCATCGCGCGTCTTGCCCTTCTCTTGCGCGACCTGGGCGAGCGTCTTGCCGCCGGTCATCAGGCCGCGTAGATCGATGGGCTGAACGCCGAGGAACTGTGCCATCGCGGCCGGATTGGCTGGCCCGGGACCGACGCCCGGCTTACCGGGGCCATGGCCGCGACCAGGACCCATCGGCCCGAACCCGAGTCCGGCAGTCGCGTCGATGCGCTTGGCAATCTCATCGGCGCGCGCCTGCGTCAGCTTTCCGGCCTTGACTTCCTCGGCTAGGCGGTCCTTCTGGACAGCCTTGACCGCGGCCTTCACTTCATCGGTCGTCTTGCCGAGCTTGCCGGCAATGGCCTTGAGGAATTCCTCGCCTCGTTGAATGGGTGGCGCCGCCGGGGTGCCCGACGGAGTCTGGGCGAAGGCCGTGCCTCCGACCGCCGCCGTGAGCGCGGCAATTGCGATGCCGCCCGCCACGAACTTACTGAGTCGTCCGCGAAGTGTCATTGTCTGTTCTCCCACGGCCAGTTGCCGCGATAGTCAATCTAGATACCGAACCTTGGACGCTCCTTGGCCGATCGTAATCTGTTGATTAACGGCCGAGCCGCGCTCCAAGCCTGATCCAAGGAAAGCGCAGTACGGTTAGGCCACTGTGTACGTGCTTCTCGTGGAAGACGATCCACGCATATCGCGGGTCGTCGAGCGCGTTCTCGTCGATGCCGGGCATCGGGTCGACGCCGTGGCGGACGGCGCGGATGGCTATGGTCGCGCCGAAGGCGGCGCTTACGATCTGGTGGTTCTGGATGTGATGTTGCCGTCGATGGACGGCATCGAGGTTGCGCGACATCTGCGGCGCCAGCGCGTCCGCGTGCCGATCCTGATGTTGACGGCCCGCGACGGTGTTGCCGATCGCGTTCGCGGCCTCGACGCTGGCGCGGATGATTACCTGACCAAGCCGTTCGCACTCGAGGAGCTGCTCGCGCGGGTGCGCGCCCTGGCCAGGCGATCGGCCGACAGCGACGGCGATCCGACGGTACGGGTCGGCGATCTGGCCATCGACGAGAGCCGCCGCGAGGTGATGCGCGAGGGTCGCAGCATCGAATTGACGACGAAAGAGTTCGATCTACTCCTGTATCTCGCGCGAAATGCTGGCAAGGTCCTCGCGAAGCGACAGATCGTCGATCATGTCTGGGGGTACGATTCCGAGGCCACGTCGAACGTCGTCGAAATCTACATCCACTATCTGCGCGACAAGATCGATCGTGGGTTCGCTCGGCCGATGATTCGCACAATACGCGGCGTCGGCTACACACTGCGCGACTGAACGCGCCGTGACGCCGATGTTCGCCCGCATCCGCTGGCAACTCGTCGCGTGGACGATGCTGGTCGTCGGCTTGATACTGATCGGCCTCGGCGTGGCGGTGTTCGTCGCGATGTCGCGCGGGTTGGTCGACCATGTGGATCGTAATCTCGCGGCGCGGGCGAACGAGGCTCTGACGAATCCGCGCGCGATTCTGGCTGGCCAGGGCGATTTCGAGCGCGAGGGTTATCGCGGCGGGTTCTTCTATCTCATCGTTGGCGCCCAGGGGAGAATCCTGGCAAATCCACAGCGGGTCGAGATCGAGGGCGCGCGCGCGAGGCGGCTGGTTGTATCGCCCGGTCAGCCGTTCGTGGTCGAGGTGGATGAAACTCCGGCGCGCCTGTACGCCGTGCCATTCCGCCCATCGCCGCCGCCCGACGCGCTATCAACTGGTCGCGGCGGACTGCCGGGCAAGCCACTCAGTGCTCCGAGCGGACGTCGGTTCCCACCGGCCTATGAGGATGCCTACCTGGTCGTCGGGCAAAGCCTTGCCAGCGAGGAGCGCGCGATCGGCACGCTTCTGCTCATACTGGGCGTCGGCATCGTTGCCGGCCTGGCGTTCTCGTTTGGCGGTGCCTGGTTCCTGGCCGGTCGCGCGCTCGTGCCGATCCAGGAGGCCTTTCGGACGCAACGAGAGTTCGTCGCCGATGCCTCGCACGAACTCCGCACGCCGCTGACGGTGCTGCAATCGGTCACCGACGTTCTCGACCGCCACCGCGACGAGCCACTTTCGGCGAACGCGGAACTGTTCGACGACGCGCGTCAGGAGATCGCGCGTCTGCGCCGTCTGACGACCGACCTGCTGACGCTGGCTCGTTCCGACCGAGGCGAACTCGAACTCGCGGTTGCCGACGTCGATCTGGCGGCGCTGGCGCAGGCCGTGGTCCGACGCGCGCGGCCGATGGCCACCGAACGGGGTGTGACGCTCGTCGAATCAGGTCCGCGCGACCAGTGCGTCGTCGAAGCCGATCCTGACCGGATCGAGCAGGTGCTGCTCATTCTGATCGACAACGCGTTGAAGTACACGCCTTCCGGCGGAACCGTGACAGTGGCCGCGCGGCGCGATGACGGCGCGGTCGCGATCGACGTGACGGACACGGGGCCGGGCATCGACCCGGCGCACTTGGCGCGCGTGTTCGACCGGTTCTACCGCGCCGACGCGGCGCGTACTCGCGCCGAGGGCGGGACCGGCCTGGGCCTGGCGATCGCGAAGTCGATCGTCGACGCGCATAGCGGACAACTCACGCTGGCGAATGCTCCCGGCGCCGCAACTGGCGCGCGCGCGACGCTTCGACTGCCACTGGGCGGCCGCGCCCCGTCGCTGGCTGCCCGCGTGCGAAGGCTTGCGACCGGACAGCGGGGGCCTGGCGGGTAGGCCAAGGGGCGCCGCGACGAGGCGATTCACAGCCCCATGCCTCGAGTTCTTGTTCCAGAGACGCCAACAACTCTGGTAAGCTCGATCACGCTCCACGGAGGACACGCGCCGATGCCCGGATCGCGTCACGTCGAATGTGACTCCGGCTGGCTTCGAGTCCGCGTCGACTCACGATATCGACCGAACGACCGAATAGCGCCGAGAGTTCCTCTTGCCGCCGCGGGGCATCGCGGTGAACTCCGTTGACACGCTCGGAATTACGCCGGATAGTGTCGGGCACGTGGCTTGGCACATTTGAGAGGTGACGGAATGACCGCTCAGGCCGAGTTGTTGGCAAAGCGCATCACGAACGTGCTTTCGTCGCCGGCCGATTTGCGGTCCGTCTACGCGCCGCCATCCGAGACCGCCGCCAACAAGGACATCGGCTTCACGACATACGTCGCTTTTCTGCGAGCCATCAACGTGGCTGGCCACAACCTGGTGGCAATGGCTGATTTGCGCGCGATGATCGCCGACCTCGGCTACACGAATGTCCAGTCACTTCTCCAGTCGGGCAATCTGGTGTTCAGCGGCCGCATCCAGGCAACCGCTGAACTCGAGGCTGTCCTCGAGGCCGAGATCGATCGCCGGCTCGGGCGGCGGATCGATTTCGTGGTTCGCACCGCGGCTGAGTGGAGCGGCATCGTGGCGGGCAATCCGTTTCCGACCGTGGCGGACGCGGACCCCAGCCACCTCCTGGTCTACCCGCTCAAATCAGCGCCCGACGCCGGCGCTATCTCCGCGTTGCGAAATGCGAATCGTGGCCCCGAAGAGATCGAGTGCCGCGGGCGCGAGTTGTACGTCGTGTACCACGCCGGTGTCGGCGCATCGAAGCTGACGATTGGGATCATCGAGGCGCGCCTCGGGACGCGCACGACGGGCCGGAACTGGAACACGGTCCGAAAACTTGCCGATCTGGCTGGGGAAGCTACGTCAGCGGCAGATCGAGCGCGATCGCGAGCGCACGATCGATCCGCCCGATCGCAGTAGGCGACAACGATCCGCGCCGCCTTAAGAGACGCGGGACCGAGAGGGTTCGCACTTGATCGCCAAGCGCGATTGAGTCGACCGACAGGCCGCCGTCTGGCGCCTCGATGAGCACCTGCGACGGGTAGACGGCGCGTTTCGCCCGATAGGTCGCACACGGGATCACGATGACGCGCGACACGACGTCGTTCAGTGAGTCACGACTGACGACGATCACCGGTCGTGTCCCGGCCTGTTCTGATCCTTCGATCGGGTCAAGCCGGGCATCGAACACGTCTCCGCGCCGTGGCGGCGGCGTCACTCCGGAATCGTCCGGGCTGTTTCCTGATCCGCGGATGCGAACTCGTCCATCAGCCTCGAAGCCTCGGTCTGATACTCAATGTCGCTGGCCATTCCGGCAAACGCCTCGTCGATCGCGCGCCGCTGTATTGTGGCCAGTTCGTGAGCAAGCGCGAGAGCCACAATCTCATTACGGCTCTTCGCCCGACCTTCACGCACCACTCGGTCAGCCTCGGCGAGAAGGTACGCTGGCAATGCCACGGTTGTCCGGATCATTGTTCCCAATGCCCGTGCTCCTTCTGATGACTCTTCCGACGCTGAATCTATCATCATCCGGGGCATCACGTCGCGACCCTCCGCCAACCTACGCAGAGGCGGCGACGCGCTCGATCTCGTGTTCCTCGGGCAGGCCTACCCGCGCCAGAGAAACGTCGCAGCCGTCGGATCGAGTGGCGCGTCGTCGACGTCGTAGACGAGACCGCGGGCGAGGTCGAAACGGCGCGCGGCGGTCGCGCCGAGATCCGCTGGTCGACAGCTCTGACCGCCCGGCAATACGAGCCAGGCACGCTCGGTGCCGCGCGCGAGTGCGATGACGCGATCGTCCGGGCCGCTGTCCCCACTTCGCGTCCACGGGGCGCCGTCCGAGAACAGGGTCGTCGTCAAACAGCGCGCGGCATGGAACGCCGGGCGCGGATTACGCAGCCGATCGAGCAAGCCGTGCGCGACATCCATCGTTCGGTCGAGATCGATGATCGGCTCGACGAGCACGCGCGTTCCCTTCGCGGTCGCGGCCACGATCAGAGCCTCAGCCAGCCGAGCGACGTTCGCGATGTCATCGACGCCGAAGTCGACGCGGAGATCGAGCGCAATTCCGGGCGCGATTCGGTGCGCGTCGCGGAGGATCGTCGCGACTGGAGTGCCGGGCGGCGCGTGTAGCACGATACGCGATGGGCGGTCGTGACTCGTCCAAAGGGCCGAGGCAAGGTCGGCCAGATCCTCCAGTCGAAACCCGATCCGCGTCCGCGGCAATTGCTTGCCGGGCAGAATCTGTCCCGGTGTCACGGCACAGAGCGACGCGGTGATACTGGAATCGTCGAGCAATGCGAGTGCTTGTGGCCAACCGTCGGCCCGGAGCGCTCGCGACGTCAACTGGATCTCGACACCGTCAAGCAATTCGCGATGACGTTCGATCAACCGCTCGATGTCAGCCCTGGCCGGGTCGAGGACGGTCGCGATCGTCTCGCAGCCCTCGTCGCGCAGGAAAGCCAACCGTTCGCGACTGGCCGCGCCGTCCAGATCCGACGCCGGAAAACGGACATGTCGGGCACCCATCTCCAGGAGCGCCAGGAATGGATAGTCGTCGCGCGCCGGCTGACGAATCGCCGAAGGCCACGCCACCGGAACGTCGGCGGTCACGGCCAGCGGGTGCGTCAGCGTGACGACGAGCGGCGAGGCCGGCAGATCGGCGCTCAGGCGCGTGAACAGTCGGATCGCGCCATCGTTATGAAGGCTGGTCGCGCCGCCGGTCGCGATCGCGTGCAGACGGATACCCTCGGCCTGTGCGCGAGCCAGGACAAAACCGAGTTTCGGCGTGTCATCGCGTCCCTGCTCCGGAGCCGGCGCGGCCGCGAATAGCTCGCCGAATCCAGGCCGGGTGTGTGAGGTAGATGGCAAGGTACGCAGTCGCGCGCGGCCGATGCGATTGACGAATTGGACGTGACAGTGGCCGGTCAGAACGAGCTCGACACGATGCTCCCCGATCAGGTCGAGCAACCAGTCGCGATCGGGCTGACCGATGTTGTCGTAGTGGCCGGTGTCGGGCTCAGTGGCGAAGCAGATGAATGGCGGCACGTGCAGGAGCACGCACAGCCGCCGATCGGCGCTCTCGGACAGCGTTCGCTCCAGCCAGGCGCGCTGCGACTCCCTTTCGGGCAGATCGCAATTGAGGATCTGAGAATTGACGACGACGAATCGCCACGAGTCCAGGTCCCAGAAGTGCCACGATGGGCCGAAGCGCGCGTGCCAGGCCGCCAGCGACGCGGCCGTAACCTGTACCTGCGGCATCGTCGGGTCGTCCTTGTCGCCGATGTCCTGGTTCCCGGCGACGAATCGAGGCGTAATGCCGTGGCGCGCCAACTGGGCGAGTGCGCCATCCTGGACGCGCGTGAAGTCGGGCGATTCGGGAACCGCCTGGACGAGGTCGCCCATATGAATGACGAAATCCGGCTTCAGCGCCGCGGCCATACCGAGCGCGGCGTCAGCCCGGTCGCCCTGGCGGCGGCGAGACGGGAACTCGACCGCCGGTCCGGGATCGGGCATGTAGTGCGTGTCGGCCAGGACGACGAACTCAAACGCCGCCGGCGGCAAGAACGATCGATCGAAACGCGGCGGCATGGCGCCGAGTGTACGTCGCAGTGACTTCGAGACCGACGTGCCGGGGACGCCGTACCCGGAAAGCCACTCCCCGAGACGCCCTCACCCGCGCCCTCTCCCAAGAAGAGAGAGTGACTTTCAGATCGTTCATGGAGCGACATGTCGCTGCTGGGAACTCCCAGCCGGGGAGAAGGTCGGGATGCCGGAGGCAGTGAGGACTCGGGCTACGCCTTTGGCAGGTAGGGCGACCGCTCTGGCTCGCGGGCCTCGGCCGGCGCGGCAGTCGAGAAGTTGGGAGGGAACGATCCGAAGTAGGCAAACTTCTCGTTGGCGTCCCAATGCAGGACGCCGTTCTGCATGATCTGGACGATCCGCCCGTGGGAGTCAAAGCGGCGCGTCAGCGGCGTGCCGAGCTTGTCCATACCGCCGAGCTTGCGATATTCGGTCCAGAGGCGCGCACCATCGACGTCCGAGATCGTGAAGCCGAGCTTCCCATCTCTATCGCCGGCCTGGGAGAAGAAATGGCCGTTCGGCACGTCGTAGTCGAGCGGCAGGTATGGCGCCGGTAGGCGCACGTCGGGTTCGACGTTGAACCGACGTATCGGCGTGTAGCGCGAGTCGTAGCCGACGACACGGTATGCCACGCCGCGACCACGGGCCGCCTCGTACATCCAAGCGATCGACCGATCCTCGGTCGCCCAACCAGCGAAGAGACGCATGTGACTGAGGCGACCGACGAATCCCCAATTCAACGCGTCGCCTGGCAGCAACTCGTCCTTGGCGATCTCGGACGACCAGTAGTGAATCGTGTCGGTCGTCTGGCGCGGGATCCGCCAGATGAGCGAGACGTAGGCCGAGCAGTCGAGGCCGGTTGCCGGATTGACGCCACCGTAGCGATACGGAATGCCGAGGTAGCGCTCGGCGCCATTCAGGATCTCTGACGCGGGTAGCGCGGCCGGGGCGGCCTGGGCTGAGCTAACGAGCGTCGGCGCGAGGACGCAGCCGGCGGCCACGGCGAGAAAGCGTCGTCGATTCACGGTTGTGTATCGCTCCAAACGATGGTGACAGTCCGGAAGATACCGCGAGTGGCTGTCGGCGCGCGAACAAGGCGTCCGAGTCGCCGCCCGGGTGCTCTGGGTCGACTCGATCCGGGCCGGGCGGGCGATCGCTCGGCGTACGGGCGGAGGCGACCAACTCCTCGGGACTTATTGCTTTCGCGCCAGATGGCCGGCGGACGGGCGCTCGCGGCGAACGTGGTACGTTACGTGTGTGGCCGGCGTAGTCGGCCGTGGAGGATGCATGGCGACGTTCGTGATCGTGCATGGCGCCTGGGGCGGAAGTTGGGCCTGGAATCGCGACGTCGTTCCCCGTTTGCGAGCACTCGGACATGAGGTGTACGCGCCTCAGTTGACCGGTCTCGGCGAGCGATCGCACCTCGCGTCACCCGACATCTCACTCGAGACGCACATCACCGATGTCGTGAACGTCCTGTACTACAACGACCTGACCGACGTGGTCTTGGCCGGTCACAGCTACGGCGGAATGGTCATCACCGGCGTCGCCGATCGCGTGCCGGAGCGGCTCAGACGACTGGTGTACATGGACGCGGCCGTGCCAGCGGACGGGCAGTCGATTGCTGATCTGACGCCGGGCCGCCGCCAGGAGTTGATCGACCGCGCGCAGCGCGAGGGGGATGGCTGGCGCATTCCGCCGGGGCCGATGCAGAACGACGATCCAGCCGAGATCAAGGAATGGGCGGCGCCGCGCCGCCACGGCCAGCCGATCAAGACGTTCACCGATCCAATTCGGCTTCAGCGGGGCGAAACGACGCTGCCACGCGCCTTCGTCTACTGCGCTGGCGGCAAGGAACCGGGCAATCCGTTCACAGCCCGCGCCCGCCAGGTTCAAGCAGATCCGCGTTGGAGCTACTACGAACTGCCGTCGGGCCACAATCTGCACTACAGCGCGCCGGAGGAGACCGTTCGCATCCTGGTCGAGCAGGCGAGTCGGTCGGGGACGAGGACGCCCTCACCTTGACCCTCTCCCACACGCCTACGGCCTGACAGCACGACAGTTTTTATGGCAAGCAACAAAGTTCACCGCGTGGCACCCTGACGAGGTGAGTGTGTCGAGCACAACCTCAAGGAGGCCACGCGGTGAACATCGTGGATTGTGTCG
>SCUE01000033.1 GCA_004297775.1 Chloroflexota bacterium | reverse complement strand
CAAGCTCTACGAGCCCACAGAGGAGGTGATACCCTTGCCACTGCCCGCCGTCGGCTGAGCGCCGATGGCCGCGCGGACCGCGCACCCGCTTCTACACACGTCCAGGGACACGACCCGGTTGATCGCCCGCTTTGGACAACCACCCGGCGCCTCGCCTACTATTGTCGTCACTTAGCCAGGAGACAGGCGTTGGCCAACACCAAACAAGCCAAGAAGATGATCCGCGTGGCCGAGACGCGGCGATTGCGGAATCGACCGATCCGTAGCGGCGTTCGTACGTTCGTTCGTCGTGCCCAGGCCGCGATCGAAGAGACGGCGACCGGCGAGACTACGGCCACGGCAGTTCGTGAGGCGATCAGCAAACTCGATCGCGCGGTCAGCAAGGGCGTAATCCACCCGAACAACGCGGCGCGCCGCAAGTCCCGCTTGATGAAGCGATTCCACGTGGCGGCATCGGCGACCTAAACCCCATCGGCGTGCCGGTTGACGCGAACTGGTGTTCGGATTAGGATCCGAACACCAGTTCTTTTATTTGGAGTACCGCCCAATGGGCACAATGTCGCGCCTCTCTCCGCGCCAGGAACGCATGCTTGATTTCATCGGCTCTTTCCGTGGTCAGCGCGGCTATCCGCCAACGGTCCGCGAGATCGGCCGAGCGGCCGGCATTTCTTCGACGTCGGTCGTCGACTACAATCTCAACATCCTCGAGAAGGCCGGGATCATTCGCCGCGACCGCGAGGTCTCGCGCGGTATCGAAGTCCTCGGCGATGAGGGGCGGCCGACAACCGGCGTGTCGGTGCCAATCATCGGACAGATTGCGGCCGGCGCACCGATCGAAGCCACCATCGGCCATCACGACACGATCGAGCTGTCGGCCTCGCTCGTGCCGGCCGGCGCGTACGCACTGCGCGTCAAGGGATTGTCGATGATCGAGGATCTGATCGACGATGGCGACCTCGTCATCATCGAACCGCGTGAGACCGCGACCAACGGCGACATCGTCGTTGCTCTCATCACCGATGGGGATCAACCGGAAGGTGCCGCGACGCTCAAGCGGTTCTATCGCGAGGCAAACCGCATTCGATTGCAGCCGAGGAACCCGGACATGGCGCCGATCTACGTGCGACCCGACCACCTTCGTATCCAGGGCAAGGTCGTGTCGCTCGTTCGCCAGATGGCGTAGCTCTCCCCTAAACACGGCTTCCCACAATTTCCGCGAGCAGCGATTCGAGCCGGTCGTCGAGTTCGCCTTGGCCCGACTTCTCGGCCCAGTCGGCCGCCACGAGCGCGCCGTAGGCGGACCGAGCCCGCGCCGGCGACCATCGTCGCGACTGGTCCGCGGCTTTCCGGGCGATTCCGGGCGAAACCCCGAGGTAACCCGCGAGGCTGTCCGGCCGAACGCCGCGTGAACCCGCGTCGAGTGTGAGGACTATCAGACGCACTTGGCGCGCAATCAACGGCAGGAGTCGGTGCGAATCCTCGCCTTGCGCGCGGAGCCGGCGCCAAGCGCGCGCGATCGCTGAGCCATTGCGCGAGCCGAACGCGTCGGTAAGGTCCCACACCCGCGCATCGAACGCGGTGACGACGAGTTCGCCGACCATGGCGGGAGAGATCTCAACGTCGCCGGACGCAGAGATGAGTTTGTCCAGCTCGTGAGCAAGTGCGCGCGAATCAACACCGACGGCCTGGACGAGCGCGGCCGCGGCATTTGCACCGATCGCGCCCCCTTGCTCACGCGCCCGCGAACGTAACCACAAAATCGCGCTCGATTCATCGAGAATCGCGTCGCGTATCACAATCGCCCGACCTGCCTCGACGAGGCGCGCAATCGCCGGGGCCAGCGCATCGGGCGCCGCGCCATCCACGAGGAACGCGAGGTCGGTCGTCTCTGGAACGCGGTCGAGGTACTCGACGAGCCAGGCCAGCGTGTCGACGCGGCCGGCCGCCTTGCCATCGATGCCGCGGACGAGAACCAGCCGACGATTCGACAGGAACGGCATCGATTCACACGCCGAGGCGAGGTCCGAGGTCTGCAACCGATCGGCGTCGAGCGTGGTCGTGTTCAATGCGGCCGTCGCTGGGTCGCCGAGCGCCGCCTTCAGCCGATCGAGATGTGCCCCGCCGGCGATTCCGGTGACGACGAGATGGATCACGTCGTCGCCGGGCGATGGCGCTCGAGCAGGAGATGGGTGGCGCGCGTGTTAACGATCGCGATCATCGCGCCGGCGACGAGCGCGATCAGGATTGCGATCACCAGGCTGAGTGCGAGCGTGACGACAACTAGGATTGTCAGGGCCAACGTGTCGAGAACGTTCGCGAACGCGAGAAAGAACGCATTGCGGAGGACGAGGCGAACTCGCTTGTCGTCCTGCTCGATCAACAGCGGGAGTTGGTACATCTGCATTGAGGTCCAGAAGTAGATCGCGTAGATCCAGACGATGCCGAAGATCTTCAAGGCGATCTGGTCACTCGCAAGGTAGAAAGCGGCGTTTGCGATCAGCAGCGCGTAGCCGATGACGCTGATTCCGAACAGCTTCGCGGCTGGCCACCAGTACTCACGAAGGCCACGCCATACCAGAGAGAACTCGACGCGCTCGTCGCGCACCAGATAATTTGCCCAGAGATAGATGCCAGCCGCGGCTGGATTGGGGCCGAGCGCGAGTGCCACGATCAGGAGGATCGCGAGCGTCGATTGGAGCGCGTCGCGCATCTCGTTCGTCGGCCCACCAACGCCCACTCCGACGAGGATGAACACCGCACCCAGCGCCAGAAGCGGCGTCGAGAGGGCAATCCAGAGAACGTTCATCCCCACGACGGGGAAAAGCTCGCCGTAAGTATCGGCAAGGCCCGAGAAGTACGCGCGAAATGCCCTACCCACGAAGCCGGCACTATACCAGCCGGTCGAGTCGCCCCGGCGCGCCGCGCGACTGGACGAGCACGCGGAATCGCCCTGTGCCGGATGGATTCACGAGTTCGAGCGCGCCGAAGCGTGCATTGTGATAGTCGACGTGACTCAGGTGGCGCGGATCAAGTCGCTCGATCCATTTGGCCAGATCGAGGGCGCGCAGAAAATCAGCCTGCGCACCAGACCAGACGGTTTGCGCGCCAGCCTCCTCGCCCACCCGGCGAAGGGTCGTGAAATCCACGTGCGACGTGAGGTCCTGTTCGCCCGGCCGGACCAGGAGATCGTCGACCGCGGCGTGACGAGAGTATCCGCGCGCCGTTCCCGCGAAGTGCCGACTTCCATAGAGATCGGTCGCCTCGGCGCCGTAATCAATCGTGACAATGAAGCCACGCCGAAGCGATCGCGCCAATGCCCGGTAGACCTGTGGCGCCACCACCGAAACATCGAGTAACTGACCGATCGACGGCCTGATGGCGAGGGCGTTGAAATGCCGCAGGATTGCGTCGGTCACGGCCGGTCCGACCCGTGACACCAGATCGCGCCCCAGACAATCGACCATCGTCTGGCGCAAACCCAGTTCGGTGCTGACAATGCGGTCAAACGGAAGGGCATCGAACAGCTCGTTCGACAGTACGACGCCATCGAATGGGTTAGTGGGGGGATGCGCGGCATCTCCGCGGACACGAAATAGCGGTCCGCTCGCGTCACTCACAGCCTGGCGGTCGACGGCCAGGTACCGGGTGGCCGCCGCGCAGCCGGGTTCGCGCGCCGACAACCAGGCAAGGATGTCGGCGCCAAGCGTCCCGTCACCAGCCGCGAATTCGGCGACGAAAAACGGGTTCGGTCGATCGAGCGCGTGCCATGCGTCGGCGACAAAGCGACCGAGCAGGTGGCCAAACGCCGGCGAGGTTCGCGGCGACGTCACGAAGTCGCGCCCGACCGCGACGCGGCTGTAATAGCCCCATTCCGGGTCATAGAGTGCAATCTCCACAAATTCCGAGAACGAAATCGGTCCGCGTTCGGCGATCCGGGCGCGCAGAATGTCGGCGGCGCCTTTCGCCAATTCACCCATTAATTGATACGATCGGTTCAGTCATGATTCGTGACAACGCTGTCGCCTTGATCGGCAATACCCCGCTTGTGTGCGTCGACCAACCGCGGGTTGGCCGGACCGGGATCTGGGCGAAACTGGAATCCGCCAACCCCGGCGGGTCCGTAAAGGATCGCATCGCGCTCTCTATGATCGCGGCGGCCGAGGACGCCGGCCAGATCCGGCTCGGAGATACTCTCGTCGAGCCGACGAGCGGCAACACCGGGCTCGGCCTCGCACTCGTCAGCGCGGTGCGCGGTTACCGGCTCGTCCTGACGATGCCGGATGACATGAACCAGGAACGACGCGCGCTCTTGACGCTCTTTGGCGCGGATCTCGTGTTGACGCCGGCAATCGAAGGCATGTCCGGGGCGGTGTTTGCGGCCGAGCGTCTCGCGCGCGAGAACGGCTACTTCATGCCGCAGCAGTTCACGAATCCGGCCAATCCGGAGGCTCATCGGCGCACGACGGGCCCTGAGATTGTCGATGCGGTCAGTTCGCGCGGACTCCGAGTGGACGCGTTCGTCGCCGGTGTCGGCACCGGCGGGACGATCACCGGCGTCGGCGAGATCCTGAAGGCGCGATGGCCGGACACGCGCATCGTCGCGGTCGAACCGGCGCGGGCCCCGGTGCTCTCCGGCGGACGGCCAGGTATTCACCGCATCCATGGCATTGGCGCCGGATTCATACCCGGCATTCTGAATCGCTCGATCATCGACGACATCATCACCGTGACCGACGAAGATGCCTATGAGACCGCGCGGCGCCTGACCAAGGAGAACGGTCTTCTCGTCGGAATTTCGTCGGGCGCCAACGTCTGGGCGTCCCGTCGCATCGCCGAGTCAATGCCCCCGGGGAGTACAGTTGTCACACTCCTGTGTGATACCGGAGAGCGGTACCTGAGCATGGCCCAGAACTTCAGGACGATCACATGACTGTAAACGTCTACATCCCGACACCGTACCGACGCTTGACGTCCGGCACGACGCACGTTGCGGTCACGCTCGCTGAGGGCGCCCAATTGCTCGACCTCATCGATACGCTCGACGCGCTGCACCCGGGTATGAAAGCCGAGATCTGGGCCGACGACGACTTCAAGAATTATGTCAATGTCTACGTCAACGGAGAGGAAGCGCGCGCCATGGCGGGCAAGCATACCGCGCTCACCAACAACGATGAAGTCGCGTTCGTACCAATGCTGGCCGGTGGATCGGACAGCCTCGTCATCGAGCGCATCCACCTCAATGACATGGTCGCGCACGCGGACGCCGAGTACCCGAACGAGTGCTGCGGCCTTCTCTCCGGATCCGGCCTCGTCGCGAAGCGCATCCATCGCATGACGAACACCGAGGCGAGCCCGGTCCTCTATGTGATGGATCCACGCGAACAGATTCGCGTGTTCGACGACATCGACCAGCAGGGCGAGGATCTGATCGCCATCTACCACTCCCACACGCACACGGAGGCGTATCCGTCGCCAACCGATGTGCGGCTGGCGTACTACCCGGATTCGATCTATCTGATCGTGTCGCTGAGCGATCGCGCCGCGCCGGTCGCGCGCGCATTTCGCATCGTCGACAGCGTCATTTCTGAGGTGCCGGTGGAGGTGCGGTGATGGCGACGACCACGCCGTCGCACCCGAGCACGGTTTGCAAGCAAACACGAAGCGTGTGTGTCATTACGGAGGAGTAGAAGGGCATGTTTACCGAAGAGCAGATTCGCCGATACAGCCGGCACATATTGCTGCCGCAGGTTGGCGCGATGGGCCAGAAGAAGCTGATGAACGCCCGCGTTCTCCTGCTTGGCGCGGGAGGATTGGGTTCACCGGCGGCGCTGTACCTCGCCGCGGCCGGGGTCGGCACGCTCGGGATCGTGGACTTCGACACGGTCGACCTGTCAAATCTGCAGCGCCAGATCCTCCATCGCGTCGACACTGTCGGTTTGCCAAAGGTCGAATCGGCGGCGCGCACGATTGCGTCGATCAATCCGGACGTGAAGGTTGTGCCGTTTCAGCAGCGACTGTATTCCGACAACGTCTTCGACGTTTTTCGTGACTTCGACATCATCGTCGACGGTACGGACAACTTTCAGACACGCTACTTGACCAATGACGCGGCGGTGATGCTCGACAAGACGGTCGTGCATGGCTCGATCTTCCAGTTCGACGGTCAGGTCACGGTCTTCAAGCCGAAGGACGGACCGTGCTATCGCTGCTTGTTCCCGTCGCCACCGCCAGCCGGCGCGGTGCCCAACTGTGCTGAAGCCGGCGTCTTCGGTGTCCTCCCGGGCATCGTCGGCTCGATTCAAGCGGTCGAAGTCCTGAAGTTGATCCTCGGCGAGGGCGATCCATTGATCGGTCGGCTCCTCATCTTCGACGCGATGGCGATGGAGTTCTCCGAGGTCAAGATTCGGCGCGATCCGATGTGCCCGATGTGTGGCGACTCGCCGACGATCACTGAGCTCATCGACTACGACGCCTTCTGCGGGTTACCGGCGTACCAGCCGACCGACACCGTTCCGGTCGGGGCCGCCGTCTAGGCTCAGCTTTCTCCTCAGTAACCATACAACCTCACAGAATCACACCGCTCGCGCATGACAGGAACCCGGCTTGTCGGCCCCGAGCGCGTGGCGCGCATGCGAGACTGATATCCTGCCCACGGTGAGTCAGTCACCCGACGATGGCGGGCAGCCCGGGTGGCAGCGAACCTTCGCGGTCCTTTGGTTGAGTCAGGCGATCGCGATGATTGGCTTCGCGGCCGTTCTCCCGTTCATGCCCCTGTATGTCCGCGTGCTCGGCGTGACCGATCCGAGCCAGGCGGCCGTGTGGGCCGGCGCAATCGCCTCGATCGCGGCGTTGACGCAGGCAGTGATGGCCCCGGTTTGGGGAACCTGGGCCGACCGATACGGCCGAAAGCCGATGGTATCCCGCTCGATCCTGAGTGGCGGCGTGGTTGTCGCGGCGATGGCGGCAATCGACGACGTTCGGCAACTCCTGGTCGCGCGCGCGGTCCAGGGCATCTTCGCGGGTACGCTATCGGCCACACGGGTGCTGGTCGCGGCAATCGTTCCACCAAGCAAGCTCGGGCAATCGATGGGTCTGATGGCGACCAGCGCGTTCGTGGGCGCGTCGTTTGGCCCGGTTCTCGGCGGCTTCGTCGCGGATACCTATGGATTCCGCGCCTCTTTCCTCGTCACGGGCGGGTTACTTTTCCTGTCCGGCGTGTCGGTCGTGTTCTTCGTGCACGAGCGCTTCGAGCGGCCGCCGACACGCGAACGACCGACCTGGCGCGCCAACCTCGCGGTGATGCGTGATTTCCCGCGCGTCCGGGCGGTCGTTATCTCCATCTTCGTCGCGCAAACGGGCCAAACCGCGATCGCGCCGGTCTTGCCGCTGTTCATCGTTCAACTCATCGATTCTGAAACGGCCGCGGCATCGATCGCCGGCACCATCCTGGGCGCGGCCGCGGTCTCGGGCGCCGCCGCCGCCGCGATCGGTGGCCGCCTGGGCGACCGAGTCGGCCACCGGCGCGTTCTTGCTTTCGCGGCGCTTGCCTCGGGAATCCTGTATCTGCCGCAGGCACTCGTTCAATCTCCGTGGGAGTTGCTTGTGCTCCGGGCCATCACCGGCGCGTTCGCCGGCGCCATCATGCCGGTCTCGATGGCGATGATTGGGCTCCTGGCGCCGCCGGATCGTCGAGGGTGGGTCTTTGGTCTCACGGCGTCCGCGATGGCGCTTGGCAACGCGACCGGACCGCTGATCGGGTCGGCGGCGGCGGCGGTCTTCGGATTCCGTGCCTCATTCCTGGTGACTGCCTGCGCATTGAGCGCCGCCGGAGCGTGGATCGCCTGGTCGCTCCGCGGATCGTCGTCATCGGAGAAGACGACCGCATAACCAGATGGCCGTGCCGCGCGTGCCGTGGACGCAGTCGCGTCGCCCAGACACGGCGACCGCGTGCCGACCGTGCGAGCGTTAACATACGCGGCCCCTGACCCGGCGGCGACGAGGCGACCGGTCGAGGCACAGCCTCACGATGGATAGAAGGGTCAAAGTGTCGACCGCAAACACGAATCCCCGCGCGCCGTTCCCGATCCCCGCGGGTTTCCCGGTTCGGTGGGACGACCCGTCGGACGCGTTTCTGCACTGGCGGTTCGGCCAGTCACACTGGTTCACCCAGATGACGCCGTTCGACTTTACGATCGATGGACGCATGGTCTGGCAGGGCATGGACGCCGCGCGGCGGCACTACGGTCAAGCGGCGCAAAGGACCGAAGTCCGACGGATCAACACCTACTACTACCTGGCGCAGAATCCCTTGCCTCTGTCGGAAGACGAGCGGGCGCGGATCGCGCGCGAGAGCGACGCGCGCATCGAGGCGGCGATCGCGACACAACGCCCAACCTGGGAGAACGACTGGCTCCCCGAGCTGCGCGGCCACCACGCATGGTGGGAGGCATTCGACCGCGCGTCCGCCACCGACGCGGCCCTGGCGATGCATGGCGAGGAATCGATCCGTCGTATGGCGCGCCTCTGGAATCTGCATTTCCTGATTCTCACGCCGGGATACGCCGCGATCGCGCTTTTTCAGCAGCTGTACGTCGATCTTTTCGGCGACACACCCCACCTCGAGTTGCAGGTATTTCTGCAGGGCTTCACCAACAAGACGACCGAGACCGGGCGTGCGCTCTGGCACGTCGCCAAGGTCGCGGAGACGATCCCCGAGGTCGCGCGCATCCTGGCTGAAATGGACCCGTCCAACGTGATGCCGCGCCTGCGCGCAATGCCAGCCGCCGAGGCGTTTGTCCAGGCGTTCGATCGCGCGATCGCGGAGTACGGCCAGCGCTACGAGAACTGGCTGCCGAGCAATCCATCATGGGTCGAGGACCCGACCCCGGCCGTCAAGAGTCTACGCGAGATGCTTTGGCGCCCCGACGCCGACCCTGACGCGCGGCTGACCCGGCTGGCCAACGAGCGTGAGGAGGCAACCGCGCGAGCTCGGGCTCGGCTGGCGGCACTGCCCGAATCCGACCGGGCCCGCTTTGAGTTCCTTTTACCGGCCGCGCAACTTGGCGTCGTCTTGACCGAGGATCACGGGTATTGGATCGATACGCGTGGCACGTACAAAGTGCGCCGCGTCTTCGTCGAAATCGGGCATCGCCTAACCCGGCGGGGCACGATCGAACGGCCGGACGACGTCTTTATGCTTTGGCCAGATGAGGCTCTTGCCGCGGTCGCGGCCGACACGTCATCCGATCATCGCGAAATCATCGCGGAACGCCGCGCGGAGATGGACCGATTCGCAAGCATCCGCCCTCCGATGGAACTCGGAACACCGGCGCCACCCGCGCCGCCACCCCTCGACGCGGTTGGCCGCGCCTCGGCGCGTTTCCGCTCTGCCAAAGCATTGGCGGGCGATGAGACGATGATGCGTGGCGTCGGCGCCTCGGCTGGCATCGTCCGAGCGCGAGCACGGATCGCGCGTCGCCTCGGCGACACGTCGCGCATTCAACCGGGCGAGATCCTCATTGCTGAGAGCACGTCACCCGCGTGGACGCCATTGTTCGCATCGGTCGGCGCGGTCGTCACCGAGTCGGGCGGGATGCTGGGCCATTGCGCGATCGTGGCCCGCGAATACCGCATTCCGGCGGTCGTCGGCGTGGCTGGCGCGACGACACGCATTCGCGACGGCGAACTCATCGAAGTGAACGGGACTGAGGGCACGGTCCGCGTGATCAGCGCTCCGTAGCGGCACCAACTCTCGTTCTCGCGCTGGCGCCGCCCGGAAGGCGCGCAACAACGAACCGCTCAAGATGTGTACTATGCGGAACTACCTTGAAGGAGGACGTGGACCCATGATGCGATTCCCGAATGCCCTGAGTCGCCGTCGTTTCCTCGGTGGGCTGGGGACAGCCTCGCTCGCGGCACTGATTGCCGCGTGCGCGTCTCCCGCCGCACCGACAGCGGCGCCGGCCAAGCCCGCCGAACCGGCCAAGCCGGCCGAGGCGCCGAAGCCAGCCGCCGCTGCGCCAGCGCCGGCCGCGGCCCCAAAGCCCGCCGAACCGGCCAAGCCGGCCGAGGCGCCGAAGCCAGCCGCCGCTGCGCCAGCGCCGGCCGCGGCCTCGAAGCCCGCCGCCGCCGCGCCAGCGGTGTCTGGCCCGGTCGGACTTCCGGTCGTCCTCACCGACCCAGCGGCGATGCCGAAGCAGTTCGCGGAGGCGCCGACGCTGAACGCCCTCGTGAAGGATGGCAAACTGCCGGCCGTCGAGCAGCGACTCCCAAGCGAGCCGCTCGTGCTGAAGCCGGCCGGCGAGGTCGGAAAGTACGGTGGCAACTGGCGGATGGGATTTACCGGACCGGCCGATACGCAGAATATGGAGCGCCACTTCCACGACCACCTCGTCTACTACGACGCAAAGGTCGAGAAAGTCGTGCCCCACGTCGCGAAGAGCTGGGAGATTCAGGACGGAGGCAAGACCTTCATCATCAATCTCCGCAAGGGCCACAAGTGGTCGGACGGCAAACCGTTCACCGCCGACGACATTCTGTTCTGGTACGAGGATCTGTACCTCAACAAGGATCTCAACCCCAGCCTGGCGTCATTCATGGCGGTTGGCGGCAAGCAGGGTAAAGTCGAAAAACTCTCCGATACGTCCGTCGCGTTCAAGTTCGACGGCCCCTACTACCTCTTCCTTGATCTTGTCGCATCGCTGAACGTCGCCGGCCACCAGACACGTGGTCGCCAGGCGATGGGAATGTACGCGCCGAAGCATTACATGCAGCAATTCCACGCCAAGTACATTGGCAAGGATGAGGCCGAGAAGAAGGCGAAGGACGCCAAGTTCGACAACTGGGGCCTCTACTTCAAGAATCGCAACGACACTGCCCGCAACGTCGATTGTCCGACGCTGGCACCGTGGGTCTATAAGACGGCTGTAACACAGCCCACGGTCACGTGCGAACGCAATCCGTACTACTTTGAGGTCGACACGGCTGGCAACCAGCTCCCGTACATCGACAAGATCACGTTTACATTGGCCGAGAACCTGGAAGTCGCGAACCTGCGCGCGATCGCCGGTGAATACGATCTTCAGGTGCGCCACATGGACATCGCCAAGCTTCCGGCCTTCAAAGAGAACGAGAAGAAGGGCAACTACACCGTCAAATTCTGGAACTGGCCTCACGGCACCGACGCGGGATTCTTCGTCAACATGAGCTATGACGCGGATCCTGAGATCGCGAAATGGCTCCATAACAAGGACTTCCGGATCGCGCTTTCGAGTGGTATCGATCGCAAGCAGATGAACGAGGTCTTCTGGCTCGGCCAGGGCGACCCTGGTGGACCATCACCGTCCAAGGACTCGCCGGCGAGCCCGGGACCAGAGTACCGAACGCTCAATTCAGTACTCGACCTCAAGAAGGCGAATGATCTCCTCGACAAGATCGGCCTCGACAAGAAGGACGCACAGGGATTCCGGCTTCGGACGGACGGCAAGGGTCCGCTCGTTCTCGAAGTCACGACCGTCGGCGCCGCGTTCGTCAACTGGACCGGCATCTCCGAGATGGCCGCCCAGCACTGGACCAAGATTGGGATCAAAGGCAACGTTGTCCAGGTCGAGCGCAGCCTGATGACTAAGCGGCTCGAGGCAAATGAGCTGCAGATTCGCGTCTGGTCGAACGATGGTTCGGACACTCCGTTCACATACCCGAATCACGCGATGGCGTTCGCGATCGACAGCGCGATCGGACCGGCGTTCGGTCAGTGGTATCAGTCGGGCGGTACCATCGGCAAGAAGCCGGAAGGCGACATTCTCAAGCAAATCGAGATCTTCGAGAAGGCGAAGAGCACGCCTGAGGCCGAACGCGTCGTTCTGGCGAAGGAGTTGAACAAACTCATGGCCGAGAACCTCTGGATCATCGGCACGGTTGGCGTCTCACCGGCGCTGCTCGGCATCGTCATCCAGAGTAATCGAATGGGGAACGTTCCGGATAGCGTCGTCGGCAGCACGCCGGGCCAGACGCCAGGGAACGCGCGCCCAGAGCATTTCTACTTCAAGAGCTAACGTCTCGAATTCGTGGTTACGTACATCGCGCGAAGGCTGCTCCTCTCCCTCTTCACGGTCTGGGCGATCTCGCTCCTGTCGTTCGTGATTATCCTTTTGCCGCCGGGGGACTACGTTGACGCGTACATCGCGCAATTGACGGCCTCCGGTAGCCTTGTGTCGCAGGAAGAGGCGCAAAACCTTCGCGCGCAGTACGGCCTCGACCAACCGGTGTATGTCCAGTACGTTCGCTGGGCGGGTCTGGCGTTGACGGGCAATTTCGGTATGGCGATGGAGTACAACCGGCCGGTCTCCGAGGTCATCGGAGACCGGCTATCCCTGACGATGGTGGTTTCAATCGCTGCCCTCTTCGTCACCTGGGTCGTCGCCTTGCCGATCGGCGTCTACTCGGCCGTTCGGCAGTACTCCCTCTTCGACTACGTGTTCACGTTCATCGGCTTCATCGGCGTGGCGGTGCCAGGTTTTCTCCTGGCGCTCCTCGTCCTGTATTTCGGATTCGTCCTCTTCGACGCCAACATCGGTGGACTCTTCTCGGTTGAGTACGCCGACGCACCTTGGAGCGTGGGAAGAGCTCAGGACTTGCTCGCGCATCTGCCGATCCCAGCGCTCATCATCGGCCTCGCGACGACCGCGCAGGCGATGCGTGTCATGCGCGCCAATCTGCTCGATGAGCTTCGCAAGCCATACGTTGTGACGGCGCGGGCCAAGGGTCTTCCGTGGTCACGCGTTGTCTTGAAGTACCCCGTTCGCGTAGCCCTCAATCCATTCGCCAGCACGGTTGGCTACTCGTTGCCGTATGTCGTGTCCGGCAGCATCATCGTGTCGCTGGTTCTGAGCTTGCCGACCGTCGGACCGCTGCTCTTGAAGTCGCTCATTGCGCAGGACATGTTCCTGGCGGGCACGATCGTTCTTCTGATCGGGCTGATGACAGTCGTCGGCACGTTCCTCTCCGACCTCCTCCTCCTATGGATCGATCCACGCATTCGGTTCGAGGGTTAGGTGAGCGTGTCCGTCGGTGCATTGACAGCCGAAGCTCAAGGCGCGGCCGAGGAACGCATATCAGTCGCCACGCAATGGCAGCTCACCTGGTGGCGCTTCCGAAAGCACAAAGTCGCGATGGTCAGCGGCGTCGTCATTCTGCTCTCGTACCTGATCGTCCCGTTCGGCGATTTCCTCGCCTACGCCGATCCGCTCGCCTCCGAAGCTCAGCGGGGGCTGATCGCGCCGCAGTCGATCTACTTTTTCTATCCCGACGGCTCATTCGGACCCCACGTCCTCGGCCTGAGCGGCAGGCGCGATCCGGTCACATTCAAGCGCGTCTACGAGCCGGATCCGGCCAAGAAGGTCCCCATCCAGTTCTTCGCTCGCGGTTACGAGTACAAGCTCTTCGGCGTAATCCCGACCGATCGACACATCGTCGGCGTCGACGCTGGCGCAGCCGAGGAATCGCTGTTCCTTATTGGCACGGATCCACAGGGGCGGGATATGTGGTCGCGCTTGATGCACGCGACGCGAATCTCGCTTGTCATCGGCCTGGTCGGGGTGGCGCTCAGCCTGTTTCTCGGCATCTTGCTTGGGGGAATCTCCGGCTACTACGGCGGGATGATGGACACCGTGATTCAGCGCGTGATCGAGATCCTGCGCTCGATACCAACGATCCCGCTCTGGATGGGGCTTGCGGCAGCGATGCCAAGGGACTGGGACGTCTTGCAAGTTTACTTTGTCATCACGCTGATCATCTCGCTGATCGGCTGGACCGAATTGGCGCGGGTCGTGCGCGGCCGATTCCTGAGCCTGCGCGAAGAGGACTTCGTGACGGCTGCCGAGCTGAGCGGCTGCAGCCAATTCCGCATCATTTTCCGCCACATGGTGCCCTCGTTCCTTAGCCACATCATCGCCGCGACGACGCTGGCGCTCCCCGCAATGATCGTGGCCGAGACGTCGCTGAGCTTCCTCGGCCTCGGCTTGCGGCCGCCAGCAATCAGTTGGGGCGTTCTCCTTCAGCAGGCGCAAAACGTCCAGACGGTCGCGATCACGCCGTGGCTACTCTTGCCGGCGGTCCCGGTCATCATCGTCATTCTCGCCTTCAACTTCCTGGGAGATGGCCTCCGCGACGCGGCCGATCCGTACGCCTCGTGACCGCTGGCACCGAGCCGCTCCTGTCCGTCCGCGACCTCAAGACCTACTTCTATCCCGATGAAGGCATCGTTCGCGCCGTCGATGGCGTGACGTTCGACATCTTTCCCGGCAAGACGCTCGGTGTCGTCGGGGAGTCGGGCTGCGGCAAGAGCGTGACCGCGCGTTCGATCCTTGGGATCGTCGAGCATCCTGGTCGGACGATTGCCGGCGAGATCATCCTCCGCCATCCGGAGGGCCGCGACGACGCCGACCTCGAGGCTGCGCTCGGTCGCGCGCGTGAGCTCGACCTCGTTCGGCTCGATTCCGAAAGCCGTCAGATGCGCATGATTCGCGGTGGCGTCATTTCGCTGATATTCCAGGAACCGATGACATCGTTCAGCCCGGTGCACACGGTTGGCAACCAGATCATCGAAGTGATCCGCTACCACCGGCGCGTCAGCAAGCGCGAAGCACGCGATCGCGCAATCGAGCTCTTGCGGCAGGTTGGCATCCCGCGCGCCGAAGCGCGTTTGGACGAATACTCGTTTCAATTGAGCGGCGGCCTCCGGCAGCGGGCAATGATTGCGATGGCGCTGTCGTGCGATCCGTTGCTCCTCGTCGCCGACGAGCCGACAACCGCGCTCGACGTGACGACGCAGGCGCAGATCCTCGACTTACTCCGGGAACTGCAGGAACAGAACGGCATGGCGATCATGCTGATTACGCACAACCTAGGCGTCGTCGCCGAGATGGCCGACGAAGTGGCCGTGATGTATCTCGGAAAAGTCGTCGAGTACGGCGCGGTCGACGACATCTTCCACAACGCAAAGCATCCGTATACCCGTGCGCTTCTCGAGTCCATTCCGAGCATTCGGGCCGAGCCGCGAGTACGGCTACCGACGATTTCCGGCTCAATCCCGCACCCGTACAACCGACCTTCCGGCTGTCCGTTCCACCCGCGCTGTTCGCGGACGATCGCCGGGACGTGCGAGCGCGCCGAGCCGGTCCTGACGAAGGTTGGCACGGATCACCTCGCCAGTTGCTTCCTGTACCCGGGCAGCGAAGTCCCGTTGCCGGCCGAGAGTCGGACATGATCGACCACATCGCCGACACCGTGGGCGGCGCGGCGGTCGCCGAAGACGTGCTGCTCGACGTGCGGCGCCTGCGCAAGTTCTTCCCGATTCGGCGCGGCATGTTGCGCAAGCTCGTGGGGCACGTACGCGCGGTCGATGACGTGTCGTTCGTAGTGCGACGGGGTGAGACGCTTGCGCTCGTCGGCGAATCGGGCTGCGGCAAGACGACGACCTCACGCTGTATCCTGCGCGCGATCGACCCGACGTCGGGCGAGATCCACTTCCGCACGGTATCCGGCGAGGTCGTCGACGTCGGAACGGTGCCGCGCGGTCGTCTGCGTCCTCTGCGCCGCGAGATGCAGATGATCTTCCAGGATCCGTTCTCGTCGCTGAATCCGCGCATGACGCTTCTCGATATCGTCGGCGAACCGCTGCTCGTGAACGGTGTCGGGAATCGGCGCGAGCGCGAAGACCGCGTCGCTGATCTGTTGCGGCTGGTCGGCCTGCGCCCGGAGTTCTTGCGCCGCTACCCGCACGCGTTCAGTGGCGGCCAGCGTCAGCGGATCGGCATCGCACGAGCGCTGGCGCTGAATCCTCGGTTGATCGTCGCCGACGAGCCGGTCTCGGCGCTCGACGTGTCGGTACAGGCGCAGATTCTGAATCTCATGCTCGAACTCCAGGAGAATCTCGGCCTGACCTACCTCTTCGTCGCGCACGATCTGAGCGTCGTGAAGCACATCAGCGATCGCGTCGCCGTGATGTACGTCGGGCAGATGGTTGAACTGACCGAGAACCGCCGCATCTTCGCGACCCCGCGGCACCCGTATACGGAGGCGCTGCTCTCCTCGATTCCCGAACCCGATCCGCGCCTGCGGCCGCGTCGGGGCGGATCGACGGACGGCGCCGAAGCCGGGCACTCCGGCCGGGTCATTCTGCCGGGGGAAATCCCGAGTCCGGATTCGCAAGATTACCTGCGACCCCAACGCTACCGGGATCGCATCGTGCTTCAGGGCGAGGTCGCCAATCCCGCCGCGCCTCCAAGCGGCTGCTACTTCCACCCTCGCTGCCAGTACGCGAAGGTCGTGTGCAAGACCGAAGCGCCGATTTGGGAGCAGATTGAGGCAGGGCACTGGGTGCGCTGCCATCGGGCGCGCGAACTGACGCTGAAGGGCGTCACGGCGCCGACGCCGTAGGCGCCGCGCGATCGGGGCCGACACCGGTCGCGCGCTCAGAGCCCGTGCTCGACCTTGGCGATGTGGAGCCGCTGCTGCTCGGGGCTGAGCGCGACGAAGTAGGCCGACCAGCCGCCCATCCGGACACGCAGTCCGCGGTATTTGTCCGGCTCCCGCATTGCCCGCTTGAGGAGCTCCGCGTCGGTAATCGTGACCGTGGTCATGTTCCCGCCGAGAGCGACGAACGCGCGCAGGAAACCTCCAAGACGGTGCGTCCCCGCCTCGCCGCGGAGGTGACTGCCAGCGAAGCGCAGGTCCATCGGCCCGCCACCGGCCAGGTCGGTCGAAGGCATCTTGCAGTAAGACCGGATCGCCGCGGTCGGGCCCTTCAGATCCATGCCGACGGAAGGACTGAAATTCGGCGTCACCGGATCTCCATTGAAGCGCCCGTCGCACGAGGCTCCCACTTCGCGGCCGATGGAGTGGTACCAGGAGAAGGTTCCGACTGCACAGGGAAAGAGGATCGACGGGTAGCGTTGAGCGTGGTACTGAGCGCGCGCGGTGAACCACTGCATGAGATCAGCCGCGATGGAATCCGCCTCGCGTTCGTCGTTGGCGAACTTCGGCGCGCGAGCGATCATACGCTGGCGCAGCTGCTCGTGCCCCTGCCAGTTCCGCTCTAGCGCGACGATAACCTCGTCCATCGCGACCGCGCGCTGGTCGAAGACGAGCCACTTCATGGCCACAAGTGCGTCGACGCAGTTCGCCACTCCCTCACCCATGAGGTGCCAGATAACGTAGCGGGCGCCGCCGCGTATGACATCCTGACCCCGTACCAGGCAGTCACGGATCAAAGCCGACAACAGCGGGTTGTACGAGTAGCGGCCGTGGCCCGAATGGAAGAGGTCACCGCGCGCGTAGGCCTCGCCGACATAGTCGATATTCCGCGCGACGTACGCGTCGAGTTGTCGCTTCCACGCTTCGAGCAGGTCGTCGAAGTGTGCGAACTCGCGCGGATCGCCGGTGTCGATCCCTTCTTGGATATCGCGGCAACGAGTGACACCCCGATTGAGCACCCACTCGAGAATCAGCGGGAAGTTCACGCCCCGGATCAATTCCTGATCGGACTTCCCGGCGATCATGGTCTCCCAACAATTGGAATTCGCATAGTCGCGGGCGTCCCGGGAGGGAACGCCGAGCTTCCGGTAGGCCGGGACGATCGCTTCATCGTTGAAGATGTACGGCATTCCGCCGCCGGTTTTGAGGACCTCGGCGCAGCGCTCGACCAGTCGATCGGGTGACCCGCGGTGAAGCCGCACAGTAACGACGGGACTCGTGAACTCGAAGTGCTCCAGGCAATCCAGACACAGGTGGGTCAGATCGTTCGTCCCATCGACACCTGACGGCGTCAGTCCACTGAGCACGATGTTTTGGCCGAAATGATTGATCGCATCGGCCCGATCGAAACCCGTAATCGTGCGCACGCGGTCACCGGCGACCCACGGTCCGTCCTGGTAACGATCGGCGAAATTCTCGCGCGCCAGTTGGGCGCGGTCGTTGAACTTCAGCCACACGCACTCGAGGATCTCGCGCGCGCGATCGAGCGACAGGCGTTCGGTCGTGAGGTCGCGGCGCAGCGCCGGCCAACAGTACTGGTCGAAGCGGCCGAGCGCCAGTCCAGTACCGGTCGAGAAGAACGAGAAATGCGCGAACCAGACGCTCTGGACCGCCTCGTGGAAGCCACGGGCCGGAAACTCCGGCACGCGCCGGCATACCGCGGCGATGTGCCGTAGCTCGGCCGCGCGAGGAGGGGGAGCATCGAGCGCCTGTCGATCGGCCAGATCGGCGAAACGATTGGCGAGGCGGACCAACGCCTTGCACTCGATGGCCACCGACCGGAAAAAGAGGATCTGGGCTTCGCGCTCCTGGGTCGGCGGCTCGCATTCGAGCGCGGCGCACCTGGCCTCGGTCTCGGCGATGATTGCGCGCATCCCGCGTCGAACGAGGGGCGGGTAGTCGGGTGTCTTGTGGGAAAGGCTGCTGGTTATACCCATACCCTCGGCGCGCGCCCGGGCGTGCTCCTCCGAGGAGGCGAACTCGGGCAGGGACGTGCGCTGTACGACGCCGTCGACTGCGCTCTTGCCGACGATCAATTCGTCCGGCGCGATCTCGATCGGCATCGTGTCAAGGACCCGGCCGAACGCGTGGGCACGCCGCAGCACCAGCGGCAGGGTTGCCAGCGTCGGGTCGTCAAGAATCGATCCCGGTCGCCAAACCTCCTGGCGGCACAGCATTGCGTCTTGCAGCCGGGCGTGGAGCCGTCTCACCCGCGGAGTCGAGCCCGCCTGCTTCTGTCCGCCTTCTCTGTCAGTCTCGCGCGAGACCGTGATCGCCATGTTCGCCTCCTAACCGCCGACCTGAACCTCCAAGCCGCGCGAGCGACAGATGCACGCCAACTCCTCCATCCGCTCGGCGGTCTGTGTGACGAGCGCATCGAGCGCGTAGTCACGCCCCAGCCACCGGTACTTGGCGCCGGCAGCGTTGTTGTACGGAAGCAAGTGGATCACCGTGAGACCGAGCCTGGCGGTGATATCGGCACAGGCAGCGACATTCTCATTCGTGTCGGTGAGGCCGGGAATGCACGGGAGGCGCGGGATCACGGTCGCGCCGAACGCAACGAGCCGCTCGAGATTCCTCCGGACGAGTCCGTTCCGGACGCCGGTGAGGCGCCGGTGGTCCGCGTCATCTATCAGTTTGAGATCGTACAAGAACAGGTCGGTCATCTCGGCCAGGCGCCGGACGACCGGCCACGCCGCATACCCGGTCGTCTCGACCGCGGTGTGGATCCCGCGCGCGCGGCAGGCAGCCAGTACCTGATAGGCGAAGCGCGGCTGCAAAGTCACTTCCCCGCCAGTGAGGGTTACGCCGCCGCCCGACGCCTCGAAGAACGGCGCATCCGCCGCGATCTCGGCGACCACGTCGGCGACGGATCGCGACTCACCGGCAATCTTCAGCGCACCCGGGTAGCACACCGCGACACAGTGCCCACAGTCGGTGCACCGCGCCCAATCAACCGCGGCGATCTGGGGCGGCAGTTCGGCTGACCGGAGATCATCCGCATCGTGGGACGGCGCAACGAGATGGATCGCATTCTCCGGGCATTCGGCTACGCATGCCGCGCAGCCGGTGCATTTTCGATCCATATACAGGAGCTCTGGCCGGAGACCCCGCGACTCAGGGCTGTGACACCAGGCACAACTTAGCGGGCAGCCCTTCAGGTACACGGCCGTGCGAATGCCGGGTCCATCGTGGACGGCGAATGTGTCGATGTCGAGGACCAATCCGACGACAGTCGGATCGAGGGCATCACCGGTGGCCGCTGCATCGACGGACGCCAATTCACGGACACCGCCGACCGTTCGCGGGATGGCTTCTCGCGCGGTCAACTCAACATAGGGCGCCGGAGCGACGCGCGCGCATTCTGTGCTCCCTCCCTCCGTCACTCGATCGCTTGCCGCAGGCTAGCAGCGTCGCGTCGACGCGCATCAGGGTTTCCCCTGATGCGCGGATGGCATCGCCGAGCGGCAACACCAGCGACGGCCTGAATCACTTTCTCGCAACGTCGCGCGTCATTCTTGCGGGTGACTGAGGTACGATCGCCGTCCCTCCGATTTCGGGCTTTGGACGGCCCGAAGATGGCAACCGGACGACGATCGCGCGGGCGAGGCGTCCGCCGCCCAGGCCGTCGGCGCGCTTCTTGGAACGCCCAACAAGTAGGGGTTTACTGTCATTCCACTGTCATTGGCGTCTGCCCGCCAGCCTTCGCCAGCAATTCTGAGATTGAATGGTGGCTGCCGGACTAGGGGTCGAACCTAGGGTCTTCTGATCCAGAATCAGACGTGTTACCACTACACCATCCGGCATCGGCGGCGCGCCAGAAAGTATAAGCGCCCTGGAGGCGCGCGTTCAGCCATGGGACTCGTGGAACGCTGATATTCCCGGTCGCGAGCGGTCCGAGTTAGTACCGCACAACCGAATGGACGTTGTGACCGACGAGGCGATCTCGCCCGAGCAGGTCACTGAGCTCGACCAGGAACGCTAGGCCGATAACGACGCCGTCCAGCCGACTGACGAGGTCGACCGCGGCCGCGGCGGTTCCACCAGTCGCCAGCAAGTCGTCGACGACCAGCACGCGCTGGCCGGGTGCGATGGCGTCGCGGTGCAGCTCGAGCGTGTTCGTGCCGTACTCGAGCTCGTACTCGACCCGGATTGCGTCGGCTGGTAGCTTCCCCATCTTCCGTACTGGTACGAAGCCAGCGTTCAGCGCGTAGGCGACCGGCGTCGCGAAGATGAAGCCACGCGACTCAACGCCAACCACGAGATCGATGTGGCGACCGAGGAACGGCTCCACCATCGCATCGACCGCGCGCCGCAGCCCAATGGAACTCTTGAGTAGCGTCGTGATGTCGCGAAACTGAATCCCCGGGATCGGGAAATCCGGAATCGTCCGAATCTGGGTGGCGAGTTCCTGTCCTGCGATCGTCACTGGTCAACTCCAACTCGACGCGACTCACCGCGCGTCAGCATCGACGGACCGTAGCCTAGCAAACGGCTCACGCGGCCGCCGGCTTCAACCGGTTCAGGACGCCATCGAGCGTGGCCTGCCACCGGCCCCCCAGGCCGACGCGATCGAGATAGAGGTACGCCCGACCGGCGCGCACGTATGGTTCGAACGCTGGCTCAAGCAGCCGCAAACGTTCCGGTTGCTCGCGTCGGAAACGCAAGATGAACTCGGTCGCGGTTGCGTTGATTTGCTCCACGCCCGCCGCCGCCGCCGCAATCTTCGTCTGAACGAGCCAGACGAGGGCGAGGAATTGCTCGGGCGGTGCGCCGTACATGTCGCGGACGTCGTCGAGGCATTTCGCCAGTTCCTCGTCGCGCGTCACCTTGGCTAGGCGCCGGTACAGCGCCAGGCGCGTACCCTCATCGGGCACGTACGAACGAGGGATGCTCGCCTCTAGAGGAAGATCCACGCTCACGTCTGGCCGTTTCTCGGCCTGCGTGCCGCGAAGCTCGGCCACTGCCTCAGCCAGTAGATCGGTGTACAACTGGAGACCGACGGCCGATGCGTGTCCGCTCTGCTCGGATCCGAGGAGGTTGCCCGCGCCGCGGATCTCGAGATCCTTCATCGCGATGCGAAAGCCCGCTCCCAATTCGGTTGCCTCGTGGATAGTCTTGAGACGCTTCTCGGCGATCTCGCCGAGGACGCGATCACGCTTGTAAAGGAAGTACGCGTAGGCGCGATTCGCGCCACGGCCGACGCGACCGCGCAACTGGTACAGCTGCGCCAGGCCAAAATGGTCCGCGTCGTTCACGATGATCGTGTTTGCGTTAGGAATGTCGAGTCCGGACTCGATGATCGTCGTACACATTAGGACATCGGCGTCGCCGGCCGCGAAGCGCGCCATCACTTCTTCGAGATCGTTTTCTGGCAACTGCCCGTGACCGATGAGACACGTCACCTCTGGAATGAGCTTTCGCAAACGCTGCGCCATCGCGTAGATCGACTGAACGCGATTGTGAACGAAGAACACCTGACCGCCGCGGTCGATCTCTCGCAAGATCGCCTCTCGGATCAACCCATCATCCCACGGTTCCACGCTCGTCCGAATGGGCAGACGATCCTCCGGGGCAATCTCCATCGTGCTCATATCGCGGACACCGGCGAGCGACATATGCAGCGTCCGCGGGATCGGCGTCGCGGTTAGCGTCAGGACGTCCACCTCACGGCGGAGCTGCTTCAGTCGCTCCTTGTGCACGACGCCAAAGCGTTGCTCTTCATCGATGATCGCCAATCCCAGATCCTTGAACTCGACGTCCTTCTGGACCACGCGATGCGTACCGATGCAGATATCGACCGAGCCCGCCTTCAGGCCCGCGACGACCGCGTGCTGATCGCGATCGGATCGGAACCGCGAAAGCATCTCGATCTTGATCGGGAATGCTTGTAGGCGCTCGCGAAACGTCGCGAAGTGCTGCTGCGCCAGCACCGTCGTCGGCACGAGGACGGCAACCTGCTTACCATCCATCACCGCCTTGAACGCGGCGCGGAGGGCAACTTCGGTCTTGCCGTATCCGACGTCGCCACACAAGAGACGATCCATTGGGCGGTTCGTCTCCATGTCCCGCTTGACGTCCTGAATCGCGGTCAACTGGTCGTTTGTTTCCACATACGGAAACGCCGCCTCCATCTCGGCCTGCCAACTCGTGTCCGGCATGAACGCATGACCAGGCGCGACCTGGCGCGCGGCATACAGTTCCAGCAGTTCACGCGCCATCTCCTGTACGGCCGCCTTGACGCGCGACTTGGCACGTGCCCACTCGGTGCCACCCAGTCGATGCAGACTCGCCGCGCCATCACCAAACCCGATGTACTTGCTGACGCGATCGGCCTGCTCGACCGGAACAAACAATTTGTCGGTGTCCGCGTAGTCGATCGCCAGGTATTCGCGATCGACGCCGTCGCGCGACATGTGAACGAGGCCGCGATATCGCCCGATGCCGTGTTCGACGTGGACGACCAGACCATCGACCTCGAGATCGATGACGAAGGTGTCGCGCGCACTGGACCGGGGTCGCGTGGCGCGCCGGGGTTTGGTCCAACCAAAGATGTCACCGTCGGTCGCGACAATCAGCCCACCATCAGCCGAACGATCGAGACGAAATCCCACGATCGCCGCGCCGTGCAGCAGCGCTACCGATCCCGGCGACGGCTCTTCCTCCCCGACACTGCCACGTGTGTGTTCAATTCGACGTTCGTCTAGCAGTTCAGAGAGACGATTATCCTGTTGTGAGATTATGACCACGCGATCCCCGCTCTCGCGTGCCGCGACCACGTCGTCGAAGAAGACGCGTAGACGGCCGCCATATGGCTGGGCCGGGTGGAACCCATTAAGTCTAGCGCTCGACACCGACGACTCGTCATCGTCAGCGCCAACGTCGACGCGACCGCGGCGATTGAGTTCGACCGCGATGTCGGTCCACGTCGTTACTGGCGGAACGAGGTCACGGGGAATCACGCCGCGAGATTCCGCGCTCGCGCGCGACTCATTGGCCTGGTGCTCGATCGCTTCGACGGCCGCCTCAATCGCCGACCAATCGAAGGCAACGATTCGATCGTTGGACGCCAAGTAGTCGAGAAGCGTCGCGCGAGCGAGATAGCCAGCCAGGATCTCCGGCGAGTCGGGCAGTGTGCCGGACTCGATCATGGCCCGCACGTGCGACCAACTCTGTTCGAACTCGGTGTCGAGCGTCGAGACGTCGATGCGTGCGAGATCCGCCAGCGCGCTCTCCGGCGTGATGTACAGGTCGCTCGCTGGCGGAATCAGCGTCGCCTGGATGTGCTCGGCCGACCGCTGTGTAATCGGATCGAATGAGCGTATGTCGTCGATGTCGTCGCCAAAGAATTCGATGCGCGCGGGACCAGCGGCGCTGAAGGGGAACACATCCAGGATGTCGCCCCGTCGGCTCGCCTCGCCGGGTTGTTCGACGAGGCCGGTCAGGCGGTACCCTGCCGCGATCAGGCGCTCGATGACAGTGCCGGGCGAGACGCGATCGCCGCGCCGAACCGCGATCGTTCGCTCACGGAACGCGGCCGGCTCGGCGATCCGATCAATCAAGGCTCGTCCCGAGCTAATGACGATGCCTCGTGGTGCGTTCGCGAGAAGCTCCAGAGCCCGAATTCGATCGGAACGGGTGCCCGCGTCGGTCGGAACGCGGTCGTACGGCAACGAATCGCGCTCGGCAAACAGTTCGATCGGGCAGGCGTCACCCAGCCAGGCGCGGAGTTGATCGACCAGCGACCTTGCCGCGCTCAGACTCGGCGCGATCCCAAGGACTCGGCCCTCGTAGTCGCGCGCGAACGCGGCCAACAACGGTCCGTGCAGGGCGTCAACGACCGTGACACGCGCGCCGCCCGACTCCATACGCGCGAGGGCGCGGCGCATCCCGGGAGCGGCGGTGACGGCCGCAAGAACACCGCGCAAATGCACGACCGATCAACTCCAACGCCGAAACGGACTGGTCCAAACGGACCAGCCCTCACGATCGATTGTATTGATTCGCGGCCGCGGTAGGACCTTCACGCACAAACAACTCGATCGCGTCGGCCGCCCGCTCGATCATCGCGGCAGCCGATTCGCGTTCGGACGGCGCGAATGGCGAGAGAACATAGCTTGCCGAGGATATCGGTTCCGGCGGCCGTCCGATGCCGAGCTTCAGTCGATGGAAGTTGTCGGTCCGCAGATGATCGATGATCGAACGCACACCCCTGTTCCCGCCGGCGCTGCCCGACTCGCGAAAACGCAGGCGTCCCAGGGGAAGATCGAGATCATCGTGAATGACAACGATGCTGGTAATCGAGGCGTTCGTGAACGAGGCGTACCCACGGACCGCGAAGCCGCTCTCGTTCATGAACGTCATTGGCTTAAGAAGATCGACCCGCGCCCCGTCGATGGACCCGCTCCCGGCCTGACCGCGCCACCGGGTCCGTCGGAACGAGATGTTGTGCCGCCGCGCCAGCAAGTCCACGGTCATGAATCCAACGTTATGTCGATGATTCGCGTACTCCGGTCCCGGATTGCCGAGCCCCATGACCAGGATCACAATCGCAATCGCACCCAGAGCGCAGTCCCGACAATGGTCGCGACCACGACGACGACGATGGCGCCACGCGTGAATGCCTCTCCCGACCGATCGATCGCGAAGCCGACCGCCTTGAGAATTGCCAATTCCGGTGGCGACGGACGCGCCGGACTGTCAGGCGGACGTTCGACCAGAACCTGTTTCGGCGTTGGAATGACCAACGCATTCGGTATGACCGTTGGTGTTCCGCTTTCGGCCAGAGGCGAAACACCGCGCCCTGTCTCGATCCAGTCGACTGTCGTCACCGCTCCAGCCAGAATGGGAATGCTCCGCGCCGGCTCCGAGCGATAGTCGGGCAACGCAATCTCGTACGGGCCCGGTGGAATGCCCGAGATGGTGTACTGACCGTCGGCACTGCTCACGGCGTCGGCCTGGGCGGCATCGCCGTGAACTTGCACGCGAAAACCCTGAAGCCCGATACCTCGCCAATCGATGACTCGGCCCCGTAGTGCGCCCGCGCCACGCGGAATCGGCGTCGGGTCGATCGTTGACGCGACGTATCGACTGGTAAAGAAGGCGCTCGGACCCGGCGTCGGCCAACTGAGCGTTGGCGTCACGCGTGGCTCATAGGTCGGATAAGGCGTCGCGGTCCGTGTTGACGTGGCCGTCGCGCTCGGCGTGATCGTTGGCGTAAGCGTCGCTGTCGGTGTCGGCATCGGTGTCATTGTCGGCGACGGCTCAGCGGTGACCTGAGGCGATGCCGTGGTCGTTGCGCCCGGCTGAACACCCGGCCGCGTAAACGTTGGCGGCGCTTGAGCACCCGCGCCACCGACCGAAGGCGATGGCGTGGTCGTTGCGCCCGGCTGAACACCCGGCGGCGTAAACGTTGGCGGCGCTTGAGCACCCGCGCCACCGACCGACAACGCGGCAAGTACGCATAACACCAGTACAACTCCGGCGCCACTGACCAGCGGATTAGTACGCGTTCTTATCACTGATCGCCGCGAACGGTGTACGAAGAAGAATCTTTATGTCGAGCCACGGAGTCCAATTCTCGACATACCAGAGATCGTATGTGGTGCGCTCCTCGATCGAAGTGTTGCCTCGCAAGCCATTCACCTGCGCCCAGCCGGTGATTCCGGCCTTCTCACGATGACGATCCCAGTACCTTGGAACGGACTGACGAAACTGATCGACGAAGTACGGGCGCTCCGGGCGTGGGCCAACCAGGCTCATCTCGCCAATCAAGACGTTAATGAACTGCGGCAGTTCATCGAGCGAGAAGCGACGCAGCATCGCGCCAATCGTCGTGCGTCGTGGATCGTCCGTGCTCGCCCAGACCGGACCCGACGCGGTTTCGGCATCGGCACGCATGCTGCGGAACTTGAGACAGTGAAACGGACGCCCGTCGAGTCCAACGCGCTCCTGGATATAGAAGACGGAGCCGCCAGCCGAAGAGAGTCGCACCAGAAGCGCGATCACAAGCATCGGCAGCGACAGAACGATGAGAATCGCCGCCGACCCAACGATGTCCATCGCGCGCTTTACGATCACGTTCCAGCCACGTAACGCGCTATCGCGTATCGTCAAAAGCGGCAGGCCGCTGAGATCGAGCGTCTCGACGCCGGCGCTCAGCATTTGGAAGAGATCGGGATAGACACGAATGTTCACGCGCTCGCCTTGACAGTACGACACGATTTCGACGAGTTGTTCGTGCGATAGCGACGGCATCGCAACGATGACTTCGTCGACCCGATGAGCGGGAATCACCTCAGCCAGATCGGCGATCGACCCAAGGACCGGCGCCGGCGCGGCATCTCGCTCGAACTCCGAAGCGATCAGGCAGCCGACGGGCCGATAGCCGAGACGCGGTCGGTGGCGAATCCGCTCGATCACCAAGCGAGCGGCGTCGCCGGCGCCAACAACCAACAGGCGCTCCTCAGAAATGCCCCGAGCGCGCACGACGCTGAGGAGCGCGAATGTCACGAGTCGTCCGGCAAAGACGAACGCGATCCCCAGCGCCCACAGAATCGCGACAAGGAGGCGCGAAGGCCCAAAATCACGCCATATGAGCGCGCTCACGACCATCACCAAGACCGTGGTGATCGAGTACGCCGAGAACACGCCGTACAACTGATCGAGTGGCGCCACGTGCCGGCGCAGGCGATAGAGGCGATGCGCCGCGAAGACGGCCGGTATCGCGACCATCTGTATAATGCCCATACCGAGGTAACTCCGGAGCGGATGGAGTTCCTCGTAGCCAATCGCGCCAGATACGAAACGGATGTAATGGGCGACGAACAGGGCCGCATTCGCGGTCAATAGGTCTGCGAGCATCAGCGCGACGATCGCGATTGTCCCAATCCGACGCTTCACGTGGCAGCCCCCGGCAGTCGATTGCGGAGCTTCGGCATCAGCGCCGCAATCGCGATCAAACTCGAAATCGCGACTTCGACCGCGATACGCCCTAATGGTGGCGTTGTAGCATCGTAATGCTTCCGATAGAAGAGACGCATCGCACGATAGAACTCGATCAACGACCGCGGATTGCGAGCGGCGCTCGAACGCTTGTGGTGCATCACATCAACCCGACCGTCGTAGACGATCCGCCAGCCAGCCGTCCGGATGCGCCAGCAGAGATCGAGATCCTCACCGTACAAGAAAAAGGATTCATCGAACCCCGCGATCGCGTCCATCGCCTCCGCGCGAACCAGCATGCACGCGCCGACCAACGAGTCGACATCAGCGACCGCGCGCTCATCGAGGAACGTCAGGCGGTACCGCCCCGCGATCCTGGACCGCGGGGCAATCCGGGCGATACCACCGAGATGGAAGAGAGCCGTCAGCGGACTCGGAAACCCGCGGCGGCACGCGGGGTCGATCTCTCCATTCTTCAATTCCAGACGCGGACCGACCGCGCCGATCGTTGGGAACTCGGCCAGCGTCCGATGAAGTCGCTCGATCGCCGTCCCGGGAACAACGGTGTCGGGATTCAGCAACAAGTACGATCGAGGCGCACACGTCTCCCGAAGCCGGTCGATGCCAACGTTGTTTGCTCGTCCGTAGCCGATGTTGCGCGTCAGGCCAATGAACTCCGCCGCCGGAAACGCGCGCCGGACGATGTTCTCGGACGTGTCGTTCGATGCGTTGTCGACGACCACGACGCGCAAGTCATCGGCAGTGCGCGCCGCTCGCAGCGACAGCAAACACGCTTCCAGCAACCCCGGTACGCGGTAGCTGACAATGACGACGCCGGTCAAAGGCCGATGACTTCCGCTCAATTGCGCGCTCGTCTCCGTGACAACCGCCAGGCCACTCCGGTGGGGTATCCCGCCATCTTCGCGATGTCACCGATCAAGCGCAAGGCTGGAACGAGGGCAAGCGCAATCGGCGACGGTGGACGCCCGTCCTGACGAGCCTCGGCCAGAAGACGAGCGTACGGTCGCGCGACGTATAGCGCGCCCGCGATCGCGCCGGCGGCCCAAAGTCGATGCGCGCGCAATCCGGCGATCACGATGATGGCGCCAACCGCGTACGCGGCGTAGCGGGCCGCGTGCCGGGCCGGCCAAAGCCCGGCCTTGCCGTCGCCACGGGCATAGAGAAAGTATTGTCGAAAGAAGGACCTCGGCGTCGAACGCGGACGAAAGTGCACGATGGCGCGCGGCTCGAATGCGAATCGATAGCCGGCCCGCTTCAGCGCGAGATCGAAGACGACATCCTCCGAGTGCTCGAGCCATTCCGGATATCCCCCGACAGCCTCCCAGCATTCCCTCCGGAATGCGATCGAACGACTCGACGGCAGGAAGTCATCTCCCCGGACTTCGTCCGGCCGCGGTAATGTCGTCGCGCCAAGCGATTGCTCGAACGCGTTTCGCGGATCCGAGCGAAATGCGCCCCCGACCACATCGACCGAGTCACTTCCGCGGAAGGGATCAGTCAGAAACTCGAGCCATCGCCGATCGACTCGGCATCCAGCATCCGTTGCCGCAATCACGGTGCCTCGCGCCGCGCCGACCGCGACATTCCGAGCCGCGGCAATGTTCGTGCCTGGCGCGATCACGAGATGCATCGACCGAGTCGCCGCCGCGTAGCGCTGGACGCGGGCGACGGTGTCGTCGCTCGACCCGCCGTCGACGATCACGATCTCGTCTGGGGGCCGCGACTGATCGAGCAGAGAGTCGATGAGAGCCTCGATGCTCGCGCCCTCGTTCAAGACCGGGCAGATGACCGAAACAATGATCGGACGCGTGTCAGTCAATCGCGACCTCGCCAATATCGTCGACCGTCGCGACGACGTCGCCGGACGAATCACGGGCCGTCAATGTGAGTCGATAAATACCCGACAGCAGTCCGTCAGTCGCGAGCTTCTTTGGAACGCGGACCGCTTCGCCGGGCAGCCACTTCACCGTCGGGTATCGGTCGAACTCTATGTCCCACTGCTTCACCTCACGGTCTTCCGCGCGACGCGCCGAGACGCGCCAGGAGACGACCGACGTGCCCGGCGCACGCGCGAGCCAGTGCATTGCCAACAACAGAGTCTGCCCTGCCTTCACGCGTGGTTCGGCTTGATCGTTCCCGAGAGGATGAAGATCGACGCCGACCAATCGTAGAGAGCCGATGTCGCGACCGATTGCCCGGCGCGGCGTGCCGATGGGTCCGCCGACGTACGGCAGGATCACGACACGGCCGATCCGGACGTGGTCGATTCCGCTGGTCGTACGGACCCGGCGTCCATTTACCGGATCGTAGAGGCCGACGATCAGGTCGTATGTGCCCGGAGGTGTTCCCGCGACGACGGGAACGCCGACGCGGTCGACGATCGACTCGCCATCGGACCAGATCGTCGTTGAACGCGCGTCGGAACCTGGTTCGGTGTCACGTTGTCCCCACAGGTAGTCATCAGCGTCGATCAGTTGTACGAACGTCTTCAATGCGATTGATGTTGAACCTTGGGCGACCCAAGTGAGCGTCAACGGCAGGACATCGCCAGGCTTGACGCCAACATCCGCAACCTCGATTCGTTCGAGAACGCCGACGCCATCGAATGACGTGGCCGTATCTATCGTGCGTTTCGGCGTCGCGATGAAATCCGGATTCAGATATCCAGAGAGTCGCACGCCACCGAACCAATCGCTCGTCGCCTTGAACATACCGCGATCGAGCCACCGTTCGACGATGGCGGCCGGATCGCTCTCGGCGCTCGCCCACGAGACCAGCCAAACGCGTCCATGGCGACGGGCTATCTCAGTCAGTGCGCTCTCGGTCTCGGCGCGATCGGGTGGACGCGTCTGAGGCAGCGGATACACGGGCAAATCGCCGCGATAGTAGTAGCCGAAGATCTCGGCCTGTCCGGGCGCATTCAAGACGACCGCGTCGCCCGGTACCGATCGCGTGCCGATCCAATGCACCAGGCCGCGGTAGTCATCGCGCGCCAGCGTGGGATCCCGCGCCGCGACTGCGACAAAACTGTACCTCCATACGCCGAGGAAAACCGCCACGATGATGCATGCCGCGCCGAGTGCCGATCGCACTCGTCCGCGTCCGAAGGTCATCGGCGCGACGATCCCCACCGCGAGCGCAATATCGAAGAACGGCGCCGCAAGCGATACGAACTTCGCGTGGAAGAAGGGTCGCGTAAGCGACGCGACGAACAGCGCGGCTGGTATCCCGACGCAGCCAAACACGACGACGAGTCCAACCACGGAGCGTCCCGCCACCAGGCGCGCACCGGCGATCGTCGCGATTGCAACCACCGCCAGTACGAGCAGCGCGGGCGCCTGCCCGAACGCCGGTCCGGAGACGAACAATCCGGATACTCGCGCGGAGAAGGCACCCAGACCAATCGGTTCCGACTGCGCGGGCCACTCGGAAAGCTGCCGTCCGGCGACGAACAACCACGGTGCGAACGCCGCGGCAACCGCGGATCCCGAGACGACCACACCGACGACTGTCCGGACCGACCCGGATCGCGACCGAGCCGCGATTGCGCCCAGTCCCTGCGCGACCGGTAGAACAGCCGCGACGTAGCTGGCGTATAGGTTGAACACGCTGAGCATCGCGAACCAGGCCGACCCAGAGCGACTTCCGCCATCAATGGCGCGAGTCAGCGCGGTCGCGGACAGCACTCCGAGCATCGCGGCCAGCGCGTACATGCGCGCTTCCTGTCCGTACCAGATCGTCAACGGCGATAGCCCGACCAGGATCGCCGCCGCGATGCCACCGGTTTCGGATTGTGCCTTCCGCGCTAGCCAGGCCGATCCGGCCACGGTCACGACGCCGAAGAAGGCGGACGGCAGACGAAGCGCGTATTCCGACGTTCCGGAGACGGCCGACCACAGGGAGACGAGAACGTAGTACAGCGGCGGATGGATGTCGGCCGCGGCGGCACGGATGATCTCCGGGATCGAGCGAGTCGCGAGTGCGGCGGTCGTCCCCTCGTCGTACCACAGGCTCTGGGCATCGAGTCCGATCAGGCGCGCGGCCGCCGCGACGGCGATCGCGGCCAGAAGTGTGCCGCGAGCCACGTCGAAGGTCGGCCTAGCCGGCTCGGCGCCCGACACCGACGCTCACCAGAATGACGGCGATCCCTCCGATGAGAAGTGCTGTCGAGGCTTCGTTCCCGGGCCACCCGAGGGCCTGATCGACGACGAATCCGTCGAGGCGCGTGTCCGGTTCGAGTGCCACCACGTCGAGGACGTGAACCCCGTCGGCTAGTCCAGTCGCGACCGACAGAGGCGCCGAGAACCGTTCCCGATCGCTCGCACTGATCCATTCGCCGCGCGCGACTCCGCCGTCGACAAGCCAGGAAATCCGACCGCGACCAGGAATCCCACCAACCTGGATCGCGAGATCACTTCCGCGAAACCGGAGGCGCGCCGTGGCGCCCGGCTCTGTTGCACGACGGTACGAGCCGCCTTCGGCTCGTCCATCGTTCGTCGCACTCCAGTAATCATCGTACCAGACGGCCGCATCATCCTGCGAGCGCGCGCCGCGTCCGGCGATACGCGGCGAGGTCAAAACGCGTTGGACGGCCTCGTACACCGGCAACGGCTCAAACGCGTCGTCAACCATGTTGAAGTAGTACTGCTGAAGTTGTCTCCCTTCCGGCGCGACGATCCGGAAATGCCAGATGAACGCGCCATCTAGCCACGGCCATTCGCTGCGCGCACGCTCGATCGCGCGGGCGGTGTAAGAAGCCTGAGTCGCGCGATCGACGCGACCCCACAGACTCTTCGACGGCCAATCCTCTGGGAGCGCGCTCCAGCCAACCTCGGCCGCCCAGATCGGCTTGCTGGAATCGCCATTTCGCACCATCACCTGTCGCGTCAGGACTGGCCGTGAGAAATTCACGTCGCGGTCGACGGCGAGTCGGCGATCATCCGGCCCCGATCGCAAACCATACGCGTTCGCGCCGAGTACATCGAACGCGTGGCGAGCACCGGCGTCGTACATCTCCTGTAGGTAGAGAAGATCGTTGCGGCCCTTCTCGCTGAACTCGGTTGTCGGCGCCAGAGCGGCACTGACAATCTTGATATCGATGTTCGCCCGTCGAGCGTGGAGCCGCGCGGCTTCTAACATTCGCGTATAGGCCGCCGCGTTCGGCGCGCGATCTCCCCATTCAAACGGTAGATTCGGTTCGTTCCAGATCTGAACGTACTCGATCTGGCCGCGGTACCGATCCGCGACGAGGCCGACGAAGCGCCCAAACTGCTCCACGTCGTCAGGCGGCGATTCGAGCTTCGACGAACTCGCATGCGTCCAGGCCGGGGACGTGTCGATTCGGAACAGGACTCGCAGTCCGTGCTCTCGCGCGAGCCGGACGATGCGATCGTACTTCTGCCAGGAACTCCCACCGGTCGCACGGTCAACGAAGCGGCCCGGCGCATCGGGTTCGATTTCTGCCCACAGCATCTGCTGCCGTATCCAGCCGAATCCCGCGCTTTGGATCAACTGAAGACTCCGGCGAATCTTCCATTCCTCGACCTCTTGCTCCAGGAACACGTTGACCCCGATCGGATTGCCATCCATTCGGCGAACCGGCGCGAGATCGTCGAGGCCGGTCGGCTGTGGCAAGAGCAGCGAATAGGCCGCGACGAGCGTATGACGCAGTCGGATGACTCGACTCTCGTCGCTACCGATCGCAATCGCGGCTCCCATCAACACGACGAGACAGACGAATGGGACGAAGCGCGCACGCTGTCTCACCAGAGCGTCGTCGCCGCGACCTCTCGTCAACTCACGCTTCACTTGTGATGTTGCCTGGAGAATTCAACATGCCCATAATACATATGCGATAGAAGTCTTGGATCCCTGGAACGATCGCGCGCCAGTCGTACTGCGTCGCGACGAGATCGCGCGCGGCCGTTCGGAGACGCGCACGAAACTCGGTGTCGCCATTGAGTCTGACGACCGCGTCGGCGAACGCGCGCGGTGTGTCCGCCGCGACGAAATGGGTGCCATCGAGTGCGTTGATGCCCTCGATTCCCAGGCTCGTTGATACGACGGGCACGCCGTGGGCGAATGCTTCGAGGACCTTGAGCCGCGCGCCACCGCCGACGAGGAGCGGTACGACCACGGCGCGCGCGCGCTCGAAGAATGGCCGCGTGGTGGGAGTCTCTCCATGAACCACGATGCCAGCCACCCTCTCAAGGTCGCGCACGGTCCGGACCGGACTTCGGCCCACGACGTCGAACACAGCGGATGGATCTCGGCGCTTGATTTCAGGCCAGACGTGGCGAGCAAACCACACGACACCATCGATGTTCGGTCGATAATCCATCGTCCCGGTGAAGAGATACCGGCCGTCGTCGCCTTGTCCCAAGCGTTCGCGGAGCGCTTCAGTGTCGACCCCGTTCGGAACGATGTGTAGGTGGCGCGGCGAGCCGACGGCGCGAATGGACGCGGCATCCTCCCGCGACACGACGACCACGCCGCTCGCACTGGTCGCGATCGCACCCTCGGCGCGACGCAAGCGCGACGCTTGAATCATCGAATAGAGCGCGCCAATCACGCGCCCTTGCCGCGCGTCGCTGGTCGCGGCACGCGCCTGCAAGCGCCACTCCGCGTTGTGCGCGTCGTAAACCACGCTTGCGCCCGGGGAGACAGCGCCGATCCCTTGATGCGCGGTCTCGAGTCCCTCGAACTGCACGATGTCCCAGGCGCCGCGAACGGTCGCATCGCGAATCGCGCTCCGGAGTGCCGGCGTGTAGAGGCGCAGCGCGAGGTCCGGTCGGTTATCGCGCAACAGATCGACCACGCGACGCCTCACCCCTCGCGGCGTCGGCGTCGCAACGACCCGGGTATACGTGCAGGTTCTTGCCAATTCGGCTGCCAACGGGGCGTCCGGTCGATCCGATAGCGCGATCAGACCGACCTCATGATCACGGGCTAGTGTGGTGATGAGACCAAGATTGCGGATCTTGGTGCCTTTGTCGGGTGGAAACGGCACCTGAGGCGCGACGAAGAGAATCCGCAATCGCTACGCGCTCGCTCGACGATAGACCTCGATGGTCTCCTCCGCGACACGTTGCCACGTGTACATCGCGGCTCGCTGATGGCCGAGGCGGCTGAGGTCGTCACGCAATCGAGGCTCATCTACGATCCGCCGCAGTGCCGTCGCGATACTCTGAGTGTCGTCCGGGTCGACGTACAGGGCCGCGTTCCCAGCGATTTCCGGCAATGCGCCGCGGCGCGAAACGATGCACGGCACTCCCATGGCCATCGCGTCGACGACCGGCAGGCCAAATCCTTCGTAGTGACTCGCCAGAATCAACGCGAGAGCGCCGCCAAACAGACCGGGCATCTGATGGCGCGCGACTCCTCCGATCCAATGGACGGCATCGGCGATACCGAGCGTCCGCGCGCGTTCTTCAAGATCGTCGACGAGCCAGCCGCGCCGCCCCGCGATGACGAGCGGCGGCATTCTCCGGTGGTTTCGAGCCCGCGCGTAGCCATCAAGCAGGCCGGTAAGATTCTTCCGAGGCTCGCGTGTTCCAACGAACAAGAGGTATCCGCCGCCGAGTCCCCACGGGTTCGGCCCGACCGAATGCGGTGCCACGTCCCGCAGGATCGGATCCGGCGCTTCGTACACCACGTCGATCTTGCCCGGCGAAGCACCGTACAGATCGATCAAGTCGTCGGCCGTGGTCCGCGACACGGCGATGATGCGCTCGGCCGCGTGCACTGCCCAGGAAAGCTGGCCGTAGTAGCGCGCGCTCGTCGCAGTCAAGAACCGTGGAAAGCGCGCAAACGCAAGGTCATGCACCGTGATAACCGAAGGCGGTCCCAGCACGCGCGCCGGAATGAAATCCGGGAAATGCACGACGTCCACCCGCAAGTTTGCCAACTCGCAGGCGAGGCCGAACTGCTCCATCCGATGGTGCGGCGGCGTCCACGAGCGAATCTGCCGAAATCCTTCGAGTTCGGGATCGGTCGGCCGGTGGGCGGTCGTGATCACCTGAATGTCAGCGAGGTCGTGCTCGGCGATCGCTTCGGCCAGTCGGGCACCGTAAGTCGCGATCCCGGCTCGTTGATATCCGGACAGACGCAAGTCCACAACAACGGCGATATCGTTCATATCGATTCGCCGCCGATTCTAGACCCGAGGAAACACCCTCCCTTCGCCGACCGTCGCTTCTCTGTGCTTTCCGCGGCCCCCACTTCAATCGGGCGCCGACGCCGCGTCAACGACGGGGCGACGATCACCCATTTCGGACCGAACGTGGCGTCGCGCTCGGTCGCGGCACGATCATGTTCCGCGATGGCGGATGAAGCGCGCATCGGCGGGGGCGAGGCCGGATCTCGACCCGGCACGCCGATCGCGCGTGCCGCGAATACCGCCCTCTCGTTGCTGGCGCAATACGTTCGATTCACGATTCGCCATCGCGCGATTGGCTGCCTCGCGCCCGTGGTGGCGGTCCTGATGATCTTCGCATTCCGCGTCGGCCCTCTCGCTCCGCTGTTTCCCCAGCCGAAGCGAGAATCGCTCGCAATCGTCAATATGCTCGAGACGAGCCCAGATGGATCGGTCATCAACGAGCCGTCCAGTGCGACCGACGCATACTTTCGTGCCGTGGGCCGCTTCGACGCGGCCGGAATGATGGCCGTCTACCACCCGTCGGTGCGGGACGACATGCTGGCGCGCGGCGCAAGCGTCGAGCGACTACAGCAATCGCTCGACGATGCCAGCGGCCGCGGCGCTAGGCTTGTGGAGGCTCGTCGCCTGGCCAACATCCCGATTCAAGACGGGCGCCGCTATGTGTTCTACATTGTAACCCGAACCGGATTCTCGGCCGCCGGCGCGAGCGAAGAGCTGTACTTCGTCTTTACGCTCGATCCGTCCGGACGCGTTCTCAGCATCACCTAGGAGCTTCGCTATGCCACGACCAACACCGGCCAGAATGCTGTATCTCGTCGTCGGACTCATCCTCGGGTTGGCGGGCACCATCGCCGGGCAGATCTATGTCCTGCCAGGGATCTTGGCATCCATTCCGTTTGTATCGGCAACTCCAACCCCGGTCACGAGTTCCGGTCCGGGACGATTCACCGCCGCGATCTTGCAGCGCGTCGCACTGATCAACAGCGTGCAGGAACGATCCGGCGTGACTTTGCGGTTGAACACACTCGAGATCTACCGCGACGGTGTCGCCGTTTCATACGCGATTGCATCCAGCGTCGGTGCTTCCCCGGCCACACTCGAATCGGATGGGGTGTCGTTGGGCGACGATCGCGGGACCGTCTATTCGCTCTCGCCGGTCGGTAGTTCTTCATCTCTGTCCGCCGGTCTGACCACGGGCGCCTTCGCGTTTACACCCGCGCCACCGGCAGAGGCCAAGACACTGCGGTTGTTGGTGCCGAATGTCATCGCGCTTGGGCAGCGCCTGCGAGAGGGGCAGTCTCGCGTGACGACCGGCAACTGGGAGTTCCAAATTCCGCTGGGTGGGTGATGCCCGATCGCGGTCGGGGCGTCTGTCACGCGCCTGACTGCAATCGTTCGGCGCCGACGCTGTGAACGCGCGGCGCGTCGCCCTATTTCACGATCAAATACGGGTAGTGGTTGGCGCCGCCGATACGCTCGACGAGCGAGGTTGGACCATCGACGAGATCCTCGATGAAGTACGCGAGCATCTCGCGCGGCGTCGGGCGCACGGGGGTGAACACGTAGTGGCTCCCCGGCACCATTGTCTGGGAGATGAAGCAGAGTACGCGGCCATCAGTATCTTTCGGAAGGCTCGCCTCGGACGCGCCGACCGCGAGTGTGCACCTCGCCGCCACATCCTGGTGCGGCGCGCAGCGCAAACCACGCGAAAAGCGGTTCGTGGGATCACAGAGTGTCCCCTTCACGGTATGGGTGCGCGTGTGGTTATTCGTGAACGTGACGTGTGTGCCGCTGGTCACGTTGAGATCCCGGATGTTGAGGCGGACGAGATCGGACGCGGCCGAACGCGACACAAGTTGGATGTGATTCGTCGGCACGACGATCGGCGTTCGCGCGACCTCCTCCGGTGTCGGGCGCAGTACGTCAACCCGCACGTTCAGCGGCGGGACGAGAACCGCCTTCTTGTCCGCGAGGTAGATGCGGGCGCTGACTCGAGCCGCTCTGAATCGCGGCGGCACACTCATCTTCAGATCGAACGTGACCTCGACATTGGCCCCGAGCGGATCGACGATCGACGGGAACTCCTTCGACACGACCTTCAAACCGTTCGACGTCTGCCGAAGGATCGTTGGCTTGATGACGTCCTCGGAAACCCGAAACGTCACCTGCTCGGTTACTTCCCCGCCCGGTTCGATCTGCGCGCAAAGGACGTAGTACCGCACTGCGCTGGCGCCCGAGCGAGGGTCGGGCACGCAATCAGTGGCGGCAGTCGTCGACCATGTCACAAGCGCGCGGCGATAGCGTGCCGCGTCGGCCACGTTCGCGCCCGAGAACGTCGCAGTCACCAGAACGACCAGCGCGAGTACTAGACGCGCACTGCCGAGCCTTCTACGTCCCACCACCCAAGCCACCCAAGCGATCATCTGCGTGATCGCGAGTCGAGGATACCACGACCAACGCCACAATCATCCAGAACAACGCCGAAATGTTCTGAAATCGCAGGTCGAAGAAGTGTCGATCGACCGCCGCCGCGACGAGCATTCCGCACAGCGCCGATCCGACGGTTGCTACCGAGGCAACCGCGTTCGATGACGACCGATACGCCAGCCACGCCCCGCTCAGCGTCCGCCACAGGATGAGCGCGAGAAGGCCCAGCCCAATCAGCCCCATCTCCTCGGCAACCAATAGGTAGGTGCTCGACACGCCGATGTACAGATCCACTGATGGCGCGCCGCCGAACCCGACTCCAAGGAGCGGATTCTGCTGGATCAGGTTGAACGCGTCCTTGTATTCGCCGAGACGCATACCCGTCGCCTGATCGCGCGCGAACACGGCTTTCATGAAATGCTCGGCAAATCGCGCCAGTTGAGTCGAGAAGAGGACCACGCCGAACGATCCGACGATTGGGATCAGCCAGAGAAGGCGCGGTCGGCGCAGCATGGTCAAGAGCAACGCGCCCGAGGCAAATCCGAGCCACGAGCCGCGAGAAAGCGTCAGGAGGAGCGCGTAGAGGATTGGCGCCAGCGCGAGCACGGCCACCGCTCGTCGCTGACCCCGGCTCTCATACGCCTGGCCGAGAGCCAGAACGCCGCACACGAGTAGAAGCGCCCCATAGACGTTCGGGTCGATCGACGTTCCGATCGCGCGCATGGTGTCGGTACGCACACCGGCGTCCTCGATGTACCGAAGGACGTCGCCGGACGGATATCCAAGCGGACGCAGAGCGCGCAGGATCGATGACGCCGTCTCGGTCGGCAGATGATAGAGGCCAGCGCCAATCGCCCCGGCCGCCGCGCCGCCGAACACCAAGACGGCCACAATCCACTCGCGAAATGCCGATTCGCGAGCAATCTGCGTCACCACGAAGAAGAAGACGACGCTGTTGATGAGTTTTGCATATTGCCGAGCGGCTTCCGAATTGAACGCATACGCCGTTCCAAGCGTAAACGCCGCAAGTGACACGATGATGAACGCGGCAATCGGGATGTCGATTGGTGTCGGAGGTCGCCACGCCACGCGCCGGGACAGGACCCCGCCCATCGTGGAAGCGAGAAGGAGTACCAGCGTCGCATCGATGAATGTCGGTCGAACCCCACCGACTCCGATCGGAATGACGCCGAATGGCAGGACCGTTACGGTCAGGAGGAATGCCAGAAAGGTAAGCCGCTGACTCCCGATCAGGACGAACCCGACCACTGCCGCGACCAGACCGCCGATCGCAAACAGCGGGCCAGCGTAGGTCATCGCGATCGCGACAGCCGCGCCGAGTGCGATGACAACCACAGTGGTTACGAGTACCCGAACAACCGCGTTCGCGGCGAACGACTCAAGACGCGAAGCGTTCGAGGGGTTCAGCGTCACGTCACATGCCAAGGTCGGCGCCCGTGGACCAGGCGACGATCAGCCAGCCTATCGCACTCACGGTGTCACGCGCACGACGCCGATCTCAGCCACGTCGCTCATCAGGCCGGCGGACGTTGTCACGGACAATCGTTGTTCGTTTGTCATGTCGTATAGACCAATACGTATGCGGTAAATCCCGGGCGCGACGGCGGTGCCCAGTGGTACTTCGACATCGTCGAAAACATACTCGCCTTCGACCCAACCCGGAGTTGGTCGCTCGCCGCCGCCCGGCGTCCGATCGACCTGAGCGACCGGACGTCCCACCTCGTCCGCGACGTGGACGAACATCCGCGCGTCATCGCTCGTGTCGGCAAGAACTCGCCAGATCAATCGGGCACGAACGGTGCCGGACGATCGCACGGTCTCGGTCACGTCGACCGCCGCGAGCGCCGCGAAGGAGCCGAACCTAAACCGAAAGGCACCATCAGCCACTGGCGCCACCGTGACGCGGGCAATCGGTTCGATCGTAGTTGCGCCGAGCGAAATCTCCGTGTTCGTCACCGCAACCACGAAAGAGCCAGCGCCCGAGGCGACCCGGGCCGGTAGTCGCATCACTCGCCGGTCGAGCACGACATCATTAGTCGCCCAGGCCGACGGCGGAAACCGCGACGTGCCCGGTGTCTCGGTCGACAGCGACCAATAGATTCCGGCCCCATCGCGATACCCGATCCGGGCTCGCTCGTCGAGAACCGGAACCATTCGGTTGCGCGACCACGACAATGTCGGCGTCACGCGATCGCCCGGTCGCGCACGTGCCGGAAAACCCGCGTCGCAGATAAGCGTCAGGAAATCGACGCCGGCGCTTGGACAGTCGCCGAACGCGGGGACGACCGAAGGCGGTGATCGTCGTGCCACGGCCACGCGCGCGATTCGCGCCGGTCGCGGACTCGTCGCGCCGCTTTGAATGAGCTCACGCCCGTCGCGCCGGTCGTACACGCGCGCCTGGATGTCATACTCACCCGGCGGCACTCCTGGCGGAATCGCGATGTCGAAACGCCCACGGACGATCCGCGTTGGGCGCCACGCCGTGGTCGGATGGGTGAACGCGGCAAGCCTCTGATCGGCACTCGACCATTCGTGCCCGCCGCCGACGAGACGGACGGCCAGACCAAGGTCTCGGTCGGTTGACTGTGCCAGGCGCCAGTAGGCGCGACCGCGAACGATGTCGCCATCGACGACCGCGATATCGGCCGGCAAATCGAAACCAAGGAGTTCCAAGCCGCCTTCGTAGGTGCGTGGTTCCGACCGCGAAGGCGCATCCGCGCCATCGAATCGAGTCCCCTCCTCGACGCGGTACAGTCGCAGTGTCAATCCACGCGGTCGGGGGTCGCGAAACGGCATCGCCGTCAGCGTTTCGTCGAGCATCTCTCGGATCGTTCCGGTCGGATCTGCCCACTCGGGATTCCAGAACGCCACCCAGAGCCGTCCGTGCCCGCGATCGATGATCTCATTCAAGTTCCGAGCGATGAACTGCGTGTCGTCGGTCGGGCCGAAGCCGTAGCGCGTGAGCAAACCGTGGGCGTAGTAGTCGAAGACCGGCGACCAGTCGATGAGGAGGATTGCGGCGTCGCCTTCCTGCCAATTGCCGATCAGGAAATCGACGGCGTGCCGATTCTGGTCCTTGCGATACGCGTCATCGGTGAACACTCGCTGGGTCTCGCGTGCCGTCACGATGATGATCGCCAACGCCAGAGCCGTGCCAAGTGCCGGGCGAGCGACGCGGATTCCCGCACGTGGGACGCCGGTGCCGCGGGTCGGCCCCATGATCGCGCCGATGCCGCGCGCGATCATGATCGAGAACCCGGGCACAGCCACGATCAGGTATCGATCCGCGAACTTCGGGTTGTTCGCGACGAGCGCATAGATCACCAGCACTGGGATCACAATCGAGAGCACGACGAGGGTGTCGGCGCGCTCGCGCCGCCTTAAAGCGCGCCAGGAAACGAGCGCCAGACCGATCCCGAATGCCGAGACGAAGAGAATCTGAACCGGTCCCTGCCGATCGATCGCGCCGCCGAACCCAACCGCGATCCCTGTGAATGCGTGTGAGACGACGAACCAGAGGGACACCGCGCCCTGCCAGAAATCGGGGGTGTTCCGGAGCCGCGTGATCTGAAGGATGGACGGCCACACCCACGGCGTGTAGCTGAGGCCCACTCCGATCAGCGCAACGGCGAACGGGCGAATCGCCACTCGCCCGCCGACCGCGAAGACGAACACCCCGTGCGTCAGGAGGACGAGCCAACCGAAATGATGCGTGTAAGGCACGAGAGCGGCCGAGACGACGTACGCCACCCATCGGCCGGAACGCTCCGGCCGCGCCACGGCCCGCCACAGACAAATCGTCGCCAGCGTCGACAGCGCGACCAGTGGACCGTACATGCGCGCTTCGCGCGAGTAGTAGACGAGAAATGGCGACACGGCGATTTGCGTGGCCGCGAAGAGCGCGATCGCGTTCCCACGCGGCTGATGCGAATAGAGATCGCGCGATAGTCGGTAGACCAACGGTATCATGGCCGTCCCGAAGAGCGCCGTCGGCACGCGGACGGCGTACTCAGTCGCTCCGGCAATCCACATCCAGCCGTGCAAGATCAAGTAGTAGAGCGGCGGATGCAGGTCTCGCTCAATCAGCGTCTGGAAGAGGACCGGGAGCGGCGACGCCGAGAACGTCGCACTGATGCCCTCGTCGAGCCAGAGACTCTCCGCGCCCAGGTCCCAGAAGCGCAGCAGCAGCCCAATGACGGTCAGAGTCGCGATCGCGATGTGCGCGGTCCGCGACACCTCGAATCGCCTGGCCGAGTCGATTCGCGGTTCGACGTTCACACTCGCGCTGATCATGGGAGTCGCAAACCGAGCGCGATCACGTGACGTGGGAGGTCGAAGCGCGGCGCCGCGGGACAAACAAGACGGCGATCAGGAGGCAGGAGGCCAACGCGGATATCCCCGCGCCAAGGCGCAGCGAACGCGGCTCGAACCGCATCTCGACGACGTGCCGACCGGCCGAGACAGCAACGCCGCGAAACGCGTAGTTCGTGCGCAGAATCGGCGCCGGCATCCCGTCGATCCAGGCGTTCCAACCCGGGTACCACGCGTCGGCGACGACGAGCAGCGAATTCGCGGCGCCATCGATGTGCACCGTCATTTCGCCGGGACGTTCGAACGTGACTGCGACGTCCGATCTCGCAGCGCCTGGCCGAATCGGAATCGAAGGTTCTTCCTCGACGATCGCGACATCGCCAGGGTGGATCTGCAAATCCAGCACGTCCTCGATCCGGCCGCCGTTCGGTAGGATTCGCGCATCGGTGACGGCCCACGCGCGCGGCAGCGAGTATCGAACGCGATAGAGGCGTGACTCGCCGTCTCGAGCAACAAGTTCCAACCCGGCGTCATTGCGCTCGACCGCGCTAGCGAGGTACTTGACGTTGAAGAGTTGCCACAGTCGCCACTCGGCGCCTGACGCTACGAGCTCGCGAATTCTGCGAATCTGGATTGGACTGTCGCCGGTCATCGTGGGCGTTTGCCAGATCGCGGCCCAGTTCGGAGGGAATTGCCGGTCATCATCGGACCGTACGCGATACGGCTCGCGCTCTTGCCGTGCAACATCGAAGAGCGGCGATCGCGCGCCAATGGCGTTGGGATCCTCGCGCGACAGGTTCGCGTCGATTCCGGTCGAGAAGAGGTCGAGCGAAACGATTCCGCACACCACGATCACCGTGACGACCGCGCCACGCCGCCGCGCGTACCAATGCGCCGCCGCCCACGCCAATGCAATCAACGCCAGGTACACCGCCGAGTCGAGCAGCGAATCAACCGGGTTTGGGATGCGATCGCGGCGAAAACTCCACGCAACGACGACTTCCACAACGATGACGATCGCGACGACGGCGGCAAGGCGGCTGAAGCGCGAGATCACCCGATGCTCAGTTGTGGAGAGGTGCCGCACGGCGACCAGCCCGCCCCCGGCCATCATCGCGATCGCGAGGCTCCAGAGGACGGCCAGGCGTTCCTGATCTCGAAACGTCGCCCACCCCGGTAGCAACCAATAGACGATGTTGAAGGCGAACGTGTGGCCACCGACGGACAACAACAACGCGAGAACCGCCACGATCAACCAGAAATGGGTCGTCGGCCCACGACGCCACACCTGTACGAGAGCGAGCGCGTAACCAACGTATCCCGCGTAGAGCGCCCGCTCGCCGCGCCACGACGATAGGAGAATCCCCGGAAGCGCCTTCAATTCGTAGCCGTAGGCCGCGTCATCGAACGACAGCCTGGCGCGAGTCGACACACCCGCGAACTCGATCGTCGGCACGATCTGAACTGCCGCCAGAGCAACTCCACCGCCCAGACCGACGACGCCAGCCCGCGCGATTGCGCCCCAACCACGGCCGGATTGGCGACCACGGACGACGAGATACGCCGCGCTCAGATACAGCCCGAACATCGATGTCTGGCTGTGGCCGGCCACGATCGACAACGCCGCGATGATCGCAAGCGCAACGGCCGCCCGCGGCGACCTCTTCGGCCCGATCGATCGCTCGACGCAGTAAAGCAGCCAGGGAATCCAGGCGGCTGACCGCAAGATCGCCAACTGCTGAACGGGATAGGACGTCAGGAATCCACCGAACCCATAGGAAATGCCGGTGACGATTCCGGCCGCGCCATTGCCGTAGACGCGGCGCGCGAAGAGGAATGCGCCGAACGCAGCCAGGGCCAGGTGCAGCGGAATCTCGAGCTCGAGTTCGCGAAACGCGAGGCCGCCCGACCCAAACACGAACGCGATCAGCAGCGATACGGGATAGAGCGTCGCCGTTTGTGGATCGGCCTGGAACGGATGCCCGCCGAGCACGTACGGGTTCCAGAGCGGCAGGCGTCCGGCACCCAATTCGTCGGCCGCGAATCGCGCCCAGGGATAGAACTGGTCCGTGAAATCGCCGCGCTGGATCCACCGCCGGTCGCCAGGATCGATCGCGAAGAGCCGCCAGAAGTAGACCATCGCCAAGCCGAGAAAACCGACGAAAGTGCCACCGTCGCGCACGACGCGTGGCAGGCGACCGAGCGCGGCGCCGAACGCCATCACGGCGGGGCGCCGGCCGATCGCGGTGGATACCGTGCCGCCGCCGCATCGTGCACGATCGCGCGCACCATTTGTTTGGCGATGGCATCCCACGAGAAAATGGGCGACAGCTTGACAACCGCCCGCGACAACCGTTCGCGATAGGCGGGATCGCTGGCCAGGCGGAGCATCGACGCCGCCAAAGCGTCGACATCGCCCGACGCGACCAATTCGGCCGTCTCGTCGGAGCGCAAAGGCGGAAGAGAATCACAATCCCGCCCGTCAGCCGCGACCGCGGTTTCGGTGGTGATAATCGGCAATCCGTGGGTAATCGCCGCGATGAGCGTTCCATGACGATACGAATAGCCGCCGACGAACGGCAGGACGATGAAATCAATCGCGTGGAGCCAGCCAGAAATCACATCGGCGTCGCCAAACTCGGTCCAGGTCACCTCGGAGTCGAGCCCAAGCGCGGCGATGCGGTGGCGAATGCGATCCGCGTAGCCGAAGCTATAGGCCGCGCCCGGCCGATGGCTGCCCCCGATGAATACCAGCCGAAGTCGCGGATCGCGGTCCCGGGCACGCGCGAACGCTTCGACCAGCGTGTCGACACCCTTCCACTCGTTGATGAATCCGAAGAATCCAGCCGCGATCACCCTTGGCGCAATGCCAAGTGCATGGCGCGCGTCGTCACGAGCCGAGCCACCCAGACCGACATCCGCGATATTGCTTCCGATCGGAATGAGTTCTTCATATCTAATAGTACCGTAACGTGTCTGCAACTTCGTACGGTCCTCGTGGTTGGTGACGACGACGACGTCGGACAGGCGGGCGAGCAGCCTGTTGGCGAGCCGGCCCAGCCACGGGCTCTTCGGCGCCAGCCAGGGCTCGTTCAGATCGTGAAATACCACCACGACCCGTGGGCGGCTCTTGAGCAACCTCAGCAGCGCCGGGATCAGGTTCGGCAACGGCTTCATCCCGTATGCGCCGGTCTGATATTGGATCACGATCGCGTCTGGGCGACTCGCAGCGACGTAGCGCAGGAATCGGACCGCGTCAGGCAACCCCCACCCTGGCATGATTCGGTGGACCACCGACGCGGATGGCGTCAGTCCGCTTGGTGCCGCGGTTGGTTCATCCTTCGCGGCCGCCGTCGTCAGGATCGAGATGGCGATGCTCTGATGACCCAACGCCTCGGCCAGACACGCCGTGTAGTCGCCGACGCCGCCAGGCACCGGTGGGTATTCGCCCGTGATTAGCGCTATGCGACGGATTGCGATGGGATTCACGGCGCCCGATTCAGCGCACGTAGCGACTGGCGCGCGAACGTCGAGACCACGGTCCAGTGTGCACGAACGCGCGGCCAGCGTTCGTCGGCGGGGCCGCGACCGAGCAATGCTCGCATCGACTCCTCGCCCAGGAGAATCGCGAAATGCACAAGCGTGGCAAGTCGAAGCAGTGCCGCCGGCCAGGCTCCAAAATGCTTCTCGTAGTAGCGCACCCGACTCTCGTGAAAGAGCAGATCGCGCCGAACGAGATTCCGCTGACTGCTTTGCCCTTCGTGGTGGGTCACCCGTGCACCCGCGACATAGCCGATCGCCCAGCCGCGATCGCGCAGGCGGCGGCAGAGATCGACTTCTTCCGAATACATAAAGAACGATTCGTCGAACAGACCGACGTCGGACAACGCGTCACGCTGCGCAAGCATGCACGCGCCTACGACCCAATCGACCGACTGATCTTCATCGCTCGACCGATCGCGCACGAAGAAATCGGCCACGACATTCCACGAATCCGCCCACCGTTGCCAGACCGTGCTTTCGATGAATCCCGTCCACACGCTTGGGAAGCGGCGGCGGGACGATTGAGTCGTGCCGTCCGGATTCAGGAGCCGCGGCCCGACCAGACCTCGCCGCGACGAATCCAGCAGGCTCGCGGTCATTCTCGGCAGGGCATCTGGCTGGATGACGGTGTCCGGATTGAGAAACAGAACCAGTGGTGAGCGAGTCGCCCGAAGCGCCAGATTGTTACCCCGCGTGAATCCGAGGTTCTCGCTGGACGGCAGCCATCGCACGCGTGGAAACCCTGGCGTGAGCGCGCCAACCGTGTCGTCCGACGAAGCGCAGTCGACAACGATGATATGAATCTCGCCGCCGTACGCTGGCCGAGCCATCTCGATCGAGGCAAGACACACGCGAAGCAACTCGCGCGTATCGCGGCTCACGATGATGACGTCGACGTCCGGCCTGTCGAGCCGGACCGCGGCAGAGTTCATTCCGCCTTTGCCCGAGTCCAGTAGGCGAGCCATTCCGGCGTGGCGAGAGTCGCGGGATCGACGTTGTCGCGCGCAAGAAGCCTCTCCATCGCACGGAAGCGCGACTCGAACTTGCTGCCGGACTGACGCAGCGCGTCTTCGGCATCCAGGCCAAGCCAGTTCGCCAGGATCACTCCCACGAATAAGACATCACCGAGTTCATCGAGGCGATCTTCCGGCTCGGCGTGCCGCAGTTCGCCGATCTCCTCGGCCAGCTTCTGCCAGACATCTTCGATCGAGTGCCACCGAAATCCTGTCCGCGATGCCCGCCGGTGGAGCGTTTGGGCGCGCGCCAACGCGGGCAATGAAGCCGGAACGCGACCGAGTCGGCTTGCCTCGACATCATCGCGCTTTTCGGCAAGCTTGATACGGTCCCAGTTCGCCAGGACCGCGTCAGCGGTCTTGAGTTCCAGGTCGCCGAAGACGTGCGGATGTCGCCGAATCAGCTTGGTCACGATGCCCTCGATGACCTCGCCGAGATCGAAACGGGCGGACTCGTCGGCAATCTGGACCTGCAGGAAGACGTTCATGAGGAGGTCTCCGAGCTCCTCGGCCAGATCGTCCCAATTGTCGGTCGCCGCTCCGCGATCGATCGCGTCGACCGCCTCGTATGCCTCTTCGATCAGTGCCCTCCGAAGCGAGGTGGGAGTTTGCTCGCGGTCCCACGGGCATCCGTCCGGTGCGCGCAAGCGCGCCACGACGTGTCGCAGAGTTTCGATATCGCGTCGCGCATCGAGACGCGATATCGGCGTGATTGCGAGGCTGACGAGATGGTCGGTTCGGCGCCGGTCGATTTCGACGAGAGGCATCGGCGTGGCCGACTCACCATCCACGACGTGGACGATATGAGTCGAGGGATACGCCCGAAGCAGCACCAGTTTCACGCCGGATAGGATGCGTTGAGAATCGACCTGGCCGACGATCACAAGACGGGTCGGATCAACGTACGAGGCACGATCGCCAAAGACATCGTGTCGCCCATCCGATCCGATCTGTTCGCCGAGGCGATGTCCGTCGATGATTTGCGTCTCCCACTCCAGGGCGTCAAGGCCTGTCAACGCCAGGACGTGGTCGATGAACGACACGCCCGAGATCAGTTGAGTCGCAATTCCGAGCGTGCGCGCGCGCCCAATTGCGAGACGAACCGTGCGCTCGCCGACGAGCGGATGGCCTGGGACGGCATAGATGACACCTCGGCGCCGCTTCGCGAGCGTGACAATGCGCTCGACGATACGCGGATACACATGTTCGACCGACGCGGCGCGCGCGTAGATGTGATCGAACGTGTGCACCCGCCGGCGCTCCCGCAGCCAGGCGAAAAGCGGATGCCGCCGGGTCCGCAGCCAGACCTCGTCGGCCCCTTGAAGAATCACCTCGGCGTCGCGCGTCAAGTCGCTCAGACGACCCGGACCAAGTCCGACAATCGTGAGGGACGCCACTCCCGACCGATTATATGGCTGGCGAACGAACTAGCACCGTGATGGCGCCGCGCAAGTTACACTTTATGTCAGCCGGGAGTTGGCGCGCGGCCGGGGGCAACGGGGCAAGTGTGGGCGAGTGCGTCGATGGTCGCCATCGTCAGTGTTCCCATCTTTCTGATCGCCCTGAGCATCGAAACGCTCCTCTTCGACGCGGCCTTCTACGCCAGTGGACAGCGACAACACGCGATCGGTCGCACGACCGAATTCAACGAAGCGCAGTTGGCGCCGATTAACGGCGCAATCGTCGCGTTCTTCGGCTCAAACGAGTCGCTCATTGCCTCGCTCGGCGCGGCCGGTGCCCCGGTCGATGTCTTCAACGAGCGCGAGATTGGGCATATGAACGACGTCCGCGAAATCGTCCGTCGCGTCTCGCAAGCCAAGTGGCTGTCGCTGGTGACACTCGGGCTGATCTTCTTCGCGCGGGTGTTCTTTCGGCGTCGTGACGGGCTCGTCTGGATCGGTCGCCTGGAGGCGATTGGCGCAGGTCTCACGATTGGGCTCATCGCCGCGTTCGGCCTGCTGGCGGCGGTTGATTTCGAGTCACTCTTCCTCCGCTTCCATCTCCTGTCATTCGACAACGACATGTGGCTCCTCGACCCACGGACCGACAACCTCATCCGGATTTTTCCGTTCGGGTTCTGGTTCGAATCCGCCGTCACGGTTGCGGTACGCGCGGTGTTATTTGCATTGGTCGTGGGAATCGGAGGCTTCGCGGTGAGTCGGGCTCGCATTGGGGCCGCGCGGTGAGCACGGCCGTTCGGCACGACGCGGCGTTGGGCGTCATCATGCCGGCGCCCGATGTCGCGGCACCATCGCCCAACGCTTCGGCATCACCGCCGGCGACCGAGCCGAGGGCGAGAATGCGCCAGCGGCGAACCGTTCCGCGGGTTCGCCGACAGACACTCGGCCTGACCGTCCTGGCAATCTTGCTCGGCGTCTACATCACGGCGCAGTGGCAGAGCAAACCAAGACTGGCCGCATCATCACCCGAGTACCGGCGTGAGATCGCCGCGACGACGATTCAACGGCTCGAAGCCGAGCAGACCGACCTCAAGCGTCTGATCGCGGACCTCCGGCCTCGGTTGGCCGCTCAGCGGCAAGCCGCGGCGTCGGGCGAGCGCGAACTGGCCGACCTCACACACGCGATCGACGAAGAGAGACTGCTCGCCGGCGCGGTTGCGGTCCGCGGACCGGGAGTTCGAGTCGTCGTTGACGACAGCGCCACGAAATCGATTCCGGCGAAGGACGACCCTGCGCTGTACATCGTTCACGAGTACCAGTTGCGGGACATCGTCAATTCACTCTGGGCGGCCGGCGCCGAGGCGATCTCAGTGAACGGCGAACGGATCGTGTCGCCAACGTCGATCTACTGCGTCGGCTCAACAATTCTGGTCAACGATACCCGGACCTCGCCGCCCTATGAGTTCATCGTGATCGGTGATCAGGCGCGGATCGAGGGCGCCTTAGCCGATTCGACCGCTCTGAAGTCGCTCAAGAACCGTGTCAAAGCGTACGGCCTCCAATTCTCGTATCAGAGAATTCGCGGAGAGGCGACCGTTTCCGCCTTCTCGGGAAGCTTCGACATCCGGTATGCGCGGGCGGACGCGGCCGGCGCTACGGCGTCGTCCACGACGCAGGTGACGGCGGTGCCGAAGTGAGAGGTCCGGCCGGACGAATTGTCCTGGCCGCGGTTTGCGCGGCGTTCGGCATCCTTTTGATGGTTCAGATTCGCACGCAGGGCAAGATTGTTTCGACGAAGCAGGCTGAGACGACCGCCGATCAGGCGCAGATCGTCAGCAATCTGTACGACGCGAATGTCGCCCTTCGTTCTGAAGTCGAGAACTTGACGGCGCAAATCGAGAAACAGCGCGATGAATATGGCGCCGCGCGGGCAGCGGAGCTTGCGTCGGACCTCGCTAAGCTGCGGACAATGAACGGCACCGTCGCAATTGCGGGGCCGGGTATCGAACTGGAGATCGCGGCCGATATCCGCGTCGAGGATGTTCAGGACCTGATCAACGAGTTTCGCAATGCGGGGGCCGAAGTGCTCGCGCTCAACGGTGACCGCATCGGTGGACGGACGTTTGTCGCGTCGGATCGTGGACGCCTGGTCGTGAACGGCCGTCTCGTCGTCGCGCCGTATCGGTTCGCGGCAATTGGGGCCCCCGAAACGCTCGACCGGGCGTTGACGCGCAAAGGTGGTCTGCTTTCGTATTTACAGAATACGTACCCGGGCGGTCGACTGATGCTCACGCGCGTCGAAGCGCTGCAGATTCCGGCAGTCGCGGAAACGCCGCGCTTCGCCTTTGCCCACGCCGCGCCGAGCAACTAGACCGACGCCCGCTGCCAACTCCTCCCGCGGGATAGCAGACGAACTGGCGTACGCACGCACAATCACGCAACCTAACAATCGTACGACGACCCGCCGGCGCCAACCCGCGGAAGGTTGCGCGTCGCGCGCGCGCTCACATATCGTCAACTGGCGCGACGATTGCGGGGATTCGTCCACGACTTCAAGTCGCTGCGGCAGGGATGGTCACTCTCAACCCAATTGCGCTCATCCTCGATCTCATCAGCCCACCTCGTTGCGCCCGCTGCGCCATACGTGGTACGTGGTTGTGCAGTGCGTGCGCCGAGCGCCTGCCCCGTCTGGACGAGCACCACTGCCGGGTCTGTGCCGCGCCGGGTGCTCGCTCGACTCTCTGCCCAGACTGCTACCGCGAGCACCCACCGATCGCCGGGATCACCGCCCCATTCGAGCACCGGGAACTCGCTCGGACGATGGTGTTGAACATGAAGTATCGCGGCCATCGCCACTTGGCCCACGTCCTGGCGCCAGCGATGGCGGCGACGGTCACTGCGCACGCGACAGTCGTCGTACCGGTTCCTCTGCATCCGGAGCGCAAGCGCGAACGCGGATTCAATCAGGCCGAGCTCCTGGCTCGCGACGTGGCCGCGACGATGCGTCTTCCCATGCGTCGGTTGTTGACGCGCACTCGACCGACGCCGCCGCAGGCCGGCTCATCACGCGTGGCTCGTCTCGCGAACGTGCGTCGCGCATTCAAGGCGCACCCCGCCGCGAAGGGCGAGGTCGTTCTCCTGGTCGATGATGTCTGCACGACGGGCGCAACGCTGTTTGCGTGCGCGGCGGCGCTCTCACAGGCTGGCGCCGCGTCGGTATTCGGCGTGACCGCCACGCGCGCTTCACTCGAACAGGGCCATTAGCGAAGCGTAATAGAATGCCGTGACCGATCCGACTGGTAGGGCGGCCCCGAAGGCTCTGCTAGACTTTTTGTGATTATGGCGACTGCGCGTATCGTCGATGTCGGACGATTCGTCGATCAGGATGTCGAAGTCTCGGGCTGGCTTCAGGCCCGACGATCGAGCGGTCGTCTGCATTTCTTGATCGTTCGCGATGGCAGCGGGTCGATTCAAGGCATCGTGTCGGCCCGCGATGTGGACCCGGGACTCTTTGCCCTCGCGGGTCGGATCGGGCAGGAGTCATCGCTCCGCATCTCGGGCCACGTGCGCGCCGATTCACGCGCGCCGGGTGGTTTCGAGATGACTGTGTCTGGTCTCACGGTCATTCACGAAGCGCACGAGTATCCGATTACGCCGAAAGACCACGGCGTCGACTTCTTGATGTCGAATCGCCACCTGTGGCTTCGATCCTCGCGCCAGCAGGCGATCATGCGGATTCGCGCTCGGATCATCGGGGCGATACGAGGCTTCCTCGATAGCGAGGGATTCACCGTGATCGACTCGCCGATCCTGACCGGGAACGCCGCCGAGGGAACGACAACCCTGTTTTCGACACAGTATTTCGATCAGACGGCCTATCTGTCACAGAGCGGCCAGCTCTACGTCGAAGCGGCCGCGATGGCACTCGGACGCGTGTATTGCTTCGGACCCACGTTTCGCGCCGAGAAATCCAAGACACGCCGCCATTTGACCGAGTTCTGGATGGTCGAGCCGGAGATGGCGTTCTTCGATCTCGACGATTCGATGGCGCTCCAGGAGCGCCTGATTACGCATATCGTCGCGACAGTTCTCGATCGAAACGGCGATGACCTTGCCGTGCTCGAACGCGATACGACCGCGCTTGAACGCGTCACACCGCCATTCCCGCGCATCACATACGACGACGCAATCGAGAAGCTCCGCGCGCTCGGTGAAGAGATTACCTGGGGTGACGACTTCGGCGGCGGTCACGAAACGGTGATCGCCAGCGAGTTCGATCGACCATTGTTCGTGCACCGGTACCCATCCTCGATCAAGGCCTTCTATATGAAGGCCGATCCCGCTCGACCGGAGCTCGCGCTCTGCGCCGATCTCCTCGCGCCCGAGGGGTACGGCGAGATCATCGGCGGGAGCCAGCGCATCGACGACCTTGCGCTCCTCGAGCATCGGATCGATGAACACGGGCTTTCGCGCGAACAATTTGACTGGTATCTCGACTTGCGCCGCTACGGAAGCGTTCCGCACAGCGGCTTTGGACTCGGTATCGAGCGCACGGTCGCGTGGATCTGCGGACTCCATCACCTGCGCGAGACGATCCCCTTCGCGCGCACGCTCGATCGCCTGTATCCATGACCTCGCACAACTCAGGCGATCCCGGCACGCTGACCGTCGCCGATGTCGAGCGTGTCGCGGTCCTGGCCCGCCTCGCTTTGACCGCGCCACAGATTGAGACCCTTCGCTCCGACCTGGCCTCGATCCTCCAGCACGTCGCGGCGCTGGATGAACTCGACACGTCCGCGATTTCGCCCGCGACGACGGTCGTTCCGCTCGACAGCGTGATGGCGGATGATGTCGTGATGGCCGGTCTGTCATCGACGGACGTGCTGCGCAATGCGCCGGCCGTTATCGACGGTCAGTTTCAGGTTCCGCCGGTCTTCGAGGATCAGTGAATTCGGACCGCTACGCTGCTCTCTCCGCGACCGAGATGGCCGACTTGCTCGCCTCTCGCGCCATCACCCCGACCGAGCTAGCCGAGGCCGCGCTCGCCCGCATCGCCGAGACGGATGGAGCAATCCACGCGTTCCTGCACGTCGATGCCGATGGCGCGCTCAGACAGGCTCACGAGGCTGACGAGCGAATCGACCGCGGCGAGTGCCGGTCGCGACTCGATGGGATCCCGGTCGCACTGAAGGACAACATATCGACGCGCGATCAACCGACGACCTGCGGATCGCGGATTCTCGAAGGCTACCTGCCACCATACGACGCGACGGTGACGCGTCGCCTTCACGCGGCCGGCGCTGTGATCGTTGGCAAAACGAACCTCGACGAATTCGCGATGGGTTCGTCAACCGAATTTTCCGCTTTCGGCCCGACGCGAAACCCGCGTGACGTATCGCGCGTTCCGGGAGGATCCAGCGGGGGATCGGGCGCGGCCGTCGCGTCGGGTCAGGTGCCGATCGCCTTCGGATCGGACACCGGTGGGTCCGTTCGCCTGCCGGCATCGTTCTGCGGCGTGGTCGGACTGAAACCGACCTACGGCCGCGTCAGTCGGTACGGTTTGGTCGCCTACGGCTCGTCCCTCGACCAGATCGGCCCACTCGCCCGAACGGTCGAAGATTGCGCGACGGCACTGACCGCGATTGCCGGCCACGATCCCCACGACGCGACGACCCTTCCGGGTCCCGTTCCGACATTCGAGCGCGCGTCCGAATCGCGCCTCGATGGCTTGCGGATCGGCGTGCCGCGCGAATACTTCGGGGAAGGAATCGACGCCGGCGTCGCCGCCTCGATCGAACGATCGATCGACCGTCTGCACCGGCTGGGGGCATCGATTCACGATGTCTCACTTCCCCATACGCGCTACGCCCTGGCAGCCTACTACGTCATTGCGCCGGCTGAGGCATCAGCGAACCTGGCCCGCTACGATGGAGTCAAATACGGGCTGTCGCAGCGCGGCGGCCGGGATCTCTGGACCATGGTGTCCGAAAGTCGCGCCGCGGGGTTTGGCCCCGAGGTGCTGCGTCGCATCATGATCGGAACCTATGCTCTCTCATCCGGGTACTATGATGCGTATTATGTCAAGGCGCAAAAAGTGCGCTCGCTCGTGCGGGCTGACTTCGACACCGTGTTCGAGTCCGTCGACCTGCTGGCGACGCCGACCTGCCCGACGGTCGCGTTTCGGTTCGGCGAGCGGACGAGCGATCCATATTCGATGTATCTGGCGGACGTGCTGACCGTGACTCTGAATTGCGCCGGCCTGCCCGGGCTGGTTGTGCCCGCCGACGAAGTCGACCGTCTCCCAGTCGGTCTTCAGTTGATCGGACCCGCTCTTGGCGAGCCACTCCTATTCCGTGTCGCCGACGCACTCGAACGGATGGCCTAATTGGGAATCCAGGTCGTCATTCCGCTCGCGGGACTGGGAACTCGGCTTCGGCCTCACACGCTCGTTCGACCGAAGCCCCTCATTCCGGTGGCGGGTAAGCCGATGCTGGCCCACATTCTCGATCGGTTGATCGGTCTCTCGGTCGAGGAAGTGATATTCATAACCGGTCATCTCGGCGAACAGGTCGAGGCCTGGGCGGCCACGTCCTGCCCGTTCCCTTGCCGGTTTGTCATCCAGCGCGAATTACGCGGACAGGCACCCGCAATAGCGTTGACGCGCGAGTTGATCACGCACCCGATGCTGATCATCTTTGCCGACACGATCTTTGACGCCGATCTTTCGGGATTGGAGAACCTCGACGCGGATGGTCTGCTCTTCGTCCGAGAGGTCGATGATCCGCGTCGCTTCGGCGTCGCGGTCGTTGAGGACGATCTGATTACACGTCTCGTGGAGAAACCACCGGAACCGGTGTCGAATTTGGCCGTTGTCGGCGTTTACTACGTCACTCGGCCGAACGACCTGTTCGCCGCCATCGATCACATCGTCGCGCGCGATCAGCGCGTCGGGGGGGAGTTCTACCTGGCCGATGCCCTTCAGGAAATGATCGTTCGCGGTGCGCGCTTTCGCGTCGGTCCGACGCCGTTATGGGCCGATTGCGGGACCATCGAGGCGGTCCTGGAGACGAACGCCACGCTTCTGGGCCGGTCGGGCAACGACATCCGCGGAACAATCGGATCGGGCGTCACGCTCATTCCACCGGTTTTCGTCGGTGAAGGCGCGATGATCGAGCAGTCGACGATTGGTCCATTCGCGTCGATCGGCGCCGGGACGAAGATTTCGAGATCGGATATCGCGATGAGCATCGTGGGTGGACACTGCGAGATTCACGAATCAGCGATTCGCGATAGCCTCATAGGCGAGCGAACGCAGGTGCGCGGTGCGCGCGGAAATCTGAACGTCTCCGACCACGGACAGGTGACACTGGAATGACAGAGACAAACGAGACTCGCGAAACAATCCGCAAGGTGCTGCGCATTCTCGAACGGGACTGCCTGACGGACCCGAAACAGATCGCGATCATGCTTGGCACGGACGAAACCGATGTCGCCGCGATCATCGCGGCCGCGCAGGCGCACGGAACGATCGTTCGTCACAAGGCAGTCATCAATTGGGAGCGCGCCGGCGATCCGTACGTTCTGGCGCTCATCGAAGTGAAGGTTACGCCGCAGCGAGAGACTGGGTTCGATGCGATCGCCGAGCGGATCTATCGCTTTCCCGAAGCGCGATCGGTCTATCTCGTCTCTGGCACCTACGATCTGGCGGTGCAGGTCCACGGGCGGTCGATGCAGGACATCGCGTCGTTCGTCGCCTCGAAACTCGCGCCGCTCGATGGTGTGCAGAGCACCGTCACGCACTTCATGCTTCGGCGCTACAAGGAAGATGGCGACATCCTCGTCTCGAGCGAGCAGGCTGAACGCCTGCCGATAACTCCCTGATCGCCGTGGCACACACATTGACCAGCGTTCGTCCGCGCCTCGCCCGTCGGGTTCGATCGGTTCCGCCCTCCGGTATCCGTCGTTTCTTCGACCTCATCGCGACGATGGACAACGTGATATCACTCGGCGTCGGCGAGCCAGACTTCGTCACGCCCTGGCATATTCGCGAAGCCGCGATCCATAGTCTCGAACGCGGCTACACGATGTACACATCGAATCACGGGCTCCTGGAGCTTCGTGAAGATGTTGCACATCACATACAAACACGTTACGGCATTCAGTACGACCCGAATACGGAGATCCTGATCACCGTCGGCGTCTCTGAGGGACTCGATCTGGCGCTGCGGGCCATCCTCGACCCTGGCGATGAGGTCCTGATTCCGGAACCTGCCTATGTCTCGTATGGACCGTGCACCTCACTCGCTGGTGGCGAGCCGATCTACGTGCCGACCCGCGCGGCGGATGACTTCGCCGTGCGTGCTCGAGACATGGCCGAGCGGGTCACCCCGCGGACGCGCGCGATTCTGCTCGGTTATCCGAACAACCCAACTGGCGCCGTGATGTCGCGGTCGGATTCGCAGCGCATCGTCGACGTCGCACGTGCGAACGATCTCGTCATTCTGTCGGACGAGATCTACGACCGACTCGTCTATGGCGTCGACCACGTCTGCATCCCGTCGCTCGATGGCGCACGCGATCGCACGCTCCTGCTCGGCGGCTTCTCGAAGAGCTACGCGATGACTGGCTGGCGCATCGGCTACGTCGCCGGTCCCGAAGAGTTGGTCGCCGGAATGGTCAAGATCCACCAGTACGCCGCCCTATGCGCCCCGATTTCCAGCCAGAAGGCGGCGATCGAGGCGCTCCGGCACGGAGAGCGTGATGTCGTCGCAATGGTCGAGGAGTACGACCAGCGACGACGGCTGATCGTGCACGGATTGAACGAACTCGGACTGACGACGTTCGAACCGCGGGGCGCCTTCTACGCGTTTCCATCGATCGCATCGACCGGTCTATCGAGCGAGGAATTCGCGGAACAACTGCTCCTGGAGGAGCACGTCGCGGTCGTTCCTGGCACGGCCTTCGGACCGAGCGGTGAGGGCCACGTTCGCTGTTGCTATGCGACCGCGACCGATGGAATCGTCGAAGCGCTCGAACGAATTGGTCGCTTCGCTCGGAGCCGTCGGTGACAGACGCGATCCCCACCGGATGGGAGGCCGTGATCGGCCTCGAGGTACACGCCCAGCTCCTTACGCGGGGAAAGATGTTCTGCCGATGCGGCGCGGACTACGCCGCGGCCGCGCCAAACACGCGAGTTTGCCCGGTCTGCCTCGGACTTCCTGGCGCGCTGCCCGTCATCAACCGCAAGGCGATCGAGTTGACGATCCGGACCGGCCTTGCGCTGGGCAGCGAGATCGCCGACTTCACCCGCTTCGATCGGAAGAACTACTTCTACCCTGACTTGATGAAGGGCTACCAGATCTCGCAGTACGAGTTTCCTCTCTGCGTGGGTGGACGGCTTCCCTTCGTATTCGGCGGCGAGGATCGAACTGCCGGGATTACGCGCGTCCATCTCGAGGAAGACACGGCCAAACACTCGGATCGCGACGGCGAAGGCGGCGCCTTCAGCCTCATCGATGTCAATCGCGCCGGTGTGCCCTTGATCGAAATCGTCGGCGAACCGGACCTCCGCGCGCCGGATGAGGCCCGCGAATACCTGCGCGCCCTGCGCGGCATCCTACGATACATCGGCGCCTCGACCGGGAACATGGATGAGGGTGCGCTTCGGTGCGACGCGAACGTGTCCGTTCGTCGTCATGAGCAGTCGACCTACGGAACGAAGGTCGAGATCAAGAACATGAACTCATTTCGCTCGGTGTCGAGTGCAGTCGCCTTCGAGATCGGACGCCAGATTGCCATCATCGAGGCCGGCGGCTCGATCACACAGGAGACGCGTGGTTGGGACGATACGCGCGGCGTCACCGTCGGACAGCGATCGAAAGAGTACGCGCACGACTATCGCTACTTCCCTGAGCCCGATCTTCCGCCGATCCGACCATCCGCGACCTGGGTGAATGAGATTCGGCAGGCGATGCCGGAGCTGCCGGCGGCGCGCCGTCGGCGCTATGTCCAGGAACTGGGCCTCAGCCCCTACGATGCCGCGTTGCTGTCTGGCGAGCGCGAATATGCCGAGTTCTTCGACGCTGCGATCCAGGAGTGCTCGAATGCCAAGGGTGTTGCGAACTGGATGAATGGCGACCTACGGCGACTTCTCGGAGAACGCACGATCGAGGAGAGCGCAATCTCGCCAGGCTCTCTGGCGTCGCTCGTGAAGCTCGTCGACGGTGGTGAGGTTAATCGCGGCCAGGCGCAGGCGATCATTGAGGTCCTCTGCCAGCGCGGTGGTGATGCCGCCGAGATCGCGCACGAACGCGGATTCCGCCAGGTGTCGGATGAGTCCGCGATCGGCGCGGCAATCGAGGCCGCGATCGCGGGAAACCCGAAGAGCGTCGCCGATTTCCGCGCCGGGAGATCGCAAGCAATGGGCTTCCTCGTCGGCCAGGTGATGAAAGCGATGCGGGGCCATGCCAATCCAGCCGTCGTCAATCGGCTGTTGTCCGAGCGACTATCGCGCTCCGACTGACGCGAACTCGGCGTCGCGTGTGACCGCGGCGTGCGCGAGCGGATCCACGCACTCAATCGTGCCGCCACCCAGCACGATGTCGCCCTGATAGAAGACCGCTGCCTGGCCGGGCGTGATCGCCCGCTGTGGCGATGAGAATCTGACGAACGCGCCACCATCGCCGCCCGGCCAAACCTCCGATGCAGCGACCGCCGAACGCGATCGAATCTTCGTCTCAGCGCGGAGAACATCGGATGGACGCTCGATCGAGACCCAATTCACTGCCGACACGGAGAAGGTTGTCGCGAGGAGATCGTCTGCCACTCCGACGATGACCTCGTTCGCGTCCGCATCGATACGGATGACGAATCGCGGCTCGGTCGCGGCAATGCCCAACCCTCGTCGCTGTCCGATCGTGTAGTACACGATGCCTCGGTGCTCGCCGATGACTCGCCCATCGGTATCGCGGATCGCGCCGGGACGCGCGGCTGCGCCGTATTGACGGGCCACGTGGGCGCCGTAATCACCGTCTGGCACGAAGCAAATGTCCTGACTCTCCGGCTTATCGGCGGTCAACAACCCGCGCGCACGCGCGGCCTGCCGTGCCTCGGCCTTCGTCATTCCGCCCAGGGGAAAGACGACGCGCGCCAGCAGATCCGTCTTGATCGGATACAACACGTAACTCTGATCTTTCCACGAATCGGCGCCGCGCAGCAGCCGCGGCCGCCCAGTTACCTGGCACGTGTCACCGCGCGCGTAGTGACCGGTCGCGATCACATCCGCGTCAAGCGCGGTGAGACGGTCGAGCACGGCCTCGAACTTGATGTACTCGTTGCAGCGCACGCACGGGTTCGGCGTTCGCCCCCGCGTGTACTCACGCGAAAAATCATCGATGACCCGTTCTCGAAAGACGTCGCGGAAGTTCAGCGCGTAGTGGGCGATGCCGAGGTGACTGGCCACGCGCCGGGCGTCTTCGACCGAGGTGATCGAGCAGCATGCATCCTCGCGCGCAATGGTTTCGAGCGCGATCTCTCTCGGCTCGACATTGAGCGTCACGCCAATGACTTCGTAGCCGGCTTCCACCATCAGCGCGGCCGCGACCGACGAATCGACGCCGCCGCTCATGGCAACAATCGCGCGCTTCTTCACCCGAAAAGTGTATGACTCGCCATCACGGGAGCGGCAATTCGCGCGATCGTCTACGCGCCGCGAATACCCCGCCGAATTCGCTCGGCCACCTCTGCGTCGCGGTGGAGGCCGGTTAGGTCGATCGACCCGTCCATAGCGACGTCGAGCAACGCGCGAATGATCGCCGCCTTCCGAATTGCCTTGCCACCGTTCCGACGAGCTTCGCGGCACTTGTCCTCGAGCCAATCGATGTGCCGCTCTTCGAGGAACACGGCCGATTGCCGAGTCGGACTGGAAGCCCGCTCTTCGGCCGGCGCATCCTCGGGGCGACGGAAAAACAGCGCCTTGCCTTCGGGAACAGATGCCCTTCTAGTCACGTCGGTCTATCTCCTCGGCAAGCGTTCGGTACGCGCGCGCGCCGGCGCTGCCGCTAGCGTACGACAGAATCGAGCGGCCTGTGATCGGCGATTCCTTGAAGCGGACACTCTCGCGGACAACGGTATCGAAGACACGCACGCCGCCGCCGAGTGCAGTGCGTGTCTGCTCCAGGATCTCGCGGGCATGGAGGGTGCGCGCGTCGAACCGTGTCGGTAGCAACCCTTCGATGGTCAACTCCGGATTCACCTCGGACTGAATCTCGCGCACGGTGTCCAGGAGTAAGCGCACGCCCAGCATCGTGTAGTAGTCGCAGGCCATCGGAATGAGCACCGAGTCCGCCGCGGAGAGGGCGTTCACGGTCAGCAGTCCGAATGACGGCGGACAATCGATGAGGACGTAGTCGTACTGATCGCGAACCGGCTTGAGCGCGTTGCGCAACTTGTCCTCGCGTCGATTCATGTTGACGAGCTGCAGCTCGGCCGCCGCGAGATGGATATTCGCCGGCGCGAGATCGACCCGCTCCTCGATTGGAACGATCACATTCTGGAGTCGGGCCGAGCCAATGAGGACGTGGTAGGTCGTATTCTCAAGGCGATGCAGTTCGAGCCCGCTGCCCTCCGATAGCGACGCCTGCGGATCCAAATCGACCAGCAGCACGCGCCGGCCGCGCTCCGCGAGCGCCGCCGCGAGCGATCGCGTCGTGGTCGTCTTACCGGACCCACCCTTCTGGTTCGCGATCGCGATGCACCGGCTCAAGTCCGCCTCCCGCGTCCCATCGTGCAACCGTATAACGACACAACGGAACCGTTGTGCGCCCGCCGCATTATACGGCCAAGCAGACGGCCGGGCAACCGCTCCTACGCCTGTTCGCCGAGCTTGACCGCTTGGTAGACCTTCATCTGACGGAGAAGCGCAACCATGATCAAAAGCCCGACGCCGAGCATCGCGCCGAGTACGACGTAGATGCGGCCAAGATCGAGCCAGGCAGTTTCAACGATGAACTTCGGTACTTGTCCCTGGGCGTCGGCACTCACCTGAAGGAACGGGATGAAGAGGTCACTCGCCCAGACGCCAAACCCGGTGCCGGCGACGATTCCGAGCACGATCAGGAACACCTGCTCGAACATCAAGAGGACGAACAACTGACGACTCGACAACCCGATCGCGCGCAGGATGCCCATCTGCAACAGGCGTCGCTGGAACGACAGAAACGAGTAGAGGAAGAACCCCAGAACGGTGAGGACCGCGGCGACCATGAATCCAATCGAGAGGATGCCGAACAAGCCGGTCCGTTGAGGGTCGGTTCGCCCGAAGTTGATCGCCGTCCGGCTGTCGCGTATGCGAACGATCTTGACGCCGTTCTCCTCGATCGCGTCGACGACATCGCGGCTCCTCACCGTTGGATCGATCTTGAGCCAGACGTCATACGGCGCGAGACCGAGTTGATCGTGCAAATAGTCGAGATTCGCCAGGAAGTGGTACCCCTTATCTGGATACAGCGTTGGCACCAGATCAGCGACCTCGACCACACGTACGTCAACCAAGTTCTGGTTGAATGCGAGAGACACCGTGTCGCCGATGCGAACCTGGTACTGCTGAAGAAACCCCGGTGACGCCACGACGGCCGATTCATGAATCGACAGGGCGTTTACGAGCGCCCCGAGCGGACGACTGGCGAAATCATTGCGCCACCACGAGATTCGCGCGAAGTCGGCCCGATCGATGCCCAGGATCTGAACGTCCTTCTGGACGCCCCGGCCGATGTTTGGCTTCGCCGTGAACACGCGAGTCCTGACCGCGCCAAGAACGCCTGGCACGTCATGCGCGCTGAACGGCGGCTCAAGATACGCGCTCTCGACCTCGTCGAACTCCCAGACTTCGCTGAGCATCAAGTCCGCCGGAATCCCGAAGCGGACGCGTTCGGTGAAATTACGATCGATCGTGTGCGCCGCCGAAGCGCTGAAGGCTCCGAGCGCGAGGGTCAGGGTCAATAGCAGGACGAGGGGGCTGTAGGCGTTCGGCGTGCGCGAAATCTGACGCAACGCCAGGAGAATGGAGGCGCCGCCAATCCAAAGGCTTATCCGCGCACCGATCGCGGTCACGATCGGAAACACGCGCAGGAAGATCAGCGCCAGGGCAAAGATGAACACCGAGGGAATGAGCAGCATCAGCGGATCGACGACGATCTCGCCGGCGGCGCCGAACGTCAGGATGTTCTGCTGCGTCTTGAGCGTCTGATACCCGTACACGGAAACGCCCAACAAAAGGAAATCGACGAAGAATCGTTGCCAGACCGGTGCGCGCGTCGAACGCGCGACGTCTTGCTTGTAGCTGATGATCGTGTGTCGAGCCGCGCTGACGGCCGGAATCAGGCTGGCGATGAGAGCCAGAACCGCCGCTAACAACGAATACTGGAGGACTTGCTCGGTGAACGAAATCGGCAAGGGTGGACGATCCGCAAACAAGAGGAAGCCATACGTCTTGCCGATCAACTGCGCGATCGCGACGCCAACGATTGGACCCACGATGAACGCAATTCCGCCGTTGATGACACCTTCGATGAAGTAGAGGAACACGACCTGAAGCGTGCTCGCGCCACGGCTCTTGAGGACGGCGATCTCGGAACGCTGACTCTCAATCACCATTCCGAGCGAAATCGCGATGTAATAGAGAACGACCGCGAGCATGGGCACCGACAAGGCGAAGAGAAGAATCCGGAGGAAGAACGAGCGCCGACTGAACTCCTCCAGCGTGTCACCCGGACTGAGATCGATCTTCGTATTCGGCATAACCGTTGCGACGCGGGTCTCGAGGAACTGGAGTCCTCCGCGCACGCGATCGACGTTCGTCGAATGAATCTCGCTGTGGTCGAAGATCATGTACCACGAGTACTCGTGGACACGGTTCCCGAGCGTCGGTAAGACGATGTCGAACAGATCGCGCTCAGTCGTGAACAGGGTGTTGGTCATCACCTCGGGGTGGTACAGCCAGAACGTCGTGTTGTTCGGCTCGGTGGCCTCCCAGATCCCGACGATCTTCAACGTGACGACCAAAGGTTGGAATCGATCGCCGCCGATGTACCAGTACTTCTCGCCGAGCTGAAGATGAAGATCCTCCGCCGCGACGCTCGAGACGATGATCGGCACCTCGTTATCCGGCGCCGGTCCAGGCGGAAGAGGACCGCCCTCGATGAACCGAATGTGGTTCTCGATACCCTCCATTGCCGAGACGTAGGCGTACTTCGCCTCGCTGGCGAGTGGGTTCGTCTTGACCTCTTCACCGACGCCCTGGAGCAGGTGGGTGTCCGATGACTGGTATCGCACCATGTTCTTCAGCGGCAGCGACATCACCCACTCGGCATTGCCGAGCACAAACTGATCGATCGTCTGGAACTGTTCGTATCGACTAGGCGTCGCCTGGTCTTCGAGGTGGCGAATCCGGACCGAACCCGGTAGCCGACCGGTCGTCGACGGCTGGTCGAGACGTGTGCGCAACAGCTTCTCGATGATACCGTCAGAGTAGAGCGGTACCGAGGCGACCAAGCTTACCGCCACGATCAGTCCGATGATCGTGAATGCGACCAGATTGAGATTGTTGACCGATCGCTTCAGGACCATGCGAAACAGAGAGACCAGGGTGCCGAACACGCCCGGATTCTAGACGACCCCGACGCGGCGATCAGCCGAAACCCGAGCCTCCGCCACAGCAAAGGACCCCGCCGCGAAAGCGGCGGGGTCCTCGCACAGCGCCAGTCGAAAGGGGGTTAGTCCTTCGGAAGTGAATCCTTGAACTGGTTGTAGATGCCGTTGACGATGTCGTCCATCACCGCGGCGCCCTTGGTGATGATCGTCTTGGCGTCGCCCTGCTTGTTGCGCACCGGGTCGCGGATCTCGTTCTCGTAGCTTGTCGAGATCTTCGGGTGCTGCAAGAACAGGTGGTCCGGCGACTCCTGTGCAATCTTGGGATCGATCGCGCCGAGGCACAGCGTCAGAAGGTCATCAACCGACTGACCGGAGAACTTCGACACGGACTCCAGCCATGCTTTCACCGACTCACGCGGCGTCGGCGGCGTGCCACTCTGGACAGAGTACTTCGAGGTCGCATCGACGGTCGTGATCGCCCGCATCACCTGCCACGCGGCGTCCTTGTTGGTCGCCCAGCGGCCCATGATCCAGAAGTCGTCGAAGTTGATGTGCTTGTTGGACTTCATTGTTGGAAGCGCCGCGTAGCCGACCTTGAACTCCTTGATGTCGGACGTTGACCAGAAGAGCCAGCCACCGTCCGTGTGCATACCGATCTTACCGGTCTTGAACGGGTTCTGGAGAGCGGCCAGACCCTGGATTGTGCCCGGGTCCGGGTTGACTTTGTGCTTCCAGATCAGGTCCTGCATGTACTGGTGAGAGTCGATGACCTCTGGGCTGTTGAAGTTGGTCTTCTGAGCAATCGTGTTGGTGTAGTGCTCTTTCTGCCACGCATCGCCGCCCCACTTGTAGGGCCACGACGTCATCAACGCCCACTCTTCGGCTTGCCAGCCATACTCGCCATTCGGCGTGCCGTAGTTCTTCGTCATTTTGGTCGCGTACTCGAGTGCACGGTCGAACGTCCACTCTTTGTCATCCCACTTGACCGGTGGCGGCTTGAGGCCGGCCTTGTCGAACATGTCCTTGTTGTAGACCATGATCGACCCGTAGGTGGTCAACTGCGAAAGACCGTACCACTTGCCGCGCACCTTGAAGATGTCCATCAGGCCTTCGCCGAAGTACTTGTCGACGTCCCAGTTGTCGCCCTTGATGTAGCTCGTCAGGTCCTGCGGCAGACCGCGCGCCCAGTAGTCGAAGTAGTTGCCACCAAAGCCCCAGATCTCCAGGGACTCCTTGGCCGCGGCCATCGAGTTGATCTTCGGGATGTACTGCGCGCCCGGAACGATGACGCGCTCGATCTGGACGTTCGGCAGAGCCGCCTTGATCGCCGGCTCGAAGATCGTCTCCTGACCCTTGTTCTCCTGCGGCGTCGAACGCACCAGCCAGAACACCTTGCCAGTGGCCGCGCCTGGTTTGGCCGGCGCGGCGGCCGGTGCCGCGGCCGCGGGCTTTGTCGCGGCAGGCTTTGGCGCCTCGGCTGGCTTTGTCGCGGCAGGCTTTGGCGCCTCGGCTGGCTTCGGGGCCTCGGCTGGCTTCGCCGGCGCCACGATCGGCGCCGCTGGCGCGGCCGCCGGAGCGGCGGGCTTCGGCGCTGGTGTCGGCGTCGCCGCGGCGCCGCAGGCGGCCACGAGGGCGCCAGCGCTGCTCACACCGAGGACCGCCAGCACGCGTCGGCGAGTAAAGATGAGATCCTTCACGGTTACTCCTTCTTGAGATCGCGATGAAATGACCCGATCAGGTTCGCTCCGATTGAGAGAACCCCCGTCCGTGTCCCGCGTCACCTCCTGTGATCTCGTTGAATATACCAATGCTACAAGCAAATCGCGGCGAGCGCTTCTAGCCCTTGACACCGCTGATGACGACGCCCTGGATGTAGTAGCGCTGAAGAGCAAAGAACAAGACAAGAACCGGAATCAACATCGCGAGAGCGCCCGCCATCATCAGATGGAACGGCGTCCCGCCGTACATCGCGTTGAAGTACGACAGCGCAACCGCGGCCGTGCGCATATCCGCCGAGTTCAGGTAGAGCAGCGGGCGCAGGAAGTCGTTCCAGTTGAACGTGAATGAACTGATCATCACAACGATCAACGCGGCGCGGATTTGCGGCACGAGGATTTGGAAAAGAATCCGGATGGGACCGGCCCCGTCAATTGTCGCGGCTTCGTCCATCGCCATCGGGACTGTCGTGAAGAACTGCCGAAGCAGGAAGATGAAGAATGCGCTACCGAGCCAGCCCGGCAGGATCAACGGCCAGAAGGTGTTGATCAACCCCAGTCGGGCGAAGCCGAGGTACTCCGGGACGAGCCGGACCGCGAACGGGATCATCAGCGTCGCCAGGAGGCACGTAAAGAGAAAATTCTTGTACGGTGCGCGAAACCGCGAAAACCCGTACGCCACGAGCAGGCCCGACAGCGCGTCACCGATCGCGGCCACCGTCGAAATCAGAACCGTATTCCGGTACACGACCGTCCACTTCATGAACTCGTGCGCCTCGACGTAGTTCTGCCATTGCGGCTCGTACTGAATCCACGGAAACCACTTGATCGGCAACGCAAAGGTCGCCCCACCGTCCTTTAGCGAGGTGATGAACATGAAGTAGACCGGAAACATCAGTCCGATGGCGCCGACACCAATGAACAGGCCGACGAAACCGAGCCACAGCGTGTTCCGGACACTCTTTCGGGCGAGATAGGACACCTGCCGTGATGAGGGTCTCGTGACGTCGTGTGTAATAGGTACTTCCATCGGTGATCCTACTTCTCCCCGGCGACTTCGGTTTCGTAGTGTACCCAGCCTTGCGACGATCGAAACGCCAGGTACGTGAAGATCAGCATGATCATGAACAGCACCCAAGACAGGGCATCGGCGTAGCCCATGTTGGCGATGTACGTGAAGGCGTTGTTATAGATATTGAGCACGAAGAAGTACGTCGCGTAGCTCGGCCCGCCCTGCGTGATGATGTAGGCATTGGTGAACACCTGGAACGATCCGATGATCGCCATGATGCCGTTAAAGAAGATCACCGGTGTGATCGACGGTAAGGTGATGTGCCAGATCTGCTGAAAGACATTCGCGCCGTCGATCTGGGCCGACTCATACAAGTGCGTCGGAACGCCCTGAATCCCCGCCAGATAGATCAGCATCGGGCCACCGAACGCCCACAAACTCATGATAATGAACGCCGGCATGACCCACGGTGGATCGGAGAGCCAGCGCGGACCAAGGATTCCGGTCCAATCGTACAACGTGCCGTTGATCATGCCGAAGCTCGAGTTGAACATCAGCCACCACATCACCGCGACTGGAACTCCGGAGATGATCGCCGGAAGGTAGTAGATTGTTCGCCAGATAGAGATCAAAGGCAGCTTCTCGTTCAACAGAAGCGCGATGAACGTTGCAAAGATCACACTCAGAGGCACGGACAGGAACGTGTAATAGAACGTCACTCTCAGCGAGTGCCAGAATAGCGGGTCCTTCCACATCAACTCGTAGTTCGCTGTGCCGACCCATTTCGGTGGCCAGTTCACCGGATCGTTGTGCGTAAAGCTCAGCGCTCCCGACGCGATGATCGGTCCGGCGGTGAACAGGATGAACCCGACGAGCCAGGGCGAGATGAAGATGTAGAACCAGATCGCCTCGCGAACCGCCAGATTCCGCCGAGTCAGCGTCGCGACGGTTGCCGCTGGAGGTGCCGCTGCCATGTCCGCTCCTACCCTCAACTCTGCCAACCAAACGATCTCGCCCGTGCCGTCACACGTGCCCCGTTCCACATTGGTCAGGAGCATCGTGCGTGCGAAAAGAGCTACACCATTTGGCGGCGCAGTCTACTCGCGGCTAGTTCGAGTGTCAAATACGCGAAAATGCCGAGCGCTCCTTCTTGCGGATGGAGGTGAAAGCGAGTACCTTTCGCCACGCCGAAATCCGGAGGGGGAAAATGGTCCTGGCTTACTGGTTCAGCGTGGGCGCGATCGTCGGTGTACTCGGGTATCTGTTTCTTCGCAGCCAGGGAGAGCAGGGCTACAACATCATTGGCGAAGTTCTGCTCGGAAGCCTTGGCGCGCTGTCCCTCGCAATGGGAGCTGGCGTCATGTTGGGCTGGGGACAGATGTTCGCGCGCGGCGTGATCAAGTATGACGAGCTGATTATCAGCGGGCTAACTGCTGCAATCGGCGCGGTGCTCGTGCTTGGTTATGCGATCTACGTGACGCTCCGGGCAAGTCCGGCCAAGCACCGATAGCGGAACTGCAATTGGCGAGGCGCGGCCGACGCGACTCGCGGCCTTCGACGTGATTCGGCAGCCACTCGTCGCGATCGACTGTGAGTGGACCACATCCCGGACCGGTGAACGGCATCTCATCGAGATTGCGGCAATTCGCTTCCTCGGTGATCGCGTGCTCGACACGTTTGCGAGCCTGATATCGCCGCCTTCCGCAATCAGTCTCGGAGTTCGGCGGCTCACAGGAATCGAGGATCGCGTGCTGCGCGACGCCCCCGCGATCGAGCGGGCGCTGCCACGGTTCACGGCCTATCTTGGCAACACGCCTCTGGTCGGCCACTCGATTGGGTTCGACCTGGATGCACTTCGTGGCGCGGGCGCCAACATGGTAAACCATGCCCTCGACACGCACGAATTGGCGTCAATCATGCTGCCCGGACTGGCAAGCTACGCGCTCGGGTCTGTGGCGAGCCATCTCGGCATCGCGCGATCGACCAACCACCGCGCGCTCGGCGACGCGCAGACGACCCATCGCGTCTTTCGCGCTCTCACGGCGCGCGTAAAGGCGCTCGATCGGTCGATCTTGCGCGAGATCGTCGACCTCACGCGGCCGACCCTCTGGTCACTTGCGCCCATCTTTGCCGCGATCGACGACGAGGTAGCCCCGACCGGGGGAACAACGATTCGCGATGCCATCGCGGCGAAGGTCGGCGTCGGCGCGGCCAGTCTGGATGCCTTCGTTGCGCGCGTCGAGCGACCTCCACTCGTGGCCCAGGCAACCGCCGGTCCGATCGATATCGAGTCGACGGTCGCACTCGCGCGTGGACACGGACCGCTCGGGCGCGCAATCGACGATTTCGCCGAGCGGCCGCAGCAGATCGCGATGCTCCGGGCAGTCTGCGAGCAGTTCGGCAGTGGCGGCCAGTTACTCGTGGAGGCTGGGACTGGCACCGGGAAATCGCTGGCGTACCTGCTGCCGGCAATCCGCCACTCGGTGGCGACTGGCGAAAGAGTCGTCGTATCGACGAATACCATCAACCTTCAGGAGCAACTGGTACACAAGGACCTGCCCCGAATCCAGGTGGCGCTTCCCGATGCGTTTACCTTCACCGCTCTCAAGGGCCGACAGAACTACCTCTGTTTCCAGCGATGGGCGGCAATGCGCCGCCGAACCGACCTCAGCCTGAGTGAGATCGTCACGCTCGTCAAGGTTCTCGTTTGGCTACCGACGACCGAGTCCGGGGACGTGTCGGAACTGAATCTCCTCGACGACGAGCGCCAGATCTGGTCACGACTGAACGCGGCCTCGGATTCGTGTACGCCCCGACGGTGCGCCGCCATCGGGCATCGCGGCTGCTTCATTCACTACGCGCGTGAGCGCGCGGCCGCGTCGCACGTCACCGTTGTCAATCACTCTTTGCTCCTGTCCGATATGGCGGTCGACAACAAGGTTATTCCGGACTATCGGTACCTGATCGTCGATGAGGCGCATCATCTCGAAGATCAAGCCACTTCTCAACTCGGATTCACCGCCACTCTGGGAAGCGTCGCGGCGTACCTCGACATCCTGGCGCATACATCCAGCGAGCGACGCTCCGGCATCATCAATGAAATCGGGCACCATCTCCGGGGCGCGGACGTATCGAACGCGGTCCAATCCGAGATCGAACGTGTGGCGCAGGAACTCTCGTCCCGTGTGGAGAACGCGCGCGCGGCGGCGATTGACTTCTTCGCAACGGTCTCAGCGGTATTTCGGACCGATGAGCGAACCGGCGGAGAGAGCCGCGTCCGCATCACGAAGGCAACGCGCGCGCAGTCGTCGTTCGAACGTATCGACACCGGGTGGGACAACCTCGCCATTGCATTCGCGGAAGTGCATACGGCGACGACTCGTCTTGAAACGCACCTGCAATCGCTCGAATCGAGCGGCCTCCTCGAATATGAGGCACTCATGGGCGCGCTGGCTGGCGCCACGCGCGTAAACGCACAGCTTCGAGAGTCGATCGGCGGCCTCGTCGTCGGATCCGACAGCAATAGTGTGACGTGGGTGACGATAACGCCGACCGATGTTTCCCTGAATGTGGCCCCCCTTCTTGTGGGCGACCTTCTTCAGGAGTCCCTATTTGCAAAGAAGGCAGCCACGATCTTGACATCGGCGACGCTGACGACCAATGGCGACTTCACGTACATCAATCGACGCCTCGGCATTCCGGACGCAACCACGCTCGCGGTCGGTTCACCATTCGACTACGAGGCGGCTGCCCTCCTGTGTCTGCCAACCGACATACCCGAGCCGGACAATCCGCGATATGGGCAGGATCTCGCGCGCTCGCTGATCGACGTCAGTATCCAGGCCGGTGGACGTACCCTCATTCTCTTCACGAGTCACGCCCAGCTTCGCCAGACGTTCTTCGCGATTCGCGCCCGGCTCGAACGTCAAAACATCCTCGTGCTGGGTCAGGGCATCGACGGCACATCGCGCCGACATCTCACCACGGCGTTTGCGACGAACCCGCGGACCGTTCTGCTCGGAACTGCCAGTTTCTGGGAAGGCGTCGACATCGCCGGCGACGCACTGTCCGTGCTCGCGATCGCGAAGCTACCGTTTCCGGTGCCAAGTGATCCGATCGTTTCGGCGCGATCCGAGCTGTTCGACGAACCGTTCATGGAGTTCAGTGTTCCGTCGGCGATCCTTCGGTTCAAGCAGGGATTCGGCCGCCTCATTCGTTCGACCAATGATCGGGGCGTCGTGATCTGCTATGACCGGCGAATCGCCACGAAACGCTATGGAGAACTGTTCCTGAGATCGCTGCCGCCGGCATCGCGGCGGCGACTCACGTTGGCGGAACTGCCCGAGGCCGTGCGGTCCTGGATCAGGCCGTCGCTGGCGCGAGTCGCGGTTCCGGTTGCGGGTCCGGATCGGGACTAAAGACCCGATCGAGTTCTTCGCCCTCGAGGGTCTCGGTGCGAATCAGCGCGGCAGACAAGCGATCCAGCGCGCCGCGTTGGCTGGACAGAATCTCGCGCGCACGACCCTCGGCAATATCGATGAAGCTTCGAATCTCCTCATCGATCGCCACGGCGACCTTTTCCGAGTAATTCTTCTGTTCGCCGATCTCACGTCCAAGGAAGATCAACTCCTCCTTGTGACCTAGCGCCACCAGGCCCAGCCGACGGCTCATTCCGTACTCTGTGACCATACGACGGGCGATCTGCGTTGCGCGCTCGATGTCGTTCTCGGCGCCGGTCGTGATTTCGCCGTAGACAATGTCCTCGGCCACGCGACCGCCCAGCGCAAACACCAGCGTGTCCTCGAACATCGACTTCGAATACAGGTATCGATCCTCGGTCGGAAGAAGCCGGGTGTATCCGCCCATCGTGCCGCGCGGAATGATCGTCACCTTATGGAGCGGATCGACATTGCGCAAGAAGCGCGCCACCACCGCATGGCCGGCCTCGTGGTACGCGATGATCTCCTTTTCCTTGCCAGTCATAACGCGGCTCTTCCGCTCCGGACCGGCCATCACGCGATCGACGGCCTCCTCCAACTCGGAGAGTCCGATCGTCTTCTTGTTTCGGCGCGCGGCCAGGATCGCGGCCTCATTCAGGAGATTGGCCAGATCCGCGCCCGAGAACCCGGCCGTCTGCTTGGCCAGGACAGTGATCTCCACGGTCTTGTCGATCGGCTTCCCTTTGCTGTGGACTTCGAGGATGGCCGTGCGCCCGACAATGTCGGGACGATCCAGCACGACCTGACGGTCGAACCGGCCCGGACGGAGAAGGGCGGGATCGAGCACATCCGGTCGGTTCGTCGCCGCCACGACAATCGTGTTCGTGTTCGACTCGAAACCGTCCATCTCGACCAGGATCTGATTGAGCGTCTGCTCGCGCTCGTCGTGCGAACCGCCGAGCCCTGCCCCACGCTGGCGCCCCACGGCATCAATTTCGTCGATGAAGATGATGCACGGCGAGTTCCGCTTTGCCTGGTCGAACAGATCGCGGACGCGACTCGCCCCAACGCCGACGAACATCTCGACGAACTCGGAGCCAGAAATCGAGAAGAACGGCACTCCGGCTTCGCCCGCGACAGCGCGCGCCAAGAGCGTCTTGCCCGTTCCCGGCGGACCCACGAGGAGGACGCCATGGGGGATTCGTGCCCCGAGAGCGGCGAACTTCTCTGGATACTTCAGAAACTCGACGACCTCCTGAAGCTCCTGCTTCGCCTCCTCAACACCGGCCACGTCCTGAAACGTCACTGTCTGCTTGCTGCCGACGAACATCCGAGCGCGGCTCTTACCGAACGACATCGCCTGATTGTTCGATCCCTGGGCCTGACGCATCATGAAAAGGAGGAACAGAGCCAGGAAGATGAACGGCAGAAACTGAACGGTCAAACCGATCCAACTGCCGAATTCTGGCGGTTTCCGGTAATCGATCTCGATTTCGGCGATCCGCTCTTGCGGCACGCCGGTCGTCGTGAGAATCTGGTAAAGGTCGCTGTTGGGGTCTTTTCGAGCCCGAACCCTCTGGGCCGTGTCCCGGCGCTCGACGTAGAGCGTGTCGCCTTCACTGGTGATCTTCTTGATCTGCCCAGCCTTCGCGAGCGCGACAACTTCGCTAACCGGCATCTCCGATGCGTCTTTGCCACCCGACGTCGGAAAAATCGACAAGAAGAGCGCAATAGCCGCCACCAGAATCAGGAGGTAGATGAAGCTGTTGCGGAGCCATTTGGTGTCCAACGAGAGCCAGCTTCCTCCGTCCCGCCTGTCGAGCCAGAGGATTATATCAGCGGCTCGATTCGCCCTGGTATCTTGACGGTTCGAGGACGCCGACGTACGGCAGTTCGCGATAGCGCTCGGTGTAGTCGAGCCCGTATCCAACGACGAACGAGTTCGGGATCGTGAATCCGACGAAATCGATCGGAACCGAGGAAAGCCGCGCCTCCCGCTTGTCGAGCAGTGCACAGACGCGGAGGCTGCGTGGCTCGCGCGTCATGAGCAGTTCGCGCATGTGCGCCAGCGTCAGTCCGGTATCCACGATGTCCTCGACGATCAGGACATCGCGTCCCTCGATGCTGATGTCGAGGTCCTTGGTAATCCGAACGATTCCAGATGACCGTGCCCCGCCACCGTACGACGACACCCCGATGAAATCGAGGCTGACGGGACAACGTAGCGCGCGCGCCAGATCGACCATGAAAAAGGTCGCGCCCTTCAGGACGCAAATCAAGTGGAGGTCGAGGCCGTCGTATACCATCTCGATCTCGCGCGCTAGGGACTCGATGCGATCGCGCAAGCGCTTTGCGTCGATGAGAACGGAAACGCCGTCGACCGGTTCTCTCATCCCTCTCCCCGGCGCAGAAGCGCGACGCAATCATCGCCGATCCGGACGGTCAGTCCGCCGGGCCATTCGATCTCCGAATCCTCCGACCCCTCGACGATCGCCGCGCGGGCCGCGTCAATTCGCTCCATGGTTATGTCCACTGCTCCGAGGTCACCTGCCAGAAGATGCAACGCCGCGCGCTGCGACGTGGCGGCTGCCGCACAGAATGGACGACGGCGAAAGGTCGTCTCATTGGTGCGCGACGTCATCCCCACGTTGTCGAGAAGCGACCGAGCCAAGGTGTCGATCAGGTCTGCATGATCGGCCGCGATATCTGCGAATCGCGCGATCGCGGACGTCGCGCCCGGCGCGATCTCCTCCAACAGTGGCACAAGTTCGTTCCGAACGCGATTCCTGCGCCAGCGCGGGTCGTCATTCGTCGAATCGTGGCGCGTCGGAATCAGATGCTGATCGAGGTATCGTCGGAGCTCGCGCCGCGTGGTTCCGAGCAGCGGTCGAAGGATCCGGAGCGCCGTTCCATCAACGTCAATGGTCGTTTCCGTGCGCATGGCGCCGACGCCGCGGATTCCCGCTCCACGCGCGAGTCGCATCAGCACGGTCTCCGCCTGATCGTCGGCGGTGTGGGCCAGCAGCGTGGCATTGGCTCCGAACGATTTCGCTACGCGTGCGAAGAAGCGAAAGCGGGCGGCCCGGGCATCCGCTTCCGAGTGCGTCGCGAGGTCGGCACGTGCCGAAAAGAACGGCACCCCCCGCGCGCACGCTTCTTGCGCCACGAACTCCCGGTCCTCGCCCGACTCGGGTCGCCATCCGTGATCCAGATGGGCAACGCCGACAATCGAGTGGGTCGATCGCGCCCAACGCGTCGCAAGATCGAGCAGCGCCATCGAATCCGGTCCGCCTGAGACACCAAGGATCAGAACATCACCGCGGGAACCGACGGCCGAGAGTTTCTTCCTGAAACGCTGTTCGATCGCCGAAAGGCGAGCCATCAGCGCATCATCAGCGTGGTAGCGGGGGTTGGATTCGAACCAACGACCTTCGGGTTATGAGCCCGACGAGCTGCCACTGCTCCACCCCGCGGCGGCGCTATCAGTATACGAACGGCCGCGTCCGGTCGTCAACGCGACCAGGACAGGCCAGACACGGCGTCAATCTCTCGCCCGTTCGTCAATCGTCGCGCATCGGAGACGCCGTTGGCGCCAAACGTGACCGCCCAGGCGTCGAATTGCACGCCGTCGCTGGCGAGATAGGCGATCTCCGTTCCATCCGGGGACCAGATCGGTGCGCGATCGAGTTTGCCGTCGCTTACGATCCGCGCGTCGGAACCGTCGGCGCGCATCGTCGCGATGCGGGTCCGACCGTCGACGCGGGCCGTGAACGCGATGTAACGCCCGTCCGGCGACCAGGCCGGGTCGAACGCGCCATCCTTGATGTCGCTGAGTTTCTCGATGGTGCCCGACGTGGGGTTGAGGGCGAAGACCTGGGACGGCGCAAAGAGCCCGGACGCGTAACCGACGTATGCGATTCGCCGGGCGTCGGGCGACCAATCGGGCCAGTCCATCCCGGCGCTCCCGAGCGGCAACGTCCACACGCGACGGTTGTCGCCGCCACGGCGCGATACGCTCCAGAGCGACATATCCGTACCGCCGTAGTCCGAGACGTACAGGATACGCTCTCCGTCGGGCGACCAAGCCGGGCGACGGCCCCAGGCCGACTGCGAAATCGAGACGTGACTCCAATGGTTCGTCAGCGACAGGAGGCGCTGACCGGTGGCGCTGTCGAACAGGTAGAGGTCAGAATGATTCTGCCCAACCTCGCTCGCCGCGAAGCGTGTGCCGTCTGGCGAAAACGCCGGTGTCTCGTAGCGGGTGCCAGCCGGTGTCAGTACGCGAACCGCGCCCTCACTCCACTCTTGCACGCGGCCGCCGGAGACGAACAGTAGGCGACCTTGGACACGCGGCGCGCCAGCCACGCGCGCGAGGAGCGGAAGTTCGGCGATCGCTTCGGCCGACCGATTGAAAGCCAGACCGACGACGCCGAGCGCGATCGTGGCCATCGCCGCCAGCGCGGCAATCAGGGCGCGGCTCATCGATGCGCCGCCCCAACCAGCTCCGACATATCGCGCACGCCTTCGCGTTCCAGGTAGTCCCGCAACCCAGCGACGATCTCGACCGACGCGCGTGGATTGACGAAGTTGGCCGTTCCGACCTGGACGGCCCGCGCGCCGGCAAAGATGAACTGTAGCGCGTCATCGGTCGTCATCACGCCTCCGGCGCCGATGATGGGAACGTCTGGAAGGGCGCGATGCACTTCATACACCATCCGCACCGCGACCGGACGCACGGCCGGCCCGGACAGCCCACCAGTGCGGTTGCCGAGGACGGGCCTCCGAGTTCGCGTGTCGATCACCATGCCGACCAGCGTGTTGATCAATGACACCGCGTCCGCGCCAGCCGCAACGACGGCGGCGGCGATTTCAACGACATCGGTGACATTCGGTGAAAGCTTGCAGATCAGAGGCACATCGCAGACTGCTCGCACGGCGGCCGTCACCTCGGCGGCAAGTTCGGGCCGCAACGCGAACGGGAGCCCCTCGACATTCGGGCACGAGATATTCAACTCGATCGCCGCGACGCCCGGCGCGGATGCCAGCGCCTCGGCGACCTCGGCGTACTCCTCGATCGAAAACCCGGCGACGTTGACGATGACGGGCACATTCCAGCGACCCCAGGTCGGCGCGTACTCACGCAGGCAGGCGTTTAGTCCGATGTTCTGCCAGCCGATTGCATTCAGCATTCCTGATGGCGTCTCGACCGTCCGGGGCGGCGGGTTCCCGTCGCGTGGTTGCCGCGAAATCGCCTTGGTCACGATCGCGCCGAGCTCATTCACGTCGAGCAACGACGCGTACTCGGTGCCGTAGCCGAACGTCCCCGAAGCCGTCATGACGGGATTCTTCAGGACCAGCGCGCCGGGCCGGCGCGGTGCGCAGTCGACCGAAAGGTTTGGGGCCGAGACGGGCGCTTCGTTCAAGCTGAGCGCCACTGTACGTCGCGAAGCGTCCGCGCATCGAACACCGGACCATCGCGACAGACGCGCCGAACGCCGTCTCGCGCACGGACGGCACAGCTCAGGCACACCCCCATCGCGCAGGCCATACGCTCTTCAAGCGATACGTGAATCGGCTTCGACGTCGCGCCCGCGACGCGCACCAGCGATTCCAGCATCCGTGCTGGCCCACAGCCACACACGTGGTCGGACCAGTCCAGGAGATCGGCGACCAAATCCGTCACGAGCCCGGAGTGACCGAGCGAGCCGTCATCAGTCGCGACGCGGTACTCAACACGGGGATCGAGCCATCGTGGATCAAGCGCCCGAGCGGCGGTACGGAATCCGGCCACAATCGTCACGCTAACATCGTCGTCAAGCAGCTCGTCGGCGAACATCGAGAGCGGTGCGAGGCCAATGCCGCCACCGACCATCAGGACATTGCGGGCGCCTCGGACTGGTCGAAATCCCCTTCCGAGCGGGCCAAGACAATCCACCGGGTCGCCCGTACTCAGCCGGGACAGATAGCGTGTTCCTCGCCCCACGCTATCGTAATAGAGCCATAACACATCATCGCGAGCGCGAAAGACCGAGATCGGTCGGCGCAGCAAGGGGTCGTCGCTATTCGGTGGCGCGCAGCGCAAATGAATGAACTGACCAGGCTCGGCCTCAGCGGCCACGTCTGGCGCGGCCATCGACAGCATGAAGAGTCCGTCGCCGACCGGTTCGTTCGCCAGCACCCGTCCGGTAAACAGCCTCATGCGATCGAGCAGCCCTCGACGTACTCGGTGACGGTCTGCACTGTCAGAGCGTGCTCGCCACCCTCGAGCGAGTCGACGATCGCCCGCAACGTGTCCAGGCTCGTGAGACAAGGTAGACCGCGCTCGGCCGCCGCACGTCGAATCTCGAATCCATCCTGCAGCACCTGGCGCCCCCCGGTCACCGTATTGACGACGCCGCGGACCTTTCGGTGCTCGATGACTTCGAGCACCGTCGGACTTTCACCATCGTGAACCTTGTGGGCGATCGTGGCCTCCAATCCGAGCCCGCGGATGAGATCGGCTGTGCCCGGCGTAGCCCAGAACGTGAATCCCAGTGCTCCGAGCCGCCGGACAATGGACACGACCTCGGACTTGTCGCGGTCGGCGATCGAGAGTAGTAGTTGCCCGTGGCGCGGAATCATCGCGTTCGATGCCAGCAGAGCCTTCGTCAACGCCGGGAGAAACTCCCGATCGATCCCCATCACCTCACCGGTGGATTTCATTTCCGGACCGAGAGCGGTGTCGACACCGACAAGCTTCGCCATCGAGAAGACGGGTGCCTTGATCGCGACGAGGGGAGTGCGCGGGCACAATCCGGTCGTGTAGCCCTGCTGGCGCAGCGACTTGCCGAGCATGATGCCGGTGGCCAATTGCACCATTGGAACTCCGGTCACCTTTGACAAAAACGGCACGGTTCGACTGGAACGGGGGTTCACTTCGAGGACGTAGACCTCGCCGTCGAAGAGGACGTACTGCACATTCATCAGGCCACGAACGTTCAACGCCAGGCCAATCCGAATGCTGAAGTCGACGATCTTGTCGATGACATCGGGTGCGAGGTTGATGCCGGGATACACGGCCATCGAGTCGCCGGAGTGGACTCCGGCGCGCTCGATGTGCTCCATGATCCCCGGGATGACGACATCTGTTCCGTCGCAAATCGCGTCGACTTCAACCTCGCGTCCTTCGAGGTAACGGTCGATGAGAATCGGTCGCCGAGAAGAAAGCTCCGTCGCTCGCGAAACGTAACCCACGAGTTCAGTCGGACCGTGGACGATCTCCATGGCGCGACCACCCAGCACGTAGGATGGGCGGACCACAACCGGGTAGCCGATACGATTCGCCACGTCGAGCGCCGCGTCAATGGTCAAGACCGCACCGCCCGGCGGCCGCGGTATCCCCAGGCGCTCGAGGAACACGTCGAAGCGCTCTCGATCCTCCGCGAGATCGATCGCATCGACACTCGATCCGATGATTCGGCCGCCACCGGCCTCGATTGCCTCGGCAAGATTGATCGCCGTCTGCCCACCGAACTGACAGACCGCCGGCGTATCGTCAATACCCTCGTTCTCGAGGATGTCCCGCACCGACTCGTCGTCGAGTGGTTCGAAGTACAACCGGCTCGAGGTATCGAAGTCCGTCGACACGGTCTCCGGGTTGGAGTTGACCATGATCGCCTTCCAACCGTACCGCTGTAGCGCCCACGCCGAGTGGACGGAGCAGTAGTCGAACTCGATGCCCTGGCCGATGCGGATCGGTCCCGAGCCGATGACCGCGGCACGATTACCAACCAGCGCAATCGCCTCGTTCTCGTCCTCGTAGGTGCTGTAGAAGTAGGGAGTTTCGGCGTCGAATTCCGCCGCGCAGGTATCGACCGTCTTGTAGACCGGGCGAATACCCCACTCGATCCGTTGCTGGCGGACACGGTCCGGAAGCGCGAGATCCGTCAGGGTCGCAATCTGTTGGTCGGAGAATCCAAGTCGCTTGGCCTGACGCATCAGGTCGGGTGTGAGCGGCTCAGCCAGGAGGCGACGCTCAATCGCGATCAGATCAGCCATATGAAAGAGAAACCAGCGATCGACGCGGCTCAATTCGTAGATGCGGTCGATCGCCCAATCGCGCCGCAGCGCCGCCATGATTGCCCAGAGCCGGCGGTCCGAACCAACGCGCACGGCTTCGGCCAGGGTGTCGGGGTCCTCGCCCCAGACGCGCTCCTCCCACAGGAGCGAGCGACCACCGATCTCCAATGAGCGAACTGCCTTTTGCAGAGCCGCCGCGAACCCGCGATCGATCGCCATGACCTCGCCGGTCGCCTTCATCTGAGTCCCCAAGACGCGGTCCCCCGAAGGGAACTTGTCAAACGGGAACCGCGGTATCTTGACGACGCAATAGTCGAGCGCGGGCTCGAACGCCGCGGTCGTCTTCGCCGTCACGGCGTTCGGAATCTCATCGAGCCGCCGACCGACCGCAATCTTCGCCGCAACCCGCGCGATCGGGTAGCCGGTTGCTTTGGACGCAAGCGCCGACGAGCGGGACACACGTGGGTTGACTTCGATAACGCAGTAGCGAAGGGATAGTGGATCGAGCGCGAACTGAATGTTGCACCCACCCTCGATTCCGAGGGCACGGATGATCTTCAGCGATGCCGACCGCAGCATCTGGTACTCGCGGTCGGACAGCGTCTGACTTGGCGCAACGACGATGGAATCGCCCGTGTGGATGCCCATCGGGTCGATGTTCTCCATGTTGCAGATCGTGATGCACGTGTCGTTCGCGTCGCGCATCACCTCGTATTCGATTTCCTTCCAGCCGGCGACGCTCTCCTCGACCAGCACCTGACTGATTGGGCTGAACTGGATCCCTCGTTCGACGATCTTCTCGAACTCCTCATCGGTGGTGGCAATGCCTCCGCCGGTGCCGCCGAGGGTGTATCCAGGACGAATGACCAATGGAAGCGGTTGCAGCGCCTTGAACGCGAGTGCCTCTTGGAGGCTTTCGCACACCGCGCTCTTCGATACCGGTTCGCCGATGTCGACCAACAACTGTTTGAACAGTTCGCGGTCTTCGGCCTTCTTGATCGTCTCAAGCGAAGTTCCGAGAAGCCGAACCCCGTACTTCTCCAGGACTCCAGCCTCGGCCAGTGCGACCGCGAGATTCAGGCCGGTTTGGCCACCCAACGTTGGCAGGAGACCGTCGGGCCGTTCGCGCGCAATGATCTGCTCAACGATCGGAACAGTCAATGGCTCGACGTACACGCGATCGGCAATATCGGCATCGGTCATAATCGTCGCCGGGTTCGAGTTCACGAGAATGCAGAAGACGCCCTCCTCGCGGAGCGCCTTACACGCCTGAGTACCGGCGTAGTCGAACTCGGCCGCCTGCCCGATCACGATCGGACCGGATCCAAGGACGAGAACGCGTTTCACGTCGCTCACGTGACGCTCCGCACGAGGCTCAAGAATCGATCGAAGACGTACTGGTTGTCGCGGGGCCCGGGCGCGCCCTCCGGGTGATACTGCACGGAGAAGAACGGCTTCGACTCGTGGATCAGACCTTCGACCGACCCATCGTTCAAGTTGATCGAGGACACGCGCAGTCCCCCGCCGGGTGGAAGCGAATCTCGGTCAACCTGGAACTCGTGATTCTGCGACGTTATGTGCACCTTGCCATCGGCCAGATCCCGCACGGCGTGATTGCCACCGTGATGCCCAAACGGCAACCGACTCGTCGTGGCGCCAACCGCCATGCCCATCAATTGATGGCCGAGACAGATGCCAAGGATGGGGCAACCATCTTGCATCAGTTCACGCACCATCGTGGCGATCGATCCGAGGACTGTCGGATCGCCGGGACCATTCGAGATGACGATACCGTCGGGCCGCTGCGCGCGCACGGTTTCAGCGCTGGCGTGGTACGGAACGACGATGACATGCGTGTCACGCGCCGCGAGTGACCGCAGGATGTTCGCCTTGATGCCGCAGTCGACGACGACGATCGTCGGCCCAACGCCGCGCGAATACTCGAACACCGATTCGGTTGAAGCTCCGGCAATCAAATCCTGTTCGCCGAGCGAACGGACCGATCGAGCGCGATCGAGACGCCCGTCACGCGTGGACTCGCCATCGTCCGGCGCCAGAACCGCCCGCATTGCGCCGCGAGAGCGAAGCCTTCGAGTCAGGGCACGGGTGTCCACGTCCGCGATCGCTGGCACGCCGTGACGTTCGAGCCATGCGTCGAGGTGACCGCTCGCCCGCCAGTTGCTGTACACGGCCGACAGGTCTCGGACGATCAAAGCCGATATCCACGGTCGCGACGCCTCGGAGTCCTCATCGATGACTCCGTAGTTACCGATGAGCGGATAGGTCATACACACCATTTGCCCGCGATACGACGCATCCGTCGCGATTTCCTGGTAGCCAGTCATACACGTGTTGAAGACGACCTCAGCCTCGGCAACGGTCCGTGCGCCGAAGCCGCGGCCGTGAAAGACGGAGCCGTCTTCCAGGACGAGGACTGATCGAGTCACGTCTGATACACCACCGTGCCGCCAAAGACCGTCAGCCGAACGCGCCCCACCAGTGGCTGCCCGAGATACGGACTGTTCTTGCCCTTGGAGACGAAGTCCTCCATCGTGGGCTGCCATCGGGCGGTCGGCTCGAAAACGCACACGTCGCCAGACACGCCGGGCGCAAGCGTGCCATACGGCAATCCGAAGATACGCGCCGGACCGGCGGTCAATCGCTCGACGATCAACTCCAGCGGGAGATCGTCCGACTCGTGCAGCCGGAGCAGCGCGCCGAGCGCGGTCTCGAAGCCGGTGATCCCGAACGCGGCCGCGTCGAACTCGCAATCCTTGTCGACCGGCGCGTGCGGCGCGTGATCGGTGGCGATCGCTTCCAGCGTACCGTCACGGAGCGCCTCAACGAGCGCGCGCCGATCTGCCTCGGATCGAAGCGGTGGATTCATCTTTGTGTTCGTATCGAACGGCCGACCCGTTCCCAACCAGCGCTGTCCTGCCACCCATTCGTCGGTCAGTGTCAGGTGATGGGGCGAGGCCTCGCCGGTGACGCGAATCCCGCGAACCTTGCCGCGCCGAATCGCGTCGATTGCGCCAATTGTGCTGACGTGGCAAATGTGGAGCCGGCCGCCGGTCAAGTCAGCAAGCGCGATGTCGCGGGCAACCAGCGCCTCCTCGCCAGCACTCGGCATACCCCGCAATCCCAGTCTGGTCGCGACGGGACCCTCGTTCATCGACGCTCCGTGCATCAACTCCGGATCATCGCAATGCGGCATGATTGGTCGGTCGAACGCTCGACCGTACTCGAGCGCGTGCCGCATCATCCGAGCGCTCGCCAAAGGAACCCCGTCGTCCGAGAACGCGACGGCTCCCGCCTCGGCGAGGTCGGCCATCTCGGTGAGTTCCTGACCGCGCAAACCCATGGTCACCGCGGCGAGGGGCAGAACGCGCACCACGCCTTCGGTGGCCGCGATTGCCTGGATGTACTCAATCTGTGCGCGGTTGTCGACGACTGGAGTCGTATTCGCCATACAGCAAACTGTCGTGAACCCACCCTTGGCCGCGGATCGTGTCCCGGTCGCGATCGTCTCCTTGTGCTCCTGACCTGGCTGGCGAAGGTGAGCGTGGATGTCGACGAACCCGGGCGACACGATCAATCCGCGACCGTCGAAGCGCTCGTATGAGCCACTCGGACCCGAGCAATCGCGTCCAACGATCCCGCGGACAACACCATCCGCGAGTAACAGATCGGCGTGCTCGTCGATGCCACGCGCCGGATCGAGCACGCGGCCGCCGCTGATAAGCAGGCTAGATGGTGCCATTGGCATCGCCGTGGAGGAGGTAAAGCAGAGCCATCCGAATCGCTACTCCGTTCGTAACCTGATCCTGAATCACCGATCGTGCCCCGTGCGCGACATCGGGCGCAATTTCGACGCCTTCGTTCATCGGCCCCGGGTGCATCACGAGCGCGTTCGAACGCGCCCGTTCGAGGCGGTCGTTCGTGATCTGATACCGGCGGATGTACTCGCGCAGGCTCGGCACCATGCCGCTTGCCTGTCGTTCCGACTGCATCCGGAGCGCCATCACCGCGTCCGCGTCCACGATTGCCCGATCGAGGTCTGATGTGACCTCCAACCGCGGGAGCCCACCGCAATGACCATCGCCGATACCGACGGGAAGAAGTGTGTGCGGCGCGCAGATCGTGACCGAGGCGCCAACCCGCGACAGTCCCCAAATGTTCGATCGCGCGACCCGGCTGTGGAGAATGTCGCCGACGATCACGACCCGCAGTCCAGCCAGTCGTCCGAATCGCTGCCGAAGCGTATAGAGGTCCAGCAACGCCTGCGTCGGATGCGCGTGCCAGCCATCGCCGGCATTGATGACCGTCGCGTTCGTGTGCTCAGCCGCCAGATACGGCGCGCCCGATGCGGAATGGCGAATCACGATCGTGTCGGCGCCAAGTGCTTCGAGCGTCTTCACCGTGTCCCCGATCGACTCGCCCTTCTCGACCGAGCTACCAGAAGCACTGACGTTCACGACGTCGGCCGAGAGGCTCTTGGCGGCTAACTCGAACGACACGCGCGTGCGCGTGCTGGCCTCGTAGAAGAGGTTGACCATCGTCTTGCCGCGCAAAGCCGGCACGCGCCGGATCGGACGCCGCAACACCTCCAGCATCGACGAGGCCGTATCGAGGACGAGCTCGATATCGGCGAGAGAGAACTCGTCCAAGTCGAGAACGTGTCGCACGCTAAGCACTGACGCGCTCGGCACCGTGCGCGAGACGCACTTCATCCACGCCGTCGATCTCGGTCAACCGAACCCGGACATCCTCGAGCCGCGATGTCGGAACGTTCTTGCCGACGAAATCGGCGCGAATCGGCAGTTCGCGGTGGCCGCGATCGACCAGAACCGCCAATTGGATACCGCGGGGACGCCCGTACGAGAAGATCACGTCCATCGCGGCCCGGATCGTGCGGCCCGTGAAGAGCACGTCGTCGATCAGGATGACGCGCGCGTCCGCGATCGAGCCTGGTATCCGCGTCGGCCGAAACGAGCGGGTCGGATGGCGATCGACATCGTCGCGACTGAGCGACACGTCGATGTCGCCGCACTCGATCGCGACACCCTCCAACTCACTCATCAGGTTCGCGAGCCTGCGCGCGAGAGGAACCCCGCGTGATTGAATGCCAAGGAGGATGACACCCTCGACGCCCCGATTGCGTTCGATGATTTCGTGGGCGATGCGAGCAAGGGACCGACGGACATCGTCGGCCGACATCAGGATGCGACCCTCTGTCACGGCCACAAGAAAAGCTGGCGCGTCATCGCCAGCCAGTCAAGGTTGCGGTTTCCACTGCGTGCTCCTTGCCAGCCTCACGGGACCGACTTAAAGGTGCGCCGAGTCGCAAGTATAGGTCAGCGCCAGATTTCCCACCATCGACCGATGAGTGTTGGGCGCGCCAGGTGGAGGAACGAACCGACGACGATCCCGACAATCCCGAAAAACGCTACTTCGATCCACGACGGCGCACCAAGGGTGACGGCGATGATCGCAAAGAGGACGAACAGAATAAGCAGCCCGATTCCACCGATCCATCCCGGCACCCAGGCACCGCCCCGAAACCGGTAGGCACGCCCGACGATCGACGCGATGAGAAAGCCGACCAGACCTACAAGAAACGGCACGGCCGATTTTACGTGCATTTAACCCCACGGTAATCGGCTCGTCATGACCGGTCGGTAGCCTGGCAAGCGTCGGAGGAGCAATCGCGAATCCCAATCGGAGGCACTGTTGTGGTGGCGGACTACGAAGTCATCTATTTCGCCGAGATTCGGTGCTATTGGTGCGGGCATGACTGTGGCACGGTAAATTCGCGTGGCGCGCCGACCACCGCTCCGGGTGTTCCGCTTGAGTATCACGGAACCGGGGGAGATAGCCGCGCCGTACGGTCGATTGGAGAAATCCGGTGCGCGCGGTGTCGTGGCCCCGTCTATGCCGAGAACCACGACAAACGTCGCGAGTACCAGAATTTCGTCTTCCGACAGCGCCGTCCAAGACGTCCGAAAGTCGCCTGACAGCGCGCGGATCGGTCCGCGTTAGACGAGCCTCGCCGCCGGTGTCTATAATCGCGGATTGGAGAGGTGTCCGAGTGGTTGATGGTGCCGCTCTCGAAAAGCGGTAGGGCGCGAGTCCTCGTGGGTTCAAATCCCACCCTCTCCGCCGGCACGCCCCCGGGGCGCTAGCCCGTGGAGGGATGCTGGAGTGGCCGAACAGGCACGACTGGAAATCGTGTAAACCGCAAGGTTTCGTGGGTTCGAATCCCACTCCCTCCGCCAAGTACGTCAAGAGTTTCGTAGAAAGGGACCACTCAGAACGCATGGCAGTCAAGATCCGTCTTCGTCGCATGGGGGCAAAGCGGCAGCCCTACTATCGACTCGTTGTCGCGGACGCGCGGTCGCCTCGCGACGGGCGCTTCGTCGACACGATCGGGCACTACGACCCGAAGTCAAATCCGCTGACCTTCACAGTCGATCAGGACAAGGCAAGATTGTGGCTTCAGCGCGGCGCCCAGCCAACTTTGGCGGCGGCGCGCATCCTGCACAAGCTCGGCCTGGTCGAGCAGCCATGGAAGGAATTGCCCGCGCCAGCAAGCGGGAACTGACCGCTACCATCGTGCGCGGCGATAACCGACACTCACTCGCGCGCAAGGAGATCGATTGTGAAGGAGCTGATCGAGTACATCGCCCGATCGCTGGTCGATCGACCAGAGGCCGTGCGTGTTACGCAGGTCGAAGGCGAGCAGTCTGTCATTTTTGAGCTCCAGGTCGCGCCCGATGATATGGGCAAGATCATTGGCAAGGAGGGCCGGATCGCGAACGCGATCCGAACCCTACTGAAAGTCGCGGCCGCGCGCGAAGGCAAGCGCGCGTCTCTGGAGATCATCTGATCGCGACCGAGCGTCCGGCGGTTCTGGCCGTCGGACGTATCGTTGGTGCGCACGGACTGAAGGGCGATCTCAAAGTCGCCGTCTTGACCGACTTTCCGCGGGCGTTGGTCTGCCGCACCGAACTGCTCATTGGCGAGAGCCATCGGCAGATCGCGGTCGCGAGCGCGCGTATGTCCGGTCGAGCGGCGGTCTTTCACCTTGCCGGCGTCGAGAGTCGTGAAGAGGCCGATGCACTTCGAGGCGAGTTCCTCTATGTGTCAGTCGCGCAGGCGCACCGACCACGTGGGGAATACTTCGTCCACGAGCTGATCGGCTTGGAAGTCTGGACTGCCGAGGGGTCGCGTCTTGGGACGATTGCCGACGTTCTGAGGACTGGCGCGAACGATGTTTACGTCGTTCGTGACGATGCGGGCGAACACCTCATTCCCGCGATTGCGGACGTCGTGAAATCAATCGACACGGCCGGCGGCCATGTCGTCGTTCACCCGATCCCGGGGCTACTTCGCGGGGACTAGGCCCGGGGACGCGGCGGGTACGACGATCCCGACCCGATTGGCTCGTTCATGTACACGTCACCATTTCGAATCTTGATGTTGAATCCGCACGAGGGATTCGTGCAGACCCACGCCTTATAATGAATCGGCGCACCCTGCGAACCGAAGTCGGACAACGGTACGAGATCGCCTGACTGGCACTTTTGGCACTTCGGGAGCGCATACACCTTCGACTATCCCACCACCCTGACGACCCGAACGCCAGTATACGCGACCGTGCCGAGCACCACTGACTGAGGGCGCGGCCTACGGCGCCGCCACCGTGATCGTGATGGTCGCGGGTTCAAGCGTGACCGGGGTCAACGGCGCGACGATCAGCGCGGCACGTTGCCCGGCCAGCAGCGCCGGTACGCGACCGAACAGTCGGCCGGGGTCGGTCGGCACGAGTGTGATGACCGTCGGCGCGGCGTCGCCGGGCACCACGATCACGGCCCGAACTCGCTGCGGCATACGGTTCGCCACCCGCGCGAATCCCTCGACAGTCCAGTCGCCGTCGTCCGGCACGTCGCGCCAGCCGATCTCTGGCACCTCGGCATCGGCGATGCAGAGGCCGGCGCCGCTATATGAGTCGTCGGTGACCACGTGGAATCGTATCAACGCGAGTCGGCCCACCAGCGGCGCTAGTTCCACGGTCTCGGAGACCCAGCCGGGAGTGGCGCCAGTGAACCCGTGACCGAGATTGGCGTCATTCGGATCGGACGTTCGCGTCGTCGTTGCTCGAAGCGTCGTCCACGAGACGCCACCGTCGATCGATCCGGACACGAATCCGTAGTCGAAGTCCTCCTCAAGATCGTGCCAGATCGAGAAGCGGAGGGTCGCGGATGACACCTGGCGCAAATCGATCGCTCGCGTCAGGCGACTCTCGATGCCGTCACCGCGACGCGCCCACCAGAACGGCGTCGGACGTGCCGGCGCGCCAACCAGACGAACAGTTGGCGCGAATCGCACCTCGACGGTGGATCCGGCGTTGTATGTCGTCAGCGCCACATAGTGCGCCGAATACTGCGGAACGGTCACGGTCGTGGACGGAGCGACCGGATCGGCCGCGACCGCCATCACATTTCCCGAGACGTAGTCCAGCCGGCCATATCGATTGCCATAGTTGTGCGCCATCCAGTCGGCAATCAAGTCATCGACCGATCCGTATGGACCTCGGCGGCGCACGATCGCATCGATCGCGGCCAGACCACGACCTCGATCGACGATGACATCAGCGACAAACGCGTCGCCGCCAAGGCGATCGGCGGCGAACGTGAAGAACAATTCCGCCGCTCCGTAGTGCGCCGGCGAATTCTCGAGACGCTCCGCCCAGTGATTCAGTTGCGTCCGAGGAGCGCGCAGGAACGCCGAGCGACTGCCGCCTGCGCCCAGGCCGGCCGTCGCGATGGCGTACTCGGCCGTGCCCTCACTCACCCACGTTTCCTCCGCACGATCGGCGCGCCACTGCATCAGATGCGTGAATTCGTGTGCAAGGCCCGCGTCGTACACGTCTGAGCCAGGCCGGGCATTCTGGAGGCTCATCAGGATCATCGCCAGGCTGTTTCCACTCCTGACGATACCGGGAGGATGCTCGTTCGACGAGCTGAAGTACCCGATGACGCCGCCAACGCGCGCGTTGACGATCGCCAGTCGTTCGAACTCGGCCAAAGGGAGACTCGGGAAGAGGCCCCGTGCCAACTTCGGACGGGTGACCGATTCGAATCGCGTCACTGATCGATCGAGTCCTTCCGCATCGATGGTCTGGCCGTCCTGGTTCCAGACATCGACCGATGTCGAACGCCGGAAAAGGCGGCCCTCGATCGAGAAGATCGCCCGGCGCCCCGGATCGCTGACCCAGAACTGCCGTGATGGCGCCGTGGGGTCGGTCGGCGCCACCGACGCGATGCGATTGAATTCGCGAGCAAGTCGAACCGAATCGCGCTCCGAGGCGTCGGTTGAAAGGACTCGGATGAGCTCCCCCTCGGGGTCATCCCAGGGCGCCGGAGTGCTACGAACCGCCACCGTGGCCACGGCAACGCCGGTGGCGCTCGTTAGCGGCGTCGCCGCGACAGTGACAATCGTGGTCGGTGTCGCAAGGTCGTTGATGACTTTCTCTGGCTCAGGTCCGACCGGCGCCATCGGCGTTGATCGCGCGCTGCACCCGTCGAGTGCCAAGATCAGAAGAACCGCGAACAGGCTCGACCATCGAATCGCGCGAGCAGTCATTGGTGAAGGCGATTACAGGCCATTGCTACAATCCCGCCACCCTACAGGCAAGCGAGGGGCATTGCCGTGAACGGTCCGGTGCTGGTCCTCAATCAGAACTACGAGCCACTCAACGTCTGCAACCAGAAGCGCGCCCTGGTTCTGCTCGACCGGGGCAAGGCCGAGGTGCTCGAGCACGGAATGGGTACGCTTCGCACGACCTCGACGCACTTTCGTGTCCCGTCGGTCATTCGGCTCATCTACCTCATTCGGCGTCCGCGACCGAAGGCGCGCCTCTGCCGCAAGGAAGTGTTCGTGCGCGATGGCTTCACCTGTCAATATTGCGGCGTCCGTGGCCGCGACCTGACGATTGACCACGTGATACCGCGTCACCGAGGCGGACGACACACATGGGAGAATCTCGTTAGCGCGTGTCGCGCCTGCAACCACCGGAAGGGCGGCAAGACGGTCGACGAATCCCGAATGCAATTGCTGCGGTCACCCTTTCAGCCGAAGGTATCGACCTACTACATCCTGCACCAGTACCTGCATTCGAATGGTGACTGGCGCAAGTTCATCCCCGAGTGGGAAATTCAGGCGATCTCAGCCTAATCTCGCGCCCAGCGCCTGACGGAGCGCGGCCTCTCCGGCCAGACGACAGAGAGCAACGACCTCGTCGCGCTCACGAAACTCCGTTTGTGGTGTCGGGATCACCGCATCACCGTCGCGCAGGATGAGGAGCACTCTGGAGTCCATTGGCAGGCCGGCCTGGCTGATCGGATGGCCAATCAGTGGCGAGCCCGAACCGATCGTCGCATCGACGAGTTCGAGATCGCGCGATCGAAGGCGCACGAGGTGCAAGAGGGCGTGACTCGGCATCTCTTCGCGGATCTGGGTCAGGATGATCTCGGTCGAACTGATCGCCGCGTCCACACCCAGCAAGTTGAAGATTTGCCGATTCTTGGGGTTATTGATACGCGCCACAGTACGGCCGGCGTTGAACTTCTTCTTCGCGAGTTGGCAGATGACGAGGTTATCCTCATCGTCCCCCGTGACCGCCACGACAACGTCTGCACGAGATGCGCCGGCGTCGGCCAGCGTCGATGCCTCACACGCGTCTCCACGCAGCACGATGCTGCCGAGGTCGTCGGCGATCGAATCGGCGCGCTGCTTGTCACGCTCCAGGATCAGGACTTCGTGGCCCTCATCCAGCAGCGAACGCGCCAGGTAGTAGCCAACCTTACCGCCACCGGCGACAACCACGTACACGCCGACTATCCTCCCGCCCGCGCCGCGCAATCCTGCCAGCGTGAATCGAGCATTTCCTTGATTCGCTCGGCGCCGACGACCGTGGGACACACCGTTGTCAACCCGAGCGTCTGGTAGACCTCTTCGCGGACCGGATCGTACATACGCGCGACGACGCGCGGCACGTGAAAGATGTGCTGCGCGATCTGGCTTGCCATTGCGTTCACGTTGTCGAGATTCGTCGCCGCGACGAATACGTCGGCATCCTCGATTCGCGCGCGACGCAGGACATCTTCGTCGATGCCAATTCCCGCGACGGCCAGACCCGTAAAGCCCGATGCCAGAAAGCGTCGAAACGCATCCGGGTTTCGGTCGATGATCGACACCCGGTGACCCCCGGCATCGAGTGTGTTTGCAAGGCGAGCCCCGACCCGCCCGCACCCAAGTATGACGACCTTCACGACTCGATCTGCTGTCGGGCGATCAAGACACGGCAAGGCGCGTTACGCAGGACATACTGTACACACGGGCCGATGTCGAATTCACCGAACCGCCGCTTGTACGGCAGCCCCATCACGATCGCGTCGGCGCGGACTTGAACGGCCTCGTCAACGATCGCGGCCCCGACATCGCGCGCTTGCAACAAGGCCGACTCATAGGTAACCGCGCACTCTCGGGCGACATCGGCCGCCTTTTGGAGGACTTCCTCGCCGCGATCGATCTCGGGCTGCAGTTCAGCGTCTATCGGCAGACTGCGATTGACCTCGATGACAAAGACAGCCTCGACGCTGCCCTTCACGCGCTTGGCGAGGAGGCAAGCCAGATCCATGGCATCGCGATCTGGCCCCCGGCCACAAATGGGCACAACAAATCGCCCGCCTGAAGTCACGGTACTCGTTTATACATCCGCCCGTGCATCGCCCGCAAAGCTGATCGGGGCAGGAAGTGTCACGCCATATAATCCCGCGTGTACACTGACGAATCGCTGCGAGATTTCGCGGCTCACCTAGCCTCTGGCTCTCCAGTACCCGGTGGCGGCGGGGCGGCCGCCTATTGCGGTGCGATGGGTGCGGCTCTGGCCGCGATGGTTTGCCATTTCACTGTTGGACGGCCGAAGTTTGCCGCGGTCGACGACGAGATGCGCGCGCTGGCGGACCGGAGCGATCGCGTTCGCGAGGAACTCGTGACGCTCGTCGACGAGGACGCGGCCGCGTTCGATGCCTATTCACGCGCGACCCGCCTACCGCGCGGCACCGAATCCGAAATCGCCGCGCGGTTTTCAGCCATGCAATCGGCCCTAGTTGCCTGCGCCCGTGTGCCGCTGCGAATCGCCTCACGGGCCGCGGAGGTGCTCGACTTGTGCCGGCCGATTGGGGAGCGCGGGAATCCGCGTCTGGTGTCGGACGCGGCGGTCGCGGCGCTGTTCTCCGAGGCGGCGATGCGCGCCGCGATCCTGAACGTCCGCGTCAACCTTCTCAGCATCAAGGATTCCTCGACGCGGGGCGAGCTTCAAGCCGCGATTTCCCGCTTGGAGGCGTCGGCCGGCGGTCGTCTCGGACGCGTGATGGCGGCAGTCGAGGCCCGGCTGGAGTGACCGCGACCGTCATCGACGGACGCGCGGCGTCCACCACGATCCGATCATCGTTGCGCGACTCGGCGCGGCGTTTCGCGAGCGAACGGGACGCGCCACCGACAATCGCGGTCGTCTTTGTCGGCTCGGACCCACCGTCCGAACGTTACGCCCGGCAGATCAAGCGGGAGTTCGAGCGGAACGACTTCGGCGTCGTTCAGCATCGCCTCGGTGAGGACACGCCCGAGTCGGAAGTGACCGGCCTTCTGGCCGACCTCGGGGCAAATCCAGCGATCCATGGAGTCCTCGTCGAGATGCCGTTGCCACCACACGTCAGCGTCGAGCGAGTCTCGCTGGCGATTCCCGTCGCGAAGGATGTCGATGGCGTTCACCCCATCAACGCCGGATTCCTCTTCAGCAACAGCGGAAGCTTCTTCGCACCGGCGACGCCGTCGGGCGGAATCGCACTGCTCGAGCACATTGGCGCCTCGGTGCGCGGCAAGAGAGCAGTCGTGATCGGCCGAAGCGCCAGCGTCGGAAAGCCGATGGCGTTCATGCTCTTGCACCGGGATGCCACCGTGACGATTTGCCACTCCCACACCGCCGACCTAGAATCGATCGTCGGACAGGCCGATATCCTGGTCGCGGCCGCTGGCGTTCCGCGACTCGTTCAAGGAGAGTGGTTGCGACCCGGCGCTATCGTGATCGACTTCGGCGCGAGCGTTGTCGGCGATTCGGTCGTTGGCGATGTAGAGTACGAGTCGGCACTCGAGGTCGCCGGAGCGATCACGCCGGTGCCGGGTGGAACCGGCCCGATGACTGTCACCATGTTGATGAAGAACACGCTTATGGCGGCACAGCGAACATTTCCGTCCTTGACACGTTAGGAAAGCGGGTGCTTTACTAATCGCTATGACAGACGTTGCTCTCGCCAGTCCGCTCTCCATCACCGAGACCGCCGTCGACGAGTTGAAGCGCGTGATTCGAAAGAAGGGCAATCCGGATATTGCGCTTCGCGTGTTCGTCTCGCCGGGTGGCTGCTCCGGTTTGTCGTACGGAATGTCCTTCGAGGAGAGCCCAGCCGATGACGACATCGTCGTCGAGCGCGACGGGGTGCGCCTCGTGGTCGATGAAGTCAGCCTGATGTACATCGGCGGCGCGGAGATCGACTACGTCGACGCACTGATGGGTGGCGGGTTCACCGTCTACAACCCGAACGCGGTGCGTAGCTGCTCCTGCGGGCACAGCTTTGACACCGGCAACAACGCCGAGACAGCTCGGAGCTGCGGCTAGAGGGCCGGCCCAGTAATCGTCTCCGGTCAACTTATTGACAAGTTGACAGTGAGTGATGGAGTCTGTGCTCGGGGCGATAGGCCCGGAGGGTGACGATGCAGCCGGA
>SCUE01000032.1 GCA_004297775.1 Chloroflexota bacterium | reverse complement strand
CAAGCTCTACGAGCCCACAGAGGAGGTGATACCCTTGCCACTGCCCGCCGTCGGCTGAGCGCCGATGGCCGCGCGGACCGCGCACCCGCTTCTACACACGTCCAGGGACACGACCCGGTTCCGCGCGGCCGGTCATCATATTGGCAGAGCGCTGTTGGGTACCACGGCTCGCGCCAGCCGCAGCCGTTCCACTTCGCTGGGCTCGAACTTCTCCATTCCACCGTGATACGTTCGGCCGCTGCCGCGATAGCTCTCCCGAGCCCCTTCGAGCGCCTGTGCGAGAGCGGAAACGTCCTCGTCAGGCAACGGCTGGCGTGGGTAGATCCCGTGACCGACGTTGATAAGGACGAGCTTGTCCGGATTCCAGGCGAACTTCGGCGCCTGACGCGCCATAGAGCGCAATTGAGTCCGCGTCGACAGCGGGTTCTGCTCCGGTCAGAGCCAGGCGAGACCAATGAGTGGCTCGCGTCAGCGATTCACGCGACACCAGACTTCCCGCGTCGAGATCGCCCAAAGCCGCGGTCGATTGCACGACATTCAGCCGCATCGCCGCTAGCTCAGCGCCTACTTCGAAGCACGAGATCGCCGCCGTCGTCATCGCGTCCGAAAACGGCACCGCCGTTGGATCGACGATATGGATTGCCCGACCACCGAGGCCATTGAGCAGCAATCCACGGATCACCGCGCCATACACTGTATCGAGCCACTCTTGAGAGGTCACCAGACAGCCCACATCGCCGGTCGCCGCGTGCGCCGCGATCGCGACATAGAACACGGCATGGAGTCCCGCCAGGGTGAAGGTGTCGGCCCGATGCCCCAGCCGTCGCGCGGTCGCGACTGACCACGCTTTGAGGTCGGCCGGCAAATCGTGGTGGCGGACATACGGCGGATTCCCGATGTACGCGGTCCGACCATCGATCGCGGGCAATGACAACTGCGTGAAATCGCACGGCAGGACGATCGCGTTCGTCGCGCCAAGAGTTGCAAGAACCGCGCGCGTCATCAGCGTGGCGAGTGGGTCGATGTCAACCGCGACTACGGGTATTGATTTCGAACGGCGCGCGACCGCAGCCGCGAAGCGTCCGGAGCCGCATCCCGCGTCGATCACACGGCCGGGTTGTTGTCTCAGGATTCATTCGACCATTGGGTCGACGATTGCGCGCGGGGTGAAATAGGCCCCGCGCGCCCGACGCTCGTGTGGAGTGCGTATGCGATTGAACATATCGCCGAGCGGATCACTTCCCGCCAGAATCGCGACGCGCATCGCTTCGATCGTCCGCGGCTCACCTGGGTCCAGCAACTCGGCCCGCGCCACCAGCCCTGACTCTCCCTCGGACATCGGTCCGCCGACGTTTATGGCGCCCAAGTCAAGTGCCAAGCGCGCCAATTCGTCCTCATTGGCGATCCGATCGGTTTCATTCAGCGCAAGCCGAATCTGATTCATAGCGTCCCGCGACTTCCCATGCTGAACGCAATGCTAGCCGCCAGCAAACGGTGAATGAGCCCCCAATCGACCGATCGAGTACATTCGCGCCGTGACACACAACATCGGTCTCTCGACCAAGGTGGTCCAGGATCGACCCATTCGCGAGGCCGCCGAGATCGCCTCCCAGGTCGGCTACACCGGTCTCGAGATCTTCGGGGTGCTTAATCACCTCCCGCTCGATACCACCGTCGAGCGCGGTCGCGAGTACCGGCGGCTGTTCGATGACCTCGGACTGCGCACGATCACGATCTGCTCCTACGTGGGCGGCTTCGCGGAGGGGAGCGACGCCGAGGCAGAGCGCGAGATCGCCGCGTTCCGTCACTACCTTGCGCTGGCCGATGTTCTTGGCTGCTCGATGGTCCGCCTTTGGGGCGATCGACTCGGTCGCTCGATCGTCCAACCGCGCGACGATCATTTCTCCCGCGCTGCGCACTACCTGGCTCGCTGCGCCGATCTTGCCGCCGAATCGGGCGCGCGTGTCCTGCTCGAGAACCACCTGGCTATGACGATCTCGGTCGATATGACCCTGCGCCTTCTGCGCGCGATCGATCGGCCGAATGTCGTCGTCAACTTCGACCCCGGCAACATGTACCTGGCGGGCGAGGCGTGTGGCACGGCCGAGACGCTCCGGCTGCGCCCTCATATCGGCAATGTGCAGGTGAAGGAGGTCGCTCGCGGAGTCGCCTCGACCGCCGCCCAGTCGGGCCACCCAACGTCACCGGCGACCATCGACGCGACGCTCTCACGCGGCGGCACCTACGAGGTCCTGCTGGGCGAGGGCACGCTCGACCACCTCGCCTATCTGCGACCGCTTGCCGCCACCAGCTACGACGGTTTCTATATGGTCGAGTGCCACCGAACCCCCGACGCCGCCTGGCCGAGCGATCGCATCGCCGCCTACGAGCACCGCGCGCTGTCCGAATTGCTCGATCGCGCCACGGGAGCCGCTCACCGGTGAAGGCGGATGTCTCGAGCGATCATTCCCCGATCCCGCCGGCTGCTCAGCGGTGAAATCCGACTCCCCGGGCGAGGCCGCCGCCATCCCGACCGATCAAGCGCGCAACCGCCCTGGCGCATCCGCGCGCCCACGCATTGTGTTGCTCGTTCCGCCGACCCGCGTGCCCCTGATGTTCACGCCCGATGCCCTCGATGCGCTGGCGCGTCTCGGTCAGGTCGTGCGCGCCGACGGCACGACCGACGAGATCGCGGCCGATCTGCCAGAGTTGCTCGAAGGCGCCGATGTCGCGATCACCGGCTGGGGAGCGCCACCGATACCGGCGGAGCTATTCGGTTACCGGCTCCGCTTCGTCGCCCACGCGGCCGGCTCGGTGAAGCGGCTCGTTCCGCCCGAGGTGGTCGAGCGAGGCGTCGTCGTCTGCCACGCCGCGACGATCATCGCCGACGCGGTCTGTGAATACACGATCGCGCTCATTCTCATGGGGCTCCGTCGCCCCCACGAAATGGCCGCCGCGATGGCGGCTGGCGCCGACTGGCGATCGGCTGGCTACACCGAGCCGCGCACGCTCGCTGGACGCGTCGTCGGCGTCATCGGCGCGGGTTACGTCGGGCGCAAGGTCATCAATCTTCTGCGCGCGTTCGAGGCGCAGGTCATCCTCGTCGACCCATTTGCCGGCGACGATATCGGCGTCCCGCGTCTATCACTTGAGGAGGCGTTCCGCCAGGCCGAGATTCTGACCGTCCACGCGCCGGTCACACCCGCCACCGAGCGGATGATTCGCGCCGAGCACCTGGCGCTCCTGCGCGATGGCGCGCTCTTCATCAACGTCGCCCGTTCGCGTCTGGTTGACTCCGACGCCCTGCTCGCCGAACTGCGCCAAGGTCGCCTCTGGGCGGCGCTCGACGTGTTCGACGAGGAACCGCTGTCAGTGAGCGACCCGCTGCGCTCGCTGCCGAATGTCCTCGTCACGCCGCACGCGGCCGGATTCACGCGCGACACCTACGCTCGTCAGGGGATGACGATGGTCGAGGAGATTGGCCGCCACCTTCGCGGCGAACCGCTACGCTACCGCGTCGCGCCGGATCGATACACGCTGATGGCTTGATCGCCACGTGGCGGTCGCGGGTGCGTCGAAGGAAGAGCGGAAGGAAAGAGTCGTGAAGTTCGGCATTCAGATCAACCCCTATTTCCCCGGACCGACCGGCAACGCCTGGGATGCGGTCGAATGCGCGGCGCGCGCGATCGATCGCTCGAGGTTCGACTCACTCTGGCTCTACGACCATCTCCTCTACGAGGGCGGCTACGGCGGTCATCCGGTCACCGAGCCGGTCCTGGAATGCTTCACCGCGCTCGGCGCGATCGCCGCGATAACGTCGCGCGTCAAACTGGGCCAACTCGTGCTCGGGACGCCGTATCGAAATCCGGCTCTCACGGCCAAGATGGCGACGACGCTCGATGTCATCAGCCGAGGCCGATCCATTCTCGGGATCGGCGCTGGCTGGCACCAGCGGGAGTACGAGGCGTACGGCTTCGGCGACTTCGAGGAAGTTCCGGTGCGAATGAAGCGTCTCGAGGAAGCGGTCCGTCTCGCACTCGCGTTCTGGACCGAGCGTCCGGCCAGTTTCGAAGGCCGCTACTACCGCCTCGACCAAGCCCATGAGAACCCCGACCCGGTCCAGAAGCCGCACCCACCGATCCTCATTGGCGGCAGCGGCGAGAAGGTCACGCTGCGCCTGGTCGCGCAGTACGCTCAGTACTGCAACATCGGCGGCGACGTCGACACTGTCGAGCGTCGATTTGGCATCCTGCGCGAGCATTGCGAGCGGCTCGGTCGCTCCTACGAGGCAATCACCAAGTCGGTTTACACGACATTGATCGTCGGCCGAACCGAGGCGGATGTCGCGAGAAAGCGCGAGAAGTGGGCCGACTACGTACCGAAAAGCGGCGCGATCATCGGCACACCGAAGCAAGTGACCGACGCCCTCGGAGCCTACGCCAGGGTCGGCTGCCAGTACGTCATCTACCGGACGCCGGACTGGATGGACCCCGAGGCGATCAACGTCTTCTCCGAGGACGTGATTCCAGCGCTCGTGTCCGCCTGAGATTTCGCGATGACCGCGACTGGTACCGCCGTCCGCTTCGATCTCCCCCGCTTCGTCAGCGTTCGCCGTGCCTATGGCCCTTCGTTCTCACCACGCGGCGATCGGATCGCCTTCGTATCCGACATGACCGGCGTGCCACAGATCTACGCCGTCTCGCCACGTGGCGGATGGCCGGAGCAGCTTACATTCACCACCGAGCGCGTCGGCCTGGTCGCGTTTTCGCCGACTGACGAACGCATGGTCGTCGGCGGCGACATTGGCGGAGACGAGCGCGTTCAGCTCTCGATCGTGAGTCCACACGGGGAATCGACGGTCGCGATCACCACCGACCTGACCGCGATGAATACGTTCGGCGATTGGTCGCCGGATGGTCGGTTCGTCGCCTACGCCAGCAACGCGCGCGACCCGCGGCACTTCGACATTTTCGTCCACGATGTCGCTTCCGGCGTTGCCCGAGAGGCGCTTCGCGGCGACGGAGCGTACGCCGTCGAGGCGTGGTCGCCCGATGGGAGTTGTCTGATCGTGTCGCTGTCGCACGGCACGATGGAGAACGACCTCTACGAGCTCGAAATCGCCAGCGGCTCGCGCCGCCACCTGACGCCGCGGAGCGGCCCGGCCCGCTTCGAAAGCGTCGCCTACGCGCGCGACGGCCGATTCGTCTATCTGCTGTCCGATCGCGACAGCGAGAACTTGACTGTCAGCCGCCTCGATCTGGCGTCGCTCGAACTGACGACCATCGTCGACATCGGCTGGGACATCGAGAGCATCGCGCTCTCGGCTGATGGTGGATCGCTGGCGTACCTGGCCAACGTCGATGGCTTCTCCGAGATCTATGTGCGGGATCTGACACGCCGCCGCGATCGCCAGATCCCGCTGCCGGCCGGGGTCGTCGCGCGCGGTTTCGTGGGCAACTGGCGCGACGGCCTGCGCTGGTCGCCCGATGGCGGTACGCTCGCGTTCAGCTTCACCTCGGCGCGAGATACCCAGAACGTCTGGCTGGCCGAGGTCGCGACCGGCCGAGTCTGGCCGCTGACGAACGCGACGCAGGCCGGCATTCCGTCTGAGCAGCTCAGTTCCACGCGGTTGGTGAGCTACTCGACATTCGACGAGCGAAAGATCCCGGCATTTCTGTATGTGCCCGATGGCGCGCGGCCCGATGGCAAGCGTCCGGCGATCGTGCTCATCCACGGCGGTCCCGAATCGCAGATTCGTCCCGGGTTCGATCCGGTCGTTCAATACTTCGTGCATCGCGGCTTCGTCGTCCTGACGCCGAACGTGCGCGGCTCGACTGGCTACGGCAAGACCTACTGCCATCTTGACGACGTCGAGCGTCGGATGGATGCCGTCGCCGACGCCCGCGCGGCTGTCGCGTGGCTTGCGTCCGAAGGGTGGGCCGCCCGCGACCGGATTGCGGCAATGGGTCAGAGCTACGGCGGGTTCATGGTTCTGGCATGCCTCGCGACCGGTCCGGACGTGTGGGCCGCCGGCGTCGATCTCTATGGCATCGCCAACTTCGTTTCGTTCCTGGAGAACACGCATCCGTTTCGGCGACACCTGCGAGAGGCTGAGTACGGCAGCCTCGCCCACCATCGCGATGTCCTCGAACGAATATCACCCCTGAATCACGTTCAGCGAATCGTGGCGCCACTACTCGCGATCCACGGCGAAAAGGATCCGCGCGTCCCGATCGGCGAGACGGAGCAGATCGTCGCGGCGCTGCAGGCGCGTGGCGTGCCGGCGGAGTTCGTCCGCCTACCCGACGAGGGGCACGGCATCGTTAAGCAAGCGAATCGGCTCGTCGTCTACCCGGCGATCGCTGACTTTCTGGAACGGTATCTACGGGCGTAGTCGTCCGGTCCTATCTGCCCAACTGATAGATCAACGGCTTGTAGCGCGGTCGAGGGACCGGCTTCCCGACTTCTCTGGCAGCCTCGATCCACAGATTCTTCGCGACCGTCACTTCGCGGACAGCCGACTCGGCCGTCTCGCCGCGCGCCGAACAGTGCTTTAGATCGGGGATGTCGGCGATGTAGCAGCGGTCCTCGTCCGACCAGAAGACGTTGATGTGGTAATCCTTCAATCGTCTCCCTCCAGCGTCAAATTGTACTCCTCGACAATCTCGAGCAATTGCCGGATCTGATACGGCTTTGCCTCCCCACGATCGGACTGCAGATTCAGTTGCCCATCGATCTCGGGATGTCGGTGGATTCAATGGCTTCCGCCGGTTCGTGCCAGGCGAAAACCAAATCCCTCGACGAGGTGCGTCAGATTTCCGAAAGAGACGTTCCGCAGTTGCCCGTTCAGTAGACGGATCAGCAGTCGCCGACGATTCACCGTGGATCGCCGACAATATTCCGCTCGCGCGGGTGTCGGGCGTTCATCTGGGTCTACCGTCCCGCGACGATCGCCGGCTCGGCGAACCCGAACACGCGCCCGTAGAAGGCCAACTCCGCGTCCAGCGAATCACGGATGTTCTCGGCTCGGCGGAAGCCGTGCTGCTCGCCGGGGTAGGCTCGGTACTCGACCGGGATACCGCGCTTGCGGAGGCCGTCGACCATCCGCTCGGCCTGATCCGGCGGCACGACTCTGTCTTCGAGCCCCTGAAAGAAGATCACCGGACAGTTCAGACGCTCCGGGAAGTTCACCGGTGAACGCTCGACATAACGATCGCGCATCGCCGGATACGGACCGATCATGCTGTCGAGATAGCGCGACTCGAACTTGTGCGTGTCGCGCGCCAGCGCCTCAAGATCGCTGACGCCGTAGTAGCTCGCCCCCACTTTGAACACGTCGCGAAACGTCAGGGCCGCCAGCGTCGTGTACCCACCGGCGCTGCCGCCCGTAATCGCCAGCCGCTCGCCATCGATGTCGCCACGCGCGACGAGGTACAGCGCGCCATTCACGCAGTCATCGACGTCGACGATGCCCCAGGCGCCGTTCAACCGCTGCCGGTAGGCGCGGCCGTAGCCGGTCGAGCCACCGTAGTTCACGTCCAGCACCGCGATGCCGCGACTGGTGAAGAACTGGATACCGGCGCTGAAACCACTCGACGTCGCGCCGGTCGGACCGCCGTGACTCATCACGACCAACGGCGGCTTCGCTCCGGCCGGTCCCGTGGACATCGGATTCCTCGGCGCGTAGTAGAGGCCGTGCGCGATCGCGCCGTCGGTCGTTGGAAACGAGATCGGCTCAGCTTCGGAAACGAACCGCGAGTCGATCGTCCCGTCGAATGCCGTGCGCGCGATCGTCAGGGCATACGACGCCAGATCGACACGCACCACCGAGGTCGGCTGTGTCGGCGACGATCCGACGAACAACAGCGTACCTGACTGGACCCGCAGCATGCGCAGTGCGGTGAAACCGGTCTCGATTGGTTCGAGGGCGCCGGCCGCGGTGTCGATCCGCGCGATCTTCGAGACGCCACCCTCATCACGCCAGGCGAGGATCGATCGTGCCGACTCGAAGCCGTAGGTTCGCACGCCGAAGCTCCACTGCGGCTGGCCAAACTCCGCTTTCATCGGGCCGATCGGCACGATCGCGTCGCCGTCGAGCCGGTACAGGTTCCACCAACCATTTCGATCGGACACGAAGTGGAGTCGGCCGTCGGGCGACCACTCCGGCTGGAAGACCGATTCATGCTCGCCGCCAGCGACGAGACGAACTGCGCCGAGAGTGCCGTCCGGTTGAACCGGCGCCAGCCAGATCTCGCTGCCATCCCACGGCATGTTCGGATGGTTCCACGATTGCCAGGCCAGCCAGGCGCCGTTCGGGCTGACCGCTGGCGTCGAGTAGAAGTCGGCGCCGGACGCCAGAATCGTCAGGGTTCCGTCGCGAGCGCTGATCGCGCCGATGCTGTTGACCGGCTCACCCTCTCCGCGGTGGTCTTCGACGATGCAAACCAGCCGATTCCGTCGCCGATCGATCGTGAGGTCGGCGTAGCGCACCGCGCCGTTCGTGTCGGCCGTCAAGGGCGCTGGCGCCGACCCGACAGCGACGCGATACACCCGCGCATCAGCGTCATTACAGAAGAACACGACGCCATCAGCGACCGCCAGTGCGCCGCCGCCATACTCGTGGACGCGATTCCGCGCGCTCAGAGGGGCCGGATTGATGTCGACGTTCCGGCCGTCTCGCGTACGGCGAACGATCACCGCCCGTCCGCCTTCAGTCGGACGCCCTTCGATCCAGTAGCAGTCGTCGCCGTCGAGCGCGATGTCGGTCAGGCGGCGCGAGCCGGACGCGATCAGATCGGCCGTTATGGGCGAGATCCAGGAGCCGTGAAGAGCGATTGTCATAGGCGTATCATACGGACGGGATGATCGGGCACAACCAACGCCGGAGTGGATCGTGAGCGACGACGTCGTGCTGAGCGGCCGACGAAAAGTCGCCGCGCTCTTGATCTCGCTCGGCGCCGAGCAGGCATCGAAGATCCTACGCAGTTTCTCGGAGTCCGACGTCGAGGCGATCACACGCGAGATCGTCCGCATCGAGCGATTGCCGGACGCCCTGCGCGAGCGAGTCATGCGCGAGGCGCTTGAAGGGGCACAGGAGCAGCGCTCGACCAGCGCCGGTACGGAATTCGCTCGCCAGTTGCTGGGCCGCGCCCTGCCATCGAACAAGGCTGCCGATATGCTCGCGCGCGCGGCCGCGCCACGGCGCAACAAGCCATTCGGCTTCATGGTCGGGCTCGATCCCGATCAATTGGCGGCCGCCCTCGAACAGGAGCACCCCCAGACAATCGCGCTTGTGCTCTCGCATCTGCCACACGAACTCTCCGGTCGCATGCTGGTCGCGTTTCCGCCCGAACTGCGGGCTGACATCACTTCGCGACTGGCTGTCATCGCGCCAACGGACCCCGAGCGTATACGCGAAGTCGAATCGGTGCTGCGTAAGCGCATTGCAGTGCTGGGACAACAGGGGCTCACGAAGGCGGGTGGCATCGAGCACGTCGTCGCGATGCTCGGAACGATGGACAGCGGCTCCGAGCGCGCGATCCTCGACGCGTTGGCTGAGAAAGATCCCCTTCTGGCCGAGCAGGTTCGCAAGAACATGTTCTTGTTCGAGGACATCCGTTCACTGGACGACAAGTCGATTCGCCGACTGCTCACCGAGATACGGACAGACCTCCCGCTGGCGCTGCGTTCGGCCTCGGATGACCTGAAGCAGCGAATCTATGCCAATATGTCGTCCCGTGCGCGCCAGCAGATCGAAGACGAGATGTCCCTGCACGGCCCGACGCGCGTCCGCGACGTGGAAGATGCCCAGCACCGCATTGTCGAAACCGCGCGCGCCCTGGCCGAGAAGGAAGAAATCTTCATCTCGCGCGGCCGCGAGGACATCGTTATCTAGGCAAGCCGCGGGGAAGATACGCGTGCCCCGGATGAACCTGTCCCCCGTCGGCGCCACAAAAACCTATCCCGGCGGCGTTTGAGAGAACGACACTCCGTCCCTTGGGGGAGGCGCGTTGAAGGTTACCGAGTTCGCGGTTCGCAACCCGTTCGTCGTCGCGGCGGCGACGTTTGCCATCTGTGTCTTCGGTTTGATCGGCTACGCGCGTCTGGGCGTTTCGACGCTGCCCCATCTGAACATCCCCGGCGTCGCGATCGTCGCCATCTATCCCGGCGCCGATCCTGAAACGGTTGAAGCGAACGTCACGCGGCCGCTCGAGGACGCGATCGCGTCGTTGCCGAACATCAATCGTAGCGCCTTCATCTCGACTTCGCAGGCCGGCTTGTCGAGCATCACGGTTGAATTCACCGATCGGGCGAATGCCGATCTGGTTGCGGTCGATGTCCAGCGCGTCGTCAGCTCGGCTCGCGGGCGCTTGCCGGCCGAGGTCGAGGCTCCGACCGTCATCAAGTTCGACATCGATGCGCTCGGCGCCGCGACCGTGGCGCTCTCGGGCAATCGATCGCTCAGCGATCTGCAGGAGCTTGCTGAGGACGTCATTCAGCCGCGCCTCAACGCCGTCCCAGGCGTCGCGTCCGTTCGGGTACGCTCGGGGGTCCAACGCGAAGTTCAGGTGCGCGCCAACGAAGCAGCGTTGCGGGCGCGAGGCTTGTCGATCAATGCCCTCGTCGGCGCGCTACTGGCCGGTCAGTTGGAAATCCCGGCCGGAAGCATCGTCGACGGGACGCGCGACATTTCGGTCTATTTCGACGCCCTCGCGACCTCGGCGGCCCGACTGGGCGACGTCGTCATCGCGCAGCTTCCGGGCGGACCTATCGCGGTGCGCGACGTGGCCACGATCGACGATGGCATCAAGAAGTTGAACGCGGTCGTCCGGGTTGGCGATCAAGAAGGCATCTCGCTCGTCGTCGTGAAGCTGCAGGGATCGAGTTCGATCGCGGTCGTTCAGGGAGTCCGGGACGCAATCGCCGAGCTGAGCCCAGGGCTGCCCGCGGGAACGAGCCTCGATATTGTCATCGACTCGTCGATCTACACCGGAAAATCGTTCGGCGCGGTTCGCAAGGCCCTTGTCGAGGCCATCATCGTGACGGGGCTCATCCTGCTGCTGTTCCTGCACACGTGGCGGAGCACGGTCATCGTGCTGGTCTCGATCCCGGTCTCGATCTTGTCGACGCTGATCGTGATGAGCGCGCTCGGATACACCCTGGATCTCATGACCATGCTGGCCATGACGGTCAGCGTCGGCATCCTGGTCGATGACAGCATTGTCGTTCTGGAAAACATCTTCCGGCACCAAGGAATGGGTAAGAGCTCGATCCGCGCCGCGCTTGAGGGGCGCGCCGAGATCGGCCTGGCGGCGCTCACGATCACGCTCGTCGATGTTGTCGTGTACTTACCTATTGGCGTGATGACGACCGGTGTGTCTCGCCAGGCTCTGGCGCCGTTCGCGGTCGTTATCTCGGTCGCGACGCTCGCGTCCCTGCTCGTCTCGTTCGTCTTGACTCCTCTTATGGCGAGCCGGCTCCTTCGCGGCCCAGAGGACGAGGCCGGTGATTCGACGCTCGCTCGTTTCGGTCGCTGGTGGGATCGTGGGTTCCTCCGTCTCGAGAACTGGTACGTTTGGCTATTGCGGGCATCACTCCCGCGGCGATGGTGGGTCATCGTCGGTGGGGTCCTGAGCCTGGTCATGGGCTTGTCGCTGCCGGTTCTTGGGTTCATCGGCCTCGATTTCTTTCCGAGTGGCGACCAGAGCGAGGTCGACGTCTTGGCGACCATGCCCGCCGGCACGTCGCTTGAAGCGACAAACGCACTCTCGCGCCAGATCGAGCAGCGATTGCGCGAGCTACCCGAGGCGCGCACGACCTACGCGGTCGTCGGTGGCTCGGCTGGGACGGACAGTTTCGCCTCAGGCGCGAACCGTGCCGAAATCATCGCCCTTCTGGTCAGCCCTCACGATCGAGCGGTTTCCGCGATCGATCTCTCGGAGCGGATTCGCCGCGACTTGACATCCCGTTTCCCTCAGGCACGCTTTCAGGTTGGTATGCCGAACAGCTTTGGCTTTGGCGGGTTCGAGGGCGCGCCGATCCAGGCGCACCTGCGCGGCAGTGACGCTGCCACCCTCGCGACGCTCGCTGGACGGGTCGAAGCCGCGGTCCGGTCTGTTTCCGGCTCGGTCAACGTTCAACGGAGCGATGACAGCGTGCAAACACAAATCCGGGCCACGGTCGACTGGCGGCGGGCGGCGGATCTTGGCGTTCTGCCTCGGGATGCCGGCATCGCGCTACGGACCGCGCTCGATGGCTACACAGCCAACAGTCTGCAGTTGCGCCGTCCGGGCGACAGCGCGATCCCGATCCGCATCCTTCGAGAGGGTGGCGATGCGATGACGAAGGATCAGTTAGCGCGCATACCCGTCGGTGGCGCGCGCGGCAACGTCGATCTCGGCCAGTTCGTCACCTTCGAGACCGCGCGCATCCCGAACCGGATCGCGCACGTCGATCGCCAACGATCGGTCACCATCAGCGCCAGCCCGGGCGAGGGTCGCCGTGTCGGCGATTTGCAGAACGACGTCACCGCCGCAATCGCGGCGATCGATCTGCCAACCGGCTACAGCGTGAGTTACGGCGGCCAGGGCAGCGGCGATCAGAGCGCTTTTGGTGAACTGATCACAGCGCTGATCGTCGGCGTCGTGCTGATGTACGTGCTGATGCTGATGTTGTTCGGCAGCGCGACGATGCCGCTGGCGGTGATGATGTCGCTACCGCTGGCGGTCGTTGGAGCGCTCGGTGGCCTCGCGATCACGCGAAATCCGTTCACGATCTTTTCGATGATCGGCGTGGTCGTCCTGAGTGGACTCGTCGGCAAGAACGCGATTCTTCTGGTCGACTATACCGCGCGGCTCCGCCGGGAGGGGTACGATCGGACGAACGCGCTGCTGAAGGCCGGCCCGACCCGTCTCCGACCGATCGTCATGACGACCGCGGCGGTGATGGCGGCGCTCCTCCCGATCGCGTCCGGGATTGAGGAGGGTTCGGAACTGCTCGTCTCAGTCGCGGTTGTCCTGATCGGCGGACTGCTGACTTCCACCGTGCTGACGCTCGTCTTCGTCCCGGCGATGTACACGATATTCGATGATGTCGAGCGGTGGGTCATCAGGCTGTTCACGCGCCGAGCCGCACCGACGGTGGATCGCGTCGTTGCCGCCGGCAAGTAAATGGGGCCGCTCACGCTTCTGCCGCGGCCGGCAAGATGCCCGCGCCCCCGGAGCGGCGCTTTGGACTGGCGGGCATCTCGCCCGCCATCGGCACAGGATTAGCTCGCTTTGATCGCCTCGGCCTCGATCTGAAGCGCGATCGTGTCGCCGACCAGGACTCCACCGGTCTCCAGTCCGACGTTCCAGGTCAACCCCCAGTCCGACCGCTTGATCGTCGTCGCGGCGCTGAACCCGATCACGGTCGTGCCCCACGGCGACGTGCCGCGGCCGACCAGGGTCGCCGAAAGGACGACGGGCACGGTCCGACCGCGAATCGTCAGGTCGCCCTGAATCTGGGCGCCGTTCGCGCCAATCGGGTCGACCCGAGTCGAGCGAAAGGTCGCGACCGGATGATTCTCGGCATCGAAGAAGTCGGCTGACTTGAGGTGCCCGTCGCGCTTGTCGTCACCGGTCGAGACACTTGCCGTGTCGATTTCGACTTCGACCGATGATCGGGCGGGATTCGTCTCGTCGTAGACGATCGTGCCGGCGCGAACGGCGAAGCGCCCCTTCACGGTCGAGAACATCAGGTGCTTGGCCGCGAACTCGACCTGCGCGTGAGAGGGATCGACGTTCCACGTGCCGACTGACTGGCTCGCTATGGACTGGGTGTGCGTGCTCACTGTTCAGTATCTCCTGACTCGCGACTGCGTCGTCGCTTCCTAAACAATAGTAGTCACACGATCAGGAAGCAAGTCATTCGTAACCGGTCTTTCGGTGGGCCAGCCGTGGCTCGCCACTGATCGTGATATCGTCGCGCAATGGAAATACGAAGGCTCGGTCGCAGCGGTCTCAAGGTTTCGTCGGTGTGGCTCGGTGGCAACACGTTCGGATGGACGACCGACGAGAAGGCGTCGTTCGCCGTGCTGGACGCCTACGTCGAGGGCGGTGGCAACGCGGTCGATTCGGCGGATTCGTACTCGCGTTGGGCGCCCGGCAACGTCGGCGGTGAGTCGGAGATCGTGCTCGGGAACTGGCTCAAGTCGCGCAAGAACCGTCACCAGGTCGTCGTCGCGACCAAAGTAGCCACCCGTATGGGCGACCTGCCACACGAGGCCGGGCTTTCCCGGCGCTGGATCATGGAAGCGGTCGAGCATTCCCTCCGACGCCTGCAAGTGGACTACATCGATCTCTACCAGGCTCATCGGGACGATCCCGAAACGCCGCTCGACGAGACGATGCGCGCATTCGCCGATCTGATTCAGCAGGGTAAGGTGCGCTACATCGGCGCGTCGAACTACAGCGCCTGGCGCCTGACGCGTACCATCTGGGAATCGGACCGCGGCGGCCATCCGCGCTTCGAGAGCATTCAGCCGAAGTTCAATATTGTCGATCGCGACGAATACGAACGCGAGCTCGAACCGATGATCCGGGAGTTCGAGGTCGGTGTCGTCACGTATTCGTCGTTGGCCAGCGGGTTCCTTTCCGGCAAGTACCAGCGCGGCGGAACATTGCCGACGTCGAAGCGCGCCGGTGGCGTCGAGCGTAGCTATTTCAACGATCGCGGCTGGCGCATCCTCGACGCGGTCCAGGCTGTCGCCGGGCGTCTGAATGCGACTCCGAGCCAGGTTGCGCTCGCGTGGATTATCCAGCGGCCTGGTATGACGGCGCCGATCGCCAGCGCGACGACGCCGGAGCAAGCGCGTGAGATCCTTGGCGCGGCCACACTCAGGCTCGATGTCGAGGCAGTCGCGAGTCTCGATTCCGCGAGCGCCTGGAAGTAACCGCGGCCTTGGGGGCGGGCCGGACGCCCGCCGTCCCAGGACGGACTGTCGGCAACCTGGGGGCGCGGGCGTCTTGCCGGCGCGACACCGCCGCCATCCCAGGTACTATCCGGCCAACGAGCGCCTGGGGGATGGTCAATGGCACGGTATCGCGTCGTCAAACTCGGTCGCGGCGTGGCGCCGGATGTCGCTTACGAGCGGGAGCGACTCGCGCCGCTCGACATCGAAGTCGCCGCGGTCGCGGTAACCGACGAGGACTCGGTCGTCGCGGCGATGCGCGGCGCCGATGGCTGCATCGCGCTCGGCGCGGCTTTCACCGCCTCGGTCATCAACCGTCTTGGTCCGCCGACCTGGTTCATTGTTCACGCCGGCACCGGCTATGACCCGATCGATGTCGACGCCGCGACTGCCCGTGGCATCGCGGTCGCGAATCTGCCGTTCCAGTGCGTCGACGAGGTCGCCAATTCCGCGCTGGCGTACATCCTCGCGCTCAATCGTCGGATCGTCGAGGCCGATCGGCACACGCGAGCCGGCAAGTGGGACCGTGGCTCGTTTCGGCCAATCGGACCGATCGCCGGCGAGACGCTCGGCCTGCTCGGGTTCGGCAACATCAGTCGCGCCGTGGCGAAGCGCGGTCACGCGCTCGGTATGCGCGTCGTCGCCTACGATCCGTTCGTCGATCCGGCCCTCGCGCGAGAGGAGAACGTGGAACTTCTGTCGCTCGAAGATCTCGCCGCCCAGGCGGACTACGTGTCGTGCCACCTGCCGCACAATCGGACGACGCACCACCTCTTGAACGACGGATTCTTCCGTCGAATGAAGTCGACAGCCTACTTCGTCAACACGGCGCGTGGTCGGGTCGTCGATGAGTCGGCGCTGTGTCGCGCGTTGCAGGATGGCGCGATCGCCGGCGCCGGCCTCGATGTCTTCGAAGTCGAGCCGCTCCCGGTCGATAGCCCGCTCCGGGTAACGGAGAACGTCCTGTTCGCGCCGCACCTCGCCGGGACGTCGGTAGCTTCGGCGGTCAAGAATCGCGAGCAGGCGGTCGATCAGATCATCGAGGCGATCCGCGATGGCCGCCCGTCGGCGCTCGTCAATCGCGACGTGGCGCCGCGTCGCGTCGCGCGTGTCTGAAGCACCAATCGCCGTTCGCGGGGGAGTAGAGATGGGGCAATTCGACGGCAAGGTCGTCATCGTCACCGGCGGTGCGCTCGGCATGGGGCGAACGACCGCCCTCGAATTTGCGCGCGAGGGCGCGCGTGTCGTGATCGCGGATATCAATGCCGATGCCGGTCGGTCCGCCATCGCGGCGATGCCCGCCGGCGCGGGACACCTGTCGATCGCGGACGTAGCCGGGGCGACCGATTGTCAGTCCGTCGTCGCCGACGCCGAACGCGCCTTCGGTGGCATCGACATCCTCTTCAACAACGTCGGCATTCAGCCGACCACGTCGTACGCCAACGTTGAAAATACGACCGAAGAGATGTGGGATCGCATCCTCGGCGTCAATCTCAAGAGTTACTTCCTGATGTCCAAGTTCGCGATTCCGTCGATGCGGCGGCGCGGTGGCGGCGTCATCATCAACAACGCCAGCGTCCAGGGCCTTCAATCGATGAAGGGTGTCCCCGCCTATGCCGCGAGCAAGGGTGGCGTGCTGTCCCTGACGCGCCAGATGGCGCTCGACTACGCGGCCGAGCGCATTCGCGTGCTGGCAATCTGCCCCGGCACAATCGATACGGAGATGGTGCGCGCCAGCGCGGTGAACGAACCGGACGGTGTCGAAGCGGCGCTCGAACGGTATGGGCGCAGTCACCCGATTGGCCGCATCGGAACCGGCCTGGACATCGCGAACGTCGTCCTGTTCCTCAGCAGCGACCGGGCCTCGTTTATGACCGGTGAGTACGTCTGCGTCGATGGCGGCTACATGGCGATGGGCGCCTGGGCCAGCGGCGCCGGCGCAGCCGAGGCGTAGGGTGGCGTTCAACGTCAAGCGGCGCGGCAAGCTCACGTACTACTACGAGGGCGAGCGGCCGGTTCTCTCCGCCCTCGTGACCGAGGAACCACCCGACGGCGACCTGCGCATCTACTTCGCTGGTTTGACGGGCGGCTACTCGGCCAAGGGCGTTCTCGGGCGCGATGAACTCGTGACAATGGACCCGGGCCGGGAGGTTCCGCTCGTATTCGAGTGTTGGGACAAGTGGCTGCGCGAAGCCGGAATCTGCGCGTCGCTGGTCGACGTCGATTTCGTCGAGGTGCGCGCCTTCGGCTGCCAGCCGAAGACACCTGACCCCCGCGTCGATCCGGCCGGATTCATCGCCGAGCAGGAGCGGCTTCGGCGCGAGTACGCCGAGGCATATCGGTCATTCTTCGCGGAGCGGCTGCCCGATCACGGTGTGCCGTGTCGCTTCACGGTTCACGTCGTCGACGTGCCGGACCGCGCCGCCTCCTACGAGTTCTCGGCCGTCGCCCTGCTGCAAAGAAGGAGCTGAGCCGCCCCCGCGAGCGCGCAATGTTTCAAACGCGTTGCGACGGTGGCGGTATTCATTGACGGTCGCATCAATGGCAGTTAGCTTCCGACTTGCCCCTGGGAGGCTTCGATGCCAGATTCGCGTCCGCTTCGCATCGCCGTTCCGGTCGATCAGACGTGGAACCTGAACGACATCTTCGCTACGCCCGAGGAATGGGAGCGCGCCCTCGGCGCCACCGAGGCGCTCACCGCCAACGTCACCGCGTTTCGCGGGCGTCTCGGCGAAAGTGGCGAGGCGTTGCTCGCCTGCCTGCGCGCGCGCGACGCGTTGATGGAGACGCTGCATCGGGTCGATACCTATGCACGACTCGGTTCGGCGGCGGATGGACTCGACCGGCGTAACCAGGCGATGAGCGCTCGCGCACAGGCGGCCGGCGCGCGGATCCAGGCCGCAACGTCGTTTCTTCTGACCGAATTGGTCGCCCTGCCGTCAGGCACGGTCGAATGCTTCCTCGGCTCGACGCCTGATCTGGCGATCTATCGGCTTCAGTTGGAGGACGCGCTCAGGCGACGCAATCATGTCCTCTCGCCCGATGCGGAGGAGGCGCTGGCCGCCCTTGGCGAGGCGCTCGAATTACCGTCGGCGATCTGGCGCCGCACGACTGCCAACGATCTCGTCTGCCCGCCGGCGCGGGACGAGAATGGCGCCGAGCATCTCGTCACGATCGCGACCGTCCAGTTCGGCCAGAAGTCGGCGCCGGACCGGGCTTTGCGGCGTTCGGCGCACGAAGCGCTTGCGGCGGGACTCGATCGACACAAAGCAACGCTGGCGACCGGTCTCGCCGCGCACATCAAGAAGAACGTCACCCTGGCGCGACTGCGCCGATACCCATCGGCGACCGAGATGATCCTGGCGCCGCAGCGCATTTCGGCCGACATCTACCGGATGGTGATGGACCGGGTCCACGACGGGATCGCGCCACACGCTCGGCGGATGGTTCGCCTTCGCCAACGATTGCTCGGACTCGACAAGGTCTGGCACTATGACGTCGATGCGCCACTCGATCCCGACTTCGAACCGCCGAAGACGATCGTGGACGCGGCAGAGCTGATTCGCGAAGGTCTGCGACCGCTCGGATCCGAGTACATCGCACGCATTTCGCGCGCGTTCGATGAGCGCTGGATCGATCTGGCCCAGAACCAGGGCAAGCAGAGCGGCGCTTTCTGCGCCAGCGTCTACGGAGTCCATCCTTACGTCTTCACGACCTGGCAGGACACATTACGCAACGTCTTCCTGCTGGCTCACGAGTTGGGCCACGGTGGGCACGGCATCTACGGCGGTCGGACTCAGGTCATCTCGAATGCGCGAGCGGGGTTATTCTTCGTCGAGGCGCCGTCGACCATTAACGAGGTCCTGCTCGGTCGACATCTTCTTCGCACGACGACGGATCGCCGGGCGCGGCTGCACGTCGCGCTTCAATTCATGGGGACGTTCACGCACAACATGATCACGCACATGCTCGAGGCGCACTTCGAGCGCCGCCTCTACGACCTCGCCGAAGAAGGCCGACCAATCACGGTGGATGCCGTGCTCGACGCGCAGGCGGCCGTATTCGAGCGCTTCTACGATGGGACGGTCGCGACGGACGATGGCGCGCGTCTCTACTGGGCGCAGCAGCCGCACTTCTACGTGAATCACTATCCGTACACCTATGCCGCCGGCCTGGCGGTGGGCTGTGCCATCGCCGACGCGATCGAGCGAGAGGGAGAGGCAACGGCTGAACGCTGGCTGGCGACCCTGTCGCTTGGAGGAACGCTGCCGCCGCTCGAACTCGCGGCATACGCCGGCGTCGATATGTCGCGGCCGGAGGCGATCGAGTCCGCGGTCGGTCAGTTCGGCCGACTGGTCGATGAAGTCGAAGCAGCCTTCGCGACAAAGCCGTAGGCGACCATCCCGCCTCCTAGCGCGATCGCGATGTCGCCCAGGCTGAACTCGCGACCCGGCAAGGCCGGGATCGGGATCCAATCGCCGAGGATCCAGAGGCGGGTGTCCGATCCGGCGGCCACGGTGTTGCGGAATGGCGCCGCCTCGGGCGGCGTCGCCCGAGGCATCTGGCCGCCGTTCGCCACGATCACGGCCAGATTCAGAACGGCGCCGAGCGCGATGATCGGAACGCCGAAGATTCGCCAGTTCGCCAGGATCGACGCGAGAACGAGCGCGATGCTCATGACATGAAGGAACGCGCCGTATGGCGCCAGCGCGTAGGCGAGGTCGGAATCCTTCGCAAAGAGCGGAAGCTGAATGGCGAGGCCCAGGAGGCAGACCTGCCATAGCCGCCAATCGACACGTGTCAGGCCGGACAGATGACCGCCGCGCAGCCGACCGAGGATCAATCCAGCGACGACGCCGAGCGCTAGCGTCAAGAGATCGGCAGATCGACGGGGCCGGGTGCCAGACCCGCCACGATACCGAAAGACAATGTCACAAGACCCGCGCGCGGAACTGGTCGATCGCGACCCGCACTGCGCGGATCAGCGCCAACGTCACGCGATCGGCTCGCGCAACGGCAGCGCGACGACGAATCGCGCGCCGCCGAGCCGACCTTCCTCGACCCAGACCTGTCCTTCGTGGGCCAGGACGATGTCGCGGGCGATCGTGAGACCGAGGCCGAGCCCCTTCTTGGTTCGCGCTACGGCGCTCTCGGCGCGATAGAACTTGTCGAAGACGCGCTCGCGATCCTCGGGCGCGATGCCGGGGCCATCATCTTCGATCGCGATCAGCACCAACCTATCGCGGGCGACCGCGGAAAGAAGCGCCCGGCCATCTTGCTTGCCGTAGCGTGCCGCGTTCGACAAGAGGTTCGACAGGACTTGACCGAGACGCGTCGCGTCGACCGCGACGGTCAGCGCCGACTCGGGCACGTCCATCAGGAAGCGTGTGCTGCCGTGGATCGCGCGCGCCGCGTCGATGGCGTCGATGCAGATCTCGCGCACGTCGCACGACTTGACATCGAGGCTGAAGCGCCCCGACTCGAGACGCCCGGCGTCAAGAAGATCGTCAACCAGGCGCGTTAGACGTTGTCCGGCCGTCAGGATCTTGTCGCCCATCCAGCGAACTTGCTTCTCCTCGCCGGTGCCGCGCTTGAGCAACTCGCCATATCCGACGACCAGCGCGAGCGGACCGGTCAATTCGTGGCTGACCGAGGCGAGCAGCTCGCTCTTCATCTGACTCACCTCACGCAGAGTCGCGACCTCGGCCGCCTGTTCGCCACTCAGCGCATTCTGCAGGACGAGCGCGGCACGATCGGCCAGAGCCTCCGCGATGTCGATCTGTTCGGTGGTCGGCTCGACCGTCTGCCATTCCAGGATGAGCGTGCCGACTTCGCCGTCCGCGTGGCGAAGGGGCAGGACACGCGTGGTGGCGCTGCCGTCCACGCCGAGAAAACCGTCCACGGCCGATCCGCTGGCGTGTGCTTCGGCATGACGCGATCCGGCGACGACGGTTGCACCATCCGCGCAGACTTCGACCGCGAGATCGGCAATCGCGCCAACGATCGCGTCGGGGTGCAGCGCCGCGCTCAACGTCTCGTTCACGTGCGCGAGCGTCTTCCAGCGCGCCGCCAGCCGTTCGCTGCGCGCGCGCGCTTCACGTTCGCTGGCGGCGGTCGTTTCGAGTTGGCGAACCTGTCGATAGCTGAACGCCGTGATGGCGGCTGGCACGGCGAGGACGATCACGGCGCGCATGTCGAATAAATAGGCCGCCGCGAAGAGGATGCCCATCACCTGCATTGCCAGATGAGGCGCCAAGACGCCACGGTGGTTGTCCCACCACACGCGCCATAGGTTCGCGCCGCGATACAGCGCCAGGACACCGCTGACGAGGAGCGTGTTCGCGACGTAGTAGACCAGGATGGCGGCCAGCGCGGCCGGTAGGTAGTCGAAAAAGACCGTCGGATTCCCGGTCGCTTCGCCGCTAGTCGCGGCCCACGTCGCGGCCGCGACCGTGCAGGTGATCGCGATCTGGCCGACGTTGAAGGCGGCCCGATACCAGACCTTGCGCGCCGCGATTTCGCCGATGAGCGTGCCGACTGCGCCCATCGCGATCGCGGCTGGCAGCGGCAGCAGAAGGACGCCGGTCGCGAACACCATCGTCGTGGCAGAGAACTCGCCGCCGCGCGGCAAGGGAAACGTGATCCGTTCGGCGATCGCGGCACAGGCGACGAAGGCGATGAGCCTTGGGATCTCGACGGGATCGAGGCTGACGATCGCGCCGATCAACAGAAGCGACCCGATGGCCGTGACCGACGCTATGTAGAGCGTCCGGCCGGCCACCGGAGGAATCGGGTATGGCAGCCGAGGAAGCGCGATCACTGACGATACGCGTGCCACCGTGCCTCGATTCCTCCGATCGATGCCTGATGCGCGGTCGGTGCCGACCGTGGATCAGGCATCTGTGCCTAGCCTACCACTTGTCGTTGGCGCCGCTGGCGACCACCGCCGACACGAGCGTCGACACGACAACCAGCGCGCGCCAGATCGTCACGTTCCACTTCATTGCTAGACCCTCCATCGCGTTTATTCGCGGGTGACCCGCTGTTACGATGGTGCGCCACAGAGCAAGCGCGAACATGACAGAAACCCATCACTTCGCGCGATCTGACAGCCGGAACATGACAGCCTGTCGGATCTGACGCCGGTCGCCGGCTAGTCGGCCTCAGCGGATATCGTGTATCCGGAACCGCGACGCGTGTGCAGCAGAACCGCTTCTCCAGGATGAGCGATCTTCGCGCGAAGGCGGCTCATTTTGACGTAAATCGATTCCGCCATATGGCGCGGCGAATCGGTCGGAATTCCCAGCCGGCGCGCCAGGCTCTCGGGCGACCACGGCTTGCCGGGCGTCGACGCCAGTGCCGACACGATGTCGAACTCATCGCGCGTCAGTTTGAGCGAGCGGCAACCACGCTGTGCCGTCCCGTCGGCGACGTTCAGAATCAGATCGCCAACACTGAGCGTATCGGGCGGGCGCGCGGCCCAGGCGTCGCGGCGCAACAAGGAGTCGACGCGCAGCGCCAACTCTGTGAGTAAGAATGGCTTGACGACGTAGTCGTCACCGCCGACGCGGTAGCCGCGAATCTTGTCGCGCATCTGCGCCCGACCGGTCATGAAGACGATCGGCACCCGGCTATTGGCACGCACGGTCGAGACGAAGTCGAGCCCGTCGCGGCCAGGCAGCATAATGTCAACGATCATTGCCTCGGGCCGCATCGAATCGATCGCGCCGAGCGCCGACTCAGCGTCGGAAAACGCCCGCGTCTCGTGGCCCTCGGTGCGCAATGCGATTTCGACCATCTCGGCCATATTGGGGTCGTCGTCGATGATGAGGATGCGTGCCACCGATCGATCTATCTAACGCGTCAGTCGTGCCGTCGTTCGATTGGTTCGCATGTCCTGAGGCATCGTAGTGGCGTCCCGGCGAGAAACCCGTCACGATTGCATTACAGTTCGGCCGATCGTGGCGCCGATCAAGGTCGCGCCAAGGCACGCGGTCAACGAGATGGCGACGTAACTCAGCGAGGCGAACCACTGCCCCTGACGCGCCATGCTTAGAGTCTCAAACGAAAACGCTGAGAACGTCGTGAACGAACCACAGAATCCGACCGCGACGAGCGCACGCCATTCCGACGCGTGGGGCGGCGAGCCCGCGATCGCCGTCAACACGATGCCCACGATGAAGCTGCCGACCACGTTGACCACAACCGTCCCGAACGGAAACGCCGATCCGAGCGCCGAGATCGCCGCAATCCCGACGAAGTACCGGGCGTTGGCACCAGCGATCGCGCCCAAGCTGATCAGGAGTATCGTCGAACCCATCTCACATCCCGTGGTCGAACTGTGTCAACGATCATGACATTTACTAAGGAGAGGGACGATGGCGCGCGCGGCACATTGGACGCGAATCGAGACACCGATTGGATTCCTTGGCATCGTCGCGTGGCCCGACGTTCTCGCGGCGATTCTGTTCGAGCACGAGATCGCGGCGCGTGACGAAACGATCGGTCGGCGGATTGGCATCGCGGAGTGGCTGGCGGAGTCGACCCTGACCCGCGAAACGGGAAGGCAACTAGTCGAGTACTTCGCCGGAAACCGGACCACGTTCGATTTGCCGATCGTTCCCGAAGGCACGCCGTTCGACCGATCAGTGTGGCAACGAGTCTCGCGCATTCCGTTCGGACAGACCCGCACATACCTCGACGTCGCGCGCGATATCGACCGACCGGCGTCTTCACGCGCGGTCGGGCAGGCAAACGGGCGAAATCCCCTGCCGATCGTCATCCCGTGCCATCGCGTTGTGGGGTCGTCTGGCGACGATCGAGGATACGCCGGCGGCGTCGCGACGAAGCGCTACCTGCTTGCCCACGAAGGCGCGATTCCGCCGGCCGGCGGTTCGTGGCTCGACTGGGGAGCGCGATTGGCCGCGCGTGACGCGGCGACTCGGATCGGACCGCGGGGCACGCATATCTACTGCCGGCCGACATGCCGGTACACGAGTCGTATTCGCCGCGTGCCGGCTCTCTTCGAGAATGCCGCGGCCGCCCGCTTGGCCGGCTTTCGCGCCTGCCGTGTCTGCGATCCCGGTTGAACCGCCTTTCGACCGCGCCAGGCATCGGATCAGGCGCGCCGTCGCCTCTCGCCGCGGCGTTGGCGCCCGATCCGCTCGATCTCTTTGAGCGGTTGGTTCACGAGCATTACGCGATGGTCTATCGTTTCCTCTATCGCGTCGGCGGACGCGATCGGCCGTTGGCGGAAGACCTCTGTCAGGAAGCGTTCGCGCGTGCGTTGCGGGCGCGCGCGACTCTGGTGGCGGTCGAGGACCACCGCGCCTGGCTCTTCCGGATCGCGATGAACGCCTACTTGAACGAGCGGCGTCGCGGCCGGCCGGCCTCATTGAGTGACGTGCGTGAGCCGGCCGCGCCCGGTCGCGCGGTCAACCCGCTGGCGGATCGCGTGCGCGACTTCATTCAGACGTTGCCAGCCAAGCAGCGTGCCGCAACCATCTTGCGAGTCATCGAGGAGCGCGAGTACGACGAGATTGCGCTCGTCCTGAGTTGCAGTCCGACCGCGGCTCGCGCCAACGTATCCGAGGCGATGCGCAAGATTCGCGCGCGATTCGGCGAGGAGTATCAGACACGATGAACTTCGACGATGTGATCCGATCCGCCTACGCCCATGAAGGCGATTCGCCGCGTCCGCGAGCGGCGTACTGGGACGATATCGGCAGCCCGGTCGGGCGTATCCACGTGGCTTCCGGCGACGATGGCCGCGTCCGGCGGATCGCCTTTCGCATCGATCGCGAGTCGTTCGTCGACGGTCTGCTCGCGGCCGGCTGGCTGCCGCTGCGAGATCGCGAGGCGAACGTCGCCCTGGAATCCCAACTCGCCGAGTATTTCGAGGGTGCGCGACGGCGATTTGACCTCGACTGCGATCTCGATTCGCTGAGTCCGTTCACCCGCGCAGTCCTCGACTACACGGCGACTGTTCATCCGGGCGACTGGGAGACGTACGGAGGACTGGCAGCGATGATTGGTCGGCCCCGCGCCGCGCGCGCGGTCGGCAACGCGCTCGGCGATAACCCGATTCCGATCGTTATTCCGTGTCACCGTATCCTGGCCGCGCGCGGGCGGATCGGCGGTTACGGAAGCCGCATGCGCGGAGGAATCGAGATCAAGCGATTCCTGCTCGGCTTGGAGGGCGTTCACCCTCCGCCGTAGGCACCGCTTCGCGCGGCGATCCGGCGCGGAGGCTGTTCAAGGTGACCACGAGCGACGTGCCCATGTCGGCAGCGACTGCGACCCACAGATTCGCCAGCCCAAGCGCCCCGAGCGTCAGGAATAGAATCTTGGCGACGAGCGCGAACGCGATGTTCTCGGCGATGATCGCGCGCGTCAACTGACCGACGCGCAGAGCGTGTGCGACGCCGCGAAGATCGTCTCGCATCAGGATCACGCCGGCCGCCTCGGTCGCGATGCCACTGCCGCCGCGCCCCATTGCGATGCCGACGTCGGCGGCCGCCAGCGCCGGGCCATCGTTGATGCCGTCCCCGACCATCGCGACGCGGTCGCCGGCAACCCGAAGCGAACGCACGACCGCGACCTTCTCATCGGGCAACAGGTCGGAGCGGGTCTCATCGACCCCGACCAGTCGGGCGATCCGCCCGGCCGCGCCGCGATGGTCGCCACTCACGATCGTCACGCGCCGTATGCCGGTGTCTCGCGCGGCCAGGATCGCGTCGGCCGCCTCCGGTCGTGGCGGATCAGCGATGAGCATTTCGCCAGCGAGGGCACCGTCGATGCCAACGATAATCACGGTCAATCCGTCATCGCGCCGGTCTCGCATTGATGTCGTCTCGCCGACACTGCCGTCTCTGAGCCACCGCGGCGCACCGATCGTGACGGCGCGATCTTGGCCACGAATCGTGACCGTTCCTCGCGCGCCGAGGCCCGGCACGAGCGACACATCGCGAGCCGAGTACGGCGGCGCCAGATCGTGCGCGCCGCGTTGCACGATTGCCCGACCGATCGGGTGCTCCGATCGCGCCTCGACTCCGGCCGCGATTCCGAGTAGGTCGAGCGGGGGCAGATCCTGGCCAGCGGCCGCGAGGATCTCTACGATCTCTGGCCGACCACGCGTGAGAGTTCCGGTCTTGTCCAGCGCGAGCACTCGTACGTCGCCGAGTGCTTCGAGATGGGCGCCGCTCTTGACGAGAACGCCGGCGCGCGCGAGCGAACTGATCCCGGCCATGATCGCGACGGGTGTCGAGATGACGAGCGCGCACGGACAGGCGATGACGAGCAGGACGAGCGCGCGATACACCCATGACTCGAACGGCTGGCCGAGCACAATCGGTGGCACGATCGCGATCGCGGCCGCCAGCGCGATGACGACTGGTGTGTAGAGAGCCGCGAAACGATCGACCAGCCTCTGCGAGGGCGATCGCTCGCTCTGAGACCGTTCGACGAGGCGAATGACACGCGCCAACGCGGTCTCGCCGGCGAGACTCGTGACGCGTGCCTCGATGTACCCGCTCACGACGATCGTTCCGGCGAGAACCTCATCGCCAACCGAGCGGTCGATCGGCACTGATTCGCCGGTCATGGGGCTGTGATCGACCGCCGCGTTCCCATCCGTGACCTGACCGTCGAGCGGAATCCGCTCACCCGGGCGGACGCGAACCGTATCGCCGATCCGGACATCGCCAACCGGAAGCGTGAGTTCGTCGCCATTCCGACGCACCCGTGCCTCGGTCGGAGCTATCGCGATCAGGCCGGTGAGCGCGGCGCGGGCGCGCTGAAGCGTCGCCGCTTCCAGCGTATTGCCGAGCGCGAAGAGGACGACGACCGATGCGGCCTCGGGCCAATCGCCGATCAGAACCGCCCCGATGACGGCGATCGTCATGAGCGCGTTCATGTCGAGTGACCGGGTCAAGCGGAGCGCCTGAAACCCGGAACGGGCGGAGTGGTAGCCGCCGATCGCGACCGCTCCGAGCATCAGCGCACCACCGACTCCACCGTCGACGTACGTGTCGAGCGTGAATCCGATCGCGAGCACGGTCGCCGCGATCAGCGTGGCGCGACCGCGCGCCGTCGCGAGGAGCGCCGAGATCCAGCCGGTTGGACGCGTCGGGGCGGTTGCCTCGGCGCCATGTGGTTCGTAGCCGAGTTCCCGAATGCGTCCGTCGATCGCAGCCCGATCGGTCGCTTGCGCGTCGAACTCGACGAGTAGCTCGCCGGCCGCGAAGTTCACGGTCGCGAATCGCACGCCACGCAATTCGCTGACGGCGCGCTCGATCGAACGCGCACAGTCCGGGCAATCCATTCCCTCGATCGCCACGGATGCGCGCGTTTCCACGCTGATCAGAATATGTCAGCCCGTTCAGTGGCGCCGGTATTCGGTCTCAATCGGGCTCTCGACCTAACCGCGCGGCGCCGGGGTGTGCGATCATCCAGCGTTCCCAAAGCTCCAGGAGGCGTGTCATGAAGCTCTGTTATGCGCTGCGACGCGGAGTCTACTTCCCGAGTCAAAAAGACAACTTCGGTGAGATGCCGGATCGCCAGCATCGTGCGAAGTACTTGAAGGTCGTCAAAGCGGCCGGTTTCGACGGTGTCGAGGTTCCAATCGGCGGTGCGCTACGCGGCGACGCGTCCGATGGCGCGGCTGAGGACTTCGGCGCAGAGCTTCGCGATGCCGGTTTGCCGGTCGTGTGCGTACGCGGCGGCGGTCCGGTCGCGCATCCGAAGGAAGGACCAACTGTGCGCGCCCGGATGAAGGCCGTCGTCCAGTACGCGGCGGCTGTCGGAGCGAGTGTCGTCAATTCGACGATCGTGACCCCGGCCACGCTTCCGGATGGTCCAGGAGCCGAGCGTCGCGGTGAGTCGACCTCCCAGGGTGCGAGCCGCTATGCCTCCGAGGCGGACTTCGTCGAGACGGCCCGGCATCTGCGCGATATCGGTAAGCAGTGCGGCGATCTCGGCATCAAGCTTTCCATCGAAATTCACCAGGGATCGGTCGCCGACAACTCGTGGTCGGGTCTGAAGCTGCTCGATCTGATCGGCCTGGAGAATGTTGGCGTCAATCCGGACCTGGGCAATATCTTCTGGCAGTTCGACGAGCCCGAGGAGACGAACGAGCACGCGATCGTTGCGCTTGCGACGCGATCGACCTACTGGCACTGCAAGAACCTGAAGAAGGTCTACTACCCGCAACTGCGCAAGGCGATCTTCCTGCGCGTGCCGCTCGAAGACGGCGACATCGACTATCGCTTCGCGGTCTCCGCGATGGTCGCGGCGGGTTACAGCGGATACATGTCGATCGAAGGCGCGAACACCGGCGACCAGTTGTCGCAGGATGCGCGTAGCGCGGCCTACGCGCGTCGGTTGCTGCGGGAAGCGACGGCGTAGATGCCCCGGCTGAGCCAGGCACGGATGGCGCTCCGTGCCTGGCGGAGGCGCCGATCGATGTCGTTCCGACGAATCGATCGATCGCCAGTTTCGCGCTGACACTTTTCGCGCTCGCCGCGATTGTGCTCGTCGGCGGAGCACGGGAGTCGCCGTAGAATCAGGTTGTGGCAATACGGACGCCATCGACGGGCGATGACCGGCCTGAGTTCCGGGTCGGACGACGTTCACTCGAACGGCGTCTTCCCGACGGTCCGTGGCGCGACATTCGGTCGGTCGGAGTCATCGTCGGAGTCGCGGTCGTCTCGATGGTCGTCGTGATTGCGGTGCTCGCCAGCATTCTTGGTCCAGCGCGGTTCACACGTTCGGTGATTGCTCCTGGCGGACAGAGTGGCGAAAGTAGTGGTCCGCCGACGATCGACGTCGAGGTCGAGAATCTCATCGCCGCGATGGCCGACGGGCGTCAAGCGCGCGGGACGTATACGCTCCGCCTACGCGAGGGGCAGTCGCCGGGGCAATTGATCGAAGCCGCTGGTCGAACGCCGACGCCGGAGACCCAGGGCAAGCCCGGCGTGGCAAAGCCGCCGACGAATCTCAATCCGACTGAGTCGCTCGTGCGCGACACCGTGAACGCGGCGATGTCACGGCTCTCGTATGAGGAAACGAAGGCCGCCGATGGAAAACAAGTCCTCAAGGACGCCATTCGCGAGTCAGTCAACAAAGTGCTCCCCGGCGGGCCGGTTGTGGATGTGTTCGTACGGGAGTACCTCGTTCAATAGGCGGACGCGTCGGCATCCGCGTTGACACGGCGACCAAATGGTGCGATACCAGCCAGATGCGCGATAGCCGCTGGGCGCGGTTGCTCGGCGTGGCGATCATCGTACTCGTGGCGTTGGCGGCTTCGGCGTCGCTGACCTCCGCGCAAGTTTCGGACGCGACGACCGCGACATCCGTCTACGTCTACGTCGGCCAGCCACCGGAGCCACGTTCTGGGCCGCGCCAGGTCGTCGTCGCGCTCCACGGCATCGGCGGTGAAGGCCGCGGCTTCTGCCAGAGCTACCTACGCGCGGCCGATCGCAATGGTTGGATCATCGTTGCGCCGACCGTCGCCTACCGCGACTGGCACGATCCGGCGATCGTTGCCGAAGACGACCTGACGCTGATGGCGACGTTGGCGCGCGCGATCGATCGGCTACCCGCCGAGACAGGCTTGGCGATCGATCCGGCCGTGACGTTGATCGGGTTCTCCCGCGGCGCGCAGGTCGCGCACCGTTTCTCGTTTGCGTACCCGGAACGCACACGCGCGGTCGTCGCGCTCTCGGCCGGAACGTACACGCTGCCGCGCGACCGTGCCGGTGACGGCCAGGATCTGGGGCCGCTCCGTTTTCCATTCGGCATCTCGGACCTCGCGGCCAGAGTTGGTCGTGTCACGGACGGTCGCGGACTGTCGCGCATCGGCTATTGGATCGCGGTCGGCGAGCGGGACAACCGCCCGGACGACGTGCCGCGTCAATGGGACGCCTTGATTGGTAAGACGCGCGTGCAACGGGCGCGAGCGTTCGCGACCGCGTTACGGGCCGCCGGCGCGCGACCGGAGATCTCGGTGTTCCCCGACGTCGATCACGTCGTTGCGCCCGAAATGGTGCGCGGCGCGATTCAATTCATGGAGCGTATGACCGCGGCGCAAAGGTTCGTGATCGGCCCGCGGGGTTTGTTCGTCCGCTAACGCCGCGCAAGGTCGCGACGGATCGCGCCGCCGGATGCCGTCGGATTCACTCCGCCTGAGGGACCGCTCGGCCCGACGATGATGCGGACCCGCGCTACGTGGTCGGAGTACCCTGCTTCCGCGGCTTGGCCAGGATTTCGCTCGCTTCGCGCTCGAGGCCGATCGAGACGCAGTCCTTGTAGGCCGACAACGTCGCGTGGCGGGCAAGGCGACTCCATTGCGGAATCCCGCTTGCGCTCGCTTCGTCGGCGAGGTGCGAGAAGCGCGCCAGGCGATCGAGGAAGAACCGCTCCACGCCTGGAACGTTCAACGTATTCGACTGACTCATCTCACCCCTCCGTCGTTCGGCAATCGCAACCCAGCGCCGGACTGTTTCATATTCGTCGCGCTCGCGAGATTCCGCCTCGTCCGAATGGCGTATTCGTTCGCGGTACCTTTGTCCAGTATCGACCGCGACCATTATCCGGAGTCGTGGCGACGACGCTCATCAGACGAACGTAAGAGAGCGAACGCTCCGGATTCCCCGGGCGCTACTGGACGACGAACTCGGTGAAATAGATGTTGGTGACGTGTTCGGCATCGCCGACGATGCTCTGAACGCGATCGCGGATCTCGCGCTTCGCGGCGTCTTTGCCTTCCGAGGAGACGAGATCGGCGTACGTCTTCGACGAGAGAACAGTTCCGATGGCATCCTCAATCGCCGGTACATACCGTTTCATGTGAATCTCGAAGTCCTTCTGCGGATCTTTCGACGCGCCGCCGGTGACGGGCAAGTAGCTATCGCGAGCGGCGCGATAGCTGATAAGGGGTGTCCAGTCTTCGGCCACGGCCTTCGCTTCCTCGTGCGAGGCAAATTCGATCGCGATCGTGAAACGGAGGTAACGCCGCCCGCCCGGATCGGCCAGATTCACGATTCGATCGCGAATCACCAGTGTCGGTCCGAAGCTCGGCGTCAGAGCTCCACCCAGCGCGTGGCTGTCACCGCCACCGTGATTCGCATCAGCCTTGTCCTTCGACGGATCGGCTGGCTTGACCACCGCGGGCGCGGAGGCGATCGCCTCCTGAGCCACTACCATCGTCTGCAACTCGACGTTGTGGAACTTCGACGCGATTGGCAGCATCTCATCCGCCATCATCTTGGTTGGAATCGAGTCACGATCCAACCCACCAACGAGCGTCAGATAGAGCGGCGACTTGCCGGTGAAATGGCTGCCGAACCCGTGGTCACCCATCGCGATGCCGATCGCGACCTCGACCTCAGCCTTGGCGTACGCCGGATCTGAGATCAGTTTTCGGCTAATCATGAAGCCTTGCGGGATGCCCGGCACGTTCGTCGGCTCGAACTTTCCCGTGCCGTCGTAGTAGATCGCTCGCGCGGTGTGGATCTGAGGCGGTCGGCTCATGTCCTTGGCCGCGATCCGACCCAGGTATGGGACGCCCAATTTCTCGGCCAGCGTCTTGGCTTCCGCGTCTGCGACCGAATCAGGATCATCCGTCTTGATGTTCTTGCTTTCGACGTACAGCTTGGCCGCGCCACATCCTTCGTGCGTGTAGATGCCGGTGATCTTTCCCTTGAGGTCGTCGAATGCCTTCTCGTAGAGCGCACCGGATCCGGCCATATGCAGACCGCCGGGAGTACCCTCGTCGATGCAGCGCAAGTAGGTATCTTTCAGAGTAAATGCCCGCGGGCGATCCGGCAACGTCTGAAAAAGAGCCTGAAACGTTCGGCCCTTGAGCAGGTTGTCGCCGCCGCTGGAATCCCAGAGACGCTTCGTCTCGGCGTTGTCGTGGCCGCCGGCGGCTGCCTTCGGCTCAGCCGCCTTCTCGGCAACCGCGGCCGTACCGCCGCATGCCGTGGCCAGAAGCGCCGTGCCGCCGACCAGATGCAGAAAGGCGCGCCGCGACAGACGAAGAGTCACGGCGCCCATCTTATCGAGCGAGGGGCAGCCAGCGCACTAAGGGTATTGCGGCGAGGGGAGCCACGCGATTCCCTGATGTAAGTTCGTCGCTCGACCGGCCGGCCGCGGGGGACCTTCCACCCCGGAAAAGCCTCGACGGCGGGCCGATGCGCGCCCCACGCATCGGCACCGCCGTCGAGATCCGAAGGAGTGAAGGACTCCGCAACCGGATACGACTCGGCAAATGTACGGACAAATTGTACGCCACGTGCCAAGCAGTCGCAACCGGTCGGCGGACCGGCAACAGTTCAGAGATGGGGGGGACGAGTCTTGACGCGCCTCTGATGGAGCGTGTGGTTATTGTCGAGTTATGCGGCGACCGACGTGGGATGAACTGTATCGTGTGGTGGAACGGCTCACCGCGGACCGGGAGGCGGAACGCGCCGAAAGTATGCGCCTGCGCGCGATGATCGCGCAGCAAGCGGCGCGGATCGAACAGTTGGAGGGGGAGGTTGCGCGATGGCGCGGGCAGGGTGGAGGAGGGGCGGCGCGGGGACGCATTGATCTGAGTCGGCCACCGCGTCCATCGCGCCAACAGGGGCCGCGCCGTCGAAGGCCAGAGGCGTTCGTCCGACGGTGGAGCGATCCGACCGAGGAGCGGCGGCACGCGGTAGACGCGTGTCCGGATTGTGGGTGTGCGCTGAAGGGTGGGAGCGTCAAGCGGTGGCGCGAGACGATCGAGATCGAGCCACGGCGCGCGAGCGTGACCGCGCATGGTCTCGTCGAACGCCGGTGTCCGCGGTGTCATCGGCGGTGCGTGCCCCGTCTGGCCGAGACCGGGATGAACGTTGGCAAGCAACGGTTCGGGCCACGTCTGACCGCGTTGATCGTGTCCCGACGCGATGACGGCCGCATGCCCGTTCGGGTGATCCAGCGGCAGATCCAGACGGTCTGGGATCTGCACATCAGTCTCGGCGCGATCGTGCGACTGCTCCACGTCGTCGCGACGCGCGGGCAGCCCGCGGTCGCGGCTCTCCGCGCATCCATCCGAGCCAGTCCGGCGGTGCACGCCGATGAGACCCACTGGCGCGAGGATGGCGCCGCGCGCTCGCTCTGGGTGACTGCGACGGCGGACGCGTGTGCCTACGCGATCGGTCGACGGACCAACGCGCAGATCGACGACCTGATCGGCGCGGACTATCCCGGCGTGCTCATCACCGACTTCTATGCCGCGTACAACCACTTCGGCGTCCATCAGCGCTGCTGGGCACATCTCATCCGCGAGATGCGCGATCTCACCGCGCAGTTCCCGGAGGACATCGCTCTGGGCACCTGGGTCCAGCACATCCGGCGCCTCTATCAGGACGCTCGGGCCGCCGTTGCCGAACCTGAACGTCGGCGCGCCTCCCTGCGGCGTCACCTCCAGGCACGCATCGTGGCGCTCTGCTCCCCCTACGGCACCGCCGACGTTCCGCAACGCCGCCTCGCCGCGCGCCTCGCAACCCATCCCGCCGAACTCTTTACCTTCGTGACCGAACCTCACGTCCCACCCACCAACAACCGCGCCGAGCGCGACCTTCGCCCCTTGGTCATCGCACGCAAGATCTTCGGCGGCACCCGCTCTGCCCAGGGCTCCGCCGACGCCGTTACCCGCTGGTCACTCCTCGCAACCTGGCGCCGACGTCACCTCAATCCCTTCATTGAGACCCAACAACTTCTGCTCTCCCCTCAACTCTGAACTGTTGCGCGGACCGGCGTGGCGGTAGCCAAGCGGAGAGACAGGTATTGGACGGCCCCGGCCGGTCGGTCGCCGCGGAGTCACGCATCGGACGGAAATGGTCGGCTCGCGGTGCGTTTTGGTTGGTTTCGCTCCGCGGTCGTTGGCACGACTAGGCGAGTTCGCGGCTCATCGGCAAGTCAGCCTTGAACACGTAACGGTCACCTCGGATGACGCCACGCCGCAGTTCGACCGGCCGATCGTCAGCGGTCGACCGTCGGTCGACCTGGAAGGCCGGACTGCCGACCGTCACTTCGAGAAGGCGCGCCTGATCCCAATCCAGCACGATCGGTCGAATCTCTTCTTCGCCGCGCGTCACCCGAACGTGATGTTCTTTCGCGACGACTTCGTAGACGGATCCGCGGGTCAGGTCGGCCGTGAGAAGCGCCATCGAAATCGATGCCGGCATGATGACATCGTCGATCTGGAGGGGCACTCCTTCCGCGAAGCGCAACAGTGTTAGTTCGACGGTTGGTTCACCGATCGAGAGGGCAAGCCGATGCGCAACGCTCGCGTCGGCTCGGCTCAGATTACGTCGCAGGACCCGCGTCTCGAAATCCAGGCCTCGCTCCCGCATCTGATCGGCGAAGTAGTAGAAGCTCCCGAGCGACTGCGCGACCGGGCGAGCATTGACGAACGTGCCGCGGCCGCGCTCGCGGCGAAACCAACCGTCGCGCGTCATTTCACCGATCGCCTGGCGAACCGTGTGCCGGCTGATTCGATAGTGCCGGGCGATCTCGGTCTCCGGCGGCACAAGGTCGCCTGGCCGAAGCGAACCCGTCTCGATTGCGGACCGCAATCCGGCGATCAGTCGTCGATAGAGCGGGCGACCATCGTTTGCCGCGATGACCGCCGCCAGCGCGGTCGCAAGTGTCGCGAGTTGCTCGCTCGCGTCGCGCAGTTCGCCGACGGTGCGCGCGATGTCCCCCGGCATGTGAATACCCGGGGCTAGGCGGTCGCCATTCGCCGGGCGCGGGCGAACGTCATCTCGACGAGGCCGATCGTGGCGATGCCGACGACGATATGCAACGAGACGATCGGCAACGAACCCGCTCCCGCGAACCGAATCGCGAGACCGAGCGCCAGCGGCACGAGTGGGAAGAGGCGTGCGAGCCAGCCAAAGCCATCCGCTCCGTTCGGACGAATCGCGACGAGTGTCAGGATCGCGGCGATCAAGCCAAGCAGCATATGGATATCGCCTTCGCCGCTTGCGACTCCAAGCGGCCGGGCGCCAAGCAGACCCCGACTGAGCGACAAGCCGACGAGGACCTGCAGCAGGAACACCACTCGTAGGACCCAGATCATCGTCATCGACTCCCCGTCACGAATTCTCACGCGCCAGACCAGCGCCGCGACGCCGACTGTACAGCGAGTGCGGCGCGGCCCGCCGAGTTCCTACGGTTGGACCACCACCTTAATCGCGCCGGAGCCCTTCTTGTCGTCCGCCGCCTGGAAGGCTTCGGAGATGCGGGTCAGCGGAAATCGGTGCGTCACGAGTGGTTCCGCTTGAACGCGGCCCTCCACCACCATATCGAGCGCGATCTGATACTCGCGGACTCCGTTCCACGATGCATAGCTATTGCACCATCGCAGGTCGATCTCCTTGCGATTCGCGGTCCGGTAGGCAACCGCGACATCGCCCCAGAATGCCCCGATGACCCCAATCTTCCCGCCATAGGCGCTGGCGTCGACCGCCTGCGCGAGGGTGTCGGCCGTTCCGCCGACCGATTCGAACACGGCGTCGCATCCTTCGCCCTCGGTGAGATCCGCGATCGCCTCGGACACTCGCGCCGATGCGTTGTTGATCGTCACGTCGGCGGCCCCAATATCGACGGCCAGCCTGAGCAGTTCGTCGCGGCGCCCGATCATGATGACTTTCCTGACGCCGGCCGCTCGCGCAACCTGACCCATCGTCATGCCGATCGGCCCGGTTCCGATGACACACACGACGTCATCCATCTTGAGAGGAATTCGGTTCGCGCCGTGAACGCCGCAGGCGTACACGTCGAGCATCGACGCGACTTCGAAGGACACATCATCCGGCAGGGGAAAGATGTTCGCCGCGACGGCGACGTCGAACTCCGAGAACCCGGCCGAGCCGTGTCGCTCGCCGTTCCGCATCCCGCGCGTTGGGCAGACGTGGTAGTCGCCGCGCCGACACTGCCGACACCGTCCACAGCCGACCAGATGCATCGGCTCGACTCCGACGCGCTGTCCCACGCGCAACCCTGTTACGCCCGACCCAAGTGCCGCGACCACGCCGGCCAACTCGTGGCCACCGCGGTGCGCGGCCGGCGTCGAGGCGCCACCCCAGGGGTTGGCACCGCGATACGGGTGGAGATCCGATCCGCAAACGCCGGCCGCGCCGACATCGACCAGGACTTCGCCCGGCCCCGGCGCGGGCGTCGGAATCTCTTCGACTCGAATGTCCCGCCCGCCGTAGAAGAGTGCTGCTTTCACGCCGACCTCCCAGCCGGCGCATTGTATCCGTCGTCCGACTGATAGAATGCCGCCGTTTCGGAGATCCAGGTGTGTCTGACCATCCGATGGGGCATCTTCCTCAGACCGACGACGAGTACTTCGAGGAGCTCACGAAGTCGGTGTTTCAGGGCGGCCTGAATTGGCAGGTCGTGACCAGCAAATGGCCCGGATTCCGACGCGGGTTCTCGAACTTCAGCGTCAAGGACATCAGCGACTATCTGCCTGACGACGTCGACCGATTGATGTCCGATCCGGAGATCGTCCGGAACTTGCGGAAGATCGAAGCCACGATCGAGAACGCGGCCGAGATGCTTGTCATCGAGATCGACTACGGCTCGTTCGGTCAGTATCTGGCCAGTTTCGAATCGACCGATCAGGCGGCGGACGACGTCGCGCGCCGATTCCGTCAGCTTGGCAAGCTGTCGGCGCAAGCGTTTGTCCGACGCGTTTCCGGCCAGCCCTGCGATTAGCGAGTCAGGCTAAACGTCACCGGTCCCCAGAGGCTCGATCCGGAGCTGACGCCCTGGCCGGGCAGGGGACCCTTCGTGCGTGGATCCACCCATTTTCCCGTGAATGTCTTGACCGCGCCGCTCCCGTCCGCGTCGATCACGTGGAACCAGGCGAATCCCACGATCGGAACCTGGCAGTTCCCGGCCGGCGGACAGCCGTGCGCGAGCGTTTCGCCGACCAGGGGCACGATGACATCTCGGCCGGCCCACGATGCATCCAAACGGTTGTAGTCGACCGCGCGCTCGCCAGGCGAAACCTGGATGAGATCCCCGAGACGTACGACTTGATTGATGTAGTCGCCATCCGGTTCGATCAGTTCCTTGGCGACCGCGTTGGAGAAGTTCTCGGCCACGTTCAGCGGCGTCCAGTTGAAGCCGGCGTTTCCGGTGATGCCGTGACAGGAGAACGGTACCGTGATATCGAGCGCAAACGTGAGCGTCGCGCCGCCGTAGCCGCCGCAAGTCGAAAGCGATTGATCGAACGTGAGGACGTCAATCGCCATGGGTAGAACCTGCGCGCCATCAGGCAGTCCCAGCGTTGAGGAGCCGACGCCACCGAATCTGGCCATCGCCGACGAACGCGCGATCAGCGTCTCGTCGCCGAGGACGCTGCCAAAGAACGTGTCGAACTGTTTGCGCGCCACGACTTCGACGCCGGCGACTGGGTCGGCTCCGATGCGGGGAAAGCTTCCGATCGTGGCCGGTGCGATGACGACGCCGGAGCCAATGGCGGCGATGCGAGTGCCATTCGGCGTCACATACCAGGCGCCCTCGGTATCGGTCAGACCCGATCCAAGGGAGACGGTCGCGTCGTCATTCGCGGTCAGGTACTGCGTCAGGATCGAGACGATCTCCGCGTCGGCAACGCCGGCGGCGTACCGGATTGCCAGATGCCGCGCCGCGCCGATCGCGCTGGCGTCGGCCGCGTTCTGGGTGAATCGCCGCTGCGCGTACGCGTTGCCAATATCGATGACGATCGCCATGAATCCGATCAGCGCCGTCATCAACAGCGCGGCCAACACGAGCACCTGTCCGCGTTCGCCCCGTCTCTCGTCCATCGTGGCCAGGATACGCGCGGGTGGACCGGACGAGAATGGGAAGGGGGTGTGACTACCGCTAGGACTCCCGCACGGGGATGGGGGCGGCCGTCGGCAGGAAACGGCGCGCGTACAGGCTTGCACACCCGAGGAGGAAGCCGATCGCTGTCGCGACGATCAAGATCCACGGACCCGCGTCGGCGATGCCGACGCCGAGCAACGTCGCGGTCGCCATCGCCGGCGCGCGACCCAAGAGGCCGACCGGAATAAGCACGCGCAAGGGCACCTTCGACATTCCCGCGACGAATAGAATCAAGTCTGGCGATGGGCCGAGGAAGATCAACAGCCACGTCACCGGCGAGTTCACGAATCGCAACTGCTCCCAGCGGGCGCAGGCCGACGCTCCGAGAAAGCGCGTCAGGAGCCGCGTGCCGAAATGGCGACCGAGGAGGATGGCTACCCCGACCCCGACGGTGAGACCGAGACTGCCGAAGAAGAGCGCCGGCCAGAGGCCAAAGGCGAGACCCGCCGCCGCGCCGATCGGCAGACCCGGAACCGGCGCGACAACGACCTGGAGGGCGTAGATCGACACGTAGGCGGCCGGTCCGATCGGTCCGAGATCGGCCAGCCAGCGCTGGGCGGATTCGATATCGAGGATCGTGCCATCCCGGAGGAGCCACGCGATAAGCAAGATGGCAGCCGCGCCGGCCGCGAGTTTCGCGACGATCCGCGCGGTGTCGCGGGACGGCCGGCGACGAAATCGCCCTACCAGTTGGTACACGTCCTCCTATTCTGAATCGCGAAAATGACACAACGGTTACGGCGGCGTGACAATTCCGTTCACGATCGCCGTAGACTGCCATCGTGGACCGACCACGCCTCCTGATTGTCGATGACGACCCGAACATCCTCAGCACGATGAAGCGCGCCCTGACGTACGCCGGCTACGCCGTCGTCGAAGCAGACACGGGTGAATCTGCCGTGCGAGTGGCACGGCTGAGGGTGCCCGATCTCGTCATCCTGGACGTCATGCTGCCTGGCCTGGATGGCTTGGACGTCTGTCGCCAACTTCGTGACGACCACCGCGAGTTGCCAATACTTCTGCTGACTGCGCGCGATCGGGTGCCAGATCGTGTCGCCGGCCTCGATGCCGGCGCCGACGATTACCTCGTCAAGCCGTTCGCACTCGATGAGCTACTCGCGCGTGTTCGAGCCCTTCTGCGCCGCACCCGCGCCATTATCTCGGATGAGGTCCATCGCTACAGCGATCTGACGCTGAATCCGGCCACTCGCGAGGTGCGCCGGGGCGACCGGATCATCGATCTTACTGCCCGCGAGTATGATCTCGTCGAGTTCCTCCTTCGCCATGCGCGGCAAGTGTTCAGTCGCGAAACGATCCTCGAGCGCGTCTGGGGGGCCGAGTTTTCGAGTGAGTCGAACGTCATCGACGTGGTCGTGGCTCGGCTTAGAGAGAAGCTGGAAGCGAATGGCGAGGTTCGGCTTGTCCAGACAGTCCGTGGCGTGGGCTACGCGCTTCGGGAGTAGTCCGTGATGCGCCTAGACCTCGCTCTCCCGGTTCGTCTTCGGCTGGCGCTCTGGTCGGCCGCGCTCGTGACCGCGACGCTGGCCGTGGCAGCCTACATCTCGAACGCGACGATGCGGGACGCGCTGCTTCGTGACGTGGACGCGACGCTGATGGAGCGGGCGGCGCAGATCGAGGCGCGCATCGTCGTGTCGCCCGACCAACCGCTCAGCGAGCCGCCGATGCCATGGCAGATGGCGACCGACGCGATCGAGGAGTACTCGGCGCCGGGGATCTACGTTCAGGTGTACGACGCTTCCGGAAAGTTGCTGGCCACGTCGTCGAACGTCCCAATCGGAGGATTGCCGAAGGACGAGTGGGCGGTCGAGCTTGCCTTGCTCAGCCAGCCCGATCTCACAATCCTGCCCGGCGGTCGCGCGCGACTTCGCGTCCTGACGCGCCCGCTCGTCGCCGAGGGTCAAACGGTCGGCGCCATTCGCGTCGCGGCATCTCTCCATTTGCTCGATACGTTCCTCCAGCGCTTCGAACAACTTCTCTTGCTCGTCGGAGTCGGCGGGGTGATCCTTTCGCTCATCGGCGGCTGGGTTCTGGCCAGCCGGGCGCTCGCTCCGGTGTACGCGATGACGCGCATCGCGCGCCGAATCGCGGTCGACGATCAAGCGGCACCTGAGGCGATGGTACTGACCGAACCGCCGCAGGGCGATGAGATCGGATTGTTGGCGCGCACGTTCAACGAGATGCTGACGCGCCTCGGCGACGTGTTCCGGCGGCAGCGGGAGTTCATCGCCGATACGTCGCACGAGTTGCGCACTCCTCTGACGGTCATTCGCACGAGTCTCGATCTGCTCGAACTCGATCTCCCGGCGGAGGACCGGCGCGCCAGCCTGCGCGAGGCGCGCGAGGAAGTCGATCGAATGAGCCGCCTCATTGCCGACCTCCTGTTCCTGACTGAAGCCGACGATCGAGATGCGATCGTGCACGGCCGCGTCGATCTCGCCGAGGTCGCCCGCGCCGTCGTTCGTCGCGCGCGCGGACCGGAGGGGTTGACAATACGTCCTGGTCTCCTCGACTGGGCCGTCGTACTCGGCGACCGCGACCGGTTGCGCCAGCTTCTCTCGAACCTGGTCGAGAATGCGATTCGGTACACGGCACCGCCCGGCGACGTCATCGTGACGGTCCGACGCCTCTCGGATCGGGCGGTCGTCTCGGTCGTCGATACCGGCATCGGCATCACGCCGGAGCACCACGCCCGCATCTTCGAGCGTTTCTACCGGGTCGATCGCGCCAGAGCGCGATCGCTCGGCGGGTCTGGCCTCGGCTTGGCGATCGTCCGTCGGATCGCTGAGGCCCACGGGGGAACCGTGCGCGTGGAATCGACACCGGGGCGAGGCAGCGAGTTCATCGTCGAACTTCCGCTGGCGCCGATCGCGGCGATCGATGCCGAATCCGCCCAGATGCCCGCGGCAGTATAGGACAGTCGGACTACCCGAAAATAGTGCGCGCGCAGTAGCGAATAGTCGCTATCCTCATTGCGATGGGTCGGATCATTGTTTCCCTGATTGCGATCGCTTTGACCGTGGTCGTGTCGACAATGACGGCGATGGCGGCCGAGCCACCGGCCGCGGTCGCCGAACCGGGCGCCCACGTTGCCTACGATCCCTCGACCACGCTCATCTCCGGCGCCGGCGGATCTTTCCTCGCCACGGTCGATGGCGCTCCGGAGCCGTTTCGCGGCATGGGCTACAACGCTATCCTCGGCGGCTTGAGCGACGGCGATCGGGCGGCGATCCTCGCTCGCGACATGGAGTTGATGCGAATCGTCGGCGTCAATCTGATCGTCGGGTGGGATCAAAAGGCTTTCGATCGCGTGTTCCTTAACGCCGCGCACGCTGAGGGGATCGGCGTTGCCATGCACTTCGAACTGGGCAAGGGACGGAATTACTCCGATCCCGATCTTCGACAGCGCCTGCTCGATGAGATAGCCGTCTGGGTCGAAACGTACCGCGACCACCCGGCCGTTCGTATGTGGGGAATCGGCAACGAGGTCCTCTTGACGACGTCGGACGAGGAGTGCCGCGCGTTTGCCGAGTTCTTCGTCCAGGCATACCAAGTGGCGCGCGAGCGTGACCCGAACCATCCCGTCTTGTACCGTGAGGCCGAGGACGTTCGGGTGGGCTATTTCCGGGACGCATTTGCGGCCGCTGGCGTCGCGCCCGATCAATTCATCGTCGGGATGAACTTCTATACGCCGCGTATCGCCGAGGTGCTGGCGGCGTGGCCAGACCACGCGTTCGACGTGCCAGTCCTGATTTCCGAGTTTGCGCCGGCTGGCGGACCGCCGTCGAGCCGGGCCGAAGGATTCCGCGCGATCTGGGGAATGATCGTGCCGCACGAGCAATTCGTCCTCGGCGCGACGCCGTACGTCTGGACGACCGAGGGCCCCGAGGCCGTCGATCGCATCTTCGGCCTGACCGATGGCAACGGCGATCCGGTCGACGAGGCCGTGTTCGAGTTGCAGCGCCTGTATCGCGGTGGCGCCGCCCAGCCGGAATCATTGCCGCCAATCGCGCCGCGTTCGACCGACGGCTTGCACATGTCGATCGCGGCCGCGACGGCCCAGCTCCTCGCAAAGGCGGTCGTCCTGTCCGACCTTGAAACGGTTGACATTGACGCCGTTCGGGCGCGTGCCCGCGAGTTCTACGGCGCGGATATCGCGGCCGCCCCGGGATACGCGACCGCCGATAAGGCTCGGGTCGCGCGCATGCTCGACATCCTGGCTGACACGGCGGTCTTGGCGGCGCTTCGCCAGCAAGACGCGCCGGTCTACAGTGGCGCCGTTGAGGCGTTGCCGCTTCTGGCTGGAATGGCGCGCTGGAGCACGATCGATCCACGCGCGGCCGACACCGCCGAGGCGTTCATCGGCGAAGTTCTGGCCCAGGCCCTGCGGACGCCTCTCTCAGCCTAGCCGTCTGGTCGGTGCGTGCCGACCAGACGCTTCGCCAGACCTGCCAGGCGACGAAGAGGCTGATCCCCGCGGCGAGGAATCCGCCGAACCGCGTCAAGATCTCCTCGAAGAGAGGGATCTGGTCGGCAAGAAAGTAGCCACCGATGGCGTACGCTCCCGCCCAAAGCAGAGCCGCCGGTGCCTCGAAGAGCGCGAATCTGAGGTACGGCATCCCGGTGAGGCCGGCCGCGACGGCCACGAGCGATCGAATATGGCTGATGAAGTGCCCGGCGATGAGCGCAGGCAGCCCGTATCTCGCCAGCATCCGGCCGGCCCGTTCGAGCGGCTTTGCGAGCATGGGCTTCCGAAGCAGGCGGCTGGTCGGACCAGCGTGGCCGCCACGCCCGATTGCGTAGTCGAAGCTTGCGCCGAGAAACGTACCGACCCATCCGACCGCGATCACCGAGGGCAGGTCGAGAATACCGAGCCCGGCGTAGACGCCGCCGAGAAGCACCATCGTGCCGCCGGGAAAGATGAGCGTCACAAGCAGGGTGTTCTCGATCGCGGCCGCGAGCAGGATAGCCGGGTAGCCCCACGCGCCATAGAAGCCGCCGAGGATCGTGATCCACTCGCTGAGTCCGGGGAGATGAATCCCGAGCGCTTCGAAGATCAACGCGCTTGGCCGAGATAGGCGCGGATCGCGTCCAGGAATTGACCGTCCGGCCACGATCGCGCGAAACGCAAACCGGGTCCGAGATAGTCGCGACCGGTGCGCATCGTGCGCGCGAGCATCTCGCGAAACTCGACTGGCACCGCCCCATCCTGCGCGGCAAATGCGCCGATCGCGGCCTCGATATCGAACGTGACTCGGCGAATTTCGATCCGCCAGGCCGTCGCGGCACCGCCATCGACGTGCGCGAGCGCGTAGCGCGCCTCGGTTCCATCGAGTGGCAGGCCGACCGAGCCGACGTTGACGAAGCGCTTTCCGATTGGCAAGTGCGCGTCGAACGCGCGGTGGGTGTGGCCGATGAACGACAGCGCGCGGTCCTCGTGCGCGAAGGCGCCCGCCATTTCCTCCGCGGACGTCCACGGGTAGATGCCGTCACGATTGCCGCGCGGCGATCCATGGTGGACGGCCGCGCCGTCGGCGATCAGGATCCGATCGGGCAATTGAGCCAGGATCGCACGCCGCCCTGGCCCGAGACGTTGCATGTTCCACAGGAGTGACGCGTAGCGCGGTCCTTCGCGCCACTCTTCGGGACGCGCCGGACTGTCATAACCGACGACGTAATCGGCCTCGTGATTGCCACGAATCATGCGCGCGCCGCGTTCGAGCAGGATGTCCAGAGACGCATCCGGCTCCGGTCCAAATCCGCACACATCACCCGCGACGACGACATCGTCTACACCCAGCGCATCGGCGTCGCGCAACACTGCCTCGAGCGCGATCCGATTCCCGTGGATGTCGGCCAGAACCGCCACTCGCGCTCGCATTCTCACGCCCGTGACTAACGTCAGTCGCGCGGTTCGGCGTTACGGTGTGCGTGGCTGGGCATCACGATCGTCGCGTGCCGGCGTGCCTTCACCAGCGCTCCAGTCCGTGTCGAGTCAGCAACGCCTCATCGTTGAGGATCGACGCCGTCGGTCCGTCCGCGACGATGTGCCCATCGTCCATCACAATCACGCGGTGAAACACCTCGCCGACCATGCGCATATCGTGGGTCGAGACGAGCATCGTTTGCGGCATATCCCGGAGCACACCGATCAATTGGCGCCGGCCGCGCGGGTCGAGGCCGGCGGTTGGCTCATCGATGACGAGCAGCGTCGGATCCATCGATAGGACTGTCGCGATCGCGACCCGCTTCTTCTGGCCGACGCTGAGGTGATGCGACATCCGATCGGCCAGTTCGAGGACACCGACTGCCGCCAATGCTCGTTCGACGCGCGCCTGTGTCTCCGCCCGGGCGTGACCCATGTGCAACGGACCGTATGCGACGTCGTCGCGCACGGTTGGCGAGAAGAGTTGGTCGTCGGGATTCTGAAACACGAGACCGACCATGGCTCGGATGCGCCCGATCGTCGCCGGTGATACGGGCACGCCTTCGACGTCGATCGCGCCGTCGCCGATCAGGATGCCGTTGAGGTGAAGCATGAGCGTGCTCTTGCCCGCGCCATTTGGACCGACCAGCGCGATCTTCTCTCCCGGCTCGATCACAAACGACACACCACGCAGCGCGGTCGTCCCATCGGGATAGGCGAACCGGAGGTCAGCGACCCGTAGCGCCGATGGCATCAGACGAGGCCGGTGGCGCCGCGGGCGACGATCCACGGAAGGACGGTCGCAATTGCGATGGTCCCAATCGCGAACGCGTCCTCGCGCGCGAAGGCGTGGGCGTGAAGGATCGGATAGGTGCCGTCCATCCCGCGCGCGAGCATAGCCTGGTAGACACGATCGCTCCGCTCGTACGACCGGATGAAGAGCTGACCGACCATCGCGCCGGCGACCTGACCCCGCCAGGTCACGGTTCCGCCGGTGCGGTGACCCGCCGCGACTGCGCTACGCGCGGCACGCGCGCGCAGAAGTCGGCCGGCTTCGTCGACGAGGACGAACAGGTATCGGTACATCAGAGAGACGACCGACACGATGATCGCCGGGACCCCAAAGTGACGCAGCGCGTGCAGAAGATCCGGGAAGTGCGTCGTCGCCGTGAGGACGATTGCTATCTGCAACGACAGGAGTGAGCGGGCCGCGATGCTGACGAATCGAATCAAGCCGGCGTCAGTTACGAGGACGCGGGCCGGCCCGAACGCCAGGTCCAGAATCGCGGAACCCGGGGTCGTAAAGAGCAGCGTCAGCGCGGCGGCGAGGAACGGTAGGCCAACCGCTGATCGGATGACCGCGTAGAGCGGCCCCAGTCGGGCGGTTATGGCGATCGCGATCCCAATGACGAGCGATACGAGAAACGCGCCCCAAGCTCGATCGGGCAGAAGGGCAGTCGAGACGATGAGGGCGAGCGCACAACCAAGCTTGACCCGCGGATCAAGCCGGTGAATCGGGCTGCTGGAGTCGACATAACGATCGAGGGCGTGAAAGTGCACAGTGCGGCTTAGACGCTCGGTTCAGCGCCGCGCGTGCCGCGTCGCATCGTGCGCGCGAGGATCGCCGTCAACGCGACGACGATCGCGACGCCGACGAGCCCGGCCAGAATCACGCTCACACTCGCGTCGGCGATGCCCGGGATCGCATAGTTCGGCAGCAACGAGAATGGCGAGTTGGTCGCGCGGCCGAGGAAGCCGAGGTCCGCCGCGACGCGCTCCAATCCATCCGGATTCGCGGACGCGAACGGAGCGAGCGCCACGATCGCGATGGCTGCTATCGCGCCGCCGACTGTCCAGCCCCAGCCGGACTTTGCCGGTACGGCCGTGAGATCGGGTCGTGTCGCGCCGATGAACGACAGTGCCGCCACCGAAATGGCGGCCTCGCCGAGACCGATCAGCGCGTGGATCCCGGCCATCGCCGGCATCGCCAGTCCGAGCGCAACCGTTCCGCTCAGCCACAACTGAAGCGCGGTGAGCGTCGCGGCCGCGACGACCGAGAGCCAGGCGACGACGCCGACCGCGGCCAGGCGCGTCGGTCGAGAAGCGCCAGCGAATGGCCGATAGAGGCCGTGGCCGATCAAGACCGGCACGACGCCCATGTTCAGGATGTTGGCGCCGAGCGCGAGGATCCCGCCGTCCTGGAAGAGGAGCGCCTGGGTGCCGATGACGCTTGCCATCACGATCATCGCCGCCCAGGGGCCGAGCGCGATCGCGACGAGCGCTCCGCCAATGAGATGGCCGCTCGTTCCGCCGGCGACCGGGAAGTTGATCATCTGGGCGGCGAAGATGAACGCGGCCATCACGCCCATCAGCGGCACACGCCGATCCACCGCCATCGCCGCGGCGCGGCGGGCCGCGATCGCCTCGATCGCCACGGCTCCCAGCCAGCAGGCCAGCGCGACGGGCAGACTGAGAAAGCCATCCGGAATGTGCAAAAGAATCAGCGGCGCCATCGCGAGACCCCTACCCTTCGACCGTCGATTCTAGTTGCATCGTGTTGCAATAAGGGGCGTTTCGGATCTCGTCGTGTCCAGCCAAGGTGGTCGGTAGAGGGATTCACCGAGACCGGGTATCCTGTCGCCCGACTGGCGGTCGGACGACACGGCCGAGTGCGTGGCCTGGCGACGCACTCGGAGCCGACCGCGATCGAAGGAGAGAAGAGACGATGCGCGTGGGCTATTTCACGATGCCGCTCCATCCGCCGGGCTCGGATCCAGCCGCGACGATGGAGATGGATTTGGCGCAAATCATCGCGTTGGAAAAGCTGGGCTTTTCCGAGGCATGGATCGGCGAGCACCTCAGCTCCGAATGGGAGAACATCCCGTCGCCCGATCTCTTCATCGCTCAGGCACTGGCGCACACGAAAACGATCGTCCTGGGGACCGGTGTGAGCTGCCTGCCGAACCACAGTCCGCTGATGCTGTCGCAGCGGATTGCCCAACTCGACCAGATGGCGCGCGGCCGCTTCTACTGGGGAATCGGTTCAGGCGGGTTCCCAGGCGACTTCGAGGTGATGGACCTGGACCCGAAGGCGCTGACACAGCGCGCAATCACGCGCGAGGCGCTCGACGAGATCCTCTACCTCTGGGGCGATCCGAAGCCCGGCCTGCGCGAGCACGCGCGGTGGCGCTACCGCGTTCCGGAGTACGACGCCGAAATCGCGATTCGTCTCCACATGAAGCCGTACCAGAAACCGCATCCGCCGATCGGCGTCGCGGGCATCGGTCCGAAATCGGACATGCTGACGCTGGCCGGACAGCGCGGCTGGATCCCGATGAGTATCAACGTGGTGACGACACCGGTCCTCCAGGCGCACTGGCAGACCTACCGCGGCGCCGCCGCGGAGGCCGGTCAGACGGCCGATCGCGCAAACTGGCGCATCTCGCGCGATGTCTACGTCGGTGAGACGCCCGAGCAAGCGCGGCGCGACGTGACGGACGGCGTCCTCGGTCGCGACTGGCGCGAGTACTTCCTGCCCGTGCTGAAGCGAACCGGAGCGATCATCGGTCCCAAGATCGATCCGAACATGCCGGACGAGGCCGTCACGATCGAATATCTGACCGAGAACCTCTGGATCGTCGGCGATGTCGCGGAGGTGACGGCCAAGTTGCGCAAGCTGTACGACGATGTCGGCGGCTTCGGCACGCTGCTTGTGATCGGCCACGAGTGGCTGCCCGGCGACAAGTGGCACCGCTCAATGACGCGGCTGGCGAATGAGGTCATTCCGGCTCTGCCGTAGTCGAGTTCACCGGGCGGGTTGGCGAAAATCCCGCCCCGGGCGCGGTGGGAGATCGCGATGGTGACGCTACGCGTGGATGTCGTCGAGGTCGTCGTGGCGGTGGTGATCCGATGGCGAGCGCCCCGCCTCGGCGCAGCCGCCGCAGACGCCGAAGAGCGTCGAATGGGCCAGATTCGCGATGAATCCGGTTCGATCACGTACTCGCTCGACGAAGTCGGCCGCGATCGCGTCGTCGCCGAGCATCGCGACGTGGTCACACGCCAGGCAGGCGAGGTGAACGTGCGCGTGGTCGCCGGCGTGGTGATATGCGATCCCGGTGGCGTCATGGTGGTGGACGAGGAAACCGAGCCGATCGAGGAGATCGAGCGCGCGGTAGACCGTCGACCGGCTGAGTGTGGGATGGTTCACCGCGACGTGTCGATGGATCGCGTCGGCCTCGATGTGGCCGCGCGCATCCGCGACCGCCGCGATGATCGCGGCTCGCTGCGGGGTCAAGCGATAGCCGAGCCGCCTGAGGATTGTCGATGCCGCGCGCTTCTCGACCATAACGTAGCGCGATGATACCCGGCGATGGGCGAAATCTGACCGGCGGATCCGGTTGACGCTTACCCGGTCGCCTGCTAATCTCCCGGTCCATGCCGCCGACCGAATGGCCCTGGGATGCCTTCACCCTCTCGGCCATTTCCCTCCATCTCGGAAGGACCTGGGTCTATCGTCAAACTCCGCGATTAGCTGTCGAGCAGGATAGCGCCCCCTGGACATCGATCAGCTTTCCCGGGTGGCAGAAGACCGAGTTAGCTGTCGCGCCCCGCGGAAAGCACACCGCGACTGGCGAAAATAGCGCCCTGTATCTGCGTCGAGTTCAACGGATGCTTTTCAATAACGAGCATCTACCCCTCCCGGCATCGATCACGTTCGTGGCCGGCAAGAACCACGTCACCGTGTTCGCCGATGGCCTTTACGTCGGAGGCTCCAGCGTTGACGTGCCAATGGGCGATCCGCAGCCGGGCAGCCGTCCGCGAATGACGTCCGAGGACCCCCGCTGGATCACGACCCTGCGCCGGATGTACGCCAGCGCCCAGAGGCTGATCGCCTAACCCGGCCCATCGGGCGCCGTCGCTGGCGCCGAATGTGAATCGACTGGTTGCTCGCGCGGTAGAATCGCCGCCCGGCGCTCCATGAGAGTACCGACTGAGGAGACGACGTGGCGAAGTATCGAACGGCGATCATCGCCTGCGGCAATATCGCGCGGGTTCACGCGCGCGCCTGGCTGAACGTACCGGGAACACCGGTCGAGATCGGCGCGATCGCTGACTCGCACCCGGACGCGCTGCGTGAGTTCGGCGAGTTCCACAACGTCCCGGCCGAGCGACGGTACCGCGACTACCGCGAAATGCTCGAGAAAGAACGGCCCGACTTCGTCGATGTGTGCTCGTGGCACGGCATGCACGCCGAGATGGTCGTCGCCACCGCGGCGCGCCGCCCACGGGCGATTCTCTGCCAGAAGCCGATGGCACTCAGCATGGGCGACGCCGATCGCATGGTGGTCGCTTGCGAGCGAAACGGCGTGAAGCTGTTCATCGCGTTTCAACGACCGCACCACGCCACCTGGTTGAAGGCGCGCGACCTCATTCGCGAGGGCGCAATTGGCAAGGTGATCCAGGTCGTTTGCGATGACGGCGGCAATCTTCTGAACACGAACTCCCACAACATCCGCCTGGCGCTGTTCCTGATGGGCGAGCCGCGCGCGGAGTGGGTGATGGGCGCGGTCGAGCGAACGACCGAACGGATGGAGCGCGGCTTCCCGGCTGAGGACGCCGCGCTCGGTGTGGTCGGATGCGACAACGGCGCGACGATCCTCATCATGGGCGCTCTGAAACTGGCCCATCGCCTCGGACAGGGCGCGCGCGTGATCGGCACCGAGGGCATGATGGAACTCGACACCGGTCGGCCCCCGGCCGATCAGTGGCGCACCGATGGCGATCAGTGGCAGCCCGAGGGCTCATCCGCCAAGTACAACGACGAGTGGGGATCGGTCCGCTACCTGAACGCCACGACCGGTGGTTGGAAGTCGGTCGAGGCGAAATGGCATGATGCCTGGGCTCACCAGGCCTGGGAAGCGTACGAGTGGGCCGAGGGGCGTTTGAAGGATCCGATTTCCGACGCGCGTAACGGCTATGCCGCCCAGGAAATCATGATGGCGCTCTACGAATCGGCACGGCGTAAGCAGCGAATCGAGTTGCCGCTCAGGACGCGCGTCAACCCGCTCGCCTACGCGGTCGAGCACGGCGAATTGCCGGTCGAATGGCCAGGCCCGTACGAAGTCCGCGCTCGGATCGTCCGCGGCGAAGGCATGACCTGGGGCGACGGCGGGCAGTAGTCAGCCGTTCGAGACGCGGCGCGGCGCGCACAGGGCGTGCGCCGCGCGAGATTGCGTGGTTTCGACGGGGTTCGTCGTCGCGCAGCACGCTGTCACACACGCCGCTTTCCTCGATCGACTACGCCCAGGTCGGCTGAAACGGGTAGCGTCCAAACCGTCGGACATACCAGCCGATCGGCGAGGCATCGATCGTTGCGTCCATCTCGGCCTTCGTCCGGTGACGGCCCGGAAACTCCGCGTCGTAGGCGGCGCGCAGGAGTAAGCGCGCCACCAGCGCCGCCGCGGCCTGGAGTGACTTCGGATTCACCTTGTCGACCGTGTCGGCCGCGGTGTGTCCCCAGCCGCGCCCGACCATCCCGGCGACCGGCTTCGAACCGAGTGTCCCGCTCGGCACCCCGGCGACCGAGAACGGGAAGTGATCGGCGTAGCCGCTGATACGGTCCTTCACCTCGAATTCGTAGTGAAGCTCCTGGCCGAGCCGTTCGAAGTACGGCACCAGTTCCGGAAATCCGCAGGTCGACAGGCTCTCGCTGCCCGGCTCCGACTTGACCGGCGAGTCGACGTTCAGAACGAACCGACAGCGATCCAAGTCGGCCGCCTGATGTTTGGCGTAGTGCCAGGCGCCGAGCAACCCGATCTCCTCGCAAGCGAACAGAATGACGCGAATTGGCACGGGAAGGAGGTCCTCGACCTTCTTCAGGGCCCGCGCCGCTTCGAGCACGACGACCGTGCCGCTGGTGTTGTCGGTTGCGCCGACGGCGATATCGTGGGCGTCATAGTGGGCGCTCGCGATGAGGTACGCGCCGTCGCGCGTGGTCGGTCCGAGATCGGCCAGGACATTGTGGCTCGTTGTATCGCCGAACGTCGAGGCGATCGAGAAGCGCAGTCGGACCGTTCCGCGTTCGATCAGACGACGCAGGTAGTCGCCTGATTCGCGGGGCAGGCCGAGCGCGGGCAGTTCGCCGACGAACCCGGCGGTCAGCGAACCGGTGATCGCCATCATCCCCGGGTTCTGGTTCACGAAAAGGAACGCCTTCGCGCCAGCCGCGAGGGCGCGACCGGTCTTCTCGCGTCGGTGTGAAGCGTGGCCGCCCGGCGGAGGCGTCGATTCGGCCCAGGAGACGACGATCTTACCCTGGCAGGCGTCGGGCGACAGTCGATCGTAGTCGTCTTGCTCGCCCTGGCCGACCCAGATCGCCTCGCCTTCGAAGTCGGCGGCCGGCGTGTACGGCAGCGAGATCGCCTCGATCGCGCGATCGACGGGATCGATGATGCGAACCGAAACCGGTCCCCGCGTCCACCCCGTGTGTGCGAACGTTTGCAGGCGCGGGTCGCGCAGGCCGTAGGCCGCCGCCCGATCGCGCAGCCAGACCGCGCCTTCGCGTTCGCTGGCGGATCCGGCGAAGCGATCGCCGATGATGTCGCAGAGGTGCGCGAGGTTGTCGTACGCCTCGCTCGACGAGTGAATCTCTCCGAGGACCGCGTGTTCGGCTCGTGCCAGCGCCTCCGCGCGATCGACCGTCAGATTTGCCATCGGTTCGCCTCCTGGGTGATGATCGCGCGGGGCAGGGTATCACGGTGAGGACTCTCGATCGGGCGCGCCGGCCCAGCATGTCTGACCTGCTGGACGGCGATACGATGCGACGTCCACAGTTCCGGGCTGTGATCGCGCTCCGAGTCGTCTACATCGCGGTTGCGGTCGTGGCGAACGCGATTCGCCAGCGATTGCCCGCGAAGCTGTATCTCTGGATCTGCGACCGGCTCTACCACGAGGCGGCGTGGCTCTACGAGCCGACGGCCAGCCTCATCTCGGCCGGCCGCTGGTGGCAATGGGGTGCTCGCGCTGGCCGCGGATTGCGCGGCACGATCGTCGAGATCGGTCCCGGTACCGGGCGCCTGCTCGCCGAGATGCGCGCCGGCGGCGCACTTGCGATCGCGATCGATCTCAGCGACGCGATGGCTCGCCGCGCCTCGGCCCGATTACCCGGCGCGGTCGCACGGGGCGACGCTCGGGCAATTCCCATTCGGACTGGCGCAGTTGACGGCGTGATCGCGGTGTTTCCGGCGCAGTTTGCCCGCGATCCCGCGTTCTGGCGCGAGGCGGCTCGGGTGACGCGCATCGGCGGCCGGATGCGCATTCTGATCGATGTCGCTTCCGGCGGCACGACCACCGGAACCTGGCGTCTCGATCCGCCCACGCCGGGCTGGCGGCTTCGGCGGGTCCGCGCGCCGAGCGCCGGCGCAACGCTCGGCCTGCTGCTGGCGCGCCGCATCGCGCTCGACGCGCCCCCGCTCAAGGTGCCGCGACCACCGCGTCGAAAGCGTCTGTGGCGAGGTCGCATTCCCGAACGTGGCAATCCCACGTGAGTGGTCGATTGCGAGACGACTAGGCGGCGAACATTTTCGCGAGTGTGTCGAGGACCATCGTTGTAGTTGGTGCATCCAGGACTCCGAGCTTCGTGAGCAGTCGGTCGCGATCGATCGCGCGAATTTGGTCCAGCGCGACACGGCCGCTCCGACCATCGAAGGTGACCGGCACCCGCCACGAATAGGCGTTGCCGCCTGTTGTCATCGGCGCAACGACAACCGTATTCAGCGCCATGTTTAGCTCGTCTGGCGAAATGACGACGCATGGACGCGTCTTTCGGATTTCGCTCCCGATCGTTGGGTCAAGGCGCGCCAGAAAGATGTCGAATCGCGTCGGAATTACCACGTCCATTCGTTGCGGTCAAACTCCGTGGGGGTGTCTCGATCCAGAAGGACATCATCCCCTCGTTCATGCATCAACTGAGCCGCCTCGGCCCAGCCCGCCCGCGGCGCGCGAACCGGTCGGGCGACAAGGTGGCCGTTCTCCACCGTCAGATCGACTTCGTCGCCTATCGCACATGCGTCGAGAAATGGCTTCGGAATCCGGAGACCGCGCGAGTTGCCGACTCGAATGATCTTGGTGCGCACAGGAGCCCTCCCGGACGAGTAGCCAGAAGTATATACAAAGTGATTACGCGAGCCGTACCTTGATCGCCGCGACGAGTTCTTCCACCGCGGTCCGTAGCGGCGTGTACGCGATTCCTAGCTCCCGCTCGACCTTCGAGCCATCGACCGGCAGGCCGAGTTGGAGCGATCGCGCCTGATCGAGACTGAGCCCCAACAGCGGTTCTCGGCCGGTCCGATCGGCGATCCAGGTCAAGACCGCGGCCGAAAGCATCGTCAGGCTGTCGGGCAGTGTCATCGGCGGCTCGGGCACACCGGCAACCTCGCAGATGAGTCGAAACATGTCGCCAACCGCGATTTGGTGCCGGCCGACGACGTAACGTTGGCCAACGTTGTCGGACTTCTCAGCCGCGCGGACGATCGTCTCGACGACGTCGTTCACATGGACGAATGTCATCGTGCTACCGCGATACACCTTCGCCGGCATCGATCGCCGGACCAGTCGCTCGGCGAATTGTCCGGACGGCTTGCGATCGCCAGCGCCGATCACCGACGCCGGATGGATCGTCAGGACAGGCAAACCGCGCTCGCGGTGGAGGCGCCAGGCGAGGTCGTCGGCCCGATGCTTCGTCTCGGCGTAGCGTGAGGGAAACCAGGTGCCAATTCGACTCTCTTCGGTGATCGGCACGTCCGGCGTAGCGCCCCAGATGACGGTGCTGCTGATGTGGATGACCTTCGAGGTCCCGGCGGCGAGCGCGGCCTCGAAGACATTTCGCGAGCCATCGACATTAACACGCTCGTAGATCGACGGATCGCGTTCCCAGAGCGAGTAGACAGCGGCGGCGTGAACGACGCAATCGCAGCCCGGCAAGGCCGCGTCGAGTGATTGGCGATCGGTGATGTCGCCCACCGCGACGCTGGCACCGATCGCGCGCAGTCCACTCGTGTCACGGCTCGGTCGGGCGAGTCCGACCACCTCGTGGCCTCGATCGACCAGGCGACGCGCGATCTCGCTGCCGATGAAGCCGGTCGCGCCAGTCAGAAGAATCCTCATGAAGTTCACGCCTCCCCCGCGCACGAACCTGTCTCACAGCCGATCCTCAAGGTGCTGGTCGATCCGTGACTCATAGTACGCGCGCTCCAGGTGGTGTCAACCGGCCGCGATCGGCGGCTGCCCGCGAACCGTCGGGAGCATCGGCCTGGTCAAGCGTACGAATGGCCGCGATTCCGAGCCCGTGAGCCGGCGGCGGCGACGCATGTCTCCTCCGCGTCGCGCGGACTCGTCAGGCGACTGTGCGAAGATGCCGCAATGTCGATACCGACCCGTGTGCTCGGTCGAACGGGCCGCGCGGTTTCGCTGCTCGGGCTTGGTGGAGCCGCCGCTCTGGGGTCGCCGGGTGGCGTCGAGAACGACGCCCGGGCCGTGGAGATCGCCCAGCGGGCGTTCGATCTCGGCGTCACATATGTCGACACCGCGCCGCTGTACGGTCGAGGCGACAGCGAAAGGCGAATCGGCGCGGCCTTGCGCGACCGACCCGATGCCGATCGGATCCTGATCGCGACCAAGGTCGGTTACGTGCCAGACGACTATGACTACTCGTTCGACGCCACGATCGCCAGCGTCGAGGCGAGTCGCCAGAGGCTGGGCCTTGACGCGATTCCACTCGTCCAGATCCACGAGATTCGGTCCGAGATACGGGACGTCGCGATGGGGCCTCACGGGGCTCTGACGGCGTTGACTCGCCTGCGCGACGAGGGCAAGATTCGCTGGATCGGCGTGACCGGCTCGGCCCTTCCGGAGTTGACGCGCGCGATTGAGACGGGCGCGTTCGACGTTGCCCTGGTCTGGCGACACTTCAACCTGCTCGATCGATCCGGCGCGAGCGTGCTCAGCACGGCCGAGGCGCTTGGGTTGGGGATGATCATCGGGACGGTCTACGCCAGTGGCATCCTCGCCCGTGGCAGCCGCGACCCGGCGTCACGCCACTTCTACGACGACGTGCCGGCCGAGATTCACCAGCGAGTCGAAGCCATCGAACGCGCGTGCGCGACCTGGAACGTTTCGCTCGCGGCGGCGGCGCTGCAGTTCGCAACCCGTGTGCCGAGTGTTTCGTCTGTGATCGTCGGAGCGGACGAGCCAGATCAGGTCGACGCGAACGTTCGCGCGCTGAATGAAACCATTCCCGATCGGTTCTGGGAGGAGATCGCCGATGCCTGACATCAGTCGTTTGCGGATGGTCAAGAACCAGGTCGAGTCCGACGAAGCCATCGTCGCGACGATGCATCCCCTGGCCAGCCAGGCCGGGGCTGACGTCCTGCGACGTGGTGGCAACGCGGTCGACGCGGCCGTCGCGGCCGGATTCGCGATCGGCGTCGTCGAGCCATTCAACAGCGGTCTGGGCGGCATCGCCCAGATGGTGATTCGCGACGGCTCGACCGGGCGCGCCGTGGTGATCGACGGTACGTCGATCTTGCCGCGACGCGTCGATCCAGGCCGATATCCGCTGGCCGGGAGCGGAACCGCCGGGATGTATGGTTGGCCGGCGGTCGAGGGCGACGCGAACAACACCGGCTACCTCGCACCGGCCGTTCCCGGCACGCCGGCATGCCTCTGCGAGGCGCACCGCCGGTTTGGCCGCCTTCCGCTCGCCGAAGTCATCGGCCCGGCGATCGACGCCGCGCGTGCCGGCTACGAGCTCGATTGGCATCCCGCGCTCGTCTTCGCGGCTCAGCAGCAGCGATTGAGCCAGTTTCCCGGATCGCGGGCGAACTACTTTCGGTCGGACGGCACATGCTATGCGCCGGCCCTCTTCAATAACGACGGCGAGCGGCTCGCGCAGCCAGACCTGGCCGACAGCCTCGAGGCGATCGCGCGTGGCGGTGTCGATGGCTTCTACCGCGGCGAACCAGCCCGCTGGATCGCCGCCGCCATGGCCGAGCACGGCGGATGGATCGATCTCGATGAGTTCGCTCGCTACCGCGTACGCGTCTGGGACAAGCCGTTGCGCGGTTCGTACCGCGGGCATGACACGATCCAGGCGCCGGAGAACACCGGCGCGCCGACAGTTCTGCAGGCTCTTCGGCTGCTGGAGGGATTCGATGTGGCGCAATCCGGAGCCGGCACGGCCACGACGTTTCACCTGATCGCCGAGTCGCTCCGTCTCGCGTTCCTCGACCGGTTCGAGTATCTGGCCGATCCATCCTTTGTGCCGGTGCCATTCGACGCGCTGACCTCGACCGAGTACGCGCGCGTTCGCCGGGCGGCGATCGATCCTCATCGCGCCAGGCTCGACGCCACGGCCGGCGATCCGTGGCCGCTTTCGTCCGCGCGTCCTGGCATGGTCGCGACCGGCGGCGGCGCGGGCGAGGGCAACACGACCCATCTCGTCGTCTGCGATCGCGAGCGCACACTGGTGTCACTCACCTCGACCCTCGGCGCATACTTCGGGTCGGGCGTCGTCGCGCCGGGCACCGGATTCGCCCTGAACAACGGCCTGACCTGGTTCGATCCACGCCCCAACCGCGCCAATTCGATCGCGCCGGGCAAGCGAATCCTCTGGGCCGGCACGCCAACGATCGTCGAGCGCGAGGGTCGCCCGTTCCTGGCGACAGGCGCACCGGGCGGCCGTCGGATCCTATCCGCGATCGTTCAGGTGATCTCGAACGTGGTGGACTTCGGGATCGAGCCGCAGGATGCCGTGTCGGTCGCGCGGGTGCACTGCGAGGGTGGCGAGACGTCCATCGACCGCGCCGCTGGCGAGACGGCGATCGAGGGCTTACGCGCGATGGGGCATCAGATCGTTGTCAAAGACGACGGACCCGGCATATCCAACTTCGCCCGGCCGCTCGCGATCGTGGTCGACCCGATCACCGGCCGTCTGCGCGCGGGCGTTCACGCCTGGAATCCGGCGACCGCGATCGGTCTGTGACTGTCCGAGGGGCTGCGATCGCGCTTCCTGGTTATGCAGCCAGTTCGCCAGCGTGAGCCCGGGGATCCGACCGTAACGGCGCGTGTTACCGGTGACGACCGTGGCACCGTGAGCCAGAGCTGTCGCGGCGATGAAGAGGTCGGCATCGGCCAGTCGTTGACCCTGCCGTTCGAGCCTGGCTTTCGTCTCGCCGAAGATCTGAACCGCGGGGTCATCGAGGTTCAGGACTCGCAGGGACGCCAGAAACCCGCTCACCAGCGCCGAGTTCTTGAGTGGCTCCACCGACTTGGCGGCACCGTAGTACAGCTCGGCGCCGGTTATCCACGTCGTGGCGATCGAGTCGATCTCGGACGCAAGATTACGAAGAACAATCGTATTTTCCCGCAGAATTGCGACACATGTATCAGTGTCGAGCAGCTTCACAGATTCACGTCGCGGCCGGCGGTTCGTTGGCTCACGATGGATTCAGCCTCGGCAGCCGGGTCGAGATCCGATTCCCATTTTCCAGCCAGTTCGCGCCAAGCGGCCAGTCTGGCGGCGGAGTCACTGACACGAACTCCCGGTCGTCCGCCGCGCTCTCGAAGCGCGGTATCGCAGAGATAGATGATCTCCTGGGTGACGCTCCGGCGATCCGTGACGGCCGCCCGGCGCAACGCTTCGAGCAGATCGTCTGGCATGTTCTTCAGCGTCAGGGAAGCCAATCGGCACCTCTTCGCAACCGTAATGGTGCTATTGTGGTTGCAAGGGTCAACCGTGTCAATCGGTTTGGCGGCCCTCGATTGCGAATTGCCCGGATGTCGCGCGATGCGTGGTGGGATCTGGAACCAACCGACGGTGCGCTGCCCGGCTGGCGCCGCCGAACGCGCGTCAGGCGTCAGTGTGGTGAATCGCCTGGCAGGCCGCGATGAGATCGGCTGAATCGGCGCTGTAGTAGCGGCGCTCGACATCGTGGATCGCCAGGCGCGTTGTGAGTAGACCGTCGAGAGTGTCGCGCGTCTCGATCCCGAGGGTGCAGTCGCGCAGCAGGATCGGCAGGTAGCCGCGCGCGCCGATTGCGAGGATCCCGTAGTCGCGGTGCAGCACACAGATGTTGGTCGCGAAACCGGCGTAGATCGAGAAGAGCACGCGTCGCTCGGCGAGCAGTTCGTGCAGCTCATCGCCGGTTGCGACCACGTGATCGTCGGGCTCAGGCGCGATCGAGTCGTGGATTGCGTTCCAGCGGTCCACGCCGTCCCAACCAGTCCAGGTTTCAGCCGGCAGGCGCGCGTACTTTGCGTACTCACCCTGGCGCTGTCGTAGCGCGGAAGGTGGCCACTCCGGGAGAGCGATGTTCGTCCGCGACCAGCGGGCGCCGAACCGTCGCTGCCACTGGGGATAGATCCTCGCGATGTTCGGCGATGGTGCATGGATCACAGGGATACCGGCCGCGCGCATGGCCGGAAGGAGCGGCGCGATGCGTTCACGCATGATCCGCGCGGTCGATTGCTCGTGCGACAGGATGTTGTGCCGATTCCAGGTGTCGACTAGGACCAGCGCGACCGTGGCCGGATCGATCTCGTACGTTTCCTCGACCGGCCAGATACCGGCCTCGACGTTGTCGGCGAGATCGGTGGAGTGCATTGCCAGATAGCGAATCGGGATGCGTAGCGCGGCTTTCACACCCATACAGTAACCGTTGTACCGGGTGGTTTTCGCCAGGTGCGGGATGATGGCAGCCGGATAGGCCGCTCACGATGGCTCGACCGGGTAGAGTACGGGTACCTCGCCAAGGAGACCTCGCACAGTGGACGCGACCAGGACGGCGCTCTTCACCCTCGCCAGCCCCGAATCGCGGGGGATCCGTTCCAGCGCGATCCTGGCCTTTCTGGACGCGGCCGAGCGCCAGGTCCAGCATCTCCACAGCCTGATCCTGCTGCGGCGCGGGGCGCTGGTGGCGGAGGGTTACTGGGAGCCGTACGGCCCCGAGTATCGCCACACCATGTATTCGCTTAGCAAGAGCTTCACCTCGACCGCGATCGGGCTGCTCGTGGCCGAGGGGCGCCTGTCGGTCGATGACCACGTGCTCTCTTTCCTTCCTGATGAGGCTCCCGCGCAACCGAGCGCGAACTTGCGCGCTATGCGCGTGCGCGACCTGCTGACGATGACGACCGGACACGATGCCGACACGACTCGCAATCTGCGGAATGGCGACGCGAGCTGGGTCACGGCCTTTCTCGCCGAGCCGGTCGCGCATAAGCCAGGGACGCACTTTGTCTACAACTCGGGCGCCAGCTACATGCTTTCCGCGATTGCGCAGCGGCTCACCGGCCAGCGGTTGCTGGAGTACCTACAGCCTCGCCTGTTTGCGCCGCTCGGCATCGAAAAGCCCACGTGGGAGGCGTCACCCGAGGAGATCGACGCGGGCGGCTGGGGTCTCAACATCACGACGCGCGATATCGCGCGGTTCGGCCTCCTCTACCAGCAAGGTGGCGTGTGGCAGGGCCAGCGCCTGTTGCCAGAGGCGTGGGTGAACGAGGCGACTGCGCGGCACGTCCCGAACGGGCCGTCCTCGAATCCCGACTGGGAGCAGGGGTACGGTTACCAGTTCTGGCGCTGCCGACACGGCGCATATCGGGGCGACGGCGCGTTCGGACAGCTATGTGTCGTGTTTCCCCGGCAAGAGGCGGTCCTGGCGATCACGGCCGGAACTCTGACGATGCAGTTGGTCCTCGACCTGGCCTGGGAGCATCTGCTGCCAGCGATGGGCGCGAACTCACTCCCCGAGGATCGCGCCGGTCAGTCGGCGTTGGCCACCAGGCTGGCGTCATTGCGTTTGCCGACCGTGGCGGGTCAGTGCAGGGCGGCGGTGGCAACGGAGGTCTCAGGCAAGACGTACTGCCTGGACGCGAATGAAAGCGGATTTGACGCGATGTCGTTCGATTTCCGCGAGGACGGCGCGACCATCACCATTCGCAACGCGGCTGGCGAACAACCCGTGGTTTGCGGTTTTGGCGTCTGGACGCGTGGCGAGGCGTCGCTCGATCGCCCTCGACTTGGCACCGATCTTGCTCGCCCAGAGCGCGTCGCTGCCAGCGGCGCATGGATCGACGATCGCACCTACGTCGCGCAGATCTGCTGGTACGAGACGCCATACCTCCAAACGCTGACCTGCCGGTTCGACGGTGCCGACATCGCGATCGAGCGGCGAGTCAATGTCTCGTTCGGCCCGCTCATCCTGCCAACGTTGACGGGACGCGCCGCCGCGCGAATCGCGAGGCAGCCGACGGCCGACTGATCGTCCGGGCGGCCGTCGGTTCAGGTCCGTGAATCGCCGCGATGCGTCAGGACGTGGTCCACCTCGGAATCGTCAGGTCGCCGATCCAGATCGTGCCGGGTAGATCTTCAATCTGGCGGAGCGGTTTCCGATCGGCTGTCACAAGTGGTGCGTCAAGCTCCTGGGCGATACGCCGGTCAACCAGCGTCGTCAACGCCCGCGGCTCCCAGCCGAGCCATGCGAATCAGATCGACACTCGTCAAAGGCGAAATCACGCGGTGCTTTCGGCTCTCAAGGATCTCTCGAAGCAGGGCCTGGCGGCGCGCGATCTCGGCGGCATCGGGTCGCGGGGCCTGAGAAGTCGACAATCGGTGGCGGGCGTCGCGACACATCGCGCGCACGTCGGTGGCACGGATGCGAATCTTGCGCGCGCCGATGCGGGTGGCCGGAAGTTCCCCGGAATCGATCCAGCGCCAGATCGTGACGGGATGGACGTCCAGCTTCGCGGCCGCTTCCGCGACGGAATAGGAGGTGTCGTCCCTATCACTCGCATATGAAGGATCGTCAGCGCGAATCTGCGTAGCCATCACCCATACACTACACGCGGCGTGTTCCTGGCGCAACGAATGCGAGATTAATCTGGGGCGGCATCCCGAGCGTCACTCCGCCGCCGCGTCGAGCTCCGCCCAGATGTTCCCCGGCAACGGCTGCGCCGCCAGCGCGAGCGTCTGTGCGAGACGCTCCGGCTTCGTCATGCCGACGATCGTCGAGGCGATCCGTCGGTCGCGCAGCGAGAATTGCAGCGCGGCCGCCGCCAGCGGGACGCCGCGACGCTGGCAGACCGCTTCCACTGCGAACGCGCGACGGACCAGATCGGGCGCGGCATCGCGGTACATGTAGCGCGGATAGACGCTCGGGCCCTTGGACAGCATGCCGCTGCCGTACGGCGCGGCGTTCACCATCGGGATACCGCGCGCGTGGCAGGCCGCGATCAACGGCTCGGCTTCGCGATTCAGCAGCGTGTACCGGTTGTGCGAGATCACGCACTCGAACCCACCCAGATCGAGATAGCGCAACATCACGTCGATCGGTCCGCCGGCCAGGCCGAGGTGCCCGATCACGCCTTGCTCACGGTAGCGACGCAGCACATCGAGCGCGCCGCCCCGGCCGACGATCTCGTCCCACGGCGCGTACTCGGGGTCGTGCAGGTAGACGATCTGAAGATGATCCAGTCCCAGGCGCGAAAGGCTCTCTTCGATCGATCGCCTGGCCTGATCGCCGTCGAAGCGGTTGGTGTCCTTGTCGCGATCGGCCTTGGTCGCCAGGATGTGCCCGGGCGGCAGCCCGCCGCGTTCGCGGATGACGACGCCGATCCGCCGCTCGCTCTCGCCCCACCCGTAGATGTTGGCGGTGTCGATGAAGTTGATCGACGAGCCGAAGGCGGCGCGCACGGTGGCGTAGGCGTCCTCATTCGACACGCTGTAGGCGAAGGTCTCCGGCATGTCGCCCAGCGCGGCGCAGCCGACACAGATCGGGTGAACCGTGAGCCCGGTCTGACCAAACGGGCGAAGCGACAGGTCGATCGGCATGGGATTACCTACCTCCGGCGAGCGCGAACGAGGCTGGATGATATCCGTGGTTGACGAGACTACGGGCGGGCGGGACGCCCGCGCCCCCAGGCGCCGTCGCGCTTCAACGCGCCGGGCGCGACGCGATTCCCAGGATCTGCCGGGTCGCGGCGACACTCTCGGCCGAGGCATCGCCCGGCGGGCGATCCGTGCCGTTCTGTTCGACGACAATCCAGCCTCGGTAGTCGCGCTCGCGAAGCGCCGCGACGACGTCTGGCCAGTCGCAGATTCCGCGGCCAACCTCGGTGTTGAGATCGGTCGCGAGCGAGTAGTCCTTGAACTCGATGTAGCCGATGCGGGCGTGGTTCCGTCGGTAGAACGCGGCCGCGCTGCCGTCCGCGAAGTCCTTGGTCGCGTGGCCGACGTCCAGCATGCCGCCGACGAAGCGCGGATCGGTGGCGGCCAGCAGACGTTCGGTTTGCGCCATGGTCCGGGCGATGTTGTTCGTGTTGTGGTGGTAATACGCGCGTACGCCGTGCTGGGCCGCGATCTGGCCGTGTCGCTCGAGGACCGGCAGGACGATCCCCCACTCGGCCGCGGTACCGCAACGGCCAGTCATCGAGAGAATATCGCTCGGAACCTCGGCCATCCATCGCGACAACCGCTCGGTGGCGAGGAAGTCGAGTCCGGTTCGGAGAATCACGCCCGCCAGTGCCAGGCCCCGCTCCGAGAGAAGCGCGCGAAAGTCCGACGACCGATCCAGCCACGGCGCGACAGTGACCTCGAAACAGAGGACGCCATCGACGCCCATCTCGGCGGCGGCGTCGAGGAACTGAATGAATCGCGTCCGGTCGGAGAGATCGACCGCCCAGGCAAGGTGGCACAGGCCCAGCCTGACGTCGAGTTGCGATCCCATGGCCAACCTCCTTGTCCATCCGGACGGTGATGGCGCGATTCTTAGCCGACGCCCGAACCACCGTTTACGTGGAGGACCGTCGCGGTAATGTACGACGCGTCGTCGCTGGCCAGGAACGCGATCGCGGCGGCGATCTCGCTCGGTCGCGCCAGTCGCCCCATCAACGAACGCTCGTGCGGGTGCTCCTCCAGTTCCCGCTTCCGCCCGGCTGGGTCGGCCGCTCGACCGAAGTGCATTTCGGTCACGGTCCACCCCGGTGCGACCGCGTTGACGCGAATTCCGTATTCAATCAGCTCGGCCGCGATCGAGCGCGTGAAGGCGCAGATTCCGGCCTTGGTGGCGTCGTACACCCAGCTTCCCGGCCGGGCGCGAAAGCCGCCTTCTGATGAGACGTTCACGATCGAAGCGCCCTCGTGTTTCAGCAGCGGGAGCAACGCCTGTGTCAGCAACGCCGGCGCGTGGAGATTGACCATCATCTGGGGGTTCCAGTCCGCCGCGCCGGTCTCCGCCAGAAGGGCACGCCGGACGATTCCAGCGCAGTTGACCAGGACGTGCAGGGCAGACGTGTGCGCGGCGACGTCCTGGCCAAGCCGCTGAATCGACGCCGCGTCCGTCAAATCGACCGGCTGAACCACCGCCCTTCCGCCCGCGCCCGTGACGGACGCCGCGACCGACGCGGCTCGGTCGGTATCGCGATCGGCGATGATCACGCGGGCGCCTTCGGCGGCCAGGCGTTCGACCGTCGCGGCGCCGATCCCGGAGGCGCCGCCGGTCACGAGCGCGGTTCGACCCTCGAACCGATGCGACTGAACCTGGGCCATCGTCACCTCCGCCGACCGCGCAGGTTATCCGGTCTGAAGGATGCGCGTCGCAGACCGTGGCAGGCAGGACTCCCGCGCGCCCAGCGCGCGCGGAATCGGTTAACCGCCACGCGGGGCCTAAGCGAGACGCCGCGCTTCCAGGAGACGCGCGCTTCCCGACCGGCTACGAGCCGCCGAGCATCGCAATCGTCTCGTCGAGCGTCCGTATTCGCGCGAACATCTTCATCGCCTTGTCCAGGCTGTAGGCGTGGGCGACCGCGTCGCCGCTCCAGCAGCATTCGCGGACAGCGACCGAGGCGATATCCAGATTGAACGCTTCGCGCACACTGGTCTCGACGCCGCGATTGGTGGCGCCGCCGCCGATGACCATCGTGTCTCGCCTGAGCATGCGCAGCAGTTCGGCGACGCCGGTGCCGTGGAACGCGCTCGGCCGTCGCTTGAGGAACACGAAGTCCTCGGCACGCGGCGCGATCTCATCGGGGAACTCGGCGTCCCAGGTGCCTTCAACACAGTTCGTCAAGGGCGGCTGGCCGGTCTCGGCACTGAGGTCGGTCGGAAGGATCACGACATCGGCGCCGTCGGCGCGACTGACCGGCGTGGTGTAGATGATCGGCAGTCCCGCCGCGCGCGCGGCGGCGATGACGCGCACCCACGCCTCCAGCACCGGGCGCATCGCGGCGGCCCGGTCCGGGTTGCGCGGTGTGAGGGCCCGCCGGCAAACGTCGTAGGCGATCAGCGCGGCGCGAGTTCGATCGATCCGTTCGTCTGTCATCTGCGGCACCTCCGTTCATCAGAGGATCGTGGTTCGACTATGCCGGCGCGCCCGACTCGTGATGCATTCACAATCGGTGCTGGACCGGTTTTCGCCGGTCGAATGTCGTCAGCCAGCGAAAGCCAGCCGCGCGCGCGACATCGTAGGCGGACTCGAATCGCAGCGCGAGTTGCTCCGGCCGATGCCCGTCCGACCCGATCGTCAGGATCTCGCCGCCCATCTCGCGATACCACTGCAACACGACTGGACCCGGGCAGCACTCGTCGGCCGAACGCCGCCAGCCGCTCGTGTTGATTTCGATGCCCTTGCCACGATCGATCAAGCGGCGCAGGATCGCCCGTATTTCGTCGCCGTAGAGGTTCGGATCGAAGCGTCCGAAGTAGGCCGTGCCCTCGCGCTTCGGCATGTCGAGGTGGCCGAGCACATCGAAACTGTCGGCACCGGCCAGCGCGAGCGCTTCGCGAAAGTAGCCGTGGTACGTCCAGTCGGAATCGTGCGATTCGTAGAAGGGAGCGCCGAACGGCGCCTCGTCGCCGATCCAATGAACCGAGCCAAGCGAGAAGTCGTACGGAAACGCGTCGACCGTCCGCGCGATCTCGGCGCCGAAGCGATGCGTGTCGCCGACCTCGATGCCGGCTTTGATCGTGAGTTCCCCGGCGAAGAGATCGCGACAGCGCGCAAGCTCCGCGAAGTAGGTGTCGGGTTCGTAGTAGCCCGGACAATCATCGAGCGGGTGAACGTCGAGATGATCGGTGAAGACGATCTCCGTCAATGCGTGCCCGATTGCCGCCCGACACATCGCCTCCATCGAGGCGCGGCCGTCGCATGAAAAAGTCGTATGCGCGTGGTAGTCGGCTCGCGGATGCACGAGTGGCGATGATAGCGCCCTGATGTTGCCCCGGTCCCGACCTCAGGTTAACGTCGCGTAGCTGAATAGCGTCCGGAACTGGACGCAGTGGATGGCAACAGACTGAAACTCGCCGGGATCGGCCGGCTCCTCGGTTTCGTAGCTGAACGCGCCCTCGGACGCCTTCAGTTTGCCGAGGTTGAGGCCATCCTTCACCTGCGCATCGCCGTCCGGCTTCGGGTGACGTGAAAGAAAAACATGCAGGTCGGGACCGTTCGTCACCGTGAAGTTGCTGAACTCGACGCGCAGACGGCCGTCCGGCAGCCGCGACACGCGCGCGTTGCCGCTTCCCTTGTGGATCGCGTCGATCTCGCCGAACGTGCCCGTGCCGACCGGGCGCGCCTCGGCCACGACCGCGCTCGGCTCGACAAGCGTAGTCCGAATGAAGAGCGGCGACACCACGTACCACGCGATCGGCAGCGCGACGATGATTGCGATACCGATGGCGACCAATCCGAGTCGTCGTGTCATAGCGGAGACGGTATCGGTGAATGCCAACGAGCCGCAAGTAAACGCGCCGCGTTCGCCGCCGGAAAGCGCGCTATGGCGCCGTCGGCGCCATTCCTCGTCCGCGGCAGACGCGCTCGACCTCGGTGAGCGCGTGGATCGCCCAGGCCGCGGCTGGCGCGACGATTGCGAAGTCGCCGTCGGCATCGAGCGCGGCGGCGATGGCACGTCCGAACACCCAGTTCGCCGCATCGGTACCGTAGAAGGAGAAGCGCCCGCGCGCGTGGCGCAGCTGTTCGATCAGCGCGCGCTCGCCATCGGTCAGGCCGAGGTCGTCGGCCAGATCGTCGATCGCGACACCGAATCGACCGGCCTCCCACGCCGACAACGCGACGACGATGCGCCGCACATCGCGCGCCTGTTCCTCGCCGAGCGTCACCGGGAGGGCCATTGCGTCGAAGTCGGCCGCCGCGCCGACGGCCAGGAGCTGCCGCGCCAGCGTGTCGCCTGTCAGGCGTCGTGCTCCTATCGGGTCTGGCCGGCTAACGGGTCGCTCGCCAGGCCTCGTACTCACTCAGCCCGGCCTCGTCGAGCGGATAGGTTCCGACGATCGAGCGTCCGGCGCGAACCCGCGCGACGATGAACTCCTCTTTCAACTCCATCTCGGCACCCTCGCTCGCTAAGGCATCGGCCAGATGGCGTGGAACGACGACGACGCCGTCGTCATCGCCGACCAGGATGTCGCCTGGAAAGACGGCCACCCCACCGCAGCCGATCGGGACCCCGAAATCCTGAGGATGGAAGATGACTTTGTTCGCACCGGGGTGCGCGGCACGGCAGAACACAGGCATCCCCGTGTCGCCAATCTCCCGGTGATCGCGGACGGCGCCGTCGGTCACCACGCCGGCCGCGCCGCGCATCATCAGTCGGGTCGCCAGGATCGCGCCAAGGCTGCCGGACGAGACGTCGCCGCGTGCGTCCATCACCAGCACCTGGCCTGGACCAACCCGCTCGATCGCGACACGCTGCGCATCGGTCAGGTTGTCGAGTTTCCCGGTCCAATCGAGATCCTCGCGCGAGGGGATGTAGCGCAGCGTGAACGCTTCGCCGACCATCTTGGATCCTGGCGTCGCGGGACGGACGCCGGCGATCGTCGCCTTCCGCAGGCCACGCTGAGCGAGCAATGTCGTGATCGTCGCGGTGCTGACGCGCCGCAGTTTCTCGATGGTGTCCGTGGCCAGGGGTTGCGTATCGGGCATTGAGTACTCCCGAGCGGGGCCGATCGCCGCGTCGCTCGCCGCCATGATCCCTCAGGCGGTATGATCGCGCCACTCATTCGAGGAGGTTCGTCCGTGTCAAGAACGATCGGTCAGGCAACCGTCGCGCGCGCGACCTCCGCTCCGGGCGCCTTCTAGACCGAAGCCCCTTCCCGGCGCCCTCCGAGGGCGCAGTGCCGCGCGGGACCAGCCTGACAGCCGTGTGTTCGCTTCACACCTGATCAGGAGAAGTAATCCGCGTGTACTACCGCTTGCTCAAGAGTTATCTCGGCCCGCTCTGGCGGCGAACCGCGCCGCTCGGCGTACTGCTCGTGTTCGGGGTCGGCCTCGACCTGCTCAACCCGCAGATCGTGCGCGCCTTCATCGACACGGCGCAGGCTGGCGGCGCGCCCGAAACGCTGGCTGGCGCGGCGATGCTCTACATCGGGATCGCGATCGTCGGCCAGATCGTGGCTGTCGCCGACACGTACCTCGCCGAAAGCGTCGGTCAGGAGGCAACGAACGCGCTGCGCGCCGACCTGACCGCGCACTGTCTCAGTCTCGGCATGGCGTTCCACGACGCCCGCACGCCGGGCGAGATGATCGAGCGGGTCGATGGCGATGTCGCGGCGCTTGCGAACTTCTTCTCGCGCTTCGTGCTCTCGCTCGGCGTGAGCGCGCTGATGCTGATCGGCGTCCTCGCGCTGCTGTACCGCGAGGACTGGCGCATCGGCGTCGTCTTCACGGTGCTGAGCGCGGCCGCGCTGCTGGCGATGGAGCGGGTTCGAGATCTCGGCGCCCGCTACGTGCGCAACAGCCGCCAGTCGAGCGCCGAGGTGATCGGCTTTCTCGAAGAACGCCTGTGGGGTCTGCCGGACGTGCAGGCGAACGGCGCGGTTCGCTACGTCGTCTTCCGGGCCGAAGAGCGACTGCGCGCGCTCTTCCGTGCCTCGCGCATGGCCTTTCTCGTGGGTAGCATCCTCGGCAGCATCACCTCAGCCGTGTTCGCGTTCGGTACCGTGGCGGTGTTCGCCCTCGGCGCCTACTTCTACCAGGCCGGCACGATGACGCTCGGCGCGGTGTTTCTGATGTTCCAGTACACATCGATGCTGCGCCATCACCTGTATCAGATTCAGCGGCAGGCGCGCGACTTCCAGAGCGCGAGCGCAAGCGTATCGCGCGTCCAGGAGTTGCTGGACACCGCTTCCGAACTCGCTGCGGTCGGGTGCGAGCGACTCGGTGACGGTCCGCTCGGCGTCGAGATTGACCGCGTCACGTTTGCGTACGGCGCCGAGCCCGTGCTGCGCGATGTCTCGATCCGGCTCGCCCCCGGTCGGGTTCTCGGCCTGTTGGGTCGCACCGGTGGCGGCAAGACGACGATCGCGCGATTGCTCCTCCGGCTCTACGACCCTCAGGCGGGAACGGTCCGCTTCGGTGTCACCGATGGTCGGGGTGTCGACGTTCGCGACGTTGATCCCAGTGAACTGTACCGTCGCATCGGCATGGTCACACAGGAGGTGCAGCTCTTTCGCGCAACCGTGCGCGAGAACCTGACGCTGTTCGATCCTTCGATTTCGGATCACCGCATTCTCGAAGCGCTCGATCGGCTCGGGCTGACGGACTGGTTGGAGCGGCTTCCGCGGACCACGTCGGGGAGCGTGCTGGACGCCGAACTCGCGCCGGGTGGTACTGGGCTTTCGGCCGGAGAGGGGCAACTTCTCGCCTTCGCGCGTGTGTTCCTGCGCGATCCCGGCCTGGTGATCCTGGACGAGGCGTCGTCGCGGCTCGATCCGGGCACGGAACGATTGCTCGAGCGGGCCGTCGATGGACTACTCGCCGATCGGACCGCGATCCTGATCGCGCACCGACTATCGACCGTCCAGCGCGCCGACGACATCGCGATTGTCGAAGACGGACGGATCGTCGAGCACGGCCGGCGCGTCGCGCTCGCGGCCGATCCGCACTCGCGCTTCCGCGCGCTACTCGACGCGGGAACAGTCGGGCCACTCGGTCAACTCGCGGCCATCGGAGGAACGAATGTCAGCTGAGGTCGCCGCGCGTCATGGTACACGGCCGGTCTGGTGGGTCGCGGCGCAGCTCATACGCGCGCGCCCCGGCTACTTCGCATTGTGCCTGTTCTTCGCGACCCTCACCTTTTGCATTCCGATCGCGGCGGGCCTGGTTGCCCGGGCCTTCTTCGACGCGCTAACGGGGAGCGCCCCGGCTGGCCTCAACGTATCAACGGTCATCGCGCTGTTCGTCGCGGTCGAGGCAGTCGGTCTGATGGCGGACACCGGCCTTACATTAGGCTGGGGCAGCTTCAAAGGGGCGAGCGCGGCGCTTCTGCGCCGCAACCTGTTGCGCGAGCTGCTCGACGCGCACGGCGCTCGCGGCCTGATCGATTCACCGGGTGAGGCGATGAGCCGTTTCCGGGATGATGCGGACGAGATCGCTGAGGCGATGGACGGTCTCATCGACCTGATTGGCCGCACCCTCTTCGCCGCCGGCGCGCTGATCGTGATGTACCAGATCGACCCGACGATCACGCTGCTCGTATTCGTGCCGCTGGGCGTCCTGGTCACGTTGGTCGCTCACCTGCGCAACCGCACCGACGGCCTGCGACGCGCGAGTCGCGCGGCGGTTGGACGGGTGACCGGATTTCTCGGCGAACTGTTTGGCGCCGTGCCAGCGATCAGAATCGCCGGGGCGACACCCCACGTGATCGCGCGTCTTCGGGCGTTGAACGCGATCCGACGGAGCACGGCGGTGAAGGACAAGGTCTTCTACGACCTGATCGACGGACTTGGAGTCAACGTCGTTCAACTCGCGACCGGCGCGATCCTGCTGTTGGCGGCGGACAAGGTGCGCTCAGGGACCTTCACGGTCGGCGACTTCGCGCTCTTCGTGACCTACCTGATTGAGTTCACGTGGTACCCGATCGAGATCATACGAGTACTGAGAGGTTATGTGCAGACCGGCGTCTCGATCGAGCGAATGGCAACCGTGCTCGGCCGCGAGGCTGGCAGCCGCCTGCCAACCACCGCGCTGCTCGACACGGCGCCGCTCGCGCTCGACGGACCGACTCCGTCTTTCACGCCGGCGCTCCGTCCGCGCGAGCGTCTGGAACGGCTCGAAGTACGCGGGCTGACCTACCGCCATTCCGACGGGACGCTCGGTATCGAGGGAATTGATCTCGTCGTCGCAAGAGGCGAGACAGTCGTCGTGACCGGCCGCATCGGCTCGGGGAAAACGACACTGCTGAGGGCGCTGCTCGGGCTGGTGCCGCGGGAATCCGGCGAGATTCGGTGGAACGGTGTGGCGGTCGACGAGCCGGGCGCGTTCTTCGGGCCACCGCGAACGGCCTATACGCCGCAGGTTCCCCGGCTGTTCAGCGAGACGCTCGAAGAGAATATTCGCCAGGGCGCGCCGGCGAGTGTGGCTGTGCTTCTGGCGACCGTCCGATTGGCCGTCCTCGAACGTGACGTCGAACAGCTGGAGCAGGGACTGGCGACGCCAGTCAGGCCGCGGGGGACGAAGCTCTCCGGCGGACAGGTTCAGCGGGTCGCGGCGGCGCGGATGTTCGTGCGCCAACCGGAGCTACTCGTGTTCGACGACCTGTCGAGCGCACTCGACGCGGAGACCGAGCGGCTGCTCTGGGAGCGGCTCTTCGCGGACGGCAAGCGTACCTGCCTGGTCGTGTCGCACCGGCCGGAGGCGTTGCGGCGCGCCGACCGCGTCATCGTGATGAAGGACGGACGGGTCGATGCCGTCGGATCGCTGGCGGAGTTGCTTCGGACGAACGAGGAGATGCGGTACGTGTGGGCGGGGAGGCGAGCGACCTAACCGTAAGACAGAGCGCGGCTCGACGGAACGCCATCGGATCTACTGGCGACCGTTCGATCGGTCGTCCTCGAGCGCAATACCGAGCAGCTGGCAGCTAGCCGGTCGCGCCCTTCCGTCCCTTGCCGGCACGAGCATCCAGCGCCGGCGTTGGATCCGCCGTCGATGGTGTCGATTCTGATCTTGCCGCCGTGGCCGCTGGCGTCGGGTCGGTTGTCGGAACGCGGTCGGAGTGCGATGTCTTGCGCTGCCCGTTGTTCTTCGTTGGCGTCGGCGCGATTGGCACGGACGTTGGATCACTCTCAACCGGTGTTGGATCGATTGTCACCGGAGTCGGATCAGCCACGATCGGCGTTGGAGCGACTGTCACCGGAGTCGGGTCACTCGCGATCGGCGTTGGCTCGGCGGCTGCGCCGCGATCGGACTTCTTCTCTCTGTCCCCAGCCTGATCGTTCTTCCCGTTGCTGCCGCTCGACGGCGTCGCTGTCGCGGCGGTCGATGGCTTCGATGTCACGTCGCCTTTCGCGGTCGGCGCGGCCGTCGCCGATGCGTTTGCCGTGTCCGACTTGCCGTGCGTCGTGGACGTTTGCGTCGGCGCCACCGTCGGTTCGAGTGTGGGTGGGATCTCGGTAGGCACGGCCGTCGGCGACGCGTTCGACGTATCCGACTTGCCGTGCGCGTCGGATGCAGGTGTCGATGCGACCGTTGGCCTAAGTGTGGGTGGGGTCGCGGTCGGCAGAGCAACGATCGGCGTCGGTGCCGGAACGTGGATGGTCGGAGTAGCACTGGAGACGACCGTCCGAATGGCGGTCGGACTTGGATCGGCGGGTGCCGCGGTCGCGCGTGGCGTCGATGCGGCGACTGGCGCGGCAATTGGGCTGTCTGGTGTTGCACTCACCCGGGGCGCGATCGATCCCGACGATGGATCCTCGCGGCGGGGCGCATTCGGCCGTCGATCGATCGGCCGGTCGGACTTCGGCGCGTCACCATCGGAGGGGCTGGCAGCGTTTTCGCTCGTGTCGGTCGCGCGCCGGTCAACGGCGGACGACGTGGCGTGGATCACAGGTCCGAGCGGCGCGACCGGAGCAGGATCGTCGCCGATACGCGCGCCAGTTCCGTTGGCGATTCTCACGCCGAGATCGATGGAACCACGGACGCTATCGTCTTTCGTCGAATCAGGTTGGCGATCTGTCTCGCGGTACGGCGCATCCAGACCGACGAAGCGGGCGAGACCGGCCACGAGTCGTCCGACGAACGTTGGCGGCTCGACGAATCGCGCGTCACCGGGCGCCGCGCCGACGGGCACGTTGAGCCCAGCCAGTGGCGAAGCGTACCGGCCGTTCGCGCCAGCGGCGAGTCCGATGCGCGGTCGCGCCGTTGAAGTACCGTCGAAACCGAGTGTGGTGGCGCCGAATGCGGTCGCGGTCGTCACGACCAGTGTTCCGATGGTGACAGCGACGCCCCAACCGGTACCGCGTCTGGTCAACCGAACGATCTGACGACTGATGTCTGCCAGCACGTGCTCAGTGTCGCGCCATCTCACTGGTCTGAGAATCGCCCGTACGGTCCAAGGGCGCATAGGACTTTCGTCCCAAGGCGACCGTGTCGCGCGGCGGGCTTGCGAAAGCGTTACCGTGGTGTTCGCCGATGTCGCTCTGGAGCCGCCTCCCTCTCGCGGCCAAGATCGCGATCCCCTATGTCCTGCTGACTCTCATCGTCGGCGGAGCGGGCGCGTTCATCACGGCTCGGCTCGTCTCCGAATCGACCGACGACCGCGTTGTCGTCGCACTGGCCCAAGGCGCGCGCGCGGCTGGACTCGAGTTCGGACGACAGGAAGTGGCGCGTCTGAGCGGGCTCGACGGACTCGTGACGGCCGGAGATCCGCTCGATCCGCCGACGTCCGCGCATCTCGCTGCGCTGGCGACCCGAGCCGGCCTGGATCAAACGATCGATCGCGCGATCGTCGTGGCATCCGATGGCTCGACATTCGCGGCGCGTCGCGAGGCGACCGGCTGGCGGGTCGACGACAGCGTCCGACAGGCTACGCTCCCGACGATCACTTCGGCGTTACGCGGCGAGTCGGACCGGCTCGGGGAGCGCCACGCCGGCCTCGGCAGCATCGCCGGCGAAAGCGTCTTCGTCGTCGCGGCGCCGCTACGACGTGACGGCGCCATCGTCGGTGCTCTCGCGCTGGCGACCGGCTCCGAACGCGCCGCCGCGGGCATGCGTCGCGCGGCGCTAGGGGACGTTGCGATTACCGACGACGCGGGCGGCGTCATTGCCACGACGATGCCTGGCCTGACCGCCGGCGGATTCGACGGTTCGGTCGTGGCCACCACGATCGACGATCGTCCGTTTCGCGCGCTCGCGATCCCGGCACGCCTACGCGATCGCGATATCGGGACGATCGTCGTCGCGCTGCCGGCCGACGTCGTCGAGGCATCCGGTCTCGTGACGCGGCAGGTCCTGGCCGGCTTGACCGCGCTGGCGATGATGCTGGCGGCCGCGATCGGACTGACGCTGTCTCGCTTCATCGCGTCGCCAGTTGGACGGCTGGTCGGGGCGGCGAGGGCACTCGGTGCCGGCGACCTGGGCGCACGCTCGCGGGTCCACGGTGGTGATGAGATTGGGGCGCTCGGCGCGGCGTTCGACGGTATGGCCGCCAGCCTGGAGGATCGACAGCGTCGACTGACCGAGGCCTATCTGAACACCGTGCACGCATTGGCGGCGGCGGTCGACGCGAAAGATCCGTACACGAACGGACACTCTCAGCGAGTCGCCGACTACGCAACGCGGGTTGCGCGAGCGCTTGCGCTGTCGCCCGAGACCATCGAGCACATCGAGATGGGCGGACTACTCCACGATGTTGGCAAGATTGGCGTGCCCGACCATGTCCTTCTGAAGCCGGGAAAGCTCGACGATAGCGAGTTCGCGCTCGTCAAGGCGCATCCCGCAATCGGACACGAGATCCTCATGCCGGTCGGGTTCGGGCAACTCGTAATGGATGTCGTCCGGAGCCATCACGAGCGCATCGATGGCGGCGGTTATCCGGACGGCTTGGCTGGCGACGCGGTGCCGATGGTGGCGCGGATCGTCGGCGTGTGCGACGCGTACGACACGATGACGTCGCGCCGCGCTTACCATGAACCGCGGGATCACGCGACCGCGGTGGCCGAGTTACGCCGCTGCGCTGGGACGCAGTTCGACCCCGCTTGCGTCGAAGCACTGGCGGTCGCCCTGCCGGACGGTCCCTTACCGGATGGCGTGGCGCAGCACAGCTACGAAGCGCTCCGGGAGGAGACGCGTCACTACAATTCTCGGCCGTGACGACGAAGAAACGAGCGGTCCTCGCGTTCAGTGGCGGCCTCGATTCCAGCGCGATCCTGACCTGGATGGTGCGCGAGCAGGGCTGGGAGGTTGTGACCTTCACCGCCAACGTCGGACAGCGCGCCTCCGACAGCCTCGACGCCGCGGCCAAGAAATCGCGCGAACTCGGCGCGATCACCCACGAATCGGTCGATCTGCGCCGCGAGTTGATCGACGAATTCTTCGTACCGGCGATGCAGATGCACGCCAAACTCGAAGGCCGATACCTCCTCGGCACCTCGCTGGCGCGCTACCCGACCGCTCGCGCCGCGATGCGGGTGGCGCGGAAGCATCGCGCGACCGTCCTGTCGCACGGCGCGACAGGCAAGGGGAACGATCAGGTCCGCTTCGAGACCACCTGGCTGGTGCTGAACGCCGATCCAGCCGAACGGATCGACGGTCTGGAGATCTTCGCGCCGTGGAAGGAGAAGATCTTCCTCGATCGCTTCGGCAACGGCGGTCGCGTCGTCATGCGTCAGTACCTCCAGTCGATGGGCATTCCGATTGCCTCGGGCGGGAACGAGGGCGAGGATCCGTACAGCCAGGACGAGAACATGCTGCACATCTCGTCCGAGGGTGTCGCGCTCGAACGGCCGGAGGAGAGTCATATCGGCAAGATCGTCTACACGAAGCTGACCGACCCAGCCATGGCGCCGGACCGGGCCGAGTACGCGCGCGTCTTCTTCGAACGCGGCCGGCCGGTCAAGATTCAGATCGAGGATGAGAACGGCGTCGTGACGGCGCGCCCGATCGAGGGTGACTCGGTCGCGATCCTCAAGGCCGCCAACGAGGTGGCCGGTCGGCACGGAGTCGGCATCCTCGACATGGTCGAGACGCGGTACGTCGGCATCAAGTCACGCGGCGTCTATGAGGCGCCTGGCCACACGCTGTTGCTCGAAGCGCACCAGGATCTCGAAGGTGTCGTCCACGACGGCCCGGTCATCGATGAGAAGTTGTCGCAGGCGCCGCTGCTAGCAAGACTCATCTACAACGGCGGCTGGTGGTCGCAGCAGATGCGCAAGGCGCTGGCTGGCTTACAGGAGGAGCAGCGACACGTCAACGGATGGTCGCTCGTGCGCCTGTACCGAGGCTCGGCGACGCCGGTCGCGCGGTGGAGTCCGAACTCGCTCTACGATCCGCAATTGAGTTCGTTCGAGAGCATGACTGGCACCGCGCTCGATCCCGAGAAGGCGCGCGGATTCATCGACGTGCAGGCGCTGCACCTCTGGGCGGCCGAGCGCGCCCGACACCAGGCCAGAACGCCGGTCGCGCGCGGGTAAGCGCGCGCCCGATCGGCCGGTGCGCCAACGACGCCGCCGAGACAGGCGATCTCGTCGGCGCGCCGTTTACCGGCGCGCGAAGCCGCTACGCGTGCCGCTCCCGCGGCACGCCCGACTTCTCGAACGCCGCCGCAACGACCCTGTAGGTTTGCTCCATCGCCGCGACCGCGTCGTAGTTCTCGCGTCGCTGCACCATGAGCGAGATCTCGGGGCTGATGTGGCCCGTGTAGCCGTACTGGTGCATGAGCCGGAGGTACTTGACGTAATCGAAGTTCCCCTCGCCGGGAATGAGGAACTGGTGGTTCGGCGCCAGGCCCAGTTCATCCTTGATGTGGACGTGCTCGGTGTAGCGGGCCAACTTCGGGATCGTCTCGTCCATCGGGATCCCTTGGACCTCGAAGTGTGAAATATCGAAGTTGACGCGGCAGAAGGGTGACTTCACTTGATTGATGACCCAGAGCATGCGGTCGGGATGGTCGATCGCCTGGCCGACGTGCGGCTCGAGCGCGACGATGATGTTGCGCTCGGCCGAGATCGCAACCGTCTCGCTGACGCGCTCGACGATCAGATTCTTGAGGCTGTCCCACTGGTCGGACGTGCCGCCGACCGCGACGTCCATCGAGGGAATGAGCCCCGGCTTGGCCCATTCGAGGGCAAGGTCCATTTCGCGCAGGTATCGCTGCGTGGCGACGTCGAAGTCGGCGCGCTCGGCGACCTGATTGCGGTGTCCCGAGACGAGCGCCGAAAGCTCGATGCCGGTGTCGTCGAGCAGGGCGCGAATCCGCGTGCGGTCGGCGGTTGTCAGGTCATCGACGTGACCGGTCCAGCCCGGATTCACCGCGATCTCGATGCCGTCGTACCCGATGCGAGCCAGATGACGGATCGCGTCATCGAGCGGCATTTTCTGCGTGCTCCAGGTCGAGTAACCGAGCTTCATCGTCATCCCCTACATACGCGTGATCGCCGCCCTCGGCGTTGCGGTGGAGCATGCCACATCCGTTGACACGACGCGGACGACCCGGATAGGCTGGCGCGGCAGGTACAAAGGAGAACGATCGAGATGCCAACCGGACGACGACCGCGCGCCCTGGCGAGCGCCAATTTCGGCGGTGACACCTTCTTCCAGCCAACCCGGGTCGAGTTCGAGACATTCGGCGTCGATCTCGTGATGGGCACATTCTCAACGCCCGAGGAACTGATCGTGGCGGCGAAGGATGTCGATGGCATCTTCGAGAGCGCCGTTCACTGCACGCGCGACGTGCTCGTGCAATTGCCGAATCTGCGCGCGCTCTGTGCCCTGGGCATCGGCGTCGATCGTTTCGACGTCGAAGGCGCAACCGAACTGGGGATTGTCTGCGTCAATCTGCCACGGGTGTTCCACCGCGAGGTCGCGCACCAGGCGATGGCGCTCTGGCTGTCGCTGGTGCGGAAGATTGTTCCGCTGAACGAGTGGATGAAGGCGGCATCCACCGGGACACAGGGCGAGCGCCGGCCGGAGATGATGCCGCAACAGCACATCTACGGCCAGACATTCGGCATCGTCTCGCTCGGCAACATCGGGCGCGTCGTTGCGTCGCTCATCCGGCCGTTCGAGATGGACGTCATCGCCTACGACCCGTTCGTATCGTCGGACGTGGCGCGCGAACTGGGTGTGACGCTGGTTCCGACGTTGAACGACCTGTTCGAGCGGGCTGATTTCGTGTCGGTCCACACGCCGCTGTCGAAGGCGACCCATCATCTCATTGGCTACGAACAGTTCAGTCGGATGAAGCGGTCGGCGCTCTTCATCAACACCGGGCGCGGTCCGGTCGTGGACGAGCAAGGATTGATCCGGGCGCTGCGGGAGGGGAAGCTGGCCGGCGCCGGGCTCGATGTCCAGGAGAAGGAGCCGCCCGACCCGGATAACCCGCTCCTGACGATGGAGAACGTGATCCTGACGCCACACGTCGCGTCGGCATCGGACAAGGCGCGCGTCGAGCGCGCGCGCTGGATGGGTATCGAAATGGGACGCGTCTTGACGGGGAAGTGGCCGGTTCACGGACTGGTGAACAAGAGCGTGAAGCCGAGGTTTCCGCTGGAGGAGTAGTGGCGAGCGCCCAAGTGCGAAACCAGGCACCTGGGACGACGGGTGTCTCGTCCGCCTCGACCTGAATCGGACTCGTGCCGATAGGCGGTCGCGGTCGCGGTGACAGACAATCACCCCATGCCGCTCCGATGTCTCGCGATCGCCGCCGTGGCGGCAGCGTTTCGCCGTGTGTTCGCGAGCGTTCGCCGGCAGCCGCGCGGGTACCTCGCGGTCGCGGCCTTCGTGTCGCTGGCCGCGTGCGTGCCAGATCCCAGTCTGAGTAATCTGGCCCCGGAGCCGAACTCGGCGCGCGGCGCCGACGCGATCCGGATTATTTCGTCGTCCGGTGAGCGCCGCGTCGAGGTCTCGACGATGAACGAGGGCGAGCCGACGCCGACGCCGCTGACGATGGGATCTCCGACGCGCACTGGGACGCCGACGATGACTGCGACTCCGACATCCACCGCGACGCGGACGCCGACGATCACCCGAACGCCAACCCGAACCCTGACCCCGACGCAGACCGCGACGCCGACGCCGCGACCGCCGGATATGGCCGGCGCGGTCAAGCGCCTCGATGAGATCCCGCGCAAGCGCGCGCGGCTCACTGGTCCGGTCGAGTTGATCCAGGAGTACGACGGCCCGAACAAGACGCGGATCCTCCTGTACGGGTCGCAGGTGCGGCAGGCGCTGATCTACGAAGACGAGGTCTTCATTCGTGATGGCACGTTCTGGCGGCCATCGACCGCCCATCCCCCGTTCCTCGAAGAAAGGCTCGATCTGAGAATTCGCGCGTTCGGCGCCGAGCGGACTGTGCGAGAACTGCCAGTGGCGCGTATCCGCGCCGGTCCCTGCCGTGACTGGGAAATCGTGAACGCCGCGCCCGACGAACCGATCGCCGTCTGCATCGGCGTCAATGACGGACTCCCTTACCGACTCGTCTTTCGCGGCAATGAGGTGATCGAGTTCTACGACTTCGGCGCGGATATCCAGATTTTCGAGCCGTATCCGATCAAGCCGTAGGCGTCATTGGCGTCAGTCGCGGATATTCTCTTCGGCGTCAAGAGGCAGGGCAAGCCGAATCTCGGCCGGCGGGTAGCAGACCGTGTCGTCGCACGCCTGCAACACGATGCTTACGCCGAGCGCGACTGGCCCCAGACGGCCGTTGATGCTGAAAGGTATCGTGACGTCGATGGCGCGTTCGTAGCCGACGAATGAGTCGTCGAGACCGGGCACGACGAGCGTCGCCGGTGTGGGGAGTTCGATCGGTCCAACGACGAGTCCCTCAAGTGATTGGATCTCGATCCGCAGGGCTTGGTATCCATCCGGAATCGGGTCGCCATAGACGTGCACGCCCGGCGCGGGCTCGATCACGACGTGCAGTAGGAGTTGCTGGTAGGGGCGATAGGAGTCGTCGGCGAGCCAGGCGCGCGCCGCGATGCCATTCGCCTCGCTCTGGGCCGACACCTTCGCCTGCGCCGGGCCGGCGCCGACCACTTTCTCGAGCGTCACAGCGCCCGACGGACGGACGCGATAGCTCTGTTCGAACCACTTGTCGACGATCACTCCGGCTTCGTCCAGGACGAAGGTCCCCGGATACGGCACCCCGTAGTGATGCTCGCGCGCCTGTACGCCGTGGGCCGCGGCCTGCTCGGCCAGGTGCTCGTTGTAGAGACCGAGGGACCGAATCGCGTGGCTACCTTCGTCGGACAACAATCGATAGGTGATGCCCCAGCGCTCGGCGAACGCGGCCAGGACGGACACGGGGTCATAGCTGATCGCGAAGACGGCGTATCCGCCGCGATCGAGATCCGCCAGACGCTTCTGCAGCTCGACCAGCTGCGTCTTGCAGTACGGTCACCAGAGCGCGCTGCGGTGAAAGACGACCAGCGCTCGGCGGTCGGCCCGCGCGGCGTGGAGATCGACCATCGCGCCGGACTGATCGGGCAACCGCACAACCGGAAACCAGGCGCCGAGGAGCGGCCCGATCTGTTCGAAATCAAGGTTCGGCAGGTGGGTTTGCATCGTGGCCTCCTGACCGCGTTTCCAAGCAGCGTGCAATCGGCACTCTACGGCGCCCGACGCCACCGAGACTGTAATCGCCGTTACAGACTCTGTTCCGCCCGCCGCGGATCATCACTGCAAGTGGCGCGTGTCAACCGCGCCCAAGAAGGAGGCAAGTGGTGAGTCTCACAGCGGATCTGGTGAACCCCAGCGCGGTTCCAGGGTTGACGCGGCGAGTCGGCGTTGCGGCCGTGGCCGGCGTGGCCGGCGGCATCGTCATGGGAATGCCGATGGCGATGATGGGAATGCTGCCGATGATCGGAGGCCTGGTCGGGTCGGACTCGGCCGTGACCGGCGGCATCGTCCACATGGTCATCAGCGCGATTATTGGTGCGATCTACGGACTCGCGATCGGCGGTCCGGCCGCGACCTACGCCAATGGATGGTGGATGGGCCTGGCCTACGGCGTGATCTGGTGGGTCCTCGGACCGCTCCTGATCATGCCCGGAATGATGGGAATGGGACCGCAGTTCGGCATGGCGCTTTCCGGACCGATGCTTCTGTCGCTGGTGGCGCATATGATGTACGGCGTCGTAACCGGACTCGCGTATCCGTTCTTGCTGGCGCGCGCTCGATAGAGTTATCGGGTACAGAGTGGCCGGGCACGCTCACGAATGCGTGCCCGGCCGCACCCGCGCCGACTGGCGGTTCGGGCGCACGTTCACTGGTTTGGGCACCTTTGTGCTTCAGGACGGTACGTACTGATTGGGGCGCGCTCGGTCACAGGCGACGGTCGTCGCCGGACGCTCGGGACTCCGACGCGAGTGGCCGCGGCGCGACCAGGTAGTGGCTGATGACGAAATCGGTAGTCTGACCCGACGCGGCGTTGCCGCCTGGTCAATACTCTGACCCATACGTCGAGGGAGGGCGGGGCATTACGCGCTGGGTAAGTCTGCGTGTGCTCATGTGGCTCACGATCGTGGTGCCGATTTTCTTTCTGATCCTGGTCGACCTTCTGCGGCACGAATTCTTCTCCGCTGTGCTCCATACCCTGCCCGGATTCGCCGCGACGTATGTCATCGCCGGCGTCGCCGTCACGTTATTCTCGCTCGCCGTCTTCGGGCTAGTGGATCGCCTCGAGCGTCGGGTCACGGAACAGAACCGGCGGCTGTCGACCCTCAACGCGCTTGCTCAAGCAGCAACGGAGCGCCTCGATCTCGACGGAATCCTGAGCACCGGTCTCGACCACGTCCTGGCTGTGACGGGCGCTGACGCTGGCCTGATCTGTTTGATCGATTCCGAGCGGGAGGAGCATACGGCCGCGTGCCACCGTGGCTTCTCTCCAGCGGTCGCCTCGGGCATACAACGCGCCAAGCTGCGCGACGATCCAGTAGCCACGGAAGTCGTCCGGACCGGTCGTCCGGTCGTCTTCACCCGTGTGCTTGACGATCCACTCGTCGCCGAGGCTGTGCGTCGTGAGGGCATCAAAGCTGGCATCAGCACCCCCTTACGCTGCGAAGGCGAAGTAAACGGTATCCTGGTGATCGCGACCCGGCGCGAGCGTGTGTTCTCAGGTGAAGATGAGGCGTATCTGACCGCTGTCGGCGGTCAGTTGGGTCTGGCGATCCGGAACGCAACGCTCTATCGCGAGTCGCAACGGCGCAACCGCGAGCTTGGCGCGTTGTTGGCAGCCGGGAAGGCCTCGGCGTCCACCCTCGAGATCGACGAGGTGCTGCGCCTGTCGCTCGACGCCGTTCTCGGCGCGACATCGGCTGACGCGGCCGAAGTCTGGCTTCTCGACGACGACGACGAACAGGTCATGCGTTGCCACCGCAACGGGGACGAAACGTCGCTTCTCGAGCGAACTCGCTACGCCGCCGGCGCCGCTCCGGGACTCCTCGCGATCGGCGCCGCGGCCGCCGTGCACGATCCGCTCGCCACGTCGGATCTGCGCGGCCAGCCGCTCGTCGCGGCCGGCTTCCGATCCGTTTGCTCCGCGCCGCTCCACTACGGACGCAAGCAGCTCGGCGTCCTGCTAGCGGCGGCCCGGGAGCCTGATGCGTTCCGTGATCGCTCGGAGCTGCGCTTGCTCGCGGGCCTGGGCGAGTGGCTCGGCCCCGCGATCGAGAACGCTCGCCTATACCGGCAAGTGCAGGATCAGGCCGTCGTCCAGGAACGTGAGCGGATCGCGCGCGAGCTGCACGATGGCGTCGGCCAGGTGCTCGGCTACATCAACACCCAGACGCTGGCCGTGCGCAAACTACTCGACGATCGGCGATTGCCCGAGGCAATGGATGAGTTGGGGTCGATGCAGGATGTCGCGCGCGCCCTCTACGGCGATGTCCGCGAGAGCATACTCGGACTTCGCACTGGGCCCGGCGAGGGGTTGATTAAAGTATTGCGGGGCTACCTCGAACGCTATGCCGAGATCGCCGGGCTTCGCGTCGAGCTCGATGTTCCGCCTGAAGCCGAGGCGGCCCGACTTCCTCCGTCGGCCGAGATTCAGCTTATCCGGGTCGTGCAAGAGGCGCTAAGCAACGTGCGCAAGCACGCGCGCGCCCGATCCGTCGCTGTCAAGATCGCGGTTGACGGCCCACGCCTGAGGGTGCAGGTCCACGACGACGGTCGGGGCTTTGACCCCGGCGAAATCCCGTCGATGGGCTGGCCGCGTTTCGGCCTTCAGACGATGCGCGAGCGCGCCGAGTCGATCGGCGGCGAGTTCATCATCGAGGCCTCGCCGGGGACCGGCACGCGCCTTACGGTTCGGGTTCCGGTCGAGGCCCAGCCCGTCGGGGCGGTCGCCGCGCGGTGAGGGTCCTGCTCGCCGATGACCACGCGCTCTTTCGGGCCGGACTGGCCAGTCTGCTACGTGCCTGGGGTCTCGAGGTCGTCGGGCAGGCGGCCGACGGCGACGAGGCGATCGCGCTCGCGAAGAGCCTCAGACCCGACCTGGTGTTCATGGATCTCAATATGCCCAACCGCACGGGACTCGAGGCAACTCGCGCAATCAAGGCCGAGTCACCGGACACGCAGGTTGTAATCCTGACCGTGTCTGACGACGAGCAGGATCTGTTCGAGGCGATCAAGGCCGGCGCGGAGGGGTATCTGCTCAAGAACCTCGGCGAGCGGGAGTTCGCCGACCTTGTCGGGCAGATTGGCCGTGGTGAGCCAGCGATGTCGCCAGGGTTGGCCAAGAAACTGTTGCGGGAGTTCGCTCGCGTGAATGAAGGTAGCCGTCGCCCCGACGAGGAGGCCGGCCTGACCGAGCGCGAGTGCGAAGCGCTCGAACACCTCGCCCGCGGAAAGACGAATCGCGAGATCGGCGCGGCGCTCTTCATCTCCGAGAACACGGTCAGCTTCCACGTCAAGAACATCCTTGGCAAACTGCATATGCGCAACCGCGCCGAGGTGGTCGGATGGGCGGTCGAGCACGGACTCGTCCGCCGACAGTCTGCCTGAATGCAGCCGTCCCGGCCCCAGGTCACACGCGCTCATCGGACGCACCCCGTCGCCCGACGTCGCCGCGGCCTCCAACGATTCGCCTATCCGAGTTGGTAGGGCGAAACCACTAACTCTGGCGTTCCCACCGGAGGCCCGCGGCCCCCAAGCTCATAGCGGGCACGGTCACGGGAGCAGTCTGAATGTTGCGTTTACGCTTGGTTCGATTCTGGCCGCTTGCGGCGGCGGCGCTGGCTTTGGCCGCTTGTGCGCCAGCCGGCGGAAGCGCGGCCGGAGCGGCCCCGAAGGGGGGCGGCAGCGCGGCGCCGACCGAAGTTTATGTCGTCGCGACCGATTTCAAGTTCGATCCGCCGTTGATCCGGCTGCCGGCCGGAAAGCCGGTCACGCTGGTGTTCGACAACAAAGGCTCGGTCGAGCATGACCTGCATGTTGCCGCGCTCAGCATCCATATCCACGCGAATGCTGGGCAAGGCGCGAAAGCGACCGTCACGGCCGACAAGGGCGGCGCCTTCGACCTGGACTGCACGATTCCCGGTCACAGGGAGTTGGGCATGAAGGGCTCGATGGTCGTCGCCGCACAATGAGCACGATAAGGCGCGCGCATAACGAAAAGGAGAACTCAATGACCTCATCGCATATCGTTTCAACACTTGCGAGACCGGTCTCGCGCCGCGCTTTGCTCGGCGGTGTTGCCGGAGCGGCCGGTGTGCTGGTGGCCGCGTGCTCGACATTGATCCCCTCGTCGGGCGGCACCAACAAGCCGTCCGCTCCTGTTCAAGTCCAGCAGCCCGGCGGCGTCCCTGCGGTCCCAGTGCCCGCTCCGGCCGCGGCGCCCGCGGGTTTCGCGGCCCCGTCGGCCGGCCCGAATCTGCTGGCCAAGAACTGGTCCGAGCGCTTGGGCGTGATCGTCTCACCGATGCAGAAGGCGACCGGCAAGGCGATCCTGAACCCTAAGGCGGGCGATCTCTGGTTCTTCTCGAACGCGAGCACGACCTGGGGCGCCACCAACACCAAGAACTCGGTCTGGGTGGTGGATGCCAAGACCAAGCAGACCGTCGCCGAAGTCGCGCCACCGAACTCAGAAGAGAACAGCAGCCACGGTATCGCGGTGTCTGGTGACGGTCGCTTCATCTACCTGCCGCAACTCGGGCAGAACAGCCGGATCGACGTGCTCGACGGCCGCACGCTCGAGGTCGTCCAGTCCATCAAGACGCTCGGCCGGCCCCACCACCAGAAGCTCTGGCACGACCCGAACACGAACAAGGATCTGATCATCGGCGAGGACTTCAACTGGGGGCGCGTCGGGTCGGGCTTCTACGTGATCGATCCGAGCCAGGAGAACGCGGTCGTCGGCGGCCTGAGCAACGGCGACTTCCAGGGCAACCCGTACTACAGCACGCCGTCGCCAGACGGCAAGTTCATCATTGTGACGGTCCCGGCGCCCGAGCCCGCCTTCCGTGACAAGATGGACGGTTGGGTCGCCAAGGTCAACCCGAAGACCTGGAAGGTCATCGGCATGACGCCGATGAAAGACCCGATCTGGGGCGAGGTCAGCCTCGATGGGAAATGGGCCTACGTCACCTCGGGTGGCGACTCCAAGATTTACAAGATCGACCTCGAGACGATGAAGATCGAGCACGATGTGCTCACTGGCCCAGGTCCCTGGGGCGCCAAGCTCTCCTATGACGGCAGCAAGATCTACACCGCCGACAAGGGCGAAGGCCCCGGCTACAACCAGCAGGGCCGCACCACCACGATCATCGACCTACAGACGATGGGCGTATCCAACGTCGTGGTGATCGGGCAGACGACCGACCACGTGCTGCTCAGCCCCGATGGCAAAGAGGCCTGGTACACGTCGAACGCCGAGCACTCCATCTACGTGCTCGACACGGCCACCGAGAAGATCACCCACGTGATCAAAGATCCGGCCGACGGCGATATCCACGGCGGCGTCTGGGTCCAGTACAGGGACGACGGCAAGGGCGGCGTGATTGGCGAGGTCGTCTCAGACTACGCCGGCCTGCACGGCGGCGCCCTGGCCGCGCAGATGAAGTACGTTGCCGAGCCGGCGATCCAGATCGCGATGAACCGCACGGGCTTCACCCAGAAGGCGGTGACCGCCGAGGTCGGCAAGGCCATCCGCATCACCCTCAAGCACACCGCCGGGACCAGCGCCGGCAAGATCACCTTTGAGAGCAAAGACATGGGCATCGCCTTGATCACGCTCGAGCCCGGCAATGCGAAGGAGATCCGCTGGACGGCGCCGGCCGGGCCGGTCGACTTCAAGGCCCAGACGAACAAGACGCCCAACGGCGAGCTGACCGTCTCGGTCAAGGCGCCCGCGGCGAAGCCAGCGGCCGCCCCGGCCGCCACCGGCGGTCCCCAGGTCATCAATCTGACGTCCGAGCACATGGCGTACGACATCAAGGCGATCACCGTCAAGCCCGGCGCTCCAGTGCGATTCGTGGTCAAGAACCTGGACGATGAGAAGCACAATCTGGTTGGCATCGGCGAGGGGCTCAATCTGCTCAGCCCGGATATCGGGGCCGGCCAGACGGTCACCTATGAGTGGGCCGGGACGAATACTCCCGGAACCTACAGGATCGTCTGCGCATACCACCCAGCCATCGTGATCGAGATGAAGGTCCAGTAATCCCGGTCCGCTCGTGGGGTGATCGATACGATCGCTCCCCGGGCGATCCACTCATTTCGCGCGCGGATGGAGGTTGCGCCGATGTACCAGGAACTGGGTGTCGTACCCGTAACGCGGTCCGCGTCGCCGCCGTACGCGCGCTGGGTTCTTCTGGTCGTGCTCGCGATCGTGGCGGTCACCGTTTCGATTGGTTGGCTGGCGATCGTCAAGACCGAAGGCCGCGAAACCCTGGCGGCAGCCAAGCAGACCAGGACCAGTCAGGCGACGGAGCTGAAGGAGTTGCTAACCCGGTCAGGCTACGCTATCGCCGGTGTGGAGGTCGAAGCGATCCTGACGACGCCAACCTTCTTCGAGGCGACCCGGCGGCCGAAGGAAGCAGCCGAGATGCGCGCCGATCGGGCGCTGGTCTTCGTCGCCAACGAGAACGTGCACTACGGGGAACTCTCCCCGAAGTTCTCGCCGATTCTGCGCATCGATGGCGCCACGATGCGCCTTCCAACCGAGGTCCGCGCACTCACCGACGCGGTCCACCACCGGACCAACGTGGTGATCTTTGACGATGTGACGGTGCGAATGCTCGACGAACCGCACGTCTTCGAGTTGCTGCTCCCGAGCACGACCGCAACCCGCACTGCGCTGCGGTGGGACACCCCGATAGATTACCCCGCCGACGTGATGGACCCGCGGCCACTCAGCATCGGGCTGCTCCTCTCGCTGGCGGCCGGCCTACTCGCCGCGATCTCGCCGTGCCTCCTCCAACTCACCGCCTTCTACCTCCCGACGCTGGCCGGCGTGCAAGTCGACGCGAACGGTGATCGCGACAGCCTGAGCGCGTCGGATCAGCGGCGGGTCGTGCGGACGGCCGGGCTGTTCGTGCTCGGCTTCACGATCCCGTATACGATCGGCGGCGCGCTGATGGGCGCCCTCGGTCAGGCGGTCGCGGCCAGCGGTCTGCTCACCCCGACCGGCCCGATCGCCGTCGGTGCGGGCGTCGTGATGATGGCGATGGCCGCCGTGGTGGCACACCGCTCCCGGGCGCCGCTGGTATGCAAGATCCCGATGCCGGCCTCGGTGCGTGACAGTGGCCGTGTCCCGTTCCTGGCGCCGTTCGTCAGCGGCTTTGCGATCGCGACTGGCTGCCTGGCCTGCTTCGGCGGCGCGATTCTGGGCGTTCTGCTCGTCTACTCGGGTCTGCTCGGCTCGGCGCTGCTCGGCGGGCTGGCGATGTTCGTCTTCTCGCTCGGGATCGCGATCCCGTTCATGCTCGCCGCGCTCAGCCTCTCGCGGGTGCTCCCGGTCGCGGTCCGGCTCCACCGGGCCTCGCCGGCCATCGGACTGGTCTCGGGCATCACGATGTTCTTCTTCGGTGCGACGATGGCGACCGGCAACTTCCACGTCGTCAGCGGCTGGCTCTACCAGCGCCTACCGCTAGCGTGACGGTCGGAGGGCGCGAGATGCGGGTTCACCGGTGGCTCGGCGCCGCGGGCGTTGTCGCGGTCCTCGCTTCAGCCTGCGCGGCCAGCGCGGCCCCGACCGCGCGCGTCGCGACGACCTTCGCGGCGACCATCCAGCCGACGATCCCGGCCGGCGCGGCGCCCGCCATACCGCTCGCGCTGGTCGTCGGCGGCATCGCCCGGACGCTGGCGGACGGCGACGCGGTGCCGTTGAGCGGCGAGCTTGTCGCCAGCGTCCGCCTCACGCCGGGCGCGGGCCGGTTCGGACGGGCAGTCGACCTCTTCCTGCACCATGGGCGCGGCGCGGACACGCCGGTCGATGGCGCAATGGTGAGCGTCTTCGGCGAGATGCTACACATGGAACACGGCTCGTTCCGCGGAGCGGCCCAGCCGGGGTCCGCGGGGCACTACCTGGTCGCATTGCCGTTTCCCATGCCCGGTGAATGGCGGGTCAACCTTCAGATCGACGCGCCAGGTCAGAAGGCGGCGATGCTTCTCGAGCTCGTCGTCCTTGACTGAGATCCACCACCCCAACGAGCCGCATCAGCCGGCCACTACCACAACTTCCATCTCGGCCGCGCCGATCGGACCTCGTCCCCGGCAGCCACCTGCGGACGGACTCCAGTCAGAGCGGCCTCGTCGACCGCCCGTCGGACCGACTCGGCAGAGATCATGAAGTGCGACGCCGACCAGACGGAGCGACCGTCGCGAAGCACGATGACCTGTGGAGACTGGTGTTGTACGCCCGTTCGCGCCGCGATCGCTTGACCGAGACGGTCGTAACGCGCGACATCGACGATCGCGACATCCGCGCCCACCCGCCCCATTTCCCTGTGCGCCGCCGCGCTGATACTGCAGTACGGATCGTGCTTGAACAACAGGACGGGCTCGCGGTGTGAGCGCAGCAAAAGGTCGTCGAAATCCGACGTGGCCGTCACCGCGATCGTACGCTGCCTGGGAACCGCGTCGTGCATGTCGATGTCCTCCATCGACAGGACGATAGGCGCGGTCCGCGCCCAGGGTCTGTAGCGGATCTTACGTTGGCGCGACCCGCACGTGGCGGCGCGATTTTTCGATGGCCACGACCCGACGGCAAGATCGCCGAATGTAGTCGAGCCTACAGAATCGAGGCACCGTCGGCGGGTACTGTGGATCGGAATAGTGCTCGGGTAGCGTGCGAAATGATTGACTGTCGGTTGGCGGAACACCGTCTCCATGCCTACGTGTCACGAGAACTCTCGGAGACAGAGCAGAGCGAAGTCGAGCGACATCTGGCTGCCTGCCCGAATTGTCGCGGCCGCTTCGAACTGGAGGCGCGCGTTGGGCAGCTTCGGGCGCGATCGACCCGGGCGAAGGACAGTGACGAACCGAAGGCGGCGACCGGCGGTCGGCCGCTGCTCCGGAAGTTCACGCTCATCAGCCTCGCGCTGACGCTCGTCGCGGCGGCGGCGACGACGCTGACCATGGGGTGGATTGTCGAGTCGTACCTGCTCGGCCAGGTTGCGATCGAGGCACGCGGCCGCCTCGATCGCGTCGTTCTACCGATCCTGGTGCCCACCGGTTTGGCCGCGCCGCTCAAGTTGGAGCACGTCAGACTTCTCGACACCGCCGTGCGTCAAAGCGCTTTGTCGCCAGTTATCGAGCGGATCGCGCTCTGGGATCTTCGCGGCAACCTCCTCTACGAGAGCGCGCCATCTCAGACACGCGCGCTGCCTGATCTGCTGGCCTCGGCCGCGAACGAGCCGCGGCACGATGTGATTGGCCCGGTCGGCGGTCGCCAATTGCGTGTCCTTGCACCCATTCAGTGGCGTGACGCGGTCCTCGGCATCTACGAGGTTGAGCAGGGATTCGAGCCTCTGGCAACTCACATTCAAGAGATGCAGTTCTTCGCCGCTGTTAGCTTGATCGGCTTCAGCCTGGCGCTCTACTCGCTGCTGTTTCGTCTCGTCAACGGGGCCGCGCGCGATCTGAAGGCCGAGGCGTCCGCGAACGCGCGACTGACCGCGGCGCAGCGCCGTCAGGCTGAGCGGTTGGGCGTAGCGGCCGAGCTGGCGCGCTTGCTGACGACCAGTCTCGATCTGGACGCGATCGTGGGGGCGACACTGCGCGAGGTTCGGCGCCTCGTTCCCTTTTCGCGCGCGACGGTCGAACTCAGCGACGAGGATACCAGGACCGTTTGGACGCTCAACGGTAACGACTTGCTCCGGCGAGAGACGCTACCATCCGGAGTGGCCGTGGCGCGCCCTGGCGTTGCGATCACTGTGGGCACTGCCGCGAGCGACTCTGTCTTCCACGTCGAGATACCTGAGCATCATTGCCTCGGCGATAGCGGGAGCAATGGAACGCGGGCCGCCCTGACATTGCCACTCGTGAGCAAGGAGCGCGTGCTTGGGGCGCTGAACCTTGGCGACGCGGGTGTCGATCTCTACGGCGCCGAGGACGTCGAGGTGCTGAGACCGGTCGCTGAGTCGCTTGCCGCGGCGATCGAGAACAGTCAGCTCTACGCGCAGGTTCAGCGCTCGAACGCGATCGCCAGCGCACTGCTCGAAACCGCCGAGGCGCTCTCCCGTCTGGTGCCGCTCGACCAACTACTGGAGGAGGTGGCCAGCCGGGCCATCGAATTGCTCGCCGCCGACGACGCGCTGATCTTTCTGATGGACGATGCTCAGCGGGTGCTTGTCCTACGCGCCGCGGTCGGAGTGCCGGCCGATAGGTTGGCGGCATTCCCACTCCAGCGCGTTGAGCCCGAAGCTGTGGCGGCCTTCGCGCGTGTCTGTCAGGGCGGCGGCGCGATCGCCATCGAGGACGCGGCCAACTCGCCGCTATTACCACCCGGGCTGGCGGAATGGTACGGTGCCCGCTCCTGTGTCCTCGTTCCGATCGAGGTCGGCGGCCGCCGCGAGGGCGTGATGGTCGTGCATTTCAACCGAGGCACGCACCACTTCACCGAGGCAGAGCTACGCCTCGCGACAGGCCTGGCCAGCCAGGCCGCCGTCGCGATCGCGAACAGTCGGGCGGTCGAGACCGTCGGTGAGGTCGAGGCATTGCGTGAGGTGAGTCGGGTCAGGAGCGAGCTCGTGTCGGTGGTGAGCCACGAACTGCGCTCCCCGATTTCGGTGATTCTTGGCTACGCCGAGCTTCTGACCTTCGAAAACGGGCTTGAACCCGGGGCCCGGCAGATGGCCACCGAGATTCTCGATGAGACAATCCGCCTGAACAAGATGGTCGACGACCTCCTGAACCTCGGCCGGATTGAGAGCGGGCGGTTTGCGCTTGCGTGCTCCGCGGTCGACCTTGGCGCCTTCGCCGCGGAGGCAGCCGATCGGTTCACTATGACGGCGCCCAATCACCGGATCGCGGTCGTGGTGGATTCGCCGGTCGAGGTCTCCGCCGATCGCGACCGGCTGCGGCAGGTCGTCGACAACCTGGTCGGCAACGCCATCCGTTATTCACCAGACGCGGGGACCATCGAACTACGTGTCGGACGCGGGACCGGCGCGGCTGACGGAAACGGGTATATCACGGTGCGCGACCACGGGCTCGGCATCGCGGCCGCGGACATTGCGCGACTGTTCGAGCGGTTCTACCGTTCGGGACGAGCCGAGATGCGCGAGATCAATGGCACCGGACTAGGACTCGCGGTTGCGCAGTCGATCGTGGCTGCCCACGGCGGGACGATCCGCGCGGAGTCCGATGGACCAGGACTGGGAAGTACATTTACCGTCGAACTACCAGTCGTGGCCGAGCCGTCAACTCTCTTCCGACCGGCCATTGTCGGAGCGCGCGGCCTGTAGGCCAGTTGTCCGACTACGATGCGCCCGGCCTCACGCTGCGCAGCAGGACAACCTCGCGATATCACGGCCGAAAGACTGCGCCGCCAGCTTCAGCCCTTCGGCCATCGTCAGGTAGGGAGCGAATGTTTCGACCAGATCCCGCACAGTCATATTGAACTTTATCGCCAGAACCCCGGCGTAGATCACGTCTCCGGCGTTCTCGGCCACGACGTGCACTCCCAGGATGCGGTCGCTTTTCGCATCGGCGACGATCTTGAAGACGCCACGGGTATCGCGGTTGACCAGGGCGCGCGGCACGGCCGAGGCGGGAAGTACGGAAGTCTTCACATTGTGCCCGGCGGCGCGAGCCTCCGCCTCGCTGAGTCCCACAGTCGCGAAGGCCGGACTGGTGAAAGTAACTCTTGGCACGACGCGCAGGTCCAGCCGCTGCCTCGCGTTCCGCAGCGCGTTCCTGGCAGCCAAGGCCCCCATGTAGGCCGCCACGTAGACGAACTGTGGCGCGAGGGTCACGTCACCGGCGGCAAAGACTCGGGGATTGGACGTACGTCCGTAGTTGTCGATCAGCACCGCGCCGCCCTCGCCGAGATTGACCCGCGCGCGGTCGAGGTGCAGTTCGGCCGTGTTCGGCGTTCGCCCGGTCGCGACTAAGAGCTCGTCGCACTCGATGGTACGTTCTTCCCCTCCCACTTCGAAGTGGACTCGCCGGCCCCAACTGCCGCTGTCGATCCGCGAGATGCCGACGCCGGTGACGAACCGGATGCCCTGCTCACTCAAAGCCGCGTGCATCGCCTCGCCGATTTCAGGGTCAAACTCCTTCAGAATGCGGGGACTGCGCTGCATCAGCGTAACCTCGCTGGAAAGGTGCGAGAAGAGTTGCCCGATCTCGAGCGCGATGTACCCCGATCCGACTACGACCAACCGCTCGGGCATTCTGGTCAACTCCAGCGCGGTCGTGCTGGTCAGGTAGTTGGTCTCAGCGAGCCCCGCAATCGGCGGAATGGCCGGCCTGGCGCCGGTCGCGATGATGTAACGCTTGGCGCGGACTTCCCGGCCATCGACGCTAAGCGTCGACTCGTCGACGAAGCTCGCCTCACCGTGGACGAAGTCCCAGCCGTAATGGGCAACCAGATCCTCATACTTCGCGCTACGCAGGCCGCGTATCAGTTCGTCCTTTTGCCCGATCAGGGCCGCCAGGTCCACGGTGCCAACGCGGGTCTCGACGCCCGCGAATGACTGGCGCGCTGCCTGGTGGTACAGCTCGGCAGCCCGGAGGAGCGTCTTCGACGGCACGCAGCCGATGTTGACGCAGGTTCCGCCGAGCGTCCCCCGTTCGACCATCATGACCTTGGCGCCGAGTTCCCGTGCCGTGATCGCGGCCGCGAACGCGCCGCTGCCCGATCCGATTACGACCAGATCGTAGGCGGCGCCGCGCACGCTGGAGCGTCGCGGCCGGCGCGGCGCAGTCAATTCGGTTACCGGTGCGTCCTGATGGCCGCGCGGCTTCGTCGCATCCACAGGTGTGGCGGGGCTCGGCTGATAGCCCGCTGCCCGGACGGCGTCGACGAGCGTCTTCTGGTCGATACTCGCAGCAGCGCGGAAGATCGCCTCGCCGCGACGAAAGTCTGCCTCGGCGTGCTTGGCGCCGGCACCTTCGAGCGCCCGAACGACGTGGGTGTCGCAGGCGGCGCACGTCATGCCCTCGACGGACATGCGATACGTGATGTCGGTCATTGTCGGCCTCCCAGGGGGGTGATCATGAACTGCGGCTTCGGGCGGAGGCAGTCCCGACGGAAACGTTGCCCGATCCACGCCGCGGCGAGCGCTCCGATCAGAAGCGTCCCGACGGCGACCGGAAGTGCATCAAGGAAGGGCGCGGCGATTGCCGCCGGTCCGAATGCGACGAGGAGTGGCACCGTGACGTGAACCGAACAGCACACGCCCAAGCCGACAGCCGGAATACATGCGTTCCTCATATGCCGATCTCCCGCGCGACGACGTGACAGGCCAGAATTCGGCTGGCGTTCTCGGCGATGACCTCGCGAGCCAGATGCAGCAGGTCGCGGATGCGCCCGTCACTCACCTGGTAGTACACGAATCGGCCGTCTCGGCGGGCGCTCACAAAGCCGCATGCCCTCAGGCAGCCTAGATGCGTCGAGATCCGACTCTGCGCTAGACCGGTATGTTCAGTGAGCTCGAAGACACTCTTCTCGCCGTCGATCAGCAGGTCGAGGATGCGCACGCGTGCCGGGTGCGCCAGGCCGCGGAAAAACCGCGCGCCGATTTCGGCCGTGGCATCGGTGGTCGCCCCATCCATCGTGCGTAGACCTTCGTCGATCACCTGTACCTCCATATGAGCATATCCGAATATGTGGATACTATCGTAGCGGAACCGGGAAGGTAGCGCAAGCCAAGTACGACGGAGTCGCGGTCTCCGCGCGGCGCCCGACCCGTCTGGCCTGGCTTTGGGTGTCAGCGGTGCCGCAGCCGCCTCGACCCGAGCCGCTCGTCAGTCGAAACGTAGCGGACGTTACTGACCGCCCGATCACACGCCGCTAGCGTGGCACTTAGCACCGGCGGTTCGGTGGTGCACGAAAAACGGTGGGCTCGGCCCACAGAGGAGGGTTTGATGACTGACAGGACGAACGGACAGATGAGAGGACCGATCCAGGTGACGGAGCGAACCTTCGAGCGCGAGGTTCTGCAACCGGCGGTTCCGGTTCTCGTTGATTTCTGGGCGTCGTGGTGCCCCTCCTGTCGAGCGCTCGCACCGGCGCTGGATGAGGTCTCGCGTGAAGAGGCCGACCGCCTCAAAGTCGTCAAGATCGACGTCGACCGAGATCCGGTTCTGGCGGATCGGTACGGAGTCGACGGCCTACCCACCCTCATCCTCTTCCAGCACGGACGCGAAGTCGGACGCGTCGTCGGGGCGCTTCCGAAACACGCACTACTCGCCCATTTCGGGAAGCACCTGATACCCGTGTCCGCCGCTTAACGATCGGAACAAGAGTTCCCAAAGTACGGTGACCGAGTCATCTCGGCGCCCTCGCGCGAGCAAGACCGGCGGCACTACAGGCCGCCAATCCCATTTCGGAGTATTCAGTGAACAACGCGATTACGCTCTACGGAACTCTCTGGTGCTCGGACTGCAAACGCGCCAAGAGGTTTCTCGCCGAACAGCGTGTGCCCTACACCTACGTCGATGTCGACAAGGATCCAGAAGGGCTTCGGCTGGTTCAGCGTGTCAACGCCGGGAAGAACATCATTCCGACAATCGTGTTCGGCGACGGTTCGACACTGGTCGAGCCGACCAACGCCGAGTTTGCGGAAAAGCTCGGCCTCCTCACCAGCGGACAGCGCCGCTTCTACGACCTCATCATCGTTGGCAGCGGACCGGCCGGACTGACCGCCGCCCTCTACGCCGCGCGCGAGGGGATCGACACGCTGGTCATCGAGAGCGGTGGCATCGGTGGCCAGGCCGGTGTGACCGAGCGGCTCGATAACTTCCCGGGATTTCCAGAGGGGATAGGCGGGGCCGAATTTGCCGACCGGCTTCGGCAGCAAGCCGAGCGCTTCGGCGTCGAGATTCTCAGCGCCCAGCGGGTTGTCGGAGTCGATGCCGACGGGCGCTATCGCGATGTCCGTACCGCGGACGGCGAGCACTACCGCGCCTGGGCGGTGTTGCTTGCCCTCGGCTCAACGTACCGGCGCCTCGAGATTCCCGGCGAAAAGGACTTCATCGGCGCGGGCGTGCACTTCTGCGCCACGTGCGACGGCCCGTTCTATCGAGATCGCGAGGTGCTTGTGATCGGTGGCGGCAATTCGGCCGCCGAGGAGGGCCTCTTTCTGACGAAGTTCGCGAGTAAGGTCACGATCGCAACCCGCGGCCTAGGTCTGCGAGCGAGTCGCGTCGTGGCCGAGAAGGTCGTCGCGCATCCGCGTATACGGGTAATGACAGAGGTGACTCCCGAGGCATTCACGGGAAAGTCGTACCTCGAGTCGGTTATCCTGCGCCACACGCAGAGTCACGAGACGACCGAGCTACGACCGGCCGGCGTATTCGTATTCATCGGACTGACGCCAAACACGCAGATGTTGGGTGGCGTGGTCCAACTCGACGAGCGCGGTTTCATCGTCACGGACGGGACGCTGCAGACGAGCGTGCCGGGCATCTTTGCGGCCGGCGACGTTCGCGCCGGCAGCACCAAGCAGGCCGCGTCCGCGGCCGGGGAAGGCGCGACGGCCGCCCTGGCCATCCGCGGCTACGTCGAGCCGCTCGCGGGCGGGAAGTCGCGAATTGAGTCAGCGGAAGCCGTCCTCTGACCGAGACCGCGAATCGGATGCGTGGCGGCGTCGCGCGGTCAGGACGCACGTGCGCACAGGCGTCATTCGACTCAAGCTGACCGCGCCGACTCTGTAATCATCGCTACAGAAGAATGGGCCGCGCCCGCCTAGACTCATTGTCCGCGGTGCCTCTACCGCTGTGATTCGACCGATGGAGGTTGTTGTTGCCGGCGCGCTCCCCAATCGTCGTCTTTGCGGCCGGTCTGGTCCTGGTCTCAGCGTGCTCCGGGGTTCCCGCGACGCCGGTGGCTGCGCCGTCGCGGGCGCCGACGTCGATCGCGATTTCCGTAATCGCGCCGCCGATGGCGACACCCGTGATCGTGCCGTCGAGCACTTCCGCGCCACCGCGGGCCACACCCGTGCCGCGCGCCGCTGAGCCTTTGCCCACCATCGTCGGCTCACCAACGCCGGTCACTCAGGCAAGTCCGCGACCGGATACGGCACGGCCAGTCGCTCCAGCGCCAGTCGCGAGATTGATGGTGGGAACTTACCCAGAGCCGTACATCCTTGGCAGTCCGAGTGCGCCGGTGACATTCGATGTTTTCGAGGACTTTCAATGACCGGGTTGCGGTTACTTCACCCGTGAGGTGATGCCGGAACTCGTCAAGAAGTATGCCGATACCGGGAAAGTCAAGATTGTGTGGCATGATTTCGCCTGGATCGGTAACGAGTCGCGTCAGGCCGCTCAGGCAGCGCGCTGCGCAGGCCGGCAGAGCAAGTTCTGGGAGTACCACGACTACCTCTTCAGCCATCAACGCGGCGAGAACCAGGGCCAGTTCAACTCGGCCAACCTGAAGCGCTTCGCCAGCGATCTCGGGCTCGACGCCACCGCCTTCGGCGCCTGCCTCGATAAGGCCGAGGACCTCGGCGCGATCCAGAGCGATCTCGCCGCCGGCCGGTCCCTTGGCGTTCGGAGCACGCCGGGATTCGTCATTGCGGGACAAGTGTTCGGCGCTTCACCCACCGCGCTAGTTGCCGCGCTCGACGCCGCGATCGCGCGGGCCGGCGCGTAGCGACGTGCTGGAGGTCTCATTCGTGGCGGCGTTCGCCGGCGGTGTGCTCTCGCTTCTGGCGCCCTGCTCGGCGCTGCTCCTGCCGGCGTTCTTTGCCAACGCCTTCACCAGTCCAACCCAGTTGCTCGGTCGAACGCTGCTCTTCCTGGCCGGTCTCAGCACAGTCTTCATCCCACTCGGGCTCGGCGCGTCGCTGATCGCGGCGCTGCTAATTGACCACCGAGAGACGACCATTTTGGTCGCCGGGCTGCTCCTGATTGGTTTCGGCGTGGTCGAGTTGGCCGGCGGTGGGTTCAGCATGGTCCCGGCCGGGTGGCTCGGGCGGTTCGGGGGCGGGCGCTCTGCCGCCGGAATCCTCGGGACCGGTCTGGTCTACGGCGTCTCGGGATTCTGTGCTGGACCGCTCCTCGGCGCAGTGTTGACGATCGCGGCGTCGGCGGCGAACCCGATTGTTGGCGGCGCGCTCCTGTTCACCTATGCCCTCGGAGCGGCGACGCCGCTGTTTCTCTTTGCCTGGCTCTGGGATCGCTACAGCCTCGGGAAGCGGACATGGCTGCGCGGACGCGCGTTTCGGCTCGGACGCTTTCAGGTTCACTCGACGCGTCTCGCCTCTGGAACCTTGTTCATCCTACTCGGCGTCGTGTTCATTGCCTTCCAGGGCAGTTCCGGTCTCAGCGGGTTGTACCAGGACCTCGGGTTCGGAGAACTCGGGTTTCGCGGCCAGGACTGGGTGGCGCGAAATGTCGCGGGCGTATCCGATGTCGTGTGGCTCGCGATCGCGTTGCTTCTCGGTGGCGGCATCTGGGTCGGCCGGCGCGCCCGGCAAGGAGCGACATCAAGGGCGCCCTCAGCACCGTCGATCAATGTGAGTGAGCCGAGCACTGGGACGATCCGGCTACCGTAGGACGGAGTCAGGCCATTCCGGAGAGTCCCGCCCGGGCACGTCAAGTTATTGCGATCGGTTTCTCCGCGACGATCGTCGCGTATCCCAGTTTTCCGCGTGAAACTGCGTCGGCGGCGGCCCGAGCCACGACCAATGCGTTCGCCCAGTCGACTCCGGCCATATTCAGCTTGCCGACTCCGGCCAGGATCTGCGCGCCGAGCAGTTTCCGTCGGATGTCGACGACCATCGCGACCAGCGATGAGTCGTGCCGGTCGATCCTCGGCCAAATGAAGCCAGCCCCGACCAGGAACGCGACATAATCATCGACGGGACGGGCATCGGCAATACAGGCAGCCCACGCCAGAAGTCCCTCCAACTCGCGTGGCAGTTCTCCCTGCCGGACCAGGTCCGACAACCCGACGCGTCCGCCCGGACGCAGGACGCGCGCCAGTTCGGCCGCGGCGGCTTTCTTCTCAGGGAATGTGCAGAAAGCGCACTCGCAGATCGCCGCGTCGAATGCCTTGTCGTCGAACGATAACCATTCGGCATCGCCTTGTCGGAACGTGACTCGGTCGGCCACGCCCGCCGTCGCCGCGGCGTCGCTGGCAGCAGCGACGTTCTCCGCGCCGAAGTCAACTCCGACGATCCGGCAGCCGAACGTCTTGGCGAGATGGATCGCGCTCGTCCCCCGACCGGCGGCGACGTCGAGCACGCGGTCATCCGGGCTGAGTCTCAGTAACTGGCCGAGCCTTTCAGTCAGCGCTAGGCCGCCGGGGTGGAACGAGTCGCCCAGCAGCAACCTGGCCCAGTCGCTCTGGTAGAGGTTGGCGCAGCACGACTTCAGATCGGCCGGCGCGCCGGTTCCCGCGGTCACCATGATCGGCCGTGCCTGTTCGGTACGAGCGGCAGATGCGGGTACGGCTTCTTGAAGTCGAAGGTGATCGGCGTCGTCTCGACCGGGACGCCGGCACGCTTTGCCCGGTTGCGCGCACGCTCGCGGGCGGCGAGTTGGATGTGGGCCTGTTCCCGGTAGCCGACCGAGTTGTAGGCGCAAAACGGGATCTGCTGGCCATCGGGGAGCAGGAACTCCTTGCAGCATTTCATCAGGTTCTTCTGATTGAACGTCCAGGGATCCATAAAGTCCTGCAGCATGATCATGAACATCCGATCGGCGACCGCCCCGAGGTCCAGACCCGCCAGATCGCACGCCGCGCACGAGAGCGCGAACTCGGCGGCGGACTTGTCCGAGCCGGGCACGGCCGAGGACGACCAGAGGCCCTCCAGCGCGCGCCTGATCTCGTCGGAGAGGTCGGGCGCGACCCGGTTGGTGATGTAATCGAGGTAGTCGTCGACGTTCAGCACCCGCGGCAGAGGTAGGACAGTCTCACCGTCGACGTAGGCGTAGGTCACCGAGTTGCAGGTCGGGAAGCAGCACGGCACTGGCACGAAATCACTCTTCAGGAACAGACCGTCGGTTTGCGCCTCCATCCATCCAAGGACATCCGGGATCGTGACACGCTGGAGCGGATCGTGGGTGCTATGACGGCCAGCATGGAAGGCCGGCTGGAAGTTGATTCCGCGCACCGCGGGGTGCTCGAGCGCGAACCTCACGATCGCACCGACCTCGTGGTCGTTGACGCCGCGCTCGATGGCCGGGACCAGAATTACGCCGCAGCCAATCGTGGCCAACCGTTCCAGGGCTCGCAGCTTCTCCGGCAGGATGTCCGGATCGCCCCGGATGATCCGGTACGTCTCGCTGGCGAAACCGTCGAACTGAAAATAGATCGACGGCCGGACCTCGGCCAACTCTGCCAGGAAGGCGTCGTCGTTCGCGATACGCTTGCCGTTGGTGTTCAGCATAACGTGGCGGATCCCGCGCGCCCTGGCGGCCTTGATCATCGGAATGATCAGCCGGTGAATGGTCGGCTCGCCGCCGGAGAACTGGACGACCTCCGGGCTACCCTCAGTCGTGACCAGGTGGTCGAGGATCCCTTCGACGTCCTTGAGCGTCAGGTTGAAGCCCGCCCCGGCATTCGCGAAGCAGAGCGGGCACTCCATGTTGCAGGCCGAGTTGACCTCGATGATGCCGACGCAGACGTGCTGCTGATGGTCCGGGCAGAGGCCGCAGTCGTGGGGACAGCCCCGCGCGATCTCGGTCGTGAACGCGAGCGGGATGGTGCCAGGCTTGTTGAAGCGCGCGCCGCGCGTGTACGCCTCGGCGTCGCCGTAGACAAGCGCCTCGAAGGGACCGTGCTCCGGGCAGCGCTTGCGCATGTAAACCTTGCCCTCGCGGAGCAGAATCTGCGCGTCGATCACCCGACGACACTCGGGGCAGATGGAGCGGGTCAGCTCGTAGAAGACGTAGTCCGCGTCCTTCTTGGCTCCGGCCATCGGCGCGGGCGCGGTGATGTCAAGTGCCATGAATCCTCCGATGTCTTGGCCGCCAAAGGCCGGTTCTGTAACGTGGGGTCACCGCGCGAGACCCGCCAGCGCGCGCAAGACCGATCCGGTGGCGCCGCTCACCAGCTTCTCGTAGAAGTCGTCGACCGAGGCGAGCTGAAGCGCGAAGCCGTGGCTGGGATAGACGTGCATGCTCCGGCACAGCCTGTCGAATGGGATCCTGTTGTCCATCGCCAGTGAGATTTCGTTGATCAGTTCGGCGGCCGCGGTCCCGACGATCGTCGCACCGAGGATCGTGCCGTTTCGACGCAGGACGAACTTCATCATGCCGCGGCTCTCGCCGACGATCTGCGCGCGGTCGTTCCGGGCGATCGGAAATCGGCGGATGACGTGATGCAGGCATCGCTCACTCGCCTCGCGCGCGGTCAGTCCGACCTGGGCGACCTCCGGATCGGTGAAGACCGCCCACGGTACCGCCGAAAGCATCGCCGGCGTCGAGCCCGGGAGGAACATGTTTCGCACCGCCATCACGGCCTGCCAACCGGCGTAGTGGCTAAACTGGAAGGATCCGACCACATCGCCCGCGGCGTAGATGTGCGATTGGGTGGTGCGAAGATTTCTGTCGACCGAAATTCCCATCGCGCCGATCTCGACACCGGCGTGTTCCAGGCCAAGACCGGCAACATTCGGCCGGCGGCCAGCCGCGACGAGGAGGGCGTCACACTCAAGGCGCTGTTCACCAGCTTTGACGATCGTGCTTCCGACGCCGCGCTCGATCCGGTCGACTTCGGAGCCGATGCATACGGTGATGCCTTCGGATCGAAGAGCCTCAAGGATGATCGTGCTCGCCTCCTCGTCGGCGGCCGCAAGAACGCGTCGATTGCGCCCAATCAATGTCACGCGTGATCCCAAGCGGCAGAACGCCTGGGCAAGCTCGACGCCAACAGGTCCGCCGCCGAGGACGACCAGTCGATCGGGCAGTTCGGTTAGTTCATCGAAGACAGTGGCGCTGGTCAGATCCGTGCCATCGGTCAGCCCAGGTATCGCGGGCACTGCCGGTGACGCCCCCGTGCAAATCAGGAATCGCTTCGCCGTTAGCGCGCGGCTTCCAACCTCGAGCGTGTGCGCGTCGAGGAACGCGGTCGGTCCAAGAAACAACTCGATCCCATCGCGTGCGAGCGCTTCGGGTGTCTCGAGCGCGTAGACCCGGTCCCGGGCGGCGTCCACCGTTCGCCTGACCGCGGTAAAGTCGATATCCGTTTCAGGTCGCCGCAGAAATAGACGTCGGCGTTCGGCGCGCCCGACATGGGCGGTCTCGGCCGCGTGAAGCAGAGCCTTTGAGGGCACACAGCCAGTCCACGTGCAGTCGCCGCCGACGCGCGAGGACTCGGCCAGCGCGACCTTCAGCCCCAGCTTGCGCGCAAACCCAGCTCCGGCGAGGCCGGCCGACCCGGCGCCGACAACGACTAGATCGTACTGTGCCGCCAATCGCGCCTCTCGTGGGCTCCCGCGGTCCCACCGGGACAGAACCGCCGCTCGAAGCTTGCAACCGTGGTGCTCTCCAGTCGGTGATCCAGATTACGTTCGCGCATTGATTCGCGGACGCACATCGACGTCGCTCGAATCGGCGGTCACACCTCGGGAAAGTGATCGCCGCTACAGATCGCCACTGGCCTCGCGCCTTAGTCTGTTGGCGATTTCACAACGATCCGCGAGGAGACAGAGTGCGTCTGGATGTAGTGGTGGCCCCGGACTGCCGTGGCTGTGACGAGGCCCGCGCGGTCGCGGGCCAGATCCAGCGGCGCTTCCCCGATCTGTTCGTCAACGTGATCGAACTCAATGGGCAGCGGCCGCCGGTGACGGTCGTCGCGACGCCCACCTACCTGCTCGATGGCAGCGTGATCTCGCTGGGCAATCCACGCGTCGGCGACCTGATTCAGACGATCGAGCGGCACGCGATCTCATCCACGAGCGAATGTCACTGATCGAACGTTCGACGGGGGCAGCACCGATCGCTTCGATCCACGATCCCTCTGAAAGGACACAATGCGCGTTGTGACGCCGGAGCGAACGCGGGCTTTTCTTTTTTCACTCGTCATCGTGCTGTCTGGCTGTGGTGTCGCGTCGGCGCCAACCCCGGGACAGGCACAGGCGAGCCAGACTGCCGATGTCACCGCGACTTCGGCATTTGCCACGACCGATCGACCACTCGCGCCTCCAGTGATTCCACGGCCGACGCCCGACCTCAATCGCGCGCGTTTCAGCACGGCCGGCTGGAAGACCGACTTCACGACGGCGACCGTGCCGTTTGACGAAATCAGCTCTGGTGGGCCGCCACGTGACGGCATACCGCCGCTGGACAAGCCGATCTTCACTACTGTCGCCCAGGCTGACGGCTGGCTCACGTCGGTCGAACCCGTGATCGAGCTCCGCGTCGGCGCGGACGCGCGGGCGTATCCGCTGCAAGTCATGATTGGGCACGAGATCGCCAACGATGAAATCGGTGGCGTTCCAGTCAGCGTGACGTTCTGCCCACTCTGCAATACGGCGATCGCCTTCGATCGCCGACTCGACGGGCGCGTCCTCGACTTCGGCACGACCGGCAACCTGCGTCACTCCGATCTGGTGATGTGGGATCGACAGACCGAGTCGTGGTGGCAGCAGATTACGGGCGAGGCGATCGTCGGCCAGTTGACCGGAAAGCGCTTGACTGTGCTTCCCGCCACGATCGTCTCCTGGGCCGAGTTCAAGGCACGCGACCCGGACGGGAAAGTGCTGGCGCGCGAAACCGGCTTCAATCGCTCGTACGGCTCTAATCCGTACGTTGGCTACGATCGGATCGATCAACCGCCCTTCCTCTTCCAAGGGAAACTCGATGGCCGCCTACCGCCGATGGAACGGGTCGTGGTCCTGGAAGTCGGGGAGGAAGCGGTCGCCTATCCGTTTCGCGTGCTGCGGCAGCGGCGCATCATCACCGACAGCGTGGCGGGGGGGCCGCTGGTGGTCCTTTACCAGCCCGGGACGGCCTCGGCGCTCGACGCGCCCGAGATCGCCAGATCGCGAGACATCGGCGCCGCCGGGGTATTTCGCCCCGAAGTCGATGGCCGGATTCTTTCATTCGAGTGGCGGAATGACACGTTCGTGGATCGGGAAACCGGTAGCCGCTGGAGCGTGCTCGGTAAGGCCGTCGAAGGTCCACTTTCAGGAAAGCGGTTGGAAGCGGTCGTGCACCTGACGCCCTTCTGGTTCGCCTGGGCAGCGTTCAAGCCCGAGACGCGCGTGGCGAACTGAGGGGCGAACTGTGATCTAGATTACCGACGACATCGATGGCGTCACGTATGATCGACGCGAGTTGGCCGGCGGACGATCGCGGGGGGATGGATGACAGACGGAGTTCTGCCCCGCCTACGCCGAGTTTTCGGTGGCTCGCGGTCCGGTGGTCCAAATCGTGGTATTGCGAATCCGGCGCTCTATAAGCGCGAGTATCTGCGAACGATCGAGATTTTCCGCGATCTCACGCCGGCAGATATGGCCGATCTCGACGCGGCCACCCGCATGACGACTGTGTCGAAGGGCCGAACGATCTACCGCCAGGAGGACACCGCGGAGGGGCTCTTTCTGCTGAAGAACGGGCGCGTGCGGCTCTCGCGAATCACGTCGGGCGGCAAGAAGCTCGACTTGGCGATCCTCGAGCCTGGCACATTCTTCGGCGAGATGCCGCTGCTTGGCGAGCAGATGCGCAATGCCTCGGCCGAGGCCGTCGAGGACTGCACGCTGTGCGTCATGAGTCAGACGGACATCGAGCGACTGATCAGTAAGAAGCCTCAGGTTGCGCTGCGCATGCTCGAAATCGTCGGGCGCCGGCTGGCCGCGGCCGAGGCGCGACTCGAGGATCTGGCCTATCGCGGCGTGCGGGCGCGGTTGGCGTCGGTACTCTTGCGGCTGGGTAAGGCGCGGGAGGGCGTCATCGAGGGCGTGACCCACCAAGAGCTCGGCGACATGATCGGGGCCTACCGCGAAACGGTGACGAAGGTCCTAGACGAACTCCAGGACGCTGGCGCGGTCGAACTCGCGCGCAAGCGCATCCACGTCCTGAGTCGCGATAAGCTGGCCGCGCTGCTCGACGAATAGTCGGGCGCGATGGCGTTCGGTCGTGGCGTCATCTGGGCTGTGAGGTGCGTGGGTCGGGATCATCGATCGCGAATGACGGGCGACGCGGTGGCGACATCGATGGATCGGTCAGGGCGCCGTGAAGCTACAGGCGTTTCAGATCAGACAAGACATGGGCGGCCCTTGAAAGCGAGAAATGCGTCAGCATTCCCAGGTCGTTCACGCTTTCGTCGTAATCGCACATGTTCCGCGCGAGTCGTAAGCGAGTCAGTTCGACGCCGATTTCGGCGCGCATCGGATCATCCACCACGCGATAGTGATTCGCCACGAGCCCGTGGGCGGCGCCTGAGGTGGGAACGGACACGCCCTCCACGTCCCTCAGCCGATTTCGCGCCGAGGCGTACGCGGCGTAGTATGCCCGGCTGACACCGGACCGCTGCTGCGCCTCTGCGCTGGCCGGACGCCCCGATACCGGCTGGCCGCACAGCGATTGCGCCGCCGACAGGTAGTCCGACCAGTCGAATGTCACGTCGCGCTCAGGTCGATGCAGATTTCTGTGCGCGTTCGGCCGGCATTGGGTATCCACCAGGCACGATCGAAGCGCTTCAGGGCGTCGAGTGCCAGGGATTCATCCAGGTCCGCCATGACACCGAGGAATAGGATGCCCCCAACTCCGTGTTTGGGATCCGGCTGCCAGGACAGAGAGAAGCGCGCGTCCGGGATGAATTCCGGGATACGCGCGATCGCCTGGGAAAGGACGCCGTCGATGGCAGGATCATCGCGAAGGCAGTTCACGACTGCTTGCCGATCGGTCGTGCGGACCTTGTCCATCCAACAACGATCGGCGGCTGGGCAGTTCAGATGCGACATAGATGCTACGTTCGTCGGTAAGGCCCGACTTGAGCCTCACCACTGCGACGACGGCGTCGCCTTGCCAGCGTATTCGTGGAGACGGCGGCGGGTGGCGGGTGAAGTTTCGTCGGGTAGCGCGGACGAGTCGAAAAACCGCGCAGCGCCGATCTCGCGATGGTCGGCCGCAATCTCACCATCGGCCGCTTCCGCGTGGAAGAGGACGACGCGGTCGATCTTGCCCTCGCGGGTATTCAGGTAGACGCCGAGTAGTCGGAGTTCGCCAAGGCGCAATCCGGTTTCCTCGAAAACTTCCCGTCGGGCCGCGTCCTGGAACGACTCGCCCCGGTATACGCCGCCGCCCGGCAGATACCAGTGCGCGTCGTACGTGTGACGGACGAGGAGAACCCGATCGTTGCGCGTGACGATGCAGCGCGCTCCGAGAGTCGTCGGACGCGCGAATTGCCAGTACAGCCGTCGCAATTGGTGAAGCAGGGCGGTGCTCGTCGTCTCGAGGCGGGAGAGTTGGCCGTGGAGTCGAACCGTCCCGAAACCTTGTCAATGGTCGGCGCTTCGCCCGTGTCGCCAGCATCGATCGGTGAGTTCATAGTCCGGGAACGGCGAATGATCCCTGCCGCCTGTGCTTGTTCACGCGGCTCTGGACGGCTTGCCAATGGTCTTGAGCCGATGTCCAATGCTCGTATCGCCATTCGCCCGCGTCACCTGTTCGTGAGTTCCATTCCCCCGTGAAGGCCTCCCAGTAATCTTGGACCCCACTTCTTACTCCCCGCCGACCCGGCTCAGGTGGATCGAGGCCCCGAGATCGGAGCGCTTCGATGACCTCAAGGAAGCGGCGGTCCTTCGCGGAGAGGTCGCCAGCGAAGTCACGCCAAACGGCACTGACCTCGGCCGAAGTGAGGCTGAGGTCGTCGTTCGTTTCGATAGTCGCGGAACGACTGAATCCGGCTGCGTTGACAATGAGAGATCGGGTCAGCCGGATCCGCCGGCCGATCGGCGAACCGACCAAGATCGCCATCGTTGCGGTTGCATCGCTGCACCGGCATGTTCGGGCGATCTCCGCCGATGCGACGGCCAGCCGAACCAGTTGTTCTGTTGTCGCAAGTACGCGATACGTCCACCGGTCTTCTCCCGGATAGGCAACGAGGTGTTGTTTGATACCGACAGTCACTGAAATCCCAAACGGAAACAGGACCTTCTTTGCCGCCAGGAGTTGGTAGAGCTCATTGAAAGTGGCTTTGGCGCATTCCGCCCGTTGCAGAAAGTCTGGCGAGCGCCCCAGGGCGCTCTCGCTGCGGAGCCATTGCGCTGCCTCGGCGTCACTGCGAAACGGCGAGGTCTCAACACCGAACACCTCTTGTCGCAGTCGGCGGAGTTGAAGTTCGAACCGATCTTGGCTGGCCAAATTCGCCCCATTCAAGGAGAAGTTGCAGTTCAGTTCCTAATAATAGACGATTGATGTGGCAGGTTTCGAGTCGTCGGCCTGTTCGAGAAGGAGCGCCGAATGACTATCGAGCCGGCTCTATCGCCTGACACGAGACTGCGCGCGGTCTTCTACCGCGCCAGCGACGGAGTTGAGCCGGTTAATGACTTCATCAATGGCCTCACCGAGAGGCACCAGGCCGCAGTCGACGATCAGATTGAACGCGTCAATTTGCTGACGGTCGGACATCCCCATCTTCCATTCCCGTTTGGCTCGCAGGTCGAGGGTGAATTCCGTGAATTGCGCTGCCACTTCGGCTCGACGCTCTATCGCATTCTCTACCGTCGTTCACGGCAGTTTGTCGTGTTGCTCCATATGTTCACGAAACGCACGGACACGATCCCTGAGGGAGAAAAGCGGATCTCACGTGACAGATGGGAGGATTATCGGAAGCGCATGAATGAGCAGCCACGGACTCCTCCGCGAGCGATCGGCCAAGACGCGCCACCACGGCGTCGATAGCTTCCGTTCGCGCGAGCGGATACCATTGTCTTGTGACCACGGACATATCGCCGATCGGACAGAGTGTTGAGGATGCCCGCCACGCACGCGCTGCAAGGAGCGGTGAGTACCGCGAGGAACGCGAGCGACGGGCGCCTTACGAAGCGATTGCGCGACGAGTGCTCTTATTGCGGATGGAGCGCGGGTTGAGCCAAGGACAACTCGCGGAGCGAGCGGGCACAGGCCACTCTCAGATCGGCCGTGTCGAGAGCGGCCAGTACGCTACAAGCGTCGAGACTCTGAAACGGATTGCGGCCGCTTTGGACGCGGATCTGGAAATCACCCTGGTGCCGCGCAGCGGCGGCGTCGGCACCGTGGGCGTGGCATCGTAGTGTATCTCGGACTCGGTCCGGATTGTGGTTATCCGTCGGAAGGCTTATTGTCAACGGACTGCTTCGGAGAGCGCGGCTGTTCGCACAGCCTCAGTGATGTCGTCACCCTTTTCGAGAAGGTTGTCGTCCGCGAACAGACGATATCCGTTTACGTGTGAGTACAGCGTCGAGTGATCCCTGGCGATCTCTGATGTCACTCGGACGCAGCGATGCACTTTGTAGTCGGCGGTGAAGAGCACGATCACCAGATCGTCGAAGTCGAAGGATCGGATATACGGGAGTTGAAGTTCGGCTCGACTGGTGAGATTGCGTGGCAAGCGCGCCTTCACCTGAATGCGTCGCTTCGCCGGATCAAAGAGATCCCAGGCCTTCTTCGAGTTGTGGGCCTTCGACGCGCTAAGGGCTATCTTGACGAGGTGCTCAGCGTAATCTCCGGTGGGGGCATTGAGTGTGCTGATGACATCGCGGTGCTTGAGTTCCTCGAGGATACGCCTGTACATCCTGAGCAACTCAAGGTTCGAATGAGACCGAAGGTCCTGTGTCGTCGGGTGGATAGCAGGAGACTATCACACGTACATTCAATGGCCAGGCGATGCGCCGTCCGGTCGAGTTGGCCCAGGCATATTGGACTGCCTGTTCGGAGCGGCGATCCTGTGACGAGGGGGCGTGGATGAAGACTTCGGCGCGTAGCGATCACGATGCCACCGAGAAGCGACGTATTCGAGCCGCCGAGTTCGCCTGGGATCTCGCCGCGCAGTTGGCAGCGCTACGTGCTGAACGAGGACTCACCCAGGCTCAGCTTGCCGAGAAGATCGGGACTCGGCAGCAAGCGATTTCTCGCCTCGAGAACCCTGTGCATGGTCGCCAGAGTCTCACGACGCTCCGTCAAGTGGCCTCGACCCTCAACGCACACGTTGATGTGGCGATCGTTCCCGATGAAGTACTCGATACCTACTGCCAGCGGCGGTACTTGCCGCTGATCCAGGAAGAGCCGGAAGAGGCGCTCGCCCAACTGACTGCGTAGCGAGCGGGAGATCTCTCTCGACACTCGTAGTCGTCGATGGGTCGCGCTCATAGTCGTCGATAGGCCGCCATCCGACTCTCGCTTCGCCTGGATCCAGTCCGGTTAATCGGCCAGGCGTCGCTTGCGCGGCCGCTTCGTCTGGGCGGCGATGATCTCTTTGCCGTCATCGTGCCCGACGACCAAGAAATCGACCGTATCGATGAATAACCCCGTCGAGACGATGCCCGGAAGTGATCGAAGTCTCCGATCGAGAGCTGACGGATCGTCGATGCGATCGCATCGACAGTCGATGATGCGGTTGCCGTTGTCGGTCGTGAACGGAGTTCCGTCCGTGCCGAGGCGAACCAGAGGGCGGAGATCGTCCAATGCGCGCACGATCATCGGCACCGCAAACGGCGTCACTTCGACGGGAAGAGGGAACTGGCCGAGGACCTCGACTTGCTTCGACGAGTCGACGACGATAATGACCTGATCCGCCGCGTACGCCAGAATCTTCTCGCGCAAAAGCGCTCCGCCGCCGCCCTTGATCATGCGGAATTGGGCATCGATTTCGTCCGCGCCGTCGATGGTAACGTCGATGCGATCGACCTGGCTGAGGTCCCGGAGGGGAATACCCGTGGTCTCCGCCAGACGTTCGGTTGTCGACGATGAGGGCACCGCGACGATGTCCAGTCCATGAGCAACTCGTGCCCCGAGTTCCGCGATCACGAAGGCGACCGTTGTCCCACTTCCTAGGCCGATCGTCATTCCAGACTCGATGAACCGCATCGCGGCACGGGCCGCCATCTGCTTCTGCTTCGCCAGGGCGTCAAGCGAATGCATTGGTGGTCCTCGCCGCGTTCACGCGCGAACTGAGTGCGCCCGACAACGACCCGACGATGATGACCCAAGCCGCGCACATTGGCTCCTCGGCGCGCACTCTGCGAACCGCGCTTGGTCGCTACGCGTCGCCCTTGATCCGCGACCTCCGCCGTTCGATCTCGCGCTTGCCGGAGAGGTCGTCCTCCGAGCGATGCGTCAGGTCGATGAGGACCTGAGACACGTCGGCCATCGCTTCGGCGAGCTTGTACGTGCGCTCTTTGCTGCCGGCACTATTGACGGACTGCCAGGTCTCGGCCATCAGTTCGTGCGCGACGAAGAGGTGCGCCAGAACGTAGTCCTCCGGCGTCGCCCAGGAAGGCATCTCTCGCTTCATCTGAACGCGCACGGCGCGGACGCACCGCTCGACCTCGTCCGAGACGTTGTTCAGAAACCACCGGCTCGGCTCGCGCTTCGGACGATCGTCGTACACCGGCAACTTACCCGAGAGTGGCCTTGACTGCCCGCAGCCGAGCGATGTGATCCGACGTCGACCGCAGCCCGCCACCCATCGTGTTGACGCTCACGTGCGTCGCGCCGAGCGCACGCCACTCGTCGTACGACTTTCGCCAGTCGTCGGGCGTGCCGCCGCCGCCGTTCACGCGGGACTCGATCCCAAGCTTTGTGAAATCGCGCCCAGCCGCGGTCGCCCATCCGCGCATGCGCTCGATCGTTGCTGGCCAGCCGCCTTCGAGTGGACGCTGTGGGAAGAATCCATCGGCGATCTCCGCGGCGCGCTTGAGCGCAGCCTCGACCGAGCCACCGATCCAGATCGGGATCGGACGCTGTATTGGCATCGGATTCAGCCCCGCCGCGGTCACGCGGTGGTGGCGACCCTCGAACGAGATCACTTCGCGCGTGTGAAGCGCCCGGATCAGCGCGATCTGCTCCTCGAAGCGGCGCCCACGATTGTGGAAGTTCATGCCGAGGGCTTCGTACTCGACATCGTTCCAACCGATGCCGACGCCGAGACGGAACTTCCCGCCGGTCAGGACATCGATCTCGGCCGCCTGTTTCGCCACCAACGTCGCCTGTCGCTGCGGCAGGATGATGACACCGGGCACCAGCTCGAGTGAAGGTGCGAGCGCGGCGATGTAGCCGAATAGGACGAATGGCTCGTGGAACATCGTCGCGCTCGTGTACGGCCCGGCCCAATTCGGACGGATCGACACGTCGGCGCCGACGACGTGATCGTAGGCGAGCAGATGCACGAATCCGAGATCGACCGCGGCCTGCACGTAGTCGCGGATTGCGATCGGATCCGCGCCGATCTCGGTCTGGGGAAAGACGACTCCGATTCTCATAGCGGGCTCAGTGTATCGCGCTTCGAATCGCGATCGGTTTCGGGTGCGTCAGAGTGCCGCGCGAAGGCTGACCTATGCCGGAGCGGCGCTCGGTGGAGCGGCCGCGCGGGCGGCCGGTGGGCGCGCGGCGGCTGGTCGCGGCGAACTCGCCGGTCGACGCGGCGCGGCGGCGGCGACCCGCGCTGGGACTACGGGAGCGGCAGCCTCACCGCGGGCTCGCGCGCGCTTGTTGCGTGCCTTCAGATCTCGCTTGTGTCGGGCTCGTTTGGCCGTCTTGTTCACTCGTGGTGCCTCCGTTTGTGCGGCAAGTGTAGTCGGGTCCACGCTCAGCTATCCTCGGCCGTCGATGAAACCACGTGTTCTGGTCACCGATTCCCCCGGCGCGCACCGTCTCGAACGGTACAATTGCGTCGTGGTGACGATTCTCGACGTGCCCGCGATCGCGGCCGGAGAGATCGTTCCGGCCGGATGCTGTCCCCTGCCCGCGGCCGCGGCGGCGGTGCAGATCCTGATGTTTGTCGACGGCGTGACCGACGTGGAAGTCGACGAACGCCTCGGCCACTTGTGGGTGACGCACGATCAGGCACGGATCGCGGATGACGATCTGGCCGCGGAATTGACGGCGGTCGGATTGTCGGCCCGCGTCGTTCGCTAGGCGCGTCCCGGTGTCAGCCAGGGCGCGCCTCGGATTCATCGGCGCTGGCTGGTGGGCGACCAGCAACCATATGCCGATCCTGGCCGCGCGATCGGATGTCGAGTTCGTCGGCGTCAGTCGCCTCGGCGCGGATGAATTGCGCCAGGTGAAGGATCGATTCGGCTTCCAGATCGCGACCGAGGACGTCGATGAGCTGTTGCGCGCGGATCTGGATGGCGTCGTCGTCACCTCGCCGCACACGCTTCACTACGCGCACGCCCGGGCGGCGCTCGAACGCGGCTTGCACGTGATGGTCGAGAAGCCGATGACGACGAACGCGGACCAGGCGCGCGAGCTGGCTCGCCTCGCAGCCGAGCGCGGCCGCCACCTGGTCGTCCCGTACGGCTGGAACTATCGGCAGTACGTGACGCGTGCGCGTCGATGGCTCGACGAGGGCGCGATCGGTCGGGTCGAACACGTGTCGCTGCAGATGGCGTCGGCGCTGCGAGGGCTCCTGTCAGGCACGAACGCGGCGATGGGTGGGACGATGTTCGATCCGGATCCAGCGACGTGGGCCGATCCGGCCGTCGCGGGCGGCGGTTACGGGTACGCCCAGTTGTCGCACGCAACAGGATTGCTGTTCTATCTCTTTCCGGACTTGCGGGCCGAGTCGGTCTTCGCGATGATGAGCGCGCCCGGTGCGCGTGTCGATATGTACGACGCGATCTCGGCGCGATTCGTTGGCGGCGCGATCGGCACGGTGTCCGGCGCTGGCACGGTGCCGCGCAATCTCAAGTTTCACCTGGATCTGCGCGTCTTCGGGACGGAGGGAATGCTGGTGCTCGATATCGAGCGAGAGCGGCTGGAGATCCGACGCAACGATGGCGTGGACCGCGCCTGGCCGATCGACCCGGGCGACGGGAATTACACCTGCGATGGCCCGCCGAACCGATTCGTCGATCTGATTCTGGGACGCGACGTCGAGAACGCGTCGTCCGGCGACGTCGGCGCGCGATCGGTCGAGCTTCTCGACGCCGCCTACCGGTCGGCGCAGAGTGGTGCGTCCGAGTTCGTCTGACGGCTGGGGCATCGACGACGGGACAGATGCGGTCAAGCACACCGGCCTTCGATGTTCCGCTGGCTCGGGTGCGCCCACGTGGGTTGGCGCGAAACTGACGCCCAACGTGGCACAAATGGCCCACCCCTGATTGGTCACCCGGATTCTTACGGTTCTCTTATCGCGCGTCAGCCACCATTCGAGGGGCTCGACTAACCATAACTCCGGGGGCCGGCTTGGCACTGACGTTCGCGGAATGGCTTGGCGCGCAGATGGATCGGCGCGGAATTCGCAGTGGTCGACGATTGTCGTCCGAGTGCGGTATAGATGAGATGTCGGTTCTCGACTGGGCGATCGGTCGCCGCGTGCCCCGTCCGGAAGAGGTGGACGTTCTGGTCCGCTTCTTCGGTGCGAACGCTGACGAAGCTCATTCACTGCGCGATCGCTCCGAGGCCGCCATGCCACGCAAGGGCCAGCGCACCCCGGCATAATTCTCGCTCGCCGCCGCTCACCATTACGCAGCGGTGATGCCGACCGATCCCGCCCCCAGGCGACGCGTTTCGCACGTGCGCGACAGAGCGGTGGTATAACGCCCGGCGTCGACCGTTCGATGTGAGTAGTGGCCAGACATGCACGGCGCGGCGGAGGGCGGCCGAATGGTGATTGACTGTGACGTCCGGAGCGTCGTTCCGGGACTCGGCGCGCTGCGCCCGTACCTGGATGCCCATTGGCGCGACGCCATCGACGAATCCGATTTCCAGTGTGCCGACGAGCAATACCTACTTCTGCCAGCGTCGCCTGTGGCAGCGTCACCGAGCGTCGTGGCCGGTTCGACCCGCGCCGACGTGCTCGCAAACGCCCTCGAACGCCTGGGCTCGAACCGGGCGATCGTCTGGCCACGGCTCGTGCCTTCGAACGTTCGGAACCCGGACGTCGCGGCGGCGCTGGCGTCGGCGTGCAACGAGTGGCAAGCGACCGAGTGGCTCAGCGGCGATGATCGTCTTCGCGGCTCGATCGTCATCGACGTGAAGCAGCCAGCGATGGCCGCGCGCGAGATCGACCGGGTCGCTCGACGCGCGCCGTTCGCGCAGGCGATGCTGCCGATCCGCTCCGAGATGCTGTACGGCAACCGAGAAATGTGGCCGATCTACGAGGCGGCGGTTCGAAACGGCGTCGCGGTCGCGCTCCACGCCGGTGGACGTGGCGGCACCGCGCCGACGTCGTCGGGATATCCCTCCTACGATGTCGAGACCTATGTCGGCATGTCGCAAATCCTCGAGTCGCACCTGATGAACCTCATCGCCGAAGGCGTGTTCGATCGGTTCCCGGATCTGCGCGTGGCGCTGGTCGGCGCCGGTTGGTCCTGGCTGCCGGCCTGGATGTGGCGCATGGATAAGGAGTGGAAGGGCCTTCAGCGCGAAATACCGTGGGTGCGTGAGCCGCCGTCCGCCTACATGCGCCGCCACATGCGCTTGACTCTTCAGCCGATCGATCCGCCGGATGACGTGTCGTTCCTCAAGACCATCGAGCACCTGGGCAGCGAGGAGATGTTGCTCTTCTCATCGAGCTACCCGGAGGAGCGATTCGGATCCATCGACGAGGCGCTTTCGCCGTCGCTGCCAGAGGCCCTGCGCGACCGTATCCTCGAGGCAAACGCGCGTGACTTCTACGGATTCGCCTGATGGCTGACACACGAATCGGCATCATCGGCGGCGGCGGGATCGCCCGCGAGCACTGTCGCGCCTACCGGGCAGTCGGCGGCGCCCGCATCGTCGCGGTGGCGGAGGTCGATGAGGCGCGCGGTCAGGAGTTCGCGCGCGAACAGAATTGCGTCTGGCACTCCGACTGGCGAGCGCTCCTCGATCGACCCGACATCGACGCGGTCTCGATCTGCCTGCCGCACAGCCTGCACGCCGCGGCGACCATCGACGCCGCCCGAGCCGGTAAAGACATCCTGTGCGAGAAGCCAATCGCGACCGCGCTCGATGACGCCGATGCCGCGATCGCGGCCTGCCACGCGGCGGGCGTCCGATTGATGGTCGGCCACACCCATCGCTTCCGCCGCGAGCACATCGTCGCGCTCGAGCTCCTCCGATCCGGCGCAATCGGTCAGGTGCACCAGGTTCGCGATGTCATCTGGGCCGGCCGCGAGGCGATCGTCCCGCTCGGCTGGCGTGGGGTCAACGTCCTGAATGGCGGCGGCGTCTTCATGGACAACGGCATTCACGCGGCCGATCGGTTGATCTGGTGGGTCGGCGCGCGGCCGACCTGGGTGGCGGCGCGGATGTCGCGCGCGACGACGATCGTCGAGGGCGAGGACCTCGGCGTGGCGTTGATCGGTTTCGCCAACGGCGTGACCGCCACGCTCGAACAGAGTTTCGCGGTGCCGCGCGACGCCGGTCAGTGCGATGCGACGTTCGTCGGCAGCGAGGGAGTCCTGCGGGTCGAGACCTGGCGCGGCCTCGGCTACGCCCGCATCGGCGAGGCCTGGAAGGCGATAGCGCTGCCCGAGGGCGGATTGAACGGCTTTGACGCCGAGATCGCGGAGTTCCTATCAGCGATCCGGGAGAAGCGCGCACCGTCGGTCACCGGCGAGGACGGTCGCGCGGCGCTGGAACTCATACAGGCGATCTATCGGTCGGCGCGGTCCGGCACGTCGATCGATCTCTGACGATCGGCGTGCGCGGCGCCGTTTAGAATGGCGGCGAGGGAATTGGTGAGGCGATGGTAGCGACTGAGAGAGCCCCGGCCGAGGTCGCGCGTCGACGCACGCGCACGGCCGTGATCGACTGCGACATTCACACGGCGCCGCGCGACGAGAAGACGCTCGGGCGATACATGTCCGAGCAGTGGCGACGGCACCACGAGTCTTTCGGTGGACGCGGCCACACGGGCGCATACTACCCGCGCGCCAACATGAACGCCGCCCGCTCGGATTCCTGGCCGCCAACCGGAGGCCCACCCGGGTCGGACCTCGGATTCCTACGCGCGCAATTGCTGGACGATTGGCAGATGGACTGGGGAATCCTGACGCCGCTAATTGGCGCCGGCGGGCAACTGAATCCCGGCTACGGCGAGGCGATGTCGCGCGCGTGCAACGATTGGCAGATTGCCGAGTGGTGCGAGCCGGAGCCGCGACTCGTCGCGTCGGTCGTCCCGTACTACGAAGATGGTGCGCGCGCGGCGGCCGAGATCGAACGGTGCGCGGCTGACAAACGGTTCGTGCAGGTGTTGGTGGTCGCGCGGACGGCCGAACCGCTCGGCCGGCGCAAGTACTGGCCAATGTACGAGGCGGCCTGCAAGAACGACCTGCCGATCGCCTTCCATTTCGGTGGCTCCGGTGGCGGTCCCATCACCGGCGCTGGCTGGCCTTCGTACTACTACGAGGATCACTGCGGGATGCCGCCGTCGTTCGAGTCGCAGGTGACCAGCTTCATCTTCGAGAGCGTCTTCGATCGCTTCCCGACGATGCGATTGGTTCTGATCGAGGGCGGCTTCGCCTGGCTGCCGGCCCTGGGCTGGCGGCTCGATCGGGCGTACCAGCGTTTCGGCAGCGACGCGCCGCGACTGAAGAAGCTGCCGTCCGAGTACATCCGCGAGAACGTTTGGCTGACGACGCAGCCGATGGAAGAGCCGGAGAATCCGGCCCACTTCCACGACATTGTCGCGGGGATCGGCGCGGATCGGTTGATGTTCGCGACCGACTACCCGCACTGGGATTTCGACGCGCCCGATCAGGCGCTCCCGGTGCGTTTGCCGCTCGACGTCGAAGCGAAGATCATGGCTGAGACGGCGCGGAGCTTCTACCGCCTTGGCGACCGCCACTAAGCACGTCGTCGCGACGGTCGACGAGATTCCACACGGGCAGCGGAAGGTCGTCGAGGTCGCCGGCCGTTCGATCGGCGTCTTCAATCTCGGCGGCGAGTTCTTCGCGCTCCGCAACCGCTGTCCGCACCAGGGTGGACCGCTGTGCTCGGGTCGCGCGTCGGGACTGATCTCGTCGACGACACCGGGCGAATACGTCTACGAGCGGCCCGGCGAGATCATCCGATGCCCGTGGCACGGGTGGGAATACGATATTCGGACCGGGCAATCCTGGTTCGATCCGCGATCGGTACGCGTGCGCGCCTATCCGGTGACACTCGCGCCGGGCGAGGAACTCTTCGATGATCCGGAGATGGGTGGCTACGCCAAGGGCCCGTACATCGCCGAGACGTATCCGGTCACGGTCGAGCAGACATATGTCGTCGTCGAGGTGACGACCTAGCGGCGCCGGAATGCCCGGCGCGGGTACCGAGCGCCCGACTACGATTGAGTGATGACTCAACGATTTCGGCGTCCCGACGGTGAGGCGCCGCGATCGCAACGCGATGGTCGCCTCCATGCAAAGCCCATGCGCGGCGGCAAAGGCCAGCCGCGAAACCCGGTCGCGCGTCGGCCGCCCGGCCTCCGAGGCACTGGCGCGCGACGCGCCACCGAGGAACTGATTGGCGGATCGACCGACCGTCGACCGCGGCGACCGGATGGTCCGCCATTGGAGCGCGATCGGACGTATGGACGCGCGAGCGCGACTCGGCCGCCGCGATCGGATGGGCTGCCCGCGCGCGATCGCGGTGATGATCTTGCACCGCGCCGGGCCGATCAGGAAGCTTCGCGCTCGCGTGATACCCGTCCAGGTCGCCCCGACGCTGATTCGCGCACCGGTGTTGGCCGCCCACGGCGTCCGGATGCGCCGCCAGCGCGCTCGCGCCCTATGCCACGCGGGCGTGACGATTCACGTTCCGCCGTCCCGACCGCGACGCGTCCGTCACGGCCGCCGCCTGGCCCGCGGCGTTCCGGCGCCGCGCCGCGTCGCGACAGTCTGGACGATGCCAGCCCTCGTTTCCTCCTCCACGTCGTGCCCGGGATCGAGGACATCGCCCTCTACGAGGCGCGCACGTCGCTCAAGGAGATCGCTCTGGTCGGCGCATGGCGGCGGTTCGACGAGCGCACGTCAATCCTCGAAGTGCGCGGAACATTCGCGCCGTCCGAACTCGCCGGACTCGACACCGTCGAGGATGTCTTCATCGTCGCGGCGCAGGGCCGCGATCCGCGTCCGGGCGAGGCTGGACTGGGCGACGTCAGCGCGATCGTTCTGACATCGCGCGCGCTCGCACCCGCGCTCAAGTTACTCGCCAGCATTCGGAAGCGCCCGGCGAAGACGTTCCGTGTTGTGTCGCGCCTGTCCGGTTCGCACGGCTTCCGCCGCGTCGATGCCCAGCGGGCGGTCGAAAGCGCGCTGCGGACGAGATTGACTGATATGCGGCACCTCGACGAGGACGAGGCAGACGTCGAGTTCTGGGTCAGTATCGTCAGCGACACCGTTCTCGTCGGCTTGCGGCTGAGCGAGGCGTCGATGCGCGGTCCGCGCGGCGAGATACGGCCGCTACCGGCGTCGCTCAAACCCACGGTCGCGCGGGCAATGGTTCGTCTCTCGGAGCCGACCGGCGCCGACGTTGTCGTCGATCCCTGCCTGGGCGCCGGAACGCTCCTGATCGAGCGCGGGCTGATGGGCGATTTTTCCGGCTTGATCGGCGGGGACAAAGATCGCACGACCGCGAATCGCGCCCGGGCGAATGCCCGCGATGCTGGCGTGAATATGGCGGTCAAGGAGTGGGACGCGCGCCACATGCCGATCGGTTCGGCGAGCGCCGACGTGGTCCTCTCGAATCCACCGTTCGGGAGGCAGCATCTCATCGAGGGTGAGGATGTCGATGGCTTCTACCGTGGGCTCTGCCTCGAGATGGCGCGCATCCTGAAGCCGGCCGGACGGTACGTCGTCGTCACGGCGCTGCCGGACGTATTCGATAGCGCGGCGCGCGACGCCGGCCTGGTATCGCGGCGACGAGTCGGCATCTCGCTGCGCGGAACGCCGGCGACGATCTTCATTGGCCGTTTGAGGCAACGCGCGGCTGGCGCGCACGATGTCATCGAGGCACCGGAAACGGCGACCGCGGCCGACGACGAGATGCTCGAAGGCGACAACGAGGCGCACCTAATCGACGACGCGTAGGCGGCGCGAGGACAGGCTCCTACCGCGTCGCGTACTCGTCGGCGAAGTCCCAGATCCGCGTGTTCTCTGCCTCGATGCGGATCAGGATTCCGGCCCAATCGACCTTGTCGGCGTAGGCGCCGCCTTCGACCGGACCAAGATACCGTACCGCGATCCGCCGAATTGCTTCGCGCTCTCCCTCGGCGAGGAAGCGGGCGCGGCCACGGACCTCGATCCCTCTATAGGGAGGGGTGTCGTCGTACAGGACCAGACTGACGCGCTTGTCGCGCTGTAGATGGCGACCCTTGATGTCGTCGGCGCCGACGTGGACCTGGAATGCGCCATCGACCCACTCGTGCCACACCGGCGACAGCAGGACGCCGCCGTCCTTTCGGTACGTCGCAAGGGTCGAGCAGCGGCGCGCGTCGAGAAGGTCCTTGATGTCGTCGGGCGTGAGGTTTCGTCGCATCGGTTACTCCTCTCAGCGCGGTCGGAACGCCGGGGCGACCTTCTCCGCGAAGTAGGAGATCCCCCGGAGCGATGGAAAATCGGCGAAGCGCAGGATGAAGTGGCGAACGCCGACGTCGACGAACCGCTGAATCTGCTCGATCGCGTCGCCCGGCTCGCCGACGATCGTGGCGTCCTGTCCACCAGCGTGCCGCCAGAACGCGCTCGCCTCGGCGATGCGCTGCGCCTCGGCGCGGGTCGGCGCGACCGACACGATCGACGTCTCCCACGTTTTCACGATCGTGGCGGGGTCGCGGCCCACCTTGGCGCAATGGCCGGCCAGGACGTCGAGCTTGCGCTGGTATAGCTCGGGTCCGGTGCCGGCGAAGTTCCACCAATCGGCCCGCTTCGCCACCACGCGGAGCGTCAGTTGCTCGCCGCCGCCGCCGACGAGGATCGGCGGAAGGGGATCGGGCATCGGATTGCAGTACGCCTTCTCGATTCGGTAGTAGCGTCCGTCGAACGACGCCGGTGAACTCGTCCACATCGCGCGAATGATCTGGATCGCCTCGTCGAGTTGGCCGATACGATCCTTCGCCGATGGGTAGTCGTAGCCGTAGGCGCGGTACTCGTCCTCTTTCCATCCCGCGCCCATCGCCAGGATCAACCGACCGCCAGTCAGAAGTTGGGTCGTCGCGGCCATCTTCGCCAGGAGCGCGGGCATCCGGTACGAATTCGCGAGGACGATGTGACCGTACCGGTAGCGCGGGAACGCGGCCGCCCAGTGCGCCATCGCCGACCATGCTTCGAGGATGTCGGGCTCGGGTCCGCGCCAGCCATTGCCCGGCACGAAGTGATCCGAGAGCCAGATCGTATCGATGGCGTCGTCCATTCGACGCAGATGGTTCTCGATCTGCTGAATCAGAATCGCGCCGGGCGTGTCGTCGGCCGGCCACATCGGGAGACGCCAGCCGAACTCGACCGCTGCCACGAGGCGTGATCCTATAGGATCGACGCATGGGTCGCCGCTTGGACGACTGGGATCTGGCGGACCTACGCGGCGAAACGCCGCCGCGCCGACAGGTCGATCCGGCGGTCGTGGCACGGGTTGGGTCGCTACTCGCCGATCGGCTCGCCCACCTCGACGCGGAGTCGGCCACGATTCGCGCGACCGAGCGTCCGCGTGACGAAGGGCCGCGACCGCAGTACGGCAAGCGCATCGGCGATCACACCTCGGATGCGCTCGAATCGCGCCGCAACGGGGCGGCGCTGGACACGCTGGCGATTCAGATCGCCGACGTGACGCGAGCGCGTGAAAAGCTTCGCGACGGCTCCTACGGCCTCTGCGATCGCTGCCGAGCCGAGATTGCCGCCGACCGGCTCGAAGCCTTGCCATGGGCGTCGCGCTGCGTGGAGTGCGCCGTTCTGGCTCGACGCGGCATCCCAAGGCAATAGACACAGCGGGGATCGATGCGGCTGAGGTGATGGTGTGCGATGCAGCCCATGGGGGCGCGGGCATCTTGCCCGCGGCGCGGACGGCCGCCGCGCCAGACCAACCGAGCCGGTCGGCCGATCGGCGCCGGCGCTCAGTCCAAGTGGAACACTTCTTCCAGCCGCATCATCGACTCATCCGGCCGGCGTCCGAGCTCGATCTCGAAGAACGGCGCCATGTCCGCCTGCCACTTCAGGTTGATCTCGCGCTGCGACATGCCGCGCAGCGCGGCGTCGAAATCGTCCGTTTCGAGATAGCCGAAGAGCAGGCCGTCATCGCGCATGAAAAGCGAGTAATTGCGCCAGCCGGTCTCCCGCAGCGCCTGAAGCATGTCCGGCCAGACCTCTCTGTGCCGCCGCTTGTACTCCGGGATCAGATCCTGCTTGACCTTGAAACAGAAACCGACTCGCATGTTGCCAATCACCCCGCTGTCATATTCGGCCGGCTAGGCGCGCGAACGCGAGCAGGATCCAGTTGTAGACCACATGCCCGCGCAGTTGATCGTCGTTCCACCAATCGGCTCGCTCCGGACTGTCCGGCGCGACGAGCGTTTGCCCGACGCTGACGCCATCGCTGCCGAGGACGCGGCGGGCGACCAGGAGGGAGCGTCTGCTTCCGTTTGGAGACGAGATCATCAGCGCACGCCGCCATCCCGCCTCGCGCGCGACCGCCGCGAGGGCGGCCATCGTTTCGTACAGATCGTCGCCCTCGTACACCTCGACGATGCGTTCGCGCGGAATCCCGACCGCCAACAGACGCGGTAGCCGCCGGCTCTCGGTCGCCGGTACCAGATCGTCCGGCGAGAACGGCTTGCCGAGCAGCACCACCGCGCTGGCGCCGGATCGCAGCGCTTCGGCCGCCGCGCGATCGCCGGCGTCCGACCGGAGGAGGGAGCTGAGGATCACGACGTCGGGCGACGAAATTGGGCTCTCGAGATCGAGCGCGCGGCCCATCTCCACAAGGATCGGGATTCGATTGAACCAGACGGCCGCGACCGATCCCACGATCGCCGCCAGGACCGCGATCGCCATCACATGGACGATCCACCGCGGGACCAGCACGTATTCGCGCGCATCGCGGCCTTCCATCGGACGCGGAGTAGGATAGGGGCGTGGACGATCCAGCCGTCGTTTCTCACGCCGAGCGCATCGTCGAGGCGATTCGTCAGCGGTCGGAGCAGGACAGCGGCATGTCGATCGACCAGGTGCAGAACCTGCTCGTGATGCGCGTGCGCGAGGAAGCCGCCAGTCTCGGGATCCGTCCGCGCGCACTGATGGCCGCGGTGTGGCGGGCCTGGGAGCGCATGAACCGCCCACCACTCCTCGGCGCGACCGAGACGCGCGCGGTGCTCGAACGGCTGGCCGCGCGCGGTCTGCTGGAATTGCGCCCGACGCCGGACGGCGACCCATCGGTCCTCTGGAGTGGGCTATCCGACGAGGAAGTCGCCCGACGGGTCGCCGGCATGGACCCACCGCTGTCCCACGACGAGGCGCTCTTCCTCGAAGGCATCAAGCGGCACCTGCTGGCGCGTTCGCGCGGCGCCTGGTACTCGTGGGAACAGGGCACGCCGTGAGCGGACCAGCCTGGCTACCCGACCAGGGCGACCTCGATCGCGCGCGTGTGCTCCGGTTTGCTCGGGAGATGGGGCTAAGAACGGTCGCCGATCTGAACGCGCTGGCGCGGCGCGATCCGGGCGCGTACTGGGCCGGCGCGGAGCGACACCTGGATGTACGGTGGTCGCGGCGCTACGACCACCCACTTGACCTCAGCGACGGAATGCCGTTCGCGCGATTCTTTGCCGGCGGCCGGGTGAACTACGTCGCCGCCGCGTTCGAGCGCGCCGATTCTTTCCCGGATCGCGTCGCGATCGTCTGGGAGTCGGAGGATGGCCGCGCCGGAACTCTGACGTACGCCGCGTTGCGGGCCGAGGTGACGCGCGCCGCGGCCGCGTTGACGCGACTCGGCATTGGGCGCGGCGACCGCGTCGGCATTTTCATGCCGCTCACGCCGGAGTGCGCCATCGCGACGCTCGCCTGCGGTCTCATTGGCGCGATTTACACGCCGATCTTCTCCGGCTACGGTCCGGAGGCGATCGCGCATCGGCTCACCGATTCCGGCGCGCGGCTACTCATCACCGCCGATGCCTTCCACCGGCGCGGCCGGCGCGTGCCAATGCTGGAAACCGCTCACGCGGCCTGCGCGCTGGCGCCGACGGTCGAGCGCGTCCTCGTGGCGGTATCAGCCGACTCGCGGCCAGATTCCTGGGACGATCGTCTCGACATCGCCTGGCACGACGCGCTGGCCGCCGGCGGCGATGCCCCGACCGCCGACACCGCGACGGACGATCCATTCATGCTGATCTACACGTCCGGCACCACCGGGCGGCCCAAGGCGGCCGTGCATATCCAGGGTGGATTCCCGATCAAGGCCGCGCACGATCTGGCGTTCTGTTTCGACGTGCGGGACGACGATCGCGTTTTCTGGTACAGCGACATCGGCTGGATGATGGGGCCGTGGCTCATCGCCGGGACGCTGATGCTGGGCGCGACGATGGTGCTCTACGACGGCGCGATCGACCACCCCAAACCCGACCGCGTCTGGGCGGTCGCCGAGCGCGCGCGGGCGACGGTGCTGGGGATTTCGCCGACCGCCGTGCGCGCCTTGATGCGCCACCCGACCGAACTCGTGACCCGGCACGATTTGAGCTCGCTGCGCGCGCTCGGATCGACCGGCGAGGCCTGGAATGAGGACCCGTGGTGGTGGTACTTCCGCGTCGGCGGCGGAGGGCGCTGCCCGATCGTCAACTACTCGGGCGGCACCGAAATCGCCGGCGGCATCGTCTCCGGATCGACCGTCGCGCCGCTGTGGCCGTGCGGGTTTGCCGGGCCGACGCCGGACATGGCCGCCGACGTCGTCGATGAGACGGGTAAGCCCGTGCGCAGCGCGGTCGGTGAACTGGTGATCCGTCAGCCATGGGTCGGTATGACGGCCGGTTTCTGGAACGATCGCGCGCGCTACCTGGAGACGTACTGGACGACCTACCCTGGGATATGGCGTCACGGCGACTGGGCGCGGATCGAGGGTGAGGGCGCCGAGGAACGCTGGTACATCGACGGCCGCTCGGACGACACGATCAAGATCGCTGGGAAGCGGGTCGGGCCGGCCGAGGTCGAGTCGGTGGCGGTCGGACACCCGGCCGTGGCCGAGGCGGCCGCGATCGGCATCCCTGACGCCCTGCGCGGCGAGACGCTCGGCCTCTTCGTCGTTCCCCGCCCCGGCGCCGCGACGGACGAGGGCACCCGGACCGGCATCATCGAACGTGTCGTCACCGCGCTCGGCCCGACGCTGCGTCCCTCGGTCGTTCGGTTCGTCGACGAGTTGCCGCGCACGCGCAACGCCAAGATCCTGCGGCGGCTCGTCCGCGCGGCGCATCTCGGCGCGACGGAGTTCGGCGACATCTCGGCGCTGGAGAACCCGAGCGCGATCGCGGCCGTGCGCAACGCGCGGTAGGGGCGGGGGCGTGGTCATGCCCAGATAGGGGAGGCGCGTAGCCTGGGGGCGGGGTACCCTGCCCGCGAATCGATGGACCGCCCGGGTGCATGCTCACGGCGCCGGATGGTATACCTTGGGCACGGCTCCCGGCGCGATCCTCGGCGACGAGGACCGTCCGGGGTCTTGCTGTGTCCGGGGCAGCTTGGCCCTTCCCGATCTCGCGGGTGACGCCCAGCGGCGGCAGTAGCAGATTCCACTTGCGAGTCCTTGGATGATTCGTTGAATCGGCGGGCCACGTGGAATAGCGGGCTGGAGCGCGGAGATCCTGCTCGCGAACGGAACTACGTTGCCGAGCGCAACGCGCGGGCCTGCCAGTGGGGTGGCCATTCGGTCTGCGCGGTGGCGTAGCCATCGGGCGTGCCGACATCCGAGATGACCGCGTCGGTCGGCACGAGCCAGCCCGCGACGATGCCGCCGCTGGCGAGGATCGCCGGGATGAGATCCCGCGCGATGTCCGAGGGTCGATAGGCTGGGACGAGCTCGATCGCGGCCGGATCGATGATGAAGATGCCGGCGTTCGCGATCGTCGAGAAGATCTCGTCGGGGCGCGGCTTTTCTAGAATCCGCATAACGCGACCGGCCAGACCGCCGTGCCATGGTTTCGTGTCTTCGAGCGCGACGATGCCGGCCTCGGTTGGCCGCGGATGGTCGATCAGCGCCATCGTGAAGAGCGCGCCGGACTCGCTGTGTAGCCGCGTGAGCGGTTCGAGTGGCAGCGTGGTCAGCGTATCGCCGTAGATCGCGACGAACGTCTCGGTGAGGATGCTCGCCATCGGGCGAAGCGCCCCGGCCGAGCCGAGGAGCGACGGCTCGCGCGTGTAGGCGACGCGCAGACCGAACGCCGCGCCGTCGCCGATCTCGCGCGTCAGGGCATCGGGTCGGTGGTGCAGGTTGATCGCGACCGTCTGGACGCCCTGTTCGGCCAGCCATTCCAGGAGGTACGCCAGGATGGGGCGCCCGGCGACCGGGAGCATCGGCTTCGGGCAGTGTGCGGTCAGCGGGCGCAACCGCGTGCCCTCACCGGCGCAGAAGACGGCCGCCTGGCGCGGGATGGGCGATGTCATGGCGCCGCGCGGGAGAGCCGCCAGCCGAACTTGTGGAACATGCGGATCGCGCTCACGAATTGGTGCCGTGCCGCCGCGCTGCTCGGCTTGCGAATGCCATCGCGCAGATGGACGTGCGTGGCCGACACGGTCGGAACATAGGCGACCCGCCAACCGGCGCGCCAGAACCGGCAGCACCAATCCTGATCCTCGGAGTAGAGGAAATACCGCTCGTCCATCGGGCCGACCGCGTCGATCGCGGCACGCCGCACGATCATGACCGCGCCGGTGACCCAATCGACGTCGCACGCGCGATCGCGGGAGAGCGGCGGCCGCAGGTAGTCTCTGACAGCCGGCGTCCAGCCGAGAAAACGATCGAGCCGCAGCCCGCGAATCAAGACGACGAGTGGCGTCGAAAATGCGCGCGCGGAGACCTGGATTGAGCCGTCAGGATTGCGAAGCAGCGGCCCCGCCACGGCGACCCCGGGGTTCTGGTCCATGAACTCGACCAGGCCGCGAAAGAGGCCAGGCTCGGGAACGACATCGGGATTGACGAGGGCGACGTAGCGCGATTGACGCCGAGCGATGGCCTGATTCGTGTTCGCGGCGAATCCGCGCGGAGCCTCGTTGCAGATGACTGAAAGGCGTGGATCTCGGCCGTCCGCCCAGGCTGCCGTGCCATCATTGGCATTGTCGATCACCAGCACATTGCCCGACACTTTTCGGATGCCGTCAAGGAACAACGGTACATTCCGCTCGATGAACGGTCGGTGAAAATGGCTGATCGTGACGATTTGAATGTCGATCGAGGCTACCACTGATTTCACGGTCTTAAGCGAACGAACTCTGCCTGAAGGAGTGTCCTCACGCCTGGCCGTGCGAATCGCCCCCGTCCTGCTGGAGCGCCTGCCGGATTCCAGCGAGTAGCTCAGGAAGGTTACGCTCGATCACGCCCCAAACAAGGTCGAGCTGTACTGAGTCGTACTCGTGCACGATCGCATTTCGCATCCCAATGATTGCGAGCCACGGAATGTCCGGATGACGCGAGCGCTCGTCGGTCGGAACTCGGGAGGCCGCCTGCCCAATGATCTGGATGTTCCGCGACACCGCGTCTTGCGTCCGACGATCGGCCAGGAAGGCTGACTCGCCCTCAGCCGTGTATTCGACGATGCGATTGATGGCTTCCAGGATTTGCCGAAAATAGATCAGGTGATCCTTCACAACAATGGGACCGCGTCGGCCTCGATGCGGTCCCTCAGTCGCGGCGCGAGGCCGCCGCGCGTTACGACGTCGACTTTGCGTTCCAGAAGGGCTTCGAGGTCCATCCAGAGTCCGCCCAAATCGAGCAGCGACCGGCCTCCGTCCATCGTCACGAGAAAGTCGATATCGCTGTCAGAGCGCGCGTCGCCCCGCGCAACCGAGCCAAACACGTAAACGTCGCGTGCGCCGTGTTTGGACGCAATCCGGGCGATGTCTGCCCGTCGCTGGCGGACTGTCTCAAGGACGGTGACCGATCGTGGGGTGCTCGCGCGACTCATGACGTGAGATTGTACCCACGTTCGGGCATCCGATAGCTGCGCGCGCCGCTTCAAACAGATGACCCCTCCCGTGACGCTGAACGCACGGCGCACGGGGAGATGTCGCAACAGGGCGGAGGACCGCTTGAACGCTCTGTTCGACGAACGACTTGTGGTTGTGGCTAATCGCTACGACGTGGATATCCGGCTTGTTTGTATCGGTCATCGCGAATACATTGCGATCGTTATCCGCTGTACTTGATGCGCGACGTACTTACAGTTGGCTTGAAAGAACTCTGGTTTGCCAGTTGTGACGCGCCACGATCTGACGCGCGAACGCGCGTCACTATACTCGACGTGTGAACCCCTCGGTCTCATACGGTGTCGTCATTCCGACGTACAACCGTGCCGCGCGCGTTCAGCGCGCGATCGAGAGTGTCCTCGACCAGACACGTCCGGCGCAACAGGTCGTCGTCGTCGATGATGGATCGACCGATGACACTACGGCGGCCCTGGCGCGATTCGCGGGTGCGATCGAGTACGTGCGCCAGCCGAACGGTGGCTCCGCGTCGGCCCGGAACCGAGGAATCCGCGCCCTCACGACGGACTATGTGGTGTTTCTCGATTCGGACGATTCGTTCCGACCGACGCGGCTCGAGCGCCTCGATCGCGCGATCCAAGCAGATCCAGACGCGGCGATGTTTTATTCGGACGCCGACCTCGTCGACGGGGCCGGGAATGTCGTGGGCGAGCAGACCTGTCCGGATATGCACGGCGACGGGTATCGTGAGATGCTCCGGTACGACTACATGCTGACCTCTGGTATCGCCGTCCGACGCTCGTGTTTCGACGAGGTGGGACTATTCAACGAGTCTCTCGCCGGGTGCGAGGACTGGGACATGTGGATCCGTTTGACCCGGCGTTTCCGAATCCACCACATTCCCGAGAAGCTAACCGCGATTACATTTCGCTTGCCGGACGCCCGGCAAACCGTTCCGATCCCGTGGGTGCGCGGAATCGAGCAGGTCATCGAAGGCAACCTCGCGGCCGATCCGGATCTGCCGGCGGCGTTTCGGCGTCGCATTCGCGGCTGGATGCACTACTGGCGAGGCAAGGTCTGGCTCATGAATGGCCATCCAGAGTCCGCGAACCGTGAATTCTTCCGTTCCTTGCGGCAACACCCGGGCAATGCGCGCGCCTGGGTGTTTCTGATATTGCTGTCAGCGCGCCGGTCGGTACGGGCGACTCGGTTGACTCGTCTTCTGCCCAGTCGCGTACAAGAATGGCTCGGGTAACCGCGCGGGCATCGCCCGAGCGCAAGGACGCTCTGATCGCAATCGGAGTCCTGGGACTTCTTGTCACGATGGTTGGGGTGGGATTTCTTCTGCCCCGACTCGATGTCGTCACGCTGTCGGGCATTGCGCTCGGAATCGTCGGACTCTGCGCGGGACTCGCGTCACCGTCACTGCTTCTACGCATGCTCCTATTGGGCGCAAGCGTCGAGCGGTTTGTTGCCATTCAAACACCATTTGGACGCTTCGATGCGCCGCGGCTCATCACGATCGGTCTCGTCATCGTGCTCCTCGTTCGTACCTTCATCCTGCGTGAGCCGATCGTTGGTCCCCCTCGATCGGTGACCCGCGCACTGTACTTACTCCTGACGGTGTGGGTCCTGTCATCGGCCGTGTCTGTCCTCGCCGAACCAGGAACGACGATCAACGTCTTTATCGACGACACGACATTTGCGGCGGCGCGGTATTCGCCGTTTCTCAAGAGCTACACCGAGATCGTGGCGCTGGGGCTGCCGATTCTGACGCCCATTTTCATGTTGACGATGATCCGGACGCTGCCGGGCCTCCGTTCGGCGGCGCGGTTCTGGATCGTCGGAGCCATCGCGGTCAGCTTGCTTGGGGTCTACACAACCATCGCGTACTATGCACCGCTTCTTCCGATTCACGAAGAGCTTGCGAACACAGGTTACGATGTTGGCGGGGTGTTCATCATTTCGCGCATCCGATCGTGGATGTCTGAACCGCGCCATCTCACCGTGTACCTGGGGACTATTCTCCCGTTTCTACTGGCCACATCTGCGACTTGGTCGTTCGTATTGCCGAGACCGATGCATATATCCGCAACCATATTAGTCGCGTCGGTATTTCTATTGACGATGGCGAAATCATCGCTGGTATTATTGCCGGTGATCATTTCTGTTCTGATTATCGCGATTGCTATTACAGAACCCAAGAATCGTGGACGAGCGGTCGTCAAGTACACAGTTATCATTACGCTAACAATAGCGATGCTCATCACCTTTGCGGCCGCTCTATTCATGTGGTTCGGGGAGTACTCATCGAATGATGCCGTAGACGTGCTGTTGTTGCAAGTATTCGCCCTATTTGATGATTCTAATATCAGTACTGGCGTGCAATCCGCGACGATGGTCGCGGCGTTTAATATGTTCCTTCAGTTTCCCATCACCGGAGTAGGTATCGGGAATTGGGTCTTTTTTGCCACGACCAGTATCTTACCCACCTGGTGGAGAGGTATTTGGGGAGTTGAATGGCTGCCGATCGCGATACCGAGCCTGTACTTTCAGACACTTGCGGAGACAGGCCTTGTGGGTGCGGCTGCAATCGTCATTCTTCTGGCGACGATATTCCGTATCGCAATCGTAAATGTCTTGTCGCATCCGAGCATGATCGCTAGGTATTGGACGGCTGGATTGTTGACATCGCTTGTCACGATTCTTGGCTCGAGTGTGTTCACGTTGAGGTTCTACAAACACGAAGCATGGATCGTGGTCGGATTCATTCTGCTGATCGACCGATGGCGCACCGAGAATTGGCAGGAGACCCCTGATACGCGCGGGTAGCGTGCCAGTGAGCGTCCTCTTCGTCAACGGAACGTCCGAACGAGGCGGGGCGGACACCGATCTTCTCGGCGTCTGTCAAGGTTTGAGCGAGTTGGGTGTGCAGCCGATCGTTGCGCTGCCCGCGCTGGGTCCGCTGAGTCGGGCATTCGTCGACGCGAGATGCACGGTTCACTATCTGGATTCGGCGCCAGTCAAACGAGTGCGCGGCATCGCAGACGTCGTGAGCCTAGTCGCGCGTGTTGCTACCGCGGTTGTGACGCTACTGTCGCTCCTCCGGCGCCTACGGCCGGACATCATCCATGTGAACAGCGCGACTATCCCGGCCGCGGCCTGGGCAGGGCGTCTGGCCGGCGTCCCCGTCGTCTGGCATCTTCGGGAGATCGAGCTGATCACTCGTTCGCGGGTGTTCGCGATGCTTCTGTTCGCGTCGTTGCGCCTGTGCGCGGATCGCATCGTCGCGATCTCGGGCGCGGTGCGCGATACGCTACCGCCGGATCTCCGGGCTCGCACGGTCGTCATTCACCATGGGGTGGACACTGCGACCTATTGCTGGCCCTCTCCGGGCACGAGTGCCCGGGCGCGGTTCGGACTGCGCGATGCCGATCGGGTCATTGGATTCGTCGGTCGCCTATCACCGATCAAGGGTATCGATGTCCTGATCGACGCGTTGAATATCCTGCGGGAGAACGATCACAGTACACGACTGCTGATCGTGGGCCCGGAACTCGGGTACGCCGATCACGTTGCCGAACTGCGCGCCAGGGTCGATCGCTTAAGCTTTGGCGACCACGTCGTCTTCGCTGGAGAGGTCGCCGGTGGCGCCGATCTGGCCCAGGTCTACTGGGCGATCGACGCGCTTGTACTACCGACACTCGTTCCGGAAGGATTGGGCCTCGTCCTTCTCGAAGCGCTCGCGTGCGGTATCCCAGTCGTCGCGACGAATCACGGCGGGCCAGTCGAAATCCTTCGCGATTGCGCGGCCGCGCGGATGGTCCCGCCCGGCGATCCACCAGCGCTCGCGGCGGCTCTGGCGGACCTGCTGCCGCGGTCTCGCGATCTCGCGCCGATTGCGCGCGAGTACGCCGTGGAACGATTCGGTCTCGAACGACCGGCCGCAGCGTTGCACGCGCTGTATCTCGAGATCCTGGTTGAGAGAGCCTGACGCGGGACCGCGGCGTTGGCTGGTTGTGTCCGCGCGTGAGTCAGGGAGTGGCGTGTCGTGACGCGATCTCGGCGACCGCATCGCTGACGTACCGGACATCGTCGATCGACATCGACGGGTAGAGCGGCAGCGAGATGATCCGACGGTAGAGCGCGGCCGTCCGCGGCAGATCCTCCGGCGCGTAGCCGAATCGCTCGCGATAGATCGAATGGAAGTGCACGGGAATGAAGTGCACGCTGGCGCTGATGCCGTGATTGCGCAGTTCGTCGATGAACCGCGCCCGATCGATCGTCAGGCGTTCGAGGACCAGCCGGATGACGTACAGGTGGTAGACATGCCCGGCCTCGCCGTGCACGATCGGTGCTTCCACCTGGGCGACCGAGGCCAGACGGTCGTCGAGGATCTTCGCGTAGGCGCGGCGGGTGTTCGTGAAGTCGTCCAGCCGCCGCAATTGGTGGAGTCCGAGCGCGGCCAGCGGATCGGGCAGGTTCGCCTTGTAGCCGATCGCGACGACGTCGTAGAACCACGAGCCCTCGGACGTGTAGCGCTTCCAGGCGTCGCGGCTCATCCCGTGCAGGCTCAGCAGCCGCATCCTTTCGGCCAGGGCATCGTCGTTCGTCGTCAGCATGCCGCCTTCGCCGGTCGTCAGGTTCTTGGTCGCGTAGAACGAGAACACGGTCGCCCGTCGCAGGGCGCCTCCGTTCGGCAATCCGGCCGCGTTTGGGAGCGCGTCGGCGCCGATCTTCGCTCCGCGATAGGTCGTCCCGGCGGCGTGGGCGGCGTCTTCGAGGACGGCGAGATCGTGCCGGGCCGCGATCGCGTACAGCGCGGCCAGGTTTGCCGCCTGACCGCCGTAGTGCACGATCATCAGCGCGCGCGTGCGCCGTGTGATCGCGGTTTCGACCGCGTTCGGATCGATGTTGAAGTCGTCGTTCACCTCGACGAGCACCGGCCGCGCGCCACGATGGACGACCTCGTTGGCGCAGGCGACGAAGGTCAGCGACGGCAGAATCACCTCGTCGCCCGGTCCGACTCCGAGCGCATCCAGCGCGATGGCGATGCCGGCGGTACCGGAACTGAGCGCGATCGCGTGACCGGCGCCGACGTACCGCGAAAACTCGGCTTCGAATTGCTTCGTCTTTGGGCCAGTCGTCAGCCAACCGGAGGACAGGGAATCGACCACTTCGGCGATCTCGGCCGGACCGATCGACGGCCGGAAGAACGGAATCTCTCGCCGGGCCTCTTCCATGTGTCTCAATACTGACAGAGTGCCCGCCGCGTTACACAGCCGCCGATTTCGGTGCTCCAGCGGGGTGCGCTATGGCAGAGCACGCTACAGTGTGTCCTGGTACACTCGCCAGCGTTAGCATCACGTGTATCGTTCCCGCGGAAGCCAGCGCGCCCGGTTGGCCACGGCGGCGGCGGAGGGTTCTTTGGCGCGCACTATGATGGCGGTCTGGGCGTTGTTGATTGTTCTGCCACGGTTCTATGTCGACCCGACGGCCGGCGGCTTGCTCCTGCAACTGATCCTGGGCGGGTCGCTCCTGTCGGTGATCTGGCGCGTCATTCGCGCGCGATTCTCTCGCCGGCGTGAGCCACCAGCCTAAGCATTCCGGGACGTGCACCTTCCCGAGCGGATGGCGGGGTCGTTCCGCGATCCCGAATGCTACGTTGCGATTGCCGAAGATACATTTCTGCGCGTCGCCACCGGTCTCACCGGTGAAGTGCTCTCCGATCCGGCCGTTCGCGCCCTTCTGGATCGGCTGGTCGCGCGCGGGCGGCTCATCGGGTTCGAGCCGATTGCGTCCTCGGACGCGACCGTGCTGCGCGTCGAGACGATCCCATTCATCTCATACCCGTACGAGTGGTCGTTCGAGATGCTGCGGGACGCCGCGCTCGTTCACCTCGATCTTCAGATCGAATTGCTCGACGCCGACCTCATACTGAAAGATGCCAGCCCCTACAACGTTCAATTTCGGCAATGTCGGCCGCTATTCATCGATCTCGGATCGATCGCGCGATACGTGCCGGGCCAGCCCTGGGCGGCCTACAGCCAGTTCTGCCAACTGTTTCTGAACCCGCTTCTCCTCTCTTCGATCCTCTCGGTGCCGTTTCAGCCGTTTCTGCGCGCGAGTCTCGATGGCATTCCACCGGCGACGCTCGCCCGACTCCTGCCGATGCATCGGCGGTGGCTGCCGCCCGCACTGACGCACGTCACACTGCAGGCGTTCCTGAACCGACATTCATCGGCGGTCGGGAATGCGACCGATTCGCGAACGATGACGGTTCCAAAGACGGCGATGCGGCGCCAATTCGAGCGCCTGCGTGGCACGGTGGTCGGTCTGTCGCGTCCCAGCGGGACCTCGAACTGGTCGACCTACACGAACGACGGCGTTCACTCAACGGAGTACGTCCAGGCGAAGAGCGAGGTGGTTCGATCGATCGTGACGCGGGCGCACCCCGAGTTCGTGTGGGACCTTGGCAGCAACACCGGGCGGTTCGCCCAGATAGCCGGCGAGAGCGCGTCCCACGTCGTCGCGATCGACTCGGACGAATCTTGCATCGACGCGATGTACGTCGCGCATCGTTCGACGGCCAGCGACATCCTGCCGCTGGTCGTGGACGTTCTGAACCCGTCGCCGGCGCAGGGTTGGTTCGGAACCGAACGAACGGCCTTCTTCGCGCGCGGACGCCGCGACTTCTTTCTGGCGCTGGCGCTGACGCATCACGTCTGCGTGTCCGGCCACGTGCCGCTCGACGAGTGGGCCCGGTTCCTGTCCACGATCGGCCGCCGGGGCATCGTCGAGTTCGTGCCGACGGACGATCCGATGTTTCGCAAGCTCGTCCAATGGCGATCGCCGGAGGGCATTCACCCGTACGGCCAGGCTGCCTTCGAGGCCGCGATTCGTACACACTTCCGCGTCGTGACGACATCCGTGCTCCCGGGCTCGGGGAGAGTGCTCTATTTCGTCGAATCGGATTAGATCCCTGGCCGCGTCGGCGCGTGCCGACTGGAAGCGGTGGGGAATTGCCTTCTGCGCCAGTTCTCTCTTCCTGACCGCGCCGGTCGTCGAGCGCGTGCCAGTGACGCCCGGACTTGCCTCGGTCGTCACATTCGTGCTCGTGAGCCAGTACCTGGCCGCGATTGCGCTGGTGGCGTTCGACTCGTTCGCGATCGGACGTGCGCGTCATCCTCGCGCGAGCGACGCGTTCTGGGTTGTCGTCGCCCTTTTGACCATCGCGAATGCCTTGAAATTCGCGACTGGAAAATGGTCGAGTCCATTCGTTCTCGGCCTGACGGGCGGGCTCGTCCTCGCCGCGATCACGTACGCGCGATCGCGCGTCTGGATTCGGACCGTATGCGCCGACCTCGGGGCGATCGCTGTCATTGGAACGGTCTACTGGGTCGTTGCGCTCCATGTGCCGGTCGTCGCGTCGCCGCGAGTCGTGCCATCCGAGGTTGCGGTGCCCGGAGGGCCGACGATCTTGATCGTGTTCGACGAACTCGGCAAGAAGGCCGTTTCGCTGGACGATCAGATCGACTCGGCCCTCTTCCCGAGCTTCGCCCGCCTGGCTCGCGACGGAATGTACGTCACGAACGGGACGACAAATTACACGGTGAGTTGCTCGGCAATGAGTTCAATGTTTCGTGGGAAGTTCGTTCCGAGTGAGGGCGACGACGCGTCGCATTGTGGGGAGTTCCTCGTCGGTGAAACGAGCAATCTCTTCGCCTGGGTTGCGCCGAGCGCGCGCGTGGCAATTTACGAGGAGTACCTGAAAGGGTGCCGACACCCGGGGGCGGCGCTCTGTCGTGATATGCCCTTCCTGGCCGTCAACTTCCCCATCAGTGCGATTGTCGCCCGCCTGATTCCGCTCGGCGATCGCGTCGGGATGATCGGAGAAGCGTTTCCGCCGACGATCGGTCTCTACGACCGCGAGATGCTGGCGATGCTTCGCTCTGACCTGCGCGCGTTCGGTGCCTCGCCGGTCGTTTACTGGATGCACGTGCTGCTGCCGCACTTTCCATTCGTTCTCGACGTTGACGGGCGCCTGAGTACACAGGGAACGACCGGATTCTCGGATCGCGGCTTCGACGACGCGTCCGCGTACTATCGCTATCGGGAACAGGTTCGCTTTGCCGACACCATGCTCGGGCAGGTCCTCGCGACGCTGGACGAGCTCGGATTGACGAACCAGACTCATCTCGTCGTCACGGGCGACCATGGTCCTCGCTACCCGATGCCAGAAGACCCGGCCAATCTGACGCCGCTTCGCGATGACACGCCTCGCGTGCCCGTGTTCGTGCTCGCGCCGGGGGTCCGCGGCGGCGCCCAGCCGATCGATTACCAGAGCGTCGACTTTGCGCCGACGGTCCTGGACCTCCTCGGCTTGCCAATCCCGGACGGGCTTGACGGCGTGTCGATTCTTGCGCTGAATCGGCCCCAGAGAGTGAAGCGCGTATCAACGGTGACCGGTCACTTTGCGCTCGATCCCGCGACCGGGCAGTGGCATCGCGAGTAGGCTGCTCGCTCGCAAGGCGCTCGCGCGGCGCCGCTCAGGTGGGAGATCCTTCGGGATGCGACGACGATCGAGAGTCGCTTTCGTTAACTGGCGTTCACCAGATTCACCCGGTATCGTGCTCTACAATTCGGCGCGCGACAACGTAAGGATGGGTCAGGCGATGCGAGTGGCGACCGAGCCCGGTGGTGGGCCAGCGCCGGCGATTGGCAATCTGATTGCCGAACGCGCGCGCGGCGCCGCTGAATTCGTCGTCCGCGCGATTGCCGTTTCCTGGGTCACGCCGAACCATCTGACGATCATCGGGTTCTTTCTCACCGTCGGCGTCGCGGTCGTGATCGCGAGTGGCTGGGAGCAGTTGGGCGGCGTTCTCGTCATCCTGGCCGGGCTGTTCGACATGCTTGACGGCGCCCTGGCGCGCGTACGCGGCCTGAAGACGAAGTTCGGCGCGTTTCTCGATTCGACCCTCGATCGATTCTCGGAGGCGGCGTTGCTCGGTGGAGTTCTCTGGGCGTACCCGACACGTGAGATCGCTCTCCTCGTCCTGGTCGTGCTCACCGGATCGCTCCTCGTCTCCTACACCCGCGCCCGGGCCGAGGGCCTCGGGGTCAACTGCGAGGTCGGGCTCTTGCCGCGGCCGCAGCGCATCGTCCTCCTGGCGGCCGGACTCATCACCGGGTACGTCGTGATCGCGCTGGCGGTCCTGGCCGTCTTCACGAATGTGACGACGATCCAGCGCATCCTCCACGTGCGTCGGGCGCTGGCGAGCCGGTAGGTGGCCGATTCCGCGTCTACTCCGGCAGCAATCCCGATGGCGCTAACTGACCCCGTTCGCTGACGAGCCGCGCCAGAAGCGCCGCGCCCAGCGCCGGAGTCCGCGTGGGCCGTCCCAGCCGCGCGTTCGGTATTGCCGCCATCGTCGCGGCCCGGAATGACGCGCCAAGTCCGACGACGCGAGTGTTCCAGAGACTGCCGACCTGAACGATGTCGAGCCGCTCGTCGCCAAACGACAGGCGCGCGGCGATGTGCTCGATGAGGCGCGCCAGTTCCGCGCCCGCCCCGGTGAAAACCTCCAATGCGTCGCGATCGCCGTCCAGGGCCGCTCGCTCAACCGCCGGCGCGAGCGCGGCGACCCGCCCACGGTAGACGGACGCGCTCTCCGACTCCTCGGACGCGCCGACATTCCCGAATAACAGCTCGGGAAGCGTCCGACAGCCAGACCGTTCCAGGAGCGACCGAATCAGAATGGCGTCGCGCTCGCCACGATCGAATCGATGCAAAGCGCGCGCGATCGCCTGGAATCCGATCCAGTAGCCGCTTCCGCCATCACCGAACGGCGGTCCCCACCCGCCGGCGCGTGCCTCGCTTCCGCGGCCATCGAGTCCGAGGGCAACGCTGCCAGTCCCGGCGATACAGGCGATTCCTCGCCCGAGCCGTTCGCCGCCCGACGCCAGCGCCGCGATCGCGTCGTTCGCCACATCGACCGCGACGCCATCGCAACTGTTCGCCTTCAGCTCGGCTTCGATCGCCGCGCGCAGGAGCGACTGATCGGCACGGGTATCCACGTCGGAGACGGCCGCCAGGAGCCGCTCGACCCGACCCAGGGCCGGCACTGCCCGCCGAACGAGCGACACGATCTCGGCCGCCGCCGCGCCGACTCCGATTGATCGGTAGGACGAGGGGCCGCCAGTCGTGTCGCCCACTGGCGCGCCGGCCGAGTCGACGACCGCCACGGCCGTCTTCGTGCCGCCGCCGTCGACGCCGACGAACAGCGATCTCTCCCCTGCCATAGCCAGCGCCGATGGTACATCGCGGCAATGCCACGGCCGAGGTGCGCCAACTACGATCGCGGCGTGTTGCGAAGATGGAGGCGCGGGCTGGCCGGCGCCTGCGTTCTGGCGCTGCTCACATTGCCTCTCCTTCGCGCGGGGATCGAGCCGCCAGTCGCGCTTGCCGCCGAGACTGACGCCGAGATTCGCCCCGGCGAGGTCCTGGTCGAAACCGATCAACCGCTGGCGCCTGGCCGCGCCGCGTTGACCGCGTCACGCTACGTCGCCCGAGTTGCGCCGGGCGCCGAGCGGGCGTCGGCTGCCGCGCTGAATGCTCGGCCGGGAACGCGCGCCGCGCCGAACTACATCCGCCGCGCCCAGGTGACGCCGGGCGATCCGTTCTACGCCCAGCAGTGGGCGCTGACGCGCATCGAGGCGCCGTCAGCGTGGGACATTCAACGCGGGGTCGCGAGTGTGACGATCGCGGTTCTCGATTCAGGCGCCGACCTGGGACACCCCGATCTGGCCGGCAAGCTGCTGGCCGGCGAGAACACGCTCGGTGCGGGATCGGCCGCGTGTCCGACGACAACGACCGCGGCGGACGATCACTCGTCGGCCCACGGGACCCACGTTGCCGGAATCGCTGGCGCCAGCACCGACGACGGCGCCGGTGTTGCCAGCCTCGCTTGGCGACCGATGATTCTGCCGATCAAGGTCCTCGACTGTCAGGGCGTCGGCGACGATGCCCAGATCGTCGCCGGCATCGATCGCGCGATCGCGCGTGGCGCGCAGGTCATCAATTTGAGTGTCGGCGGCCCCGGCCAGTCGAGCGTCCTCGATGCGGGGATCGAACGTGCGTGGCGAGCCGGCATCATCATCGTCGCCGCGGCCGGGAATCAGGGCACGACGACGCCGTTCTACCCGGCCGCCTCGCCGCACGCGCTGGCGGTGGGCGCAACCGATGCGAGCGACAGGCTCCTGCCGATCAGCAATCACGGCTGGTGGCTCGGCGTCGTTGCGCCGGGATCGGCGATTCTCAGCACCTATCGCCGCGACCTCGACGGATGGGACGTTGCGCTCGGCTACCAGCGAAAGACCGGCACATCCATGGCCAGTCCGCACGTGGCGGCGCTGGCCGCGCTGCTCATCTCCTCATTCCCGGGTCACGGACCGGATCGCATCGGCGGCATCATTCGCGCGGCGGCCGATCGGATCGAGGCCTGCCCGACCGGCATCACCTCGTGCCCGTACGATTTGACTGGACACAACGACTACTACGGGCACGGCCGCATCAACGCCGCGCGCGCCCTTCGTCTCGTGCGCTCGACGATCCTGCCGCTGATCGGCCGCGGTTAGCGCGCGACCGCTCACTCCGCCACGAAGTGGGCGATCTCCGGGCCGCAGGCTGTCATCGTCACGCGCAGGAGGCGGATCGGCATCTCGCGTCCATCGTCGAGACGCAACGAGAGCCGTTCGTCCGGGTCGATTGCGGTCGGCCCGTTCGCAAACCGCTGCAGAATGCACGTGCCCCGTGCGCGCCGCGCACCGTCGGCGCCCGCCCGCATCGCGAGCGCGACCGGTCCGCCGGCCACGCGAACGCCATCGCGCCGGCGGATGATGTCGGCGTGCCGCCTCGATGTGGCCAAATACCGGTTCTTTTCCTGGGTGACAGTATAATGGCGCAGATTCGGCGTGAACCCGATTCGGGGGTGGAACCGTTACGTCCCATTCGCAGCCACCGCGTCCTGGACGGCGTGAACTCATCGCCTACCTTCGCGCGAGCGCGCCGCTCCTTCAGGCCGCGATCGAATCGCACACCGAGTTCACCAAGAACCTAAAGGCGCTGTACGTCGAGGCGAACGCCGGTCGCACCGCGAATGCGGCGCTCAAGGCCAAGACCCTCGGCAAGCACTACGCGGTCGTGTTCGGCCAGTTCCAGAAGAAGGTCGCCGCGGTCGAGGTGCCAAGTTCGGCCAACCGTTCGCACGAATACCTCGATCGCTGGCTGGGCTTTCTCGTCAGCGCGTGTCAGGTTCTGCCGAATGCGCCCGACGATGGGCGCGATACCAGCTATCTACGCGATTGCCACGATTACCTCGACGACGCTCGATATGCTGCCAAGGCGCTTGGTGAGCTTCGGCAGAAGCTTCACAGCGCTGCCTCCGGCGCACCGGCCGGTCCGACGGCCGCGGCCAAGCCTACGGGAGGCTGAGTCGCGCCCCGAGCGGTAGCAACTGCCGGAACTGGACGGTCGCGACCTCGTAGCTGCTGAAGTGGCGCAGCCGCGCCTCGATCGCGCCGGCGAGCGGTAGCCACTGCGTTGGAACCAGGTCGCGCCGCCCGGACGCGTCGACGACGTGGTAAAGGCGAACCGAGCGCGGATCGGCCGTCCCCAAAGCCGCCGCGTCGACCGCGATGCGAATCGTCACCTCGCCGACCAGCGTGTCGGTTGCCGAAAGCTCGAACGTGGTGATGCGGCGGCTTCCCGCCAGCGGCGCGACATCGAACGTCGGTCGCGGCGAAAACTCGACGCGCGCCCCCGACGGAAGCGCACCGGCGGGGATCTCGATGACGACGCTGTTTCCGTCGGCGGCGAGCCGGCCGCCATCGAGCGTCACCGCCGCGCTGACCGACCTCGGCGTTGGGGTCGCGCCAACCACGGTTGTTGGCGTTGTGGTCGGTGTCGTCGTCGTGTCCCGTCGCGGTACTTGCGTCGCCGTCGAGGTGGACGTGATCTCCGGTCGCTGTGTGGGCGTATAGGTGGCGATCGGGGTGGCCGTCGATGTCGCGGTGGCCGTCGCCGGTGTCGTCGTTCCCGTCACCGTTGGTGTCGGCGTGGCGTATGCGCTGGCGGCCTGAACGAGCGCGCCAGCGTCGACGATGCCGTATCCGAAATCCGAATTCGGATAGCCGCGGCCGGCGTCGCGCCGCGCGGTCGATCGGATCAGCGCGCCAAGCGTATCCCGCGGGAGCGATGGTTGAACCGAGAGCGCCAGGGCCGCGATTGCCGCGACCTGTGGCGCCGCCTGCGACGTCCCGACCTCCATCGTCGTGAGGTAGCCGGTCTGGCGCGGCGCCAGGCTCGTCGTCCAGTCGCTCGCGCCCGCACTTACGCCGGCCCCCGCCGGCGCGGCGACACTGACATACGTGCCAGCGTTGGAGTACGGCGCTGGCAGGTCGAATGTGTCGGTGGCCGCGACCGCGATCACGGCGTTCGGATAGGTGAGCGACCGCGCCGCCGGGTAGAAAATCGGGTCCGCGACCGGACACGACGTAGTCACCGCGCCGCAGTTACCGGCGGCGGCGATCACGAGCGCGCCGCGCTGCACCGCGTAGTCGATCGCGGCTGCCTCGTACTGCGAATTCGACGTTCCGCCGAGGCTCAGGTTGATGATCTGCGCCCCGGCGTCGGTCGCGTGCACAATCGCGTCGGAGATCAGTGTCGAATCGCCACTGCCGGTATCGTCGAGCACGCGAACCGAGAAGACCGTCACGTTCGGTGCGATGCCAGCGATCGCCAGACCGTTCCAGTTCGCGGAGATGATCCCCGTGACGTGCGTGCCGTGGCCGTCGCCGTCGCGGCTGACGACCGGACACGATCCCGCCAGCTCGACCTCTCGCCAAGCGATGAAGTCGCACCCGAGTTCGAGGTTGCGTGGCTGATCCGGGTGTCCGACATCGAAGCCGCTATCGATGACCGCGACCTTGATCGACGACGATCCGGTCGTCACCTCCCAGGCCGCCGGGACGTTGGCGCGCGCATGGGTCCATTGATGGCTCAGGTAAAGAGGATCTGTCGGCGCGACGGGCGACAGCGCGTAGCGCGGCACCGCGACCTCGGCGAACTCGACATCGGAGCGCTGGGCAAGCGATGCCGCGATCTCGACCGCGGCCGAACGCGGCACGCGAACCACCTCTGCTCGCAGGCGCGGCTGTTCCCTCACGGACACGATTCGGTCGTCGGCCAGCGCTCGACGAAGCATGGGTAGGCCCGGCCGATATCGCACGACGATGGTCGTCGTGTCGCCGGCGGACCGTCTAGGCGCGGGATCGTCGGCCCGCGCGACGCCGATCGCGAAAAGTAGCGTCAGCGGCACGACGAGGAGCGCCGTTCCGCCCAGTCCGGGCGCGCGCCAACGACGGCCACGGTCGGATCCGTTCGAGCGATCAGTCACCGTGTGTAATTGTCGGATCGGCCGCGTCGTGGCGTATCAGGAAAACCAGCTCTCGCATCCGACTGCCCGCGAGGCGCTGGCTATCGGCGGCCGATCCAAACCGACTTGTCGAGGCACATGAGGTCGGACCAGACGCCACGGTAGTTCAGACGCGCCTCCTGCTCGGCGTCGCGCTGGGCAGTGTAGTAGCGCGTACCGCGCTGATTGATGTCGGCGCGCCCCAGGCCCTGGAGCACCAACTCCACGTTCAGGAGAAGGTCCTCGCGCGGCCAGACTCCGACGCGAAGGCGGCCGTCCCGATCGCGAGGAGTGACTGGATCGATTTCGATCTCGACGCGAGCACCGGTTGGCAAGAAATCCTGGACAACTCGATTGGCGTCGCCCAGGAAGCAGTCGACGGCACGACTCATGTGCACTCGCTCGACTGGCGTGACGCCGATGAGATCGACTAATTCGACCGTGTTGCCAATCAGAAGGCTGATGCGGCTGTTGTTCTCCACCACCGAAACGAAGGCACTGGCCGGCTCTCTGGCGCGTATCGGCGTCGGCGTCGTGCCGCGGCGCTGGAATGCGCGCGAGGCCTCGGTAGGAACCGGCGTCTCGGTCGCACCTGGCGCCACCGGTGCGGCTTGGGGCGAGCCGGTCACGATCGCTCGCGTGAGAGGTCCGCGGGCCAGGCGTTGTTCGAGGGCCGTGGCGCCGGTGGTCGGCGTCGGCGATGGGCCAGCGCACGCAAGCGCGAGTAGCAAGAGCGAGATCGAAGGAATCACCAGTCGCCAGCCCATCACACTGGCGATGTTCTATCTGGACGCGGGCCGATCGCGCGAATGCGGACGCGCGTGCCTACTACTCGATCGGCCAGACAAGTTTCGGCTGGCGTTCAGGTCCGATCACTCTGGATGACCGCGCCCCGGCGAAGTTTATTGAGGCAGGCGGCCGGGGTCAGCCGTGTGGCCAGACCGAGGGTCTCGTCGCTTGGCCGCATTCTGACAGACCCATGCCAGTCTCCTGGCAGTGATTGGCAGTCCGATCCCCCCAGCATCCGGTCGACGGATGTGAGGGAGGAACGCCCGATGGTGCTCAAGGAGTTCGCCGCCGAAACCCGAGCGCGCACGCAATCAGCGGCGTTGTTCATCGGTGTCATCGCGATCGTGGCCTGCGGCTCGGCGACGCCGACTGAGACAGCACGTGCCTTCGATCCAACGCGGACTCCGGGGATAGTCGGAACTGGCACCGCCACCGCGACGGCCACGACGACCGTGACGCCGACGCCAAACGCGAAAGAGATGCGTGCGGCCGGATCGACCGAGACGTTCGCCATTGGCGCATCCGCCACCAGTGACGAAGCCGCCCGACGTGAGACGGCAACGACGACTGCCCTGAGCGCGCAAGCGACCGCGAGGCAGGGTCAGGCAAACAAGGCCGCGACCGTCGCGAGGGCGACTCTGTACGCGGAGGCCGAGGCAACCTCGACCAAGATTACGGAACTGGTCGACGGCACGCGGATCGCTCGCGGTACGCTACTGGTGGCCGACCTGCTCGATCGGCGGAAGGCAACCACGACGATGCGGACCGCTGTCGCCGTCGTGACGCTGACAGGCCGCTCATCGCATCGAGCGGCGACGGCCACGACGATACAGAGACGCGTGCTGGCGACAAGCACATCGGCGTCCGCGAGGCTCGAGGCCGAGGCGACGGTCGGGGCGATCGAACGGAGTGGCGCCGCGACCTCGACCGCGTTGAGCGTGGTAGCCGCTGGTACCGCGGCCGCACTGGATCGGAACGCGACCGCGACGACGCAATCCATCTACTCCAACGCGACAGCGACATCCCTGGCGATCGAGGCGGAGAGGACGCGCCTCGCGATCGACCGATATAGCAAGGCGACGATGACCGCGGCCGCGCTCGATCGCGCCGCGACAGCCACGACGGTCGCGATCTACTCGGGAGCTACTGCGACAACCCAGGCCCGCGAGCGCAATGGGACAGCGACCGCGGTCGCGATGTATGCCGACGCGACAGCGACTGCGCAGGCGCGGGTTCTCAACGTGACGCGAACCGCGCTCGCCGGCGCTGCGCCGTAGGTGGAGGAACTGTGAGCAACTATTTCGCAGTCGGCACCGTGCGCGCTCCTGTCACCGTGGATGGTGCGACGGAAGTGGCACCCTCCGCACGCCCGCGCGACGCGCGCATGTGCACGGAGCACCGCGAACGGTGGGTGTGGCAGGTCTGCCCGGCGTGTGAGCGCCGGCTGTGCCGCGACTGCTTTGGGTTCAGCGCCGAAGGCGCTAAGAGCGGACGATGCCGCGATTGCGAACGACACGTCGCGTGGCGATGCGGGTACGATGATCGACTGCCCGTCAGTGAGGTCTACGCCCGCCTTCTGGTCGATGCGTCGCCAACGAACCGGTCATTGCTACGTAACCTTGCCCCGCCCAAGCGAAACGACTTCTGTGCGGTGCACGGGTGGAGGTACGTCGTGAGCATGTGCGCCGCGGCAGTGGCGAATATCGGCAACTTCATTGCGCTAAGCACGCTCTTGCGGACCGGCTTTCAGGGTTTCGTTCTCATCGGACCGAACCTGGCGGTGATCGTCGTCGCGGTCGCGATCATCTGGTGGATGAGACGGACGGCACCGATCGACGAAAAGGCATACCACCGGGCGGTGGACCGCTGGGATTGTTCCTTCTACTGTCACCGTCACGGCGAGGTGGGTGGTCGAGGCCGGGTGACGACCGCCGCACCGGAGGAATTCAGCGCTCTCTTGACTTGTGACCGCGCCGGACGCGGCTGGCTGGGTACGCCGGTCTGGGGCGCAGACTCCGACGACGTCAATGGGGACGGCGGAGACGGAGACGGCGGCGATGGGGGAGGCGACTGACGTGGCGGCGCGGCGGTTCGACAGTGCGGACAGCTTCAGCGGGTTGAGCGAGGTATTCGGTGTGCGTGGGATCGTGCGGCTATTAGCGGCTTGCACTCCGGTCGACTTCGAGGACCCGATGCGCGGCACGAGAGGGATGGTCGAAAAGCGCCTCGAGTCGGCGCCGACATTTGTCCGAAGATGAGTCAGGTTGGTCGCACGATCGCGTGCCTTTGGTGTGATAGATTGCGCGCTGGAACTCCTGATCGAGCGTCCAGGCCCCGTCGGATTCCGGCGGATGTCTTGTGGGCGAGTTCCTGGGGGACGGACCGATGCGCGCGATCGATCCCGACTCGGCGCGGCGGGTTGGACTAACTTCAGTCGGGCTTTTCTGGCTTATCACCATCGGTTGGATGGTGTTGCGAGATTCGGACGATGCAAACCAGACGAAGACCATCGAGGTCGTTCACTGGGCGAACGGCCACATGGCGGGAGACGAGGCACTACTACCGTCGTTCGCGGCCAGTTTCAACGCGGCCGGCTTTCGATCGTCGTCTGGGAGCCGCATCGTCGCCCGCCCCTACATTGTGAACTCCGGAACTATCCGGCAAGAACTCGTGAGCCGAGTGCGGGGCATCGGTCCGGTCAGTCGTAATCTGCCCGATCCGGTGCTGGTCAGCCCGGTTGCTTCTCACTGGCTGTACGCGATCAACGACGCCGTTGGGAGGGAGGTCGTCGCGACCGACGACGCCCAGAGCATCGCGTCCACCTGGATCGGAATCGCCACGTTCAAGAGCATGGCCGAGTGCCTTGGCTGGCCCAGCCAGGACCTCGGCTACGTCGACATCATCGCCTTGAGCGCGGATCCCCTCGGATGGGGTTCTCGGCCCTGTGCCCGGGCTGAATGGGGACGACGACCGCTCATCGCCTACACCGACCCCAATAGTTCGAGCACCGGTCGCAGCGTTCTCTTCACCATGTTCTCGATCGCGACCGGCAAACCCCCGGCGGAGCTAACAGCCGACGATATTGCCGGAGAACGCGCGACGGCCTACCTACGCTCGTTCCAAGCACAGGTTGACCACTATGTGCCCGATACGCTGCTGCTGAACTGCGAGATCTTCGGCGGCCCCACCTATGGTCACTTCTTCCCTGTCGCGGAGGACAACCTCGTCAAGTTGCACAAGGGGATCATCGTCCAGACCGATCCGGCCCTGGAACGACTCTTCCCCTGCCGACGGACAGCCGGCGATCCGATTGAAAACGACATGGTCATGATTTATCCCCGCGAAGGCGCGACCGAACACACGCATCCGGCCGCGGCGGTTCGCGCCGATTGGGTGACCGAGGAGCAACGGGAGGCGGCGCTGCGGTGGATCGCGTTCATCCGGGAGGATCCGCGGCAGCGGATCCTGGTTGATCGAGGCTTTCGGCCCTCGACGCGACTCGCCGTTGGGTGCCCGATCTGCCCGTCGTTCGGGTTGCAGCCGACTGGCCCGAGGGTCCGGATCGACCCGAGCCGGATCCCCCCGCGCGTGGGCGAGCAGGCAGTCGCCGCCTGGGGAGACGTGAAGAACACTGGCGCGGTCATCTTCGTCGTCGACACCTCGCTCGCGATGGCCGGGGACAAATTACAGAGCACGCGAGAGAGCGTCATCAAGGCGATCGATCAGATGTACGACCGGAATATCGTCGGCCTCGTGACATACTCGGGATCGGTCCAGCGGGCGGTCGCGGCCGCGCCGCTGACCACGAGCCGGTTCCAGGTGACGGACGCACTCCGCAGGAGTCAGGTCAGCGGTGGGAGCGACCTGTTTGGCGCTATCTCCGCGGCGGTGGAGATGGCCGCTGCCGCGCCGGTCTCGGGGCGAGCGATCCGGGGCGTCGTGGTGCTGGCTGGCGGAGGGGCGACGACCGGTCGCCACCTCGACGACCTCGTGATGATGGCTTCGCACGACGGCAAAGAGATCGCCACGTGCCGAGGATTCGTCGGCGACACCCAGTGCATCGACGAAGTTGGCCGTTCGGTCGATCGCACGAATGTGCGCGGACTGCGTCTGATCGCGGATGGTGGCAGGTCGATCAAGGTCTACTTCATCGGGATCGGCATGGACGAGTCCGAACTGAACGTCGGCCGAATCCTTGCCGAAGCCACCGGATCGCAACTCGCGGGCGCCACGTCAGAGAATCTGGCGACCGTCGTCGGTGTCTTCAAGGGCTACTTCTGATGAGCCCCCTCGTCGGAGGTGCCATCGCATTCGCGGTGACGATAGGCCTCGCGGGGATTGGCTTCCTCCGGCTCCTCGGGACGTCCGATCGGCTTGGATCGCTCGTGAGCCGACTGATGAGACGAAAAGCGGGCGCCGCCCTTGCGCGGCCGATCGTCGTTCCCGGCCAACGTCTTCAAAGGCGGGTGGCCCGGGGCGGACTCTGGGCGGCATTCCTCCACCCCTCTGGACTCGCGCTGGCGTTCGTCAGTGTTGGGCTCGCGTCCGCGATCGTCGCTGTGCCGGCCCTGTCCGAGTGGTCCGGGCGCGTGCCGTGGTTGCTTGGCAGTGGCTTAGCCAGTTACGTCGCCTGCGTCGGGGTGGTGTCTCTCTGGCCGACAAGCCTGCCCGGCATCCGGGGCGTTCGGCAAACCCGACGGCGAGTCGCGTCCGGACTGTCCTTACGGATCGACTCGAGTTCCCTCACCGCCCGAGCTGAACTCGATGTCCTTCGGTCGGCCGCACTGTCGCAGATCGACGATCTCATCGTTCCGCCATTCACGCAGTTGGTCCAGCGAGATGCCGGAATTCAATCGGAGATCCGGTTCTACGAGCGTTCGTCCTTGCGCCCGAATCCAGAGGTCGTGATTCGACTCCAAACGATCCAGGCGCACTGCGTAGAGGCGACGAGGCGCTGCGCTCAACGCGCCATCGACGCTGAGGCGCGCCTCTATGCCCTCCTGCAGGATAGGGACGAGCGGGCCTTCATCTCTGCCCTCGACTCCTGGGTCGCGGATCTTGGGCACCTGGCGACCGAGGTCGCAGGCGCGCTGACGCTGCCGCCGTGGGACGTTCAGACCCTGACGTCCGAACCGAGAGTTCGCGGTTCGACGCCAATGAATCGCGGAATCGCCGAGCGCATGCCATCGGGATTCGTTGAGTCGACGCGACACGCACTCCGGGCGCTCAATAAGCCGGGGCTTCTCATGAAGTCCGACCTTGTCCGACTGCTCCCCGAGTCGCTAGCCGAGGTTCGGCGACGTTCCGCGGCGCCTGGACGCAGCACCGGTTCCCCGCTCGAACAAGGCCAGATCCTGCGCGCCTTGCTGGTGGGTGCGATCGAGCGACTCAACGTCCCGTCGAACGAGGAACTGACGGCGTATCAGTTTCAGGTCCTGCGGATGCAGTACGTGATGGGCCTGACCGTCGTCCAGGTCGGGGTTCGACTGAGCATCGCCGAGAAGACGGTCTTCCGGCGAAGCAAAGAAGGGGTCGAAGCGGTCGCCAATGACATCTGGTGCCGCGAGCAAGTTGCGCGCACCGAAGCAGTCGCAGAGGACAACGAGTCGCGGGCGTAACGCGCCGGATCGGTCAGCAAATCTCCCTGGCACGGCCGTACCTTGTGACAGCCATCTGGCAGTGACAAGGGAGTCCCTGGCAAGTTCGTCGCCCCTAGCGTTTGAGCATTCGATCGAAGGAAGGATGCAACGTGAATCGCAAGGCCCTGCTTGCCGCAATCGTCGGCGGCTGGATCGTCGCGCTCGCACTGGTCTTTGGCAGCCCGCTCATCCGATCCGACACGGTGGTCGTAACCCACTGGGCGAACGGCCACATGATGCGCCCAGCACTGCTACCAGCGTTCGCCGAGAAGTTCAACCGCACCGGCGTTACGACGCGTTCGGGTAAGCCGATGACCGTGCGAATGGTCGGACTGGATTCGGGCGTCGAGGCCGACGAGGTCATCGCCCGCCTCTCGGACGGTGCGCCGATCGATCCGAAACTCGCCGATCCGACGATCATCACTCCATCGGCAGACCACTGGCTGACTCGCGTCAATCACAGGGTCGGACAGACTGTCATCGATCTCGACCGGACGCGGACCATTGCCACGACCTGGATCGGCATCGCGACTTTCCGCGAAATGGCCGAGTGCCTCGGTTGGCCAAGGAGGGAGATCGGATTCGCCGATATCGTGGCGCTGCGCTCCGATCCACGAGGCTGGAGGGCGTACCCGTGCGCCAAGGCCGAATGGGGCAAGCGGCCATTGGTCGCCTTCACGGATCCCCTGACCTCCACGACCGGACGGAGCGTGCTTTTCAGCCTCTATGCGATCGCGGCTGGGAAGACGCCCGAACAACTCACGGCGGCTGACGTGGCGAACCCCGACGTTCAGGACTACGTGCGGCGCTTCCAGGGCGCTGTGGACCACTACGTCGCCGGCACATTGCCTCTGAATAGCCAGATCTTCCAGGGGCCGCGCTACGGTCACTTCTTCTTTATTCCGGAGGACAACCTCGTCCACCTGTACCAAGGCAAGGAAAACATCAAGGTTGGCGTCGAGACGCGCATGCAGCCGATCTCGCGGCCGATGGTGATGATCTACCCGAAGGAGGGCTCGACCCAGCACAACCACTCGGCGGCAATTGTCCAGGCTCCGTGGGTATCGCCGGATCAAGCCGAGGCGGCCGAGCGGTGGATCGACTTCTTGCGCGAAGACGCCCAGCAGCAAGCGCTGGTCGCGGAGGGATTCCGGCCGGCGACCGCCATGCCGTATGGCGATCCGATCAGCGTCCGGTACGGCCTTGATCCCTCAAGACCGACCGTGAAGGTCAATTCGGACCGAATCGACCCGGTCGCGGCGGCGGCGATCGTCGCCTCGTGGGACGAAGTGAAGAAACCCGGCGTCGTGACCTTCGTCCTCGATGTTTCGGGTTCGATGGCGGGGAATAAGCTCGCGCAGGCCAAGGCAGGGCTGAAGCGGGCGTTCGACGAGATGAGCCGCAGGAATCATGTCGGCTTCCTGTCCTTCGGCGATCGCATCGTGAGTCGAGTCGCGATCGCGCCGATGACGGAGAACCGTTTCGCGCTGACCGACGCGGTCGAGGATGCGCGGGCCGGCGGAGGGACCGCGCTCTATGATGCCATCCGCGCTGGCGTCGAGATGACGAACGCGGCGTCCGGCGATCCGGACACGATCCGGGGCGTGGTTGTGCTGACTGACGGAATGGCGAACGCCGGGCGAACGGGACTCGACGGACTGATCCAGATGACCTCGCGAAACGAATTGCCTATTCAGATCTTCCGAGGATTCGCCGGCGATTCCGAAGCTCAAGAAGAGGGCGGCCGGCGGGTCGACCGCGCGTCGCTGAACGGAAAAGGCCTGGCACTCCAGACCCGACACCCGGTCTTGATCTTCTTCATCGGAATCGGCGAAGCCGACCTGGAGGTCGGCCGCCTGATCGCGGAGGCGACTGGCGCGACATTCCACGGCGCGACTGAGAAGGACCTTGCGGCGGTCATCGGCCAGTTCGGCAAGTACTTCTAGACAGGAGAGGACGAGTGACGTGGCGAGACGGCGTCCGGCACCCCATCGCGTGGATTCTCTTGGTCGCCAGCCTCGTCATCGCATCGGCGATACTGATTGTGCCATCGCTAGCCCGGTGGTCCGACCGCGCGACGCTGACACTTGCTATCGGATTACTGTCATTTCTCGCTACCGCGGCGGTTGTAGCCTGGCCCCGGGGTCGCTCGTCCACACCGGCGATGCGGCACGCCTGGGCGGTTCGCCGGGCCGTAGCGGAGCGACTGAACGCGCGACGTGCCGTCGATCGGGACGCGCCTTCAACATTCGGTCGCGCCCTGGCTGAGGCGCTCGACCAGCTCGACCGCCGGTTGCTGCCGACGTTGGAGGAGGTCGTCCTTCGGCACGAACGACTCGGCGCGCACCTGGCGCGCTACCAGCGCGGCGAGCTGCCGGAGCCGGAATCCGCCGCGATGACGCGCCTGCGTGGGCTCTACGAACGGCAGGCGGACGCGATCGCGGAGTTTCTTCGCCAGGCGGCCAACGCTGACGCCGCGCTGCTGGCACTTGAGCAGGAGTCGCATGACACAGCGGCGATCGAGGCGGCTCGCCGCTGGGCGGGTTTCCTGGTCTCGATGCACGATACGCTGATCGACGTGCTCGGCGATGATCGGTCGCGATGGGAGCGACGGCTGAATGCGAATTCCGAACCCAGTGAGGGGAGCCGTGAAGGGCAAAAGTCCCGCGTGTGACTAATTCACATTGACAGAGATCGACCATGCGCATAGATTCAAGGCTGCGGCCATTTAGGCGCGTCGTCGTAATGTCGCGCGCGTCAAACGCATTGGAGGCTTGATGGGACGGGGACTCGAGAGACCGACGAACTCGCACGTGATGGGATGGATCCTTTCCGGCGTCATGGCTGCGTTGTTGTCTCTGGCCCTGGTTTCGGGAATCGACGTGCGCTCGGCGTTCGGACAGACGTCAGGCACAGGCGGTACGGGCGGCACGGGCGGCACGGGCGCCGCCCCCACCTTCGCGATCTTCTACGTCGAATTGCCGTTCGGCAAGGCGGGGGATACGGTCACTGTGTGGGGTGTATCGATCGGCGCGTCCGCGACGGTCACCTTTGGCAGCACGGCCGGGACCGGCGTTTCGGTTGATTCAAGCGGCACCTTCCTGACCGCGACCGTCCCGGCGGGGACCGGCGCGGTCGACGTCACGGTGACAAATCTCGATATGACATCGAGCACGGTCGTTGGCGGGTTCACCTACTACGCGGCGCCGACCATTAGCGGCATCTCGCCGACCTCGGGGCCGCTAACCGGGTCTACCCTGGTGACCGTTTCAGGCACCAACCTGAAGGGTCTCTACGCGATCACATTCGGAACCGAGCCGGCGTCATTCGTCGACGTCGCGGATGACGGCACGTCCGCCAAGGTGTACTCACCACCGGGCGCGTCGGCGGGTGCTGTTGCCGTCCAGGCAATTTCGGTCGGAGGCAGTTCGGGCACGGCCACGACCTTCACCTACATCGATCCGACGGTCGCGTTGAACGCGACCGCGACCGCGGTCACGGCGGCGACGCAGACGGCGGTCGCGGCGGTCGTCCAGACGGCGACGGCGTTTGCGGTCTATCAGAATCAGGTGGGCAAGCAGAGCAACCCCGAGGCGCTCCCGGCCTTCAGCAGCGGAACCACGAATGGTGGCGCGGACTCGACCGGCGCCGAAGGCGCCTACTGGTACTCGTTCACGGCCACGGCCGGGAACGTTTACGATCTGATCACCGAGCCGGGATCCGGCGCGGGCGCCCTGACCGAGGACACCGCGATTGGGCTCTGGACGACCGCTCACGTGCCGGTTGCATTCAACGACGACGATCCGCAGCGGAGCAGTCACGCGACGCAGGTCTCCTACTCGCGACTGATTTGGCTTGCGACCGCTAGCGCTTCGATGCACGTCAGCGTCTTCGCGAACGGCAACTTGAGCATCAAGCTGACCGTCAACGAGACCGTCCCGACGACGCCAGTGCCGACGCTGACGGCGACGCCGGTGCCGCCGACCGAGACGCCGACGCGGACGCCGACGCCCACCCGAACGGCGATCCCGGTCGCGGCCGGCGACAGCTACGAGAACGGAGCCACTACCGACAATACGCTTTCGACCGCCAACACGATCGCGGTCGACGCGGCGGCGCAGGCCCACACCTTCCACGTCGCCAACGACGTGGATATCGTCAAGTTCGTGCCGGCCGCCGCCGGCGCCTACGAGGCACGGACCTCGAGCCTGACCGGCGGGGCGGACACGAAGATTGCGCTGCTCAACAGCACCGGCCAGAGCGTGCTCGACGGGTTCGGTCAGCCGGTGGAGAACGACGACTACTCCCCCAGCGTTCCTGGAGCGTCGTTGATCAGCTTCAAGATCGCAACGGCTGACGTCAGCCAGACGTTCTACATCCGCGTGCGTGACATCGACGGTCAGCGCTACGGTGCGACCGTTGGTTACCAGATTCAGTTGATCAAACTGGTCAATACACCGACGGCGACGGCTTCGCCGACCCAAACCGAGACGCCGGCGCCGACCGCGGTCAGCGGCTCGGCCGACAGCTACGAGGCGGATGGCTCGAAGGCTGAGGCGGATACAAAGTATCCGACACCTCTTTCTCTCAAGAACCCGATCACCCAGGCTCACACCTTCCACGCGGTTACCGACACGCAGGATTTGGTGCGGATCGCGCTCGGCCCGCTGGTCGCAAACAGCCGATTGATCGTACGGACCACCGACCTGGGAACGCGGGCCGGCTCCTCGCTTCAGGCCGATACGGTGCTCTCGCTCTTGCAGTCGAACGGAACTTCCGTCTTCCGCATCAACAATCGCTGTGCCTCGCCGACAAAGCCGGGCGAGCGTGAGTCCTGCATCGTCTGGACGGTCACCGGAGCCGAAGCCCAGACCTACGCAAACCAGACCTGGTACATCCGCGTGCGGAATGCGAGCCCGTCGTTCTACGGCAGTGATGCATCCTACAACCTACAGATCCGGCTCGATGTGCCGATCAGCGCCAACACCCCGACTCCGACCGCTACCGCCACGGCGACGCTCGTACCGGCCGCGCCAACGCGGACCCCGACCGCGGTCGTGGTCGAGGAGTCGTTCGACTCAAGCCAGAACAACAAGCTGACTACGAGCAGTGGCTCGTACGAGATGCCAGCCGGTTTCACGAACGGCGCCATCACGATGGGTTTCGAGTCCCGAAATCGATCGGCTCGGCGAAACGGCCAGGCGACGTTCCGGTCCTTCAGCGGCAATGCCTTCGACAATAACGGCACGTCGGTGACCGAGTTCAGTGGACCGATCACGATGTGCGCGACATTCGCATCGGCAGACATCGAGAATCTGGTCGATGGGTCGGGGCTCCGACCGTTCTACATCGACCCGGCGACCGGTCAGAAAAAGACGCGTGGGCTGCTACTCGTGAAGCTGGTCCAACCGACATCGAGCGCGCTCGGCGAGGTCTGCTTCAAGACCGATCACTTCACGGACTTCGAGATCGTCGGTAGCGAGCTTCCGACGCCGACGCCGCGCACATCGAGCGCGGCGACTGCCACGGCCACGGGTACCCCGTCGGGACGCACGCCGACCGTCACGGCGGTGGCGGCATCGCCGTCGCCGACCAGTTCGCTGCCCACGGTCACGGCCGGACCGACGTTCACGCCAGTCCCGACCGCGGCCTCAACTGCGACGGTCGTGCCAAGTGGCGTTTCCACGGTCGTGGCGGCGACGATGTCGACGCCGCCGAGCGGTGTTTCGGCCGCCGATGGCGCGACCGGCGGTCAGCTTCTGACGATTCCCACGGCCTCCGCGGGTGGCGTCTCGGTCATCAACCCGTTGGCCGGGCGGACCACGACCGATCCAATCGTGTTGATGCCGGCTCCGGCCACGGGTGAAAACCCGGTCGGCGTGCGGTACCAGCCGGTGGCGATCCAATCGTTCACCGAGCGCCTACCGAGTTCGGCGAACGCGGTCAGGGTGATCGATCTGCTCGTCTTCGACACCGTGACGGGGACGACCAAGTCGACCCACGAGCGGATGATCGAGTTTGTCTACTCGATCTCGGATGCCGACCTCGTGGCGATCGGGAACGACCCGAGCCGCTTCGCGGTCTTCCGGATCGATCGCACGACCGGCGCGCTCGAGCGTGTCAACTGCGTGGTCGATCTGACATATCGCAGCGCCCGGTGCAAGACGTCGAAGACGTCATACTTCATCGTGGCCCACCTGAGCCAGTCTGGCGGCGCCACCTATCGTGGCTTCGTGACGGGCCTGGCCAAGAATGCACCGGCGGTCGCCGGTTCGACGCTCGCGGCGAACAGCGTCAGTTCGTTCACGGTCTCGAACACGGCCGGGCAGGCGGCGAACGTGGCGGTCACGTTCGTGCGAAGCACCGGCGCGGCGGCGCTATCGGCTCCGCTCATCCTTTCGATTCCGAGTGGGCAGTCGCGGCAGGTCTATGTGCCGAACATCACCGGTCTGGCGGATGGCAACTACTCGGCGCTGATCGAGGCCGATCAGGTCGTGACGATCGTCGCAAACACGGGCACGGCACTCGGATCGTCGGGCCGCTACGGCGCGGCGTCAGTCTCGGGCGTGCTCAGCACGGGGACGCAGTTCTTCGTGCCTGGCCTGTACAAGGGGTACTTCGGATTCGGTTCGCTGGTGGTCGTTCAGAACGCCGATCTGACCCTGCCGGCGACGGCAACCGTCAACATCATCAGCGTTGGTGGTGCGACAGTGCTGTCGCAGACGCTGACGATCCCGGCCGGCGCCGCGTCGACGCTCGACCTCGGGACGACCTCACTGCCCGATGGGTTCTCGGGTAGCGCGATCGTGACGAGTGATCGGTTGGCCGCGGTGACGTATCACATCACTGGCGCCGACGGCTCGCTGTCGGCCGGCAATGCTCTGGCCACGGGCGCGTCGCAGGTGTATGTGCCAGCGGTCTACAACAACTACTTCGGCTACGACTCGAGCCTGGTGATTCAGAACACGGACACCGCCAGCCTCACCTTCACGGTTCGCTACTCGAATGGCTCGACGAGCACCGGCACGCTGGCGAGTGGCGCGTCGCGAGTCGTCTTTATCCCGAATGAGGGTCTGCCGCAGGGTTTCGTCGGCTCGGCGGTGGTGTCGGCCGACGGTGGGCGCCGGGTCGCGGTGGCGGCGAACGCGCGCCACGCCAGCCTGGGCAGCCTGGAGCTCGCCAACGGGTTCACGGGTGGCTCGGCGCGAGTGTCGCTGCCATCACTGTTCAAGCGCTACGCCGCTCAGGAATGGGCGTCGAGCTTCCTGGTGCAGAACCTCGGGTCGGCCGCGACGGACATCGTCGTCACGTATGACGGCGGTGTGACGCAACGGCTGACGGCCGTGCCGGCCGGTGGGACGCAACTGGTGTACCAGCCGAACGTGGCTGGTCTGCCGGATGGGTTTGCTGGTGGCGCGACTGTCGTCTCCGTGGACGGGTATCCGATCGCGGTGGTGGTGAATCTGGATGCGAAGTCGACGTCGATCCCGGCGGGCGACTATCTGCTGAGCTACCTGGGCAGCTAGCCAAGAGGGGGCCGCGCCCGCTCAATCCATTCCCCTCTCCCCGGGGAGAGGGGAATGTTTCATTCTCTGGGGACATCCCGGACCCCGGCGATACCCCGGCGGCGTTCGCCGGCTTTTCTTCGGAACCGCGAGTGGCGTCTGGTCAGGGGCGGGGGTAGGCGCCGGGTTGGGTCGGGCGTGGGAGAGGAGTGGCGCCGGTGGGTGGCGGATAGGCGGCGACGGTGCCGACCGGCGGAATCGGAATGCGTTCGGGCGCGAGCAAGGCGGGAAATCCGAGGCGCCCGGTTGGGTCGTCGAGGATGATGCGATCGTCGGCCGCGACGTCGATGAGATTTGGCGTGTTCATGAGTCCAAGGACCGCGATCCGGTAGGGCGCGATGTCGTTCGCGCGCGCGCGCGGGCCAAAGCTGTTGCTGACGTACGTCACGCGATCGCCGTCGCCGACGTAGATGGCAAGACCGCGCGCCTGACCGGCGCGGAAGTCGAGGACCTGGCGGGACGATCGTTCCAGCGCGATCAACAGGACTTCCTCGGGCAAGAGAGCCGTCAGCTCGGGTAGGACGCCCAGGTCGGATGACGGGCGGCGCACGACGCCGCGAATTGGGAGGTGAATCGCGCGGACGCCGTTGGTGAACGTCACCGAAGGCATATCGATCCCGGTGCCGGGTGGCCGGACCGGCGGGATAACGGTCGGTAGCGGCAGGGCGAGATTCACTACCGGTGCGTCGGACGTGACTCGCGCGGCCGGAAGCGCGTCCTGCCCCGCGAGCATGAGGATGCGCGCGATCAGCACGACGATCGCGACCGCGACGACCGTACTGAGCACGTTGCGTCGTTTGGGGGGCCGCGGCGTACCTGGCGGCACGGATCGAGTCGAATCGCCTATATCTGCATCACCAACTCGCGCGCCACGCGGCGCGCTCTCTCTCGAGGTATCGCATCAGCCGTCGGAAATCCGCGGCCCGTGATCGAGCGCCGATCGCCGACGGTGGCGCACGCGCGCGCGCGCATCACGCGCCGCCAACCAACAGTCTAGCGCAGACTCTCCGGCGCCGACTCGGTGTGGGGACCATCGGCGCGGTGGCGGCTGGTCTCGTGCCGCTGGTGTGCTACGCGATGACGCTGGCCCGAACGATCACCTGGCGCAACGGTGGGATCGATTCTGGCGACGCCGCGACCGGCGCGGCGGTGCTGGGAGTGCTGCATCCGCCCGGGTATGCCCTCTACGTGACGGTTGCGCATCTCACGGTGCGACTTCTGCCCTGGGTGGAGCCGGCCGGGGCAGTCGCCTGGCTCGGCGCGCTCGGTGGCACCGCCGCCGCGGTTGTCGTCTACTGGAGCGCACGCGTGATACTGGCCGACGGGTGGGCGCAGGCGACGGTGGCCGATGCCGCGGGTGGTGAGGTTGTGGCGCCCTTGCAGCCGAGGGCTGGGGGTGGGGACTCGGTGCGACTCGACGTGATGGCGGCGGTGGCGGCGGCCTGGGCAGTTGCGCTCGGACCGCTGTGGTGGCGGCAGTCGAACCTGCCGACGGTTCACGCCTTCAACCTGTTGTTCGCCGCGATCCTCGGCGCGATCGTGGCGAGAGTGACGACGCGCGGATGGTTTCGGCGGTGGGCCGTTGCGGGTGCGCTGGTAACCGCGCTCGCCGCGACGCACCACCTGACGCTGCTGGCCATTCCGCTTGCGCTGGCCGTGGCGCTGATCGGGTTTGACCGCGGCGCCCTTCGTGCCCTGCGTGGGGCAGTCGATCGCGTACTGATCGCGCGGCTGGTTGCGGCTCTCATGGTGGGCATTCTCCCGTGGGTCGGCCTGATCGTGCTGGCGGCTCGGCGGCCCGTGCATCTCTGGGGGGATCCGAGCAGCGTGGGCGGATTCATCGACGTCGTGCTGGCCCAGCAGTACCAGGAGTATCTGGCCTATCCGACCGCGCTCGGAACGGTTTACCGGGCGGCGCTCGGCTTCTGGACGATCGCGCGCGAGATGGGTGTGATCGGCTTCCCGGCGGCGATGGCCGGGCTGGCGCTGACCTGGGAACGCCGTCGGGTCTACGGGGCGTTCGTGCTCGCGCTGGCCGCCGTCCTGGTGGCGTTTTTTGCGCGCTATGCCGCGCGCGACGTCGAGAGCTATCTGCTCCCGGTCGCGGTCGCGGCGGCGCCGATGGCGGCCGTCGGCGTGCGCGCGCTGTTTGGAATGGGGACGATCCAGCGGTGGCCGTTGCGGGCGACCGGCGTCGCGATCCTTGGGCTTGTGTTGGTCGCTGGTACGGGAATCGGCCTCAGCTATCGCGACATGGACCTTCATAGCGATCGCGCGGCGCTCGATTACGCGCGAGGCGTGCTGGCCGAAGCGCCGCCGAACGCGCTGATCGTGTCCGAGACGGATCTGGCAACGTTCTCGCTCTGGTACGTCCGACTGGCGCTCGGCGAACGGCCGGATACGGCAGTTGTGGACCGATGGATGGTCGCCTGGCCGTGGTATCGTGCCCATGTAGAGCGTGTCTATTCCGACATCAGAATGCCGGATGCGGTGCTGTCGGGCCGCGCGCTGGCATCGGGCCAGGTGACGGCGCGGCCGGTCGTGGTGACGAACGCGGATGCGAACTGGGATGTGCCGATCGAGCGGGGCCGACTGGTGCACCGCATCGCACCGAGCGCGGGATGAGCGCGCGCCAGAATCTGGTCGCCCAAGGGTTGCCGCGCCGATTCATGACCGCGTCGCTCGGTCCGACGCGACATCGCGTCGGCCGCTCAAACGTGCGCACCAACGCCCGGCCTCAGTCGCCTGAGGAAGAAGCGGGTGAGCCCCCGGGGATTCGAACCCCGAACCTAGTGATTAAGAGTCACTTGCTCTACCGTTGAGCTAGAGGCCCGCGCTGGCAGTATAGGAATGGCTGAAAAAGCGCGTCAAGGCATGCCGGCGGGCGAACTCCCGGCACCGGCGGAAGAATGGCGGTCGGTAAGCGACATAACGATCGTTCGCGCCGGGGCGCTCGGCGATTTCGTCGCGACGCTGCCGGCGCTCCGCGCCCTCGCGGGCGAGAATCGACGACTGCATCTCGTTGGCAACGCATCCGTCGCGCGCGCGCTCACGCCGGATCTCTTCGCGTCAATCCGTTCGATCGAAGATCCGACGGCCGCGTTCTTGTTCGATGACGGTGCGCCGCCGCCAGGACTCGGGCACCCCGGTGATTCGCCGCGCCAGGCGCGAAGACCGGTCAGTCTCCGCACCGACAGCGCGGCCGAGACGAATCGGGCGGACTCCGTCGACTATGGCGCAGCCCCGTTTTCCGTCGAGCCTACTGATGCCGCCGTCGCACCTCTGGCCTGGATGGAGGAAGCCGCGATCGTGATCGCGCTCGATCCGGCGATCGAACGCCGCGTCGGTGCCGTCGGGTGGCGGCCGACCTTGTTTGTTCCGGCCCATCCGCCGCCGGAATTGGCGTTGACTGTAGCTGCGCACCTGGTGAGAGGAGCCGGCCGGGCTACGCTCCATCATCCATCGCTCGCGCACGTAGCCAAGAGCGCCGACCTGGACCCGAGCGGCGTCGCCGGGACCGCGCTGTGTCTTCCGTCCCTCGACCAACCGACCATCTACCCCCACCCGGACGCAATCGCGCGCGCCGACGGTGTCCGCCGCGACAAAGGAGTCGGCGCCAGATACGCGACGATCCATCCGGGCAGCGGATCGCCGCGCAAGAACTGGCCGATCGATCGATTCGGGGCGATCGCGTCACTGCTCCACGCGCACGGCGTCGAGCCGGTCTTCCTCACCGGTCCGGCCGATGGTGACCTCCGTCGTCAGATCGCCGCCATCGCAGCGCTTGCCGCCTCACGCGGCGCCTCGACCATCGTCGATTCAACCGCCGCGCCCGTTCTTGACGATCTCGATCTGCCGACGTTGGCGGGCCTGATTTCCCAGGCCCGCTGCCACGTCGGCAACGACTCCGGCATCTCGCATCTCGCGGCCGGTCTCGGTGCACCGACGGTCGTCATCTACGGATCGACCCGTGCGGCACGCTGGTTGCCGGCCGGACCGTACGTCACCGCCGTCGAGCCGTCGGCTCGCTGTCCGCTCTGTGCCGCTTCGGAGCGGCTGCCCGTCGCTTGCGATTGCCTCGCGACCGTCTCGGTCGAGGCCGTCTGGCGCACAATTGCGGCCGTGCTCGACGGGGAGGGTGCGTGACGCGGTTGACACTGGTTCGCCACGGCGAAACCGACTGGAACGACACCGCCCATCTCGATGGTCTGCCATCGCACGAGAGCGCGGCCACGCCAGCGCGATCGCTGATGGAAGCCGCGCCGAGGCACGGCTGAGTGCCATCCACCGCACACCAAGCCGCCGGCAATCAATCGACCGCTTGCTTCGCGACGTTAGCGTCTTCCCCTAGCCAATCCGGGACTGCTGGCGCCGAATCGTGATGCCGACAATTCCTCCGATGGCACTCGTGCGCGTCGCTACGTTCCTCGTCGTCATCGCGGGGCTTTCGGCGTGTGGATATGAACCGCCGCCGGAGCCGACGCCGATCGCGCCGCGCACGGCCGCGCCGGTGGTTGTGTCGAGCGGAGGAACGAGCGGCGTGAGGTCGGCGGCGGTACTCGTGTCGTCCGGTTCGTTGTCGGCCGCGCCGAGGCAGGGTGTGCCGCCGGCGAAGGATGCTGGTCTTGCCAAGTCACAGAAGTTCGGATCGGCGTCCGCGGTCGATCCGAAGCCGGCGGCCGCTGTACCGGGCGCGAACCAGCCAGTCATGGCGCAGGTTAACATTCAAGCCAAGAACCCCACGCCAGCGCCGGCCGCGCCGTCCGCCGCGACGAAACCGAACATCTCGTCCCAGAGCGCCGCCGGTGGAGTTTCTCGACCGGCCCCGGCCAGCCGGCGAACCCGGCCGTCCGAGGCCGCCTCGACAGCGCCAAAGTCGACCGCGCCGACCAAGGCGGTCGGACGCGAGCGCGCGGCGACGCCGGCTCCCACGGTCCGCCCGGCCCATCCTCCCCGCCGAATGCCTCTCATCACCGGCCAGGTGTCTCCCGCGCTCACGCGTGATCGATCTGTATCGGGCGCGGGCTTCCTGCGCGGTGATTCGGTCGTGGTGACTGAGCCAGATTTTCGCGTCGCTCGCGGCCTGAACTCGCCGCCACCGATGGTCGAGCCGGCGCCAGAGGGCGGCGAGCCGATCGACGTGTCCGACGAGGGCGATCTGCCGGACGAGGATCTGACCGCCGATGAACTGCTCGATGCCGAATTCGAAGAGGAGGACGAGGCCCTCGACGCGAGCCCGTAGCGCCGAACCGCGGCCCTGGCGTGCGCCCGGCCGTCGCCGGACGGGATAAGATGCCCCGGCGCACCCCCGACTCGCATCGATCGTTCGGGGAATCGGCGAACGGAGGAACACGGTGCGATATCGGACGCTGGGAACGCGAACGGGTCTGCGCGTTTCGGAGGTCGGCCTCGGAGCGTGGGGAATCGGCGGGCCGGTCGCGGTCAAGAATCGCACCAGCCCCGACTTCGCGCCGGCGAACTACGGCGACATGAGCGAATCGCAGGCCGTCGCGACGATCGCCGCCGCGATCGACAGCGGTATCAACCTGATCGACACCGCGCCGTTCTACGGCGGCGACGGCGTCAGCGAACGCCGGATCGGCCAGTTCCTGAAGGGGCGCCACGATGATGTCGTCGTCGTGACGAAGGTCGGCGTCTACAAGGAGGGCGACCTCTACCGGCGGATCTACACGCGCGAGGTCGTGCGTCGACAGGTCGAGGAGAGTCGCCAGCGCCTTCAGCGCGACGTCCTCGATGTCGAGTTGATCCATTCGCCGACGCGCCAGGAGTACGGGAACGGCGAAGCGCTCGAGGAATTGCTGGCGCAAAAGGCGGCCGGTCGGGTCAAGTACATCGGCTTCTCAACACTCTTCGACCCGAGCCAGGGCCTCGAATGGCTGAAATCCGGCGTCATCGACGTCATCGAGGTTCCGCTCAGTCTCGTGCGCCCGAGCATGGCCGACGAGGTTCTGCCGTTGGCCGAACAGATGGGCGTTGGCGTCATCGCACGGGAGCCGCTCGGGAACGGTTTCCTGACCGGCCGTTTCACCGCCGAGACGGAGTTCGGACCGACCGATCAACGGCGGAATTGGCCGCGCGAACAGGTTCTCGACTTCATTCGCCGCGCTGAGGAGTTTCGGTTCCTCTCGGAAGGCCGCGGCACGACGCGTGCTCAATCGGCCCTGGCCTGGGTCCTCTCGCACCGCGCGGTTTCGACCGTGATCGGCGGCGCCATGACCGACGGCGAAATCCGCGAGAACGCAGCGGTCGGGAGCCTCGATCCTCTTGGAACGGCCGATCTGGCGCGCGCGCGTGATATTCTCGATCGGGAACTCGTTTCCCGGTAGTTCGCGCGCCGCGTCGCGCCCTGCGCCGACGAATCAGGCGCGACGCAGTTGCCCGGTAATTCCACGCGCGGCCAGTAGGTACGGATCTGCCCACCGAGAATCGGCGCGCACGGCGGCGGCGATGTACCGCAGCGCGGTCGGGCGCTGTCTGGCGATGAACGCCCGCCGCGCCAGCGTCAGCGCCGCGGTTGCCCAGGCACGCGACTCCAGTCGCGCGATCTCCGGCGGCAGCGTTGGGTCGGAGTAGAACTTGCGGATCACGGCCGCGAAACAGGCGTCGAGGCGTCCGATGTCGGAGTTGCTCGGGCCGTGCAGGCGTATCCACGCCAGCGGTATCTGGATGTGCTCGAATCGTGAAACGCGCGCGAAGCGCTGGAAGAGGTCCCAGTCCTCGCACGCTTTGAGCGACGGATCGAGCAAGCCCACGCGTTCGAGGACTGAGCGTCGCATCAGGGCGGTCGTCGCGGAGCCAGGGACGCGGTTCTCGACCGCCATCTGGGCGAGCACGTTGCCGCGCAGTGCCGGTGGACGGCGTTCGGCAATTGCGCCGGTCGTCTCGTCGCGCACGCGGTAGTCGGTTGCGACCAACCCGATCGCGGGATCGCGATCGAGGATGCCGACCTGGCGCGCGAGCTTCTCGGGTTCCCACCAGTCGTCGGCATCGAGCAGCGCTACGTAGGCGCCCCGCGCTTCTCCGAGGCCGCGGTTCCGCGCCGTCGCCGGTCCGGCGTTCGCCTGGCGAATATAGGTCAGCCGGGGATCCGAGCGTTCGCCGACAACCCGGTCCGTGTCGTCGGTCGAGGCGTCGTCCACCACTATGAGGTCGAGATCGGCGTGCGACTGATTCAGGACGCTGTCGATCGCCTGGCCGACGTACCGACCGTAGTTGTAGGTCGGGATGACGACGGTGACGCGGGTCGCCACTACATTCCGGGCGTGGCGCCGCGGCGATACGTTTCCGGATCGATCGCGACGCGCGGATTGAGCGCCATCGCCCGGCCGACCAGGATCGGCATCACCCACGGCGCCCCGCGCAGCGCGAAGTTCGCCAGGGTGAAGATGCGCTGCGCGGCGCGGCGCCGAATGTCGCGAGCGTGCTCCGCCGAGACCCGGGCCTGGCGAATGTAGGTCGCGGCCGCCCTTGCCGTCAGTCGCGCAACGGCGTCGAGTCGCCCGGCGCCGGACACAACCTCCCCACGCGCCACGCGGCACCAGGCCGCCGCGACGTCGTCGTCGATCGGGCGCATCGTGAGTGAGAGCAGATAGTCGCGCCGGATCTGATCGGCCTCGTTCTGCATACGGCTGAGATGCTGCACCGTCGCTTGACCCTCGTGCTGACGCAGGTGAAGCATGATCGTCGGCAAGTTCGCGATTCCGGCCCGCCGCGCGATTCGCGTCCAGAGGTCATAGTCCTGGGCGATCGCGAACTCATCGCGGTAGCCACCGACGGCTCGGACGAGGTCGGCGCGCATCATCACGGAGGGATGGGCGAGTTGATTGCTGAAGTACAGCTCCCAGGCCAGGATCGTCGGATCGTTGACGAGGTGCGACCGGTCGAGCGGGCGGCCGGCGCGATCGACCTTCCGAAACGCCGTCCCGACGACGCCGATCTCGGGGCTTCGGTCCAGGAACTCCACCTGGGCGGCGAATCGCTCGGGTAGGGCGATGTCGTCGGCGTCGAGTCGGGCGAAGAGACGTCCCTGCGCTTCCTCGATCGCGCGATTCAGCGCGCCGCTGATGCCGCGTCGTTGGTCGTTCCGAGTGACGCGGATGCGTCGATCTCCGATATCGGACGCGATCTGGCCGGTGCCATCCGACGATTCGTCGTCGACCACGATGACCTCGAAGTCCTCGAACGTCTGCTTCACGAGGCTGGTCAGCGACTCGGCGATATAGGCCGACGCGTTGCGCGCCGGCATGAGGACGGAAATCAGCGGCGTCATCGGCTACTTGAACCCCATCTCCGCGAACGCGACCTCGAACCGACGATGCCAGGTGTGGTCGCGCATTGCTCGGGCGAGACCGGCCTGACGGATCTCCTCGCGCTCGTCGGCATGGTCGAGGTAGTAGCGCGCCTTCTCGACCAGATCATCCGCCGAGCGATAGCAGACCACTTCCTTCTGAACATCGTAGAACGTCTCAAGTTCGGGCATGTACTCGACCATGTAGAACGCACCGCTCATCGGCGCCTCGAAGTCGCGCAGGCGCACCTGCAGGATCCGTTCGCCGGATGCGTGCGTCTCACCGACCGATGAGAAACCGAGGTGGATCCGGGCGCGGCTGTACATCTCGATCAGAGCGTCGTCGTCGAGCGCGGGACCACATATCGATGGTGGAACGTTGACCCGTTCGCCGGTCGGGATGGCTGGCGCAGGGCTCAGTTGCCGAAGGATCGCGGACCATCCCGCGGGTGTTGTCAGAAGACGGAGACGGTTGCGCCATATTTCACTCGTCGTCATCGTCGTGGTCGGCGGCAGCCAGCCCGGTCCCCAGACGCGGGTCGGAATGCCGGCGTCGAGTAGGCGGCGAATGTAGGTCGGGCGATCGCCGTACTTCTGGCCGACGAAGACGACATCGAATTCGAGCGGGACATCGTGCGGGTGGTAGATCGACGGATTCGCGGCCATCTGGCAGTAGATCGGGTTCGCGCCGACGCGACGGTAGTCGTCGAGCCGATACACCTCGGGCACAAGGCTGAAGTGGTATGCTGGCGCGATCTCGGAGACGAGGTGGAACTGATACGCCGCGTTGCAGAACCAGTTCACGGTCGTGATGCCCATGTCCGCGATCGCGCGGATGGTCTCCGGCGTCGCGCAGGCGTTGTAGAAGTAGCTGAAGAACACATCGATCGGCTTCTCGCGATGAGCGGCCTCGATTTGTCGAAGCAGCGCCGCCTCAAGCTTGTGTCGGTTCGCGACGATGAAGGCGCGCTTGTGCGGCTCGGACGGATCGAGGTGGAGGAAGTGCGGAGTGAGGTCGTAATCGAACGACACAACATCGTGTTTGAGATCGACCAGCGGCATATAGAGGTTCTGATGCCAGAGCCTTGAGTCGGGGAATCGGGTCGGATTCGGCGACGGATGCGCCGCGTAGAAGATCCGAAGCGGCTTCACAAACGAACGACTCGTCGCCAAGTCTAACAGAGGGTCGAGAATCGACCCGGTTGTACACTCGATCCCCGTGGGATTGCCGCGTGTCTTGATTCACGCTCCGCACCTGCGCGACAACAAATTGTTCGATCCGAACGAGCGCGACAACTGCAACGAGCCGTACATCTACGCGCGCGAGTGGTTTCGTCAGCACGGGTACGAGTTGATGACGTCGGACGATCACTCGCTCGATGGCTGCGCCGGTGTGCTTTTCTGGGAGTCGATCAGCATGGAGGCGCCGCGCGGCCTGACGGGATTGGCCTACCGAATGAAGAACCGCCTGCTGGGACGGCCGTTCCATCGCGACATGTACGGCGAATGTCGTCGCGCCGAGTTGGCCGAGCACAGTGCGCTGATCATCTGGGAGAACGCGGCGATCCGCGCGGCGAATTGGGATCCGTCACTCCACATGCTGTTCCCGAAGGTCCTGACGTGGAACGATGATCTGGTCGATGGCGGCCGCTTTCTGAAGTATCTCTGGCCGCAGAACAGCACGTATCCAACTGTGCCGATCATTCCATTCGGCAACCGGCGCATGCTGGTCAACATCTCGATGAACAAAGTCGCCTCGCATCCGCGCGAGATGTACTCGGCGCGCGAAGCGATGATTCGATACTTCGACGATGCGTGTCCCGACGACTTCGATCTTTACGGTTACGGGTGGGATGCGCCGCCGCTCGGCCGGGATCGCGCCGACTGGCGGCCATTCGCGACCTACCGAGGTCGGCTCGACAACAAACGGGAGGCGTTGCCGCGTTACCGTTTCGCGATTTGCTTCGAGAACCTGCGCGATGAGTCTGGCTACGTGACGGAGAAGATCTTCGACGCGATGCGCGCGGGCTGCGTGCCGATCTATCGGGGCGCGTCGAATATCGATGAGTACGTCGATCCGGAAGCGTTCATCGATCGGCGTCGCTTCGAATCCGATGACGAGTTGCGACGATTCCTCGTCGACGTGTCAGAGCCGGACTTCCGCCGATACCAGAGTGCGATGAGCGACTACCTGGCCAGCGAACGCTTCGCCCGATTCCTGCCTGAGGCATTCGCCGAGCGACTGTTCACGGCGCTTCAACTTTGATCGCGCGGACGTGCGAGGCGGACGTCCGCGTCTTCTTGTGGAACGTGTGAGGACACCGGAATCGCCGCACACGCGGCTCGAGTTGTCTTCGGTTCCGGCGATGACGCGACCGTTGGTCTGGCTGGCACGGAGCGCCTGGCGTGCCATGTATCGTCACTGGGCGCGTCGCCACGAGTGGAAGTGGACCACCGCGCAGCGCGCCTGGGTGCGCCAGAACCCAACTGACACCCGCCTGACGACGTTTCCCCTGCGACCCGACTCGATCGTCCTCGATGTGGGCGGCTACCACGGCGACTGGGTAGCCCGCATTGTCGAGCAGTACGGCAGCGTCGTGCACGTGTTCGAGCCGGTCGAGGCGTTCTGCGAGCTTATCGACCAGCGGTTTGCCGGTGACGATCGTGTCGTCTGTCATCGCTACGGCCTCGGCTCGGCCGACGAGCGGATGCGAATCTCGCTGGCCGAGAATCGTTCGAGCACCGTCGTGAGCGACGGGTCCGGTGCGGAGATTGCGATCCGCGACATCCTCGGCGTGCTGGCGGAGCTCGGCATCTCGCACGTGGATCTGGCCAAGATCAACATCGAAGGCGGCGAGTATGCCTTGATCGAGCGGCTGATCGAGTCCGGCGCGCTGTCGCGCTTCGATCGGCTGCTCGTCCAGTTTCACGACTTCGCGCCGGGCGCGAAGAAGCGGTACGCGGCGATTTCGAGTGCTCTGCCAAAGACGCACACGCTGGTGTTCCGCTACCCATTCGTCTGGGAGTTGTGGTCGCGTGTCGGATAGCACGAAATCCGCCGGGATGCGTTATGCTGCGGTTCGCCGAACGCAGGCGCCACGGGAGTGAAGACGCTGGATACTGTCGCGAGTCCTGGATCCGAGCGCTTCGACACGCGCCCCGATGGCGCGTCGTTTGCCGCGCGGTCGAAGGTGTGGCTGGAGCGGGACGGCAAAGTCGTTCTTTCGGAGTGGCGCATCGACCTCCTCGCCGCGATCGATGAGACCGGCTCGCTCGTTCACGCGGCCGAGAAGCTGGAAGTGCCGTATCGCACCGCCTCGTACAAGTTGAAGGAGGCCGAACAGCGCATGGGTTTCAAGCTCGTCGAAGCCCAGAGCGGCGGTGCCGATGGCGGTAGCAGCCGCCTTACCCCGGCCGGTCGTGACCTCGTGGAGCGCTTCCGGCGCGTCACACAGGGCGTGGCTACGCTGGCGAATGCGCGATTCCGCGCTGAGTTCGGCGATCTGGACGGGTAACGGTGTGGCGCAGTTTTTCTTTGGCAGCGTTATGCCACAATTGGCCGAACGATGGCAATCCGAATCGCGACGACGATCGCGTTCGGGCCAAATCGCTGAGCGTGCCACGGGCAGACCGGGTCACGCCCGAGGCATCGATCACGCGCAGTGTTAGGGAGGAGATTCGTCACCCAATGCATCTGATTCACCGTCAATCTGTTCGCCTGCTGCTGCTCGCCCTGGTTTCATTCCTACCTCTCGCGTGTCAGGCGCAGATTTCGCCGACAGCCGTGCCACGGCCAGTTTTGATGCCGACCGCCGCGGGCACCAGTGGAGGGGCACCCACGGTGACGGCCGTCGCGCCGGCCGCGGCGCTGATGAAGCCAGCCGCGCCCAGTCCCACGCCCGTTCCGCGCAATCCCGCCGGTACGGATGTCATCCTCGCAACGACGACGAGCACCCAGGATTCCGGGCTACTCGATGTCCTCGTGCCGCTGTTCGAGCAGCGGTCAGGCTATCGAGTCAAGACCATCAGCGTCGGCACCGGCGCGGCGCTGGCACTTGGCGCCCGCGGCGAGGCCGATGTCGTCCTCGTCCACGCGCCGGAGGCGGAGAAGCAATGGATGGCGCAAGGGAACGGCACCGAGCGGGTGTTGGTGATGCACAACGACTTCGTGATCGTCGGACCGCCGGAAGATCCGGCCGCGATCAAAGGCGAGAAGGCCATCGCGGCGGCACTCAAGAAAATCGCCGACAAGGGCGCGACCTGGGTGAGCCGCGACGACAACTCCGGTACCGACCAGCTCGAGAAGCAGATCTGGAAGAACGCTGGCCTCACGCCGAAAGGGCAGGCGTGGTACCTGATTTCCGGCCAGGGAATGGGCGCGACCCTCACGCTGGCCGACCAGAAGAACGCCTATACCATCAGCGATCGGGCAACCTACCTGGCTCGCAAGGGTGCCCTTCGGACGGTCATCGCACTCGAAGGCGCCAGGGAACTGCTCAACATCTACAGCGTGATGCCGGTCAGTCCGGCCAAGTTTCCCGGCGTTCCGGTCAACGCCATCGGAGGCAAGGCTTTCGCGGCGTTCATGGTCGCCACCGAAACTCAGAGAGTCATCGGCGATTTCGGCAGAGATAAGTACGGCCAGGCGCTGTTCGTCCCCGACGCGGGCAAGAGCGAAGAGACGGTCGGAGGTTGACGCTCGGCGCAAGTAGATGGCACGAGCATTGTGGACTTATCGGCGCTCACTCCCATTGTTGAGCGACCATCCGGCATCAATCAGCGTGTGAAACGGCAAGGGCGGCTGGCGGCCGGTGCCGTAGAAGTTGCCCTCGCCGACCTGAACGTAGGCTGCCGCCGTCATCATATCGAGGTAGGTTCCACCGACCATTGCCGCGATATCGATCGGGTACGTCCCGCCGGTCAGCGGCAGCCGCGGCACGCGGCAGATGACCTCGGAGCGCCCCGGCGGCACGACGAGGTCCTCGCCGCTGTATAGGTTCGAGTGGTTGTAGAGCGGTACTCCGCCGGAGTCGTGGAACAGCAGATAGAAGCTGATGTTCTCGAGCGAACGACCGGTCGTGTTTACGACATCGAAGATGAAACGGCTCTCGTCGCCGGTTCGCGCGAACTCGGTCGGTCGCCCCTCGGCGTCCTCGATCCGAAACCCGAGATAGCGAATTTCGCCTGACCCGGTTCGGTCGAGGCGATCGGCCAGTGAGGTCTCACTGGCGGCGGCGGCAATCAGTTCGACGTAACGATCGAGAACTCGGCCGATCTCGCCGGCCGCGACGATCTGTCCCTTCTGGAGCAGGATGCCGTCGGTCGAGAGTCCGCGCAGCGCGGCCAGATTGTGGCTGACGAAGATGACGGTGCGGCCGGATGAGGCGGCTTCGCTCGCCTTGCCCATGCTCTTGCGCTGGAACTCGACGTCGCCGACCGAGAGGACCTCATCGACAACCAGAATCTCCGGTTCGAGATGCGCCGCCACGCTGAAAGCCAGCCGGGTGTACATGCCGCTCGAATACCGTTTCACCGGTGTGTCGAGAAAGCGTTCGAGACCGGAGAAATCGACGATTTCGTCGAACCGGCGGCGAATGTCGGCCCGCGTCATGCCGAGGATCGCGCCGTTCAGGTAGATGTTTTCGCGACCGGTCAGCTCCGGATGGAATCCGGTGCCCACTTCGAGTAGCGCGCCGACCCGTCCATCGACGACCGCGCGACCGGCCGTCGGCGCGGTGATCCGCGAGAGAATTTTCAGGAGCGTGCTCTTGCCGGCGCCGTTTCGGCCGACGACACCGAGCACGCGCCCTTTCTTTAGCTCGAACGACACATCCTTCAGCGCCCAGAGGTCGCGTCGATCCTCGGCTTCGACCGCGGTCCCACCGATCGCGCGACTGACGCCGCGGATCGAACCACCGACGATATTGGCCACCATCTCGCGCAACGTCTGGTAGGCGGCTGAGTCGCCGCCCAAGCGATACAGCTTGCCGAGGCCCTCGACGCTGACTGCGACGTCGCTCATCGCGTGCGTCGCCGCCTAGATGACATCGGCAAACGATCGCTCGACGCGATGGAAGTAGAAGACGCCGGAGACGAAGATCAGTAGCACGGCCACGAACGACACGACGATCGACGTCGGTGGGTTGTCGCCGCCGAGGATCGCCCAGCGGCAGCCGTCGATCACGCCAACCATCGGGTTGAGGCTGTAGAACGGACGGACGGCCTCGGGCAGAAGGCTCGACGAGTAGACGACCGGCGTGCCGAACATCCAGACCTGCAGTAGGAACGGGACGACGTAGCGGACGTCGCGATAGCGCACGTCGAGCGCCGCCAGCCAGATGCCGACCGCGACGGCCGCGATCGCGCCGACCGCGAGGAAGAACGGGATGAGGACGATACGCCCGGAGAGCGGAACTCCGAAATAAGCGACGAGCCCGAGCAGCAGCACGAGTCCAACCAGCAGATCGATCAGGCCCGGCGCGGCCGCCGACAGCGGAACGAGAAGCCGCGGGAAGTACACCTTCGACACGAGATGGGTGTTCGCAACGAGGCTCGTCCCCGCGGCAGCGACAGCGTTCGCGAAATACGTCCAGCAGAGGACGCCGATGAATGCGAACAGCACGTAGGGCGAGCCGTCGGATGGCAAACCGGCGAATCGCCCGAAGATCAGCGCGAAGACGAGCGTCGCCGCGACCGGCTGGATCACCGCCCAGGCGATGCCGAGCGCGGCCTGTTTGTACCGAACCTTTACGTCGCGCCAGGCCAGGAAATAGAGCAATTCTCGGTAGCGCCACAGTTCGGCGACATCGAGTGCTCGCCAACCGCTGCTCGGTTCGATGATCGTCGCGCGCGCGTCAGTCACTCAGCGTGTCGCCACCGGGGCACGATTCGCCTGATACCAATCAACCGTCGCGCGGAGTCCCTCGGCCAATCCCGTGCGCGAGCGGAATCCGAACAGTGCCTCGGCCTTGCTGACGTCGAGTTTGCGACGCGGTTGGCCGTTCGGACGCGACGTGTCCCACGTCACCGTGCCCCTGAAACCAACCGTGCGTGCAATCTCCTCGGTCAGCTCACGAATCGTGATCTCGTGGCTCGAACCGATGTTGACCGGATCGCTCGCGTCGTACCGTTCGGCCGCCAGGACGATCGCATCGGCCGCGTCGTCGACGTACAAGAACTCGCGCGTCGGGGAGCCGTCACCCCAGGCGGTCACGGTTGCGTCGCCGCGCGCCTGCGCATCGACGAACTTGCGAACCAGGCCGGGGATGACGTGCGAGGTCTGTGGGTCGAAATTATCGCCGGGGCCATAGAGGTTTGCCATCAGGAGGACGACCGAGTTGAACCCGAACTCCCGACGGTACGCCTCCGATTGGACGGCCATCATCCGCTTGGCGAGGCCGTACGGCGCCATGCTGGCGTCGGGATAACCCGCCCAGATGTTCTCCTCGCGGAACGGCACCGGCGTGACGTTCGGATAGGCGCAGACCGAGCTGACGTTGACGACTTTCTCGACACCGGCGCGACGAGCCTGCTCCATGACGAGCGTCGCCATCATCAGATTCTCGTAGTACGCCGATCCGGGGTAGGTACTGTTCGCCCAGATGCCGCCGACGCGGCCAGCCGCGTGGATGACCAGGCGAGGCTTGAACTCGGCGATCAACCGCTCGACATCGACCTCGCGCGTGAGGTTGACGTCGCGGCTCCGCGGCGCGACGATCGAGCGGTATCCCTCGCGGGTCAGCCGATCGACGATGCGCCGACCGAGGAATCCGGCGCCACCGGTGACGACGATCGGCGCGTCGAGTGGGAATCGTGCCATAGCCTGTCGCTCCTCCGCTTCCCGCCGATTACGTCCGCTGCCGAATGAACCGATCGAACGTCTCGCCGAGCCGGTCGAGCTGATCCGGCGCGGAGACGGGGTGCAAGCCGAGGTAAAAACCGCGTTCGTGGACCGCGTCGGCACCCGGCAAGTCGGCACCCTGCAAGTCGGGGAAGTACTCGCAGACCGGCTGCCGTGCCAGGTTACCCGCTACGATCGGCCGAGTCTCGATGCCCTCGCTTTCGAGGTGCGTCAGTAGTTCGCGCTTGGAGAAAGGGCACTCCGGCGTCAGCACGATCGGCAGTGCGAACCACGAACATTCCGAATCGGGATGCACTTCCATGAGTCGCATGATGTCCCGGTGCGGTTCCAGGTGCTTCGCGAATCGCCGCGCGTTATCCCGACGATTGACGAAGAAGCCGCCGACGCGCCGCAGTTGCTCGAGTCCGAACGCCGCCTGGAGTTCGCTCGGGCGGACATTGAAACCCCAGTTGACGAACATGTAGCGCGGATCGATGTCCGCGACCGGGTCGAGTTGAAGATACTTCGTATTGCGAGCCCAGCCGTGCGCGCGCAGCAGTCGGAACATGTCCGAGAGCGTCGGGTCATTGCAGGTGATCATTCCACCCTCCATCGTCGTGATGTGGTGGGAGAAGAAGAACGAGAACGAGCTCGCCAGTCCGAAGTTGCCGACGGTCGTGCCGCGGAACTTTGCGCCGAGCGACTCGCAGCAGTCCTCGATCAACACGAGCGAGTGCTTCGTGCACAGATCGCGCACGACCGACATGTCGACCGGGTTCCCCATCAGGTGAACCAGCGAGATCGCGCGCGTCTTGGGTCCGATCTTGCGGCGTAGGTCGTCGAGATCGACGTTCAGCGTTCGCGGATCGGTATCGACGAAGCGAGGGCGTAGCCCGGCCATCATGACCGACCAGATCTGGGTCGGCCACGTCACCGAGGGCACGAGGATCTCGTCGCCCTTTTCGAGAAGCTTCGACTGGGGATTCGTCAATGCGAAGGCAATCAGCAGGTCGGCCGATGAGCCGCTGTTGACCATAACCGACTCTTTGCTGCCCTGGTAGAAAGAGAAGCGGCGCTCGAACTCGGCGGTCTTCTCCCACATCGTCGTGCGGAAGGAACAGAGCGAATCGATCGCGGCCAGGATTTCTTCGACGTCGTAGGTCGCGATGCTGAGCGGATACCAGTACTTCTCAGTCTTGTAGCTGTTGATGCGCGACGCGTGGTTGATGAGTTGCTGGATCGGTTCGCGCAGCGCCGGCGTCAGATCGATATTCACCGCTTCCCTCTCCGCGCGCTCCAATCATCGACGGTTGGAGGCGGCGTGACAAGGTGGAGAGGCAGCGACGCCGATGCCGGCGAATATGCCGGCCATGAAGCACTAGCCACGCCGCGATGCTGACGGACGGACCGCGCCGTCCATCCGTCAGCATCGCTCGACATTTGGCAGGTCAGGCGGCGGCGCCGATCTTGCTCGCCTCCGCTATCTCCCGAAGCTGGCCGGTCTTGACGTCGTAGACGAATCCGCGAATTGGGATGTCGCTTGGGACGAGTGGATGGGATCGGATGCGCCGGACATCGTCGACGACGCTCTGATCGAGATTGTCGATCGTCAGGAAATTGATGAACGTCCCCTCGCTGGAACCAGGTCCGGCGCCGGTGTCATACCAGCCGTCGGCGCCGATCGACGCGGTTGTGAGGCTCTTCTCGAGAAGACCGCGAATGACGTCGTTCGTGAAGAGTTCCATTCCGCAATTCGTGTGGTGAATCACCAGCCATTCGCGCGTGCCGAGCAGCTTGTACGAGATGACGAGCGACCGAATCGCGTCGTCACTGGCGCGACCGCCAGCGTTGCGAATGACGTGTGCGTCGCCTTCCTCGAGCCCGAGCGCCCTGGCCGGGTCGATGCGGGCATCCATGCAGATCAGGACGGCAACTTTTCGGCCGGGAGGAAGTGGCAGATTTCCCTTCGTGAAGCTGGACGCGTATCGGCGATTCGCTTCGAGCAACTCGACCGTGACAGTCATGACGCCTCCCTTATTATGAGTATCCCGCTCGGAATACATTTATACCTGCCGCCGCTCGCCGTCGTCAAGGTACAACGCGTTGACACGCGATACCAGGGCCAATACGATGCCGCCGCGTCGAGCGATCTCATCGACGGGAGATTTGAGAATGCGCCTGTCACGGATCGAAGGATTCGCGTCGTGATAGGGACGCGCTCGCGCCTCGAATTGCGCGAGCGACTCACGTTTCTCGCCTTCATCGCGCCGAACTTCCTCCTGTTCGGCGTTTTCGTTTTCTGGCCTCTGGTCTTCGCCGCCTACCTCAGCCTGTTCGACTGGAACATGAGCGCGCCGATTCGCGTGTTCATCGGATTCGAGAACTATCGCGATCTCATCAACGACAAGCTGTTCTGGAAGGTTCTCGGCAATACCGCGCGGTTCATCGGCGGGTCGGTGACCGGTACGGTCGCGATCGCGCTCGTTCTCGCGTTGGCGCTCAACGAGCGTCTGCGCGGTCGATCGGTCTATCGCGCGGCGGTGTTCTCGCCGACGATCACGACCGCGGCCGCCGTCGCGATCGTGTGGCAATTCATTTTCGATGCCGAGTACGGCCTGGTACGCGCTCTCTTGTCCTACGTCGGCGTTGCGTCGCCGAAGTGGTTGGGCGATCCCGCCTGGGCGATGACGTCGCTGACGATCGTCGCGATCTGGCAACGCATTGGCTACGTGACGGTGATATTCCTGGCGGGGCTGCAGGCGATTCCGCGCGAGCTGTACGAGGCGGCCAAGGTCGATGGCGCCGGCGCCATCAGCCGATTTCGACACGTCACGCTTCCGCTGCTATCGCCGATCACGTTTTTCGTGATCGTGACGTCGGTCATCTACTCGTTCCAGGCGTTCGACTTGATCGCGGTCATGACGGCTGGCGGCCCGATCGACGCGACGAACGTCCTCAGTTACTACCTGTACGAAACGGCGTTCAAGTTCTTCAAGGCCGGATTGGCCGCAAGTATCGCGTTGGTGTTTTTCAGCCTCGTTCTCGTGTTGACCGTCCTTCAGCAGTACATCGGTCGGCGCTGGGTTCACTATGCGTAGTGTCGCGTTGCCGCCAGCGCGTGCTGGCTCGATCCGCGCCGGTCGGATTCTCGGTCGCGCCGCTTTACACGCGATCCTGTTTCTTGCGTGCGTCGCGATCCTGTTGCCGTTTCTCTGGATGGCGCTGGCGTCCTTCAAGGACAACAAGGAGATTCTCAGTTTTCCGCCGACCTGGATTCCGGAGACCTTCCGACCGGAAAATTACTCCGCCGCCTGGTCGAGAGTTCCGTTCGGGCGCTTCTACGTCAACAGCGCCATCACGACGATCGTGGGAATGGCGTTCGGCATTCTGAACGCGACGATCTGCGCCTACGCGTTCAGCTTCATCCGATTTCCGCGTCGGGACGCGCTATTCGTTGTCGTCCTGGCGACGATGATGGTTCCGCCCGAAGTTGGCATTCTGCCGAACTACCTGACCATCTCAGCGCTCAACTGGATCGACACGTATGCCGGCATCATCGTTCCGGGCGCGTATTCCGCGTTCGGGACGTTTCTGATGCGCCAGTATTTCCTGACGCTGTCGCGCGAGGTGATGGACGCCGCGAAGATCGATGGTTGCGGGCACGTCCGCGCGCTCTGGCACGTCGCCGCGCCGATGGCTCAGCAGATGATCGTGACGTACGCGCTCTTCCGGATGATTGGAAACTGGAACGCGTATCTCTGGCCGCTTATCGTGACGAATACGATGGAGATGCGGACCCTGCCGGTCGGCCTGGCATTCCTCCGCGAGGCGGAAGGGAATTACGAATGGGGCGTCGTGATGGCCGCCACGATGATGGTGATCGCGCCGATCCTGATCGCGTTTCTCTGGGTGCAGCGCCAGTTCATCGAAGGCCTGACGGCTGGGGCGGTCAAAGGTTAGGCACTGGTGTCAGATCTCGGCACACTCATTGGTTGCGGCGAGACTCTGGCTCGGGTACGTTACGCGTCTGAAAGCGTGTCACGAATGAGGAGAACGAACGTGCACCTGTCTCGACGACAAGTCCTCGCTTTGAGTGCTGGATCGATTGCTGGCGCGATTCTCGTTGCCTGTGCCGGACCGGCGCCGACCGCGACAGCCGTGCCTCCGAAGCCAGCCGAACCGCCGAAGCCTGCTCCCGCCCCAACCGCGACGATCGCCCCGGCGAAGCCCGCGGCTGAGGCCGCCAAGCCGGCCGAGGCGCCGAAGCCAGCCGAGAAGCCGGCTGAGAAACCGGCCGCGGCCGCACCGTCGAGCGGATCGGGTCTGATGAAGGTTGTGTTCTGGAGCGCCCACTCCGGCAATACCGAGAAGGCACAGGCCGAGCTCGCCAGGCGATTCAACACGTCGCAGTCGAAGTACCAGGTCGATGCCCAGTACCAGGGCAGCTACACGGACATCATGACCAAGATGCAGGCGGCGATGGCCGCCAAGCAGGTCCCCGATATCTTTCTGATCCACGAGGCCGGCTGGCTTCCGTTCTGGTTGAACAAGCAGCTCGAGCCGCTCGACAAGTACGTCGCGGACACGAAGATGGACGTGTCCGACTGGCAGGACGCCCTCTACAAGGAAGGCGTCAAGTTCGGAAAGCTCTGGTGGCTCTCCACGTCGCGCTCGACGCCGATCTTCTACTACAACCGCGAGGCTTGGGCCGAGGCCGGTTTGCCGGATCGTCCCCCGAAGACGTGGACCGAATTGCTCGAATGGGCGCCGAAGCTCACGAAGAAGAGCGGATCGGACACAACGCAGTTCGCCCATCAGGAGCACATTGCCGATTCGTCGCCCTGGGTGCTCCAGACGAAGCTCTGGCAGTGGGGCGGGCGCTACTCGAACGACGAGGACGGCATCAAAGTCACGATCGCCGATCCGCCGGCGATCGCGGCCATTCAGGCGATCTCAGACATGATTCACAAGAGCAAGGCCGCGCGCGTCGATCCCGGTCCAAACGGCGAGCGGGCGCCCTTCTTGGGTGGGAAATCGGCCAGCCTGATCAACTCGACGTCGCAACTCGTGTCAATGGGCAAGAGCGCCAAGTTCAAGGTCGGTGTCGGATTCTTGCCGGAAGGCCCGGCCGGCTTCGGTTGCACGACCGGTGGCTCTGGTATGGCGATTCCGGCGATGGTTGCTGGGGATAAGAAGCCGGCCGCGTTCGAGTGGCTGAAGTTCTCGACCGACACCGAGTCGACCGTCTACTGGCTCAAGGAAACCGGTTATATGCCGTTGCGCAAGTCGGCCGAGAAGCACCCGGACGTCGTCAAGCTGTTCGCGGACGATCCGAACTTCCAAGTCGCGGTGTCCCAGTTGCCGAAGTCACGGTTCCAGGAGTACGCGCGCATCGCGATCGCGAAGGGCGACTCGATCATCAACAAGGGTCTCTCGCGCGTCGCGGTCAGCAACGAGCCGGTCGAGGCCGTGATGAAGGAAGTCGCCGACGAACTCGACAAGGAGCTACGCCCAGTTCGCGAACTCGTCAAGGTCGCCGCTTCGTACTAATCGCCGCTCTCTGTCTCCGCGACCGCCGGCGTTGAGCCCAGGTCGCGGAGACAGCCCAACCCTCTACGCCGTGGCGTCCGACTGCAAGTATCGGCGGAACCAGTTGACCACACGCTCCAGGTAGTCGAACCGGTGCGACGGCGGGCCTAGCCGCTGGAACAGATGTGAACCGCCGGGATAGCGCGCGTACTCGACCGGGCAGCCGGCCACCTTGAGCGCGGTATACATCTCCTCACTCTGCCCGATCGGGCAACGATCGTCGGCCTCACCGTGGGCAAGCAGCGTCGGCGTCCGGGCGTGGTGCGCGTACGTCGAGGGCGAGTGCTCGACGTACCAATCCCAGTTCTCGTGCGGCGCGCCACCCCAATGGTGCGCGCCGAAGCTATGGCCAATGTCACTCGATCCGTACATCGACACCAGGTTGAAGCAGGGCGCGCCGCAGACCGCGGCGGCGAATCGGTCGGTGTGGCCGATGATCCACGACGTCATGTAGCCGCCGTAGCTGTAGCCGAAGACGCCGAAGCGCTTCTCGTCGCAGTACGGTCGCGCCGCAACCGCATCGACGACCGCCATCAGGTCGGCGTAGTCCTCGCCGCCCCAATCGCGGCGGACCGCGTTGACGAACGCGCGACCGTACGAGCTCGATCCGCGCGGATTGGATACGAGCACCAGGAATCCGGCCGCGGCGAGCGACATCTGCATCGGCGTGAATCCATACCCGTAGAACGCCTGAGGGCCACCGTGGATGTCGATCACCGCCGGATAGCGCCGTGCGGGATCGAATCCGGGCGGCTTCAGGAGCCACGAATCGATCGTGAACCCAGCGCGGGTGATCTCGAATCGCTCCCAGGTCGGCAGGGAATGCACCGCTAACACGTCGGCGCTCAGAGAGGTGATGACGCGATCGGTGCGCGCGACGCGGTCGGTGACCACGATTTCTCCGGTCTCGGTCGGACCGGCGAAACTCTGGGCGATGTAGCGAAGGGCCGTGTCGGTACTGAATCCATTGCGCATCGAGAGATCGCGCGACTCCTCCATCGTCGCGCCGGTCGCGATGTCGAGGCGGTAGATGCCACTCGCCCCGGCGCGCGATCCGCTGAAGAGCACCGTCCCCGTGTCCAGCCAGATTGGCTGCGCGGCTGGAATCATCTCCGGAAAACCCGAGTTCGGGACGATCATCGAATCGCGTGTGATCTGTCGCGTCGAGCCGTCGGCGAGGCTGTAAACATAGTGCTCGGGTTGGCCGGATCTATCGGGATCAGCCGTGAAGAGGATCGAGGTGCCATCGAGGCTCCAGGCCCAGGTGCCGACGGTCCCGTACGGATCGCCGACGATCCGACGCTCGTCGCCCTCGATGGCCGAGAGCTCCAGTTGACTCGTGATGACGCCGGCGGTCGAAATAAGCGCGGCGATCCAGCGGCCGTCGGGCGACCAGGTCGGCCGTGACCGGTCGATCGCGCCGACGCTCAGTCGTCGGCGCTCGCCGGTCGCGACGTCGAGGACGAAGATCTGCCGTCGTACGTCGCCGAGATAGCCACGAGTGTCGCGCTTGTAATCGATCCGTCCGGTGATCCGTGGTCGCGGCACTCGGGAGTCGGCGTTCGTGTTGGCGTTGGGGTCGACCGAGACCGTGTAGGCGATCCGTTTGCCGTCGGCTGACCAGGCGAGGTCGGAGATCTCGTGATCGTGGCGTATCAGTTCGCGCGGCTCGGCGATGTCGCCGGTCACCGCGAGGAAAATGCCGGAGCGCGGTGCGCGATCCGAAACGAAGGCGAATGACGCGCCGTCTGGCGACCAGCGCGCGCCACGATTGCGGACGCCGGTCCAGGTCACGCGGCGGGCGTTCGTGCCATCGATCGCCGAGCACCAGATCTGACTCTCGTTGCGGTCCTCGGCCCGGTTGGCCTGGCCGACGGTGTAGAGCACGCGCGAGCCGTCCGGCGCGACAGCCGGATCGGACGCGGATGGAAGGTCATAGATGAAACGTTCCGGGGTGAGCCTACGCGCCATGACAATCTCCTCGAGTCGGGCGGCGGTCTCGGTCCGCCGGAGCGCACGCAGTCTACAATCGAGGCCGACAACTGCATAGTGCTGTGCCCGCGGGGGAGCGAGTAGCTGAGAGGCGGTATCAAGACCACCAACTCTTAGAACCTGATCTCGTTAGTACGAGCGAAGGGAAGCGGGATTCCGATGCGTATGTGGCGGTCGTGAGGCCGTCGCGGTGCGCTGCGCGTAGTACGCGCGGCTTTGGCATTGGTTTTCTTTGGTCCGCGATCGTGTCGGCTCGGTGGCGCTCATGGCCACGGCGCCCGACGCGTCGCTCTTGCCGTCTTCCTCCCGGGTATCTCGCGACTGCATCTGGGAGGAGTCTTCGTGGTAGCTATCCGTGCCATTGCGTTCATCGTCTCACTGGCCATGCTTGTCTCATGTGCGCCGTCGGCCACGCCCACCGCGGCGCCGACATCGACCTCGGCGCCAGCGCCGACCGTTCCCCCGAAGCCGGCCGGCGTGCCGACGCCAACCGCCGCGCCAGCGAAGCCAGTCGCGACCGAGAAGGTGACGCTGGTTCTCGATTGGTTCCCGAACACCAATCACACCGGGCTGTACGTTGCCGGGGCGAAGGGTTGGTTCGCGGACGAGGGCATCGAAATCGAAATCCAGCAGCCATCGGATCCGTCGGCTTCGATGAAGCTCGTCGGGGCGAACAATGCCGAGTTCGGCATCAGCTACCAGCCGGCCGTCGAGATCGCCCGGGCACAGGATGTTCCGGTCGTGTCGATCGCGGCGCTGCTTCAGCACAACACGGCCGCCTACACGGCGAAGTCCGCCAAGTCGGTCAAGCGGCCGAAGGATTTCGAGGGCAGGAAATTCGGCACCTCCGGGCTGGCGCAGATCGAACCGACATTGCGAACCGTGATGGCGTGCGACAACGGGGATTTCACCAAGGTCGAGATGGTGAACGTCGGACAGCGCCTGAGTCCGTCGCTGCTGGCCGATCAGGTCGACGTGATCAGCATGTTGCCGGCCTGGGAAGGAGTAGACCTGGAACTGAAGGGGAACAAGCTTGACTTCCTGCCACAGCGCGATTGGTGCGTCCCCGATCTGTACACGATCGTCTTCATCTCGAGCGAGAAGACGCTGGCGGCCAAGCCCGAGGTCGCGCGCCGGTTTCTGTCCGCGGTGGCCAAGGGCTACGAGTACGCGGCCGCGAATCCAGTCGAGGCGGCCGAGATCTTGATGAAGGCGGCGCCGGATCTCGATCGCGAACTGGTCAAGCGAAGCCAGGCAATTCTCAGCACGCAGTACAAAGCCGACGCGCCGCGCTGGGGCGTTCAGACCGCCGAGCGGTGGCAGAAGCACGCCGAGTGGATGTTGCAGAACAAGTTGATCGCCAAGCCGATCGACATCGCGCGCGCATTCACGAACGACTACCTGCCGAAGAGCTAAGGGAGGAAGCAGATGACCGACCTCGCCGTTCGATTTCCTGCCGAAGAACTGAAGCGACGCATCAGATGATCGACCTTGCGCTTCGCCCGTCGGCGCGCCTGAAGAACGCGTCCGAGCCGATCCTCGCGGCGATCCTGGAGCACCCATTCCTGCGCGAACTGGTCGACGGCTCGTTACCCAGGGCGGTCTTTCGGGAGTACGTCAAGCAGGACTGGCTCTATCTCGAAGAGTTCCTCCGGACGACCGCTCTCATCGCGACGAAGTCCCACGACGCGGTGATGATGAAGACTCTTCTCAAGCGGACCGAGTTTCTGGTCTCGATGGAGCACCACTTCCACCACAAGCACGCGGCCGAACTCGGGGTCGATTTTGCGCGCCCATCCTGGGAGATGAACTCGGCGAACTATGCCTACACGCGACACATGCTCTACGCCGCGGCCAGCGGCACGATCGTCGAGGCGCTCGGCGCGCTGCTGCCGTGCCCGTGTGTGTATATCCACGTCGGTGACGTGCTCTATCGCGGCCCGCGACCGCGCGATCCGATGTACGCCGAGTGGATCGAGTTCTACGGCCCGGGCCCGCTCGCCGAGCGGACGCGCGAATTGGAGGAGATCTTCGACGAACTCGCGTCACGCGCCTCGCCGGACGAACTCGCCCGGGCTGAGCGGAACTACCTGATCAGCGCGCGCTACGAGTGGATGTTCTGGGACGCACCGTATCGCGCCCTGACCTGGCCGGTGTAGCGCGATGAAGGTCGCGGTCGCCGGTTACGAGCCGGCGACCCAGGCGAGCCCCTGCCGGCAAAGCTGGCGAACCGAAGGATTGCGCAGCGAACGCTCGTCGTGGCCGAGCGCGTTGTAGTGAAGTCGGCCGTGCCGGGCCGTCCGCGCGTACAGGATCGGGAAATCCTCCGCGCGCGCCAGGACGTCCGCGTCGGCGCTGAACGGCGATACGCAGATGGCCCGGCCGTCGCGCTCCGAGGCGCCGCCATCGATCAGCCTCGCCATCGACCTCAGTTCGCCATCGGACCCGCCGATCTCGTACCGCTCGTCTTCGACCGCGAACGATTCGACTCCACGCGTGATTGGGTGACCAGCCTCGGCGACATCGACGCGAAACGTGTAGATCGGTGGATGTTTGATGAACGCGGCGCCCAGGAATGTCAGGTAGCGGCCGCTGTTCAAGAACGTCGCGGTCGCGGCGTGCAGGCCGAGGAAGCCGACCCCGTGCTCGACCGCGTCGATGAGGGCCGCGATCTGACGCGACCTCGCGCGCAAGCCAGTCGACCAGTTGATGATCGCGTCGTACCGAGCCAGCGAGCGAACTTCGAGCGTGTCGAGATCGGACGTAATACGAAGATCGACGCCGGCCTCGCCAGCGAAGATGCCGGCCAGTTCGGCGTAGTGGATCGGGCGGTTGTGGAACTCGGCGCCGCCGACGAGAAGGAGTGCTCTCACAGGATTCTGAATCCTCCGTCGACGTAAAGCGATTGTCCGGTCACATAGCTGGCGTCGGACGACGCCAGAAACACCGCCACGCGCGCGATCTCGTCCGGCTGCCCGGCGCGGCGCATCGCGATCTTGTCCAGGACGATCGGCAGGATTCGCGAATCCTTCATCACCCAATCCGTCATATCGGTCTCGATCAAGCCGGGGTGAATGCAGTTGACACGGATGCCGTGCTCGGCCAACTCGGCGGCCGCGTTCGCCGTCAGCGCTTCGAGGCCACGCTTGGTCGGCGCGTAGTGTGTCCGACCCGGCAGGGCCATCCCGGCCTGCACCGAGCCGACATTGATGATGACGCCGCCGCGTTTCTGGGCGACCATCTTTCGCGCGGCCGCCTGGCCGCAGAGCCACTCGCCCTTCAGGTTGATGTTGGTGACGCGCTCCCACTCGGCCTCGGTTAGTTCGAGGTAGGGGACAATCGACTCGACACCAGCGTTGTTGACGAGGATGTCGATGCCACCGAACGCCACGGCGGTCGCGTCGACCATCCGCGTCACATCGGCACCTTTCGACACGTCACCCATCGCGACGATCGCTTTGACCCCAAGCGCCCGCGCCTCGGCCGCGACCTTCTCGGCCACCGCGTTATCGCCGACGCCGTTTACTGCGACGTTCGCGCCCTCGCCGGCGAACGCCAGAGCGATCGCGCGGCCAATCCCGCGCCGAGAGCCCGTGATGAGCGCCGATTTCCCCGCCAGTCGGCCAGCCATGGTGAACCCCGTCCTTGTCGTTGAACTGTCGTGGGGTCAGTGTACCGACCGATGCACAAGTTCGCGGTCAGAGCGACGCTTCCAGTACGGCCGCGGTACACTTGCCATACGCCGAATATATAGAGACGAGGCACGCTCGGATGCGTACGACGATTGAACTGTCGGATGAACTGGTTTCTCAGGCGAAGTCCGTGCTGGGTGGCCCGACGCTTCGCGCGATGATCGAGGAAAGCCTTCGGAGCGCGATCGCACGGCGCCTGCGGGAAGAGATGCGCCGCGCGATTCGCGACGGTGAAGTACTGCTTGACACGTCGGATGAGGAGCTCGCCGCCCTACGCCGTGATCGCGACTACCAGTGATTCCCAGTCCGGCAGTAGTTCTCGTCGACAGCTCCGTTTGGATCACCTTGTTCCGGGCGCCGAATCGCCACGTGGAGCTTTCACGGAGACTTGACGACCTGTTGGACCGAGGTGTCGTGGCGACGAATCCGCTCGTCCGCCTTGAGGTGCTGCGTGGTGCGACGGGTGATCGAGAGTACGCTCGATTATCCAATCTGTTTGACGGTCTCCTTCAACTGCCAATTGACAATGGGACTTGGTCTGAAGCGATCCGTTTAGGCTTTGACCTGCGACGACGAGGACTGATCGTGCAAACCACCGATCTCGTTGTTGCCGCCTCGGCGATCCGGGCAGGTGCTGTTCTTATGCACCGAGATAGCGATTTCGACCGTGTCGCCGCGAAGACGGAACTGCTGGTCGAAAGCCGGCTCTGAAGAGCCAACCCGACGAGCTTGGTCCGGTACGGCAGCCGCCCGGCGTTGCGATCCCGCGCGCGGGGCACGAGAATGCGCCGATGCAGTACGGACCCGCTGGCTCGATGAGGGCAGACTACGCGATCGCGCCCGCGTCTTCACCAAGGGTGGTCACCACGTCGAGGAAGGTATCCACCGGATCGCGCCCGACCAGATCACCCACGACCTGCTCGAGAGCCTCGACGAACTGAAGACGGATCGCGTCGCGCTGTACATGTTGCACCGCGACGGCGTCAGTTCGCCGGTCGGGCCGATCATCGAATGCCTGCACGCACATAGCGAAGCGGGCCGAATCGATGCCTACGGCGGATCAAACTGGAGCACGGCGCGCCTTGACACGGCGAATGCCTACGCGGCGTCGCGCTATCGCCTACGCCGTTGACCGCAACGTTCGCGCCCTCGCCGGTAAACGCCAGAGCGATCACGCGGCCAATCCCGCGCCGAGAGCCCGTGATGAGCGCCGATTTCCGCGCCAGTCGGCCAGCCCTGGTGAACCCCGTCCTCGTCGTTGAACTGTCGTGGGAGTCAGTGTACCGTCGAGGTCGGCCGACGGAAATCACGCCAAGCGAAGGCGCGTTGTGCCTTCGGCCGGATCGACCAAGATAGTGAAGCTCGTATTCATGGCGAGTGCGTCCAGGGACATCGTCGGACAGCTTCGATGATCGTCGGATGCACGCGCTCAGAAGCGAACACCCCCGCGCGAATCCTTGCCACCAACGCCGGGCGCGCCGCCGGCCTGGCTTCGAGAACCCCCCGCCTCAGCCACTCATCGAGGCTGTTTGCTGGAACCAGTCTCGCACCGTGGTAGTAGATTACGCTGGCCCGTGTGACAAACGGGTGATCACCAACGACCATCTGGCAGGTGGTGTCGCTGAACTCTTTCTGGCTGGTCAGGTTAAGGATCACGACGTTGCCGTCCGCGCCTGGCTGGGTGACCACGAACCAGAGGTGAAAGTGGCTCTGTTCGTTCAGATTGATGAATGTGTCGCCGACATTCACTAAGCCCGCGCCAGCGCGCGGTCGAACCAGATCGATGCTTCTTCTTCAGCTGATGCCGCGTCGATCGCTTCCTCATCCCAGCCTTCGGAACGAAGGATGACCGCGGGATCGATGCGTCTGGACGAACCTTCCGGGTCCTGCCATTCCGGTAGATCGTGGGTGTAGTCGACGAGCGCCTTCAAACTTCGTCGTCCGAATTCCGCATAGACTTCGGCCAAGACGCGAAGGTCGAACCGGGACAACTCGTCGATCTCCGCCGCAGTCTTCTTGAGGCCGACCTTGCGCCCGGTAGCGGGCGACACGAAGTCTGACCACGCCGCGCGGAACGAAACGTTGACCGGCTTGTCATTGATTGCGTCCAAGATTGTGCTGAGGACTGGGCCGTACGGCATCGACACGGCGCAGTCTCCGGTGATCGGATGGCCGGTTTCCTTCAGTGAGCGTCGATCCGCCAGATAGAGCAGTTTGACAAGGACCGCCTTGGACATCGGGCGACAGTGTGCCTTCAGGAGCGTGGCCGCGGCCTGGGCCGCCTTGCGTTCGTTAAGCACGAACCTCATCGGTCTCCTCCTCGCTCCATAGACCATTCTATCGCCCGACGGAGTGCTTCGCTGAGAATCCGCCATTGCCGAGCGATGCGGCGACAAGTTGGCTGGAACCGAAGCATGACGAGGGGGTCGGATCGAGTGGTTCGCTTAGCAGGATAGAATGAGCTGGAAGTGGCAGAACTTTCGAGATTGAGTCGGATGTGAAGCGCCGATGGCCATAGATGCAGCAGGTACGTGCGGCATCCACAGTGACCATCCAGCCGTCACTCGCTGCGGGGACTGCGGCCGTGGAATGTGCCGACCGTGCTTCGACGCAGCGCCGTTCCCTTGGCGGGTTTGTGCCGAATGCACCCAGCGACGACGTGAGCGTGTGCCAACGTCTGTGTCACCACCGGCGGGAACGGGGTCTACCCATCAACAAGTATTGCCCGCTCAGTCACACATTCCAGAAACGACCGGGGATGAGGTGCGCAGTCCGTCGCTCGTGGCGATGGTCTCGGCCGGGGCACTCGCGGCTGTTGCCTTGGGCGCGATTGGCTTTCTATTCAGCTTCGCCGTACTTGTGATGCCGTTCGTCGTCGGGGCAGGGACTGGGTTCGCCGCCGGGCTGACGGTAGGATGGGCGCCCTTTCGGTCCGGATTGGGAAACTTCAACCTGTGCCGCAATGTGGCGCGCTCGCTTGGACTCGTGGCATTTGTGCTCACGTTTTGGTCTGGCTACGTCCTGACAGGAACTGCCCAAGTCGCGCCGTTCGACGCATATGTCCAGTGGCGCGCAGAGCAGCCGCTAAGTATTCGCTCAATTCGCGGTTGGTCGATCAGTTCGTCGTCAGCCGTCTCAGCTGTGGGTTCCCGGGGAGATGGGCCCGAAGCAGCGGCCGGCATGCATTACTTGCTTTGGGGAATCGAGGGTCTGGTCGCACTTTGGGGCGCTTCGTGGGGTTGGTACCGTGGACTAGACATGGGATAGCGTCGCATCGCCCGATCGGAAACGTGTCGATTCACCGTTCTTGGCTTGTGTGCTTACGAAATCCGCATCCGTGCTTCAGACTAGACCGAAGAGGCGCCACTGCTCCGCAATTCGGCCCAATTGATTACGCACATCGACGACCGTCGATCGGCCATCACGATGGGACTGAAGGACTTCCCATATGCGTCGACCCCGCTGACCAACCACATCCTCAGCGTCACGCGCTTCGAATCCGTTACGCTCTAAATAGTGCCAAAGAATGTCCAATGAATCCTGGCTGAATGCCGATCGCTCTATCTGCTCGGCAAGCGGATTGGCTGCGCTCAGCCCGTCGGAATCGCCCCGCACATCCATCATCCTCAGTGATAATATGCCCAATCGCCATTTCCGTGCATGTGACTAGAAGGCTCCGAATCTGCACCAAATTGCTGATTCCCTCGCCGACGAATCAGTCGTCGAGCGCGCTGTGTGCTGATTTCTACGTCGATGGAGGTCGAGTCAATTGCTGCATCGCGATTGACCTGGATGATCGTCTAGTTTCCGAGACCAGTTCGCGCCAGGCTTGCGCAGTGCTGGTACGATACATACGACTGGTGCATTCCGAAGAGGTGTGTTGGAGATGCGCACAACCGTCGAGTTACGCGATGAGTTGGTTGCCGAGGCGAAGGCAGTCTTGGGTGGGCCGAGTCTGCGCGCGATAATTGAGGAGAGCCTGGAAGCGGCAATTGCGCATCGACACCGCGAGGATTTGCGCAAGGCGATTCGGGAGCGCGAAGTCTTCCTCGACACGACCGACGAACAACTCGCCGACTGGCGACGAGACGGCGACTTTTCGTGAGACCTGGCGCGTGTCTGGTCGATAGTTCGGCATGGATTTCGATATTGAGGTTGGTGGATCGTCAGGACACGCTTGGTCAGCGAGGCGACACGATCCTAGTGGTCCGCCACCGGGAATCTGCGGGTTGTCATCGTGAGCGCATCGAAGGCTTCGTCGTTCGCCGCCGCCACCGTCGATGCCCTCGTCGCGCGGTCATAGCCCGCAAGATCGGTGTGGCCGACCACTAGGGTCCGGACTGGCTGCAACCACCGGCCTGATTCGCTTAGAGGTTCTGCGGGGAACAAGCGGCGATCGGGAGTACACGCGCCTGAGCGCGATGTTCGGCGGGTTGATCCAGTTGCCGACCGATGAGGCGATGTGGATTCATGCGATCCGCCTGGGGATCGATTTGCGCCGACAGGGTGTCGCCGTGCAAGGCACCGATCTGATGATCGCGACCGCGGCGATTCGCGCTGACGCGACACTTGTCCATCGCGATTCCGACTTTGACCGTATTGCCAAACATTGCGATCTGCGCGTCGAGAGTTACGTGTAGCGTTGCGATCCCGCGCGCGGGGCGCGAGAATGCGCCGATGCAGTACGGACGAATTCCCGGCGTTCCTGGCGAGGTTCCCCGACTCATTCTGGGAAGCACCCCGTTCCTCGGCGACTCGTACGATGAGGCAGTCGCGGTTGCGAACGCGTACGTCGAGGCCGGCGGCACCGTGGTCGAAACGGCGCGAAGCTACGGCCAGGGTCGGACCGAGGGCCTCATCGCGCGCTGGCTCGATGAGGGCAGACTACGCGATCGCGTCCGCGTCTTCACCAAGGGTGGCCACCACCACGAGGAAGGCGTCCACCGGATCGCACCCGACCAGATCACCCACGACCTGCTCGAGAGTCTCGACGAACTGAAGACGGATCGCGTCGCGCTGTACATGTTGCACCGCGACGACGTGAGTTCACCGGTCGGCCCGATCGTCGAATGCCTGCACGCACATAGCGAAGCGGGCCGAATCGATGCCTACGGCGGATCAAACTGGAGCACGGCGCGCCTCGACGCGGCGAATGCCTACGCGGCGTCGCACGGCCTACGCCCGTTCGTCGTCAGCAGCGTGAATCTCGCGTTGGCCGTGCCCAGCGAGCCGCTCTGGTTCGAGGCCATCTCGATCGCGGGCGATCGCGCCGCGCACGCGTGGTATCGGCAACGCCAGATGCCGCTCATATCCTGGTCGTCCGGCGCGCGAGGGTTCTTCTCCGGCCGGTTCTCGCCGGATAGCCCAGGCGATCCCCAGATCACCGGGCCGTACACGACGCAGGAGAACTGGGAGCGGCTGCGTCGCGTGCAAGAATTCGCCAGGAAGCGTGGTGTCACGACGCAGCAGGTGGCACTTGCCTTCGTGTTGACCCAGCGATTCCCGACGTTCCTCCTGACCGGTCCGGCAACCGTCCAGGAGTTGACCGACAACCTGAATACCGAGCGGGTGCAACTGACCTTCGATGAGGCCGCCTGGCTGAATCTGGAATCGTGAGCGCGCCGCTGCGCTGGGGAATCCTCGGCCCGGGTCGCATCGCCCGACAGTGGGTCGAGGGGTTGCGCGATACGTCCGACCGGCTGATCGCGGTCGGTAGCCGCGATCGAGATGTTGCTCGTCGGGCGGCCGATGAGTTCGGTGCCGACCGATCCGGATCGTACGACGACGTCTTGGCAGATCCGGATGTCGAGGCCGTTTACATCTCGCTGCCGAACTCTATGCACGCGGAGTGGACCGTCCGCGCGGCGCAGGCGGGCAAGCACATCCTCTGCGAGAAGCCACTCGCCCCAACGCCGGCCGAATGCGAACGGGTCGTCGCGGCCGGCGCCTCCCGTGGCGTTCACCTCGTCGAGGCGTTCATGTACCGCTACCACCCCCGCTGGCAGGCGGTCTGGCGCGCGATCGAGGCCGACCGCATCGGGCCGATTCGGCTCCTGCGTGCCATGTTTGGCTACTCGATGGGAGCGGACCGCTCGACGGACATCCGTTTGAATCCGACCCTCGCCGGCGGCGCGATCCAGGATGTCGGCTGCTACTGCGTGAACGTGGCGCGCTGGTTCCTCGGTGAGCCAGACGATGTGCGTGGATTCGCGCTCGATCGCCGCGACGCGGGTGTCGATACCCATTCGGCAGCGGTCACCCGACATGGTGACGCAATGGCCGAGCTTGCCTGCACGTTTGACGGTCCGATGGGGCAAGCGGTCGAGATCGTCGGCGAACGCGGGCGGATCGATATCCCGATCGCGTTCGTGGTGCGTGGCGAGGCGAAGCTCACGATCACCGACCAACGCGGCGAAGATCGCGAGGTGTTCCCGGCGATGAATCAGTATGGCCTGGAGATCCAGGCATTCCACGCGCTGGTCCGGGCGGACGCACCGAGTCTGACGCCCGGTTCGGACGCGATCGCGACGCAGCGGGTCATCGCGGCCTGGCAGGCCAACCAATAACGGAGAGTACAACGTGTTGAAGACCCTTTCCCCCGGTGCGATCGGGATTCGCGGACTCGGTCTGGCCGATCAGATCGCTTTGGCAGGGCGCACCGGCTGGCCCGGCCTGGTGGTCGATATGAGCGAGGTTGTCGCGATCGGTGCGTCCGCGACGCGCGATCTCCTTCGATCCGCCAACGTCCAAGCCGGCAGTTGGGGGCTGCCGTTTGCGTGGAATCGCGACCAGGAAACGTTCGACGCCGGTGTCGCCACGCTGCCGAAGATCGCCGCCGCCGCCGCCGAGATTGGCTGCACTCGTGTCTCGACCTACATGCCGTCGGGATCGAATGAACGCGCCTTCGACGACAATCTGGCGTGGCACGTGTCGCGCTTCCGACCGATCGCGACGATCCTGCGCGATTACGGCTGCGCGTTTGGGATCGAGTACATCGGTCCGAAGACGTTCCAGGCGCAGTTCACACACCCATTCGTGCGCGATCTGGACGGCTTTCTCCGCGTGCGCGACGCGATTGGCGCCGCGAACGTCGGGCTGCTGCTCGACGCCTGGCACCTCTGGCACACCGGTACGGTCGACGACATCGATCGACTGACGGCCGCCGATATCACCGTCGTCCACGTCAACGATGCGCCGCCGGGGACAACGCCGAAGGATGAACTGACCGACACCGTACGGGCGCTGCCGACGGAAACCGGTCGCATTCCGTTAGGCGCGTTCATGAGAAAAGTGGCCGCGCTCGGTTACGATGGTCCGGTCACGCCCGAGCCGTTCAGCCAGCGTCTGAACGATCTGGCCGCGACGGACCCGGACGCGGCCGCGCGCGACGCTCTGGCGTCGATGGATGCACTCTGGCGCGCCGGCGGCCTGGCGTAGACGGTCGACAATCCCGGCGAACCAGACGAATCCGCACTTGATTGCGACGCGTTGGAAACGTCGCGATCGACGATTGCGTTCCAGGATCTCATCCGGCCTCGCGGGCCGTTCGTTCGGAGGTATATCGTGAGAGTTCTCGTTACCGGCGGCGCCGGATACATCGGGTCGCACACTGTCCGCGAGTTGCGGCGGCTCGGGCACGACATCACGATCGTCGATCGTTTCATCACCGGCCACCGCGCGGCGTTGCTCGCCGATTGCGTCGAAGCGGACATCGGCGACGAAGAATCGATCGCGCGCGTCTGCCGCGAAGGTGGCATCGAGGGCGCGATTCACTTCGCGGCGTTCTGCGCCGCTGGAGAGTCCGTTATCGATCCCGGCAAGTACTTCCGCAACAACGTCCAGGGCACGATTGGGCTCATGAATGGTTTGACCGCGGCCGGAGTCAAGCATGTCGTTCTCTCCTCGTCCTCGGCCGTCTACGGCACGCAGGAGGAGGTGCCGATCGGCGAGGACGCGCCGAAGAATCCCGAGAGCCCGTACGGCGAGTCGAAGCTGATGTGCGAACGGCTGCTGCCCTGGTACGAGACGGCCGGCGGTCCGAACTGGGTTGCGCTGCGGTACTTCAACGCCTCCGGCGCGTCCAGCGATGCCTCGCTCGGCGACGATGCCCGACCGGCGACACGCGCCCTCCCGGTCGCCCTGGAAGTCGCCCTCGGGAAGCGACCGGAGTTCTCGCTCTTTGGCGACGACTACCCGACTGTCGACGGCACCTGCATCCGCGATTACGTGCACGTCGAGGATCTGGCGCACGCGCATGTGCTGGCGCTGGATTACCTCGCCGGCGGAGGGGCGAGCGATGTACTCAACGTCGGAAGCGGCCGCGGCTTCTCGAATCGCGAACTGATCGACGCGGTGAAACGCCTGACCGGCGTCGATTTTCGCGTCGTCATTCACCCGCGACGTGCGGGCGATCCGGTCGTGACGCAGGCGGACATCGCCAAGATCCGCCGCGTTCTCGGCTGGGCGCCGGAGCACGATCTGGACGCGATGGTCCGGACGGCCTGGGAGTGGCGGCGGCGCAATCCGGACGGCTACCCAGAGTAACCGGTTTCCGTCGGCGGGCGGGTGGTGACGGGAGTGCGTCCACCCCCGGCGGATGGAGCATCCCAAACGCAGCGCAAGGAGAGATCAATGGAACCAATCGACGCCCCAATCGAGGAGCAGGCATCTGGCCTCAAGTGGCAGGACGTCGTCGTCGGCACGGGCAAGATCGCGGTCGACAAGACGGCCTCGGTTCACTACACGGGCTGGCTTGAGAACGGCACGAAGTTCGACTCGTCGCACGATCGCGGCCGGCCGTTCGACTTCCCGGTCGGCGCCGGGCGGGTGATCAAAGGCTGGGACGAGGGCGTCGCGACGATGCGCGTCGGCGGCACGCGACGCCTCACGATTCCGGCCGCGCTCGGCTACGGCGATCGGGGCGTCGGTCCGATTCCCGGTGGCGCGACGCTCGTGTTCGATGTGGAGTTAGTCGCCGTCAAGTAGTTTGCGCGGCGCGGCCTCGTCGTCGCCAGGTGAGAGCGAGGGCAGGCTCAGTATCAGGCGGCGCGGCCTCGTCGTCGCCAGGTGAGAGCGAGGGCAGGCTCGGTATCAGGCGGCGCGGCCTCGTCGTCGCCAGGGGAGCGCGAGGGCAGGCTCGGTATCAGACGGCGCGGCCTCGTCGTCGCCAGGGGAGCGCGAGCGCAGGCTCGGTATCAGGCGGCGCGGCCTCGTCGTCGCCAGGGGAGTGCGAGGGCGAAGCCCTCGTTCTTCTTTAGCTTTCTTTATTGGCAGGCCGTCACGCCGCCGTCGATGAACAGCGTCTGGCCGGTCACGAAGTCCGACGCCGGTGACAGAAAGAACAGCGTCGGGCCAATCAGATCCTCGGTTTCACCGATCCGGCCGAGCGGAATGCGCCGAACGAGCCCGTCGTAGAACGCCTTGTCGGCGAGCATGTCGGCGACCTGCTCGGTGCGAATGAACGTCGGCGCGATCGCGTTCACGAGAATCCCGTGCTCGGCCCATTCGGTCGCCAGTTGTTTGACCATCAGATTCAGGCCGCCCTTGGCCGTGACGTAAGCGGCGTAGCCGGCGCGGATACCCAAAGCGCTGCGCACCGACGAAATGTGCAGGATCTTGCCCGCGATCGGCCGTCCGGCGATGCGCGGCTGCTTCATCATCTGCTTGGCCGCCGCCTGCGACAGCACGAAGGCCGAGGTCAGGTTAAGATCGAGAATCCGCCGCCAGTCGTTCTCTGGGAAGTCCTCGGCCTCGTGGCGGGCATTGCCACCGATGCAGTCGAGGACGAGATCGACCCGGCCGAACGCGACAGCCGTCTTCTCGACGAGCGCCCGAATGGATGCCGTGTCGTCCGCCGCGGCGACGAACCCGACCGCGCCGTGCCCGAGCCTCTTCGCGAATTCATCGGCCTTGGCCTGCGTCCGGCCGGAGACGGCGACCTTCGCCCCATACTCGACGAGCGCCTCCGACAGCGTCTGGCCGATGCCGCCGGTACCACCGGCAACGAGAACGACCTGACCATCGAGCGCGAACAATCGGTGTGTCATGGCCCCTCCTGATTCGAGGCCGTATGCTACTCGCCGGCGTTGTGGCGCGGAGACAAACCGGCGTCCGACCGGATCGGCGTATTCGCCGACCAGAGGTCAGGCTCGGTCCGCGAGTCAGGCGCTACCATGATCTGGCGCGCTCGGGAGGTAATCGGTGGGTCGCAAGCGAGTGCAGTTGCCTGAGTCGCCGCGGATTGCCTCGCCCGGTCCGGTCGGGACTCTGGAAGATCGCTCGGCAACAGCGATGCGCGACTTGATCGATCGCGCGAAACGGCGCGCGACGCTGCCAGAGATGACTTCGCACTGGGAGCGCGCACTCGCGGCGAGCGGGATGTTCCGATCCGAGATCGGCGATCTCGCCACCGGGCACGATGAGATTCTTGGTCGCGCCACCTCGTCCGAGTAACCACCTTCGTCGACAGCGCCGCGTTCCTCGCGTTTCTCGACCGGACCGATCCGCGACACCATAAGGTGGACGCGGCGCTTCGCCGCATGCAGGTCGAACGCGAACCGCTAATCATCACGAACTACGTTGTCACCGAGACGACAGCGGTTCTTCAGCGACGTCTCGGACTCGACAGTGTCCGCGTCCTTCACGAGGTGATACTCCCGATCGTCACGGTTGCGTGGGTCGGCAATTCACTTCACCAGCGGGCGGTCGAACTCTTACTGGCGATGAATCGGCGGCAGGTCAGTCTGGTCGGCTGCGCCAGCTTTCTGGCAATGCGTGGAGCCCAAATACGGCGAGTCTTCACGCTCGATTCGCACTTTGCCGAACAGGGATTCGAGGTCGTACCCGAGGCAGTATCACAGTAGCAAGCGCCAAAGGTGGCACGAGCATCGCTCTGATCCCCTATCCTGTCGCCGAAGCCAATCACCACAGGAGCGTTCAGGATGGGTACGCGTCTGGTCGATCTCAGCATGCTTGTGCACCAGGAGATGATCGCCTTTCCGCGGATCGTGCGGCCGGCGATGGTGATGTACGAGTCCTGGGAAGAGTTCGCCGAGCGAATCGGTGCCGCGAAGTTCGGGGCAACCGAACTCACGGCCAGCTACATCGCCGTTCTCAGCGACCACCTTGGCACGCACATCGACTCGTTGAAGCACATCCGCAAGGGCGCGCCGGGGCCGGAGGGAATCCCGATCGATCTCTGCTACGGCGACGGCGTCGTCCTCGACTTCACCTGGAAGGAGAATGGCGCCGGGATCACCTCGGTAGAGCTCCAGGAACAACTCGCCAAGATCAAGTATACGCTCAAGCCGCGCGACATCGTCCTTCTCCACACTGGCGCGGGCGCCTACCAGGACAGCGAGAAGTATCTGACTGACCAGTGCGGCATGACCGCCGAGGCGACGATCTGGCTGATCGAGCAGGGCGTCCAGGTGATGGGCATCGACGCGATCACGTTCGATCCGCCGGTCTGGGCGATGTTCGAGCGGAAGCAGTTCTGGGAAGCCCATCGCGTCATGGTCGATCACGATTACTGGCATCTCGAAAACCTGACCAACCTCGACAAGATTGGCCGCTCGCACGGCTTCAAGATCTCCTGTTTCCCGATCAAGTGGAATGGGACGACCGCAGCGCCGGTCCGCGCGGTCGCGATCGTCGAGGACTGATTCGGGCTCGGGGACGGCGGCAACGCCGCTTCCCGAGGGAGGCAAGGATCGCGCGCGCCGATCAGGCAGATCTGGCCGGTCGGCGATCCGGAGAGGAGCGACGCATGGGGCGAGTCGAAGGCAAGGTCGCGCTCATCACCGGGGTGGCCTCGGGGATCGGCAAGGCAACCGCGTTGCTCTTTGCCCGCGAGGGCGCGCGCGTGGTCGGCGCGGATCGGAACGCCGTCGGTGGCACGGTGACGATCGAGGAGATTCGCTCCGCCGGCGGCACGGCGACGTTCGTGCAATCGGACATCTCGCGCGAGGCCGACTGCGAGAACATGGTCCGCGTCGCGGTGCAAACCTACGGGCGGCTCGACATTCTCCACAACCACGCCGGCATCCTTCACCCGAAGGACGGACCGATCACGGAGTTGACCGCCGAGGCGATCGACGAGACGTTCGCGATCAACTGCAAGGGAATGTTGTTCACGGTGAAGTACGCCGCGCGCCAGATGATCGCGCAGGGCGGCGGCGCGATCGTGAACACCGGTTCCGATCTCGCCTACATCGGCCTCCAGAATCTCACTGCCTACACCGCGTCGAAATCCGCGGTCGTCGGCGTCACACGGACGCTGGCGGTCGAACTGGCGCCGCACAAGATTCGCGTCAATGCGGTCTGTCCGGGGTTCACGTTCTCGGGGATGAACGTGGCGCTGCAGAACGATCGCGCGTTCATGGACCAGATGCGGCTCGACTACCTGATTCCGGAGCTCGGCCAGCCAAACGATGTCGCCTACGCGGTGCTGTACCTGGCCTCGGACGAGGCGCACTTCACGACCGGCACGGCCCTGGTCGTCGATGGCGGTCACACGATCAAGTAGCGCCGGCTCCGGCGCGCCGTCGGAAACGATACGATGGCGTGGCATCGAGGCAGAACGGGGGCGGCTCCTGACGCCGCTCCCGCGGGAGTGTGCGAATGGCCGCGCGTATCCGCGTCGGCGTCATCGGGCTGACGCACGATCACATCTGGAGCAATCTCGAAAACCTCGGCAAGATTGATGGCGCCGAGATCGTTGCCGCGGCGGAACCGGACGCCGCGCTGCGCGAGCGGTTCGCGGCCCGCTACGGGAAGCCGACCTTCGACGACTACGACGCGATCCTCGACAAGAAGCATGATCTCCAGGCCGTGTTCGTTTTCGGCGACAACCGCGAGTCGGCGGCGTGGGCGGCCCGCGCTTGCACGCTCGGCCTCCACGCGATGATCGAGAAGCCGATGGCGGCCGATCTGGCCGGCGCGGACGAACTGTCCGCGGCTGGCGCGCGCCACGGCACGCACGTGATGGTGAACTGGCCGCACAACTGGAACGCGAAGTTACGCCACGCCTACCGGCTGACCAGCGATGGCGCGATCGGCGACGTGTTCAAGCTGCGGTACTCGGGCGGTCACGCCGGTCCCCGCGAGATCGGCTGCTCGCCGATCTTCTGCGACTGGTTGTACGACGCCGATCGGAATGGTGTCGGCGCGCTGGTCGACCAGGGCGGCTACAGCGCGACGGTCTGCCGCTGGTTCCTCGGCCGACCGAGCCGCGTGATGGCGATGGGCGGACGACTGACCAAGGAAGCCGACTCCGATCTCGACAACGCGGTCATTCTGCTGCGCTACCCGAACGCGATCGCGGTCGCCGAGACGAGCTGGTCGTGGGTCGGTGGACTGCCGACCGCCGGACCGGTCGTCTACGGCGTCGAGGGAACGCTGGTCGCGCACGGCGCGCGCGACGCCGCCGGCGTCACGATGATCAAACGCGGCGAGAAGGAGCCGACCATCGTCGAGGCTCCGCCATTGCTGGAAGGCGAACGGAACGCGCCCGAATACTTCATCTCGCGCATTCGCGAGGGCAAGCCGATCGAGGGGCTCGTCAGCGCGCGCGTCAGCCGCGATGCCCAGGAGATTCTCGAAGCGGCGGCCGAGTCGATCGCGACCGGCCAGGAAGTCTCGTTCCCGCTCGATGGGCATTTGCCCGGGATCTGATCGCGTTGTCAGGGAAGCAAGAACAAGCAAAGGAGGAAGTCAATGAAGCTGGGATCAGTCATTACGCTTCTACCGCCGCCGGAGGGCGCCGACCCGCTGAAGTGGCGGGTCGAGAAGGCCGCCTCAATGGGCCTGAACGTGCTCGGCGTATTCGTTCGTCCCGAGTGGCAGAAGCCGGACTATCTGAAAGAAGTCGCCGACCTGGCGGCGAGCAAGGGAATCGAGCTGCGACTCGGCACTGGCGGCAACTTCTACCTCCACGGCGACGAGGCGAAGGCCGAGGTGGCGCGTGTTGCGGAGCAGATCATCTTCGCCCGCAAGCACCTCGGCACGACGTTCAGCAGCCTGGCGCCAGGGCCGATGCTGACGCACCATCGCTTCGCCCCCGGTCCGCCGCTGGACGAACGCAAGGCGACGCTCTCAATCAACCTGGGCGCGCTGGCCGACGCGGTCGCCGGCGCCGGCGTGACGCTCGGCCTGGAGAACCACTGTGACTGGCGCGGCCACGAGGTCGTCGACATCGTGCGCGGCGCGAATCGCCAGAATCTCATGATGCAGCTCGACACCGGCAACGCCTTCTCGGTGTTCGAGGAGCCGATCGACTGCGCGCGGGCGATGGCGCCGTGGGTCGTCAGCGTCCACCTCAAGGACATCCACGTCACGCCGTTCGCGACTGGCGACGCCAAGGGCACGCGCGGCGTGAGCGTTCCGCTCGGCGAGGGCCACGTCGATAACGCCGAGATCTGCCGGATCCTGAGCGCGCACTCGCCCGATTCGCAGTCGATCGCGTTGATGGTCGAGCCGTTCTACATGCCGGAAGGGGTCGACGGCATCGCGTTCCTGCAGACGAGTATCGATTGGGCGCGCAAGGCGCTCGCGCCGTACTTGACGTAACAACAGCGAGATCGGCGGCGGCCATCGCGTCCGCCGCCGGTCCGCCATCCGTGAAAGCCACAGGAGATAGATCATGAAACTGGGCGCGGTACCCGGCCTGATCCCGGTCCCGGATGATGTCGATCCGATCATTGGACGCATCGAACGATCGGCCGAACTGGGCCTCGATTGCTTCAACGTGTCGCTGCGGACGCTCAATCTCGATCCGGCCTACCTCGAGAAGGCGGCGAATGTCGCCGCGCGGCGCGGTGTCGATCTCGTTGGGTTTGGCACCGGCGCGAACTTCTACCTGACTGGCTCCGAGGCCGATCGGGAGATCGAGCGGATCACCGGCATCATCCTGACGGCGCGCAAGCACCTCGGCACGCGCATTGTCGGCACGCCATCCGGCCCGATGCTGACGACGCACCGCTGGACGGCCGGGTTGCCGCTGCCCGAGCGACAGGAGATCCTGGCCGGAAACCTGCGTCGGCTGGCCGACAACGTCGCCTCGGCCGGGGTGACGATTGCCCTCGAGAACCACTGCGACTGGCGCGGGCACGAGATCGCCCGGATCATCGCCAAGGCCGATCGGCCGAATCTGGGCGTCCAGATCGACACCGGCAACGCGTACTCGGTCTTCGAGGATCCGGTCGAATGCGCGCGGGCGCTGCTGCCGTACATCGTCAGCAGCCACCTCAAGGACGTGGCGGTCACGCCGTTCGCGACCGGCGAGGCGCGCGGAGCGCGGGCGGTCGGGGTACCGCTCGGCGCCGGCCACACCGACAACCGCGCGATCATCAGTCTCATTGCCGAGCGGACGCCCGGCGGACTCGACATCCCGCTCTTGATCGAGCCGTTCTACCTCGATCCGGGGACGGACATCCCGGCCTACGTCGATACGTCGGTGGCATGGGCGCGCGCCGAGATCGGCCCATACCTGCGCTAGCAATTGCGCGACTCGGGGCGACGATTCTTCGCGGCGCCCCGATGTCTACAGGCACCCTGGAGGATTTCACCAATGCGACTGGGCCTGACGAGCAGCGCCTACCAGTACCTCTTCGCCGGCGCCGGAACGATGTTCGGCGATCGGACCGACCTTTCGTGGATGGCCAAGGGGAATCCTTCGCCATACTACACGCGGACGCCGGTAAATATCGACGCGAATGAGATGGTCGAGTGGCTGATCAACCGCTGCGAGCAGCTCGGCTTGCCGGTCTGCCACAGCCCGATTCGCTTCTGGGACGACCAGGCGCGGGTCGATCGCGTCAAGGCGATGCTGACCAGCAAGAAGATCGAACTGATGCCGTCGGTCAGCGCCGACCTCATCGCCGGTGGCGACAAGACGAAGGCGACCGTCGAGACGGCGATCCAGAACATCGAGCGATATCGGACGTTTGGCGACGTGCGGGTCAGCAAATTCTGCACGACGCCGATGATCCACACGCGCTTCACGACCGAGCCGCCGCTCGACGAGCAACTCGCGCGCATCACCGAGCACATTCGCCCGATCGTGCAGGCGGCCGAGTCCGCCAAGCTGGTGCTTGCCTTCGAGAACCACCTCGACTACCGGGTCAAGGAGATCGTCCGGGTGCTGGACGCGATCGACTCGCCCAGCCTGCGCCTGCTGTTCGACACCGGCAACACCTTGACGGTCTGCGAGGACCCGATCGACGCCGCCTACGACGGCGCCAAGTACACCGCGCTGGTGCACCTGAAGGACCTCAAGGTGCATCCGTGGACGCCGGGCCGGGAGTTCGTCTCGGTGATGTACGCCGCACCGCTCGGCCGCGGGCACGTGGACAACACCAAGATCCTGGAGATCCTGCGCGAGCGGACGCCGAACGCGAACGACCTCTGCCTCTCGCTGGAACTGATGCCGCTGCCGCCGAACGAGGACGAGGACCTCTGGGTGGAGGAGAGCATCACGTACGCGAAGGCGGCGTTTGCGGAGTTTCTGCACTGAATCCGCCAGGAAGTCGGGCGCGGGAGGCCATGGGGAAGTCGCACGCGAAGTGATCGAAGTGGGCGCCCAGGATTTTCCGCCGCGGACCGGTAGAATCGACGAACGATGAGTGTTCACTACCAGATCCTGGTCAGTTGGGATTCCGAGGCCGATCTCTGGGTTACACACGTACCAGCGCTCGACATTTCGACGTACGGCGAAACGCGCGAACGGGCCATTGACGCGACCCGCGAGGCGATTCTTGGGTACATCGAGGCGACCGACAAGGAGGGACTCCCCCTTCCGAGCATGCCACAGCGCAGCGAGTTGGTGGACATCGAAGTTGCCCGCGCGTGACCCCGCTGCCTTCAGCCAGCGGCCAGGATCCGGTCGCGGCTCTGTTACGCGGCGGTTTCCGGTTGTCGCACACGCGCGGTAGGCATCACTATCTTCGTAGCGCTGGTTCGGATCGCCTCGTCGTCGTACCGGTGCACGGTAATCGCGACTTGCCGACCGGGACGATGCGATCGATCCTTCGGCAAGCCGGGTTGAGTGCCGACGATCTGCGCGCGCTTTTGCGGAATCAGATCAGCGTGTGCGTCTGCCGCTCAATGCGAAGATCGGGACGCACCTCGGGGAGTGTGTCGATCGGACAACTGGGGGGCTAAAGTGTCGCATCGATCCCGCTGTGGAGAAGAAGCGGGGAACGTGGCCGGCGATCCGAGAATATCGCCGGTGCCTCGAAGATCGGTGTCGCGCCGGATGGTACGCGGGAGAGGAGGCGGGCGATGACTGACAAGCGGGTGGCCGAGGCACAGAGTGCCGAGGGCTGGGATCCCGGGGGAGCGGAGCGGCGCCCGGCCGTGAAGGGCGCGCGCGTGATCGTTTCGGTCGCATTCTCCAGGGAGTACCTCGAGCTGATCGCCGCGTGCGCCGAACAGCTTGGCAAGAGCACTTCGGAGTTCATCCGCGATGCAGCGCTCGACCGGGCGAACCGGAGCGTGGGATCGGCGAGGATCGATCGTAGGCGACGCCGTGTGAGCTCCGGGCCGGATGGTTCGTTGCAGCGCCGTAGAACAACCAAGTACGACCGACGAGATTCCCAGATAGCTAAGGAGCGGCTCGCGGCACTGGGTGATGGGTCTGATGCTCTAGTGAGAGGGAAGGAGCTGCGGAACGAACTCGATCGATTGTTGGCCTGAAGCGTGTCGCCGCCATACGGGTTTGCCTATACGAAGGCGGCTCTCGACTCCTAGCGTCTGGATCCCGCGAAGCATCGGGGCGCAGATCGTGAGCCGAATTGAGGCTCTTGCCACAGATCCATATCCCGCGGGATGTAGGCGCCTGGCAGATATTGACGACCACGGCGTTCCGGTGCATCGCATTCGATCCGGTGACTACCGCGTGCTGTACGTGGTTCGCAACCCCGATATCGTGGTCCTTGACATCGGTAATCGGAAGGACATGTACAAAGGAATCTGACACACAGGCCCGAGCGATGAAAGAGAGAACACGGAGCGTGGGCTCGCGACGCTCTCGTCAGTGAGCGATCGGCCGCGACCGAATCCATGAACGCGTTGCCGCGTTCCAGGTCGGCGTGCGTGTCGTCCAGCTTTCCCCAGGGGACCGACCGGACCCACCGCTGCGCGAAATCGAGCGTGCGGACGATCGGCGTTGGGTCCTGGATCTGAGACAGCGCTTTCAGCACAGTGAGGTAATCGCTCCGGAAGAGCGTTGGGATGATGATGCGTTCCTCACCGTTGGCGACAAGCTCGGCGTTCATCATGATCCGCGCGACGCGACCGTTGCCGTCGGCGAACGGGTGCACCTCGGAAACCAGGAACATCATGAACACGGCGCGGGCGAAGCCCGGCTCCAGACCACGGTAGAAGTCGACACCTCGGGTAAGCATACCGATCACCTGATCGGAAGCCACGAAGATTGTGTTTCCTGCCCGGTTCCCTTCTCGCTTGAACGCGCCGGGAGCCTTCTCCGGACGGGCACCCATCATCACCGCGTGGCGGCTCTGCAGGAGCGCGATGAACTCCTCTGACGTGCGTGGGGTTCGCGCCATTTCCATCGTGTTCAAGACGATCTGCCAAGCACCGACGACATCGTGCGCGTCCTCGGGGCGCTTGACCGGGATGACGTTCCCGAACACGATGTCCGCCGCCTCGTCGACATCGAACTCCGTGCCCTCGATGAAGGTCGAGAAGTAGGCCTCAAAGTACACAATGAACCGCCCCGGCTTTTGTAGAGACTCCGGTCATTGGGACGCTGCCAGCCGATCTGGCCGAGGCACGGCCCTCTCTCACGGCGACGCGCCCGGACCCGTCCACTCCAGCAGCTCGACGCGGTTGCCGTCGGGATCGACGACCCAGCCGACTTTGATCGCGGCGCCGACCCAGCCCGGATTCGAGCGGATCGGGCCGGTGAAGGGCGAGCCGGCCGCGGCGGCGCGCGTTTCGAGGTCTTCTATGCCCTCGACCCACAGGCAGATGTGATTCAAGCGCAGGGTCGTCGGGTCGACGTTCTCCATCTGCGCGTCGGGCTTGATCTGGAACACTTCCAGGTAGTTCTCCTGGGAGCCGAGCGCGGCCATGCGCGTGCCGGGTGGCGGCGGATCGCGCCGCTCGACGATCGGCATACCGAGCAGGCCGTTGTAGAACACGACCGTCTGGTCGATGTCCTTGACGCGAATGCAGGTGTGGCCGAGCTGGCCGCCGCGCGGTCGTGGCATTGGACTCAAGGTACTTCCTCCCTCATTACGAATGTTTCGCGCATATTTCCGAAAGGTACTCGGGGGACACCCCCGCGCCCCCCAAGAAACAGAAGACTGAAGAAGAGCGAGGGCGGCAGCCCTCGCTCTCCCTGTGAACACCCACTACGTCTCGAACGTGACGCCGATCGTCTTCGCGATCGACAGCAGATGATCGCGCGCGGCCGGCATCTGATCGGGCTTGAGGTGCTCGATCGCGAGGTAGAAGCCGGCCGGCATCCTGGCGGCCTCGCGTATGAGCGCGCCGTGATCGAAGATGTCCTCCGGACTGCCGGTGACGGCCTCGCTCATGTGAATGATCAGCTTGTCCTCGACCGAGGCGCCCTTGTCGTGCGAGCCGAGCAGACGGTCCGCGCCGAGGACCTCGAACATCTTCCTCGTCGCGGCGCCGCTGTCGTAGACGGTCTCGAAGGTGAGCCAGTTGATCGGGTCGAGGTGGACGCGCAACGATTTCGAACCGACCGCGTCGAGGATGTCGCGCGTCGAGGCGGCATCGTAGAGCGGCGTGACGGTGTGGCATTCGAGACCGAGGATCACGCCTTCGCCCTCGGCGGCGCGGACGGCCTCGCGCAGCGACGCGATCAGACGATCGCGGGTCTCGGTCGAGCGATTCTCGCGATCGGGGAACCAGCCGCCACGCGGATTCATGCTCCCGGCGCCGGTGATGACCGCCGGACACCCCGCGCCGCGAGCGACACGGCAGGCTTGCGCCAGGCTGGCGATGTCCGCCTTCCGCTGGGCGTCGTTCCGCGTGACGAGGTTCGAGCCGTAGCGGCCGTACTCGATCAACTCGACGCCGGCATCCTGGAACTTCTTGCCGGCTTCGCGGGCGGTCTCGTTCGAGACGCCGGCCGGGTCGTCGCCGCCCGGTAGGCCAGTCCCCGAGAAGCCCATCGCGCGGACGCCGCGAATGGCATCGAGGGTCAGATCGGCAAACGCGCGTGGAAGTGCGCCGAGTACGCCAAGTTTCATCGGGTTGCTCCTGCCGCGACCAAGGGAAGCCGGATCGCGCGCTTTTCGCGACCGGACTGATAGCCGGCCATCAGAATCTCGAGCACCTTGCGACCGAAGTAGCCATCGCTGACGACGGGCTTGTCGTTCAGGCAGCAATCGGCGAAATGGCGATGCTCGTCGACCCAGGGGTTCTCGTCCGGGTTGAAGTGATTGCTGTAGGCGCGTTCGAGCGGCGGCGACGGCTCCAGTCGCGGGGCGATCCAGCCACCGCCAAGGCTCTCGACCATCTCGCCGGCCTCGGAAAAGACCTTGAGCGACGGTCGCTCGGTCGGGTTGATGCGGATCGTACCCTTCGAGCCGAAGATTTCGAGCGCTTCTTTGAAGTAGCGTCCGCTCTGCGCGTTCGGCTCAAGCAATCGGTTCGAGCCGGAGATATCGGCTATCGCGCGGGCGGTGCGGATGATCGTGACGCCGGTGTCTTCCACTCTGGCATCGGAGTTCATCGCGCCGAACTCGGAGTAGACCGACTCGACCGGCGGATCGCCGAGCAGCCACTGGAAGAAAGCGACGTGGTGGACGTGGCCGTCCATGAGAATGCCGCCGCCGGAGATCTTCGGGTCGAACCGCCAGGCGGTCATGCGCGGCATGTACCAGGCCATGATCGCCTTGAAGAGGAAGACGTCGCCGATCAGGCCCTGATCGACGATCTCCTTGGCGCGCTTGAAGGCCGGATGGAAGAATTCGAAGAACGAGACCATCAGCTTCTTGCCGGCGCGGTTCGCGGCCGCGATCATCTGATCGGCCTCATCCAGCGTCAGCGCCATCGGCTTCTGGACCAGGACGTGTTTGCCGGCATCGAGTGCCTGGATGCTGAGCGGCGCGTGCGTGTCGTTCGCGGTCGTGACGACGACCGCCTCGATGTCCGGCCGGGACAGGACCGCGCGCAAGTCGGTCGCGTGCGTCTCGAACCCGTAGCGCGAGACAAAATCACGCGCGCGCGCTTCGTCGATGTCGACGGCCGCGATGAGGCGGACGTCGGGAATGCGCGCCAGCGCGGCGGTGTGGCAATTGCTGATGCCGCCACAGCCGACGACGGCGACGCCAAGGTGACGACCCATCGTACCTCTCCCTTCGCGCGACGATTCGACCCGCCGCGGTCGCGTAGTCTACTACCTGCCAGCCGGCGTCTCAGCCAGTGGCACGTCGGGATGGGCGGCTTGCTGGAATGGCTCGACGGATTCGCTAGAACATGGTCAATCGCCATGCGGTCGGGCGCGATCCCGCCGACGGGCGACGCATCGAAACGACACGACGAATGAGGGGACGACGATGGCGGTGCCAGGCGGCTACACCGGGCGGGTCTTGCGCGTGGATTTGACGACCGGAGCGATCGGACAGGATCAGCTCGACGAGGCGACCTATCGCCGTTGGGTCGGTGGCACCGGTCTCGGAACCAAGTACCTCGTCGAGTTGTGTCCCCCGGGCACGAACTGGGATGACCCGGCCAATCCCGTGATCCTGGCGAGCGGCCCGCTGGCCGGCACGAAGGTGTCGGGCACGGGTCTGTTCTCGGCCGTGTTCAAGGGTCCGATGACGAACCAGGCCGGCGCGACGCAGGCGAACGGATTCCTGGGCGCCTTTCTCCGCCAGAACGGCTACGACGCGATCGTGCTCGTCGGCAAGGCGGTGCGACCGACCTTTCTCTACATCCACGATGGAACCGCCGAACTGCGCGACGCGACGAAGTACTGGGGTATGGACACGTGGGCGGTCGAGGACGCGATTCGCGCCGACTTCCGAACGAACGACAAAGGCATGTCGGTCTTCTCGATCGGCCCGGCCGGCGAGAACCTCGTCCGTTTCGCGGCGCTGGTTGGCGATCGCGGTCACGTCGCGGCGCACAACGGCGTCGGCGCGGTTCTCGGCGCGAAGAACCTCAAGGCGATCGCGACCGCCCGTGGCAAGACGGCGATCCCGATCCACGATTCCGCGCGTGTCAACAGCCTGATCGAGCCGATGTTCGGCGCGGCGAGCGAGAACCGGACCAGTTCGCTCTATCAATGGGGCACCGGCGGCGGTGTCTCCGGCGCGGCGATCGGCGGCTGGCTGCCGATCCGCAACTACCAGACCGGGGTGTTCGCCGAGCACGAGCAGATCAACGGGCAGTTCATGCGGACGAAGTTCAAGATCAAGAACAATCCGTGCTGGGCCTGTCGGATGGGCTGCTGCAAGCTCGTCGAGGTGACCGAGGGTCCGTACAAGGGTGTCAAGGGCGAGGAGCCGGAGTACGAGGGGATCGCGTCATTCGGTCCGCAGGTGGGCGTGACCGAGGCCGGCGCGGTCGTCATGCTCGGGAACGAAGTGGACGCGCTCGGCTTCGACATCAATGAAGGCGGTTGGATCGTCGGCTTCGCGCTGGAGGCGTTCGATCGCGGGCTGATCACGCGCGAGATGCTCGGCGGACTCGAGCCGCGCTGGGGCGACGCGGAATCGATCAAGGCTCTCATTGGCAAGATCGCGCGGCGGGAGGACTTTGGCGCGGTGTTGGCCGAGGGCACGAAGCGCGCGGCCGAGCATCTTGGCGGCGAGGCGCAGGCGATGGGCGTGTACACGCTGAAGGGAAATACGCCGCGCAGCCACGATCACCGCGGGCGCTGGGCCGAGATGTTCGACACCTGCCTTTCGAACACGAGCACGATCGAGGCGACGTTCGGCGGTATCCAGACGCAGCGGATCGGGCTTCCGCCGCAACGGAACCGGTTCGACCCGGTCGAGGTCGCGACGATGGCGGCCGAATTCAACGGTTGGCACCAGTTCGACGATTGTCTGGGAGTCTGCCGCTTCTGCAACACGCACGCCGGGTTTGCCCTCGATATGCTGAACGCGGTGACCGGGTGGGACATGGCGCTCGACGAGGCCATGACAGTCGGGAAGCGCATCGTCAATCAGTTGCGGGTTTTCAATTTTCAGCACGGTCTGGACTCATCGCTCGAGCGGCCATCGATCCGCTACGGCTCGACGCCAACCGATGGTCCGAACGCCGGCATCGGCATCGGCGAGCACTGGGACGGCATGGTCAAGCTGTATCGCGAAGGGATGGGCTGGAGTGGCGCCGATGGGCGGCCGAGTCCGCAGACGCTCGAGAAGGTTGGGCTCGGCCACCTCGCGGGCACCTTCTAGCGCGATGTCCGCGGCGGGATCGTTCGTGACCCTGACGATCCTGCCGTGGACTTCCGGCAAGCTCGGCCTCGGTCCGGGCAAGGCCCTGCTGCGCGAGGCGATCGGCGAGGATGAGACGATCGAGTCGTTGCTGTCGCGCCTAACCGATCGCATTGCCGGCTTCGAGGAGTGGGTCTACGACCGGCCGGAGCGGCGCATCCACGAACACTGCACGCTGCTTGTCAACGGCCGTGCCCACGAAGGGATCGGCGGCCTGGCGGCGCCGCTGCGTGATGGCGACGAGGTGACAGTGCTGCCGGGGTTTGCCGGTGGCGCGGACGGGAGCCGGTCGGGCTTCGATTCGTAGCGGGCGTCATTGGATTCTTCGGTCGGAGGTCGGTGCTCGATAGTGATGCCGAGGGTGATATCCTGCCGCCATGCCTGATTTCCCGATTGTCGACGCTCACCTTCATCTCTGGGATCCCGGCCACTTTCGGATGTCGTGGCTGGACGGGAACGCCGTGCTCGACAAGAAGCACGACCTGGCCGACTACCGCGCCCACACCGCGGGAATCGACATCGCCGCGATGGTGTACTTGCAGGTCGAGGTCGAGCCGGCCTACGGCTTGCTCGAGGCGCGCTGGGTGGCTGATCTGGTCCTGGCGGAACCGCGCATCAAGGCGATTGTCGCCTGGGCGCCGTGCGAGTTCGGCGAACAGTCGCGCGCGTACCTGGAGGCGCTGGTCGCGGTCAGCCCGTTGGTGAAGGGCGTGCGCCGGCTGATCCAGGGTGAGTCGGTTGATTTCGCGGCCGAGCCGCGGTTCGTGCGCGGCGTCCAGATCCTGAGCGAGTACGGGCTCTCGTTCGACATCTGCATCAAACACCCGCAATTGCGAGCGACGTTCGAGTTGGTCCGCCAGTGTCCGAACGCGCGATTCATCCTCGATCACATCGGCAAGCCGGACATCGCGGCCGGACTGATGGACCCGTGGCGGGACGAGCTACGGCAATTGGCCGCGTTTCCGAACGTGATCTGCAAGGTGAGCGGCATGGTCACCGAGGCGGATATGGCGCGGTGGACGGTCGACGATCTGCGACCGTACTTCGATCACGTTTTCGCCTGCTTCGGCGAGGATCGCGTTGCGTTCGGGGGAGACTGGCCGGTCGCGTTCCAGGCCTCGACTTATCGGCGTTGGGTGGAGACGGTCGATGCGCTGACGGCTGGTTTGACCCCGGCCGCCAAGCGAAAGCTCTGGGCGGAGAACGCGGCGCGGTTCTACCGGATCGACTGAGGCCGATCGTCTCGGCGGGGCAGCTCGCGGCGTGGGTGTTCGGGACGGACCTACCGAGTCCCGGCGACGGACGCTGGCACGCCATTCGGGCTGGGAACAGCGACCGTGCGCGCGGCGGCCTCGATGCCCTGACGCGCGCACTCAGCCACGCCGACGCCGCGATAACCGGCGCCGGCCAGGAATACGCCTGGCAGATCGGCCAGCGCCCGATCGAGCGTCGCGAGACGGTCCAGGTGCCCGACCTCGTACGAGGCGAGCGCTCGAGGCCAGCGGTACACGCGCGTGAGCCGTGGCGTGGCGGTGATACCGAGGAGTTCGCCAAGCTCGGCACGCACCGTCCGTTCCAGTCCGATGTCGTCGAGATCGAGGATCGTGGCGTGCTCGGTGGCGTGAAGGTGGCACCGAAGGAGGATGACACCGTCCGGCGCGGTATGCGGCCACTTCTGCGATGTCCAGCTACAGGCCGACAGCAGCCGACCTTCATCCGGGGACACGATGAAGCCGCTCCCATGCGGGAGCGTGATTGATCCGGCCGGGAACGCGAGCGTCACGATCGCCGCCGACGCGTAGTTCACGCGGTCGAGTTGCATCGCGGCGACGACGCTGAGCGGCCGCAGCAGTTCGGCGGCGGCGAACGCTGGCACTGTCAGGATCACGCGATCGGCCACCAACCGCTGGCCGTCGCCGAGCGCGAGCGTGAAGGCCGACTCGCCAGTGGGTGTTGGCATGAGTGCCATGACTCGCGTCCTTGGGCGAACATCGACGCCCGACAGCCTCGCCGCCAGCGCTGTCGTCAGGCACTCGAGACCGCCGCGCAGCGAGACGAACGGACTCTGGGACCGACCGCCGCTACCTGGGCCCTTGTTCGCGGCCGGCCGATGGGCGGCCCGGCGCGCGCCGAGGAGCAGGCTACGGTGTTCGCGTTCGGCTGCGCGCAGGTGTGGCGTGGTCGCGAGCAGGCTGAGCCGTCGCGTGTCGTTGCTGTAGATGCCGCCGAGCAGCGGCAGGGCGATTCGTTCGGCGACCTCGGCGCCAAATCGGCGGCGTATGAATCCGTCGACCGACTCGTCGCCGTCCGGATGCGCCGCCGGCACGATTGCCTCGAGCGCGGCCCGCACCTTGCCCCAGGGCGATAGTAGGCCAGACGCGGCCATGGGCCAGATCGACCGCGGCACGCCCCCTTCCATCCCGCCCGGGATGCCGTGGAGCCGTCCTCGCCGCAGGATATAGCTCTGCCGATGCTCCGGATTGGCGCGGACCACCTGATCTGCCAGGCCGAGGCGCTGACACAACTCGAGCCAGAACGGGCTGCGCAGGAAAACCGCGTCCGGTCCGCGTTCGAGCAGAAGCTCATCCACGTGGTCGGTCTGCACTTTTCCGCCGAGACGATCGGCGGCTTCGATCAACGTGACGCGTAGACCGTCCGCGGGGCGCTCGGCCGCTAACCGCGCCAGCTCGTGGGCCGCCGCAAGTCCAGTGACGCCGCCGCCCACCACGACGACGCGCAACGAAGAGCCGCTCACGTCCGAGTCACCGCCGACGCTAGACGCGCGCGCACGACTTCAGCCAGCGCGGCAATGAAGTCCGCGTCGGCGTTCGGCGAGGCGGTCCGTTCGAAGAGAACGCCGAGTGCGCGAGCGTGCGCCCGGCACTCGATATCGAGGTCATAGAGCACCTCGAGGTGGTCGGTCACGAATCCGATCGGACAGACGAGGAACGCCCGCGCGCCGCGGGCGGCCTGATCGGCCATCGCCGCCTTCACGTCCGGACCCAGCCATGGCTCGGGTGTTCGGCCGGCGCTCTGCCAGGCGATCGACCAGGTGCCAAGACCGAGCCGAGCGGCGACGGTCGCGCCGGTCGCGGTGAGCTGCGCCGGGTACGGATCCCCTTCGTCGACGATCCGCGATGGCAAGCTATGGGCAGTGAAGAGCACCGAAACGGTGTCACGCGCGCCGGTTGGAAAGCGGGCTAACGCATCGTCGACCCGCCGGACGACCGCCTCGATGAACAGCGGCGAGAGGTGCCAGCTTTCGACCTCGTGCAACTCGATTGGAACGTCGAGCCGCGCGGCCGCGTCGCGGACCCTGGCGTGATAGTCGCCGATCGATAGTCGCGAGTAGTGCGGCGCCAGCGCCAGACAGACGGCGCGCCGGATACCGTCGTCGGCCATCCGCGCGACGGTGTCGGGGATGCGCGGATTCCAATGTTTCATGCCGACGTAGACACGAAAGCCGGGTCCGAGTTTGTCCCGGAGCGCCGTGGCCTGATCGGCCGTGATCCGGCTGAGGGGCGAGACTCCGCCGATACGCCGGTAACGATCGCGCAGCTCGGCGACCTGCTCGGGCGTGGGCGGGCGCCCGCGACGGATGTCGGTGTAGTAGGTCTCGATATCGTCGGGCGATTGCGGCGAACCGTAGGCCAGGAGGAGGACACCGATTGGGCCGTCGTTCACGCGCGCCTCGTGTCAGAGTGGAGTTCGCCGACGCCGGCCGGTTTCGGGTGGCCCGTCGGGACGTAGGCACAGGACGGATCCGATGCGAGGAAATCGCCCGTCACGGCGTGGGCGCGGGCGCGGCTGCCGCCACAGACCGCCCGGTACTCGCACGCGCCGCACTTCCCCTTCAGACGAGTTGGATCCCGCAGTGCGCGGAACAACGAAGAGTCGCGGTAGATCTCAGCCAGCGGCTGCCCGCGGACATTGCCTGCCACGATTGGGAGAAATCCGGATGGGCAGACCTCACCGGTGTGGCCGACGAAGCAGAATCCATTGCCGTCATTGACCCCGCGCATCGCCGAACCGCCCGCCCGAACGCTGGCGCTGAAGCCCGTGCCGGTGTACTCCCAGCGCGGCGGCGCGTCGCCCTGGTGGGCGCGGTCCGGCCGCTCTGCCTCGATGACGACCCGTCGGTAATGCTGTGCCGCGATCGTTCGGACGTGGAATGGCGCACCGCGCCCGTACTCGCGCAGCCAGTGGAAAACCCGCTCGTGCTCGAGGGGATCGAGCATGTCCTCTGCCTGCGCGCGACCGGTCGGGACCAGGAAAAACAGCGTCCAGACGTTGACTCTGGCGGCGGCCACGCGCTCGGCGATCGCCTCGAGGTCGTGCACATTGTGGCGGCTGACGGTCGTGCCGACCTGGAGTACGAAGCCGAGCTCGACCGCGTCGCGCGCCCGCGCGAGCGTGCGATCGAACGACCCGTGGACACCCCGGAAGCGGTCGTGCACGTCAGCCGAGGAGCCGTCGAGGCTCAAATGCAACATCTGAGCCCCGGTCGCCTTGATACGCTCCAGCGCTGGGCGCGTCAGGCGGCCGGTTGCGCTCGGAGAGAGCGCAACGCGGAGCCCGCGGCCGGATGCGTGCTCGAGCAGGTCGTAGACGTCGTCGCGCATGAGCGGATCGCCGCCGGTTACGACCAGGATCGGTGTGCCCAGCGCGACGATCTGGTCGATCAGGTCGATGCCTTCCTCGGTCGTCAGTTCGCTGGCGCTCCGCCGCGGGATCGCCGAGGCGCGGCAGTGGATGCAGGCCAGGGCACAGGCGCGCGTGATTTCCCAGGCGACGGTGAATGGACTCCGATCGAAATCGACGTCGAAGAACGTCCCACCGCGGGCCGGCCGGTACGGACCAGGCGAATCCCCAATGTGTGCGCCGCCTCGACTTGCGGCGTCGTCGGCTCGAGCCACGCTTCGGCACCTCGCGTCCGTGATGGCGTCTGGCTGCGCGGCCACTCGCCTCGGCGGGTTCTGGAATCCGCCGCGTGGGATGCTAAAGGCGCCCCGGAGCGGCGCGGATCAGGGTTTTTCCCGCATGCGCCAGCAGTGGCCGTGAAATGAACGATACCGCCGTATAGAGTTCCCGTGATGCCAAGCGAGATCAGCGTTCGGCCGCTGACGCTCGAGTGTTGGGACGATTTCGAGCGGCTGTTCGGTCCGAAGGGCGCCTGCGCCGGCTGCTGGTGCATGTATCCGCGACTGGTCGGAAAGGCCTTCCACGCCGGGACGCGGGAGAACGGCGCCGGGAATCGGGCCGCGATGCGCGAAATCGTCGAGGCAGGGCCGCCGCCGGGCCTGCTGGGGTACGTTGACGAGCAGCCGGTGGCGTGGGTGGCGACGCGGCCGCGCGCCGAGTACGCGCGTCTGGCAAACTCGCGGCTGCTGAAGCCGCTTGACGATCGTCCCGTCTGGTCGATCGTCTGCCTGTTCGTCGATCGCGCCTGGCGGCGACGCGGGCTGACGGTCGAGATGATCGACGTCGCCTGCTCCTGGGCGGCCGAACAGGGCGCGACGACGGTCGAGGCGTATCCGGTGATCCCGCGCACCGAGTCGATTCCGCCCGTCTTCGCCTGGTGGGGGCTGCTGTCGGCTTACGAGCGGGCCGGGTTCACGGTCGCGCGGCTGGCGTCGCAGAGTCGGGCGATCGTGCGGCGAGAGGTCGCGTCACAGGCAACGGTCACCGCGTAACCCGGAACACAATTCCCTTCACTATCACGCAGATGGCCAGATATGCCGACCGGTCAGGCGATCGCGCGCTGGACAGCGACGCGGCACTCATCGATGCCGCTCGGGCAGGCGACAACGACGCATTCGCCGAACTGTACGGCCGGCATCGCGGGCTCGTGCTGGCGCTCTGTCGACGGATGCTCGGTGATTCGGTCCTGGCCGAAGACGCGGCGCAGGAGGCCGCGTTGCAGGCGTTTCTTGGCCTGGATCGACTCCGGCGTCCGGACCGCTTCGGATCCTGGCTCGCCGGCATCGGGCTCAACGTGTGCCGCGGCTGGCTTCGCGCACCCTCGCGTGCCGACTGGTCGTGGGAAACCCTTCACGGTGGTCGCCTTGCGCCCGAACCGGTCGACGATGGAAACACGCCGGAGGACATCGCGACAGCCACCGAACTGGCTTCTCGCGTACGCCGTGCCGTCGATGACCTGCCACGGGGGCAGCGCGCGGCCGTGCTGCTCTTCTACTTCGGCGGGCTCAGCCATGCCGAGACGGCGGACTTGCTTGAGGTCGAAGTCGGCGCGATCAAGGCGCGGTTGCACAACGGGCGACGCCATCTACGGCAGAGGCTATGGATGCTTTGGAAGGAGAACGCTATGTCAGTTGAGACTCAGAACACATTCCTGGAGATGCGGATCGCCGACGTCCGGCGTTCACCGAGGGAAGGCGAACCGGCGCGGCACATCGTGATCCTGGAGCAAGTCGGGGGAAGCCGCCGGCTGCCGATCTGGATTGGCCGCTACGAGGCCGAAGCGCTCGCACTGCGGGTCACCGGTGCTCAGAGCCCGCGGCCCGGAACGTTTGAGTTCGCGGCGCGCCTCTTGACGGTCGGCGGTGGGCGCATGCGGGAAGTACGTATCAGCCGGCTCGCCGACAGCGTTTTCTACGCGGAAGTAGTCGTCGATACATCGGAAGGTACGCGGGCGATAGACGCGCGTCCGAGCGACGCGCTGAACCTCGCCGCGCTCACCGGCGCGCCGATCCGAGTGGACGTGGCTGTGCTCGATGCCTCGGATGCCGCGAGTGCGTCAGACGAGCGCGCGACATTGCCGGAACCGAACCGCGAAGGCACGATTGGCGCGTCCGATCTGGCGGCTGAAATCAGAGCTCGCATCAGTTGACCGGGTTCGCGACCACCCGACTGGACGCGGATAGTGGCCCGATAGCGCGCCGCGCCGCGAATGCCTCGCGGCGCAGTGCGACGGCGCGGTTGATCCGGACCGCGAGGTCGTGCCCGTGCCGCCGACCGCTAGCTCGACTGGACGAGCACGAGGCGAGCGCCCAGCGCCGCGGCCGGGTCGATGAGGATGCCGCCGGGCGTTCCCGGGGAGGGACCATGCGGTACCTCACGCTCGGCGAGGTGGCGGCGTGCGGCCTCGAGGTCACGGACCGCGATCGTGACCTGCCACGGCTTCTCGTCGCCGGCGGCGATCGCCGAGGCGATCGGGCCAGCCGTCACCGGTGCGAGCAGGTCGATCTGGGTGTGGCCAACCAGATAGCTGGCTCGGCGGGCGCCCAGTTCCGGCACCTTGCCCAGTCCGATTGGCGCGAGCCCCAGTTCGCGCTCGTAGAAGTGAACGCCCTGTTCGAGGTCGCCGATCGCGATCGCCAGGTTCGTGATCCGCTCGGCGCCGTTCGGATGGAAGCCTGGCTCCTCCCAGGTGAGCCGCTCGGCGTCCGGTACCTCCCAGTGAATGAGCGTCGTCCAGGGGGTGCCCCAGGAGCCGCGTCGCGGCGAGAGCAGCCGCCACTTCAGCAACTTGCCGTCCGGCCGGAGGCGTTCGAGCGGGAATGGGCCGAAGGCATCCTTCAAGCCAAGTTGGCGGAAACGCTCGGCTTCGGCGTCGATATCGTCCGTCGCCAGAACAAAGCCGAGCATCCCGCCCTCGGCGCGGTCGAGCAGTGTGACCAGCGCGTCCGTGTTCGGGTTGCGTCGGGTCAGGACGGCGTCGCGATCGAGGACCGAGATTAACTCGATGTAATCCGTGCCGAAGCGGACGATCCCGTTGTGTGTGCCGGCGCCGGAGTGCTTGCCGCCGTAGCACGCGTCGAAGCCGAGCCTGTCGCGCCAGAGCGCGAGCGCTTGATCGAGATCGCGGACGGGCACGACCGCATGATCGAATCGGTAGATCACGGCAGCACTCCTTATGTGTTCATGCGCGGATCGAAGGCGTCGCGTAAGCCGTCACCCAAGAGATTGAACGCCATGACGGTCAGAAAGATGAACATACCTGGGAAAGCGGCCACCCACCAGGCGACACGCAGCACAGCCTTGGCGTCGGCGACCATGTTCCCCCAGCTCGCCAGCGGTGGTTGGACGCCAAGCCCGAGGTAGCTCAGGCCGGCCTCCAGCAAGATGTTCAGCGGGACGCGAATCGTCGCGGAGACGACGATCACGCCGATCACGTTCGGGACCAGGTGGCGCAGGATCATGCGTCGGTCGCCGACGCCCAGCGCACGCGCGGCCAGGACGAACTCGCGCTCTTTGAGTCCGAGCACCTCGCCGCGGACGATCCGGGCGCCGACCTGCCAGGAGGTCAGGCCGAGGACGGCGATCAGGATCGGAATCTGATTGCCGAAGGCGGCCACGATCGCGATGAGCAGGAAGAGGGTCGGAAAGGCGAGCATCGAGTCGGTCAGCCGCATCAGGCCGTTGTCGATCCAGCCGCCGTAGAAGCCGGACACCGTGCCGACCAGCATGCTGATCGCGACGCTGATGACGACCGAAACGACGCCGATCGCCAGCGAGACTCGGCCGGCCCAGAGAGCGCGGCTGAGGACGTCGCGTCCGAACTGGTCGGTCCCCATCGGATGGGCCAGACTGGGTGGTCGGAGCCGCTCGGCCAGTTGCTGCGCCTCTGGCGCGTAGGGAGCCAAGACGGACGCCAGGAGTGATAGAGCGCAGAAGAGCAGAACCAGGATACCGCCGACCACGGCGCGGCGGTTGCGGCGGAACTGGGTGGCAATCGCAACCGGGCGGGCGAGATCAGCGTCGAGCGGCTCGGGTGCGACGGCCGCGTCACGGACCAAGGAGATCGTGGCGCGCACAGCCGTCATTGCCGGCCACCGACGACAGCCCGAGGCCGGCCGCCGACCAGCGGACATTCCGGCGCGGCGCGACTCGGGAGGACGGTCATCGGTTTATCCCAGCCTGATCCGGGGGTCAACCAGGGTATAGCCCAGGTCGGTGACCAAGCTGGAGAGGACGACCAGCGCCGCCGCGACCATCGTCGTCGTCATCACGACCGGGTAGTCGCGGGCGAGCGCGGCGCTAACGGCGAGCCGACCCATGCCCGGGATGCCGAAGACCGATTCGACGACGACCGAGCCGCTCAACAGGATCGGGACGAGCACGCCCACCAGCGTTACGACCGTGATCAGCGAGTTGCGGAGCGCGTGTCGAACGACGACCTGTGACTCACGCAGCCCTTTGGCTCGGGCGGTTCGGACGTAGTCGCTCCGCAACGCCTCGAGCATGCTCGATCGCGTGTAGCGAGCAACCGCCGCGACCATTCCCGAAGCCAGCACCAGCGTCGGCATCAACAGGTGCGGACCGACGACGAGTGGGTTCCATGTGTCCGAGCCCGATGGACGCAGGCCGGACGCCGGCAGCCAGTGCAGGTTCTCGGCGAAGACGTAGATCAGCATCAGGCCGAGCCAGAAACTCGGCACGGACAAGCCGAAGAGCGCCAGGACGCTGACGGCGTCGTCGAGTCGGCTGTATGGCCTGAGCGCCGCGACGGCGCCCATCGCGACTCCGATCGTCACGCCAATCGTGACCGCGGAGCCAACCAGCAGTAGCGTCGAAGGCGCCGCCTCGAGAACCATCTCCACGGTCGGCCGTCGGGTCCGGAACGAACGCAGCTCCCCAGCCGCGAGCGCGGTGACCGTCCGGACGTACTGGACGGGGAGCGGGTCCTCGAGCCCCAGCTCGCGCCGCACCGCGACCTGTTCCTCGCGTGTCAACTGGGTCGGATCCACCAGCAGCGCGGACGGGTCGCCCGGCGCCAGACGGACGATGGCGAACGTGAGGATGGACACGCCGAAGAGGACGAGGATCGTCAGCGGGAGGCGGTAGAGGATGTACCGCGGCACTGGTCAGGCGGCGGCGCGAGTGACGCGCATCATCCGCCACCGTCGCGGGACCGGCACATTAGCCTTCCGCTGGTATCTGACACCTTAGCCAATTCGCTCCCAGTCCTTCACGTTCGTGAGCATCAGGAAGCCGAGCTTCTTGTCCGGTAAGCGGACTTTGGTGTTGTGGGTCCAGATCTCGTCTGGCATCGCGATCCACATGTGTGGCGCATCGGTGGCGAGGATCTCGTTCAACTCGGCGTAAGCCTTCTTGCGCTCTGCCTGGTCGGTCGTGCCGGTCGCCTTGACGATGATCTCGTCGACGCGAGGATTGTTGTACGTATTGCGGTTCAGTCGGCTCGAGTAGTAGCCGGTCAGGGGATAGTCCGGGTCGGCGTAGATTCCCATCGGCTGGTGGAGCGCAATGACGTCGTGCTTCTTGGCGAGGTATACCGGCGCCCAGACGGCCGAGAAGTCGGCTCGTTTGAGCTGAACGTCGAGGCCGAGCTTCTTCCATTGCTCTTGGAGGATCTCTGGGTACTCCGGCATGAACGTGATGAGCTCGAAGCCGAAGCGCTTGCCATCCTTGGTCAGGACGCCGTCTGAACCGGGTTTCCAGCCGGCTTCGGCAAAGAGGCGCTTCGCCGCCTCGAGGTCGTATTCATACTTGACCGGTCGTTCGCTGTAGCCCCAGGAGATCGGGTGGATCACCGTATCCACAACCCGGCCGTGGCCGAGCAACAGGTGCTCGACGATGCCGCGTCGATCGGTCGCGCGGATGATCGCCTGACGGACGCGCGCGTCCTGGAAGAGCGGATTGGTCAGGTTGAACTCGACGTACCAATTGGTCTGGGCAGCCAGATCGACGATCTTGAAAGCCGGGTCCTTCGCGAACGCGGCGTAATCCAGGACCGGCAGGCCACGGTAGAGGCCGATCACGTCGACCTCGCCCGAGCGCAGCAGCGACGGCAGTACGGTCGCGTCGGCAACGACCTTCAGGACCAGACGATCGACCTTCGGCCGTCCACCCCAGTATCCCGTGTTGGCGTCGAGAAGCACGTGCTGGTTGTCCTTCAACTCGACCAGCTTGAATGGGCCGGTCCCGACCGGCTTTCGGGCGAGCTCGTGCTTGTCGAGTTGTTCGACCGGGACCGCGCCGTAAATGTGCTTCGGCAGGATCGACTGGAAGGCCGAGATCGAGAGGAATGGCGCGTAGACCGAGGTCAGCTCGACTTTGACGGTGCGCGGGTCCGGTGTCTGAATACCGACGATCTCCGGCGCTTTCTCGGCCCGGTAGTCGGCGGCGCCCTTGATCCGCGAGAAGAAGCCGTAGAGTTGGGCACCGGTCTTGTTGGCTGGGTGCGAGATCAGCTCCCACGTGAACTTCACGTCGGCCGACGTGAGCTCCTTGCCGTCGTGGAACTTGACGCCGCCACGGAGATTGAACGTGTAGTTGAGGCCGTCGGGGGAGACGGTCCAGGATTCGGCCAGACTCGGAGCGGGCTGGAGACTGTCGTCCGGGCGAGTCAGGCCGTCGAAGAAGAACTGCGAGAAGTAGATCGTGTCGGACACGGCGCTGAAGGCGGGGTTGAGTGTCAGCGGCGTGCCGGTGACGGAGAACACGATCTGGTCGCCGCCGCGCGGCTTTTCGGCCGGCTTGGTGGCGGCCGGCTTGCTCTCGGCGGGCCTGGCCGCGGCCGGTTGCGCCGGCGCGACCGGCGGCGTCGAATCGGCGGCCGGTCCGCAGGCCGCCAGTAGCGCCGACGCGACAGCCGATGTCAGCAATAGGCGGCGCGAGAGATACCTAACCATTGTCAATCTCCTGTCGGGCGCGCGCGCGCAGCGTCGCGTCGCGCGCGAGGTCGGCGATGCTCAGAGCGATCGCCTTGGCGGCGACGATCATGCCCTCGTGGGCGCGATCGGTGGTCCCGACCGCGTGGGCGAGCGGAGTGTGTAGACCGGCCTCGGGCGGATGCGTCGGAATGCCGAAGGACACTGCCGGCAGGATCTGGCTTAGGTTGCCGAAGTCGGTCGACGCCGGCGTCGGCCTTGGCGGCTGGACCGCCAGTCCGAGCGCGCCGAGGTTGCGCGAGACGACGTCAGTCAGGGTCGCGTTCGGGCGGATGCTGTCCATAAACATCACCGGCTCGATCTCGACCCTCGTGCCGGACGCCCTGGCCGCGGCTTCGGCGATGTCGCGCAGCCGAGTGACGACTTCACGCAAGTACGTGCCGTCCGGCGAGCGGACGCCGACGCGCGCGGCGGTCAGATGCGGGATGACGTTGAAAGCCTGGCCGCCATTGGTGATGATGCCGTGCAAGCGTGTGTCAGGCTGGAGCTGCTGGCGCAAGAGCCCGATTCCGACGAAGAGTTGGACCACGGCGTCAAGGGCATTGACGCCGTTCCAGGGCGCGACCGCCGCGTGGGCGGTTTTTCCGTGGTAGGTGATGTCGAAGAGCGAGATCGCCAGCGACCCGGTGCTCAAGCTAGCCTTGCCCTCCGGCCCGGGGAACGGGTGGAACATCAGAGCGGCCTCGGTGCCGGCGAAGACGCCGGCGTCGATCATCGGCTGCTTGCCGCGGCCGATCTCCTCGGCCGGCGTGCCGAAGACCTTGAGCGTGCCGCCAGCGGCCAGCACGGCGTCACGTGCGCCGATCGCGGCACCGAGCGCCGAGGTCGCGATCAGGTTGTGGCCGCAGGCATGGCCGATTCCGGGCAGCGCGTCGTATTCGGCCACGATGCCGAGGATCGGACTACCCTCGCCGGCGGTCGCGACGAACGCGGTCTCGAGTCCGGCAACACCGCGCTCGACGCGAAAACCATGCCGTTCGAGCGCTTCGGCAAGCCAGGCAGACGCTTGCCGCTCCTCGCCGGAGATTTCCGGGTGGGCGTGCAGCCGACGGCTCAATTCGAACAGTTCGTCGCGGGCGGCGTCGATCCGCGCCGCGACATCCTCACGCACGGTGACGGCCATCATCGCTCTCGTTCCCTCAGCTCAGTCGTTCACATATGGCAGGACGTCGCGCACCAGCCGTTCGAACTGTCCCTTCTGGTCGAACGCGGTAATCCGGAACGAGATCTGATCGGCGCCCTGGGCGCCGAAGGCGCGGATGTGCTCGATGCACTGTTCGGGCGTGCCGAGGGCAGTCCAGGACTCGATTGCCGGAATCGGGAAGACCGGTCCGTAGTAGGCGTCCAGGAAGCGCTTCGACTCGGCGAGGCCGGCTTCCCGGTCCGGATTGATGTTGACGTTGTGGTACTCGATCGATGGAAGCGTGGTCGGATCGCGGCCGATCTCACGGCAGAAACCTTCGATCTTGCCCCGGCGGACCGCGAAGTCGTTCGGCCGCAGGCTCACCGTCATCCACCCATCGGCCATCTCGGCGACGCGGCGGAGCGGCCGGTCCATCGCGCTCTGATCCTGGTCGAACCCGCCCGGGTTGGAGGCGATCCAGATCGGGCACGGTTTCTGAACGGGCTTCGGCCCAAGCGTCAGTCCCTCGAAGCTCGTGAACTCGCCCTGGAAGGAGGCGTTGTCGTCATTCCAGAGCTTGCGCACCACCTGGACGTTCTCGGTCATCAGCCGGGCCCGACGATTGTCGGCGACCCCGAACGGCTGACCCTCCTTCGCACTGGCGCCGCCACGTACGATGCCGGTGCAGACGGTCAGGAGCGAACGGCCCTCCGACATCTGGTCGAAGCTGGCCCACTCGTAGGCGAAGACGATTGGATTGCGAACTGGGAAGCTGGCCATGCATCCGACCGCCAGCTTGACGCGCCGCGTTCGGGTCGCCAGCCCGTTGAGCAGCGCAAGCGAGTCGAGGCGTGGTTTGGCGAAGAGGCTGTCACCAACCCAGACCGAATCGAAGAGGCCAGTTTCTTCGGCCCGGACGCCGGCCTCGACCAGTTCCGCCGGCGTCGTCAGACCGAACATGACCCCGCGATTCGGCAGAGTGAATCCGAACTTGAGCCGTGTCACACCCGCCATCTCCGGGATAGTAGAGTTACCAGATCAACTTTATCAATATTGACGCGACGCGACAACCAATAGCCGGGCGGCAGGGTGAGGATCGTGTGGCGTTCGGCCCGACGCCGCGAGTGTTTCTCGGTCAGCGACAGGCGGGTTTCGTCCATCGTGCAGTCTGACGGCGGTGGTCAGTCCGACGCGTGGGCGATTTCCCTCAGCCGGTCGTCGATCAGTTCGAGCTCGAATTCGATCTCCATCCGTCGGCCTTCAACTCCGACGTCGGTGAGCGAGGCAGCGAGGCGTTCTGCCTCGGCAGTGAGGGCATCGCGCCAGAGCCGAAGAGTCGTGAGGTTCAGGTGTCGCGGTGGGACGGTGCTCGGCCGTGGCTCGAACGACTCGGACCGCGCCGATTCGTGGATGGCGCGGGCAGCCCGGCGGCCAGCCGCGACAGCGGTGACGACGAGGCTTGCGCCGGTCGTCAGATCGCCGCCGGCGAAGACGCCCGGCCGGCTGGTACGGCCCGATTCCGCGTCAACGACGACGATCGCGCCGCGCCCGGTATCGATGCCAGTGCCGACCTCCAGGACGCCGTCTTCGACGCGGTAGCCGGCCGCGACGACGACCATGTCGGCTGGGATCGTGAACTCGGATCCCTCGATTGGGCGGACGCTTCTTCGACCGGACTGATCCGGCTCAGCGAGCCCCATCCGTATGAACTCGACGGCGGAAACCTGCCCGTCGCCGAGGATGCGGATCGGCGCGGCCAGGAAGTGGATCTCGGCGCCTTCGTCGCGGGCGTAGCGACGTTCCTCGATGCGCCCTGGCATTTCGGCTTCGCTCCGGCGATAGACGCAGGCGACGTCTGGCACGCCGAGCCGCAAAGCGCTCCGAACGCAGTCCATCGCGGTGTCGCCGCCGCCAATGACGGTGACGCGCGATCCGACGCTCAATGGCGCCTGAAGAGCAGCCGGTCGATCGGCCGGATCGAGATTCGCGCGAACCAGGAATTCGGTCGCGCTGTACACACCGGGCAATTCCTCGCCGGGCACGCCAAGGCGGTTCGCGCCGCTGGCGCCGTAGGCCAGGAAGACCGCCGCGTTCACTTTCAGAAGATCGTCGACCGTGATGTCGACGCCAAGGCGCGCGTTCGGTCGGAACGACACGCCCAGGGCTTCGAGACGCGCGATTCGCGCATCGATCAGCGATTTGTCGAGCTTGAAGCTGGGGATGCCGTAGCGCAGATTTCCGCCCGCGACCGGCCACGCGTCGTAGACCGTGACGGGATGTCCGACTAAGGCGAGTTCCTCGGCCGCGGCGAGCCCGGCTGGTCCGGCGCCGACGACGGCAATTGTTGGCTGCGTCGCGTCGACCTGGCGCGCCGGCCGACTGTCGTTCCGGAGGAGATAGTCAGCGCAGAACTGTTCGAGTTTGCCGATCTGGACCGGTCGTCCGGCGCCGTTTCGCCCGACCGCGCAAGCGCCCTCGCAGAGCTTCTCCTGCGGGCAGACGCGGCTGCAAATCTCGGGCATATTCGACGTTCGCCGGAAGACATCTCCGGCCGCGCCGGGATCGCCGTGCTCGATCAGCCAGAGCGCGCCCGGAATGTCGTTGTGTAGCGGACACGCAACCATGCACGGCGCGCCGGGACACTGGATACAGCGACTCGCTTCATTTATCGCACTCTCGGGATCGAACCCGAGAAACACCTCGCGCCAGTTCGCGACCCGCTCGGTGGCCCTCTGACGGGGCGGGTGGCTCGGCTCGATTTCGAGACGCCCCTTACGATCGAGCGTGAGCGACGTTGTTCGGCTCTCCACGCCAACCTCCTCGACGGCCGACGCGCCATCGGCGCGCCGACCGAATGACCGCATGCGCGCGACTAAGTAGTATTTACTGATATTGACTGATCGATCAGTAGTGGATAGTCTATCGGCACGCAACGTACCTGTCTATCAGTAGTTTGACCGTGGTGGCCGGGCAATCAGGAGATGAGCGCCGTGGCACGGAGTGCGCCGATTCGGCAGTATCTCGATCTCGGGTCCGTCACCCGGCCGCGCGGCCAGGTGTACGTCCTGACCGCGCGGTGCAAGGAGTGCCGCTTCTGTATCGAGTTCTGCCCCGAGGACGTGCTGGCCGAGTCGAGCGAGACGAATGCGAAGGGCTATCGCTATCCGATTGTCGCCGCTGGCAAGGAATTCGGCTGCGTCAACTGTGGGTTTTGCGAGATCGTCTGTCCTGAGTTTGCCATCTACACGGTCGAGGTGAACTGATGGCGGTCGAGCGGTCGCGACGACTCTTCATCAACGGCGACATGGCGTGCGCCGAGGGCGCGCTCGCGGCCGGGTGCGGCTTCTTCGCGGGGTATCCGATCACCCCCTCGACCGAAATCGCCGAGCACCTGTCGCGACGGCTGCCCGAGACCGGCGGCACGTACATTCAGATGGAGGACGAGCTCGCGTCGATCGCGGCCGTCCTCGGCGCTTCCTGGGGTGGCGCCCGAGCGATGACGGCCACGTCTGGTCCGGGCTTCTCGCTGATGATGGAGAACATCGGCCTGGCGGCGATGACCGAGACGCCGTGCGTCATCGTCGACGTCCAGCGTGGCGGGCCCTCGACCGGGTTGCCGACGCTCGTGGCCCAGGCGGACGTGATGCAGGCGAAATGGGGCTCGCACGGCGACTGGGAGCCGGTCGCGTATGCCCCAGCTTCGTGCCAGGAGATGTTCGACCTCACGATTCAGGCGTTCAACACGGCCGAACGGTTCCGAACCCCGGTCTTCGTGATGAGTGATGAGATCGTCGGACATCTCACTGAGCCCGTCGAGATTCCGGCATCTGGCCGTGTGGAGATCGTCGGTCGTCGGCTGCCAACCGCTCCCGCCGGTAACGGTTTCAAGGCGTTCGAACCGGGCAGCGATCTGGTGCCGCCGATGCCGCCGATCGGCGCCGGCTACCGCGTGCACGTCACCGGCCTGACGCATGACGAGCGCGGCTATCCCGCCACAACGGCCGACGTGCACGATCGTCTGGTACGCCGGCTGTGCCGGAAGATCACCGATTCAGCGCCCGAGCTGATCAGATACGAGGCGGATCGCCTGGACGACGCTGAGATCGTCGTGGTCGCTTTCGGTAGCTCGGCACGGGTGGCGAAGCGAGTCGTCAACGAGGCGCGCGATGCCGGCCATCGGGTCGGTCTGCTGCGTCTCATCACGCTCTGGCCGTTTCCCGGGGAGTTCATCGCCGATATCGGCGAACGCGTCAAGGCGTTCGTATTCCCCGAGATGAACCTCGGCCAGATGGCTCGCGAGGTCGACCGATACACCGCCCGCCCGGTCATTCGCGTGAATCACGCCGGCGGCGCGCTGATCCGGCCAGAGGCAATCTGGCATGGCATCAAGGAGGGATTGGAATCGGATGGTCGTCCAGACTTCCGGCGCCGCTATCGCCGTTGAATCGCATCCCGCTGACGGACTGCTCCGCGCCGACCGCCTCCCGCACATCTGGTGTCCGGGGTGCGGAATTGGCACCGCGACTGATGCCTTCGTTCGAGCGCTGAGCGGGTCGTCGATCCCGATCGATCGGCACGTCTGCGTATCTGGCATCGGCTGCACTGGCCGCGTCGCCGGTTACCTGAACCTCGACTCGTTCCACACGACGCACGGTCGCGCGATACCGTTCGCGACCGGACTGAAAATGGCCCGCGCCGATCTGGCCGTGACAGTGTTCAGCGGCGACGGCGACCTTTTCGCCATCGGCGGCAATCACTTCCTCCACGCGGCGCGGCGGAACATCGATCTCAACGTCATCTGTGTCAACAACTTCAACTACGGGATGACCGGCGGTCAGGGCGGTCCGACGACGCCGGTCGGCTCGCGGACGACGACGACGCAGCTTGGCAATCGCGAGGCACCGTTGAATCTCCCGTACTTCGCGGCCGCGACCGGCGCGGTGTTCGTCGCGCGGTGGACAGTCCTGCACGTCCGTCAACTGCAAGCGGCCTTCGAGCGGGCGCTCGCCAAACGCGGTTTTCGTTTCATCGAGGTGTTGGCGCCCTGTCCGATTAGCTACGGCAAGTCGAACGACCTTGGGGCTGGCATCGACGAGATGGAGTTGTACCGAAGGCACTGCGTCGTCGATGACGGCGTCGATCTCGCGCGTGCCCAGGTCGATCTGACGGCCGACGCGCCGATCTACCTCGGAAACTTCGTCGACGTCGAGCGGCCGGTCTTCCAGCCAGTACGGGCTTCCACCGGAGGGTGAATCGATGCGCACCGAGATCAGACTCGCGGGATTCGGCGGCCAGGGGATCATCCTGGCCGGGCATCTGATCGGCAAAGCGGCGGCGCTGTACGACGGCCGATTCGCGTCGATGTCGCAGTCGTACGGCCCCGAAGCGCGTGGCGGAGCCTGCGCGGCCGAGGTCGTCATCTCCGACGACCCGATCGACTACCCGCTGGTCGAGAAGCCGGACATCCTGGTGCTGATGTCGCGCGAGGCGGCCAACAAGTACGGCGAAGACGCGTCAGCGAGCCGATTCATCCTGATCGACGATGGTCTTGTTCATCTCGACGCCGGCGTCACGGCCCACGGCATACCAGCGACGCGGTTGGCGGAGAAGCTCGGAAACAAGATCGCCGCCAACGTCGTGATGGTGGGGTTCCTCATCGCCGTGACCGGCGCGATCAGCCGCGACGCGGCCGAGCAGGCGCTCAGGTCGACGGTTCGCGCGCGCACGCTCGACCTGAATCTCCGCGCGCTCGCGGCCGGTTGCGGCGCGTTTGACCGGATCGCGGAGGCGGTTCGATGAGCGGTCCGACGCCGAACGGCCGACACGCAGGCGGATCCGTCCTCATCATCGGCGGCGGAATCGCCGGTGTACAGGCTGCGCTCGACCTGGCCGATGCGGGTGTGCGCGTCACGCTGGTCGAACGGTCGACGTCGATCGGCGGCACGATGGCGGCGCTCGACAAGAACTTCCCGACTCTCGACTGCTCGATCTGCATCGAGGCGCCGAAGCTCTCGGAAGTGTCCGAGCACCCCAACATCGAGATCATCGCGAACGCGGAGGTCGAATCGGTCGTCGGCGAAGCCGGTGATTTCACAGCGACGATCCGTGAGAAGCCGCGATTCGTGACGAAGGATTGCACGCGCTGCGACGATTGCGTCCGCGTCTGCCCGGTCGTCGTGCCGAGCGAATTCAACGCCGCGCTCGCGCCGCGACGAGCCATCTTTACGCCGTTTCCACAAGCGGTTCCGGGTGCGTACGCGATTGACATCGAGAACTGCCTGAACGATCCACCGAATTACTTGCCCTGCGGCCGCTGTGTCGCGGCGTGCGGGCCGAAGTGCATCGATTTCGGCGACTTCCGCGAGCGGGTGCACACGCGTCAGGTCGCGGCTGTCATCGTCGCGACCGGTTTCACGTTGATCGATCCCGGTCAACTGGCCGAGTTCGGCTACGGTGCGCACCCGGACGTCCTGACGTCGTTCGAGCTCGAGCGATTGCTCTCGTCGGCTGGTCCGACCGGCGGCGAGATCGTCAAGCCGTCGAACGGGCAGCATCCGAAGAAGGTGCTGTTCGTGTTGTGCGTCGGCTCGCGCGATCGGCGCCACTATTCGTACTGCTCGCGATTCTGCTGCATGTATTCGGCGAAGCACGCGTTTCAGGCCAAGGATCACGGCGTTCCCGACGTGACCGTCATGTACATGGATATTCGGGCGTACGGGAAGGGGTTCGACGCCTTCTATAAGCGCACCCAGGTTGACGGTGTGTCGTACGTGCGCGGCCGGCCGGCCGCCGTGTTGCCAATCTCGGATCCAGCCGGCGATCGCGTCGCGGTTCGCTACGAGGACACCGACGCCGGACAGATCGTGACCGACGAGTTCGATCTGGTTGTTCTGGCGACCGCGGCGCGCCCACCGGATGGTCTGGCCGATCTGGCGGCCCGACTCGACATCGAACTCGACGGCGATGGCTTCGTCCAGTCGGTCGAGGAATACGGCGGATTACTGCACACGACTCGGCAAGGCATCTACGTCGCCGGGTGCGCCTCCGGCCCGAAGGACATTCCGGATAGCGTCGCCGAAGCCGGGGCCGCGGCGGCCTCCGCGCTCACACATATCCGGCTCCGTGAGTGGCCGGAGGAACCGCCGGCGACGCTAATTCCGACGGATGGCGAGCCGCGGATCGGCGTCTTCGTCTGTCGTTGCGGATCCAACATCGCTGGCGCGATCGACACGGCGAGCGTCGTCGAGTACGCGCTGACGCAGCCGAACGTCGTCCATGCCGAGCAAACGATGTTTGCGTGCGCCGGAAACACGCAGCAGGCGATCGCCGCGACGCTGGTGGAGAAGCAGATCAATCGGCTGGTCGTGGCGGCCTGCTCGCCGAAGACGCACGAAGGAACGTTTCGGCGCACGGCGATCCGTGCCGGCCTGAATCCCTACCTCATCGAAATGGCAAACCTGCGGAACCAGGACTCCTGGGTCCACCGCGGCGATCGGGAAGCCGCGTCGCGGAAGGCACGGGAAATGGCCAGCATGGCCATCGACAAGGCGCGGCTTCTCGGGCCACTCGAGGGCCGCGAGCAGCCGGTCATTCAGGCCGCGATCGTGGTCGGCGGCGGAATCGCCGGCCTGGCGGCGGCGGCGAATCTCGCCCAACAAGGATACGAGACCCATCTCGTCGAGCGCGCCACCGAGGTCGGTGGCCTACTACGGCAGTTGCGCCACCTAGCGCCGTCGGGAATCGACGCGCGCACGTTGATCGCCACGAAGACCCGCGATGCGATCGATGCCGGCGTGCGTATGCACCTCGGGACCGAGATCGAAACGATCGGCGGTCACATCGGGCACTACACGGCACGCCTGAAGAATGGCGAGGAGATCGAAGCCGGCGCGGTGGTGATGGCGACCGGTGCGACGCCGAGCGTGCCAACCGCGTTTGGGTACGGTCAGGATCGTCGCGTCATCACGAACCTCGATCTCGAGGCGCGGCTCCCGACCGTTGCGGCCGAACGGGTGACTTTCCTCGCGTGCGTTGGGTCGCGCAACGAGTGCTTCGGCTGCTCGCGCTACTGCTGCACCTCAATGATTCACCAGGCGCTGGCACTGCGCGGGCAGGGCAAGCACGTGCGCATCGTGTACCGGGACATTCGCACGTTCAGCCGGCACGCCGAGGAGATGTACGAAGAGGCGATGCGCGCCGGCGTCCAGTTCTTCCGGGTCGATCCGGACACGCCGACCGAGGAGACCGTCGCCTACCGCGACGGAGTGGTGACGTTCGACGACACGCTATCCGGCCGGAGGATCGGTCTAGCGACGGACCTGCTGGTGCTGGTCGTGGGATTGACGCCGACGAGCGAAACCGTGTCACGTCAATTGAAGATCTCGCGCAGCGAAGACGGATTCCTGCTCGAAAAGCACCCAAAGCTGGGGCCAGCCGAGGCTGGATCGCCGGGAATCTACCTCGCCGGCGCCTGCCAGGCGCCGAAAGACACGCGCGAAGCGGTCGCGCAGGCGCTCGCGGCCGCCGCGAAGTGCGGCGTGCTCCTGGCGCGCGACACGATCACGAAGGAGCCGATTACTGCCAAGGTCGACCCGAGCGTGTGCACCGGATGCGCGGTGTGTCAGGCGACCTGCCCGTTCGACGCGATCGAGCTCGTGCCCAACGGCGGCCGGCACGCCGTCGCGCGGGTCATCGAAGCGGCGTGCGAGGGGTGTGGCACGTGCGCGGCGGCCTGCGAGTTCGACGCGATCACGATGCCGTACTTCACGGGCGACCAGATCACGGCACAGATCGACGCCGCTCTGGCGGATGATCCGGCCGACAAGGTGATCGTTTTCGCCTGCAACTGGTGCTCCTACGCCGGTGCCGATCAGGCCGGGATCGAGAAGATTCAGTATCCGCCGGTCGCGCGCATCATCCGGGGGATGTGCTCCGGGCGTATCGAGGAGAACTTCATCGATCGAGCCTTCAAACGAGGCGCCGGCGCGGTGCTGGTGACGGGCTGCCATCCCGGCGACTGCCACTACATCAACGCTAACAATCGAACGGTCGAGCGCTTCGGCCTCTGGCGCGAGAAGTTTGCCCGCCGCGGCATCGCGCCCGAGAGGCTGCAACTCCACTGGGTTTCGGCGGCGGAGGGCAAGCAGTTCGCGGCCAAGGTTCGCGAGATGGCCGACGTGGTGAACGGCGCGGAACGTCAGTTGGTCGGAGTGTGAAATGAATCAGGCCTTGGCGCTCGACACCCTGATGTTGGACGACGCGCTCGGCGACGAGGTCATGCGCGTGACGCGCGGCGCGGCGGCGGCGTGCTATCAGTGCGGCGTCTGCACGGCGGTCTGTCCGTGGGGACTCGTCCGCGAAACCGGCATCAGCACGCGACGATTGATGCGACAGGCGCAACTCGGTATGGACGGTGCGGCGGATGGGCTCTGGCTCTGCACGACCTGCGCGGCCTGCGAAGCGAGTTGTCCGCGCGGGGTGCCGATTGCCGACGTCATCGTCGGGCTGCGCGACGTGGCGTGGCGACGCCGGTCGGTTCCGGATGGGTTCAATGCCCTGCTCTGGGGGATGTACGCGGATGGGAATCCCTGGGGGCGCCCGCCATCACGCCGGTCCGTCTGGGCCGCGGGGTTGGATGTTCCGACGTTCGCGGCCGGGCAAGCGGTACTGTACTACGTCGGGTGCACGTCATCGTACGACCCTCGGATGCAACGAATTGCGCGCGCGCTGGTCGGGATATTCCGCGCCGCCGGTGTGGATTTCGGAATCCTCGGGGACGCGGAGCCCTGTTGTGGCGAAGGCGCTCACGCGCTCGGGCAGCGGCCGTACGCGCGTGAGATCGTGGCGGCGAACGAGAAGCGGTTCGCCGCGGCCGGCGTCTCGACGATCGTCGCGACATCGCCGCACTGCGCCGACATGTTCAAGCATCGCTATTTCCAGGATGAGGCGAACGATCGATGGCGTCCGCTCCACTACACGGAGTACCTGGCCGAGCTTATCGCCGAGGGACGCCTTCGATTCGTCCGGACTGTCGAGACACGCGTCACGTATCACGATCCGTGCTACCTCGGTCGGCGAAACGGCATCTACGACGCGCCTCGGCAGATCCTGGCGGCTATCCCCGGCGTGGAGATCGTCGAGATGGCTGAGAGTCGGGCGGACGCCCTCTGTTGCGGCGGTGGCGGCGGACGGATGTGGCAGGAGACGCCGGCGGGTGAGCGATTTGGCGACCTACGCATTGAGCAAGCGCGGACGGTCGGCGCCGACACTCTCGCGACGGCATGCCCGCACTGTGTTGCGTGCCTCGAGGACGCGGCCAAGATCGGCGATCGTCCGGGGCTGCGTGTCGTCGATATCGCCGAACTCGTCGCCGAAGCGCTCGGCGTCCAGACCAGATCAAACCTGACGGGAGCGCGGCCATGAGCGCGTCCGGCTACACGGTCGCCGAGGCGAACGGAATCTGGGTCTTCGTCGAACAGGACGGCGGCGTCCTCGAAGGCGTGTCGCTGGAACTGCTTGGGCGTGGCCGCGAGTTGGCGAATCAAGCCGGGACGATTCTGACGGCCATCATTCTCGGTGACGGCGTCTTGGCCGCGGCGGAGACAGCGCGCGCGGTCGGCGCGGATTTCGTGCTCGTAGCCGAGCACCCGGCACTGGCGACCTACACGACCGACGCGTATGCGCGCGTCGTGGCGGATCTCGTTCTGGAGCGCAAGCCCGACATATTCCTGCTCGGCGCGACTCCGAACGGCCGCGATCTGGCTGGGCGGCTGGCCGTGCGCTTGCGGACCGGATTGACGGCCGATTGCACCTGGCTCGATCTCGAGGCCGATACCGGCCTTCTCCTCGGCCGGACGACCGGTTTCGGCGGAGGTGTCTACGCCACGATCACATGCCCGAAACACCGGCCGCAGATGGCGACCGTGCGTCCAGGGATTTTTCGGCCGCCGGCGCCGGTCGATCAGCCCTGGGGCCTGATTGGAACGATCCCGGTTCATCTCGCCCGTCGCGACCAGCGGGTTGTGGTGGAGGAGCACATTCGGCACGAACAGCCCGGCCTCACGACCGCGGAACGGCTCGTCGTCGGTGGTGGCGGGACGCGAGGCGACTTCGCACCGCTGCGTGAGTTGGCCGAACTCATCGGCGCGGAGGTCGGCGCGACGCGCGTGGCGGTCGACCAGGGCTGGGTCGAGCGAGAGCGACAGATCGGACAGACCGGAGTCGTGACCCATCCGAAGCTGGCGTTTGTCCTCGGCGCATCGGGTGCGATGCAGTTCACGGTCGGCATCGACGCGGCCGACTGCGTCGTCGCGATCAACGCCGATCGCGACGCGCCGATCTTCGAGCATGCCGACTACTGCATCGTCGACGAAATCGGGAGCGTCCTTCCTCCTCTGATCGAGCACATTCGCGCCGGGAGAGGAGTCCACGTCAAATGAGGCAGCTGCACATCGTCGTCTGCGCCAAGGTCGTTCCTCGCCCGGAGGAGGTGACGGTCAATCTCGAGACGAAGACACTCGATCGCGCCCGGGCGCGCCAGCAGTTCAATCCGCCCGACTTGAACGCGATCGAAGCTGCACTGGCGCTTCGGGATCGGCACGGGGGTCGAGTGAGTGTCCTTTCGATGGGGCCGCCGTTCTTCGAGGAATACCTTCGGCTGACGATGGCGATGGGCGCGGACGCGGCGTATCTTTTGAGCGATCGCGCCTTTGGCGGCGCCGACACGCTGCCCACGTCGTACACGTTGGCGAAAGGAGTGTCTCGGATCGGCGACGATTTCCCGGTCGATCTGGTTCTGTGTGGCGAGGAATCATCCGACGGCGCGACCGCGCAGGTGCCACCGGGCATCGCCGAATGGCTCGGGTTTTCGCAGATCACATATGCCACCGAACTGGCGTATCTGCCCGAGCGAGGCCGCGCGCGGGCGCGCCGCGAGCTGACCGGCGGCCACGAGATCCTGACCGTACCGCTGCCAGCGGTTGTTTCGGTCCGCGTCGGCGCAAACGAGCCCCGGTTCGCCGACTGGATTCGATTGCGGTCGACCCCGCTTCCCGTGACCGTGTGGAACGCGGCGGACCTGGGCGTCGATCCCGAGATGATCGGAGCGCGCGGATCGGCAACGGTTGTTTCGTCGGTGGACCGGGCCGGCTCGACCGAGCGGCGTCGCGAGTTCATCGAGGGTGATCCTGACGAGAAGGCTCGGGCTCTGCTCGACCGGATCGGGTCGTATCTCCCGCGTGAAACGGCTGGCAGCGCGATCGGCCCAACGGGAGCGGCTTAACCCGGTTCGCAGCGCGGCGAGGCCGATGCCGGTAGCCGTACACTGGCGCCATGACGACGGCTGATCGTCCGACTGATGGACGGCGTGCACGCGGCCTCCGCGAGCGGACCGCTCGCCGAGAGCAAATCGTGACGGCCGCGCGGACATTGGTCGAAGAATCAGGCTGGGCGCGCACCACGATGACCGCGGTCGCGATGGCGTCGGGCGTGTCGCGGCCGACGCTCTTCAACTACTTCCCGTCGCGGGCGGCGCTGCGCGAAGCGCTCGGGCAGGCGGGAATGGCCGTCCCGGCCGATGAAGTCGATCGCGCTCGTGACACGATACCGGAGGCGGCGCTGGAATTGTTCGCCGAGCGCGGCTTCGTCGCGACCACGATCGCCGACATCGCGAAGCGCGCCGGCGTCTCGAAAGCCGCGATCTACTGGCATTTTCGCGACAAGGAAGCGCTGCTCGAAGCGGCGTTCGTGAGCGCCGTTCCGGCGGCGCGGATCGACGTAGCTTTGCACGATTTGACCGGATTGCCGCCCGAGGTCGTCCTTCGGCGAATCGCCGAGGAGTACCTGATCGGATTCCGGCGCCTGCTGCGCCATTTTCAGGTCGTTCTCGGCGGGATCGAACGCTTCCCGCGATTCCGCGCGTTCATGAATCGCTACGTGTCGCACGAATTGGTTGGATTGCTGGCGAAGTATCTCGACCGCGAGGTGCGCGCTGGCCGATTGGTGTCCGAGGACCCGTGCCTGGTCGCGCAAACGTTTTTCAACACGATGTTCGGCTACGTCGTGATGCGCGATGTCTTGCGGAGGGACGACCTCGCGCACCTTGATGACGGCGAACTGGCGCGCTTCGTGGCCAATACGTTTCTCCTGGGGATCCGGCCGCGCGGGTGACTTCTCGGCGACGGTCGGCTACTGGGCACCGTAGACAGGGGCGCGGGCGCGTATACGCTGACCCTCGAAGATCATGAACCAGTCGACCGTGAGCCGACACGTCCGCGCAGCAGGTACGTCGTCATCGCGCCCTTGCCCTTGATGTCGACCGATCCCCGCTCGGCAAACGTGAACTTGCCCTTCAGAAGATCGTAGGTTGCTTGGGTGACTTGAATGCCGTCCGGAACACCGTGGGACTCCATGCGTGACGCGGTGTTGACGGCGTCGCCCCAGAGGTCGTAGATGAACTTCCTGGTGCCGATGACTCCGGCGACGACCGGGCCGCTGTTGATTCCGATGCGGAGCCGGATTCGAGGAATGCCTTCTGTGGCGCGATCGAACAGTTCCCGCTGCATGTCCAGTGCCATGTCGGCCACTGCCTCGGCGTGATCCGGTCGCGGCGATGGCAGGCCGGCGACGGCCATGTAGGCGTCGCCGATCGTCTTGATCTTCTCCAGTCCGTGCTGATCGGCCAGGCGATCGAAGGCCGAGAAGACGTCATTCAGGATCGCGACGACGCGCGCGGGTGTGATATCGGCTGACAGGCCCGTGAAGTCGACGATGTCGGCGAATAGCACCGTCACGTCCGCGAAGCCGTCGGCGATCGCGCCATCCTGCCGCTTGAGTCGTTCGGCGATCGACCGTGGTAGCACATTCAGCAACAGCCGTTCCGAGCGCGCCTGGGCTTCCTCCATTCGTCCCGCGAAGTAGCGGACGATGAGATATGTGATCGCTGAGATCGTGCTGATGTTCATGACGAAAAAGAGCGGCACGATGCCGGACGGAATGGGTGGGGCGTTCGCGGCCAATGCGCCATCGGCGATCCCGAGCACGGCGACCTCGATGAGGTAGGCTGCCAACCAGGCCACGGATTGCCGCGGCCCGTGGAACATTAGTGCGCCAAGTGGACCAAGGCTTGCCCAGGCGATGACGCCACTGCTGGCCACGAATCCACCAAGGCTCCACTGCAGAAGTCCGGGAAGAATCAGCATCAGGCAGAGTTGGCTGAATCGAAAGACGGCGAAACGTCTTGTGCGGATGAAGTACGCGATGCTGATCGCCGAGACAATCTGGTAGCCGAAGGGGATCGCTGCCGAAACAAATAGACCCATGGCGGCGTAGATCCCGACCCAGAAGACGGCGGCCACCGCAACGAGCGTGGCGACTAGCGTCAACGTTCCCTTACGGAGCCGCTCTTCATCGGAGTCGGTCGGCAGCGCGCCAGCGTCGGTCAGGCGGTCGAGGAGCCTGGCGATTTGCCGCTGCACGCGCGTGATCTTCGCACGTTTCCATGCGCGCGGCATCGGGTTGTGCGTCCGGTGGCAAGCCGGGACGCGGCCGTGCACGCCCGGCGCGATGAGTCAGGAGGAGAACACGGACGAAGGATCCGATTGGCGCGGCGAATCTGAAGAACTGATGTACCGATCGTCAGATAAACTGATAGACTAATGAGAGTCGTGGAGGTGTTTCGATGGCGCGCGCGAAGATCGGCCAACGATTCACGATCGTGCTGCCCAAGGACATTCGCGCGGGCCTGGACGTGAACGATCCGATCGAGGTCTCGCGGCGGGAAGACGGGGTCATCGAGATTCGTCCGTTGATGCTGGTGGACAAGAGTCAAGCCTGGTTCTGGACTCCCGAGTGGCAGCGAAAGGAGCGGGAGGTCGAGGCGGAGTACGCGGCCGGACGGTTTCGTGTCCACGACAGCACCGACGACTTCCTCGGCGCTCTCGATCGTGGCGGAGGGCGAGGTGGCGAGAAGGACGGCGAACCGCCCCGAGCGTGAAGCACGCGGAGACCGATTCGTTCTGGGCAGATTGGTCGCGGCTCAACTCGAGTGAGCGTGAGCTCTTCAAGGATGCCGTGCGCGCGTTGAATGATGCACTTGCTGAGCGCGGTTTGCGCGCGGTGCCAGAATGGCCGCCGAAGTTGCGTGTCAGACCGATGACGGGCCGGCCGGGCATCTGGGAACTCACGTGGTCCTTCGCGGGATCCGACGGACGGGCCACGTTCGAGATCGCCGATTTCGATGGCCAGCCGGGAATCAGGTGGCGGCGCGTCGGACGGTACGACGTCTACGCGCAGCCGTGATTTGACGCGGTGGAAGGATCGGTCGAGCCCGCGCCAGATGCTGACCTGGCGGCGGCGATGTCTCCATTCTCGATGCGTCGCGGTCGGCAGATCGGACCGGCGAGGATGCGTCGGCCGTCAATCGGCGATCGGTACAGTTTCCGCCAGCCGCACGGCTGGGCGCCGCGCTATCGAGTCAGCGCGTTAACCAGCGTGGCGACCGCGATTGTGAGCGGCAGCGCGAGGCTTACCGACATCAGCACAACGAGCACGCCAGCAAGGACGCCGCCGATCAGCGACGTGACGATCGCCTGAATCGTGTTGACGTCGAGTGACTGGCGGACCGCGATGACTGAGGCGACGACCATCCACGCCGGGACGACGACCGAAACGATGTCCCCGAAGACCGGCACGAATCCGAACACATTGAGCACGCCGGGCGCGAAGGCGAAGCCAACCGTGCGAACGACCTCACCCCATGTGGCGGTGGCGTGGAACAAGAGCACGCCCACCCAGTAGATGCATGCCGTCCAGACCGCGAGTCCGACCATTGCGGCCGCGACACCGCCGGCGAACGCCACGAGCAGGACGGGTGGAGCCATCGACCCAGATCGGTTGAGCGTCATCGCGGCCAGCACGCTAAGACCCACGACCGAACTGGCGATCGCGGCCACCGTCAGCGCTGCTCGCGTCTGGGTCGTATCGCGTTCGACCTCCTCGTAGAGATTGATGTCGAGGATTGAGGCGCGCCACATCTGTCCAGCAAGAGCCACCATTCTCCGACTCCTTATGAATGACGCGAGTGCACCGAGAGGAATGCCCAGATGGCCGAAGCAACAGTTCCAGAGGTCTTTGACGACCCCTATGGCGCCACTTCTTGGGGCATAGCGGCGCGAAGCGCATCAGAAAATCCCCTGAGATTCCCGAATTCCGACGAGTTGTTGGTCTTGCGACGGCTTCTGCCAGCGCTCACGCGGGAGGTGTTGATGCCCAGCTTCGGGGTCGTGGTGGCTGTGATCGACCGCGGCCGGGTGCTGCTCCAGTTGTGCGAGGACGCGCGCGTGGAACCTACCGGGCGGCACCATCGAAGCTGGTGAGTCGCTGGCCGAGGCGGCGATCCGTGAAGTGCGTGAGGAAACGGGTTTTCGCGTGGCGCTGATACGCGTGGTGGGGACGTACTCGCGGCCGCGTTGGCGCGCCGGTAGTCACTCGGTTCTGTTCGCGGCAACGGTTGTTGATGGCGACCCGGGCGACTTCGATCCCAATGAAACCATCGAGGCACGCTCCTTCAATCTGGACAATCTGCCGGATAGCCTGCTGTGGTGGCAGCGGCGCATGGTCGCGGACGCCGCGTCCGGGATTGCGGGAGTGGCGTGGTCCCACGAGGCGCTCGTCCCCGGCGACGGCGATCGCGCCGCTACGGTCGCGCGATCGCGCCGCGATCCGGCTTTCGCCGAACAGGTCCAGGCTGCCCTCACGCGGCCGCCGTACGAGGATGCGGAGCGGCTCGATGTGGGATCACTGCCATTGGCGAGCCTGGATTGATGGCCAAGTTCACTCGGATCGGGATGGAGCAGATAGCGCCCGCGTGCTCGGCCGGACATGGTTCCAGGACCTTCGTGCGCGAGTGTCGGTGGGTGTTGTATACTACAACACATGGAAATCACTGTTCCTGTCGCGGCGCGTCGAGTCGGTCGGAACCCGGAAACCGTACGTCGCTGGATTCGTGCCGGGAAGCTGGCATCGCGGCGGGTCGGTACGCAGCACCTGATCCAGGAGAGCGACCTCGGGCCTCTTGTCGATGCCGAGGCTGAAAGGCTGCCGATACCGGACGATTGGCGCTTAACCGATTCCGGAGCGGAGGTGCCGAATCTCATCGCAATGCTGCGTCGGCAGCGTGCCGAGCACTGAGTGATTCTGGTAGTTGACGCGAATGTTGTCGTTCATGAGTGCCTGGTTGCCGGAGACCGCGGCTTTGGCCGATTTGAGCAACATGAACTGCTCGCCCCCGAATTGCTTGTCTGGGAAGTTGCATCGGTTCTGCACGAGTGTGCCTGGCGACTGGCTGCCGGTCATCCGACCCAGGGGATGGGTGCGCTAACGGCAAGTGATGTCGGCGAAGCGTTTGGACGGCTGCGACGTGCTCCCGTGCGAATCGTCCCGGCGACTGAGGAGTTAGTGGTTGAAGCCTGGAGCATCGCCACCAAGTGCGGTTTCGCACGCCTGTACGATGCCGCGTACGTCGCGCTCGCGCAAGTGAACGGTGTCCCGCTCGTGACCCTTGACGCTCGACTTCGTCGTTCACCGGCGTCGCGACTGGTCGAGATCATCGGCCCCACCGAGGTGCGAACGGCCTGACTACCCCAGATGAAGCGCGATCGGCTGACGCTGGGCGGCGGTGAGCGTCTCGTTCATGCTGCCGCTGCGGAAGCCCTGCAGGTCGATCGTGACGTAGGTGTAGCCGAGTTCCTTGAGGCGGCCCGCGATGACGTCGTTCAGGCCGTCGGCGAAGACGCGGGCAAGGTCCCCGCGTGGCAGTTCGACACGGGCGATCTTGTCGTGATGGCGGACACGGCACTGGCGAAACCCGAGGCCACGAATAAACTGCTCGGCGGCGTCGATCTGGCGAAGCTTCTCGATCGTGACGCGCTCTCCGTACGGAATGCGCGAGGAGAGGCAGGCGGCGGCCGGCTTGTCCCAGGTCGGGAGATCGCGCTGACGGGATAGCTCGCGAATCTCGACCTTGGTCAGGCCGACTTCATCGAGCGGCGATCGGACACCGTGACGGCGCGCCGCCTCGCGACCGGGCCGATAGTCGCCGCGATCGTCGACGTTGAATCCGTCCGCGACGACGGCGTAGCCCTCGGTCGCGGCAAGCGGTCCGAGCGTCGCGAACAGCGTGTCTTTGCAGAAGAAGCAGCGATCCGGGTTGTTGGCGGCGTACTCTTCGCGCTCGATTTCTTGTGTCTCGATGAACTGGTGGCGCGCGCCGACTTTCTTCGCGATCGCGGCGGCGTCGTCGACCTCGGTCGGGCTGATGCTGGGTGAGATCGCCGTAACCGCGAGGGCGCGTTCGCCGAGGGTCTCGTGGGCAACTGCCATAAGGAAGGCCGAGTCGACTCCGCCCGAATAGGCGACGATGACGCTGCCAAGTTCGCGCAGCAAGCTTCGGAGATTCTGTTCCTTGTCGCTCAGGCTGGGCGGGTTGGTGAGCGTCTTCGTCTCAATCACGGGCGTAAGACTAATGCAGAACCACTCACGTCCGCATGGCGACCGCGTTGCCTGACTCATACCGCCGCAGGCCGAGGTGGAAGACGACGATTGCGAGCGCGACGTAGACGAGGGCCGCGCCGAGCGTCGCGGGCAACTGCCACCACTCCCACTCCCGCAAGTAGCGCACCGGGATGTAGGCGATGAAGCCAGCCGGGATCGCCGTGAAGAGCAGGACCCGCACCAGTCCGCTGAAGAGCGAGGTGGGATAGGTCGAGAACATGATGAGTGCGTTCTGGATCTGGCTGGCGATCGACTCGGCCTGACCGAGCCAGAACGCGAGCGAACTGGCCAGCGTGGCGTGCGCCACGATGATCGCGCCGACGCTGAGCGACACGGCTAGGAATCCAAGGAGTTCGACGAACGACGGTTGCGCGATCAACGCGTACAAGCCGATGCCGAAGATCGCATCTCCCCACGCGCTGGGGGACATGTAACTGACGAGCAGGTGAAGCAAGGGCGGTCGTGGCAGGGTGAGGTAGAAGTCGAGCCGTCCCTCGGCCACGATCGGCGCGAAGCGCATGCAGTTGCCGAAGATCCCGACCGCGATCCCGAAACCGAACGCGGCGACGGCCCAGATCGTCAAGATGTCGCGGACGTCGTAACCAGCCACGGCCGGAAAGCGGTCGAAGAAGAAGATCCAGAACGTCACCCACATGGCGTCGTTGATGAACATCGCAATCACGTTGCCCCAGAACGCGACCCGGTACTCGAGCGCGGCGCGCAGATTTGCGCGCACATAGGCCGCCACGAACGACAATTCAATCCGAACTTGGCGCACGATCAACCCCCGTTCGCGTGCAGGCGGCTGACGGCGAACGCGTACACGCGCCACGCGATCGCCATTCCGACGACGATTGCGACCAGGAGTTGGGCGATCCAGGACGGCGCGAGACCGCTATCGCCGGTTACGACCAATCGAGCCGGCGCGTAGAGCAGCAACTGGAACGGCAGGACGCCGACGACCGCTTTGATCGCGTCGGGAAACAGTTCGAGCGGCAGGAGCATTCCGCCGAGCAGCATGATCGCGCGCTCGTAGAGGAGCGCGAATGGCGCCGTGTCTTCGACCCAGAAAGCGCAGAGGCCGATCGCGATCGATGCCGCGAAATCGGCCAGCGTTCCCAGCATGATGATCGCGACCGCCAAACCGACGGCCTCAGGCCTGACGTCGAGTGGGCCAACGAACGCGTAGGCGATCGGGATTCCCAGACCGAAACCGATCGTCAGGCGCAGCGCGCGATCGCCGATGTAGTAGGCGAGACGGTACAGCACGTAATCGTATGGGCGCGTCAGGTGATAGGCGATGTCGCCCGAGCGCACCTCGGTGTCGATCTCGCGGATGAAGCGCGAGCGCGAGATCACGATCACTTCGGTAATCGTGAGATACCAGATCATCTGCTCGATCGTGAAACCGGCGATCGTCGTCGCGCCGAGCGCGGAGTAGGTGGCGTTCCAGAGCTGTAGGAATATGTAGAGCACAATCGCGAGGAAGACCGCGCGCACGGCGACTTCGCCGGCATAGACGGTCTGAGTCGTGATCGTCACGCGCGCGATCGCGCCGTACTTCGCGGCGTGGCGGAAGATGGCGCGATTGGCGCTCACGCGGCAACCTCTTTCTGGCGTCCGTAGATGCGGGCGATGATCTCCTCCATCGGCGGCTCGTCGATCGCAATGTCGGCGACGCTATGTCGTGCCATCACGCTGGCGACGACGCGATCAATTGGGACCGCGTCGAGGTCGACCGTGAGATCGGTTCGAAGAGGATCGAGCCGTGTGACGCCGACGCCGTCAATCGGGCCGACGGTCGTTTCCTCGCCAAACGTCAGATGGATCACGCGCTGGCGCAGATAGTCGCGCCGGAGCGTCGCGATCGGTTCATCGCAGACGATCTGGCCGTGGTTCACGACGATGGCGCGTCGACATACCTGCTCGACGTCGCCGGCATCGTGCGAAGTGAGGAAGATCGTCGTGCCCTCGTCGCGATTCATCGTGCGAATCAGTTCGCGAATCCGCTGTCGGATCACCACGTCGAGACCGATCGTCGGCTCGTCCAGGAAGATGACATCCGGCCGGTGAAGCAGCGCCGCGGCGACCTCACAACGCATCCGTTCGCCGAGCGAGAGGCGGCGAACTGGGGTGCGTAGGTACGGTCCGATCTCGAAAAGCTCGATCAGTTGACCGGCTCGCTTTCGATACTCGGTTCGATCGAGCTCGTAGACGCGCGCGAGGACATCGAAGGTATCGGCCGGGGGCAGGTGGTACCAGAGCTGCGAGCGCTGCCCGAAGACGGTCGCGATGCGGTAGGCGAGGCGCTTTCGATCGCGCCAGGGGACGTAGCCGAGGACGGTCGCGTGGCCGGACGTCGGGTGAAGGATGCCGGTCAGCATCTTGATCGTCGTGCTCTTGCCGGCGCCATTCGGGCCGAGGAAGGCGACGATTTCGCCCGGCGCAACCGTGAACGAGACGCGATCGACCGCGGTCACATCGCGTGCGCGCGGTTGAACGAGGTCGCGGAGGGCACCGAGCGCACCAGCGGAAGGGACGCGCACCGTGAAGCGCTTGGACAGGTCACGTACCTCGATGGCGGACATCGCGTTCTCCTTCCAACGGAAAACGCCCCGGGGAATCTCCCCGGGGCGTTTCGCCTTGCCTGATCTACTGGCGACTACGGCCCGGGGCTTCTCGGCATCGCGACGAGCGCACACGCCCACGGGTATATCGAGGTCGTAATGGTGGCGGAAACGGGCGATCGACTCATCGTGCCGATAGCATCTCGGTTTGCGACCGGGGCTGTCAAGGCTTTCAGAAGAACTGTGGGTACACGCAAATCGGCTGAAGGTGGGCCGCCGAGGTTGGATCGGGCGTCCCGTGGCGGTTCGCGCGTCGCAATGGCTCCGCGGCGGCGATTACTAGAATCACACGCCACCGAGAGTCAGGAGCCCAACTTGGAAACTATCGCGAAGACCGATTTCGTCGCCGACTTGACGAAGAAGAGCGTCGATCTCTCTCGGTGGTACACCGAGGTCATTCTCAAGAGCCAGTTGGCCGATTACTGGCAGATTCACGGCTTCCAGGTGCTGCGCCCGTACGGGTACGCGCTCTGGGAGAACATGCAGGCTCGACTGGACGCGCGATTCAAGGCGACCGGTCACCGCAACGTGCAGTTCCCGCTCCTGATGCCGGAGAGCCTCCTGAATCAGGAGGCAAAGCACGTCGAGGGGTTTGCGCCGGAAGTCGCCTGGGTCACGCATGCCGGAAAAGAAGAGCTCAGCGAACGGCTGGCGATCCGCCCGACCTCCGAGGCGATCATCATGACGATGTACTCGAAGTGGATCGAGTCATGGCGGGACTTGCCGATGCTGCTGAACCAGTGGTGCAGCGTGCTCCGGTGGGAGAAGTCGACCCGTTTCTTCCTGCGAACGTCCGAGTTCCTCTGGCAGGAGGGGCACACCGCCCACCGGTCGGCCGAGGAAGCGCAGGCCGAGACCATGCGCATGCTGGAGATTTACCGAGACTTCGTCGAGAACGATCTGGCGATTCCGGTCATCGTAGGCCAGAAGTCCGAGGCGGAGAAATTCGCCGGGGCGGCGTCGACCTACACGATTGAGTCACTGATGCCCGACGGTCAGGCGCTCCAATCGGCGACGTCGCACTACTTCGGCGACAACTTCGCCCGCGCCTTCAACATCACGTTTCAGGACATGGACGGTGAGCGGAAGTTCGTTCACACGACGAGTTGGGGCCTGAGTTGGCGCGCGGTCGGCGCGCTGATCATGGTCCACGGCGACGATGCGGGGCTGATCATGCCGCCGAAGGTCGCGCCGACGCAGGTGGTGATCGTACCGATTCGCGGCGACGACGCGACCGTCGTCGAGGCCGTGGCGCGGGCTGAGGAGTCGCTGCGCGGCGCGTTCCGGATCGAGGTCGATCGCAGCGACCGGACGCCCGGATGGAAATTCAACGAGCACGAGATGCGCGGCGTGCCGCTGCGCATCGAGATCGGCCCGCGCGACGCGAAGAACACTCAGGCCGTGATCGTCCGACGGGACACGCGGGAGAAGGCGATCGTGGCCGAGTCGGCGCTTGCGACTGAGGTCGGACGACTGCTCGACGCGATCCACCAGAATCTCTTCGAGCGCGCCCGCACATTCCGCGACGCCCACGTGACCGAGGCCGATAGCCTGGTCGCCCTGACGACCGGGCTGAAGGCGAATCCGGGCTTCGTAATCGGGCACTGGTGCGGCAAGGCCGAGTGCGAACGCGCCGTGAAAGAGCAGACCGGCGCGACGATCCGGTGCATTCCGTTCGACTTCCAGAATGGGCCGGGGCGCTGCGTCATCGATGGCGCGGCGTCCGAGAAGCGGGCGATCTTCGCCCGGGCCTATTGAAGGGGACGGGCGAGACGCCCACCGTCCCAGGAAAGCCGGCTACACGAACGTCTTGCCGCCGACGCGGTGCTTGTCGATCCAGTCCCAGTCGTAGGTGACGCCCAGGCCTGGCCCGGTTGGAACCGGGACGCAGCCGTTGCGATCGACCGCGTCGAGGCCGTCGCGGTAGTCGCAGGCATAGATCGGCGCGCGGACGGCCGACCCGATCCTGGGGTGCACCAGGCCCATCTCGTAGTAGTTCGTGTTGCGGATCGACGCCATCAGCGCCCTCTGCGCCGGGCCGGGCGCGTGCAACTGGACGTCGAGGCCGAACCCCTCGGCCGCGTGGGCGATCTTGAGGCAGCCGGTGATTCCCATGTCGTAGTTCGGGTCGACGTGGATCAGGTCGGTCGCTTCCTCGGCCATCAGATCGATGTGCGTCTCGAGACCGCGCGTGTGCTCGCCGATCATGATCGGGGTCCGGATCGACTGGCGCAGCTTCCGGTAGGCCTGGATCGAGATGCCGCCGTCTTTCATCGGGTCTTCCAGCCAGAGGAATCGCGCTTCGTCGCACGCGCGCCCGACCTTCAGTGTGTCGGTGAACGTGTTGTACTCGCAGGCTGGATCGAGCATCAAATCGAACGAATCGTCGACCGCGCGGCGGGCGGCCAACACGTTCGCGACTTCGCGACGGATGTCCGGGTTGCCCCACGGATGGATCTTCATTCCCGGGTATCCCATGTCGCGGCATTGGACACCGAAGGCGGCGAACGCCTCCGGGCTGCCCAGGCCGTCGGACTGCTCGTCGCCATGGTAGGTCGAGGCGTAGGCGGGCAGGCGGGTCTTCCAGCCGCCAAGTAACTGCCAGACGGACGCGCCGTAGAGCTTCCCGGCGATGTCCCAGAGGCAGCAGTCGATTGGACCCATGCCGAACCGGTCGTTCTTGCGGTTGGCGCGCTTGACGTCGTTGAAAATGAGCTCCCGCTGGTGTGGATCGCGGCCGATCAGGTAATGGGCGAATCCGGCGATCTGCGTCATCGCGGCATCGTCACCACCGGCGTACTCGCCGCGGATGCCGGCGCTGGTCTCGATCGTGACGATGTTGCCCGTCAGCGTGCGTCGCGCGCCCGGTTCGTAGACGTGGTTGAATCCGTTGTAGTCAACGCCGAGATCGCGGACCTCGTGGCCATAGGTGTGAATCGCGATGCGCGTGATGCGAATGTCACTCATAGCTGCATCTCCAATGTCGACTCGATTTGCCTGCCATCGTGGGACGCCCTCATCCCGACCTTCTCCCAGAGGGAGAAGGGACGAAGCCATTTTCAGTTCGATCATTCCGCGCGGCGCGCTGGGCAAGGTACACCACCGCCGCGACCGTGACGAGATGGAGCGCGGCCGCGATCCAGAAAACAGGACGAATCGTCAGCCAGATCGCAAAGGCTGCGCCGAGGAGCGGGGCGGCGAAGGCGATCACGTTGGCGACGAAAGTGTTGACCGCGACGAACTCGGCGCGTCGATCGGCCGGGCAGACGTCGAGTAAGCCCTCGAACAGGCTCATATCGATGCCGGAGGCGAAGAGGCCCCAGATGAGCGCGGCCGGGAGCAACCACTCGACGGTTGGAGCGCTGGCGGTGAGCGCGGGATAGAACGCGAGCCCGGCGGCGGAGAAACCGAGCACGCGACGATGGCCCAGACGAGCGGCCAAGCGACCCCAACCGTAGTAGCCGAAGGTGAGCGCGAGGTTCCCGACCAGGGAGCGAAGTCCAATCATCGTGTCCGACGCCATCAGGTCGTTGACCCAGAAGACGCTATAGAGCCCGATCGGCAGGTGCAGGCCGATTCGGAGTAGCGACGTGCCGATCGTGTAATGCAGGAAGTCGCCGCCTTCGGTCAAGGGCGCGGCAAGCGCCCGGATGCGCTCTCTCCACCCGTGAGTCGCGACGGTCTCACGAGGAACGTGGTCGGGGATCGTGATGCGCGAATAAAAGAAGATGCCGAGCGCGCCGATGACGGTCGAGACGATGAAGATCGCCTGGTAGCCGAGCGGTATTGGCAGGGCATCGGCCAGAATGCCGAATCCCGCGACACATCCAGCGGAGACAAGGCCGAGGAGCGCCCAGCGGAGGCCGTTGATGCTGGGCCGTCGGCGCGGGCTCACGGCGTCGGCCAGGACGCTGTACCAGGCGTTGTTGCCGATCGCGGCCGGGATGCCATGGAGCGACCACAAGATGACCACGAGTGGTATCGCCACCGGGGTGGGGAGGAACGCCGCGAGCGCAATCAGGAAAAACAGGCCGCGGATCGAGTAGTAGTAGTTTGCGCTCCAGGGGACGAGGCGACGCTGCCGTTCGACGATCGGCCCGGCTGGCAGGGCCATCACAATACTGGTGAGAGCGAGTCCGGAACTGAGCCACGATACCGTCATCGCGCCCGCGCCGAAGCGGGCGAGCAAGACGGGCAGGAACGTCGTGATGCCGCCGTTGACGACGCCGGCGCAGGCGGTCTGGGCGATGAGGTATCGGATGTTCCGTGCCTCGTCGGTCGCGGGTGGATTTCGCCAGCCCCGCGCGGTCGCCCAGCCTCGCGCCAGCATGTGGGGCAGATACTAGAATGCGCGCTGCCAAGGAGCTGAGCGAGTACATGGACTACGAAAAGCCGGCGGTTCCGGCATCCTGGCACGAGTTCGCGGCCGCGTGGGCGGCGAAACTCGGTCTAGGCGACAAAGAGATTCGCCTCGTTTGCGCGACCGAGAGGTTCGGTGCGCCGATCATTTTGCGTCTGATCGGGAAAGGCCCGAAGATCGTCTTCACCGCGCGCTCGTCTGACGCGGCCGACGCCGCACCGCGTCGCCAGCGCTTTCTCACAGCGGCGGCGAACCGCGAATTCTCTGCGATCGAGATCGACATGGCCGGGTTCTACGTCGAGGAGGCGCTGCTCGCTCCGCCGGACAGCCCGGCCCGTGTCAAGTGGAAGAGTGGTGTCCTGACGCAACTGCTGCGCATCGCCGAGCCGGTTCTGGAAGTCCCGGGCGAGGGCGAAGCGGCCGATCAGGCCGAGGATGCCCAGAGAACGGCACGGGTGGCGGAGTTGCTTCAGAGCTAGGGACAGGCGCTGGGTTCGCCCCAAATCGACCCGCTACGAGTGCAGCGGACTGCAGGCATCCGGTCGAGTGCGTGATAGGATGCCCGCGAACACGTACGGATCAGGAGTAGACGATGGCTTCGAAAGTCCGATTTGGCATCATCGGCACCGGTGGCATCGCGCGCGCTCACGCGGTCGGTCTGGCCGCGATGGCGAACGATGCTGAGATCGTGTCGTGCTGTGACGTGCAGGCGAGCCGCGCCGAGGATTTCGCGAAGACGTATGGCGCGCGCCGCAATTACACGTCGACCAAGGAGATGCTGGACGCGGGCGGGATCGATGTCGTTTGCGTGTGCACGCCGCATCCGCATCATGCCGATCCGATGGTGATGGCGGCCGAGCGCGGAATCCACGGCGTTGTCGAAAAGCCGTTGACGAACACTCTGGCCGACGCCGATCGCCTCCTCGAAGCGGCCGCCAAGGCCGGAACGTTCGTCTCGTCGATGTCGCAACGCCGCTGGTTCCCGGCCGCGCAGCGGATTCGGAAGGCGATCGACGATGGCAAGATGGGCGACAAGATCGTGATGGGCGAGTCGTATTGTGAAATGTGGCGCGACGAGGCGTACTACCGGCGCGACGCGTGGCGCGGACGCTGGGACACCGAGGGTGGCGGCGTCATGACCAACCAGTCGCCGCACAACATCGACTTCCTGCTCTGGTACATGGGCCCCGCGATCGAACTGAAGGCGTACTGGGCCAATGTGAACCACCCGTACGTCGAGATCGAAGACAACGCGGTCTGTATCCTGAAGTTCAAGTCCGGTGGACTCGGGATTATCAAGGGTACCGTCAGCATGAATCCGCCGCGTCGCATCCACGGCGTCACGATCGTGGGCGAGTCGGGGCCGACCGTGAGCCTCGACTGCTGGGAGGTGCCGCCCGAGGAGCGTAAGCTCAAGACCGGGCCCAGCGATATCGGCACGAACGACATCTGGTCGATCAAGGGCGAGGAGGATGTCGCGGCCGCGTCGCGCCAGCATGCGCTCGACTACGGCTCGGGCGATCTACCAAACTTCCACGCTCACCAGTTGCGCGACATCATCGGCGCGGTGCGAGAGAAGCGGGCGCCGGCCGTGACGGGCCTGGAGGGTCGCCGGGTGGTCGCGGTCATCCAGGGCATCTACGAGTCCGGACGGACCGGGAAGGCCGTCACGCTCTCGGACTGAGACTCGGGAATGCCCAGCAGGTTGACGGACGGCGCACGACTCGCACCTGTCAACCCGGTCGCGCGCGTCGGCGCGAACGCGGTGTCGAATGGCCGAGCGACGTGTCGGGGACCGGTGGCTTACAAGCCGATCGCGATCGCCTCGCCGGCCCGAATGAGGCTGATGCGTTGGCAGAATCGCGTCGGCCGGACAATCGTGTCCGGCGCGTACCAGGGCGCGACGGTGGCGATGCGGCGCGGGTCGAGCGCGACCCGTTGCCAGAGGTCCCAGTGGTGTGGAATCAATACCTTCGCGCCAACGTCGCGGGCGATGCGCACGGCGTCGATCTCGCTCATGTAAAGCGTCTCGCCCGGCGGGTTGAGCGCGACTGAGAGACAGATCGCGTCGATCTTCCAGGGCGCCATCTGCTTGCCAATGTCGTCGTACCAGAGGCTATCGCCCATGTTGACGAAGATGATTCCCTGGCTCTCCATGACGTAGCCGTTGCAACCCTTCGCCATCGGGTCGACCGACTTGATCGTCGTGATCTTGATGTCGCCGACGGTCGTCGAGTCGCCCCAGGTGAGGGCGTGAAGTCGGTTGGCCGGCCAGCCGAATCCGGCCGCCATCTCGATTGATGTCGCTGGGCCGAAGAGAGTGGCGCGCGTGGACGTCAGCATTGGCACGAGCGCGACCGGATCGCAATGGTCGAGATGCTCGTGGGTCGAGAGAATCCCGTCGCAGACGCGAATTCGGGCGGGATCGAACGGCGGCGCCAGTCCGCGCACCCAGTTTTCATCGATCGATGGTCCGCAGAATGGGTCGATGTAGAGCGTCGTACTTGGCGTTCGCACGATGAAGCCGGCGCCGCCGATATACCAGAGCGCGATCTGGCCCGGCACGATGGTCGCGGCGTCGACCTGGGCGAGGAAGTCAGCCGGCGGTTGTTGAACATCAGCCACGGGGAATCTCCTCCAAACGCGCGATGATGGCGGTCGGTGGCGTGTCGAAACGATTGATGAGAAACGTCGCGGCATCCTCGAAATAGCGTGACATAACCTCTCGTACGTCCGGGGCGAGCGCAAGGCCTTCGAGCGCCGCGCTCATGTGGCTGACCCAGATGTCGCGCGCGGCGCGATCGATCGCGAACGGCAGGTGGCGCATTCGCAGCCGGGGATGCCCACGCTCATCCGAGTAGGTCGTTGGCCCGCCGAAGAACTGGATCAAGAAGAGCGTCAGCCGCAATCGCGCCGGCTCGAGGTTATCATCCGGGTACATGGGACGAAGAATCGGGTCCGTGGCGACGCCCTCGTAGAAGGCGGTCGTCAATTGGTAAAAGGCAGCTTCACCGATTTCGGCGAAGACGGTCCGTGGATCGCGCACTTGCGCGTGAGTTTACGCCGAGCGCGCTGCCTCGATCGCCTGCCGCAGGCTCGCCTTGACCGAGGTCGACAGCTCGCCAGGCAGAATCTCGTCGGCCAATTGGTCGAGGTCACTCTCCAGGATGGCGAGAGTCGTCTCGCGAAGCTCGCCGCTCGTGACGATCGATGCGCGCGTGAGGGCATCCTGAAGGGCGCGATTCTGGGCAAGGAGGACGATCACCTGTCCGGCCAGAGCGCCGACGATGCCTTCAAGTTGGTCGATCCGATCGAAGGACGGCCCGATCACGCTGAGCCGGCGGCGAGGTGGCGCGCCCGCATCGGCTGGTAGCGAGCGTCGTAGTCGATGACGCGATGAACGGCCATGCCGGTGTCGGCGGTCTCCTCGTAGACCCAGACGCGGGTCTTCTCCGGATTGGCCCACCGATCGAAGAGTCGGACGTGGCCGTACCGTTCGGGATCCCGCCAGGTTGGGAGGTTGAGCGCATCCCCCGGGCGCAACTGATCCTTTGTGATGGGATCGGCAACGCGGGCGAGCGTGTCGGTCGTCTGGCGCGGGACATTCCAGGTACGGCTCAGGAAGCTGCTGCAATCGAGTCCGCGCGTTGAGTCGCCGCCCCAGACGTACGGCACACCGAGGAGCGCCTCGGCGCGTGTCAGGATCTCGGCGCGCGCGGGGGGCGGCACGTCGGCAATCGAGATCGCGACACTTCCCAGCGCCGGAGGCGCCGCCGGCGCGGGCGCGGGCCGAGGCGCCGTGACTGGCTTTCTCGCGGACGGGTTTGTTCGCGTGACGGCCTGTCCCAACTGATCACGAAAGCTGGCGACGATGCGCGGCGGACTGGCGCGGCGTGCCCGGAGCGCCGGCTCGGCGCGAATCGCGCCGTCCACTATCGACTGCCGCATGTGCTTGAATGCTACGCGCGCCCGCGGTCGGGCGACATACGGAATACCCCTAAGGAGCGAAACGATGGTCGTCGGATCCGGCGCATTTCTCTACGAAAGGGACACGAGCTGGGGGCGGCGCGATGGTGGCGTTCCGGCATTCGGCGTCGCCCAGGGCGTGGCGTGCGACTCGAAGGACCGCGTATACGTGTTCAACCGTTCGCCGCGGGCCGAGATGATTGTGTTCGACGCGAGCGGACGGCTCTTGACGACCTGGGGGTTGGGCCAATTCTTCCATCCGCACGGCGTCTGGATCAACGAACGAGACGAGATCTTGATTACCGACCGCGATCATCACGTTGTCTCGCGCTGGACGACCGACGGCACGCTGTTGCGGACCATCGGGACGCCGGGCCGGGCCGGCGCGCCGGGCGCGCCTTTCAACCAGCCGACCAAGGCGATCGAGACGAGCGACGGCGAGATCTATGTCTCGGACGGCTACGGCCAGCGGCGCACCCACCGATTCGACAAGGGCGGCGGTCTGATTCGCTCGTGGGGCGAGGAGGGGACCGGACCGTCGCAGTTCGCGTTGCCGCACGACGTGGTCGTCGATCAGCGCAATCGGGTGCTCGTGTGCGACCGCGAGAACGCGCGCGTACAGATCTTCGATCGATCGGGCGATTTCACGGGCGAGTGGGCTGGTCTCAAGAACCCGATGCAGATCTTCGTCCCGACGCGCGGGCAGGGTGGTCGGTCGGACGTGCTCTACATGTGCGAATCGCTCAACCGAGTCTCGATTCTGTCACTGGACGGCGCGATACTGGCGAGCTTCGACTACGCGAGTGTCGCGCCGCGCAAGGCGAACGCGCCGCACTCGATCTGGGTCGATTCGCACGGCGCCATTTACATTGGCGAAGTCACGGGCGAGGACGGCCTCCAGAAGTTCGTCCGGCAGTAGAGGCCGGAACGCCGTAACCGGCGCGCCGACCGGCGAATTCGCGCGGGGGGCGATTCGCTCCGCCGACGAATCGTTACGATGGCCGTGGCGCGTGGTCGCGGCGTGCCCACGCGAGTCGCTCCGTCCGCGTAGCCCCCGACAGGTGGCACGACGAAATCGTGTCACCTGTCCTCATTCTTATCTGTAGTCCGCGTCGGTCGGCGAGATGTTGTGGCCGCGCACGACCGAGGTTGCGGCCGAGAAGTACTCCTTCGGGATGTCGCGCCAGGCCGGGAAGTGCGGCGCCTTCAGGTGCGCGTCGAACGCGGCCTGATCCTTGTACACCTCGTAGAAGTAGAAGCGGTTCTGGTCGTTCTGGTCCTGGATGACGTCGAAGCGAAGGCAGCCCGGCTCGTTGTGCTGGGCGCCGTGGGCGTCGACATGGATACCCTTCAGGACTTCCTCGCGATGTTCCGGCTTGACGTTGACGGTTACGAACAGAGTCAGCATTGCGTCACCTCACCTGTAGAATGCCGGCGGAGGATACACGTGACAGTATTCAACGGCCACGTCGATTGGAGCGGAGAGAACCCGGGCATGTACCTGCGCGAGAGCGCGGATGGCCCGTACACGGCGTGATGTCAGCGGGTGGCGCGGAGGTTCTGGCGTAAGTCGCGCGCCAGGTCGGCGATCATCTTGTGGCCGCTCAGGCGCGGGTCCTGAAGTAGTTGGCTGATCCAGCGCGACGCGGTCGGTGTGTCGCCATTGCGGCGAGCCAGTTCCGCGACCAGGTATGTCATCGTGATCTCGGTCCGTGGCTCGTCCACCTGCCCCTTCTCAAGCACCGTGATGTACCCGCGCATCGCGGTCTCAAGGAACCGGGATTCGCGACCGGCGTCGCCACTCTGGCGGGCAAGCCAGGCAAGGCGATGGTAGAGGCCGGCCACCTTGCGGTATGAACCGCGGCGAGGGCCGTAGCAGACGATCGCGAGCTCGAACGAGACCTGGGCAAGACGAGCATCGCGATAGAGCGAGAAGTCGTTCGCGGCGACGCGCGGTCGCAGGGGAGACAGACTTTGCTCGATCGCGGTGCGCTCCGCTTCCGGCACGCGCGAGAAATCCTCCGGGAACGCGGCGAAGAAGCAGGTCGGGCAGACGTTGACGGCATAGTGCAGCAAGTTGATCCCGCGATGGACCTCCATGAGGTCGGAGTCGCGACTGGCGATCTCGATGAACTGGTCTCGGGGCGTCTGCGCCTGAAACCGGCCCGAGCAGATCGGACAGGTGAAGGACTTGGCCCAGAACGCCTCGGGACGCGGAATCGATTTGTCGATCGCGGCGTTGGCGGTCTGCGCGCGCTCGGCGGCACGGCGGTCGGCTTCCCAAGGCGGCAGAAACGAGTCGTCGAGCAGAGATGACGCAACGGGTGTACCGTCGGGAGCGGGGAGATTCTGCGTGGTCTCGGCGTCGGGGATCGGCATCGAAGGTCCGAAGAGGCTCGATCCGGATGACAGCGGATTCGGCGGCGTCCCGCCATTCACGTCTTCCGAGGTCGCGATCGTCTCATATCCCGGGGTGGCGGACATCGCATCGGCGATCTGGCGAGCGCGGTCGGCGCACGTCTGGGCGAGGCCGAGTGCGAAGCGTGACGAGCGTTCGATGGCCTCCGGGATCACCGCGACCGGAAGCGCGAGCAAGGTCGCGGTCGCCGTGGCTATTGCGACGTAGCTATGACCGCCGCCGTTGAGGGCGCCGATTTCGCCGACCAGATCGCCGGGACCACACTCAGCGATCGGCAGCCCCTCATAGCGCAACTCGATGCGGCCCGAGGCGACGACCAGCAGATCGGGCGCGGCGTCGCCGGATGAGAAGAGCGTCGTACCGGATGCCGCGTTGATGACACGCCGCCCGGGCAGTCCGCGGAGAAATGCGAAGTCGATATTGCGCCGCATTGGTCTGCCGAGAATAGTATTAGACTGGCGGGTCGGTTTGGCCGTCGTGTTGATGCGCGGTTGTGTTGGATCGGGTGGAGGCGGTAAGCGTGACGCGAGGACGGTTCTGGACGGCGCTCTTCGCGTTCGTCACGTTGTCGTTTCTCGCTCTCGGTGCGCGGCCCACGGATTCGGTTGACGCAGCCAGCGCGCTCGCCCAGATCGCCACAACGACGCCAACGTACGTCTGGATGATTCCGAACACGCCGAAGAACGCGTCGACACCGGTCGCGGCCTGCAGCGGGAATCCCAGTGCGAACCGTGATTGCCTGCACGTGGATCCGCCCAGCCGGAAGTTCATCTACTACTCGGCGAATCCATTGCATACCCCCGTCGCGGCCGAGGCGCGTGACATGGTCGTGACCTCGCGGCGCGTCTCGTGGCGGTGGTTCGACCCGAATCGAACGGCATTCGTCTCCGGCAATGTCGACCGCGTGCGCAAGACGGTGCGGATGACGTTGCTGTTGCGCGAGGCGCGCGGCACACGGAGGCTGGCTTTCGTGCGCGACGGGACGCCGTGGACGCTGCCGCGGGCGACCGAGCCGGCGATCATCATCCAGGACTTTCGTTTCGTGCCGCGGCGTCGGATCATCCAGGCAGAGAATCAGATTCAATTCCAGAACTCGAGCACGCTGCGCCACAGCATCGTGTTCTCGACCTCGCCTGGAACGGAACCGACCACCGGCGGAGCGTTCTCACCGATCATCGGCGAACTGAATCCGGGGCGTCTGGCGCAGCCGTTTCCGTTACGGCCGCTGAATCGGCCGACGCCGCTACCGGAAGCGCCCGCGGAGAAACTGTGGACCCCTGGAACGTACATCTTCTACTGCGCGATTCACACGTTCATGACCGGAGTCGTCGTCGTACCGGATAGCTGACAGGCACGTTACCGCGCGCTCGGTCTACAGACTGACTATCAGAACTGTCGCGTCGTCCTGATAAGCCGCGCGTGTCCTACGCTCCCACGCGCGCGTGACGGCGATGACCTCTTCGGGTGCGGTTGGCAACGGCTCGCCGCGCTCGATCCGATCGGCCAGACAGCGACCGACCGCGTCGGTCGCGATGTAGAGCCGATCACCTCGACCGATCGGGGCTTGCCGCCACTCGATCATTGGCCGATAGCGGCCCGTGCCATCGAGAACGCCGTAGCCGACACCGGCTCGGTTGCGCCAGGCCGACGGACGGTTTCGAAGCTCGCGGCGGAAGAGGCTGGCCCGCTCGCGCGGCTCCCGGCCGTCGGCGAGGAGGATGTCGCGAATCGCCTCGGCCGCGTCGGTCTGAAACCGCGTGAGTGGATAGGGTGGAGCGTGGGCCGGCGCGAGGATGGCCGCGGCGTCGCCGAGGCACGCGACGTGAACACGACCGTCGGCGAGATTGGCGACGACCGCGGTCGTCGAATAGGCGTCGTGGAGGTCGAAATCGATCGGGCCATCGTCGCGGTTGGCATTCAGGCCTGCGACGAGAGCGTCGGCGCGGGCGAGCGCGGCAATGATGTGTTGGCGAGGAGATGCGTGCCGCGCGCCGGGCGGACTTGAGTCCAGGGAAACGAGCTCATCGGCGGCGACGTGGGCCGCGACTCCGCCGCCCGCCCATGACGGATAGCGGCCATCGGGCAAGTGGCTCGTCGTGACGCCATCGCAAACGGCGTACGTTTCACCGCCAACGCCGATCGCCCAGGCATCCTCGTTCGGGTGGCGATCGCGGTCGCCGACGATGCTCAGCGCGGCGTAGCGCGGCGGCCTCACACGATCGATGAGGGGATCGTGATGAAACGGCGCGCCAGACGTGGGTAGTCCGGCAAGGCGGCGCCGATCAGCGGCTCGGCGTAGCGGCGAAACGCGCTCGTGATGGCGTGACCGTCGTCGGTGACGAACTCGGCGGGAACGGTCCGCACTCGATTGGCGATCGCATGTAAATGTGCATCGTCGATGTCGCAGTGATAGGGGTCGTCGCTGACGCGGTGCAGCGTGACCATGCGGTTCGTGACTCCGGCCAAAACGCGTTCGACCGCGGCCGTGCCGAGCCGCTCCGCTTCATCAAGATCGACTGTGGAGTGGCAAGCGGTCAGCATGCGCTGGATCGTGCCCGGCTTGTCGAACTTCGCCTTGATTCCGAGGTCGTGGGCGACGCGATCGCAGAGCATCGCCGCGACGCCGCCCAACTGACGATGCCCGAACGAATCGGTGTACAGATCGGAACCGTTGGCATGAATGTACACGCCATTGCGGTCGCGAACTGCCTCGGAGAGCGCGATCACCGCTCGGCCGTGTCGATCGAATGTTCGTTGAACGTCATCGAGGAAGCCCTCGACCGAGAACGGCGTTTCCGGGATATACATCAGGTGCGGCGCGTCCTGTTCATCGCGTCGGCCGACCCCGGCGGCGATCGTGAGCCACCCAGCGTCGCGACCGCCGATTTCGATGATCTTGACCGGATCGACGGACGAGATCGATTCGGTGTCGCGGCCAGCATCCATGACCGCCTGCGCGACGAAACGCGCGGCTGAGCCGTAACCGGGCGTATGGTCGGTTTCGGGCAGATCGTTGTCGACTGTCTTCGGGATCGTCACGACGAAAAGCTCGTAGCCGCGCTCGGCGGCGGCCGTGGCGAGGCGATGGCCGGTGTCCGCCGAATCGTTGCCGCCGATGACGTGGACGAAGCGAACATCGAGCCGACGGATCGTGTCGAGGGCGCGGTCAATGTCGTCGGGTAGCAGTCTGTGCCGAGCCGAGCCGAGCAACGCGGCCGGGGTGTGGCGAACGCGATCGAGATCGAGTCTCTGCTCGGACAGGTCGATGAGTTCGCCCCGGAGCAGTCCGAGGACGCCGCGATAGCTGCCAAGCACGCGGGCGATCCGCCGCGAACGCGCGGCGGATCGCATGACTCCGGCCAGGCTGGCGTTCATCGCGGCGGTGCAGCCGCCTGATTGAATAACGAGGAGGTCGGCCACGCTCAGGCGTGCTTCTCGACCGCGCTCGAGGCGTTTCGAATTGCGTTACGGAATCGGCCGCGGCCGTCACCGTCAATCGTGAATGGGTTTGGTCGATCCTCGAGGTCCTGTCTGGCGGTGACGAGACGGCCATTCGGTACGTCACGATGCAGGTGAACGCCCGGGCCAACCGCCGAGCCGGATCCGATGCGGACGCCGGGCATCAGCGAGACGTTGATGCCCGTTCGCGCGTGCGCGCCGATGAGGGCGCCGATCTTCGTCATTCCGGTATCGACGCGCGATCCGTCGACCGCGATGCGGATGGATCGCTCGTCGAGGCGGAGGTTCGCCGTGACCGTGCCGGACCCGAACGCCACGTCGTCGCCGAGCACGGAATCACCCACGTAATTCGTGTGGAACTCGCAGCCGTTCCCGACATAGGAACGGGCAATCTCGGCCCCGAATCCGACGATGCAGCGTGCGCCGACGATCGAGCCGCGAACGAGCGCGCCGTTTCCGATGATCGTGCCGTCGCCGATGATCGCCGGACCAACGACGGCACCACCCGCGAAGATCTTCACGCCGCGACCGAGGCGGACGTGGCCGGACACGGTCGCGTGCGGATGAATGACGACATCATCGGCTCGTTCGAGGCCGGCTGGCAGGCCATCGAGGATCAGGGCCGTCGCGCGCAACACATCCCAGGCGTACTTGATCGGAACCCACGGCCCGTCGTAGCTAACGATCCGAACGCGGCGGTTGGCCATCAGTTGTGCCCATGCCTGTTCGTACTGGTCGGATGGATTGGGATTGACCGCCCGAAGTGCCGTGAGAAGTGCGTGCGGCTCGCGGACGAGGTCGGCGACGATTTTCATGAGATTGCTCGGTTCGGTGCCCGGCGGTGGTTTCTCGACGACCGACGTGGCGAGGTCACCTGAGACGCTGAGATATCCGCCCGGGAAGTAACGGTCCAGCCGCACACCGACGACGAAGGCATCGGCGTCATCGGCATCCAGTCGCCCACGGATGGTCCTGAAAATGGCTGGATCGACGAGGTCGTGAACTTGATTCACGAAGACGGGTGACGACGCGTAGAGACCCTCGAGCAGCGTGGCGCACTGGAGAACGGCATCGCCCATGCCAAAGGGTTCGGCTTGAATGACGACGTGTGCCCGACCGGACGCGCGCGAAGCCGCTTCCCGCATCCGATCGGCGTTGTCGGGATTCGCCACGAGGATGACATCGCTGAACCCGGCGCGCGCCAACTCGTCAATGCGTCGATCGAGCAGCGTGTCGTTGCCGAATGAGAGGAGCGATTTCTGAGTGAGCGGCCAGAAGCGGCGATTCGCGCCACCGGCCAGGATGATCGCGACCGGCGTGAGCATCGACGGCCGATTGTAGCGACGCGATGAGGAACGGTCGCGACCGATCACACTCCGGCCGGCGTACCATTCGACTCCAGAAACGCGTGCGCCAACTCCACTCGACAGCGGCGGCAACTGACTCGACGCTCCTACTCCACGCGGATGAGTTCAGATCGGCGCACGGTGAATGGTCTCGGACGCGAGCAACAGTGGCGCGAACGAATACATGGGAAGGGATAGGCCTGAAGGCCGGAGAATGATGACCATCGAGTACTTGGACGAACGATTGCGCGATGTGAAGCCAGCCGGGGTGACGCTGGATGCCGACGGCGTTCTGCACCGCGGGCGAAACGCGCTGCCAGGCGCGGCCGACTTGCTTCGCGGACTCGATGCGCGGGGCATTCCCTGGCAGATCGTGACGAACAATAGCCGTCAGACCGCCCAACGGGCCGCGGCGCACTTTCGCGCGATCGGCTTGCCGGTTGGTGATGCCAACGTCCTCACCGCGGCCGATGCGATGGCGGCGTTCATCGCGCGCGATCACGCCGGGACGCACGGCCGTTCCGGCCAGCCACTGGTCTATCCGGTCGGCGATCGCGATCAGCGCGATTGCCTCATCGCCGGCGGGTGTCGTCTGACCGATGACGAGGATCGCGCCGAGTATGTGGCCGTTGGCGTGAACCGCCAACTGACGTTTCAACGGTTGTTTCACGCCTGCAACGCGATTCGACGCGGCGCCCAGTTTGTCGTCGCGAATATGGATGCGACCGTGCCCACCGAGACGGGCGCGATTCCTGGCGCGGGCGCGCTGGCGGCGGCGATACGCGTCGCAACGGGGCGTGACCCGTTCAACATCGGGAAGCCGGCGCCGGAGTTGATGATTCAGGCGCTCCGCAAGATGGGTTGCGTGGCCGACCTGTCGATCCACGTCGGCGATCGGATTGACTCGGATGTTCCGGCCGCGCGCCAGGCGAATATGTGGGCGGTGCTGGTGACGACCGGTGACTTCGATCGGGCGTCGGGAGTGGCCGCGACCGGCGACGCTCGGCCCCATCTCATCGCGCCGGATTTGCCGACCTTGAACGGCTGGTTGCTGCGGTAAAACGCGTCGGCGACCGGCCGGATTCGACGCCAAATGGCGCTTAGGACCAATGGGTCATTGTTCTGCCCCGTTGTCGCCCGTAGTTTCCGAAGCTTGGGGGATTAGTGCGTCCTCGCGTCGGGGTGGTGCGGTTCGGTGGCTAGGCTGGCGAAACTGGCGCGCTTAGCGCTGGCGATAGCCATGCTTCTGAACTTGCTTGTGCCGGTCGCGGCCGATGCGCAGGCAAATCGCCGAGGTCGCGTCATCTTCGATCTGCCACCCGATTTGCAGATTCGTCTTGGCACGGTGGGACTGGGTCTCGTCCGCGATTTCGACGTGCCGTTCCACCCGACCGCGGAAATCAGAAATGCCCAGGTGACTTTCTGGTCCCGCGGCGTGATGGTGTCGCCGGTGAGCTTGCCGACCGGTAAGATCGACGCCTTCTCTCCCGCGGTTGTGAAGCTGCGGATCACCGCTCCCGCGCGGATCCTACCGGGTGTGTACCCGATATCGGTCCAGGTCCGGGATAGGGCATCGAACACCCGCGATATATTCCGGACGCAGGTGCTGGTGACGGCGCAACAGGGGACGCCGACGGCGACGACGACGGCGATCCCGCCGCAGACGGTCATCGCGACGGGCACGCTTTCAACGACGCCGAGCTTGACGCCGACGATCAGCGCGACGCCGACGATCAGTCCGACGCCGACCGACACGTTTACGCCGACGATCGCGCCGACCTGGACTGCTACGCCGACCGACACGCCGTCGTCGACGCCGACACCGAGCGACACCGCGACGCCGTCGGAGACACCAGAGGTAGTCGCAACGGTCACACTGACGGATACGCCGACCGACACGCCGACGGACACCCCGACCGACACGCCAACGTTCACGCCGACGGACACGCCGACGGACACGCCGCAGAGCACGACCACGGATACGCCGACCGAAACACCGACGGATACGCCGACCGACACGCCGACC
>SCUE01000031.1 GCA_004297775.1 Chloroflexota bacterium | reverse complement strand
AACGTGAGTGTGAATAGTCCGTGCGCCGCACGGATGCCACCTTGTCAGTAGGTGTAGACGTTCTTATCCGGTGTGACCCCGCGTTCGTTCAGCATCGTGCGCAGATCGTCGGCCGACTTGAAAACGACGCGGTCGTCGTTGGTCATGAAGTTCACCCATTCGAGGTGAACGGCCCCCGGCACGTGCCCGCGGCGCTTGTTCCCGCGATCATTCGCGCCGGTCCACTCCGCATCGGTTCGCACGTCGAGAATCACGCTATCCGATCGCCCGATCGCATCGCGAACCAGATCACAGGTCGCGCGAATCACGTCATTCCGCCGCGGGGTCAACGTGACGGAGCGCGGCGCGGCCGGCTTCAACGAGACGGGGCGCGACTCGGCGATCCAGGAATGCCATCCGCCATTGAGAATCCGAACGTCGCGATGGCCGTGAACCGACAGCATCCACCAGAAGCGCGCCGCGTACAGGCTCTGGTGGCTGTCGTACACGACGACGGTCGTATCATCGCCAATGCCCATTCGCTCCATCGTCTGAGCGAAGGTCGCGTCCTCCATCATGAAGGTCTCGCCGTCGGCGGTCTTCAAATAGATGTTCGGACCGAGATGCCCGACCGCACCGGGGATGTGGGCGCGCGCGAACGATAGTGGATAGTCCGCGTCAACGACGCGAACGTTCGGATCGTCGAGATGAGTCGCTAGCCAGTCGGTGTCGACCAGCAGTTCAGGTCGCGCATAGCCCGCCACTGCCTACGCCTTCTTCCCGCCGTCGGAGTGATCGTCATCGGCGCCACTGATCGACGACCTGAAGTCGCGAATGCTCTTGCCGAGAGACTGGCCAAGGCGCGGCAGCCGGCTCGGTCCGAAGAACACGACGATGAGCACAAGGATGACGATCAGGTGCCACGGTTGAAACAAGCCACCGCCAATCATGTCCGCGCGCCTCCGTCTGAGAGTTTGACGAATTGTAGTGACCTGGACTCGGCGTCCTGAGTTCTCGGTGGTAAAGTTCCTTTATGATCTATCGGGCCGTCATTGGCGTCCTCTTGGTTCTCGCCCTGCTGCTGACGGCCAACGAGAAATACCTCGAAGCGCGTGCCCGTGGCGCGGCCGAGAGCGACACATTCGGCGTCGGTTCGGCCAGCGCCGGACCGATCCAACGGACGATGGAGTCGGGTGCGCCGGAACTCGTCCGCTCAGGGCGAGCTTCGATCGCTCGAACCGGCCCGTTCGTCCCGCACCGCGTCCGCATGCGTCGCGACGTCAATCTCCTGCGCGATCCCGAGACCGGCGCGCCGCCGGCTGAACCAGTCAGCTTCGTTCCGGCGGGAATCAGCGCCCAGGCAATCGCCGCGAGCGGCGACTGGTACCTCCTCGACACCAGCCTCACCCGCGGCTGGGCGCTCCGCGACACGGTCGAAGAGCCGTAGCTCGAGAAAATGGCAATTCGCGTCAAGGTCAGCAAGAAGAATCAAATCGCTGTTCCGTCGCAGGTGAGAAAGCAACTCGGCATCGCGAGCGGCGATCAACGTCCCGTCGAATCTACCGTTGACAACACCGTCCACCGCCGAGTAACCTCCTGCCCGGCAAGAGGAGATCCACCCCGAGCAGAGCAGAATGCTGTCGGACCAGCCTGGCGATCCTCGTCGCGCGGTTCGCCGGCGGCGGCAAGCATCAGGATCCCCCGGTGCGATCTCGCCTGATCACGGCTCGCGACGCTGCCAGACGATGCGGGTTCTCACGCCAGAAGGTCAAGGAGGAAACACGACTTGAAACAGGGTTGTCCCCACCCGTGGCATCCGGCCCGGCTGATCGCCGCCGCGGCGATGCTCGCGGCGCTGTTCCTGCTGCCGGCGACCGTTGGAGCCGCCACGCAGATCTACACCAGCAACTCCCAGGTCGACACCTGGAATCCGATCTTCCCGACCTCCGCGGACTCCAATTGGCCCAACAACGCGTGCACACCCGTCCCGGCCGTTGGCCTTGGGGCCGCGTGGGTGAACCCACACAAGGCTTTTGACTTCGGACCGGGCGCCCACCCCTGGCAGCCGGGAGCTGGGTTCGCGGCGAACTGGATCAACGCGTGGAGCAATCTCGGCTCTCTCGGCCCGAGCGGACAGAGCTGGACGAAGTACTCGACCCAGGTCTCGGGCTCCGGTGATTTCGTGCTCAACCTGCTCGCCGACAATTGCTCGTGGATCTACCTCGACGGAACCCTCGTCGGATTCCAGGACGCGACACTCCAGCCGAGGACGTACCCGGTGCGTCTGTCCAGCAACCACACGCTGACGTTCATCATCTTCGATGGAGGCGGCTTGGCTGGCGGCATGTACCGCCTCGAGACCAACACGGGTACCGTTTTCATCGACAGCGACGGAGACGGGCTCGCCAACGTCTCCGAAACGCAGCTCTACGGCACGAACCCGAACAACGCGGACACCGATGGCGATGGCATCGGCGACGGCGCCGAGGTCGCCGCGGGCACCAACCCGCTGGTTCCGAACAGACCTTCCGACACAACCGCGCCCAGTATCGTTGGGTCAGTGGCGCCAGCAGCCAACACCAACGGCTGGAATAACACGAACGCGACGGTGAGCTTCACCTGCGCCGACGAGGAGGGTGGTTCAGGACTCGCCTCTTGCGGACCGACGCCGGTCATCGTTTCCGCCGAGGGCACGACCACCGTTACCGGCACCGCGACGGACAGGGCTGGCAACTCGGCTTCCGCCGCCGCAACGGTGAACATCGATAAGCGTGCGCCGACCGTTAGCCTCACCGGTCCCGCGATCGTGATCCAGGGCCAGGCGGCGCAGGCTGCTGTGTCCGCGAGCGACGCCCTCTCGGGCGTTGCGAGCGGCACCCCGACTTCAGTCGCGCTGGACACGAGCGCGCCCGGCACGCACAGTGTGTCCGTAACTGTCTTCGACAATGCCGGCAACAGCGCCACGGCCGCGATCAGCTACACGGTGTGGTCCGTCGGTTGCGGCGCGCCGCCGATCGTGAAGAACGGTGCGGGCGTCGGCCAGTTCAAGGCTGGCAGCAGCATCCCCGTTAAATGCCGCATCACGGATGGCACGAACGTCATCACGAGTGCAACGGGGACGGCGACGATTTCCAACGGGACCACGACCTTCAGCCAGGCGCTCAAATACGATCCGACCGATCAGCAATACGTGGCGCCGGTGAAGACGGAGAAGGCCGCCTCTGGCACATACAAGGTTGCCGTGACGATCAGCGGTGTGGGGACGGTTGCCGTGGCGACCATCGATCTGCGCTAAGTCCCCAGTCCTACCCGAGCAAGTGGGAGGCCCCTCCGGCGGACCGGAGGGGCCTCCTCTTCGTATGTCTATGTATGTCCTGCACGAGGAGCACCACCTCCACGTGCTTGGACCAGATCCCGCCACGCCGCCAGCGCGGCCGTCGCGCCATCGCCGGCAGCCGACACCGCCTGGCCGCTGAACTCGGCGCGTGCGCTGCCAACCGCGTACACGCCGCGGATCGAAGCGCGCATCGAGAGATCGACCAGGATATGACCGCCGGGATCGCGCGCGACATCGGCCGGAAGCCAGTCAAGTGACGGCGCCGAGCCGACGTACACGAAGACGCCGTCGGCGGGGATGACCGTCTCGACGCCACCCTCGTCGATCGCCACACCACGGACGGCCTCATCGCCAACGATGCGCGTCGCGACGACGCCCACGCGTACGTCAATCCGCGGCCCGGCCGCGACTCTGCGCCGGTAAATCTCCTGCGCCCGAATCGTACGCGCGAGCAGAACGACCGAACCAGCGTGCCGCGACAGCGTCAGCGCCTCCTGGAACGCCGAATCGCCGCCGCCGATGACGACCACCGTCTTTCCCCGATAGAGCGGACCGTCGCAACTGGCGCAGTGGCTGAGCCCGCGCCCAAGCCACCGTTCGGCCGGACCATCCCCGATCGAAGCCGATTCCGTGCCAGTCGCGACGATGACCGCGCGGGCGGCGACGCTCTCATCTTCGAGACCTAACCACCACCCGTCGCCCTCGGAACGCATCGCCCCGACGCGGCCAAACGTGAATTCAGCCCCGGCGGCTTCGGCCTGCTCCTGGATGGCCGGCGCCAACTCCACCCCGGCGACACCGGCCGGGAATCCAGGGAAGTCCTCGATCGCATCGACATTCGTCAGGTGACCGCCCGGCATCGACCGTTCGACGACGATAGTCCTCAATCCCGCGCGCGCCGCGAAGATCGCCGCTGTCAATCCGGCGACGCCCGCCCCAACGATCGCGACATCGAATCGTTCGCTCACCCGCTAGCGCCACTCATCGACCGAGACGGTCTTCCCGTAGTGCGCGCCGATGATGCGCCAGTAGCCGTTGGTTTCCCCACCGACCACGACCACATTGATGTCCTCGCGTCGGAACATCGGGATCATCTCATCGGGCGCCGCTTTGAGCAGGCTGGCCCACGGTTCCTCACCGTAGGTCGCGCGCGGGTAAACGTAGTTCTGGATCAACTGGTAGTCCCAGTACTCCTTGGCCGGCATACGCGCGTTGTCGTAGATCCAATCCAGCAACTTCTCGCGCGTATCGAGTCCGCCCCGGTCGATGAACTGACGCGCCGTGATCGGGTCGAGCACCAGCGTCGGATACTCGTGCGGGTCGATGCCACGCAGGAGATTGCGGACGTGCTCGCGCCAGTACGTCTCCCGCAATCCGAGAGTGAACGCGGTCGAACGACATCCAGAAAACGCGCTGACGGCGCTTGCGCCGACCGCGAATCCCTTCTCAACATGGAGCGGAACCCACGGCGAAGCCTCCTCGTTCTCCGCGCACATCAGGGAGTTGTAGGCATAGCCGTTGCCTTGCGAGCCCAGGTACGTCAGTCCCGGAACCGAGCCGCCCTGGCCGTTCTGCGACAGTAGCCCCCAGGCGCGGCCGATCGTCGAATTCGCGGCGCTGTATGGTCCGAGTGCGCCGGTGCCAGTGTTCATCCCCAGCTCGTGCCGGATCGGGCCGTTGACGACGCCCATTCCAGCCGCCGAACTGGTCGTGCTCGGCCGCGCCGTCACACCGCTGGCCGCCAGCGCCAGGATGACCGGGAAGAAGGCGGGCTTGGCTCCAGCCATCACCGCGTTGACGGCGACCTTCTCGACCGTGAACGCCCATACCTCGCGGAAAGCGGTCGGCCGCAGTTGCCCGACCATCTCGTCGCGCTTTCGGTTCGTGCCACGCAGCATGGCTTCGACTCGCTCCTCGGTCGGCAAGACGATCGGTAGGTAATCCGTCCAGCCATTCCGCTCGAACGTCTCGCGAAGACTGTCCCCATCGTCTGGCTCGACAAACCGCGGCGTCGAGCGATCGAATGAGCCTTCAGTCAGATCCTCGCCTGAGAGAGGGCGCGTCAGCCCTTCGATAATCTCGCGCATGACCGGCCGGCCCGAGATCGGGTCCGTGCCTTCGATATACGCCCGTAACTCGGCGGCGGTCTTCCCCATAACCGGCTGCGGCACGAACGCGTATCGCGTGCGCGGCATGCCGTTTACACGCGAGACGGACCGAACGGCGCGATCGAACTTGTCGGTGTGGATCGAAACGGTTGGGACACCATACTGACTGTCAATCGTCATCCCATGCACGGCGACCGCCGGCGCACAGGTGCTTCAGTGGCCTACCCCGATGATCGCGGCATCGCCGTTCTTCTTGATCTCATTCCACGTGTCGGGATCGTCCTTCAGGTACACGCTCGACATCTGGACGAAGCGCGTCGTCACGCTCGGCATATTTCGGCCGAACCATCCCTGGAGTTCCTTCAAGAACACGTCGGAATCGTCGAATCGCGCATCGACCAGGTAGACGGTCTTGCCGTCCAGACTGGGCAATCGTGGCGCCATCGGCTTGCGCGCAACCTTTGGCGCAAATCCGGTCGGATCGAGAACGGTCAACGTCGCCGACACGTCAATACCTCCTTCGCCTCACGTGTGCGGCAGTCTATTGCACATGGACAGTCGCGGCAGACACGGTCGCGCGCGGTCACGACGGATGCCATCTCTATACTCGGTCGGTGGCGGTCCACGGTTACGATGGCCGACGCGAGCCGATCGATCGACTGCGCGACGACGTTCGCATCCTTGGCAACCTCCTTGGCGACGTCATCCGGGCGCAGGCGGGAGACGCCGCGTTCAGCCTGATCGAGGAGCTACGCCAGACCGCGATCGCGGCGCGCGAGCAAAGCGACGATGCCCTGGCCGATGGCCTTCAGCGGCGCATCGATGGCCTGTCCGTGAACGACCTCATCGTCGTCGTCCGCGCCTTCGCCGTGTACTTCCATCTGATCAATCTTGCCGAAGAGCACCACCGGCTCCGAGTCGTCCGGGAGCGCGAGCGAAACGGCGCGCCGGCGCCGCGCCCCGAGTCGATCGCGGCCGCGATCGCGGCGGCGAAGCGCTCCGGATTGTCATCGACTGAAGCGCGCGAACTGATTGACGGCCTGTCGATCTGCCCTGTGTTCACCGCTCACCCGTCCGAGGCACGACGCCGGACGATCCAGGAGCACATACGCGCGCTCCAGTCGCTCTTCGAGCGGTTGGACGATCCTCGAAACGCGCCATCGGAGCGCGAGCGGCAGCTTGGACGGATTCGCGAGCGAATCGCCCTACTCTGGCTGACCGACGAGGTGCGCCAGACCCGGCCAGCGCCGATCGACGAGGTGCGCGGCGGACTCCATCTGGTGGAGGAATCCTGCTTCGCGATCGTGCCGCGCCTGGCCGAAGACCTGGCGACGGCGTTGCGACGCTACTACCCGAATGTCGCGCTACTGCCGGGCCAATGGCTCCGATTTGGCTCGTGGATCGGCGGTGACCGTGACGGGAACCCCGCGGTGACGGCCGACGTGACCATCGAGGCTCTGAGGTACCACCGCGAGCGTGCCCTGACGTGTCATGAAACCGCCGTCGAGATCCTGGGCCGCCGACTTTCGATCTCCGGACGCGCCTCGCCAGAACTGCGCGCATCGATCGACGCCGACGCGGCACTGATACCGTCCTTCGCGCGTGAGCTCGGCGAACGCTTCGCCGGCGAGCCGTATCGCGTCAAGTTGATGTACGTCGGCGAACGGCTGCGGCGTGCGCGTCACGGCTCGCCGGGTGGATATCGCGCCGCGTCAGAGTTCCAGGCCGATCTCGACATTCTGGCCGATTCCCTTCAGGCCGCGGGGCTCGGCGCGATCGTTCAGAATGGCCTCGGCGAACTGAGGGCTCAGGCGCGCGCACTGGGATTCCGCATCGCCGAAATCGAGATTCGCCAGCATCGGGAGGTGCACACTGCCGCCCTCGCGGCGCTGTTCGCGCAGGCCGATCGTCCGGGATACGCCGAACTCAGTGACGACGAACGTCTGCGCTGGCTGATGGAGGAGCTTGGCCGACCGGGTCGGCTTCTCGCGCCGGAAAGCGTTCCGCCGCCGGCCGCGTCCGAGCCTCTGGCCACGCTGGCGGCAATGCGCGCCGCCCAGGCTGGCTACGGCCCGGAATCGTGCCGCGCCTACATCATCAGTATGACACGATCGCCAGCCGACATCCTCGAAGTCCTCTTGCTCGCGCGTGAGGCGGGATTGTTCTCGCTGGAAGACGACCGAACGGCGGTCAGCCGCATTCGCGTCATACCGCTGTTCGAGACGATTGCCGAGCTCTCGACCTGCCACTTGATCCTCGATCGCCTACTCGAGTGCGCGCCATATCGCGCCAACTTGGCGGCGTGGTCGGGGCACCAGGAAGTCATGCTCGGCTACTCCGACTCGAATAAGGATGGCGGCTACCTGCAGTCGGTGTGGAGCATCTACGTTGCCCAGGAGCGTCTGGCCGAGCTCGCCGACCGGCTTGGCATCACAATCACCGTATTTCACGGTCGGGGCGGCGCGATCGGCCGCGGCGGAGGCCCCACGAGTCGTGCCATCCTGGCCCGGCCAGCCGCGGCTCGCGGTGGCGCAATCAAACTGACCGAACAGGGCGAGGTTGTATTCGCGAGGTACGGAAATCCGGCGATTGCGCGCCGGCATGTCGAGCAGATCGTCCACGCCGCCATCCAGGCACGCCTCGCGCGCACGAGTGGACGGCCGAATCGCGACTTCGCCGAGGCACTGGCGGACGACGCGCGCGCGGAATATCGCTCCCTGGTCGGTGCGCCTGGTTTCCTCGACTATTTCTCGGCCGCGACCCCATTTCCCGAGATCGCCGAACTGCGCATCGCGTCGCGTCCGGTCAGTCGCCGCGAGATGCGCGATCTCGATCTCACCAACGTCCGCGCGATTCCGTGGGTCTTCGCCTGGACACAGGCGCGCGTCAACCTGCCCGGCTGGTATGGACTCGGCAGCGCGCTCGGCCGGCTCGAGCGCGACGGCCGTGAGACCGCGACAAGCCTGTACGCGGAATGGCCATTCTTTCGCGGCGCAATCGACAACGCTCAGATCAGCCTCGGCGCAAGTGACGCCCGCGTCGCCGCGCTTTACGCGACGCTGGTGCCCAACGACGGCAATCGAGCATCGTTCGCCGCGCGGATCGAGCGTGAGCGGTCGTTGGCGATCGAGGCGATCCTCGCGATCACGGGACAGTCTTCCTTGCTCGAATCATCGCCCGTCCTGGCACAAGCGATCCGCCTGCGCAACCCATATGTCGACCCGCTTCACCTGGCGCAGATCGCGCTGCTGCGCCGATGGCGCGACGATCCACCACGCGAGCGTGAGGCGCGCGACGAATTGCTCAGCGCTCTCCTGCACACCGTGAATGGGATCGCCGCCGGACTGCAAACGACCGGGTAGAATGGTGACGTGATCGGGCTCCTGATCGCGTTCGCGTGGCTCGATTGGGCGATGGGCGCGCAATCGTAACCTCGCTTGACAGCCCTTCGACCCCTAACTACCATGCCTTCTAGCGTCGTTCGCGGAAGTGGTGCAGTGGTAGCACACCTCCTTGCCAAGGAGGTGGTCACGGGTTCGAATCCCGTCTTCCGCTCCGCATAGGGCCCGCCAATGGGCCCTATCTTTTTGTCTACAGGCGGTGAGCACCAAGCATGGTCAAAGTAACCTCCGAGCGATTACCCGACGCACAGGTCACGCTGACAATCGAAGTCGAGCCCGAAGAGATGGCGCGCGCCACTGAGCGCGCATTTCAGAGCGTGTCCGCGCGGATCAACGTGCCTGGGTTTCGGCGCGGTCGCGCACCGCGGGCGATGGTCGAGCGCCTGATTGGCGGCCCGGAGGCGCTTCACCAGGAGGCGGTCGAACGCGCGATTCCGGACGCGTACGAGCGAGCGGTCGGCGAATCCGGCATATCTCCGATCGACCAACCGCGACTGAGCGTCGAGTCGCGCGACCCACTCGTCTTCAAGGCGACGGTATCGATCGCGCCGACCGTGACGTTGGGCGACTACAAGGCGATCCGCCTGGCTCGCGTACCGATCGAAGTTGGCTACGAGCAGATCAACGGCACGATCGAGCGGCTGCGCGACGGCCGCACGGAGTGGATCGAGGTGGCGCGGCCATCGCGCGCGGGCGATCGCGTCGGCGTTGATCTGCTCGGCGTGCTCGGCGCGCCAGCGCTGTACGACGCCGCCGGTCAGCCCGTGATGACGACCGAGGGCCGCGAAGTCTTCACCGACGACAAGAATGTCGAGATCGAGATCGAGGCTGGTGGTTCGGCGCCTTTGCCCGGTTTTCACGATCAGTTGATCGGCATCTCGGCCGAGAACGAGAAGCGATTCACACTGACCGTGCCGGATACGTGGCCGACTGAGGCTCAGCGCGGTCAGACCGTTCTTTTTTCAGTCAAGGTCCACGCGGTCAAGGAGCCGAAGGTTCCGCCGTTGGATGACGAATTTGCGGCAGCGATCGGCCCGTATGAATCGCTGGAGGCCTTGCGGACCGACATTCGAATGCGCCTCCAGGAACAACTGGATCACGAATCCTCGCACCGGTACGAGGATTCGGTCATCGCCGAAGCAGTGCGGATTTCGACGGTCGAATCGCCACCGGCGATGGTCAGCCGCGAAATTGAGCGTCTGGTCGGAGACTTCGAGCGCAGCCTGTCCCGACAGCGATTGACGCTTGACCAGTACATGCAACTGGCAAAGAAGACGATCGAAGAGTTCCGAGAGGAGGTTCGGCCAAATGCCGAGCAGAGCGTCCGAAGCGCGCTCGTGCTCCGAGAGATCGGTCGCGCCGAGGAGATCGAAGTCGGAAATGACGAGATCGACGCCGAAGTCGAACGAATCGTCGCTTTCGTCGGCGATGGCAAGGAAGCGCGGCGAACCCGACAGGCGCTTTCTCGCGGAGTCGAACGCGATGCAATCCAGTCAAATCTCCGGAATCGCAAGGTGATGGCAGCGCTTCTCGCAATCGCGCAGTCGGCGCAAGGCGACGACACCGCGGTCGAGAGCGCGTCAGCCGTTGCGGCCGAGAGCGCTGGCGCGGCCGAAACGACCGCGGCAACCCCGCCGAACGACTAGTCGACGTTCAAGGTTCGGCGACGGAACCGGCTTGTATAATCGGTCCGTCGCGATTCGCGATCACGGAGAGTTCATGGAACCGATTCGCTCGCTCTACACCGGCATGCTCCCTTCGAGCATCGTGCCGATGGTCATCGAGAACACTGGCCGAGTGGAGCGCGCGTTCGATATCTACTCGCTTCTATTGCGCGAGCGCATCATCTTCCTCGGAACACCGATCGACGATCAGGTCGCGAATGTGATCGTCGCCCAATTGCTGTACCTCGATCGGGAAGATCCCGAGAAAGACATTCACATCTATGTCAACTCCCCGGGCGGCCACATCCATGCCGGCCTGGCGATCTACGATACGATGCAGGCAATTCGGCCGAAGATCCATACCTATTGTCTCGGAATGGCCGCATCGTTCGGCGCGGTCCTACTGTGCGCGGGGACGAAGGGTCTGCGTTACGCGCTGCAGAACGCGGAAGTGATGATCCACCAACCGCTCGGCGGCATCAGTGGGCAGGCCGTCGACATGGAGATTGAGGCGCGTCGCATCCTGCGCCTGCGCGAGCTTTTGAATGGAATCCTTGCCCACCACACCGGGCAGCCGATCGATCGGATCCGCCTCGACTCGGACCGGAATTTTTGGCTCACCGGCGAGCAGGCGAAGGAGTATGGCCTCGTCGATGAGGTGCTCCCGGCACGCAAGCTCCTGCCCGCGGACGCTCAGCTACCGCCGAACGGGAAAGAGGGCTGAAACTGGATCGCGGTTGGACCACGTAGGGCGCCGAGCGAGGTAGGGGACGATGGCAAATGCGCGCGGAACCGGATCTCGCGGTCAGTACCATTGCTCCTTCTGCGGTAAAGGGCAGGAGCACGTCCGACGCCTGATCGCCGGGCCAGGGTCTGTCTACATCTGCGACGAATGCGTCGATTTGTGCCGTGAGATCATCGACGAAGAGCAGGCCCCGCAGCCCAAGAACCGCGTCGCTCTCACAAAGATTCCAACCCCGCGACGCATCGTCGAGATGCTCGATCAGCACGTCATCGGCCAGGAACGAGCCAAGAAGGTTCTGTCCGTCGCCGTCTACAACCACTACAAACGGATCAACGCGGGTACACAGGTCGATGACGTCGAGCTCCAGAAATCGAACATCCTGCTGATCGGCCCGACCGGCTGTGGCAAGACGCTCCTTGCGCAGACACTCGCCAAGATTCTGGATGTGCCCTTCTGCATCGCCGACGCGACGGCGCTCACCGAGGCCGGTTACGTCGGTGAGGATGTGGAAAACATCCTCCTGCGGCTCATCCAGACGACCGATTTCGACATCCAGCGAGCCGAGCGTGGCATCGTCTACATCGACGAGATCGACAAGATCGCCCGCAAGAGCGACAACCCGTCGATCACGCGAGATGTGTCCGGCGAAGGCGTTCAGCAAGCGCTGCTGAAGATCATCGAGGGAACTCTGGCGAACGTGCCTCCTCAGGGCGGACGCAAGCATCCCCACCAGGATTTCATCCAGATCAACACGGGTAACATCCTCTTCATCTGCGGCGGCGCGTTCGAGGGTCTGGAGAAGATCGTCGGCGACCGCATCGGTACGAAGAAGGCAATCGGTTTCCGGCCGACGATCGTCGGCGAGGAAGAAGAAGCCAAGGCAGCGGCCGAACTCCTCTCGCACGTTATCGCCGACGATCTACTGAAGTACGGTTTGATACCGGAGTTTATCGGCCGTCTGCCCGTCGTCGTCTCGGTCGAACCGTTGGGACTCGACGCGTTGATGAGGATCTTGACCGAGCCGAAGCACGCGATTGTCAAGCAGTACCAGAGGTTTCTCGCGCTTGATAAGGTCGATCTTCATTTCACGGAAGACGCTCTCGCGGCGACCGCCCAGGCGGCGCTCAAGATGAAGACTGGCGCCCGAGGACTTCGGACCGTCATCGAGGACATCTTGCTCGACGTGATGTACGACATTCCATCGCGCGGTGATGTCAAGAAGGTCATCATCAATGGCGACGTCATCAACGAACGCAAGCCGCCGATCTTGCTGAATCGGGTCGATCGCGTCGTCGACGACGATGACGTGCGCGACGCTTCGGCCTAACCGCCGGATCGACGCGTGCCAACCTTCGCCGTCGTTGCGTTCGGCCCTCCGAGTCAAGCCGAGGACCTTCGGAAACTGCGTGCGGCGTGCCATTCCGACGAGCGGCCAACGATCGACATGCACGTCACCGTCCAGCCGCCGTTCGACGCGTCCGAACCGCGCGATCTCGCGATTGCGGTCGGTCGCGCGGTCGTCAGCTTCCCCGCGTTCTCGCTACGAACTGAGGCCGCCGAAGTTATCTCGGATGGCGAATACTCGACGATCATCCTTCCGATCGAGGAATGCCCCCCATTTGAGGACCTTCGCGGGCGACTCGCGCGCGCGGTCGCGCCGGTCGTCGCAACGCTTGGGACCGCTCGGGGACGCGTGACCATCGCCACGCGGATTCCACGCGATCGAGTCGACGAGGCATTGCGCGCAGTGACGGGTTGGCGCGCAAACTACTCTTGGATCGTGCGCGACATCGACCTCATTGAGAAACGCGAAGGCGCGCCGTGGCAGTTCATTGAACGATTTTCGTTCGGTCGCCCATAGCCTGAGCGCGCCTCTTACGCCGGTTCTGCTACACACGCCGTAATGGCCGAAGAAGCGCGTCCACCTCGCCCACCGCCTCTCCCGCCGTCATACCCGCCGCGTCCGCCGGCGCCGCCCGCGGCGACCAACCGAGATCGCCGGTTCGCGTCGAGCCCGGACTCCCAGCCATCCTGGCACGCGTTGCCACTGCCACGTCTCACGCGGGAGGCGCCAAACCGCATCGACGAGACCGTCGGTGGCTGGCTCGAGCCGGTGCCCGAAAGCATGCTCGGTGGTCGCTTCTCATGGATCGCGATGATGGGCTGGGCGTTCATCCTGCTCGTGATCCTGCTCGTGGTGATGCCGATGGACGCGATCCCCAAATTGATCGGGCCGTTCAAACAGCCGATCAGCGCGGGCGGCTACGGCCCATTGATTTCAATCTTCGCGATCGGCGCTGTTCTGGTCGTGCTGATTGGCGGCGTCTGGACATGGATTGCTATGAGTCGTGACTACGAAGCGCCGCCAGACGAGCAATTGGGCGCCGGGTTGTGACCGACTCGCAGGTCGCCGAAGGACCGCAGATTCAGTATGAGGTCGAAGAGCGATCGCTGACCGCGATCGTCGGTGCGATCCTCTTGACGCTCGCGATCACGGTCGTTGGATTCATTCCGGTCTTCGTGGGTCTGAGCTCCGAGCGGCGCGATCCCGGCGGTGGCTACATCGTTCTGGGATTGCTCACCGGGCTTGGGCACATCGTGCTCGGGTTCGTGATGTTCTTCGATGTCCTGACGACCGTTGGGTCCGGTCGCGGCAAGACGATCAGCCGCCTGGCGCGAAAGTTGAGTCACGTCTCGTTCATGCCGACTCTCGACTTCTTTATCGGCTTGTTTGGCGTCGGCTTCGGCACGGTCTATCTATTCGCCTACACGCAGACAATCGCCGATCTGCCCCGCCTACCACGCTACGCCCTCGGCTACACGCTCGATGGTTGGCTCGGTATCTGGATATTGTGGGCGGCGGTCCTGGGCGGATGCTTCTTCTGGGCACTCTGGATCGACGCGATTCTAGGCCGCGATCCTCGACCCAAGGTGCTGGTCGAGCTTCCGGAGGACGAGTACGACGAGGAGTAGCGGCCTCGCTGCCTACTTCTCTTCGAACGCCTTCCGAAACGGGCCGAGATCGTCTTCCGGATTCTCCTGAATCTCGGGGCAATCGTTCGGCACGACCTCGAGCCCTTCGACCTCGCCGCTCGGTCGCGCCGTGTCGGAGATCGCCAGCATCATCTCGCTGAGCGGCAATTGCATTTCGACGAGCAGGGGACTCTCGAATCGCACCAGCACTGAGGGAAGGTGTTCGAGCAGAGTGCGAATCGCATCGAACTCGATGTCATCGGTGTGCACCCAGTCCTGCATCTGCGCGATCAACGTATTGACCTGGGCAGCGCGACGCCGAACGACCTCTTCGAGTGCCTGCGGCGTTCGTCCACCGGGGCTCTGGCCGTGCTCCTCGAACAAGATATCCATGACGTGACGGATAATCTTGTCGTTTAGCACGCGGCGCGATTATATACCCCTGCTCCTGGAGGAACCCCCCCGATGCCGACGCCGTTCGATCCATCTGCCGTGTTTGGCGCGCGCGCCACGACGCCCCAAGTCGAGATTTTTCCGGGCGTCTTTCGCCGTACCGTCGTGTGGAGCGAGCGAGTGATGGTCTGCGAGATCAACCTTCCGCGTGGCACGACGGTTCCTCCGCACAGCCACGTTCACGAGCAGTGCGGCTACCTCGTGCGCGGCCTTCTGCGCTTCACAATCGGCGGTCAGACGGCGGATATCGCGGTTGGCGGGGGATGGTTCGTGCCGTCTGGCGTCACCCACTCGGTCGAAGCGATCGAGGATACGATCGCGATCGACATCTTCTCGCCGGTGCGGGAAGAGTACAAATAGCTAATGGTCGGTCGGGCGCGCCTGCAGGATCTCGATCGCGTGCGCTAGCACGGCGCCGACCGCGTCCAGGCAATCGGCGACGCCACGAGGCGATCCTGGCAGATTGACGATCAAGCATCGGCCACGAACTCCGACCGTCGCGCGAGACAGCATCGCGCGGGGAGTCTTGGCGAGGCTCGCCGCGCGCATCGCCTCGGCGATGCCAGGAACCTCCTTGTCGATCGCGTCGCGGGTCGCCTCCGGCGTCACATCACTCGGCGAAATGCCGGTGCCACCGGTCGTCACGATCAGATCGATATCGCCACGATCGGCCCACGACCGCAACCGCGCGGAGATTGCGCCGCGATCGTCAACCACGACCTCGCGCTGAGCAACCGTGGCGATTGCGCCAACCTTCTCAGCCGCGATGTCGCCGCTAACATCTTCACGCCGCTGGCCGCGGGCCGCCGAGGTACTGATCGTCAGGATCGCGGCGCGAATCTCCGACACGAATCGAGGCTAGCATGCTGACGCGACTGACGATTTCGACCCCGCGCCGCGAGGTCCTCCAGGAGATCACCGAAGCCGTCGCCGAGGTGGTGCGCAACTCGGGCGTCGCCTCGGGAGTGTGTTACGTCATCGTGCCTCACACGACCGCCGCGGTCACGCTGAACGAAGCGGCCGATCCGGCGGTGTCGACCGACACGATCAACTACCTGGCCGAGCTCATCCCCCGCGAGGGACTCTGGCTCCATGCCGAGGGGAACTCGGACGCGCACATCAAAGCCAGCCTCTATGGACACAGCGCAATCGTGCCGATCGAAGATGGCGAGCTCGTTCTTGGCAACTGGCAGGGAATCTATCTGGCTGAATTCGACGGCCCGCGTCAACGCTTGGTGCTCGTGAAGATCATCGCCGGGTAGGACACGTCGCACCCGCCACTGCTTATTGTCGCCGTGACGAATCGGCGGAAGTGGTCCTCGCCGTCGACGACCGGATCGTCCGCCTTGTCACGTTGCCGCGCGCGTATCGTCGCCGCGCTCGGCTGCGACGTCGGCTGGCGCCAGAGCGGCGCGCACCGCTTCGGCGGCGCGAACGGCCGCGCCGGGACCTTTCCTCAGCACCGCGACAACACCCTGCCGCGCCAGGGCATCTGCATCGTCCGCCAACACGTGCTTTACAGTGACGACGACGACCGGTCCGTCCATGATCTCGCGTAGGCGGGGCAGGAAATCCTCGCCCTGCAGCCCCGGTAGTAGCAGATCGAGCACGACGGCCCGCGGTGCCGCCGCGGCGACCCACGCCAGCGCCGCCTCGGCACTGGGTGCGCGCACAGTCGTCAGTCCGACCGCGGCGAGCTCCGCGTCCATCAGACGGGCGAAGGCGGGGTCGTCCTCGACGATGAGCACGTCAGCGCGGGCTGGCCCGTGCCCGACCAGGGGTAGGGTGAAACGGAAGCAGGAACCCTGAGGCTGCCCGCCCGACTCGACCCAGATGCGGCCGCCGTGCGCGGCGACGAGCTTCTGGCAGATCGCGAGCCCCAGTCCCGTACCCTTGATCTCCCGCCGGTCGGCGTTGTCCACCCGATAGAACTTGCCGAAGAGACGCGGCAGCGCCTCGGGCGGGATACCCAGCCCGTGGTCTGTCACCGACAGTTCGACCGTCCCGTCGACCAGCCGCGCCGACAGCCGGACTTCACCCCCGGACGGGGAGTACTTGCGCGCGTTGGAAAGCAGGTTCGCGAGCACCTGCTGCACCCTGTCGAGGTCGGCCAGGACCAGCGGCAGAGTTCCCGGTGTCTCGACCAGAATCGGACGTTGGGGGTCGTCCCCGGCCGCGGCCGCGGCGCGCTGGAGGAGCGGCAGCACCTCGGTCGGGACGGGGCGCACGAACTCCCGCCCGCTCTCTATCCGCTGCATGTCCAGGAAGTCGTTGATCAGCGCGCTCAGGCGATTGCTCTCGTCGACTATGATCGCCAGGAACTCACGCTGCTCCGCTTCTCCGTACTCGCGCGTCTGGAGCAGTTCGGCGAAGCCCACGATGCTGGAGAGCGGCGTGCGCAGTTCGTGGCTGACCACGGACACCATCTCGTCCTTTGCCCGCTCCGCCGCGACGAGCTGGCGCTGTACGGTCGTCACCCGCTCTGCGGCGATCAAGCGGGCCGCCAGATCATCGACATCGAGCGGCTTCATCAGGTAGTCGTCGGCGCCGACCTGCATCCCAGCGAGCGCATGCTGCTTGTCGGTCAGGGCGGTCAGGATGAGAAAGTACGTGTAGAACGCGCCGCGCTGTGCCCGCACGCGACGACACAGTTCCGGGCCGTCCATTTTCGGCATCAGCCAGTCGCTGATAATGACGTCGACGTCCTCGGCCTCGAAGAGCGCCCACGCCTCGGCGCCGTCCGCCGCGACCACGCAGTCATGACCAAGACCCTCGACGGCGCGCTGAAGCAGCAACCGCTCGACTGGGGTGTCCTCGGCGATCAGTATCCTCATGCGCCCTGCTCGAGGCTGAGAGCTTCGAGCGCGGCGCACGCCCGACGGAACGCCGAGTCGAGTGCGCTCACCAGCCCGGACACGTCACCCGGAGTCGCGACGCCCGCCTCGGTCTCGATTCGCGCGCAGAGCGCGCCGAGTTCGCGCGCGCCGAGCGCGCCCGCGGTACCCTTGATCGCGTGCGCCCCTCGGCGCAGACTCTCGGGATCATCGCGGTCCAGCGCGTCCTGGCAGGCGGCGATCCGCGGCGGCACGTCCCGCGCGAACAGCGCGACCAGGTCGCCGAGGAGATTCTGGTCGGTCAGACGGCCCAGCTTCGCCAAACGCGCCAGCGCCTCGCTGTCGAGCGTATTGCCCGAACTCGACGCCACATCAGCCATCGGCCGGCCCCGAACTCGCGCCACTCCCGGAGGTCGCACCCAGGGCCGCGGCCACCTGGCCGGCGAAGGTGCGCGTATCGATCGGCTTCGCGATATAGCCGTCGCAGCCGGCCGCGAGCACGCGCGCCTCGTCGCCCGTCATGGCGTACGCCGTCAGCGCGACGATCCTGGTGCCGTCCATCACGGGGTCGGCCTTCAGTCGTCGGGTCAGTTCGAGCCCATCCATCCCGGGCAACTGCACGTCCATCAGAATAAGGCGTGGACGGTAACCCTCCGCCAGCGCCCGAAGAGCCTGCTCGGCATCGGTGGCCGTGCGCACGCCGTACCCCGCAATCGTGAGGAGCACCCTGGCCAGCTCGAGGTTCACGGCCTGATCGTCGACGACCAGGATCGGCTCACCGGCCATCGTGTGCATCCCGCGAAGCGACACTGGCGCTCGCGGGCGTTGCCCGGCGCCGGTCGTTCGCGCGTTTCGGACCCGTCGGCTCGGCGACGTACCGCCGCAACTCCGCCAGGAGGGCACGCGGCTCGCCGGTCGCCTTCGAGACGATCGCCTGCGCCGACGCCCGCAGACGCTGCGTCTCCTCGGCCGTCAGGTCTTTACCCGTCCAGACCAGCACCGGGACGCGCCGACCATGGGTCGTGTGCCGGAAGCGCTCCAGGAACGCGAACCCGTCCATCCCCGGCATCAGCAGGTCGAGCACGATGGCGTCGGGCCGGGCCTCGACCGCCGCCGCGAGTGCGCTCTCACCGTCGGGCCGGCAGACGGTCCGGTACCCCATCTGCCTGAGCGTCTCCTCCATGTAGCGCAGTGTGACCTCGTCATCGTCGACGACCATGATCGTGCTGGCCGCTGCCGGTGAGGCGCCAGCCCGCGCCAGCGCCGCGTGCACCTCGGCCGCGCTGACCGGCTTGGTCAGGCACTCGGCCACGCCGAAGCCGGCCGCCGCGACGTGCTCGCCGGCCACGCTCACCACGACGACCGGCACGTCGGCGTTCTTGCCGTCGGCCCGGATCGCCCGCAACACGTCCCAGCCGCTCATGTCCGGCAGCAGCAGGTCCAGAGTCACCAGGTCAACCGATTCGGCCCGCGCGATCGCCACCGCCTGCGCTCCGGTGGTCGCGGTCCGGACGTTGTAGCCCGCCCCCGAGAGCTCCCCGACCAGCCAGGACCGGTCGCGCGCGTCGTCCTCGACCACCAGGATGGTCAGCGCTCCCGCCCGGGTCGGAATTGGCTCCTCGATCTCGACGGGGCGCTCCGCCGGTGAGACACCGGCGACACGCGGGAGGATCGCGAAGAAGGTGCTCCCCTTGCCGAGTTCGCTGCGCACGCCGATCTGGCCACCCTGAGCCTCGACGATGCGCTTGGTCAGCGCCAACCCGAGCCCCGTACCCTGGTGCTCCTTGGCGGCGCTGGCGTCGAGCTGCTGGAACTCGACGAACAGGCGGCCCAGGTCCTCGGGTTTGATGCCAATCCCGGTATCCTCGACCTCGATCCGGAAGTGCGCGTCTCCCTCGGCCAACGCCCGGACCCACACCCTCCCATCCTGCGGGGTGAACTTAAGCGCGTTCGATAGGTGGTTGTAGACGACCTGCTTCAGCTTGGCCGGGTCGATCACCACCTCCCCCAGATCGTTCGCCACCTCGGTCCGGACGTCGACGCGCTTGCTGGCCGCCAAGCTCTGAAGTACGCCGATCACCTCCCCCAGGAGTTTCGTCGGCGCGACCGGCTCGGGCTGGAACTCGAACTTACCCGACTCGACCTTGGCCAGATCGAGAACGTCGTTGATGAGCTGCGGCAGGTGGCGGGAACTCGTCAAGATGTGGGCGAGGTACTGCTTGTGCTCCGGAGCCATCTCGCCCACCTTGCCGTCGTACATCAGTTCCGAGAAGCCGATGATTCCGTTGAGCGGCGTGCGGAGCTCATGGGACATGTTGGCCAGGAACTCGGACTTCATCCGGTTCGCTTCCTGGACCCGGCAGTACTGCTCCTCCAGCTCCTCGTTCTTACGCTGGATCTGCGCCTCGAGCTGCTTCTGCTCGGTGATGTCCTTGGAGATCAGCACGTAGCCGATCGGCGCCCCATCGGCGTCACGACGCAGAGTCTTCACAACCGAGGCCGTAAACCGCTCGCCGCTCTTGCGGACGCGCTCGATGACGCCCTCAGCTTTGCCCGTCCGATCAGCAACCTCGAAAAGCTCCTGCATCCTGCCCGAGGCAATGACCTCCGGCGCGTGCAGAATCCGGGCGTTCGCCTTCCCGATCATCTCCTCCGCGGAGTAGCCGTAGTTCCGTCGGGCTCCCTCGTTCCAGGCCAGGACCAATCCGTCACGATCCATTGCGATGATGGAGTACTCGGTCGAGCTCTCCAGCACGTTGTTCATGAATGTGGTGGTCTCAGTCAGCTCGCGGTTTTGCTGGCGGATCTGCTCCTCGAGCCGCTTTTGGTCGGTGATGTCCCGGGCGGCGGCGAACACTCCCCGGAGACGTCCGTCAGCGCCGGTGAAAGTCGTTGCGTTGTAGGATACCACCGTTTCCGTGCCGTCCTTGGCTCGGAGCGTCAGCTCGTAGTTCGTGACGCGGCCCTCCGTCAGGACCTGGCGGACGCCGTCTTCCGCCCGTCGGGGATCGGTGAAGTAGTCCTTGAAGGCCGAGCCGATCAACTCGTCCCGTGTGCGGCCCGTGACTGAGCACATCTGGCCGTTCACATCTGTGATGACACCGAGCGTATCGGTCGTCATCAGCGCATCGATGTTCGACTCGATCAGCCCACGGGTGTAGGTCTGCTGCTCGCGCAACTCCTCCTCGATCTGCTTCTGTTGGCTTATATCGCGCGCCGCGGCCAGGATACCGGCGACGTTGCCCTCGGTGTCGCGGAACACCGCGGCATTGAGCGAGACAGGCAGTTTGCGACCCGACCGGGAGCGCACGACCAACTCGTAGTTGGTGACCACCCCCTCGTCAAACGTTTGTTTGACCCCGGCGGCGGCACGCTCTGGGTCGGTGAAGTAACCCTCGAAGCGGCTGCCCGATCAGGCGCCGCCGGCTGTTGCCGCTCAGCCGAACTGTCTGCTCGTTCACGTCCGTAATCACGCCATCTGGCGCGACGGTCATCAGCGCGTCGACCGAGGACTCGATCAGACCGCGGTTGTAGGTCTGCTGGTCGCGCAAATCCTCGGCCAGCCTCTTCTGGTTGGTGATGTCCCGGGCCGCGGCGAGGATGCCGGCGACCCGCCCTTCGGTGTCCTTGAACGTGCCGGCGCTGAAGGACACGACCGTGCGCTTGCCGCTCCTGGCGCGCAACACCAGCTCATAGTTGGTGACCGATCCCTCGGCCAACGTCTGGCGCACACCGGCCGCGGCGCGGCTGGGCTCGGTGAAGTAGTCGCGGAAGGGGCTGCCGACGAGCTCTTCGCGCGTGTAGCCGGTCAGGCGGACCATCTGCTCGTTGACGTCGGTAATGGTCACGTCCGGGTCAACCGTGACGAGCGCGTCGACCGAAGACTCGATCAGGCCACGGTTGTAGTGCTGCTGCTCGCGGAGTTGCTCCTCGAGACGGCGCTGCTCGGTCACGTCGCGCGCGATCGCGTAGATGCCCCGGACTCGGCCCTCGGTGTCCTTATAGACGGAGGCGTTGAACGAGACCAGAATCTGGCGGCGGTGGCGCGAGCGCAGCGTCAACTCGTAGTTGGTTACAAAGCCCTCGGCGAGCGTCTGACGCACCCCAGCGATGGCGCGGTCGGGCTCGGTGAAGTAGTCCTGGAACGAGCTGCCGATCAACTGGTCGCGCGCGTAGCCGGCCAGGCGGACCATCTGCTCGTTCACGTCGGTGACGGTGAGCTCGGGGTCGACTGTCAGCATCGCGTCGACCGACGACTCGATCAGGCCGCGGTTGTAGTTCTGGGCCTGGCGGAGGTCCTCCTCCAGCCGCTTCTGGTCGGTGATGTCGCGCGCGGCCGCGAACACCCCTCGCAGGCGACCGTCCGAGCCGGTGAAGGTGGTTGCATTGTAGGAGACCGTCGTCTCCTTGCCGTCCTTCGCCCGGAGCGTCAGCTCGTAGTTGATGACCCGGCCCTCGGTGATCACGCGCCGGACGCCGTCCTCCGCCCGCCGCGGGTCCGTGAAGTACCCCTTGAAGGCCGAGCCGATCAACTCGTCCCGGGTGCAGCCGGTCATGGCACACATCTGAGGGTTCACGTCGGTGATGATCCCGAGGGCGTCGGTCGTCATCAGCGCGTCGATGTTCGAGTCGATCAGCCCGCGGTTGTAGGTCTGCTGCTCGCGGATTTCGTCCTCGAGCCCCTTCTGGTCGGTGATGTCGCGGGCGGCGGCGAAGATGCCGTCGACGTTGCCGGCCGTGTCACGGAAGACGGCCGCGTTGAAGGACACGCGCGTCTCGACACCGGACTTCGCGCGAACAACCAGTTCGTAGTTCTTGACGATCCCGTCGGCGAAGGTCAGCTTGACGCCGTCCGTGGCACGATCCGGCTCGGTAAACAGCTCGGCAAACGGACGGCCGACCAACTGCTGCCTACCGTGCCCAGTCAACCGCACCATCTGCTCGTTGACGTCGGTGATGAGGCCGGTCGGGCTGACCGTGACCAGCGCGTCGACCGACGCCTCGATCAGGGCGCGGCTGTAGTTCTGCTGCTCGCGTAGCTGTTCCTCGAGGCGGCGCTGCTCGGTCACGTCGCGCGCGATCGCGTAAATGCCCCGCACCGCGCCGGCGGCGTCCTTGTAGACCGAGGCGTTGAAGGAGACGAGTACCTCGCGGCCGCTCGGCGTCCGCAGCGTAAGTTCGTAGTTGGTCACGAACCCCTGGCGCAGCGTTTGGCGGACGCCGTCGGCGGCGCGCCTAGGCTCGGTGAAGAAGTCCTGGAAGCGGCTGCCGATCAGGCTCGCCTTGACCACCTCGGTGAGCTTCACCATCTGCTCGTTCACATCGGTGATTGTCAGGTCGGGGTTGACCGTGATCATCGCATCGACCGATGACTCGATCAGGCCGCGCGTGTAAGTCTGCTGCTCGCGCAGCTCCTCCTCCAGTCGTTGCTGTTCGGTGATATCGCGCGCCGAGGCGAAGATACCGCGCACGTCTCCGGCCGTGTCCTTGAACACCGACGCGTTGAACGACACTGCGCGCTCGTTGCCAATCCGCGAGCGCAGGACCAGGACGTAGTTGGTAACGTAGCCCTGCTCGAGCGTCTGGCGCACGCCAGCCGCGGCCGCCTCCGGGTCGGTGAAGTAGTCGGTGAAGGGGCTCCCGATGAGCTCGTCGCGCGCGTACCCAGTCATACGCGACATCTGCTCGTTGACGTCGCTGACCAGGAGTTCCGGGTCGACCGTGACGAGGCCGTCGACAGATGCCTCAATCAGGCCGCGGGTGTAGGTCTGGACCTGACGGAGACTCTCCTCAAGCTGCTTCTGGTCGGTGATGTCGCGCGCGGCCGCGAACACGCCGCGCAGGCGGCCCTCGGCATCGCGCAAGGTCGTCGCGTTGTAGGAGACGATTGTCTTCCCGCCGTCCTTCGCGCTCATTGTCAGTTCGTAGTTGGTCACCCGACCGTCGGTCAGCACCTGGCGGATACCGTCCTCGGCGCGGATCGGGTCGGTGAAGTAGTCCTTGAACGCCGATCCGATCAGCTCCTCGCGCCTCCGCCCGGTCAGCGCGCACATCTGGGGGTTGACGTCGGTGATCACGCCGAGCGGGTCGGTCGTCGCCAGCGCGTCGACGTTCGAATCGATGAGCGAGCGCATGTGGAACTGCGCCGCCTTCATCTCATCCGTGAGTCCCTGGTTCTCGGCGGTGCGTCTCGCGATCGTCGCGGATCGTTTCGTGCCCATTCCTACCTCACTGCGCCCAATGGCGGTCGTGAATCTCTACGACTGACGCCGTTCTCCTAGCTCGGTCGGGAAATCGTTGCAGCCGTCCAGTGATCCCGTGGCTCGGTGGGATCGGCAAAACATGCCGGCTGAGCCCTACGCGTCGAGGTTACGGCCAGTGCACGAAAAGCCGAGCTTCAAACTTCATCCTGCGCCTGGCAATGTGCCGGGCCCGCCGGCGACATTCGTTGCTACACCGCACCTCCCCACCCTCAACTCTATCCTACACGATTTGACAGTATTGTCGAACAGGCGAAATGTCGGATGGGCGACGAGGAATCAGCCTCGGACGCGCTCATCGAGGGAGGTTGGCCGACGCGCCGCCTCGACTACAGAATCGAGGCGATCTGAATCGATCGATCGTGGTGGAGATCGAGATCGAACGGTCCAACTTTCTCGTCGGCCGCGTCCCGTAGGATTCGGACGATCGGCCGCTCGATCGCGGAGCGATTGATGCGCGCAACCACGCCGGTATGATCGATCCACCGCCCGGCCGTGACGCGAATGGTCATCCCGATCGGATAGGAGGGAACGAGTGAGGTAAAGAGCGTCATCAGTTCCTGATTCAGCGAGGTCGTCGCCATACGCCGCATCGTATCCAGCACCACTTCGGGCGCGAGCGCGGGCCGATAGGGGCGATCGGTCGCCAGCGCGTCGTACACGTCCGCGATCGCCGCGACCTCGGCCATCAGGAGGATCCGGCCCTCGTTTCCGAACGGCGGACGCTCGACGCGGTTGTTTCCCACGAGTCCACGGGGATAGCCCTTGCCATCTTGCCGCTCGTGGTGCTGCAGCGCGACGTGGTTGATGATGACGTCATTCGGCTGGACGGCCTGCAACAGTTCGAACCCGAGAGTCGGATGGCTGCGCATGAGCACCATCTCCTCGTCATCGAGCTTGCCTTGCTTGTTCAGAACCGCGTCGTCGATGAAAATCTTACCGATATCGTGTAGGAGGCAGCCACGGGCGAGCCGCTTCAAGCTGCCACGATCGAGATGGAGTCGGCGGCCGATGACGAGCGCCGCGGTCGCCATCTCGACTGAATGGGCAAAGGTGTAGTTGTCGTAGCTCTTGATGGCCGCCATGCCCGTGAGCAGATCGACATCCATCACCTCGTTGATGATGTCGTCGACAACGGCAACGACCGCCGCGGTCGGAACCATGTGACCGGCCTGTTGGCGAAACTCGTTCGATCGCACGCGGCTCGCGATCTCGGGCGCGTTCAGCCCCTTGAGTTGGGCCGCCGCGCTCCCGATCGCCTCGTACACGCGAAACACGGTGTTGGTCGCGGTCGCGCGCAGGGAATCGCTGATGATGTCGGGTATGTCGATGTCATCCGTGTCGGCGTCCTCGATCGCGATCGCGTGCGTGCCGCGATCGAGCAAATGGCGGACGTACCGATCGGTCAGCTCGGTCCCCGCGGTCAGAAGAATACCGCCGCGTTCGTTGAGAATCGGCTTCGCCAGCACCGAGCCGGGCGGAAGACTCTTGATGGACGCGCGACGCACGTGGCCGAGAATATAGCGCGCCCGCCGCCTTCGCCCCGCAACGGCGGCGTCCGGTCACAATCCTGTCAGGATCTCGATCCCGCGCTGAATCTTCTCGTCGGAGACGGCGTACGAAAGCCGAACATGTGTCGCGCGGGTTGAAAAGACCGATCCCGGAATGAGCAACACGTTGGCGGCGATCGCGCGCTCGACGAACTCAGTGGCGTCGCGATCGTGAACCTTCGGCATGATGTAGAAGGCGCCGCTCGGTCGGTTGACTTCGAACCGCTCGCGCAGGCCGTCGTAGATCATGTCGCGTCGCCGCGCGTAATCGCGCGCGTGGTCTGACGTGTCGACGTCCAGCGCGACGATCGCCGCCTCCTGAGCAAATGAAGGCGCGCACACGAACGTGTACTGCTGCAATTCCTTCATTTTCTCGAGGAGCGGTCGCGGTCCGTGGGCGTACCCGATCCGCCAGCCAGTCGCGGCGTGGCTTTTCGAAAGTGCGTTGAGCGTCAACGTGTTTGGGTAGACAGATCCGAGGCTGAAATGCCGTGCGCCGTCGTAGACGAACGTCTCGTACACCTCGTCCGACAGCACGACCAGGCCGTGGCGCGCCGCAATCTGGCCAATTGCCCGCAGGGTCGACTCATCGATGACCGCGCCGGTTGGATTCGCCGGTGAGTTCACCACGATCATCTTCGTTCGTGGAGTGACCGCCGCCGCGACGCGCGCCGGATCGAGCGCGAAGTCGGGGTACGTGTCGACTAACACGGGCTTGGCGCCGAAAAACGACGCCAACTGCGGGTACATGACGAAATAGGGGTCTGGGATGATAATCTCGTCTCCGGGATTGAGCAGCGCCGCGAATGCCAGGAAGATGCCGCCTGAACTTCCCGACGTAATCAGGACGTCGTCGGCGTTGCCGGCAATCCCGTTCCGTTCGTAGAGCTTGCGGGCGACTCGGACGCGCAGCGCCTCGATGCCCTGAGTCGGCGTATAGCGATTCTGGCCGCGCGATATCGCCTCGCGTGCCGCTTCGCGCACCGCCTCCGGCACTGGGAAATCCGGTTGGCCGATCGAAAAATTGATGGGGTCCTTGAGCTTCGCGGCGAGATCGAATACGCGCCGAATCCCGGAGCTTTCGATCAAACGGGCGCGATCCGAGAGCAGTTCCGCCACGTCGAGTGTTTCCAAGGCGGCCGTTATTCTAGAGAGCGATCAATCCCCGCCGCGCGGCGATCGCGACCGCCTCCGTCCGTGATGCCGCGCCGAGCTTGGAGAGAATCGCCGCGACGTGGAACTTGACCGTGTGCTCGCTGATCGCCAGTCGGTTCGCGATCATCTTGTTGGCCAGTCCCTCGGCGATCAACTGCATCACCTGGCCCTCCCGCTCTGTGAATGGATCGGCGCGATCGGCTGATGTCTCGGCGCCGGTCGCCTCCGCCAGGAACGCCGCGGGAGTAGTCGCCGCGTCAATGACGATGAATCCGGCCGACAGCGCCAGCGCCGCCGCGCGAAGTGCATCGCCATCGGCCGTCCGACTGACCGAACCCCACGCGACGCCGCGCGGCGCCGGGTTCACGGTCGAGCGATCCGCACCCTCGATCCACAGAATCGAGACGCCGGAATCGGCCGCCATCGGATCGTTGCGATTGAGCTGGCGACCGCGGTCGTCAGCGTCGCAGACGAGCACGTCCGGGCGATCGTCGAGCAGGTCATCGACCGCGGACGCCAGCGTGGGCCGATCCCAAACGATCGCGAATGGCGCGGAATCCAGGATCGATCGAAGCCCCACCCGAACGGCGGGGCTGGCGGCCACGATCGCCACGCGGACCGTCCGCGTCACCGTCGCGCCTACGTCGCCTCGCCGATCGTGACGGAGACGCGCACCACGACACCACCGCGAACGATCGTGGCGACGCGCGTCTGTCCGACGCTCTCGGCGCGAAGCAGCGCGCGAAGATCGCGGGTGTCGGCGATTGGCTGATCGTCCAGCGCCACCAGGATATCCCCAACCATCAGACCGGCCGATGCCGCCGGGCCATCGGATTGGACTCCCATGACAAGCAATCCGGACTCGCGTGTGCCGCCGACCGCCGCGCGAACGGAGTCCGGCAGTTGAACCGGCTGCGACGTGATGCCGAGGAATGCGCGGCGCACACGCCCGATGCTCAGGATGTCGCCGACAACCCGACGCAGTGTCGGCGGACGGAGCGCGAATCCGCCAGGACCGAAGTGCGACGTCAACATACCGACGAGCCGCCCGGCCGGACTGACGAGTCCACCACCGGAGAAGCCAGGCAACGGCTCGACGTCCGAGCGGACCCACGGTCCGACTGCCGATCCACGGTGCGACGCAGACGCGTCGCCGAGGGCCGACACGATACCGAGTGATGCGCCAAGGTCTCGTCCCGGCCGTCCAACCGCCACCACGAGCATTCCGACCCGCGCGTCGTCGTCCAGTGCCGCGGGCGCGAATCCCTCGCCGTCGGCGCGAAGCACCGCGATGTCCGAGCCGGGATCGCGTCCGAGAATGCTCGCGTTGCGCCACGTGCCGTCCGGAAGCCCGACCGTGACGTCATCGTCACGCTCCAGGACATGATCCGCCGTGACGATCACGCCGTCGGCCGACCAGACGAAACCGGACGCTGGCATGCGGCGCCGTCCGTCGACCGCAACGATCGATCGGCCGGCCGCCTCGACTGCGTCCGCCAAACCATCGGATACCTGCTGAAACACCGACTCGCCGGACATTCGATCCTCCCGTGCGACGCCTTACGTCCAGAACCGACTTTACCGACGCGTCATCGCGACGACACCGGAAGAAGGAGTGGCCGTCCGACCATCCGTTCGGCTAGGTCCGTTCGATCGTGGCGGTCAGCCGCTGGCTGGTCAACCGATCGCGGTACAATTCGGCAAGCTCCAACGGGCACGTGACCACCAGGGCGCGGCCAGCGCTGTGTGCCTCGAACATGATTTCCGTCGCGCGCGACGTGGTCAGGCTCGGCACGGCCTGTAGGAGCGACCGAACGACGTGCTCCATGTCATTGACATCATCGTTATGCAGGATCACCGCGTACGGCGGCAATGTCCTCGTGAGCGATTCGGTATCGATGGCCGGACGCGTCTCGGTGCGACCCGGAACGTGACGACCTCGCATACGATTGATCGTAACCGTTCCGCGTCCTTCGCGTCCGGCCGGATGTTAATATGCATTGACATTGAAGAATCTGGACTGTTAGCGTCTCCGGAATGGCCTTGATCGAACTGCGCGGTGTTTCTCGCCGCTTTGGCGTGGTCACGGCGGTGGAACGCGTCGACCTCTCGATCGAACGCGGCGAGATTATCGCGATCGTCGGCCCGTCCGGGTCCGGCAAGACGACGACCCTGCGCCTCATCGCCGGATTCGAGCGTCCGGATGAAGGTACGATCGTGCTCGACGGGAAGGTTGTGGCCGACGCGAGGGCTCGAGCGTTCGAGCCGCCCGAGAAGCGCGGCGTCGGGGTCGTATTCCAGGACTTGGCCCTCTTTCCTCATCTGACCGTCAGCCAGAACGTCGGCTTCGGTCTGGCCGGAACTTCCCCGAACGATCGTCGCGATCGCGTCGGCGAAGTGCTCGCAACGGTCGGCATCGAATCGCTCGCCGATCGGTACCCCGATCAACTCTCCGGTGGTCAACAGCAGCGCGTCGCGCTTGCGCGCGCGCTCGCGCCATCGCCCTCGGTCGTGCTCCTCGACGAGCCATTCGCCAGCCTCGATGCCGACTCGCGCGCGCACGTTCGCGAGGAGATTCGACGGATTCTGCGCACGGCCGGGGCGACCGCGATTGTGATCACGCACGATCAGACCGAGGCTCTGGCCCTGGCCGATCGCGTGGCGGTCATGCGACTCGGCCGTTTCGAGCAGTTCGACGTCCCCTTGCGGATCTACCACGCGCCGGCGTCGCGATTCGTGGCCGATTTCATCGGTCACGCGGATTTCGTTCTGGGAACAGTCACGCCGGAGTGGCTCGAAACCGAGGCAGGACGCCTTTCGAACCCCGGCGCCCTAGTCGGAACGCCGGTTGACGTGATGATTCGTCCCGATGAAATTGACCTCGAGGCCGATCCGGGCGGCACTTCCACCATCATCGGCCGGCAATTCCGCGGTCCGGAGCACCTGTACACGGTCAGGTTGCCGTCAGGGCGCGAGATTCATTCCGTGCGTTCGTCTACCGACATCATCCCGCTCGGCATGCGGGTCCGGCCGATTCTGCGGCCGACGAACTATGTCGTTTTTCGCGGCGGCGAGGCAGTCGCGGCTGCCTGTCTCGCTGAGAACTGTCGTTGCGCGCTGGCCGAGGCAGCCCAACGATCGCGAATGCGAAGCCTCACGACGTAACTCGCATCAATGTTGGAGATTCACCAATGACAGCGTTTACTCGAGCGCGCCTGACGCGCCGTGGCTTTGGCGCGGTCGTCCTCGCGTCACTCCTGGCCGCCTGTGGGCAGGCAACCGCCACGGCCCCGGCCGGATCCGGCACCAGACCAAGCGAAGCGCCGAAGGCGGGATCGGCCCCGACTTCCAGCGCCGCTCCGTCTCCCATTACCGTTTACTCGGGACGAGCCGAAAACCTCGTCGCCCCGGTGCTGGATCAATTCACGAAGGCAACCGGCATCGAGGTCAAGGCGCGCTTCGGCGACACCGCCGAGCTCGCGGCGACCATTCTCGAAGAGAAGGGGAATAGCCCCGCGGACGTTTACTTCGCGCAGGACGCCGGAGCGCTTGGCGCGCTCGCGGCCGAGGACCGCCTGAGTCAACTCGATCCGAACATTCTCGGTCGAGTCGATCAGCGTTTCCGATCATCCAAGAGTCTCTGGGTCGGGGTGTCCGGCCGTGCGCGGGTGATCGCCTACGACACGACCACGCTCGCCGAATCCGATATGCCCGACTCGGTGGCTGGTCTGGCCGACGCGAGATGGCGCGGTCGAGTCGGCTGGTCGCCGAAGAACGGGTCCTTTCAGGCGTTCGTCACCGCCAAGCGAATGATCGAAGGCGACGAATCGACGCGTGGGTGGCTTCTGGCCATGAAGGCGAACGGGGCCAAAGACTTCGCGAACAACACGGCCCAGTTACAGGGCATCGCCGACGGTCAGATCAGCGTCGCGCTGCCGAACCATTACTACGTGTACTCCTTCTACAAGGAGAAGGGCGAGTCATTCCCGGTCCGCAACTACCATCCGCGTGGCGGCGGCGCCGACGCGATGGTGAACGTCGCCGGCGTCGGCATACTGACGACATCGCGCAGTCGGGATGCCGCGTCGCGGCTGGTCGAGTACCTCCTGTCTGCTGATGCCCAGCGGTATTTCGCGGACGCAACCTACGAGTATCCGCTCATCGCTGGCGTTCAGGCGGCTCCGAGATTGAAGCCGCTCGACCAGATCAAGACGCCCGCGATCGACCTGAGCAATCTAACCGACCTGAGAGGCACGCTGAAGCTCCTCCAGGAGACCGGCGTCGTCTGAGCGTGCGTCCACCGGACCGCGGCGTACTTTCGGTGCGCCGCTCCCGGTGGCCGTCGCCGCCGCGATCGCGTGCGTCGCGATTCTCCTGCCGTTCGCGTACCTCGTCGTGCGCGTCGCCGAGGATGGGGGAATCGCGGTTGGCGCCATCATTACCACGCGATCCGCGGTGCTTCTCGCCCGCACACTGGCGTTTGGCGCGGTCGTAACCGGTGGCGCAATCCTCGTGGGGGTGCCCCTCGCCTGGATCACGACACGTACCAATCTAGCCGGACGGCGAGTCTGGACAATCGTTCACGCCCTGCCTCTGGCGATCCCCACCTACGTCGCCGCTTACGCGTTCCTGGGAGCCTATGCGCCTCGAGGCCTCGTCTACACCCTGGGTCGGCTCATCGCCCCGATCGCGCAACTCCCGGATCTGACCGGCTTCTTTGGCGCGGCATTCGTGTTGACATGCGCGACCTACCCGTACGTCTTTCTCGCAACCCGCGCCAGTCTCATACGACTCGATCCATCGTTCGAAGAGGCGGCCCGTGGGCTCGGACTGAGTCCGGGGGCGGTATTTCGGCGAGTCATCGTGCCGTGGACGCGTCCGGCGATCGCCTCCGGCGCTTTGATCGTCGCGCTATACGCGATCAGCGACTTCGGCGCGGTGGCGCTGCTTCGGGTAGACACGTTCAGCCGGGCGATCTACCTGCAGTATCAGGCATCCTTCGATCGAGCCGCCGCGGCCGCCCTCGCCCTCGTTTTGGCCGGTCTGGCGATGGCGGTCGTCGAGTTGGATGCCCGGACTCGGACCCGGGCCCGCTACTTTCGGATCGGCTCCGGCGCCAGTCGGCCGGGCGGCGCGGCCTCTCTCGGCCGATGGCAGGTCCCGGCGCAGATGCTCCTTGGCGCCGTCGCGCTTTTCTCGCTCGGAATACCGCTCGCCGTCCTCGCGTACTGGGCGATCACCGCGATACGTTTCCAGGCGGACTTTGGGCGTCTACTGACCGCCAGCGTCGGGTCTCTCCAGGCCGCGTCGCTGACCGCGATCGTCGCCACCCTCGCGGCCGCGCCGATCGCGATCGTTTCCGCGCGTTCGAGCGGCCGTTTCGGCGCGCTCATCGAGCGGACCAGCTACCTCGGATACGCGCTGCCCGGCATCGTCGTCGCGCTGTCCCTGGTGTTCTTCGCCGCGAACTACGCCTTCTGGCTCTATCAGTCGCTCGGGCTGCTCGTCTTCGCCTACACGATCCGCCACCTCCCGCAGGCTGTCGGCACCTTGCGCGCCGTGATCCTGCAGGTGAACCCACACACCGAGGAAGCGGCGCGCTCGCTCGGCCGCTCCGCTGTCGGAGCGTGGCGCGACGTCGTTCTACCCGTTGTGTGGCCCGGTATCTGGACTGGCGCGGCGCTCGTGTTCTTGACGACGATGAAGGAACTTCCGGCAACACTTCTCCTCAGCCCGACCGGTTACCGCACGCTCGCGGTCCTCACGTGGCAGGCAGCCTCGGAAGGATTCTTCGCCGAGGCGGCGATTCCGGCGTTCATCCTCGTCGTGGCCTCGATTCCGCCACTGGCGATCTTGCTGCGCGGCGAATCATCGGGTCGACCGGTCGGCGAATAGGCGGCTCGTCGAAAAGGATTCGTACAGCGTGCGGGTCGTACCAGTATCGCGCCAAACCGCGGACGACTTGGTCACTATTGAACGAACCCGGTGGGCGCGACCGGCTACCATCCCGGTATGAAGCTCTCGTGTCTGCCGGTCTCGCTCTTCCAGGCGATCGTGATCGACCGCCAGATGCCATTGGCCGACTATCTTCGGTTCGCGCGTGAGATCGGGCTCGACGGCACCGAGTGCAGCCTCGGATTCGTCAAGCCGATCGGCGAGTTCGCGCCGGCCGATCTACGCCGAATCTGCGACGACGTTGGGATCGCCGTCAGCATGGTCACGTGCCATCCTGACTTCACCCATCCGGATCCAGCGGTTCGTCGCGCACAGGTTGATGACATGCGACGCAACCTCGACACCTGCGTGACACTCGGCGCGCCGCTCGCCCGTGTCCTCAGCGGGCAGCGACACCCCGGCGTGTCGGACGACGAAGGCATCGCCTGGGCGGTAGCGGCGCTCAGCGAGTTGGCCCTAGACGCCGACGCGCGCGGCGTCCGTCTGGCGGTCGAGAATCACACCAAGAGCTTCTTCTGGCAGTACTTCGATTTCGCCCAGCGTGGCGAGGTGTTCACACGGATCGTGTCCGGGCTAGCGGGTACGTCGGTCGGCGTCAATTTCGACTCGGCGAATCCGATCGTCGCCGGCGAAGATCCACTCGAATTGTTCGAGCTCGTCGTGGACCGCATCGCAATCCTGCACGTCGCCGACACCGACGAATACGGCGTCTTCAAGTTCTGTCGAATCGGCCGAGGCCACGCGCCAATCCGCGAGATCTTCCGGCGCGCGCGCGCGCGCGGCTTCGACGGCTGGGTGTCGATCGAGGAGGCGAGTCGATCGGGCCTCGATGCGTTTCGCGAAGCCGTCGCCTTCACGCGCGAGGCGTGGGATTCGGCGACATAGATCGCCGTTACTTCCGCGCGTCGGTCAGACCCTTCTTCCGGCGTGGCGCCTCGCCCGAGTCACGATCGCCGCCCGTGGGAATGTCAGGGACGGCGGCGCCCACATCGATCGACGCGACCGGTTCGAACTCAGCGGTGCCTTCGTCGTCCACCGTTGGCGACCGCGACCGGTCCGTCCCGAACGACTCGACCCGCAGAACGTGCTTCAGGGTGAGCAGACGTTTCACAAGCGGTTCCTCTTCGGACGGCACCACGGCGCGACTGAGCTCGACCTGGAGAACGGAGCCCTCGCCCTCGCCGGGATCGATCGTCGCCCGTCGCACGGGTATCCCGAGGCGATCGAGCGCATCCAACGTCTTGCCGATGGACTGAGCATCGTCGGCGAGGTGAACGATCAACCGCGACGAGCCCCCGCGACGCATTCGCGCTTCGATACGCTGAAGAGGGCTGAGCGTGAAAACGAGAAGGCCAACGGTGACAGCCGCGAGCGCACCCAGGCCGACGCCGACGGTCAGGCCGATCCCGGCGGCTCCCCAGAGACTCGCGGCCGTCGTCAAGCCACGCACCGTCGCACCGTGTCGCAAGATCGCGCCCGCGCCGAGGAAGCCGATACCAGAAACGACGTAGCTCGCGATGCGCATTGGATCTCTGGTAGCGCCTTCGACGTCGGCGAAGCCGTAGCCACCGGCCAGCGTCATCAGGCACGCGCCGAGCCCGACCAGAATGTGTGGTCTCAGTCCAGAGGCTCTGTCGTGGGCGGACCGCTCGAAACCGACAATTGCGCAAAGCGCCAGCGTCAGCACCAGCCGCCCAACCATTTGGACACTCAGGGAGCCAACGATCGTACTCAACGCGATCAGTTCCCAGAGCCCCTCCAACGCAATCCTCCAAGAAACCGCGATCGGGTGAGCCCGTCAGCGCACCCGAATCATACCGACCGACCGGTCGAACTGACGGTGGGATTTCGGCGCCACGGCGGTCTCAAGTGACGTCCGAACGAGCCGGTCATCCTGACACTACGCGCTGGCACGCGCGAGAAGTACCCATATCGCGCCGCCGAGCAGCGTCTGGGTCACGACTGCGCTCCACGTCAGCACGTGCGCGATCGGCCGATCGACCCGATGCGCCGCGATCGCGAGCGATGCGTTCGCGGCGATGATGAGCGAACCGATCATCGGCAATCGAATCAGGTCCTCGGCGCGACCCACCACTGCTATCGCCCCGAATGCGTCGTAGCGAAGCGGAATCGGGTCGGCGAAGGTCGGGAGCAGGATCCAGAGCGCGACGTACAGCGCGATGTTCGCCACGGCGGCCGCCGCGAACCCCGCGACGAATGGGCGATCAGCAGCCGCCGAATCGATCGACTCCCGGAGGCGATCGACCAGGAGTGTCAAGACTCGGCGTTTGCGGCGAACGCGGTTAGCGGAGGGCTGCCGCCGCCTCGTACACCGGTGTACACCAGTGCCGATACGTCTGAACACGTCCGCGAACGACGTTGTCGAAGATCTTGCGAATCTGATCCGAGATCGGGCCAACCTGCCCGTTGGCGACCGGACGGCGATCGACCTCCACCACCGGTGAGATCTCCGCGCCGGTGCCGGTCATAAAGACCTCGTCAGCTGTGTACAGCTCGCTCCGATCGATCTGTCGCTCGATCGTCTCGATTCCAAGTTCAGCGCGCGCGATCTCGATCGTGGTCGCGCGGGTGATTCCCAACAGGATGTTTTCCGACGGCGCCGGAGTGACGAGCTTCCCGTTGATGACGAGAAAGATGTTCTCGGCACTGCCTTCCGAGACATGCCCCTCGTGCGTCAGCATGATCGCCTCGTCGAACCCGTTCAGATTCGCTTCGGACTTGGCCAACGCTGAGTTGACGTAGATCCCGGTCGCCTTCGCCCGCGCCGGGATCGCATTGTCGTCGACCCGCCGGTATGACGAGACACAGCACCTGCAACCGTTCTCGGCCGGTAAGTACTTCCCCATCGGCGTGGTGAAGATCGTCAAATCGTCCTCAAGATTGTGCATACGAACGCCAACGACCTCGCTCGATTTGTACGCGACCGGACGGATATACACATCCTCGCGATAGCCATTTCGGCGGACGAGCTCGTTCGTCAATGCGCACAACGCGTCGATCGAATGCGTCAAACCAATTCCGAGAATCTTGCAGGACTGCGTCAGGCGCTCGTAGTGCTCGCGCAATCGAAATACGAATACATGCTGCGCTTCCTCATTCCAATAGCCTCGAATCCCTTCGAAGCATCCGGTGCCATAGTTGAACGCGTGAGTCTTCACGCCAACTTTGGCCTGATCGTCGGACACGAAAGCGCCGCGAAAATAGGTGACCATGGGCCGCGATTATAGCGACAACGATCCCGAGGCCACCCGAATGAACGGCCCGGATCCAGCGGAAGCGCGACGCCAAACCATCTCCCGCCGCGAGACCCGGTCGCGATGAGTCATAGGTAAGTCCAAACTCGACATTATGTCGCGATGGTACAATTAGCCCGGTGGGAATGCGAGCCAACTCAAAGGATCAGGCCCGGCTTGGCGTGATCGACACGATGGCGCTCGGATTCCAGACGGTCAATCGGGCGCCGGCGGTTCTGGCCGTGCCGATTCTGATCGATGTCCTGATCTGGCTCGCGCCGCGACTGTCGATCGGCGCGGTCGGCGACCGGTCGTTGGCGGTCCTCGAGCGATATCTCGTCGAGGCGGGCCAGTCGTCGGGATTGGCTCTCGGACAGTCTCTGCAGCAGATGCAGCAACAAATCGAGTTCGCGCGACAGATCATCCAGGCGGTCAATCTTGTGGCGCTGCTCGCCTTCGGCGGTTTCGGGCCTCAGAGCATCGTTCCACTCGAGAGGACCGGGATCGCGGGGCGGATCGAGATCGGCTCGGGTGTCCAGGCCGTCATCGCGGGACTACTGATTCTCTTGCTCGGGTGGTTGATTGCTTGTTTCTGGCTCGGAATGCTCGGTGGCCTCGTACGCTCGGAACCAGTCAGCCTCGCGACGACACTCCAACGCGCGCCCGGTTACTGGATCCGAATCGTCGGCTTCACGTTCGGGCTGGGCGCGGCCTTCGTGGCGATTTCGATTCCGCTGGCGCTGTTCTCGGGGCTCCTGCAGATGTTCGCGCCGGCTGTCGGCGCGTTCCTGGCGATCTTCGTCGCGATTTCGCTGCAACTACTCTTGATCTGGAGCATCATCTTCCTCTTCTTCTACGTCGATGCGATCGTCATTTCTGGTTCCGGTCCACTCCGGGCCGCTTCGCAGAGCATCCGCGTCGTCGCGACGAATCTCGGCTCGGCGTTCGGATTCATCCTGATCGCGTGGCTCATCGCCGCGGGACTCGGTATCGCATGGCGCTCGATCGCCGAAACGCCGATCGGTATCGCGCTGGCGATCGTCGGCAACGGCTACGTCCAGAGCGGTTTGGCCGCCGCGAGCATGGTCTTCTACCGCGATCGAATAGCGGGCAACCCCCCAAGGACAGAGGTAGGTCAACGTGACACTCGATAACCATCAGGTCGGCGAGTACGACGAGAACTCGATCCAGGTTCTCGAAGGACTCGAGGCCGTTCGTAAACGGCCGGGCATGTACATCGGTTCGACCGACACGCGCGGCCTTCACAAGATCGTCGGCGAGGTCGTCGACAACTCGGTCGACGAAGCCATGGCGGGAATCTGCGACACGATCGAAATCGCCATCCACGCCGATGCCAGCGTGACGGTGCACGACAACGGTCGCGGCATTCCGGTCGGCATCCATCGTCAGACTGGAAAGTCAACCCTCGAGACGGTCATGACAGTGCTTCACGCCGGAGGCAAATTCGGCGCTGAGGGATACAAAGTCGCGTCTGGACTCCACGGCGTCGGCGTTTCGGCCGTCAATGCATTGTCGGAATCGCTGCGCGTCGTCGTCGAGCGGGAGGGTCGCACGTACGTGCAAGAGTATCGGCGGGGCGATCCGACCGGTCCGGTCGCCGACATTGGACCGAGCGACCGCCACGGTACGACCACGACATTCCTGGCCGATTCCACGATCTTCGGCGAGATCGACTACTCCTTCGAGACCCTATCGCAGCGATTGCGCGAACTGGCCTATCTGACCAAGGGACTCACGATCACGATCGTGGACGAACGCGGCGGCGCACCGGTGCCCCGAGAGCTGACTTTCTACTTCGAAGGCGGAGTCCTCGCCTACCTGCGACACCTCAATCAGCGGCGCGAAACGATTCACCGGCCGTTTTATGTCGAGCGCCAGATCGAAGGCACTGGCGTCGAAGTCGCGCTCCAATACAACGACGGATTCGCCGAGTCGGTCTTCTCGTTCGCCAACAACAGCACGACGACCGACGGTGGCACACACCTGACCGGCTTCCGTACGGCCGTCACGCGCATCATCAACGATTACGGGCGCAAGGCGAATCTCCTCAAGTCCGACGATGGCAACCTCGCCGGCGAAGATGTGCGCGAAGGCCTCACGGCCATCATCTCCGTGAAGCTGCAGGATCCGCAGTTCGAGTCACAGACCAAGAATAAGCTCGGTAACGCCGAAGTCCGCAACCACGTCGAAACGGCGGTGTCGGAAGGGCTCCGAGCGTTCCTCGAAGAGAATCCGAACGACGCGAAGAAGATCATCGATAAGGTCCTGACGTCGGCTCGTGCCCGGCGCGCCGCGCAAATGGCGCGCGACACCGTCATTCGCAAAGGCGCGTTCGAAGGAATGACGCTGCCAGGCAAACTCGCCGACTGCCAGGAGCGCGATCCCGCCAAGAGCGAGTTGTACCTGGTCGAGGGCGACTCGGCGGGCGGTTCAGCCAAGCAAGGTCGCGACCGGCGGTTTCAGGCGATTCTGCCTCTTCGCGGCAAGATCCTCAACGTCGAGAAAGCTCGCGAAGACAAGATGCTGCAACACGAGGAAATCCGCGCGATCATCACCGCGCTCGGCGCGGGCATCGGCGTTTCGATGCGCCCGGAGAAGCTCCGCTACCACCGGGTCGTGATCATGACCGACGCTGATGTCGACGGTGCGCACATTCGGACGCTGCTGCTGACCTTCTTCTTCCGCCACATGGTCGACATCATCGATTCCGGCTTCCTCTACATCGCGCAACCCCCACTCTTCCGGATCCAGAGCGGCCGGACGCCGGTCTACGTGTACTCGGAGAAAGAGCGCGAGGAAGTCGTGTCGCGTGTCGCTCGCGAGCGAAAGACCACCGTCGAGAAGGTCGAGGTCCAGCGGTACAAGGGCCTCGGCGAAATGAACCCGGATCAACTCTGGGAAACCACGATGAATCCGGTCAATCGCACGATGCTCCAGGTGACGGTCGATGATGCCGCCGTGGCCGACGAGGTGTTCGACACACTGATGGGCGATGCCGTCCCGCCGCGCAAGATGTTCATCCAGACCCACGCCAAGAACGTGCGGAATCTGGACATCTAGGTCCGAAGTGAAAGTGGCCAGTCTCCGAAATTCGCGACGCCTCGCCTTGCGAACTGGGGTGTGTCCGCCGTCTCGTGAATTTCATCACCGTACGAACCGGGCAAGCATCGCGGAACGCTGGTGGATCGGCGCAGCGAACGCCGGTTCGTCAACGATCAGGTGCTCCGGGTCGTAGACGACAAAGAGCACCCGCGCCCCCGAGTCGCCATATTTCGTGATGTCGGCAGCGATTGCCTCGGTAATTGGCCGGATGTCAGCCTTCTTGCGCACGTATTTCAACTCAACGAGGAGTTGTAACCCTCCTGCGGACCAGTCGGGCTTGGCAAGAACCGACGACCATCTCATGAACGGGTACTCCCGGACGAGATCCAACTCCGCGCCCTTAAGTAACCCGTCGCACATCTGCTGCAGATGCGGCTCATCTTTGGGTTTCACTTGCTGGCAGGCAACAGGCAAGCCCGCCGCGAGCACTTGGGCGAGCTTGTCGGCGTACCTGACCCAGCTCGACATAAGATGCTGTTTGCCAACAACGAGTCGCAGCAACGAGCTGTCAGGGAGTGTCCCGTCGACGAGCGCATCCGCGTGCGCCCGGACCTGTTCTCGCACGACATCCATTACGGCGGCCGCGTGGCGTTTGTGCATCCGGATCAAGCGCTCGGCAGCCGTGGCGCGATCCGATTCGTCCCGCACCGCGCGCGCCAGATCGCGGGAGAAACGCTGCGCAATCGCCGCCTCACTGGCGGTGTCAAGCTCCTGGGCGTGCCGTACGTAGTTGATCGCTATGTTGCGTTCGTACCCGTCCTTGCGTGGGCCTCGGAAGACATCAACGATGTAGTCAGTTGCGGGGTCCTGATCCTGGAGGCCGGCGGCCGTCACTGCCACCCGCCGATCGATGCACTGGCTGCACGTCCCGCAATGCTGCTGGCTCTTCGAGACGAACATGCCGTGCGGGCACGAACGGGATAGACCAATCAAGTCAGTTTGCCCGTGCTGGTTGAGGATAGCGACGACCTCGGATTTCGTCTTGTAAAGGTACGGGTTGTCTAGCACGAGCGGATGGCCGAACACCAACTCCAATAGATTTGACAGCATGGCGAGGGCCATTGGGTGCGTAGTACGCGAGGCCCGCGCCCGTTGGACCTCATCGGCGACCGGAAGATTCAAGCTCACCACGCCGTTCTCGAAGAAGCGCACGCCGCGCGCACCAATCGACCGAGCCACAACCGCGCCAAGGACTGAGAAGAGGAGCGAGCGAGTCCGCTGTGTGGGCTCGCGGTCGAGGCCCTCGCTCTTATTCACCCACACGGGCACCCGCTGTACGCAGCCGGGGTAGCGTTTGGCCACCGCTGCGAAAAGCTGCTTCTGCCGCGCGTCCATCGTGGTGACCGATCGGTGCGAGACGAGGACGAGGCGTTGACCCGCCGACAACACCTCAACCGCTCCCGCCAGGGAATCGAGACCGCCGGAGAACATCAGTACCCGCTCGACGCCGTAAAACGGCCAGCTCGCCGCTCCTCCCATCTGCAGGTACCCCTGCCGCATGCGCGTGCGCTCCAACGGCTGGAAGTCGAACTGCCAGTGGTCCTCCGATAGAAAACCCACGGTGCGCACGAGCTGCTCAGACACCTCGCCCCGAGTCCAGAAGGCGTCGTCGCGCACCGGAATGACCAGCCGAAGATCGCGCCCCCACGGTTCCTCCGACCCCGAGTCTGTCCACTGGCTACTACGGCGCATGGCGCAGTCCGCCGTGAAGACGTAACTGGCGATCTCCAGCAAATCAGTGAGGCGATCATCGAGGTGATCCTGGAGTACTTCGGCCACGTCTTCCAAACGGACGTGAACGTTTGGATCGTCCCCGCCGGCGTCGAGGCGGACAACCTTGCGCCCTAGGGCCAGCGCCGGATCCTCTGCGGCGCCGCTGCAGAGAAACAGGCGCGGTTCAATCACCCGCCGGATCCTTGCCTGCTGAGCTCGGACTGAATCTTGCGAATCGCCACCGCCATGAAGCCCGCCGTGTTCTCGGGAGTAATGCCCTCACGGAACTCGGTGGACGAGTACCACTGCGCGCAAAAGTCGCGGACGATTCGCGCGCTCTCCTGGCAGTGATGCGCGAGGGCGTCGTTAAACCGGGTAACATCGCCGACCTGCTCGACGCGCGGTCCGCCGAGGTACGACGCAGTGACGCGGCTCAAGTAGAAGTTGAGAAAGCGCGTCATGAATCCGCCGAAGAAGCGCTGCCCGAGCTCGCCAAATCCGTTGCGCGTCGAAAGCGTGCGGACCGCGAGCCGCACGTCATCGGCGTTCTCGCCGAATAAAGTCAGCGCGCGCGGCCCGGCAAGTGCCGTGATCGCTTCACCGGCTGCCTGCTGGGCCATTTCGCTTATGTCGGTCGCCCGACCGCGGAAGGCGACGGTGTCATCGATCGCGGCCTGAACCTCGACGACCAGATCGAAGACCGTCGCAACCTCCGGTACTCGGATCCCGACCAATCCCAGGCGCGCCCGCCAGTCTTCGTGACGTGCTGCCAGAACGAGCTGGGTCAACAGGAAGAACGTGTGTCGCAGGCCCGCGTCATCAACGGCCCGATCCAGGCCATTCTTTGCCGCGTCGAGCGCGCGCCGGGAGAGGTCCTCGACATCGTCGGCCAAATCAACGGTGCGCCCGCCGGCGCCGCCGAAGCCGATTTCACCGACTCGGGCGACCTCCGCGACGACCGCCCGCCATTTCCGAGTCTTCGGGATAGTACCGAGTCGCGTGTGGCCCATGTCGCGCCCTCTTCTGGCACGTAACGGTAAGGGATTGAGACGACCCCATGCGCAGGCACTCACGCGCGCGACTCGTAGACATGATCATCCGACGCCGAACCGATTCGGACCGAGCGCCAACTGACTCCGCGATCGGTTTTGGCGACCCGCGGTACCTGCGGATCAGACCGATCTTCGGCCGTCGCGGGTCGAACTCTCGAGCGAGCACTCCACGCGCGGGCGCGACGCGTATATGATCGTCATATACTGCGGCGATGCTCGACCCGAGCCAAGTCGTCGGCTTTGATTGGGATGACGGCAATCGCGGCAAGAACTGGATCGCACACCGAGTCTCCGATCGTGAGACCGAGGAGGTGTTCTTGAATCGACCGTTGCTTGGTCCCGATTTCGATCACTCGGCTGACGAGGATCGCCTATTCGCGGCGGGATTGACTGATCGCGGCCGACGCCTGATCGTGTTCTTCACGATCAGGCAGGCTCGCGTCCGTGTGATCTCAGCGCGGCCGTTGACGAGACGCGAGCGTGCGAGGTTGCCATGGTGAAGAAGCTTCCCCGGTTTGACTCAGAGGACGCGGAGCGGCAGTTCTGGGCCGCGCACGATGCGTCCGACTACTTCGATCTGGCAAGTGCTAAGCGGACCGAGTTTCCGAACCTTCGACCGTCCACCCAGACCATTTCTCTGCGTCTCCCGGTCGCCATTCTGGCGGACCTCAAAGCGATGGCGAGCCGACTCGACGTTCCCTATCAGTCGCTGATGAAGGTTCTGATCGCGGAAGGCGTCGACCGGCGACGGCGACGTCCCTCACGGTTGTCAAGACCGCGATCGAGCAAGTTGACGGCCGAAACCGCCACGAATGGGGGGCGCGAACTCCGCGGCTAGACATCACAGCGCTTCGCCCGCTCCGTGTGCACCGCGCGCTGATACGATCTGGCGCACTCCGCGGGGGATGGGAATGGTGGCGGCTAGGGTTTACTACGGCTGGGTCATCGTCGCGATCTGCGCGGTCACGCTCGCGGCGACATCCGGGGCGCGATTCTCCTTCGGCGTCTTCCTCAAGCCGATCGCGGACGCAAATGACTGGGATCGGGCCTCTCTCTCCTTCGCCATCACGCTCAATCTCATCCTCGGAGGCCTGCTCCAGCCGCTCGCGGGGGCGATCGTCGATCGGTACGGCGCGCGGCTGATCGGCACGCTAGGTGCACTCGTGCTCGGCATCGGATTCCTCGGGCTCAGCGTCGCCGATCAGTTGTGGCAGTACTACCTCCTGTACGGCGTGATCTCGGGAATCGGCGTCGCCGCGACATCGACGGTCCTCTCCGCCAAGCTGATCGCGACCTGGTTCGTCGAGAAGCGTGGCACCGCCCTGTCCATGGCTTCGTCCGGGAACGCGATCGGCCAACTCCTGATTGTGCCGTTCGCGACCTGGCTTCTGATAAGTCGGGGATTCGCGACCGGTTTCGTCGCCGTCGGTGCGATCGCACTCTGCATCGTCACCCCGTTGTACTGGCTGTTCGTGCGAGATCGGCCCCGGACGGGAGAGACCGAAACCACCACCTCCTTGAGGAGCCCGATCGACGCCGATGGCCTGCCGGTCCGTGCTGTGTTCGCGCACCCCGTCTTCTGGCAACTGACATTCGGCCTGACCGTTTGCGGCATCACGATGGCGTTCCCGTCCACTCATCTGATGCCGTACGCGATGGACATGCACATGCCCGAGATGGTCGCTGGCGCGGCGCTTGGTTTGGCCGGGGGCCTGAGTTTTCCGGCCGCGCTCGCAGTTGGTTGGCTGGCCGATCGATTTGGGCGGGGACGCGTTCTCGCGGTCGTCTACGCGTTGCGAGGGCTAACGTTCGTCGTCTTGCTCTTCGCGACGACCGAGGCGATGTGGTTCCTGGCCGCGATCGCTCTCGGGCTCTCGTGGACGGGGACAGTGCCTCTTTCGACCGCGATCGCGGCGGACTATTTTGGGCGGAAACACCTCGGCCTGATCTCAGGGCTGATGGTGATGGCGATGTGGGTCGCGTCCGGCGTCGCGGCATTCATCGCCGGGTTCATCTACGACCATTCCCAGTCGTACGATATGGCACTGGTCGGAAACGCCTTCCTCGGTCTGGCTGCGACCGTCGTGTCCCTGGGTATCGCGCGCGAGCGGCTAACCCCGCGCGCGCCGACTCCGGTTACGTCGCGAGGTGTTTCTTGAACCAGGCGAACGTGGCTTGCCACGCGTCCAGCGACACCTTCTCGGACCAACTCGCGCCGGTGTCGTTGTGGAATGCGTGGTTGACGCCCGGGTACACCTTGATCTCGTAAGTCTTCCCGGCCTTCTTCAGCGCCTCCTCCAACGGTGGAATGCTGGCGTTGATCCGCGTGTCGTTCTCGGCGTAGATGCCGAGGATCGCCGCGTTCGTGTTCGGCACCATCTCGACTGGCGGCGCTGGACCGTAGAACGGAACCGCCGCGCGAATTTCCCTGTTTCCGACTGCCAGACGCCACGTGTAGCCGCCGCCGAAACAGAACCCGAACGCGCCAATTCGATCCTTCTTGACGCCATCCTGGCTCTGAAGGAACTTGACGCCCGAGCTCAGGTCGGCGACGAGATCATCCGGTTTGGCCTGGCCGAGCATGCCGCCGACCTGAGCCGGATCGGTGACCTTTTCCGATCCGCCGTTGCGCGAAAGCAGATCGACCGCCAACGCGACGTAGCCTTCCTTGGCGGCGCGCCGCGCCACATCCTGAATGTGAGGAACCAAGCCACGGTTCTCGTGGATGACGATGAGGCCCGGATAGGTCCCGGTAGCCTTTGGCCGCGCGAGATAGCCGAACACCTTGCCTGCCTCGCCGGCGAACTCGACGGCCTTGCCATCGATCGCCGGGTCATCCGGCTTGACCGCCAGCGGCGACCGCGGTCCGGTCGGTGTCGCTGGCGGGGCTGGCGTCGGCTTTGCCGCGCCGGCCGCCGGCTTGGCTGCTTCAGCCGCGGGCTTCGCGGCCGCGGCGACCGTGTTCGTCGGAATCGGTGCCGTCGTATTGGTTGGCGCAGGGACGGCCGTCGGCGTCGCGGCCGGCGCGCACCCAAGTGCAACCAGAGCGGTCGCGGCCGACGCCGTTCCGCCAGTTATGTAGACGGCGCGTCGAACCATCTCGCGCCGCGTCATGTGTCCTTCGCGCCAATCCTCCACGAACTCTTCGAGCAGGTAGCGCTGAAAGTCGCCAAGTGGTTTCACTGGAGATCCTCTCCTTCCCGGGGCGAAGTATCGGGGGGTGTTATCATCAATTGAATGCGCACGTTGCCAATAGCGCTCGACGTTATGGGCGGCGATCGTGGGGCGGGCGAGGTCATCGCGGGCGGCGTGGCCGCGGTCCGCTCAGACGGGGCGGAAGTCATCCTGGTCGGGCGACGGGTCGATATCGAGGCCGAGATAGCGCGGCTCGGAGCCGAGTCACTTCAGATACCGATCGTCGATGCGCCCGACGTCATCGAGATGTCGGATCAGCCAGCCGCCGCCGTGCGCGCGAAGCCCGAGTCGTCGATGGTGGTCGGCGTCGGGTTGGTTCGCTCCGGCGCGGCCAGTGGATTCGTGTCGACTGGCAACTCCGGCGCCGTCATGACCGCGGCCGTGCTCGGGATGGGTCGAGTACCTGGTGTCGAACGACCAGCACTCGCGACCGCGTTCCCGACTCTCAAGGGGCATTGCCTGCTCGTCGACGTCGGAGCGAACGTCGATTGCCGCCCCGACATGCTCCTCCAGTTCGCGATCATGGGGGCGACGTATTGGGAGAAGGTCTTCGACGTCACCTATCCCCGCGTCGGACTCCTCTCGAACGGCGAGGAAGACAGTAAAGGGAACGTCCTGGTCCGTGAGACCCACGGGCTGCTGCGCGGAAGTCACCTCCATTTCGTCGGCAACGTCGAGGGCAAAGACCTTCCGCATCACCCGGCCGATGTCATCGTCATGGATGGCTTCACTGGCAACAGCGTCCTCAAGGTGGCCGAAGGCATCGCGACGATGATGAAGGAAATGATTCGCCAGGAAGCCAAGAAGTCGATCGCTGGAATCGTCGGCGGCCTGCTACTGCGCGGCACATTCCGACGCGTCGGCCGACGCGTGGACTACGAAGAGTACGGCGGAGCGCCGCTGCTCGGCGTGCGAGGAGTCTGCATCATCGCCCACGGTCGCTCGAACTCCCGCGCGGTTCGTAGCGCCGTGCGTGTCGCGCGACACGCCGCCGAGATCGGCCTGACGGACGCGATTCGCGCGGGGGTCCAGCAACCATCCGAGGCGGCGGTCAAGGCGTAGCAATGCTGACGCGGCGCCGCGTCGTCGTCACCGGATTCGGCGCGATCACGCCGGTTGGGGAGAACGCCGATTTGACCTGGCAAGCCCTGCTGGCTGGCCGATCCGGCATCCGGGTCATTACCGCCTTCGATCCGAGCGCGTACCCCTCCCGTCTGGCCGGCGAAGTCGACGCGTACGCGCGCCCGATGGCGGTCGACGAGAAGGAAATACGGCGACTCTCGCGATTCATCGTGTTCGCGCTGGCGACCACCGAGGAAGCGCTCAAGCGAGCATGCCTCGATCCGGCGTGTTGGGACCAGGAACGGGTCGGCGTCCTCGTTGGTACCGGGATCGGATCGTTGCAAACAATCGAGGACGGCGTCCACCTGATCCGCGATCGAGGCGGCATTCGTCTCAGCCCCTTCTTCCTGCCTCAGATGATGCCGAACATGGCGGCCGGCCAGCTCAGCCGAACGTTCGGCGCGCGTGCGTACAGCTCGACGATCATCACCGCGTGCGCGGCCGGCGCCCACGCGATCGGTGAGGCGAGCGAGGTCATCCGACGCGGCGCGGCCGACGTGATGATCGCCTGCGGGACCGAAGCGTCGATTTGCGAAACCGGACTGGCCGGATTCTGCTCGATTCGGGCGCTTTCACAGCGAAACGACGATCCGGAACGCGCATCGCGTCCGTTCGACGCCGGCCGTGACGGCCTGGTGCCAGCCGAGGGCGCCGCGACGCTGATCCTCGAAGAATTGGAGCATGCCCGGCGGCGGAGGGCGCCGATCTTCGCCGAGCTAACCGGTTATGGATGCTCGTCGGACGCATTCCACATGGTCGCACCGGATCCGGATGGCCGCGGCGCCGCTCTGGCGATCAAACGCGCGCTGGCAGACGGCGATCTGCGACCGGAAGACGTGGACTATGTGAACGCGCACGCGACATCCACCCCGGCTGGCGACGCCGCTGAGACTCGCGCGCTGAAGAACGTCTTCGGTGAGCGCGCCCACGAGATACCGATCAGCTCCACGAAATCAATGATTGGACATTCGATGGGCGCGTCTGGGGCAATCGAGGCCGTGGCAACGGTACTGACGATTCGGGATGCTAAGATCCACCCGACCATCAATCAGGAGTCGCGCGACCCTGCTTGCGACCTGGACTACGTGCCGAACGTGGCACGAGCCGCGCCGGTGGAGGTTGCGATCTCGGAATCGTTCGGTTTCGGTGGCCAGAACGTCGTGCTGGCGTTTCGGAGATACTCGGCTTAGTCATGGAGGACGTGGCTGCGGGTTGTCAATAATCGCGGACTCATCAAGAACCGAGCGCGCTTTGGTCGTTTCTCGACTCTCGGCGGGTTCGCGATTCTGTTGGGCGGTCTTGCATACTCGGCGTTCGGCGTTGGCGGTCAGGATCCGAACGCGATCCTCGTCTCGTACGCCGCATTGGTTGTGGGCTACCTTTTGATCTCGGTCGGCAAGGGAAGCTGGCTCCGGTTTAGTGTCCGGCCGCGAGCCGACGAAGTACTTGCGATCAACCTGAAGACGTTTGACACGCGTGCGATCCTGTTCAACTACGTATCAAATCTGCCGGTCGACCACTTGCTGCTGACGCCGAACGGATGCGTCGTGGTCGAAACGCGTCCCTATATCGGCGACATCGTCGTCACGGGCGACCGATGGTCGCGTAAGCGTGGCCTTTTCGGCTGGCTTCAGTTCATCAGCGAAGGGGCGCTCGGGAACCCGACCAAGGACGCGTTGCGCGGCGTGGAATCAGTTCGCGCAATGCTCGCGCAGCGGCTTGGCGCCGAGATTGCCGCTCAGATACCGGTCGAGCCGGCCGTGGTTTTCACCCACTCGCGCGTGTCGCTTTCAATCGAGAATCCGACGATTCGGGTTTGCCACGCGCGCGACTGCCGAGGCGAATTGAAGGCACTCCTCGGTTCGAACAAGGCGCCGGGCGACGCAATGCGCCGCCTTGAGGTGCAACTCATCCAGGAGGCCGCCATCGAAGGCGAGCCGGTCAGTGCCGGCGAAGCGATCGATCGGCCTGCCGCGAAGCGGAAGCGCCCGCGCGCGGCGGCAAAACTCAAGTCGGGCAAATAGGCGGGAGGCATAATGGCAATAGTGACCGAAGTTATCAGTATCACAGTTCGCGAGGCAGTCGGCCGGTACACCGGCGAACTCACCATCGAAGACAAACAGATTCAGCAACAAGAACTCAACCGCTTTGTGCGCGATCTCGAGCGCGTCGCGACCGCCGATCTGACGGCCCAGATCGTTGAGAAGTTTCAGGAAGATTTCGAACGGACCGGCGCGGACAGCCGACGTCTCGAACCCATCAAGCTGTTCCTCGCCTACGCACACAAGAAGAGCCTCACCGACATCAACTACGGCAAGTTCATCCGCATCCGGCGCACCGGTTCGCGTGCGCGTGGCGGTGTCGGGCGGGGCAACGAGCGTGTCGAGTTGCGGAGCCACGAGATGCTCACGGCCGATGGATTCCAGCGTCTGCAAGAGGAGCTCGACACTCTCATCACCGTGAAGCGACCAGAGATCGCGCATGACCTGCAAGAAGCGCGGATCGACAAGGACTTCCGAGAGAACGCGCCATTCGACGCCGCGAAGCAGCATCAGGCGGAAGTCGAGGCGCGCATCCGCCAGCTTCAGGCGATTCTCGCCCGAGCCGAGATCATCGACGGAAACACCCGCACTGGCGGTCGCGTTTCGCTCGGCTCGCGCATCGTCTTGCACGACATCGAAGAGAAGGAAGACCTCGAGTACCGGCTGGTATCGCCAAACGAGGCCAACCCGAAAGATGGCCGAATCTCCGTCGCGTCTCCGGTCGGTCGAGCCGTCCTCGATCGTTCCGCCGGCGAAATCGTCGAAGTCGAGGCGCCGGGAGGCATCGCTCGCTACCGGATCGACAAAGTCGCGCTCTAATAGGCCGCGTTCTCGAAGGCGCCGTCACGGACGGTCCCTTCGGCCGTCGCCGTCTGTCTACCCTACAGCCATCGGCGCCAGCGCAAGATGCCGACCATGGCCGTTACGACTGAGCCCATTCCGATCAATGCCGCCGGCAGCCCCCAGTCGGTGTCGGCTCCCGGTAGGCCCCGCACGTTCATTCCGTAGACGCCGGAGATCACCGCCAACGGCAGCATGACCGTCGACATGATCGTCAGGACGCGCATCTGTCGCGTCGAGCGCGTCGACGTCAGTTGGTCGCGACTGACGCTCAGGGCTTCGAGTTGATCCGCCACCCGATCGACATCATCGACCAGTTCGTGCATCTGATCGGACGCATCGTCCCAGTATGCGGCCATTTCTGGGGTCGCGGCGAGTCCGCGTTCCGCCATCTCGTCGACGACGCGCGCCGACGGCCGAACCATCCGTCGGAGATCGATGATCTCGCGCCGGACATCGACGATGTCGCGGATGAGGTCATCGGCCTCGTCCGAGAACAGACGCCGCTGGATGCGCTCAGTGCCTTCGGACACGCGAGCGATCGGGGCCGATGCGCTCGCGGCCAGCCGCGACACGATCTCGTACGCCAGTCGGGCCGGACTCGCCATCATCGTGTCGCGCGCGCTCTCACTCAGCCGTAGCTCCTCGAACAGGGCGACGATTCGACGAAGCTCGCCGTCGTGTACGACGATCAGGAACTGCCGTCCAAGGACGAGATGCAGTTCCGCGCGAGCGAGGCGATCGGGGCGCGCCATCAGCACCGGGAAATGCAGGACGATGAAGTCGTATTCGTCGCGACGGTCGATGCGCGCGCGCTCGAATGGCGTCGTCAGGTCTTCGATATTCAGCGGATGGAGAAGATAGCGTGACGCGATTGCCTCCAGATCGCCCTCGGTCGGACGCTCCGCGACGACGAAAGTGCACGATCCGTGCGCGAGCGATGAAACGCGCGATCGCTCGCCGGGTTCGTCTAGTCCCAGCTGATGATCCACACGCAGGCACCGGCGACGAGAATCGTCGCGATCACCATGGAGAGAAGCTGTGTCGGCAATAGGCCGACGTCGCGCGACGTGTACACGAGGATGGCCACCATCGCGACGGCGAGGACGACCCACGATAGGAGCAAGGGGTGGCGATCGGCGAATCCCCGTGCGCGCCTCCACGCCCCGACGCTCGCCGGCTTCCCGTCTGGGATCCTCGCATCGTCAGTCGTCATCGCTCCTCGATCCTGGACTTGAGGTTTCGCAGTGATGTCTCCGCGCTCGATTCGAGCTCCTGCAAGGCCATCGGCCCGCCAATCAACCGAAGGAGCGCGGCCGGGACATCATACTCGCCGATAAAGGTGACGCGCGTACCATCGAGAATCGGCGCGAATTCCCAGATCGAACGCGTTCGCAATCGTCCGGCGGTCGATGACGCGAGGCGGTGAGGGCGATCGACATCAGTGACCTCGAGTGTCGTCGTTAGCGGTATGCCCAGGATAATCGCGCTGGCAGTGACTCGGGCGCCCACCAATGGCGGCCCACTGCTCTCTGGCTCGAATCGCGTGACGTTGTGCATCCAGGAAAGCGCCCCAAGCGGATCGGCTACGAAGTCGAAGACTACGGCCGGATCGGCCTTGATCTCGATCGAGCGCTCAATTCTCTGCATCGGGCACGCGGACAAACAGAATCGGTATCGGCGATTCGCGCAGTAGCCGTTCTAGCGTCGAGCCGAAAACGGCGCGCCCGAGCGTCGACGGATTCATCGTGGCCGAGATGGCGAGCCAGTCGGCATCGCGGGCCGCGCTGACGACTGCCGCCGCGATGTCGACGCCTTCCACGACCACGGCGGATGCCATAAGGCCTTCCTCCTGCAGCCACACTGCCACGCGCTCGACATACCGCCGCGTGCTCTCGATCTCAGCCGGATCGTAGCGATACCCGAGCACCGTTGACGATGGCGAGTAGTCAGGGAGAACGGATGGCGCGCCGAAAAGCCCGATCGGCGGACGAATCGTCCTGGATTGTCGTTCGGACTCGCGGCGCGGCGGCACGACGTGCATCAGAATGATCTCTGCCTGAAGAGCGCGCGCCAATTCGGCCACCCGAGCCAGGACAACCTCGCCGGCCGGCGTACCGTCGAGCGGTACGAGTACGCGTGCCGCCATTCGTCTCGGGACAGCATACCACGCCGGGGATTGAGTTCTCGGCTTCAGGCCGCCTCGGACAACGGGGCGCCGCGAATCGCCAATCTTGGCGCGGCGGCGAGATCGATCTCGAACGGCGTCACCGGAGTTCCATCGGCATCCTGGATCACCCGTACGATCGGCCGATCGGGCGCGTGCCGGTTCGGTCGCGCCACGACTCCGCGAACACGTCCGATGCTCGATCCCTCGACATACACGACCTGCCCGACGGCGTACACCGGAGCAATCCGCAGGAACTCGTCGACGATGACGTCGTTGAGGTGCGTCCCAGAAAGGCGCCGCATCGTCGCCACAACACCTTCCGGAGTGAGTGCCGCTCTCTGTGGCCGGTTGGAGCAGAGCGCGTCGTAGACATCCGCGACGGCCGCGATTTCCGCGAGCAGGATGATCTTCCCCCGGCGCGGATCGAATGGGTCCAAATGCACGCGATTGACGCCGGTCAGCCCGCGGGGATAACCGCGCCCGTCCTGCCGTTCGTGATGCTGTAGCGCGATGTTGTTCGCGAGGATGTCGGCCGGACGGAGCGTCCGCAGGATCGCGTAGCCGAGTCGAGGGTGATCCTGTACTGCCAGGCGCTCGATCCCGGTCAACGGTCCCGGCTTATCGAGAATCGAACGATCGATGAGGCTCAGGCCGATGTCCATCGATAAGCAGCCCTGCGCCAGCGTGACCAGACTCTCGCGGGCCAGTCCGAGTGCACGGCCAATCATCACCGCTGTCGCCGCCACGTCGACTGCATGCGAAAGCAGGTAGCCGTCTCGCCCCTTCGGCGTCGCGATCGCCAGCGGCCCGGTCGAGCCGACAACCTCGGCCACGATTCGTGGCGCAATTTCGCGCAACCGTTCAGGGAATCGCATCGCTCGCAAGGCCGCGAATCCATCGCGCGTCCGTGACCAGTCCTCCAGATCGTCGACCGACTGCGAGCGCATTCGATCGGCCGCCTGTTCACACTCGTCCAGGGCGTAGGCGACGGCCGCGAGCGCCGAACCACGCGTCTCGTCGGTCAACAGTTCGCGCGCCGCGATACCCTCAGTTCCGTCGTGATCGACGTGGACGACCGCGACGCCGCGCGAACGGAGCAGTTCGATGTAGCGCTCGGTTAGTTCAGTGCCGGACTTCAGCCAGACTGCGCCTCGGTCGTTGTAGACTGGAAGTGCCAGCCGAGCGCCGATCGGAACCGCACCCAATTCCCGTCGCATCATAGCCATCATTCTCGTCGCCGGTGATCGCCGTACTATCAACCGTTCCGGCTACGAAGGGGTAGTACGGATGGCCTTCTGCTACCATCGGCCGACGTGAAGCGTGTCCTGGGATTGAAGTGCCGCGAGTGCGGGCATTGTCAACCGCTGGAAGCCCAGTACGTCTGTGAGGACTGCTTCGGTCCGCTGGAAGTCGAGTACGACTACGATGTGATTCGCGACCTGGTGTCGCCGGAACGCATCGCCCGAGGGCCAGCCACAATCTGGCGCTATCGCGATCTTCTGCCGGTCGAAGGCGACGACGTGGTGGACATCGGCGGAGGATTCACGCCACTCCTGCGCTCAAACAATTTGGCACGCAAGCTCGGGCTTCGCGAACTTTGGATCAAGAACGACAGCGTCAATCCTTCGTACTCGTTCAAGGACCGCGTCGTGTCGGTCGCGTCGACTCGGGCTCGCGAACTCGGGTACAAGGTCCTGTCGTGTGCATCGACCGGGAACCTCGCCTGCTCCGTCGCGGCGCACGCGGCTCGGGCGGGAATGCGCGCCTGCGTTTTCATCCCGGCCGGACTCGAGGCGGGCAAGATCCTTGGCGCTGCGATCTACAACCCGACTCTGATCGCGGTCGACGGCCACTATGACGACGTAAATCGACTCTGCTCGGAGATCGCCGACAACTACGACGATTGGGCATTCGTCAACATCAACATCCGGCCGTACTACGCTGAGGGATCCAAGACGCTGGCGTTCGAGGTCGCGGAGCAGCTCGGCTGGCGCGCACCGGACCACGTCGTCGTGCCGATCGGATCCGGATCGCTGTTCAGCAAGGTCTGGAAGGGGTTCAACGAACTCCAGCAGGTAGGTCTGATTAGCAACGGCCCACCGCGCATGAGCGCCGCCCAGGCCAGCGGATGCGCGCCTGTCGTCAATGCGTGGGAAGCCGGCGAGTCGGTCGTCGCCCCCGTGAAACCGTCCGGCATCGCGAAGTCTCTCGCGCTGGGCAACCCGGCCGACGGCTACTACGTACTGAAGCTGATCAAGCAGTCTGGCGGAAGCGCCGCCGCGGTGACAGACGAAGAGATCGTCGCCGGGATCAAGATGCTGGCCGAAACCGAAGGCATCTTCACGGAGGCGGCCGGCGGTGTCACGATTGCGGTCTTGAAGCGACTGGTCGAAAATGGCACGATTCGACCCGATGAGGCCACCGTCGCCTACGTGACCGGGAACGGACTGAAGACGCAGGAGGCGGTTGCGAACGAGGTTGCGCCGCCGATCGAAATTCGTGCATCGTTCGGCGAGTTCGAAATGGCGTGGCAGGCGCGCCAAGTGATTGCTGCGAGGTAGCCGAGTATGAGTGTGACCGTGCGTGTACCGACACCCCTGCGGAAGTCCGTCGGCGGAGCCAAGGACGTGCGAGCCGATGGTACGACGCTCGTCGATCTGATTGGCGATCTGGAACGCCAATATCCCGGCCTGCGCGATCGGCTCTGTGAAGAAGATGGATCGCTTCGCCGCTTCATGAACTTTTACGTCAACGGCGAAGATATTCGTTATGCACAAGGCATCGACACTGCGCTTAAGGATGGCGATGAGCTGTCGATAATCCCGGCTGTCTCTGGGGGTTAGGGGACAGACCTATAGAAGCGTGATCGAGCGCCGACCATCATAGCGCCATGCCATTTTGCACAGAGTGCGGCGCGCGACACGATGACAGCGCGAAGGTATGCCCAAGCTGTGGCCAGACAATCTCGGCGCCACCGCTCGATGAAGACCTCGACGATCTTCTGGCGTCACTTGACGCCGATGTCGAGGGGATAGCGGCCACGCCAACATTCGGCGATACGGCGACCCATTCGCACGCCATCGAGCCAACCCCAGACTACCTGGAGCAGATTCAAGACGTGCGCGCCGCGATCGCGGCCCAATCGGGCGCGCTGCAGGATCTCGACGATCTCTCTTGGGATAACACAATCGCGTCGTCGATTCGCGATGAGCTGAACGAGGCATTGCGGCACCTTCGCGACCTGATTCCACCGGAGGAACTCGCCGAGCCGCACCGCGACTTCGTCGTCGGGACGGAGAAGCTGGTTCACGGATTCGTCGCGCTCATCGAAGCGCTCTCGGCAGGTCAGAGCGGCGCACCGGTCGACGCCGCGCAGGGCGAGATCGTCGAAGCGAATGACCATTTCCATCGCGGAACCGAGGCGCTGAACGCGTATCTCGGGATCGATGCACCAGAGACCAACGTGGCCGTGCTCGGTGGTGCGGACGCCGAAGATGACCTCGGGCTGGATGATCTGGACTTCGACTTCAAGGACGAACCTGCCGCGGCGAATACTCCACCGGCGGCCGCGGACTCCGACGACGCGGCATTGCGCGTGATCGAGGCTGTCGAACTGGATACGGACGAACCGGAGCCGGTGGACTCCCTGGACGATCTGCCGGACCTGCCGGACGATCTCGCCAGCCTCGACGATGATCCGTCCGCGGGTACGATGGAATCGCCGTTCTCCGGGCTTGGCGGCCCGACATTTCCGCCTTCGATGCCCGTCGCCGAGGCGGCGGTCCCCGCGCGCGAGCCGATCGCAAGCGCCTGGCCGAGCTTGGGCGACGCCGCGACCGACGCGGTCCTCCTGGAGATCGAAGGCGGCTGGATCCGCGGTCGACCGAACGTCTATGACGCGATCGAGCGGTCGATTCGGGCCGCGGTTGTCGACGCGCTGCGTGCCGCGATGGAAACCCGACAGCGGGTGGAAGACGAAGCGAACGGCGAAATTCGACGGATTTCGCTCGAACGGAAGCGACTTCTGGACGAAGTTGAATCGCTACGACGCGAGAACCACGGTCTTCAGGTCGAACGCGGCGAACTGCGCCGTTCCCTGAACGAACTCGAGCGCGAACGTCAGTCGGCCAGCAACCGACGCCAGCAGATGTTCCAGGACACCGAGACGCAGCGCTCGCAACTGCTCGGCGAAATCGAACAGCTTGGCGGTCAACTCGAGGCGATGCGCAAGAACATCGAGGGTCTCCTCAATCTGAGCGGCGTCGCCGCTCGTCAGGGTGGGGGAACCACAAGTCCGCCGTCTACGACGTTGCGGACGGCGGCACAAGTATCCACGCCGACTCCCCCAACCGCGATGGCGCCCGATGATACGACTGTGTCGGAGATCCGCATCGGCGGCATCGCGGCCGATGACCGGGCCGCCATCGAGTTCGCAATCGAGATGATCGACGGCGTCGCACTCGAAGAACCCGCCAAAGATGACAACGGCACGCTCGTGATTCGCTTGCGTCACGCGGCCGGCGTGGATCTCATCGATCCGCTCCTTAGCCTACCGGGCCCAGAGCTGAATTATGTTGGCGCGCCGCGGGACGGGGTTCTGGAGTTCGCGGTCGCTTAGGGTCGACTGCAATGCCGTATTGCGCGCACTGCCGGTGGCACTACGACGGCGCGCCGAGTTTCTGTCGCCAGTGCGGCCGGAAGGTCTATCGGAATGGGCTCTCGGGCGACTTCGCTCTCCACGAAGAGATCTCACCGTCCGTCCCTGCGTGGCTCACCGATCGCCGCGCCTACGTCCTGGTCGCCCTCGTTGCGATCGGGTCGGCCTTGGTCGTTATGTCGCGTGGAGTGGCTGGCTCGACGACGGGCCTGACTGGATTCCCCCTGGATGAGGCGTGGGTCCGACTCGTCTATGCGCGCTCTCTGGCAAGCGAGGCGCGCCTGGCGTTCAACCCCGGGCCGGCCGAGGCCAGCATCAGTAGCGCACTCTGGATCGGTCTACTCGCGCTGCTCATCAAGACTCTTGGCGCCGTCGGTGTCAGCGTCGTCGCCTTGGCAAAGGGTGTCGGGATCGCGGCGGCCGCTGGCGCGGCCGTCCTCTCACTGATCGCCACCCGCAAGCTAACTGGCTCTCCGGCCGTCGCACTCGCGGTCGGCATGCTCGTCGCGCTGGATCCGACGTTCGCGTTCGCCGGAGCCTCGGGCATCGAGGCGAGCCTGTTCGCCTTCCTTACTCTGGCATTCCTGATCGCGTTTCTCGATCGGCGACTCGTCATCGCGGCCGCCATCCTGGCCCTATCCATTTTGACCCGATTCGAAGCGGTCGCGCTCGCGGCCGCGGCGGCCGTCGCCGTGGCGGTCCCGTCCATGACGCGGCTTCGATCGATGAGCTTCTCGCGACCGACTCCGCGAATGGCCCTGAGCATCGCGGTGGCCGTGTTCGCGGCGCCACTCGCCTTCCTGGCGTGGGGATACATCGACGGCACCGGCGACGATGGAATGATGCCGCGCGCGGCGTACCTGGCCGCGCTTCTCTGGCAGGCTGCGCCGGAGGTCTCGATCTCGGCGGTATGGCAAGGATACTTTGCATCGCATGTTTGGTTTCTGACCGGATACGCCGCTCTCATCGGCGTGCCGCTCGTCGTCATCGGAATCCTCACGATCATTCGTGATACCGGGTGGCGCGGTTCACTGATCGTGACCTATCCCCTGACCGTCACCCTGGCGGCTGCCTTCCTCCTCAGCGACGCGCGCGCGCCGTGGGGCTTCGAGCGGCGGCGGATTCTCGACGCGCTCGTGCCGTTCTTCGCGATCATCGTGGCCTACGGCGCAATGGGCCTCTGGCGCGGGTGTCAGCGTCTCAATCGAAACGCAAGCTACGATACGAAGGCCGCGGCACGCGGCATCGCCGTCTTCACCGCGGTCGCGATCGCATTTCCGCCGACCCTTGCCCTCGGATCGACCTGGGATCGGCTTTCCAGCGATTACCTCGTATCGACTCGTCGTCTGGCCGACACGTATTTCACGCTGGCCCTCTACGCGCGCGACGCGCTTCCTCCCGACGCGTTGATCGCCGCGATCGAGCCGGGCACGCTCCGCTATGTCAGCCGCAATCCGGTCGCCGACGGGCGAGGGCTCCATACGCGGGCGCTCTCGTATCGCCAGCCACTCGAGTCGATGAGCGCGGCCCGAGCCGAGTACGCCGCGCTGCCGATGGCTCCGTCCTACACCTCGTGGCCAGCCGCAACGTTGATGAAGGAGTTCGCCGCGCCACCGTGGCTCGGCGGCCCGGGCGTCGGCCTCTTTCGTGTCGAGCCAACCCGACTCGCGACGAAGGATGTGCCGGGCGCGTTCCCAACCGACCGCCTGCGGCGACTCGACTATCTGGACGTGGGGAACGACCTGTCCGAGAAGGCGCATGCCTACGCGGTCGGCACCGACGGCGGCGTCTCACGCGGCGCGCGCCGATTGAGCCGGGCGGTGTCGGTGGACGATGAGGCGCGCGGATTCCAGGGCTTCGAGACGTTCGAGATCGCGGCCGTCCCGGGTCGCGATCTCATCCTTGCCCGCCGCTTCGACGGCACGCGCGCCACGTTCTTGATGTCGCTCGACGGACAGGCGCTTGGCGAGTGGCAGCCCCGGCTCGGGGACCACGTCGTCAATGAAGATACGGTCCGAATCCCCGGCGCGCTGATCCGGCGCGATCGAGTCCGTGTCCGCCTGGAGATCGTCGGCAGCGGCGCGTCCGCGGCATCACGAGCGTACTGGGCATTCGTGGACGAGTAGTCTCGACCGACCTAAGGGCGGCCGTAGGTCCAGTAACGCAGGATCGTGACTGTGCCCTTTCCTCCTCGCAACGGGGGAATAACAAGACGCGCGCGCGTCGACTCGGACACGATCGCTCGCGCGGGCACGAATAGCGCCAGTTCACACGTTTGCAGGAAGCAGCGTTCGAACGGCACTTCGAGTGACTCCTGCTCGATGTCCAACCGAGCCGTGATCGTGGCATCGGACAGATATCGGATCACAAAGATGACATCGCGACCGATTGGTAGTCTCAGGAAGAACGACTCGGCGCCGCGGCCGAACTCGTGGACGCGGCCGTCGTCGCGAATCCAGCCGGTCGGCGTCGTGATACTGAATTCCTCGGGCTGTTTCGTGCTCGTCGACGCATAGAAGTGAGCGACTTCGCTGGCCGGGTCGCCGACATCGAGATGATCGAAGAGCGCGTACTCTCCGACGCGCACGATGACCGGCGAATCGACGGGACCCTCCGTGGCGTTGCTCTGGAACGCGTACACCGTCACGCCTTCGAAATAGCTGCCGTCTGGCCGCGATCCCTCGGTTCGCGCGATCGCGCGCAGCCGTGGCGATTGGGCGATCGGAGCCGACGGTGGCGCGATCACATAGTCGACCGCGGCGGTAGCGAGAACTTCCTCGATCATGGCGTTTGGTGCGCGCACCGCAATGCGCAGCGGCTCGGTCCGGAGTAGTGCCGCCGCCGGCTCGCCTCCCGGCAGGATTGCAATAGTCGCCCGAGCCGGCACACGTGTCGCCATCCAGGTGCCGGACGCCCGCGCGCCCTCGGCAATGTCCCGAGCCGCGCTGGCATACGTCTCCGGCAGGATGAGCCAGAGACGATACGATCCGACCAACCAGGGAGCGGCCAAGATCATCGCGATTCCGGCAGTGGCAACGAGGCCGGCTCGCGGATCGAGCGTGCGTCGCCGCACATACGCGGCGCCAAGGTTAGTCGCGTCTCGCACGAGGAGGGCCGCGACGAGTGACAGAAACGGCACGACCAGCGCGCCCTCCGACTCCAGAAGGCCATCCGGCGCCCAACTCATCGTGTGGACGCGTTGACCGAGCCAGATCACGGCCAGCGGCACGATGAGCGGCACGATGAACGCCCGCGGGCCGAGCCGGCGCGGCGCCTGAATCGCGACCAACGCGAGTCCAGCGACGACGAAGAGAATGAATAACCATCCGAGCGCGCGAAACCAGGTCATCGCCGCGTCGATGTCACTGCCGCCGGGCAACCAATCGCGAGGAATCGGGAAGCGTTCGCCGAGGCTCTCCCAGATCGCCATCGCGACGACGAGGAACAGGGCTGGGCCGACGACATTCATGGTCTCGGCGATTGGCGCCAATGCCGACGGCTTCGGTTGGCCATGCGTCCAGAGCCGGTCAGCGAGGAAGACGGCGCCAAAGGCCAGGACTCCGACGCCGCCATCGACGCGCGCAAACGCGAGCGCGGCCAACAGCCATCGAAGATGCCGATCGCGCCGTTCGAGGAGCGCGAAGACGCTCGCCGCGGTGATCGCGAAGACGAGTCCGGCCGATGATCCGGCGATGCGACTGAAGGCAGTCCACGGGTCGACGAGGACGATGCCGAGAGTCACTGCCACTGCCAGACGCGACAGGCCGAGTCTGATTCCGACTCGCGCGAGATCGGCGAAACCGACCGCAAACGCGATCAACCCGGCGATGCGCGCGATCAGCGCCAACGATAGGCCTGTCCAGCCGACCGCTCCATTCAGCGCGAAGAGCGCCAGTGTCCAGAGCGGACTCTCGGGGAGACCGTCGATCGGCCGGGGAAGGAACAGGTGCGTCGGCGCGGCCAGCACGCGGACGATGGCGTCCCAACTGGCCGCGGCAGCCAGACCATCGAGACCAGCCGTGAATCCGCCCGATCGCGCCAGCGCGAACGGCACTGCCGTCGCGACGAGTAGGGCCAATCCGATGAGTTGCTCGATGAGCTGCTGACGGCTGATTGCCAGGACTGGCAATCGTCCGGATCCCCGCAATGAGGGAGACCGCGGGGCATTCGACTCGGTGGCTGGCCCTACCACGATTGCGGACGGGCTCGATGCGCCATCGGCCGGAACGGACGGCCGCTCCGCGATCATCGTCCGATTCTACGGTCCGACGCTGACGCTCCCCGTTAGCGAGTCGCTAGAGATGACGCCTAGTCGATCGCGTTACCAAGACCGGCCCGCAGCGATTCGAGGCGCAGCATGTCGCTCGGATTCCCCAGGATCGGGTTATTCCGCGAGGGATTGTCCGACGCGTACTCCAACCAGCCGCGATCCTGGAAATGCCCACCATACGAGAGAACGGTGCCGTTGTACGGGTTCACAAGACGCATCTCGAGTGCGACGATGCGCTTCGATTGGGCTGTCGTGCCCGATTCGGCGCCATTGCCGAGCCAGACCTGCCACTCACCCTCGACGTTCGACCGCACTTCGAGGTCCATACTCTCCGGCCGGTTGTAGAGGAGCACCTTCACCGCCTCGAGACGCAGGGTCTCGCCGGTGGTGCCGTTCTCCTCGCCGTTTCGCTTCCAGCCGAGGTAGCCGCGATCCTGAACGTAGACGTTGTACGCGATCTTCACGCGGGCGGGTTCATGCCGGTCTGTGCGAATGTACGCGCGAAACGCCGTGACCTTGCGCGCCTGGCCAGTCGTCCCGGCGAACCACGAGTCCCGCACGGCGCCAAGCCATCCCCAGCCCTCGCTACGCACCTCATACGACAGGTAGTTGCTGCCGGACGAGTTGTCGAGGACGATCTGGATCGCCTCGATCGTGCGCTGCTCGCCGACCGTCCCGGCGATCTCGCCGTTGCGCTTCCAATCCTGCCAGCCGATTCCACCGACGTGGGCGCGATAGCGGACCGTGATGCCAGAGGGACCGGTCAGCGGCTCGATTCGGAACGCCTCGAGGCGCTTCCCGTCGTCTTCCGTGCCCGCGATGTTGTTGTTCTCCTGCCAGTCCTTCCAGCCCTCGTCCTGGACGTGCGCCTGATAGCGAATCCGCACGACCGAGGGCGTCGGCGTCGGTACCGGCGTCGGCGTCGAATCGCGCGTGATCATCGGGAAATACAGTCGGCGCGCCGCCTGCGCGTCGGCGCCCAAGGCATCAAGTGCAAACAGGAGGATCCCTACGAGAGAGGCAACGAATGCTAAGCGCATTCCAATCTCCGAAGGTGATGTGCGATGGCGCGCACTGTACACCATTCAACATGAACGGATGGCGGCGGGGCGCTGCCTATAATCGCCCGTGCCTTCGATTCTGCCGGCCATCTTGCTCGGCATCGTCCAGGGCATCACCGAATTCCTGCCAATCAGCAGCACCGCGCACCTGGCGCTCGTTCCATGGCTGGTCGGTTGGGACTCGCCGCTCCTCAGCAGCCTGACGTTCGACGTTGCGCTTCACATGGGCACGCTCGCGGCAGTTATCGTCTACTTTCGAAACGACTGGATATCGCTCGCCCGCGGAATCTTGTCCGGGCGCGCGCGTGAACAGACCTGGTTCGTCAATGTCATCGTCGGATGCCTACCGGCGGTTGTGGCGGGCATTGCGCTGAATTCCTGTGTCGAAACGACGCTACGGTCGCCGCTGGTGATTGCGGCGATGCTCGTGCTCTTCTCCGGTGTCATGTACGCCGCCGAACGCCGACGTGGTGAGTTACGCGATCGCGTGACGATGGCCGACGCGATCGTCATTGGCCTCGGGCAGGCGATTGCGATCGTCCCGGGCGTCAGTCGGTCCGGCGCGACGATCTCGGCTGGCCTGTTTCGTGGCATCGATCGAGCATCGGCCGCGCGATTCTCCTTTCTTATGTCTACGCCGATCGTGGCCGGCGCGGGATTGAAGAAGCTCATCGACGCGCGGGGGGCGTCGTTCACGGCCGATGACGCGCTGCTGATGACTGCCGGCGCCCTCTCGGCCGCGATCGCGGGCTGGCTCTGCGTCAGTTGGCTGTTGCGGTTCCTCGCTCGTGCGACGATGAACGTGTTCGTCGTCTACCGGATCAGTCTGGCGGCGCTCATCGTCATCGTCGAGATCGGGCGCGCCGGTGCGCCCGGCGCAATGTAAGTCTCGACCCCCTGGGAGAAGAGGATTGTTCGCGGGCACACACCACGTCTGTTTCACGATCGCCAACATGGACCGTTCGATTGCCTTCTATCGCGACCTGCTCGGCCTCGAGTTGCAGAACGATTGGGTCAGTGAGGCCGGTTATCTGCGCGTCATGATTCCGTATCCCGGCTTGCGATTGCGTTTGGCCTTCTTTCGACTGCCCGGGACTGAGATGCGCCTGGAGCTGATCCAGTATCTCGAACCGGTCGGCGCGCCGCGAGAGCTTCCGACGAACGTCCCGGGCGCCGCCCATGTCTGTTTCGACGTCGACGATATCGAAGCGGAGTACGAGCGCCTCCGGCGGCACGGCGTCACGTTCAACTCAGCGCCACAATTGATCACATCGAAGGCAAACAGCGGGGCCCGCGGCGTGTATATGCTCGATCCGGACGGCATCACCATCGAGTTGCGGCAACCGCCGCCCCGCCAGTAGCCCGTGGCGTCGATCAACGTCGATTTCTCGGTCGGGCAGGGCGCCATCTCCTCTCGCCTGTACGGGGCGGGACTCGAGCACGTCGGGGCCTCCGTCTACGGAGGCTTCTGGACCGGTCCCGCGCGTCCGGGCGATGAATCGCGGAGCGCGCCGCCCGTCCACATTGGCTGGCGCGAAGATGTCCTGACCCTTGCGCGTGCCCTGCGACCGGGCATTCTCCGGTGGCCGGGTGGACCCTTCTCGCAATCGTACCGGTGGCGTGATGGCGTCGGTCCCCGCGGTGATCGGCCGCTTCGCTTCGACCATTACTGGGCGAAGCCGGAGCCGAATCACGTTGGCACCGACGAGTTCCTCGATCTGTGTCGTTGGATCGACGCCGAACCCGCGATCACGGTAAACACCCGCTCGGCGCGTCCCGAGGAGGCGGCGGCATGGGTCGAATACTGCAACGGCTCCATGCTGACCTCGGCGGGCGCGCTGCGCCTGGCAAATGGACAGCCGAACCCGTGGAACGCCCGGCTCTGGTCTGTTGGCAGCAACAACTGGGATATGGGGGCGCCCGAAGCCGCCCGGAGACACAATCTATTTGCTCGCGCGATGCGCGGCGTCGACCCTGGCATCGAGTTGACCGCGATTGGAGGAAACCCCTCCAATCAGTCCGAGTGGGATAAGGTTGTGATCGGCCAGACCGCCGAGCAGTTTCGTCACCTCGGCGTCTGGGCGTTCGACGGTGTCGCATCGGTCGAGGGTGACAACCCGGAAGACCTCTTCCACGCGCACGTGGCATCGGCCGAGCGAATCCTCTGGACGATCTCGAACGCGGCCTATCGCCTGGACGAGATGATGCTGAACGGCGGCGCGTACGTCGGCGTCGATGGCTGGGGAATCTGGAAGCAGAGCCGCCAGGGATTGCAGCATGACTACGACATGTCCGATGCGTTGATCGCGGCGACGGTGCTCCACGGCTTGCATCGCCTCGCGCCACGAGTCGGCTACGCGGCCTGGGGCAACCTCGTCAACGCGCTCGGCCTCATTCAGGCGACCGAGCGAGCCTGCTGGGCCACGCCCGTGTACCACATCATGAAGATGTTTCGGGATCTGCACGGTACCGAGGCGACTCGCTGCACCGTCGCCGGTCCGGCGGTCGCCGCGCCGGGCGGTAACAGCCCAGTTCGGTCTTCACGCCCGCCATACAAAGGGATGGCGCTCATCGACGCGTCGGCGTCGCGGGACGTCGCGCGCGGTCGATACACGCTATCGGTCGTGAATCGCTCGTTCTCCGATCGTCACGACGTCGAGATCGATGTCAAAGGGTTGCCGACCGGTATCGGCGCGACCTCGCACCTCCTTCGCGCGGAATCGCCATTCGCCGCCAACAGCGCAAAGGAACCGCGCGCGATCGAACCGTTCGTCTTCCCCATCGGCCAGATACCGCGCGAATACCCGTTTCCCGCGCATTCGGTCACGGTTCTGATCTGGGAAGAGACTCCCGGCCTTACTTGACCTATGATCGCGCCCCGATGACGCCGTCTCTCGAAGTGGTCGTCGAGGCGCTGCTCTTCGTGGCCGACGGACCGGTCGAAATCGCGCGACTCGAGCGCGCGACCGGATCGAGTCGCGACGCTGTCGAAACGGCGCTGATCGAGCTGACCCGGCGGTACGCCGAGCGCGGCGTCCAATTACAGAGGTCTGGCGAGAGCGTGGCACTCGTCAGTGCTCCCGAGACCGCCGAACTCGTGACGCGTTTTCTCGGACTCGAGGGCTCGACGCGCTTGTCCGCCGCCGCGCTGGAGACTCTCGCGATCGTGGCCTATCGGCAACCCGTGACGCGGAGCGAAATCGAGGCGATCCGCGGCGTCAACGCTGATCACGCCATACGCGTACTGCAGGCACGAGGCGTGATCGCCGAGGCAGGCCGCCGCGATTCCGTTGGTCGTCCGACGCTCTTTGCCACGACATTCGAGTTCCTACAGTACTTCGGATTGGCGTCGCTGGCCGATTTGCCGGCACTGCCGGAGGATTTCGCCGCGTTCGCCGATGAACGTCAAGGGACGGCGCTCGCCGAGAGCGCCACACCGATCGTGGTCGAATAGCCCGACGGGCCAGGGTGGCCGCCGGCCTGTACATGCGGCGCTCGGCGCGATAGCATCGACAGACCACGTAGAGGGGGAGAGCCATGCCCGTCATGTCCGCCGACCGATTCCAGAAGGCGACGACCTTTGCCCAGTACGTCGATCAAATGAAGGTGAACAAAGAGACGATGCAGAAGTTCACCGACGAAGTGCAGATCTCGGACGAAGACGCCGCATGGTGGAAGGCGCAGGGCAAGCTGAATGTCTTCGTACTGACGTACGACGGTTGCGGCGACGCCCTCTACAACCTACCGATCTTCGCCAAGATCGCGCGGCTCTGCCCGAACATCGACCTCCGCGTCGTCCAGCGCGACGAGAACCTCGACATCATGGATCAGTACCGGAACCAGGGCCTGTACCGCTCGGTGCCGACGTTCATCTTCATGGATACGAAAATGAACGAAATCGGCAATCTGAAGGAGCGCGCCGAGTCCATCACCGCCATCTTCGAAGCCGAGCAACTCAAGGTACGCCGCGCGCTGCGCGTTCAGTATCAGGCCGAGTGGCGCACCGAGATGGCGCGTGAGTTCCGCAACGTCGTCGCGACCAAGAAGCGCTACCCGTAGTGACGAGTCCGAGGAACGCGCGGGTCGCGCGTTCCTCGGTTCCCGGCGTGCTAGCCTTCGCGCCCGATGTTCCCCCGCATGGTCGCGGCGCGACAGCGCTTCGACGCCGATGAGATCGAGGACCTGCCCGGCGCGATCAGCGTCGGCCTGAGGCGACTCGATCTCCGGTCTCGGGTTCGCCCGAATGGGTCGGTCGCGGTCGCGGTTGGCAGCCGCGGCGTATCGCCGCTTCTGCAAGTTGTCGCGACCGTCGTGGCGCAACTGCGCGAAGTGGGGCTCTGTCCGTTCATCGTGCCAGCGATGGGCAGTCACGGCGGTGGCACGGCCGAGGGGCAACGCGCCGTCCTCCGGGGATACGGCATCTCGGAAGAGGACCTCGGCGCGGAGGTCCGTTCCGCGATGGAGACCGCCTTGGTCGGTCACACGCCGGATGGGGTCCCGGTCCATTTCGATGTCAATGCCCTGGCCGCCGACGCGGTCCTCGTGATTGGCCGGATCAAACCGCACACGGGATTCCACGGACCGATCGAGAGCGGGCTGTGCAAGATGCTCGCGGTCGGGTTGGGCAAGGCGGACGGTGCGCGGGTCATGCACGCCGCCGGTCTGGCAACGGCGATTCCGGCGGCCGCGTGCGTCATCCTTTCGCGCCTGAATCTGACGTTCGGCGTTGCGCTCGTCGAAAACGCCTACGACCGACCATGCCGCGTCGAAGTCGTCGATGGTTCGGCTTTCCACGCCACCGACGAAGCGCTTCTCATTGCCGCGCGAGCGGTCTTTCCACGGCTTCCCCTGGCGGAGGCGGACGTCCTCATCATCGAAGAGATGGGCAAGAACATTTCCGGCACGGGGATGGACCCGAATGTGATCGGAATGTGGCGTCGTTTCGGAGGAGAGCGCGTCCCGAACTACCGGAACATCGCGGTGCTTGGGCTCAGCGAGGCATCACACGGCAACGCCAACGGCATTGGCTTTGCCGACTTCACCACCCGTCGCCTGGTCGACGCCGTCGACTGGCCGGAGACGTACCTGAACGCTCTGACGGCGCTCTCTCCGGCGATTGCGCGCATTCCCATCACGCTCGCGACCGATCGCGAATGCATCGCGGGCGCGATCGACCTGGCTCGTCGGACAAACTCGGATCCAACCGTGATTCGCATCCGCAACACGCTCGAGATCGCCGATTTCTGGGTCAGCCGGAATCTGGCGACGGCGGTAGGACAGCTACCAATGATCGACCTTGGCGAAAACGACGACGCGCTGGCGTTCGATACGTCGGGTCGGCTAACGCCGGCTGACCCCTACAGGTAGCGTTCGTACCAGGCGATCGTCTCGGCCATCACCTCGTCGATCGCCGGACGATTGAACACCTCGTAGTGGCCGTACCCCTTTAGCGTCACGAGTTTTCTGGGTTCGCCGGCGCGCGAAAACAGGGCGGCCGATTCCTCCGGAAGCACGAGTTCATCCGCGTCGCTCGTGATAAACAGCGCGGCGCGTGGCGAGATGCGATCGACGACCCATTCCGGTCGAAAAGCCAGAGTTTCGTGAATGAACTCGAGCGGCACCTCCATCGCGGCGCCCTTCAGGTTCTTGCGCGCTTGCGCGGCGATCTTGGCCGACCGTGGATCGTGCTTCAGGACTTCCGCGCGCTCGGCCATTGTCGATGCCCCACTGATGACCTGCTCTTCCCAGTCCCGATGGCCACGGGCAATGAAATCGCGATACTCCCACGGGTAGCGGACGTTCCGCATCCAGCGGGCGCCATCGCCGACGCCGGTGACGCTCACGATCGCGCGTGCGCGCGAGTCGATCGCGGCGGCGAACGTGGCCGTCGATCCACCGTAGCTGATGCCGTACAGACCGATCCGATCGGCGATGGCCTCCGGCTGCAGCCCCAGGAATGTCATCGCTGCCTGGGTATCCTCGACGCGTCCGTACGGAGCGAGGCGTAGGCGCGGACCTTCGCTTTGGCCCCAGCCCTTGTAGTCGAATGTCAAAGCGACGTACCCGGCCGATGACATGCGCCGTCCCATGTCATTCAGGTACAGGTCCTTGATGCCCGTGTAACCGCAGCAGAGGACGACACCTGGCCATGGCCCGGGGCCGTCCGGAACGTACAGATCGCCGGCTAGCCGCGTGCCCGCGCTGAAGAACGTGACCGGTTTTTCCACGGCCGGGAGTGTATTCGACGCGCCGAGGACCAAACACTGGCGCGCGGACTCGCGCTCACGCCAGACTCGGAACGTGCGAACGCGCGTCATTGCCGTCGATCCGCTGGCCCCCGACCCAGCCGTCATCCGGACCGCCGGTCGGCTCATACGTCGCGGCCGACTGGTCGCTTTTCCGACCGAGACGGTCTACGGCCTGGGCGCAAACGCGCGTGGCGAGCGCGCCTGTGCCCGGGTATTCGAGGCGAAGGGGCGACCGGCCGAAGACCCGCTCATCGTCCACATCGCCTCGGTCGAGGCGATGGCCGAGGTCGGCCGGGAAATCCCGGATGTCGCCTGGCTACTGGCAACGCGGTTCTGGCCCGGACCGCTCACCCTCGTCATCAAGCGATCGGGCCGGATCCCGCGCGGTGTCAGCGCCGGCGGGGACACGGTCGCGGTTCGGCTCCCGGCCCACCCGGTTGCGCGGGCGTTGATCGAGGCCGCCGGTTGCCCGATCGCGGCGCCGAGCGCGAACCGCTTCGGGCACGTTAGCCCAACGCGGGCCGACCACGTCAGGGCCGACCTGGACGGACGGATCGACCTCATCCTCGATGGAGGACCGAGCCCGCTCGGCGTCGAATCGACGGTCCTCGATCTGACCGGACCGTCGCCAGTCGTGCTACGGCCGGGTGCCGTCTCAATCGATCAACTGCGCGAGATCGTCGGCTGCGTTACCGTCGCCACGCCGTCGCGTCAGCACGCCCACTCACCGGGGACGGCGACCCGACACTACGCGCCTCGGGCCCGACTCGAAGCGTTCGATGGACCGGGCGCCCGCGACGTCGCGATGGCGCGGGTCCGAGCTCTCCTGACGGAAGGACATCGCGTGGGCGTGCTCGCCGACGATGAGTTCGTCGCCGATGCGCCGGCGGCCGCCATCGGTACGTCGCTCGGCCAGCGCAATGACTCCGCGGCGGCGGCACGGCTCCTGTACGGCGCCATGCGCCATCTGGACAGCCTCGCCGTCGACGTGATCGTAACTGTCTTGCCGCGGGACGAAGGCCTCGGTCGCGCGATCCGTGATCGCCTCAATCGCGCGGCCGAGGGCCGGGTCATCCACGTCCCGGCCTTGGCCGCGGCCGGTCAGGAGAGAACGCCCGCGCTTGGCTGAGTGGCCCGCGTGTTCCACGATCTATGAAGGTGGAGTGGGCACGCCTGCCCGCGCTCGGCTTTGGCGAACAGTTCCTCGTACACGCGTCCGTACTCGTCGACGTGCGTCAGCAGCGACGCCGGCAGGCCGTACACAGCCTGATAGACATCGACACGGAGAGGATTCCGGGTGCCGTAGCAATCGGCCGCCGCGAAGCCCTCCTCGGCGAGGGCGGCGCCGAACCGACCGAGAAACGTTCGCGCGTCCGCGACGAAGAGGCGCCGCAGGTGAGGACACAGGTCGTCGGCCCGCACCTCGCGTGTGTAGTTCACCAGCGCCCGGCTCTGTCGGATCTTCATCTGCAGTTGACCGGCATCCGCCTTGATGCCATCGGCCGCGTACTGCTCGGTCGTCTGGCTCAGCCATCGAACGTAGACGGCCACGGCCTGTTCGCGGAGCCGCGCGCGCAGATCGGTCCGCTGCCACGCCAGTGTCGGACCGAAAGCCTCGATGAGACGCGTGCGAAGGTCGCCCAGGAACTCCGTGCGCAAGACCTCGCGCAGGTCATCAACCACGTGCTCGCGTGAGATCTCGTCCGGCGCATCGATGATGTCGCTGACGACTCGCCCTTCAATGATCGAATCACCGCGCCGCGCCGCGAGGCGCCGCTTGATGCCGACGATCTCCTCGTCGAGTTCGCTCGACAGTGTCTGCACGTCGGCCTGGCGCTCTGCCAGGAGCGCCTCAAGTCGGGAGATGACCGCGCGATCGCGCTGCTGCCCGCGCGAACCGAGGAGTGCGTAGGCGATTTGCGCCGCCTCGCGCGCCAGCGCCTGTCTCGCCCGCGCGTCGAATTCGGCACGCATACGGCGATCCGCTTCGTCGTAGAGTCGGTCTAGGTCGGTTCCGCGACCACGGACGCGTGCCCACAGCCAAAGACCGGCGCGAATGGGGTATTCGAAGATCGACCCACGAATGCCGTCGATCCGCCGCAGGGCGTTACCGCGCGATTCGATCTGACCGAGTGCATCGTCGGAAAGTCGCTGTTCTCGTTCCGCGTGCCGCCCGTGTCCACCTTCCTCGGCGCCGGCCTGCCGAAGCTCGGCCGCGGACTTGTCGATCTCGGTCGCCAGCGCGCCGACCCAGGTCCGCGCGGCGACCAATCCTTGATTGCGACAAATCTCCCAGGCACGATCCTCGATCGCCCGTTCGAGACGTTCGCGGATCGCGACGCCGACCCCCGGCAGCGACTCGGCAAGGCGCCCGATCTCGTCCTGGCGGACGACCCGTAGCTCGCTGCGCAGGTACTCGTGATAGCGCGCCGCGCGCTCCCACTCGACCCGTCCTGGCACCGTCGGGCGTCGGCCGCCCATCCGCGCGCCAAGATCGACCGGAGTCAACTCGGCAAGAAGCCGCGCCGGTCCGATCGCCTCAACGACCTCGTCGAGGCGGCTACCGAGAACCTCATCGTCGTACGTGCCATCCGGCAACCGCCGACGGGCGCCCTCGATCAAGACCTGGCACAGGTGTCGTTGCAGCGCCAGCGTGTACTGGTCCTGCTCCTCACCGTGCAGAAGCACCATGGAACTTGCGCCCAGCGAATTGAAGTGGCGCCAGCCATTCGGAATGCCCGGATACGTTTCGGTGAAGTAGATGTTGCGCTCTTCCCATTCGATCTGCTGGCGGTACACGATGTTCACCAGTAGCGACTGGGCGACCATATCGGTCACGCTATCCATCGACGACCACGTGATGGATCCCTCGTTCTCCTGATCGACCAGAAAGACGCGATCGAATGGCACCGAGGAGGGCCGCAACCGCGATCGGGACTCGTCTCCGTTGCCGCCGCCGGCGGAAGATCCACCGCCGGCTCGCGAACGGTCGCGGGCATACGTGTCCGGTACCGCGCGCGTTGCAAGTGCCTCGCTATGGACGGGGAGTTCCGCGCGACGGGCAAACGCTGACTCCAGCGCGACGCGATTCTGCTGATCGGGATAGAACTCGAACTTTCCGCGATCGGCGCTATTCATCAGCTCCGAAAGCTCCAGCAACGAGGCGTAGGCGTTCGCCTGAATGCGACGCTGGAGGTCGACCTTGCCGGCCAGCGCCGGCATGAACGCTTGCGGGAGCACGAAAATGCCGTTTGGCAGGAACGTCGAGCGCGTCTGCAGGAGATCGCGCATGAGGTAGGCCACGTCGAGGAAGATGCCAGCGCCAGTTCCGCCGCAAAGCGACCCGACCAACCACACCTGGGGTGACGAATCCGGCCGCATGCCGACCGTCGAGAGAATCTGCTGGCTCTTCTGGAGATTGGCGACGCTCTGAATCTGTGCGACTGTCGCCTTCAAGCGTTCGACGAGTTGCTGATATCCGACGAAGAGCGCGAGGCGACCGATGTCGCGCATCTGGCCGGCGCCATTCTTGACCCGAATCCGCCCGGCGTCGTGCCCGCTGCTCGTCCACCATTCGCGAATCGACTCGTACAGGCCTTCGGTTTGCTCCATGTATTCGACGACGCGATTGGCGTCGAAATCGGATCCGAGGTTGATGTACTCGTCCGGCGCCAGAGGTTCCTCACCGGGCAGGTTTCGCAGGTCCTCGGTATCGATGACGAGATAGCGGATGACCGGCGGAACCTCACAGCCACGCGAACGGAAGTAGCGCTCGACGAGGCGCTTCAGGGAGCGGGTCGCGCGCGCCCCGGTACCCCCTAAGCCGATGACGAGAGTGGGGTACATCAGCGCGTAGTTGTTCTGGTCCAAGAATCGAAGCTCCTTCAGGGAAGATACCGCGCCATCGCCCAGTAGACGATGGCGTATGACGCCGCGGTTGAAAGTGCCAGTGATGTAACGAACCATCGTCGCCGCTTTCGGCCCGAGACGACGCTGGAATCGCCAAGACGATGCGCGACAATTGGGTCGGCAATTGCGCGCGGCAACGCCAACAGACCGGTCAGAAGCGCCGCGATGCCCGCGAACGCGATCGCGGCAGTCCGAGGATACTCTTCAGTCCAGAGCGGCGTGTAGTAGGTGATCTCCTGGTCGGCTGGATAGCGCGTCGACGCGTGGCCCGACAGCTTCTCGGTCCGCAATACCAGCGTGCCACCGATGCCGCGAGGCGACGCGCGCGCTGGCGCCATCGTCGTACCACGCACCTCGCCGCCACCGGGTTGAATCACGAAATTCGCGGCGTCGAGCCCGGAATCGGAGAATCGATCCGGATTCGCCGGCTCGGTCAAGGCCATTCGGAGCGTCTCCGGACATAGCGACGTCGATTGCACGGTGATGTCGAAGGGCGTGCCCGGCCGGAGCGCGCCGATCCGCTCCGGACCCGACACGCGCAGCGCCATCGCCGGCAGCGGGACGTTGACGCGAAGCGGCACGCCCGAGACGAGGATGTCACCGTTCGGCGACTGGACGGGCTTCAGATCGAGTGTAAATCCGAACGCTCCTTCGCGCCGGCAGAACTCCGAGGTCTGCACGAAGACGCGATGCTCGGCGATCTCGCGCCCCGGTTGGATGCGAATTGCGCTTGGATCGGCTCGGCCATCATTGAGCCCTCCGACGGAAACCTCGAAATCCTGGCTGGTCGCCGGTGGAATGAATCCGAGGCGAGACGGGTTCACGGCCACGATCACGGACACCCCATCGCGACTGATCTGCGGCGAACGGCTAACGATCGCGCCGAGGATGCCCGGAGCCACGTCGTACGTGTACTCGAAGCGACCAATCTCACGCGTGTTGCCGTCCGGCTCGATTCCCTGCGCAACGATCGTGAAACGCCCCTTATCGCCGCCGGGTCGGGGGCTACCGAACCTGACTGGAACGACGAACTGGTCGACCTTTCGGCGCGGGCGTCCGCCGCCGTCGCGCGCTGACACATCAACGGTCGGGGGCGAGACGCTTGCGCCGGCCATCCCCTGGACCGTGACGGCGATTTTCTCGTTTCGCCAACTGGAAATGTCGTAGCGCAAGGAAATGTCGACGCCGCTGGCGCCGACCGGCAGCCCCGTGGGAGGCGGACTTTCCGCCTTGACAACCTTCAGGAGACGCTCAACGTCGACGTCGAAGCCAGTCGGCCGGCCACCTGCCTTCGGCAGAATCGCAATCGGGGCATCCAACTCAGCGCACGCCGCCACGCCGTGATCGAGCGCGAACGTCACGTTGCCGGGTCCGTGTGGAACGAAGCCGAACAGCAACGTCGCGTCCCCACCATCGCCGAGCGGCTGCGCGACAACATCGGATTCGCGGTCGGGCATTCCGGGCGCCGGAGCACGATATGCCGCGCCGACGCGCACCGCCGCGGCCGTGACGCGACATCGATTGGTCGCGTCGCCGACTCGCATGCGGACTCGGAGCGGCTCGCCGACCTTGAGTGGGGCGGCATCGCCGACGCGTTCGTAGCGCGCGGCCACGCCGTCGAGTGAGATGGCGTCGGTCGCACGGGTGGCGACGACCTTCTCGAGCCGTGGCGGTAGATCGGTCTGACCCTCGCCGCGAACCTGGACGCGGATGTTGCTCTCGCGATCCGGAACGACGATCCCGGAGTAGCGTTGCGGGCCGAGGGCTCCCCCGACCAGGGGCGCGGGTTGACCGCCGGCCGGACCGCGCGCGACGACCGTCTTCGCGGGAATCGGTACGCCACCGTCACGCACCGAAACCACGGCGACGATGGCAGTCGCGTCCTTCGGCTGGTAGAGGGGCTCACCGGCGATCGCGATGCCCGAGCGCGACACAATCTGGATCTCGCCCGTCGGCGCCGAAACGTCGATACGCCACGCGCCGGCGAGTGTACCGAGCTTCTCGCGACTGAGGGTCAGGATCTCAAGGTTCGGGTCCGCCGATTCGGATGCGCGAGCGTCGCGCAGCACATCGCGCCCGAGCTTCTCGGAAAACAGGCGGGTCACGGTCCCAGGCTTGCTCGGAACCAGAATGTCGATCTGCTGGATGTCCATCCAATCGGCGACCTGGAGGATTCGATGGTCGCGCCCGGTCGCCAGCGCGGCGCCGGCGTTGACGTACGTCTCGGCGCTGATCTGCGAGAACGTCTGGAGGTAGTAGCCAAGAATGTCGTCCGGCCGATCGATCACGCGCGCCGCGCCGCCCGGGCTGAGCTTCTCATTCAATGCCGCGAGCTCGTCGTTCGTCAGACCAGGCGGCTCGCGTCGGCCGAGGCGGAAGACGATGACCTTCACGCGTTCGGCTTTCAGGCCAGCCGCCGTTATCCACCAATCTCGCGGGTCCTCGCCGGTCACGTCGCCATCGGTGAGGACGATCACGAATTTCTCATCGGCGCGAGATCCCGCCATCACGCGTCCAGCCAGGCCGAGCGCGCGGGTCATGTAGGTGAAGCCGTCTTCCAGTCCGGCCTGGTGAGTCGTCTTCATAGACGTGACCGCGCCCAGGAGAAGCGCCTTGCCACGCGGCGACGCGTCGGTCAGCGGCGCGACAAGCCCCGTCTCGAGCGCCGACGGCGCATCCAATCCGTTATTCGACGAGAACGCGTCCGAAAGGTTGACGAGCCCCACACGCATACGCGGCGTGGCGAGTGTGACGAATGCCCGCACGGCCGTCAGGCGCAGATCGCTTGGATCGCTGGCTCGGCCCCGCCAGTCATCGCGGCTCATCGACGCCGAACTATCGAGAACGAAGAGGATGTCGGCCGATTTCTCGGTCTGGGCCGTCGCGCGGGCGGCGCTCTCCAGAAGGGCGACGACGACGAGAAACACGATGAGAATGGCGCGCAATCTGACCCGACCTTGAACCGACCATATACACGGCCTTCTAACGAGTCAATCGTGGTCACCCTGAACCGACTAGCCCGTTAGGGGCAGTGGCCGTAGGTCCAGTAGGAGATCGACGCCGTCGAGGGACGGCTGCCGTATGGCGAACCGTTGAAGAAGTAGAAGGTGAATTGCCCAGCCGGCTGATCTGGCACGCGTATTCCACCCGGACCGGACGACCCTTGCTTCAGCGGCATGTCAGCCGGAACGCCGCCAATGACGCCGTTATTGACGTCACCGAATGCGGCCGGGCGACCGGAGTAGAGCATGATCGAGCCACCGGCGCCTGGCCATTGCATCGCCAGATGCCCAACGGTTTCCTGCGCAATTGTCGTGACGTAGCCGTATCCGGCCGACAGCCCCGGGACGGTGACAGCCGTGGTGCACGGCGACGGCGGCGGCGTATGCGTCGGGGTCAGGGTCGGCGTCAGGGTAGCGGTCGGCGTAAACGTCGGGGTCACGGTCCGTGTCGGAGGCCGCGTCGGCGTCGCCGGTATGAATACGGTCGGCGTCGGCGTCCCAGCCGTGGCGATTGGCTTCCCGGGAATCGCCGCGACCGGCTTCTCTACGCCCGGCTTCGGTGGCGGCGCCCTCCCTGGCACGGCCGCGGTTGGCGGCGGCGCGGATGACGCCGACTGGCGATCGGTCGGCGAGCGGCCCGATCGTGCCTCGGCCGTGGCGTGCAGCACCGCGATGTCGACCGGAGTCGGCACAACGAGGGCCGGAACGCCGGCCGCCGCGCGAAGGGGTACGTCGGTCCTCGTCTGCGATGCGACGCCGGCGCCGCGCTCGCCGTCGCCAATCACGGCGTCGCCGTGCGGTTTCTCGGGGCGCGTTGCCACCTGAGACGTTGGCAGGAAGACAACCACCGTGGCCAGCGCCGTCACGAAGATGACGATCACGCCGAACAGTGCCAGCCCGGCCGTCGCCGACGGGGAGAGACGCGGCAACCCGAGGCGGCCGTTAGCGGCCGGAAAGCGCACGAACCTAGATTACCGGTTGCCCGTCCAACCGACCAGTACGATCGGCGTTGGAGTTCGCTACTCCGCGGGGATGACGGTCGCCAGACCGGTCGCGGGCACGATCCGAGCCCCCTCCGCTACGACGATCTTCCGACGGCGCGCGCTCAAGGCCCCGAGCCGACCGATGCGCCGATAGTACTCGCTGCCGCGCTCTTCGCTCAGCTTCTTACCGCCGGCGCGACCGAGGGTCGCGAAGTGTTCCCGATCGTGGTTCGCGGCGGTTGCGGCGCCACCGGCCTGCGCCATCGCCCGGAAGAACTCGACACCCCGTTCGTCACGCAATTTCGAGCCGACCTTGTGGCCGAGCGCCGCGAAATGCTCGCGACCGTACTTCTCGAGTAGCTTCTTACCGCCCATTCGACCGGCGTCACGAACCGTCAATGCGCCACGCTCGTCCATCGGTTGCACTCCATCGAGCCTTCGGCGAGCGACCAGACGACCGCGCAACCGTTCGTCGAATGCTACGGTCGCCACCAGTTAAATCGGCGTAAGAAGTATTGTTACGTCAAGCGCGGCGGCGGCGTGGCGGAGGCCATACACTACGCGGCATGAGGAAACTTGGCGTTGGCCTGCAGCTCTACTCGATCCGCGACGATCTACGATCGGACCTGCCGGGCACGTTGCGACGCGTACGGGACATGGGCTATCCGGCCGTGCAACTGTTCGGCTGGGCCGGTCTGGACGCGGCGGAATTGAAACCGGCTCTCGACGGCCTCGGTCTCAGCGTCGCCGGAAACCACGTGTCAATCGGTCGCCTCGAATCGGCACTCGACGAGGAGATCGACCTCGCGCTGACGCTCGGTACCCCGGATGTGATTTGTCCAGCTCTGCCATCGGATCGGAGAGGTTCGATCGACGATTTTCGGCATTTCGCGAGTCTGTTCAACTCGATTGGCAAGCGCTGCGCCGAGCGAGGGGCGCGCTTTCACTATCACAACCACGCGTTCGAATTTCAAAAGTTCGACGGCGTCTACGCGATGGATCGGTTGCTTGAATGGACCGATCCTTCGCTCGTGTTCTTCGAGCCGGACGTGTACTGGATCCACATCGGCGGCGCCGATCCGATCGCCTACATCCAGAAATGCGCCGGTCGCGTCCCGTACATCCACATCAAGGACTACGCCCCGAGCCGAGACCCCGCCTACGCCGAGATTGGCGAAGGAACGCTCGACATGGCGGCGATCTTCGCCGCCTCGGAGGCTGCCGGCGCCGAGTGGTACGTCGTCGAACAGGACGCCTCAACACGCCCGATGATGGAGAGCGTCGAGATCAGCGTCCGAAACCTCCGGAAGTTCGGCAAGCTGTAATGAGTCCCTTCTCCCTTTGGGAGAAGGCCAGGATGAGGGCGTCTCCAATGGCTGGCCAGCCCCGTTCTGGTGCACGAAGCCACTTCAGAATGTAATGGCTGGCCAGCCCCGTTCCTTTTCAGGATCGCCGACTACACCAGAGTCCGCCGCAGAATGTCCCGCAGGAGAATGCTCTCGGACACGACGTCCTGGTGCCAGCAGTCGCGCCAATCTTGCCACGTGTATTCGACGCAGACATCGCCCGAGTATCCACTCGCGCGAAGCCGACCCACAATATCGGTAAAGTTGAGCGTCCCGTCCCTTGATCCAGCCTGAAGCGATGCCGGATTGGCTTGCCGTGCGTGGAAATGGCGCGCCAACGGAACCAGACGGTGAATCTCGGCCAAGTCGCTCCCGCCGGCCAGGAAATGGGAATAGTCGAGCGTGAGGCCGAGTCCCGGAACCTGATCGACCAGACGCGCGGCCAGGGCAGGCGTGTCGGCAACCGATTCGAGATGGGCCTCAATCGACAGGCGCAGTCCCGCGTCCTGGGCGATCGGCACGAGTGTCCGCAGTCCGCGCGCGCTCAACTCGAATGACCGTTCGTGGCCAATGTCGTGCCAGGTCACGCCCGGTAACAGTGTGATGCCGCGCGCGCCGACGGCCTTGGCGCATGCCACGATCGCCCGGAATCGCGCGACGTTCGCGGTGGCTTTCGCGCCGTCCGGCGTGTTGACCGGACGATCCCGGAAGCCGTGGCCGAATGTCGGGAAGAAGTCCGACGCCGTGAGGCCAGCCGCGTCTCCGGCGCGGCGAATCCGGTCGGCGACCTGCCCGGGTTGCGCTTCGACTTCGGATGGCTGTATGTGACTGCCACCCTCGTGGGCGCCGATGTCGTACCGCGGGATGTCGAGCAGTGCGATCGCCTTGAGCGACGTCTCGAAGCTCAGGAGCGGAAATGAGAACGACGTACAGGTCAGTTCGATTGCCACGGCGCACTCCTTGCCTGGATGGGTAACACCGCTATCGTACCGGGTGGTGAGACACACCGAGCGCCTCGCGGCACTTTCAATACTCGCGATCTCTTTCGCGACGATGGTCTTCGGCCTGGCGGATGAAGGCCTGTGGCTCGACGAGGCGTACGGTCACGATATGGCACTTCTTCCGTGGCGGGAGATGGCACGCATCACGCGTGATGATGCGCACCCACCGCTGTACTACGCGATCCTGAGCCTGGTCGTTCCGCTCTTCGGTTCAACCGAATGCGGTCTGCGGTTTCCCTCGGTCATCAGCGCGGTATTCGCGGTCCCATTTGCCCACGCGATCGGCCACCGCGTCGACGGTCGTCGCGGAGCATTCGCCGCGGCAATGGCGGTCGGCTTCTCACCGTTCCTTCAGTACTACGCGCGCGAAGTGCGCATGTACGCGCCTCTGGTTGCGGTTGCCTGTGCCGCGACCTATGGACTCCTGCGCCTCGTCGAACGCCCGACGCGACTGCCAGTCGCCTTCTACGCCGCAACTGTCGCGACGCTGCTCTACACGCACTACTTCGGCTCGCTCCTGATCGCGGCGCACGGCGGCGCGCTCGCGGTCGCGGCGCTGCGCCGTCGAATCTCGCGCACCACGTTACTCCTCTGGTCACTCGCGCTCGTCGCCGCCGGGATACTCTTCCTTCCCTGGGCGCTCGGCATCGTCACCCGGCTTGGCGCATACGCCGGCGGCGCGGCAACCGGCACGCCGCGGCTCCGAATCCTGGTCGAGGCCGCGACCGGTTTCGCGATCGGGTTTCCGCCCCATCAGCTCGACCAATTGGCTGGCAGTTCACGTGCGATGCTGTTCCAGTACGCCGCGCCGCTGGTTCTGGTCGCGCTCGCGATCGTCGGCGCGTGGCCTCGACGCGCTCCTGGCACTGGGATCGCCCGAACGATCGGTCCGTCGGTTCTCGCATGGGCGGCGGCCTTCCCGCCCATCGCCGTGGCATTGGTCTTCGGCGAGCGTCAGGAAATCGCGCCACGCTATCTCGCGGTAGCGGTCGCGCCGCTGGCGATCCTCGCGGCGCTCGGCGCGCTGCGTCTCTTTGAACGCTCGCGCGGACTCGGTACGCTTTCCGGTGGCGCGCTGCTGGCGATATCGGCCATCGCGATCATCACGTTCCATCGCGACGCGCGCGTCTGGCGCGATGACTTCCGGTCGCTCGCATCGTTCATCGCCGACAATGCCCGGCCCGGTCAGATCGTCGTGGCAAACGCGGGCTACATCCACCGGCCACTGCGCTACTACCTCGGCGACCGGTGGCCGATCGCGCAGATCGCGCCGCGCTCGGCCGACATCGCGCAACAGACCGAAGCCATCGCGCGGTCGGCGCCGTTCGTCTGGTTGGCGATCTTCCAGGAGTATTACGCCGACCCGGAGGCGTCCGCGCGCGTTTGGCTCGACGCCCACGCGTCTCCGCGCGTCGAAAGGCGCTTCCGAGGCAACCTGCGCCTGATCGGATACTCGACCGAGCGACCGAGCGCCGACGACTGAGTGGCCAATTGGTGCGCGCCCGCGCCTGGCGAACGCCGACGCCCTGGGACTGTCGCTAACGATTCCGGGCGATGTAGTCGGCGAACGTCGCGCCCAGGACGACCGGATCCTCGAGCAGGAACGGCGCCTTCTCGACCGTGGTATCGATTCGCGCGCGGATCAGAACGGCACGATCGGCCGCGCGCGCCCAATCGAGCGCCGACTTCAGGCCATTTACGTCATCGACCTCGGTCGCCGCGATGCCGCACGCCTCGGCCATCCGCGCGAAATCGACGACCGATGACGCGGTCGGCTGGTTGCCGGTCGCGCCATAGGTGCCGTTGTCCAGGATGAGCAAGATCAGATTCGATGGTCTCGCCAGACCGATCGTCGCAAGTGTCGATAGGCCCATCAGAAGCGATCCATCGCCCTCCAGCACGATCGTCTTGCCTAGGGAGCTTCCTTCCAGGCCAAGCGCGACACCGAGACCGATCGCGGGCGGCAATCCCATCGAATCGAGAACGTACAGGTGATTCGGCGACCGGCGCAGCGCGGCGAGTTCGCGGGTCGTCCCGCCAAGCGTGACGATGATCGGCTCGCGCGGAAACGCGTCCGCCACCGCGATCAGGGCATCCCACCGTCTCATTCGGTCCCGATCCTCATTCGCGCATCAGGTTGACGTAGACGATGACTGGCCGGCGAGTGATGCGCGCAAACTCGTACGCGTCCACCACTCGCCGCGACCACTCGTCGATCGGGACGGCGCCGTCGAGCCGAAACGCGCGCAGGTCCGCCGCGGCCGAGATATCCTCAACGCGTTCGCAGAACGTGTGGATCATCGAGTTGTACTCGCCCAGGCCGCCGCGCCGCGTCACGATCATCAACAGCGGAATGTGGTACGCCTGTGGGAATGTCGTGAGCGCGGTGAGCGCGTTTCCGATGCCATTGTCCTGCACGATCATCACGACACGGCGTCCAACCAGGGCCATGCCGCTGGCAATGCCCACGCCCTCTTCCTCGCGCGTGACCGGTAGAACCCGCGGCCCGAGGCGCGTGATTTCGTGGTCGATGATCGCCTTGAGCGTGCTCGAAGGGATCTGGATCACCCATTCCGGATCGATCGCATCGAGCGCCGAGCTGATCGCGGCGGACCGCTCGGCCGGCGTGCTCACGCCCGGATGGTAGCATCGGCTCCGTCGAGGCCGAGTCAGCCCAAACGCCCTGCTAGATCCAGACGTGTTCGGCGACGAGATCGCCGGTGTCGCTGATCGACAGACGACCGAAGGAGCAGCGTGGCGCGAGCCGCCGATCGGTTGGCGAGCCCGGATTGAAAAGGAGCGCGTCGTCGACCCACTCGATGAGCGGAAGATGGCTGTGACCGAACACGACCGCGTCGACCGAACCGCGCGGAAACGCCCTTCGCGCGACCGAAAGTGCCGTCGCGCCACCGTGTCCGTGCACGATCCCAACCCGCTTTGAGCCGATCGAAACAGTCTGTCGCACCGGCAGCACTGAACGCAACGCTGGCTCATCCATGTTTCCGATCACCGCTTCGACCGGGGCAAACGTTCGCAGCTCTTCGAGAACCTCGCGGGTGACGACATCGCCAGCGTGAATGATCAGGTCCGCCTGCTCGAGCGCTGCGATGACGATCGGCGGTATCCGCGAGGCGCGAGCCGGGATGTGCGTGTCAGCGAGGACGATAACGTTCAGGCCGGCACCTTCAAACCGCTACCGGTAAGGACAATCAAGACACGATCTTCCGAGCGTATGACGGCGTCGCGAAGCAACGCGATCACGCCCGCGACCGCCAGGGCCGAGGTCGGCTCCACATCGATGCCTTCGAGCGTTGCCAGTTCGTGTCGCGCGGCCACAATCGCATCGTCATGGATGTCAACCGCCCCGCCGTGTGACGCGGTCAGAATACGGAGGATCTCCACGCCGCGCGCCGGATGCTCGATTTCAGCGCCACCAGCGATCGTTGGATGCCGTTCGATCGGCACCGGACGGCCCATGCCGCGCCGCCAGGCCGCGACGATCGGCGCACATCCAGTCGGTTGGGCCAGGTGAAAACGTGGCAGGATCGCCCGGGGAGCGGCCGCGCGTTGCAATCCACGCCAGCCGCCGACGAAGAGCGAGCCGCCGCCGACCGGCATCATCACGTGACCAAAGTGCCAGCGCGCAACCTCGAAGCCGAAGGTCTGCGTCCCGGCCTCGAAGTACGGGTTGCCGTTGTGGCCGACGTAGTACGCGTTGCGCGAACGCGCCGCCTCGATCGCCGCGTCTCTCACGGCCTCGCGCGGACCTTCGACGCGAACGACGTCGGCGCCAGTTGCCGCGATCTGTGCGATCTTCGCCGCCGGCGCGCCCGCCGGAACGAAGATGATCGCCGGAATGCCCGCCCGCGCCGCGTAGGCGGCGACCGACGCGCCGGCGTTGCCCGAAGAATCCTCGATCAATTCGCGGGCGCCGATTTCACGGGCGCGACTCACGACCAGAGTGGTGCCGCGATCCTTGAATGAGCCGGTCGGCGCGATGTATTCCAGCTTGGCGAACACGTTGCGCATCCCGTGGGCCGCTCCCCATCGCGGCAGACGAACAACCGGTGTGTCACCCTCGCCGAGCGACACGACATCGTTCGGATCGCGGAGTGGCAGCGCTGCCCCGTAGCGCCACAGGCCATCGACGCGGGCGCCGCGTCGCGCGTTCGGTCGAGTCTCAGAGTCAAACGAGATTCCGACCGGCCCCGCGCAATCGGGGCACGGCAACGCGACCTGAACCTCGTCGATCGGGCGTCCGCAACGATCGCAGCGGGCGGTCGGTGGCGGCCGTACGGCCATGGGGCGGATGCTAGCATGCCCGGCCCAGGAGGAATCGCACCATGGCGAACCGCACCGCGAAAGAGCTACGCGCAGTCACCGAGGCAGTCTTTGTTGCCGCCGGCGCGACTCGTGACACCGCCGCCGAGATGGGTGAGGCGCTGGTCGGCGCCAACCTGGCTGGTCACGACTCACATGGCGTCATCCGCATCCCCGCATACGTCAAGGCGATCCAGGATGGATCGCTCGATCCGGCCGCGCGCCCGGCGGTGATCCAGGAAACGCCAACGTCGGCGCTCGTCGATGGCCGCTGGAGCTTCGGCCACGTCGCGGCGCGGTTCGGCACCAACGTCGCGATCAAGAAGGCCAAGGCGTCCCGCACCGCGGTTGTATCGATCGTCCGCTGCAACCACATCGGCCGTCTCGGCCAGTGGGCGAGTCAGGCATCGGCCGAAGACGTCATTGCGATGGTCGTCGTCGGCGGCGCCGGTGGCTCCGAAGGTCGTATGGGGCAGGGCATCGCGGCGCCGTTTGGCGGCGCCGAGCGCGCGCTTTCGACGAACCCGATCTCGATCGGGTTTCCGGGCGGCGAGATGCCGGACATGCTCATCGACTTCGCCACCACGGTCGTCGCCGAAGGCAAGGTCCAGGTCGCCCGCGCAAAGGGCGCTGACTTGCCACCAGGCTGCATCGTCGATAAGGATGGCCACCCGTCGGTCGATCCGAACGACTTCTACGCGGGCGGCGCGCTTCTACCGTTCGGCGGCCACAAGGGCTACGCATTGGCGATGTTCGTCGAGATGCTGTGCGGCGCGATGACCCCCGGCGACGTCTACAACGGCGCCGGTCGTCGGGGCGGCGCGGTCGTGTGGGCGGTCGATGCGCTGACCTTCCGCGATCGCGCGTCCTACGAGCACAACGCCGATCACGTGCTACGTCGGATCAAGCGCATTCGACCGGCCGAAGGCGTCGACGAAGTGCTCCTGCCGGGTGAGCCGGAGGCCCGCTCGGCCCGGGCGCGGCTGGCCGAGGGCGTTCCGGTCGCTGATGCGACGTGGTCCCAGATCATCGATGCCGGCAAGCTCTTCGGCGTCGATGTCGAGGCGGTTGCCCGCAACGCATAGGGTTCATGTACACAACCCGGGTCCCGAACGGACTTCCGCGCCGAGTGAGTAGCTTCGTTGGACGAGGCTAGCCACCCGGCGGCGGGCGTATTTCGCCGGAGCCCGGCGCGACTCACATCTCCCGGTACTCGCCCTCGACGACCGGGCCGCGCGCGTTGGCGGCGCCAGCCGTCACGGCCTCGCCGCGACGGAACTGGAGCGCACCGTCCGTAGGCTCGACGATGACGGTGTCGCCCGCGGCGAACTCTCCGGATAGGATACGCAGCGAGAGCGGATCGAGCAGCCGCCTCTGGATCGCCCGCTTGAGCGGCCGAGCGCCAAATGCCGGATCGTACCCTTCCCGCGCCAGCAATTCACTCGCCTCTGGCGTCACGTCGAGCGTCAGCTTGCGATCGGCCAGACGCGCCGCGACGCGCTTGAGCTGAATGCCGACGATGCGAGCGATCTGATCGCGATCGAGCGCCTGGAAGATCAAGACCTCATCCAATCGATTCAAGAACTCGGGGCGGAAATTCTCGCGCAGCGCCAGATCGACCCGGCGACGCATTTCGGCGTGATCGGACGGCCCGAGTTCGGCGATCCATTGCGACCCGACGTTCGAGGTCATGATCACGACCGCGTTCCGGAAATCGACCGTCCGACCCTGTCCGTCCGTAAGGCGCCCGTCATCCAGTAGCTGCAGCAAGATGTTGAAGACATCCGGGTGCGCTTTCTCGATCTCATCGAGCAACAGCACCGTGTACGGGCGACGGCGAACCGCCTCGGTCAGTTGCCCGCCTTCGTCGTAGCCGACGTATCCTGGCGGGGCGCCAATCATCCGCGAGACGGAATGCTTCTCCATGTACTCGCTCATGTCGAGCCGCACCATCGCGGCCTCATCGTCGAAGAGGAACTCCGCCAGCGCACGCGCAAGCTCGGTCTTTCCGACGCCGGTCGGTCCAAGGAAGATGAACGAACCGAGCGGCCGATTCGGGTCCTGCAGCCCGGCCCGTGCGCGGCGCACCGCGTTCGAGACCGCCCGCACCGCTTCGTCCTGGCCGACGACGCGCTCGTGCAACTGATCTTCGAGCCTCAGCAACTTCTGCACCTCGCCTTCGAGCATCCGTGCGACCGGTACGCCGGCCCAGCGGGATACGACCTCGGCGATGTCCTCCTCGTCGACCTCTTCCTTGAGGAGACGGGTCCCGTCCGAATTCGATTCGGCGCTGGCCGCCATTTCTCGCTGCAGCTCTGGCAAACGTCCGTACCGCAGTTCGGCCGCCCGCTGCAGATCGCCCACCTGTTCGGCGCGTTCGAGTTCGGCACGAGCCTGTTCGAGTCGCTCGGTGAGAGACCGGAGGCGGCCGATCTCAGCCTTTTCGGCCTCCCACTGCGTGCGCAGGCGATCGCGCTCGGCGCCGAGACCGGCGAGCTCCAGTTCGAGATCGCTCAGCCGATCGATCGACCCCTGGTCCGACTCCTTGCGGAGCGCCTCGCGCTCGATCTCCCGCTGAAGGATTCGCCGTTCGATCTCATCGAGCTCGACCGGCATCGAGTCAATCTCCATCCGCAGCTTCGACGCGGCCTCGTCGATCAAGTCGATCGCCTTGTCCGGCAGGAATCGGTCGGTGATGTAGCGATGGCTGAGAACGGCTGCGCCGACGATGGCGGCGTCCTTGATGCGGACGCCGTGGTGCACCTCATACCGTTCGCGCAGACCACGCAAGATTGAAATCGTCTCCTCGACGGTCGGCTCATCGACCAGAACGGTCTGGAAGCGTCGCTCGAGGGCGGCGTCCTTCTCGATGTGCTTTCGATACTCGTCGAGCGTCGTTGCGCCGATGCATTTCAGTTCGCCGCGGGCGAGCATCGGCTTCAGGAGGTTCGCCGCGTCCATCGCGCCCTCGGCTGCGCCAGCGCCGACGACGGTGTGCAGCTCGTCGATGAAGAGGATGATCCGACCCTCCGCCGACTGGATCTCCTTCAGAACAGCCTTGAGTCGCTCCTCGAACTCCCCTCGGTACTTCGCGCCCGCGACCAGAGCCCCCAGATCGAGCGCGATGACACGCTTGCCCTTCAGACCCTCCGGCACGTCGCGTCGACTGATCCTCTGTGCAAGCCCCTCCGCGATCGCCGTCTTGCCGACGCCTGGCTCACCGATCAGGACCGGGTTGTTCTTGGTGCGCCGCGACAGGATCTGCACGACGCGGCGGATTTCCTCGTCCCGTCCGATCACCGGATCGAGTTTCCCTTCGTCGGCCAGTTTGTTGAGATCGCGACCGTACTTCTCGAGGGCGGCGTAGGTCGCCTCCGGGTTCTGCGAGGTGACACGCTGATTGCCTCGGACTTCCGTCAACGCGGTCAGGACGCGATCGACGCCGATGCCACGGGCATCCAGGAGTCGGGCCGCGCCAGCGCCAGCCCGCGGATCCGCCAGGGCAACCAGAAGGTGCTCGACCGAGATGTACTCGTCCTTGAGTCGATCGGCCTCGGACTGGGCGCGCTTGACCACCGCCGCGAACGACGGCGACGCACGCAACTGCCCTCCAGCGGCGCGCGGAAAGCGTTCGATCGCCCGCGTGACCTCGGCGCGAAGGGCTTCGACATTCGTCTCGAGGCGTCGGAGCAGGTCAGGGACGAGACCATCGTGCTGATCGAGAAGCGCGCGAAGGAGGTGCTCGGGCTCGAGGGACGGGTTAGTCCGCTCCTCGGCCGCGGTCTGCGCCGAGATGATTGCCTGTTGCGCGCGTTCGGTTAGTCTGGCGTTCTCCACGAATCCCCTCCGAATGAATCCACTCCCAATATGATATTAGTTACCACGACTCGTGTCATTGTTTTCGCGGCGTATAGTTGGGGGGTGCAGTACGCTTTCGCCGTGATCGTGTTGGCGGGACTGGCTTGGGTGGGTCGGCGGCTGTGGCCGGCAATTCGCTCAGAGCCGGCCACCTGGCTCGGCGACGGCTGGAACAACAAAGGCCGGCGGCCCCCCGCCTGAGCGGGAACGGCTGCCGGTTCGGGTGTTGGCGCGGTTTAGGCGATCCGCGCCAGCAGGGCCTGCTCCTGCTCCAATTCACGATCCTTGTCGACCTTCCGCGGTCGACCGCGCCGCGCCGGCTCGATCGTAACCATCGCCGGCTGACGCACCTGCTCGATCTCCTCAATGAACGTTGGTCCACCGCAGCGCACGCATCGAACGCGGCGCGCCTCATGCGCCGCCATCTCGCCGATGGCCATGCCGGGGCGAGTCACCATGACTGCGCCGGGCGTACTGCCTTCCCATTCGAGCGTCGCGGCACTGCGCGAGCAGAGATAACAATGAAGATCCGCTCGGTAGCGCATTTCAGACTCCTATCGCTCGCGTCATCTTGCGCGGGCACTGCCAGATTACGAGCATCCAGCATGCCATTCCATCCGTCGGGCGTCTAGTTCCTGACTGGACTTCCGTACAGGATCGCGCGTTTCGGCCCAAAGAATCGTTGGTGGGAGCCGTCCAACGCCAGTAGACTGCGAAGTGTGCCAGACACGATTGGTCGGCTGTCGTTGGAGCCGGTGCCGCGCGCCGATCAGCTGCAGTTGGAGATCGACGCCCTCACCGAACTCTCCGAGGCGCTCCAGAGCGGAACCGCCATCGAGCACGTGCTCCCGAGCGTCGCGGACAAGGCCGCCTCGCTCGTCGGTGCTGAGGACGCACTCATTTCGCTGCTCGATGACGACGGGATCCTCCGTCTCGCGCTTCCCCATTGCGAGGAAGATCAGGAGCCGGCCACGTTCGACGTCGGCGGTCACGCCTATCTCGTCGCGCGGAACCCGCGGCCGATCGTCGTTAATGACATCGCGACCGGGCCGATCTCGGATTGCGACCGAGACATCCTGCGATCGCACGGCATCACCGGCTTCATCGCCGTGCCAATGGTGTCGCGCGATCGATTGATCGGCGTCCTCCACATCTGCCAGCGCGCGGATGGACGCCCCTATACCGAGACCGACGCCGATATCGTCGCGGCCTTCGCGGGACAGGCCGCGATCGCGATCGACAATGCGCACTTGTACGCCGAATCTCGTGAGTTCGCCGAACGCCTGTCCGCCTTGCTCGAAGCCGCGACCGAGATGTCGTCTTCCGTCGAACTGGATGAAATCTTGCGGCGAGTGTGCGAGCGGGCACGCGGATTATGTCACGCCGATACCGCCGCGATCGTCCGATTGGATGCGTCGGGCACGCGCCTCACCACGACCGAGGTGGCCGGGTACTCGCCTGACCGAGAGTTACGGGTGCGGGCGATGGGGCCAATCCTCCTCACCGACGACGCATTCTGCCGGGAGGCGCTGGAAAACGGTCGGGTTGTACACGCGCTGGATTACCAGCGCGACCCTCGAACGATCGCTCGCAATTACAAGGCCGTCGACGATCTGAGATCCGCCACCGCGGTCCCGCTGATCTTTCGCGATAGTCGCATCGGCCTCCTCATCGTCGGTTGGCGTGGACGCCCCCGGCAATTGCACGAGCAAGAGCGGGAGCTGCTCGAAACGCTGACGCGTTTAGCGGCAGTCGCCTACGAGAACGCGCGCTTGATTGGCGCGAACAGCACGCGGGCGCAGGAATTCAAGACTCTCTTCGATCTATCGGTCCAGGCGGCCAGCGAGGTCGACCCGCAAGCCGTCATCCGCGCGACGACTGAGGCGGCCAAGGCGCTGCTCGCCGCCGACCGCGCGTCGCTCCGCCTCTACGACGCGCGCCAGGACCTGCTCGTTCCACGCCATATGTCCGGCTACGCGCCGCTGATTCAGGCCAGCCACCTCAATCGCAAGCCAGGCCACGGCACGGTCGGACGAGCCTTCGTCGAGCGACGAGCAATCATCCGCAGCGAGTACGACGACGACATCGATCCGCGCGAACGCCCGGAACAGGTCGGGTTGAAATCGAATCTGTCGGTTCCATTGATGTCGCGCGGCCGCGCAATTGGGGTCTTGAACGTCGGCTCGATGCGCGCGCGTCAGTTCGACACGAAGGATGCCGAACTCCTTCAGCTTTTCGCCAACCAGGCGGCTCTGCTGATCGACAATGCCCAATTGCTGAGCGACGCGAGCGCCCACGCCGAGCGACTCGAAGCGCTTGGCCGCGTCGCCGCGATGTTGAATGGGTCGCTCGAACTCGAACAAGTGCTCGACGCGATCGTCGGGGCGGTCGGACAACTGACGCTCGCCACGTTTAGCGTCTGCTTTCTCGTCGATGAGGTGAAAGGCGACCTCTACTACGCGGCCGGACGTGGGGCGCGTCGCGAACTCTGGAAGAACTTGCGTCTCCGTGTGGGGCAGGGTCTGGTCGGCCACGCCGCCGCGACCGGCCAGCCGTTGCGGATTCCCGATATCCGCGCCGATCCGCGTGCCGTCCGGACCGATCTCGACGAGTCAGAGGGACTGCGAGCCGTCATCTACACGCCCGTGACCGTACGCGGCCGGATCATCGGAGTCCTCGGCACTGGGCGCTCGTCGCCGGACAGCTTCTCCGACGCCGATCTGCAGGTCATGACGGCGTTGGCCGATCACGCCGCGACCGCGATCACGAACGCGCGCCTCTACGACCGGGCCGAAAGCGATCTCAAGCATCTGAACAGTCTGCGGGAGGTCGTCGAATCTGTCTCGGCGGAGCTGGATTTGCGACCCCTGCTCGACAAGGTCGTTCGGCACGCGGTCCAGTTAATGGGTGCCGATGGCGGCACCGTGAGCCTGATTCATCCACATACCGGCGAAGCGCGGTTGAACAGCCTGTACGGGCTGCCATCCGATCTGCTCGACACGATCGTACCGCCGGATACCGGACTGGTCGGGCAGGTTCTCGCGACGCGCGCGCCGGTATCGGTCGATCGCTACTTCGACCTTCCGCGGCCACACGAGCATCCAAGTCTGGCCACGGTCCGCGCTGGCGTCGCGGTGCCGATCTGGTGGCAGGACGCGCTGATCGGAGTCTTCGCCCTGTTCACGCGCGATCCGGAACGACGGTTTGTCCAGACCGATATCGACACGCTCGCCACGTTCGCAAAGCACGCCGCGATTGCCATCACGAACGCCCGTCTCTACGAAGAGAGCCAGCGCCTCGCCATCGCCGAGGAACGAAACCGTATGGCCAGAGAAATCCACGATACGCTGGCTCAGGGGCTGATTGGCATTATTCTGCAACTCGAACTTGCCGAATTGGATTCCGGTCTCAGTGACTCGGTTCGCCAGCGAATTGGACGTTCGATTCAACTCGCGCGCGAGAATCTTGCCGAGGCGCGGCGAACGATGCTCGATCTTCGCGCGGCCGCGCTGGAGGGACGCTCGCTCACGCAGGCTCTCGAGCGGTTGGTGTTCGATGTTGGCCGCGAACTCGGCGTCAAGGCGGAGTTTCGCGGCCCGCCGGCCGACGAACGATTCTCAGCCCGGATCGAGACGGCCGTCTATCGGATCGCCCAGGAGGCGATCGCGAATGTCCGCAAGCACGCCGGCGCATCGCGACTCGACGTCGAGCTGGCGCCGCGCGACAACCACCTGAATCTGACGATTCAGGACGACGGACGCGGATTCGACCCAACCAACGGGCGACGAGAAACTGTATCCTCTGGTTTCGGGTTACGCAGCATGAACGAGCGTGCATCGTTGGTCGGAGGACGATTGACCGTCGCCAGCCGGCCTGGCGGTGGGACACGCGTCGATCTGCTCGTGCCCATGGAGGGCCAGGTCGTGGTCGTACCCTGATGACGGCCGAGAAGGCAATCCGCATCCTGATCGCCGACGATCACCCGGTCGTTCGCGAAGGTCTGGCCGGCATGATCGCGACGCAACCCGACATGCGGGTCGTCGGAGAAGCAGTCAATGGCCAGGAAGCCATCCAGCAGGCCCAGATGCTTCGCCCCGATCTGATCTTGATGGATCTACAAATGCCGAATGTCGATGGCGCGGCGGCGATTCGCGAAATCCGGCGTTCGATGCCCGAGAGTCGCGTCCTGGTCGTCACCGCGTTCGATACGGACGAGCGTATTCTCCATGCGGTCGAGGCCGGCGCCCAGGGCTACTTGCTGAAGGGTTCGCCGAAGGAAGATCTCTTCCGAGCGATCCGCGTCGTCGCCGAAGGCGGCTCGCTGCTGCAACCCTCAATCGCGGCGAAGCTGCTGAATCGCGTTGGCCAGTTGCTCAAGCAGGAGGACTCCAGCGAGCGCCTGACCGATCGCGAGACCGAGGTTCTCGGCCTACTCGTGAAGGGCCTGCGGAACAAGGAAATCGCCGAAGCGCTCATCATCTCGGAACGAACGGTCAAGTTCCACGTCGGCATCATCTTCCAGAAACTCAGCGTCACCAATCGCGCCGAAGCCGTCTCGAAGGCGCTTCAGAACGGGCTCATAAGGCCCTAAGATCGCGGCCGATCGCTTGTGCCGGCGCGCGACCTACCTGCGCTCACGGCGGTCGTTCGTTCGCGAATCCAGGTCTCGAGTCTCGCCGGGACCTCGGGCGCGCCACTCTCCGGCTTGAGGGCCGCGTAGCGGCGGCATCCGACCAGAATCTCGAACCAGCGAAGCTCGTCCGGGGACACCGGCCGCTCGGATCGATAGGCACGGAGCGCCGGACCGCGCAACGCCCCCTCGCCGACCTCGTGCGCGCCGAGCGACATCGCCGCCACGTCGAGGCGTGGATCGCCGACTCCGGCTTCAGACCAGTTCGTGACCGCCAGGCCACCGCGACCGATGATCACAGATCGCGGGCCGTAGTCGCCGTGACAGGTCGCGGCGGCGCATTGGTAGGGAACGGATCGCGCCAGATCGTCGAGCGCGGCGTGCCACCAGTTCGGCATCGACTCGCCACCGACTCGCGTCAGGGCACACGCTTCGAGTGGGTGCGTCGCCGGAACATCCAATTCACTGCCCTCGTGCAGCGCGATCAGCGGCTCGGCCAGGAGCTCGGGCGGCGCGTGCCGGTCACGTCGGATCCAGGCCGCCGCGAACGGAATGCCATCGACCGGTGTGACGAACAGGGCCGCGCCCGTGCCGAAGGCCACGAGCCATCGTGAGCGCGGCGCCCGCACGCCGACGTCGTCGGCGACATTCAGCGCCGAACGCACGGAATCAGCCCGAGCCGAATCCGAAAAGAACATCACTTCGAACGATCCGGACAGGGACTCGCCATCGCGGCGCCATCGCAGGCGACATCGCGTACCGCGCGCGTCAACGGCGACGCGATCGACCAGCGGCGCATCGACGACCGGCGCCAGCGCCTCCACGAACGCGGACCGGGCGGCCGGATCTTCCAGATTGAACGCGGCCACCAGGGCGTTATAGCAGTGGCGTGCTAGAGTGCCGCCGCCGCGACATCGACCGGGAGCGCCGCAATGCCAGCCGTCCAAGCCCGCGATACGACCGCCACGCTCGAAGCGCTCCGGGCCCTTTCGGCCGAACTGTATGACCTGGGCCGTATCGCCGAGGTGCTCGGGTGGGACCAGGAGACGATGATGCCCGCGCGCGGCATCGGTCCCCGTTCGCTGCAGCAGGCAACGATCCAGGGGATCTATCACGAAAAGCTGATTTCGCCACGTCTCGGCGACATGTTGATCGAGCTTGGCGACGCGGCCGACGACGACCGGAGCCCGCTGACCGATGTCGAGCGCGGCCTCATTCGGGAGACCAGGCGCGAGCGAGACCGCGCCGTGAAACTGCCAACCGAATTGGTCAAAGAACTGGCTCACGCGACGTCAGCCGCGATGCACGCCTGGCAACAAGCCCGCGAGCAGGCGGATTTCGCGATCTTTCGCGAAGACCTCACCCGAATCATGGGCCTGAAGCGCCAGGTCGCGGATCTGATCGGATTCAAAGAATCGGCCTACGACGCGCTGCTCGACGAGTACGAGCCAGGAATGACCGCGCGGCAGTTGCGCGCACTCTTCGACACTGTGCGCACGGCGACGGTCGGCGTGCTCGACCTCCTACGGACCTCCCCGCGGCCGCCGAGCCGCGCGATCCTCGAAAAGTCCTACAGCCTGGACGGGCAGTGGGCGTTCGGCAAAGACATCATCCAACGGCTTGGCTTCGATTTCGAAGCCGGTCGGGTCGATCAGTCGACGCATCCCTTCTGCGTTCATTTCGGCGCCAGCGACGTGCGACTCACGACCCGTGGTAAGGAGCACGATCTCGCCCAACTGCTGTTCGGCAACATCCACGAGGCCGGCCATGGAATGTACGAGCAGGGCATCGGCGAAGCCGTTCAACGCTCCGCGATCGGTTCAGGCGTGTCGCTTGGCATGCACGAGTCGCAGTCGCGCCTCTGGGAGAACTTCATCGGACGCGGACTGCCGTTCTGGAAGTACGCCTTCCCACGACTGCGCGACCGATTCCCCGAGCAATTGCGCGGCGCGGACCCCGAGACTCTTTGGCGAGCCGTCAACGTCGTCGAACCGAGTCACATTCGCGTCGAAGCCGATGAGGTGACCTACAACCTCCATATCATCCTGCGCTTCGAGATCGAGCGACGCCTGTTCGATCGCGAAATCACGGTCGACGAGATCCCCGAGGCTTGGAGCGCGTTTTCGCGTGAGTTGCTCGGCGTCACGCCGCCGGATGTCGCGGCCGGTCCGCTACAGGACATCCACTGGTCATTCGGCCTGGTCGGCTATTTTCCGACCTACACGCTCGGGAATGTGTTCGCCGCGCAGTTGTGGGACGCGATCGGCCGCGACATTCCGGACCGCGACGCGCGCATCGAACGCGGCGATTTTGCGAGTATCCTCGGATGGCTGCGCGAACGGATTCACCGGCACGGCGGAACCTACCTACCGATCGACCTCATCCGGCGCGCGACCGGGTCCGAACCCGACGCGCGCCATTTGACTGACTACCTCACCACGAAGTTCTCGGCGGTCTACGGACTATGACGTCACGCGAGCGCGAGATCGGCGCGGCGGTCTGGGATGACGATCAGATCTTCTTCGACGCGCCGGATGAATCGATCGCGACGCGACTCTGGGCGGAAATCGCGATCCAACTGCTGGGCGAGGATGCCGAGGCCACGGTCTCGGTTGACTGCGACGACCCGGACACGGAATCGCGTCTGCGCGTGGCCGGTTTCAAGGTCGCGGAAATCGAGCCCGAGGAAACGGTCGAGGTGCTCGATTCCGTGACGGTCGAGAATGAGGGGCGCTTGCGGGATCTGCTGGATCCGGTTCTCCGACTCCGTCCGGATGGTCCGCTCGGCGCGCTGGCGATTGCCGGCGCGGCGGGGGTCGACTTCGACGCCGGCGCGGGCATCGACGTCTGGGGGCCAGGCGCCCTCGCCGCTGCGCGTGCCGCGGCCGCGAGCCTCGGCATCGCGATTCGCGAGCGCGCCCCCGACTCGGACGACGATCCGTAGCTGGGTCGACCCGGTTCGGCCCGTTCGGCTCTACTGATCCATCACCGATCCGTCGGAGTTCAATCTGGTGCCGACCCAACGCATGGTGTACGGATGGCGCTCGGCGGCGTCCTCCATCAGTTCGATACCGATGCCTGGGCGATCCGGCACGATCAAAGAGCCGTGCCCATCGTGTTCGAGCGCGCCACGAACCATCTCGCTCTTCGGCGGCACGTGCTCGCCGATCGGATACTCCTGCAGGGCGAAATTCGGGATGCAGGCCGCGATCTGAACGCAGGCCGCCGTGCTCACCGGGCTGAGCGGATTGTGCGGCACGACGCCGACGTGGTGCGCCTCGGCGAGCGCGGCGATCTTCTTGGCGCCGGTGATGCCACCACACATGCAGACGTCCGGCCGCACGTATTGAACTGCTCCGCGAGCGAGCAGCATCTGGAACTCATAGATCGTGTGTAGCCGCTCACCGGTTGCGATCGGGATGTTGATGTGCTGCGCGACCAACCCCATCGCGTCGAAATTGTCCGGCAGGATCGGGTCCTCGTAGAAGTACGGGTGGTACTGCTCGATCCCGCGAGCGAGCACGACCGCCTCGGCCGGCGTCAGGCGGCGATGAATCTCGACACAGAGATCAACCTCGTCGCCGACAGCTTCGCGGTACTGGCGCACGGCATCGATCGCCTCGCCGATCTTGGCGGCGTGCGTCTTGAAGTACGGCACCTCCCGGTCCTCGTCGAGGAATGGCGTCAGATGCCCGACCGCCGTGAATCCCAGTTTCTTCGCCTCGATGCACCCGTTGACGAGCTGGTCGCGCGTGCTCCCGAACACGTGGTAGTAGACGCGGCATGTGTCGCGCGTCTTTCCGCCGAGCAGTTGGTAGACCGGCACGTCGAAGTGCTTGCCGGCGATGTCCCACAAGGCGATGTCGATCGCGCTCAGCGCGCCCATGATCGCGGCGCCGCGGAAGTGAGACGATCGATACAGGTAGTTCCAGTGATGCTCGATCCGCAGTGGGTCTTCGCCGATGAGATAGTGGGCGAACTTCTCGACGACCTTCTCCGACGCCTCCAGGTAGCCCCAGGTACCGGATTCGCCCAGGCCGGTGATCCCGGCGTCCGTGTGTACGCGAACAAAGAGATACCGATCGACCGGGACAGTCTCGACACGCGTTATCTTCATCGTCTCACTCCCGTGGGTCGCACATTCTAGGAGGGATTTCGTGCCGGTTTTTTCGCACAGGGTACTGATCGATTGCGCGGCGGCCGTCTTTGGCGCGGTCGGGGCTCCGCCAGCCGTCGCGATACGAGTCGCCGAGGCACTGGTCGACGCTAACCTCGCCGGTCACGACTCGCACGGGGTCATTCGCATTCCCCAATACGTCGATGCCATCCGCGATGGCGAAGTCGTGCCCGGCGCGACGCCGACGATCTCGCGCGACACGGCGGTATCGGCGCTCGTCGATGGCGGTTGGGGCTTCGGCCAGGTGACCGCTCTGCGCGCGACCGATCTCGCGATCGAGAAGGCAAAGAGGACCGGCATCGCGGCGGTCGGCGCGGTGCGCTGCAACCACATCGGCCGCGTCGGCGAATACCCGGAACGTGCCGCTCGCGCCGGAGTCATCGCGTTCGTCGTCGCCGGCGGCTTCGGTGGTCGCGGTGGGCGTGCCGCCCCGTTCGGTGGCCGCGAAGGCATCCTGGGTACGAACCCGATGGCTTTCGGCATCCCGTCCGCATCCGAGGCGCCCATGCTGGTCGACTTTGCGACCACCGCCGTCGCGGCTGGGAAAATCCAGGTCGCGCGCGCCAAGGGAGCGTCCCTGCCGCCTGGATCGATCCTGGACAAGGACGGCAATCCCAGCACGAATGCCGAGGACTTCTATCAGGGCGGGGTCATGCTCCCGTTCGGCGGCCACAAGGGCTACGCGTTGTCGATGGTCGTCGAAATGATGGGTCGGGTCCTGACCGGCGCCGACGACTACGCCGAGGGTGGACGCGGTGGCGCCGTCTACGGTCGAAGCGGCACGCTCGTCGTCGCGATCGATCCAGGTCTGTTCCGCGACCGGGACACGTTCGCGACCGGTGTCAGCGAGACGATCGGTCGCGTCAAGGCGGTGCCACCCGCTCCCGGATTCACCGAAGTCCTCGTACCCGGCGAGCCGGAAGAACGCGCGCGCGCCGAACGGACGGCCAGCGGTGTCTACGTCGAGGACGCGACGGCCGCGGCCATCCGGGCCACCGCAAGCGCGCTCGGACTCGATCCAAACGCGACCCTACCAAGCTGATAGTCATGCGCCGCCAACGCGGATAGACAGGGGCAAGAACACTACGTAGAATGGGCGCGCTTGGGGGCGCCCACGATGCTAGAACCGCCAGGACCCGAGAAGCCCCGTCGGTCCGTCGATCTCCACGCGTTCGTGTCTTTTGTCATCGGCCGGATCATCGAACAGCCCGAGTCACTGCGGGTGAACATCTTCGAGGGCGACCACGCGATCGTCATCGAAGCGCGCGTCGCGGTAACCGATGCCGGTCGCGTCATCGGCCGCCAGGGCAAGACGATCAACGCGCTACGAACGCTCGCCGGCGCGATCGCCGCGCGCGGGGGTAAGCGCGCGGTGCTCGACATCGTCGAGACACCGCGCCCCCATCCGGAGCCGTAGGACTACTTCCCCTCGATCGCTCGCAGAGCCTCGAGTTCGCCCGCTGTTCCGCCCCACTCGCCCGGCTTCGGCTCGACGAAGCGATAGCGCACGACACCCTGCTTGTCGACGACGAATCCGGCGCGCTCATTCGAAAGTCCGCCCTCTGCGCGCGCGACGCCAAACGCGTTGACGGCGCGATGGCGATGGTCCGAAAGAAGCAGGAAGTTGACGCTCCCGCAGTGCTTGGCGAACGCCTGCTGTGACGGCGACTGATCGGTCGAGATCCCCAAGACTTCGGCGTTCAGCGCCTTGAACTTCTCGAGGTCGGCGGCGTGCCCTGAGACCTGTTTTTCGCAGGTTCCGGTGAACGCCTTCGGAAAGAAGAAGACGACGACGTTCTTCTTGCCTTTGAACTGGGAGAGCGTCACGGTCGAACCGTCGGTCGCCTCCAACGAAACATCTGGCGCTGCCTGACCAACATCCGCTGCCACGTAGAAGTCCTCCAAAGAACGAAGTGCGCGATTTCGCAAGGATATGCTATCGAATCAATTCGTCGCCGTTCCCGGGGCGAACGATTTCATCGAATCCCTCGTCCAGTTGAGGTGGCGTCAGTCGAGTCGCGAACCGCGCCACGACCTCGGGTGGAACGACGCGTTCGCGGCGCGCGTTCCGTTGCGCGGCTACGGCGATCGGCACGTCCAGAAAGACACAGATTGCCCGCGCGCCGTGTCGATGAGCCAGCCCGGTTGCCCGGACGCGATAGTCGCGCGTCACGTTCGTCGCGTCGAGGACGACGTCATGTCCGCGGCGGCAACCCCACGCCATCGCCAATTCGAGCGTGTGCCAGGCCGCCTCGGCAACGAGCGTCTCAGACCGAGGATCGAATGCCTGACCCGAGAACATCATCCGCAGATCATCGAGCGACACGCGAATCGCGGCCGGCATATGTTCGCGGATGTAGGTCGTCTTACCAGCGCCCGGCACGCCGACCATCACAAAGAGTCGCGCCCGACACTCGCCGGCGGACTTTCCCGTCGGTCCCGGAGGCGAACTAGCGCGTGTAGAATGCCGCGCCATGAAGATTGCGGTAATTGGTCAACCGTCCGCCGAAGTCGACGCTCTGAAATCGGCCAACGTCGACGTCATGTATGGCGCCGGGCGCGGTGAAGATGAGGTCATCGCAACATGCGTCGACGCCGACATCGTGATGTGCTACGGCTTGTCTCCGTTCACGGAGAAGGTGTTCGCGAGCCTGCCGAGACTGCGCTTCCTTCAGCAGTGTACGGTCGGATTCGACTGGGTCGACGTCGACGCCGCCACGCGCCATCATGTCATCGTCGCGAACAGCCCCTTCTTCTGCCTGGAAGAGGTGTCCGACCACGCCGTGATGCTCATCATGGCCAGCGCGCGCAAGTTGCATCACCACATCGCGGCCGCGGCCGAGCACGGCTGGAGCCGCGTGAAGACGATCGAGCGCATCGGCGCCATTCATCGTATCAAGGGTCAGACCCTGGGATTCGTCGCGTTCGGCAAGATCGCCCGCCTGACCGCCGAGAAGATGAGCGGATTCGGGATGACGTATCTGGCCTATGACCCGTATCTCACCCAGGATCAGGTCAAGCCGTGGAACGTCACGCTCGTGACGCTCGATGAACTGTGCCGTCAATCCGATTTCATCTCAATGCATGCCTTGCTGAACGATTCGACGCGAAAGATGTTCGGCGAGCCGCAATTCCGAGCCATGAAGCCGACCGCGATGTTCGTCAACACGTCGCGCGGCGGCACCGTCGACGAGGATGCGCTGGCCCGCGCGCTTCGCGATGGATGGATCGCCGGCGCGGGCCTCGACGTCTTGACCCAGGAGCCGCCCGACCCGAACAACCCGATCCTCAAGGAGCCGAACGCGCTGGTGCTGCCCCACACGGCCGGTTACAGCGTCGAAGCGATGGCCGACAACCGCGCTCAGACAGTCGAGCAGGTGCGTCGGGTTGTTTCGGGCGAATGGCCGACCGTCTGCGTCAATCCGGATGTGCGCGCACACGCGCGCCATTCGCCGGCGCGCGTCTAGCCAACCGGCGGTCGAGTGACGGACGCGGCCGGGCGGGCGATGACCGCGTTCCGCGCCGTCAATCGGTTCCTCCGCGCCGGCGACCTCGACGACGGGACGCTGCGCGACCTGACTGTCGCGCAATTGCGCATTCTGTTTCGACTGCGACGCGTCGGACCGATCGGCAGCGGCGCCCTCGCCGCCGAACTCGGCGTGACTCTACCGACCGTCACGAGCGTGATCGATCGCCTCAGCGCGAAACGGATGGTCGCCCGATCCGACGATCCGAGCGATCGGCGGCGGGTCATCGTTCAGCTAACGGACGAAGGCCGCGAAGTGATCGAGCGCATCCAGCAGGGACGCCGCGCCAGACTCACGCGAGTCGTCGAGGCTCTCGACCAGCCCGATCAGGAATCCCTGGCTCGGGCACTGGAAGTGCTGGCCGAGGTCGTCGATCGCCTGGATGCTCAACCGCGCGACGAAAACACGACGGGAGTGACAACACAGGCATGAGCGGCCGACTAATCGTCGCGATCTGCGACAACACGTTTGCACCCGTCGATGTCGAGCGTGCCATCTTCGCCGAGATCGGCGCCGATGTTCGGTTCGGCCACGCGCTGACCGAAGACGCCGTTATCGAACTCGCCAGCGGCGCCAGCGCGATCCTGTGCGACGCGGCGCCGATCAGCCGGCGCGTGATGGCGGCGCTGCCGACCCTCCGGGTCGTTTCGGAATATGGCATTGGCTACGACAACATCGACGCGACGGCCGCGACCGAATTCGGGATCTGGGTAACGAATGTGCCTGGTTTCTGCACCGAGGAAGTCGCCGACCATGCGCTGGCCATGGTGCTCGCCCTGTTGCGCCGACTGCCGGCGCTCGATCGGCTGACGCGCGCCGGGAAATGGGGCGCCGGGTCAGCCGGTCCGATTCATCGCGTCAGCCAACACACGCTCGGAGTGGTCGGATTCGGGCGGATCGGTCAACTCGTCGCGCGGCGCGCCCGCGCACTCGGCATGCGCGTCCTCGCCTATTCGCCGACGACAGCGGCGCGCGACGCGGCCGTGATCGGCGCCGAGGCGGTGACGTTCGATCGACTGCTCGCGGAGTCCGACGTCGTGTCTCTCCACGCCCCGGCCAACGACGCGACGCGCCGGATGATGAACGCCGCGACCTTCGCCTGCATGAAGCGTGGCGCGATCCTGATCAACGTCGGACGCGGCGTCCTGGTTGATGAGCGGGCTCTGCTCGATGCGCTCGCGTCGGGCCAGATTCGGGCCGCCGGTCTGGATGTGTTCGACCCCGAGCCGCCGCTAACTGACAGTCCTCTGATCGGGCACGAAGACATCCTCCTGACGCCGCACGCGGCGTTCTACAGCGAGGAATCGTTGCGCGATCTACAGACGAACGCCGCCCGCAATGCCCTGGCGGTGCTGCGCGGCGAACGACCGCCCACGCCGGTCAACCCGGACGTGGCATCGCGGCTTCGCGCGTAGGATCAGCGGCGACCTCATCGATCGCTGACTCGCTTCTCCACTTCCGTCTCAGTCCCTTCTCCCCCTGGGAGAAGGTCTGGATGAGGGCGTCCCGCCGCGGTTCAGTTATGCCGCTGCGACCGTGCCCTCTATCGACGCGACCGGCGCGCGAACGCCACCGAGCTTGATCGGTCGCGCGCACTGCGAGCAGAGCGGCGTGATGTCGCGACTCTCGCGAGACATGGGGATTGGTGCCCCACACGAGGCACACGGGCGCTGAGTCGCCGCGGTCGCGGCGCGATCGGTCGTGAAGGCGTACACGCTTTTTCTAACTCCGGCGGCGGGCTTGTTGCCCTCGCCATGGCTTATACCAGCGAATCTCGGCTGATACACTGGACATCCGTTCAGGATCGGAGTCGTCAATTGGTACTGACCGATACGCGCACGCGGCGATTCGACCTCCCATGGGCCGGCTCGGTCCGTCCGTTTGATGTGCCGGCGAAGAATCTCGCCGCGGAAATCACGTTCACGAATTTGCCGCCGTTGCAAGACCCGAGCGCGGCGTTGCGGCACGCGATGGACAACCCCATTCAGTCACCGCCACTTCGCGATCTGGTTCGCGCGGGCAAGAAAGTCGCGCTCCTGACCGGCGACCGTATGACCGACAAGATGCTCGGCTCGGTCGGTGGACTTGGCCACGTGATCCTCGACTACCTGAACGCGGCTGGCGTGCCGGATGCGGATGTGTCGCTGGTATTCGCGCCTGGGACACACGCCGCTCGCGACATCGACGAGAAAATCGGGCCGCGATTGATCGGACGCGTCGGCAAGTACATCAAGCACCTGGCCGACGACGACAGCGAGCTGACGTTCGCGGGTTACACCGCCTTCGGCAACGCCATCTGGGTCAATCGCCACGTCGCCGACGCCGACGTCGTCATCGGCTTTGGCGAAATCAGTCCCAACTCGCACGGCGGTTGGACCGGCGGCGGCAAGATGATCCTCCCCGGCGTCGCTGGCAAGGCGTCGATCGAGCACAACCATCGGCAATTGATGCTGCCATCGATCCCGCTCGGTCTGGCCGACGCGAATCCGCTTCGGCGCGATATGGAAGCCGCGGCTCGGCTGGTTGGGCTCGATTTCAAGATCGACGTGCTGGTCGACGATCAGCAGCGGATCGTCGACATCTACTCGGGCGATTTCGTCGCGGAACATCGCGCCGCCCTGCCGAAAGCGCGCGAAATCTGGATGACGAAGTTCGACCCGGTCGACATCTGCGTGTTCCATCCGGCCGACTGGCGCGATCGAACGCTCGAAGGTTCGATGTTCATCTCGATCAACGCGGCCGACCTGGCGACGAAGGACGACGGCATCATCATTACCTGTCTGTCGGCGATCGATGGCTACGCCGTTGGCGAAGGAATGCCGTACGGCGACGGCAAGACGAGCCGCGATGTCCTCAAGATGAAGGCCCACGAGATCGCGCGCGACATGATCATGGGGCGTGGAAACACGCGAACCGGTTCGATTCACTTCGCGACGCGCCACGTCCTCGACCGTAAGCGCGTCTACCTCGTATGCGACGGAATCGACGCCAGCGAAGGCGTCGAGTTCGGTTTCGCGAAGGTATTCCGCGACCCCCAGATGGCGCTGGCTCAGGCTCTCGAAGAGAAGGGCGCATCGGCGACCGTGGCGATCAACCTCCCGAAGGGTATCTGTTGGCGGCAGATGCCGTGGCGTGAAGGGTGAGTTCCACGCCGCCGCTCAACCCCGACGACGTTCGATTGATCGTCGAAAACACCCGCATCGTGCGCCCGCCGAAGCAGTTGCTGGCCACCTTTGGCACGACGATTCTTCACTACTACGTCGTGACCGAGCCGTCGTACGTGGGACTACCCGGCGCGGGCACCGAGGAGGAATCGGTGATTCGGACCGGGACCGTCACCTCGGCGCGACCCCAGCTCGTAACGCCGTCCTACCTCATGAATCTCTTTCAAGGATTCGAGCACGGGCAGGAGTTCGCCCGATATCTGCGCTCCACCTACGGCGCGGACGCGCCCGGGCTGATGTACAGCTACAAGCAGGAACCGACCGATACGAACGTCGTGTCGGATCGACCAGACATCGTCGCGGCGCGGATCGCCGAGGAAATGGATCGCGACGGCAAATCACTCGCGGTCGTGATTCGTGGCGTCGATCAGTTCTGGGACATCTCCCTGGCGCATTTCATCCACGCGCTAACCATCGGCTCCGTTCCGACTCACGCCGCGGATTTCGCAAAGCGTGGTCTCCTGGCTCAGGAGGGCGGAATGCCGCGCGCCGCGCGCGAGAAGATCGACACCATGTTCCGGGCCGTGCAGGCGGGTGAAATCGAGGCGTCCGACCTCAAGACCGAGATCGATCGCTGGGGCCTATTCGGCGAGTACGAGGATCGCTTCCTCAACCTCTTTCGGAAGCGCGCGTAGGCGTTTCCTGGGCGAGCGCGATCCCGACCAGGATCGCGATGCCGCCGAGAAATAGTTGCGCCGTCGCGCGTTCGCCGAGCCAGACGATCGCTAGCGTCACCGCGCTGAGCGGAATCACGTATTGGAAAGCCGATACCGAAGTCGCCGAAAGCCGTGAGAGGCCAAACATCCAGAGCGCATAGGTGAGCGCGGTGCCGACGACGCCGGCGTAGACGAGCAGCAGAATCGGCTCGGGCGAAAGCGACCCGATCGCGACCAGATCGCCGGTGACGGCTCCCAGCGCCAGCGGCAGGATCGCGCCGACGACCGCGCACGCGGTCGTCAACGCGAGAGGGTCGCCGCCGACGATCTCACGCCGGCTCCAGGCCGTATAGGTCGCCCAGGCTGCGCTCCCTGCCAGCGAGAGCAGGACGCCGATGAATCCCGCCAGTCCGAGATCGTCGACGCCGCTCCAGGTCAGCAGTCCGACGCCGAGAAAGCCGAGTAGCAAGCCGCCGAGCACGCGTCCCTCCGGCCAGCGTTTCGAGAGCGCGCTCAGACCGACCGCCAGCATCAATGGGCTGGTGTTGGACATCAGGCTATTCAGCGAGGCGGGCATCATGCTCAGGCCCGTCATTGACAGGCTCGACGATAGATTGAACGAGAGGATTGCCAGACCGGCGATCGTCATTGGTCGAGTCCGAAGTTCGCGAACGACCGCGCTGGCGCGACCGAAGAGCGCCAGCACCAGGAACAATGTGACAGCGGTGAAGGCGGTCCGGGCAATGACCAACTGCAGCGGCGACACGTCACGCAGCGCAATTTTCCCGACCGGATGGAGGGTCCCCCACAGCAGCGTTGCGGTGAGGACAGCGCCGTAGGCCAGCAGGGGGCCTCGTGGTCGGGCCACGCCCCTACGTGCGAGGCGGCGGCGGACGAGTCCGGCGTGCTTCCCGTTCTTGCTGGACAGCCTGCATGAACGCGATCGGACCGGCGACGTCGGGGAACGTCTCACGTGCATTCGAGACTTCCTCGGTGTCGCTCGCCGTCAGAATGTTGACGTCACCAAAGTCGAAGATCCGCCCTAACCAGGACTGTCGCAGTTCGAGATCGGTGATCGCGTCCAGTCCGTTGTCGATGACACTCTTCGACAGAATCCCCGATACGCGGAGAACGCGCCGATCGGTCACGACGATCTCGCGTGACCGCCAGCGGATCCACGCCGCTACCACGGAGACAAGCCCGTAGAGTCCCGCGATCAGAAACAACGCCGCCAGGGGACGCCGGGCGGGATCGATTTCCGCCGGAAAATCCGCGCCCGTATCGGCCAGCCAGGCGCCAAACACGCCGAGGCCGATCAGAATGCACCCGACCAGCGCGTCGCCGAAGTATGGAAATGGATGAGGTCGCGTGATAAGCACGACGCGCTCGTCGGCGACGAGGAGCGTGTCCCGGTACGGCCGCATCACCAGCGTAGAGTAACACTGCCAAGGGCGGATGAATAATTCGGGTTGGCCTGGCGAGGACGCCGGTGTGGGTTCAGGGCCGGGAAGTCCAAGTACACAAGGGCGATTGATTGCTGTCCGGCGTCGCCGTACAATGCCGCTCGTCGTTACCTGCTGTCCTGGGCGCCTCGTGAACTCGGGCAGCCTCTGGACTCGGGAACGGGCGCGTAGGAGAAAGCAATGACGCTGCATCTATCGCGACGCCAATTCATTGCAATGGTCGCCGGAACCGGCGCGGCCACGCTGCTCGCGGCGTGCGCGGCGCCAGCGGCGCCGACCCAGGTGCCGGCCAAGCCTGCCGAAGCGCCGAAGCCAGCCGAGGCGCCGAAGCCTGCCGCGACCAAGCCAGCGGGAGCGGCCGCGACCGGTGGTGCCTTCGACTGGAAGCGATACCGGGGCGAGAAGATCGATGTGTTCCTGACTCTCGGTCCGCGTGCCGATCAGATTAAGGCGCACGTCGCTGAGTTCCAAGAGCTGACCGGCATGACCGCCAACCTCGAGATCGTGCCTGAGCAGCAGCAGCGCCAGAAGCAGGTCATCGAGTTCACCTCGGGCAATCCGTCTTTCGACGTCACCGACGTCTCGTGGCATGTCCAGAAGCGGTTGTTTGGCCGCGCGAAGTGGCTCCTGCCACTCAACGACCTGCTCAAGGATTCCAGCGCGACCTCGCCTGACTTCGACTTCGCCGACTTCGCCAAGGCCGCGACCGACTACGCGACCCAGTCCGACGGTCGAATGGATACGATGCCTCAGGTCATCGACTACTGGATCCTCTTCCTCAACCGGGATCTCTTCGAAGCGAAGGGGCTAACTCCACCGAAGACGTTCGACGATATGGTCGCGGCCGCCAAGGCGATCCACGATCCGGCCAAGAACGTCTACGGGTTCGTCGCCCGCGGTCTGAAGAATGCCAACACGCCCGTCTGGACCGGGTTCATGCAGGGCTGGGACAAGGATCCCGTCGACAAGGACGGCAACCTCCACACGGCGTCGGCGGAAGCGATTGAGGCCGCAAAGCTCTACCAGAACTTGATGAAGAACTACGCGCCACCCGGAGTCAGCGGCTTCAACTGGAACGAGGCCCAGTCTCTGTTCTTCCAGGGCAACGCTGGCATCTGGTACGACGGGATCGGTTTCGCCGCGCCAGTCGAGGACAAGACCAAGTCGAAGATCGCCGGCCGGGTCCTCTATGGACTGCAGCCCGCCGGTCCAAAGGCGCAGCATTCCGCGGTGTTCGGCGGCGGCTTCGGCATCCCAGCCAGCACCAAGAAGCCGGGCGCGGCCTTCCTGTTCGTTCAATGGGCAACTGGCAAGAACCTCCAGAAGGAGTTGCTCCAAAAGGGCCTGGGCGCGCCGGCGCGCAACTCGCCCTACCAGGATTCCGAGGTACTGTCCAAGCTCACTGTGCCGAAGGCATGGGCCGACGCGCTGGTCGCGAGCGGGAAGATCGGACGTAAGGGCCTGCCGGAGGTCATCCCCGTAACCGAGTTCCGTGACATCTTCGGGGTCGCGCTGACGAACATGATCTCCGGAGCCGATCCGAAGGCCGAGTTGGAGCGCGCAACTGCCGAATTCAAGCCGATCCTCGAGAAGAGCGAGAAGCAGTAGGCGGACCCGTCATGGCCCGCGTAACCGGCGCGGCCGTCTCACCGGCCGCGCGGACCGGTTTTGGGCGTCGCGCCCAGTACGTACTGTTCGTCGTGCCGGCGCTCGTCGTGATCCTGGCCGTGATCGTCTTTCCGTGGGTATTCACGCTCTGGATGAGCCTGCACGACTGGCACGTCGCCTCGACTCAACAGTTCGTCGGCCTCGAGAACTACCTCGGGCTCTGGCGCGACGCCCGGTTCCTCAACGCGATTTGGCGCACTTTCTATTTCACGGCCCTCGCGGTCATTCTGCCCGTGATCTTTGGCGCGGTCGCTGCGATGGTCTTTCACCGCGAGTTCTTCGGTCGCGGGTTCCTGCGCGGGGTGTTCATCCTGCCCATGATGGCGACGCCGGTCGCCATCGCGCTTGTCTGGACGATGATGTTCCATCCCCAGCAGGGCATACTCAACTTCCTGATCGAGATGGTGGGACTGCCGCCGAGTCTCTGGGTCTTCGCGCAGGATACCGTCATACCTTCGCTCGTGCTGGTCGAAGTGTGGCAGTGGACGCCGCTGGTGATGCTGATCGTTCTCGGCGGCCTGGCCGCGCTCCCGACCGATCCGTATGAGTCAGCCCTGATCGATGGCGCGAACGCGCTGCAGATGTTCCGCTACATCACCCTACCGCTCGTCATGCCCTTCATTATGGTGGCGGTCGTGCTGCGCACGATCGACGCCCTCAAGGCGTTCGACACCATCTTCGTGATCACGCAGGGCGGGCCGGGAACCGCGTCGGAGACGATCAACATCTTCCTGTACCTCCAGGCGTTTGCCTTCTACAACATCGGCTACGCGTCCGCGGTCGTCGTGATCTTCTTCGGCATCATCGTGCTCCTCTCACTCCTGACGCTGTATGTCCGACAGAGAACGCTATGGTCGTAGGCGGATTGCGGCGCCTGATCGGACGAGTCGCGCTATGGCTTTCGGTGCTGATCATTGTCAGTCCAGCTGTGCTGGTCTTCCTGTGGATGCTTTCGTTGGCCTTCAAACAGGACGTCGAGAACCTGGCGAACCCGCCAATCCTGATCTCCCGTCAGCCCACCCTCGACAATTTCGCTGAGGTGTTTCGCCGCAGCCCATTTGGGCTCTACGCCTTGAACAGCTTCGTTGTGTCCACGAGCACGACTCTGATCTCGCTGGCGTTCGGTGTCCCGGCGGCCTACGGCATCGCCAAATCGGGCGCGAACCATTTCGCATTCCTGATCTTGATCTCGCGAATGACACCCGGCCTCAGCTACCTGATCCCCTGGTTCATTCTCTTTCGCTTCGTCGGCCTGAACAACACGCTCTGGGCGCTGATCATCACCCACCTCGTGATCGGTTTGCCGATTGTCATCTGGGTCATGCTGGGCTTTTTCGAGAGCCAGCATCCCGACCTGGACGACGCGGCGCTGACCGACGGCTGCACACTCTGGCAAGCGTTTGTGCACGTTGCCATGCCGTTGGCGCGCCCCGGCATGATCGTCGCGAGCGTATTGTCATTCATCTTCTCCTGGAACAACTTCATCTTCGCGGTGGTTCTGGCCGGACGCGACCAGCGGACGCTTCCGGTCGCCGTGTTCAACGTGCTCACCTTCGAGCAAATGGCCTGGGGGGCGCTCGCGGCCGCCGCCTTGCTGGTGACGCTGCCAGTTCTTGTGATCACGATCGTGCTTCAGCGCTACGTCGTGGCTGGGATCTCGGCCGGCGCCGTCCGCGGCTAGATCCCGTCTAGCATCCGCATCAACTCGTCGTGGATTCGCCCGTTCGTCGCGATGTACGTTCCGGCCGCGCCGAAGTCGGCGCGGCCGGGATCACCGTGGCCACGACTGCATCGCGATCTCGCGTCATCGCGGCGCGAAGCGAGGCTTCCGCTTTTCGAGAAACGCCCGTACACCCTCCTGGTAGTCGCGTCCACCGAACAGTTCAACGGTACGCGCCTCGGCGTCGGGAACGGTCAGCACGCCGGGATCGCGAATGATGATCTCGGTCGCTTCCTTCAGCCAGGCCACCGAGTCGGGCGACACGGAGCCCATTTCGTCGGCCAGACGCGCGACTTCAGGTTCCACTTCGTCGACCGCGACGACGCGATTGACAAGCCCCATCTCGCGAATGCGCGCCGCGCTGAACCGTCCGGCCGTCAGCAGGATCTCCTTGGCGTTGGCCGGGCCAGTGAGCCAGAGGAGATTTCGCAGGTCGGACCAGCCGAGGGAGATTCCCAACCGCGCCGGCGTGATGCCAAACTGGGAGTTCTCGGCTGCGACGCGCACGTCGGCGCAGAGCGCGAGTTCGAATCCGCCGCCGATACAGTAGCCGTAGATCATCGCGATCGTCGGCTTTCGGCAATTCGCCAGGACATCGAACGCGTGATGCGTTCGACCCATGTACGTCCTGGCCTTCTCCGGCGTCGAGCGCTTTTCCTCGAACTCGGTGATGTCGGCGCCGGCGCTGAACGCATCCCGTCCGGCGCCACGCAAGACAATCACGCGAATGGATGGGTCGGCCGCGAGTTCCTCGATCGCCGGTGGAATCGCCTCCCACATCTCGAGTCGCAAGGCGTTGTGACGGCGCGGCTGATTGAGGACGATCGTCCCAGCCGGCCCATTTCGCTCGAGATAGACGAGACGCTCCTCCACAGAAAACCCCCTCAGCAGAGCGGATGCTAGTCCAATCGGTTTGGCTAGCCGCGGCGCTGACCGTTCGCTGACCCTATCGCGCCGGAGTCGCCGTCGGCGGCCGTCGTGATGGCGGCTCGTAGTAACCCATCCGATTGAGGATGTCAGTACCTCTCATGTCGAAGTGCCTCCACTCCTCCCCGGCGACTCCGAAGAGCCCGTACGACGCGTGGCCGACCACGTACGGGTCCTTCTCCATTTCATCGGTGAACCAGAAGAAATCCTCGGCCATCTGCACATCGTCGACCCGGTTGAGCCACCCATCGCCGAGTCCCGACTCCGTGATGACCATCTTGACGTTCTTGATCCCGGCGCGCTCGAGCTCGGCGTTGATCTTGCGATAGCGCAAGGCGTTCCACTCCGCGTCGAGCTTCATCGAATTGCTGGCTGGCGGAGAATACGCATGCACACCGAAGTACTTGCTGGCACGAATCGCGTCGGCGAAGTACTTCGGGTAATTCGCCGGATCGATCGCGCCCGAGCCATCGTTGGCCGCGATCGCGGCGACGCCGTGGGTACCCTGCAGTCTCTGCGCGAACGTGACCTGGAACTCGTTGTACCGCTTGTAGTCGTCGGACGGTTGGCTTCCGAGCGCCTCGTTGTAGCTCATCCATGCGTCTACCACGCCTCTCAGTGGAGCCGCCTGATCGGCGACCAGGTCAGCGAAAGCGGTCCCACGTGGGCCGGGATTGTCGAGCGGCTGCCTCACTTCCGCAAAATGGCGCCGCCCCACGATGAAAGCCTTCGGGAACGTGTGTCGAATCCGCCGAGCCCAACCCGCGGTCGGATCCATAAGCAGGATCACGGTCGGTTTCGCAACGTAGAGGTCGTCGAAGATCTCGTTGCTCTCGCGGTAGACGCCCAGACCCCACTTCGTAATCTTCGTGATTGGCGCCCTGGGTCCAGGAGTTGGGTTTGGCGGTGGCGTCGGCCGTGGCGTATCGGTGGGCCGCGGCGTCCCCGCTGGCGCGATCGGCGCCACCGGGGCGCGCGTCGCCGGCACGGGCGTTGCGGTCGGCGCAACCACTGTCGGTAGAGTCTGGCCGATGCTCGGCAAGTACATGCCGTGTCGAAGCGAGGGGACCGTCGCGCCTGAGGTCGGGGCACGCGCAACATCGGTCGGAGCAACTGGATACGGCGCGATCGGCGCGCCAACTCCGGTCGGTTGGGGCGATGGCCGTGGCCGAGTCGGGACCGGCGTCGGGGGGCGGGTCGAGTCGGTGCAGGCGATCAGGAGCGCCCCAATCGCACCCAATCCGCTCGTCACGAGCCGCCGCCGCGACAGCGGCCAGGTTGACATATATTCTTGATTGTCCCACGCGCTCTTCGAGAAGGCAAAGTATCGGCGGTACAATCGCCGCTCGTGGATCGGCGCTTTGCCGTACGTGCCTACCGCTGTCGAAACGCGACCGCCGTCGCGGCCAGCGCGATGATCACGAGACAGACCAACGATAGATAGACGACGAATCCGAATTCACGGACCATCCGCGCCTGATAGACGGCCAGCGCCAAGCCGAGACCGGCGACGATCAGCGTTAGTCGTGTGCGGTTCAACGGATCGGTGGGTCGTCGATCTCGATGCGCAAGCCGTCGTAGGCGAACGCGACGCCGGCCGGCAGCTTGCCATCGAAATCGCCGTGCTTCATCTCGTGGCAGATGTGGGTCAGGAACGCGCGCCGAGGCCGCAGATCCTCGATCGTCGCGAGCGCCTCGGCCAGGGAAAAGTGCGTCGGGTGCCGCGCCTCGCGCAGCGCGTCCAGAATGAGAACATCGAGCCCGCGCAGTCGATCCATGGACGCGTCATCGATGCGGCCGACGTCGGTCACGTAGGCGAAATCGCCGATGCGATAGGCGTCGATCGCCAACTGGCCGTGCCACACCACTATCGGCTCGAACGGCACGCCCTGGATCTCGAATGGCCCGTCAACGACCCGAAGGTCAAGGCTCGGTTTACCGCCGCCAGCGCGTGGAAGCGCATCGCTGAAGATGTAGGCGAACGCGCGTCGGAGCGTGTCGAGCACCCGCGCGCGGCCGTAGACCGGCAGCGGTCCGCGCCGCATGCTGAACACACGCACATCATCGAGGCCGTAGATGTGGTCGGCGTGCTCGTGCGTGTACACCACCGCGTCCAACCGGCGAATGCCGTTGGCCAGGAACTGCAGGCGCAGTTCGGGCGTCGTATCGACCGCGATCGTGGTCTCGCCGGCTTCGATCGCGATGCTGGGCCGGGTCCGTCGATCGCGTGGATCGTCGGACTGACAGACACGGCAGTCGCAGCCGATGACCGGCACACCGTTCGATGTGCCGGAACCAAGGACGGTGATCCGCACCGCTAGCGACGTGCTCCGACGCCCGCGCGCATCTCCTCGAGAAACGCGTCGTACGCGCCGCGATCGAGCGGCAGATCGACCGGCACGCGTCGAAAGCCGGAAAGCAGGAGCGCATTCGCCAGTTCGAGGGCCGCGACACCATCGTCACCCTGGGCAACCAACGGTTCGCCGGACCGGACCGCCCGCGCGAATCGGCGCGTCACCTCGGCGTGCCCCCAGTTGCCGCGCTCGACCGGAATGTCCTCCCATGCCCCGGTCGGCTTTCCCCAGTGCGCGCCGGTCTGAATCTCCTCGCCGAGCGGCCGATCGAGTCGGTACAGCCGAATCGTGTCGTCCAGGATGACGAGCTTGCCGCGAGTGCCGATGAACTCGAATCGATTCTCGCCTGGCCATTCCGCGGTGGTCGTATACAGGTAGCCAGTTGCCCCGTTCGGGTACTCGATCAACGAGCTGACCGTGTCCTCCACCTCGACGCGGTGGCCGCGCGTCCAGGCGCGGGCAACCACGCGCGACGGTCGGCCGCCGAGCCAGGTGAACATGTCAAGCGAGTGCGGCGCCTGATTCATGACCACGCCACCGCCTTCGTCGCGCCACGTTCCTCGCCAGGCCCCGGAGTCATAGTACGCCTGCGTCCGGTACCAGGCGCTGGCAATCAGCGTCGTCCGATAGATGTCGCCCAACGCACCGCTCTCGATGATCTCCTTCGCCCGGCGATACAACCCGTCGGTCCGTAGCTGGAACATCACACCGAGCGTGATGCCGGACGCCCGCGCGGCCGCGACCATGCGGTCCGCCTCCGCCACGGTCACGGCAATCGGCTTCTCGACCAACACGTGAACGTGGCGCTGGGCGGCGTAGATCGCGATCGGAGCGTGGAACGGATGCGGCGTCGCAATCAGGATCGCTTCGATCGTTCCGGAGTCGATCATTTCCTGGTGACCACCGAATCCGACAACGTCGTACTTCTCTTTCGCCTCGGCGACGGCGCGATCGACGATGTCGGCCACGGCGACGATTCGGGCGTCGACTAAATCCCGGCTCTTCTCAAGGTGCCCTCGACCCATCGTGCCAAGGCCAACCAGCCCAATTCGCAACGGCTCCACGACCCCTCCCATGAGACACTATGCTAACCTGCCGTGCCTCCACGGCTGCGATTCCTCGGCGCCGCCGGCACTGTCACGGGTTCGCGCTACCTCGTTGAGAACGCCGGCCGCCGCGTCCTGGTCGATTTCGGGTTGTTTCAGGGCAAGAAGGAGATCCGGCTCCGCAACTGGGAGCCGCTGCCGTTTGATGCGACCTCGATCGACGCGGTCGTTCTGACTCACGCCCACGTCGACCACTGTGCCTTCCTGCCAGCGCTGGCGCGCGCGGGGTTTCGTGGACCGATCTACGGCACGCGACCGACTCTCGATCTCCTGCGCCTCGTACTGCCGGATTCGGCCCATCTGCAAGAGGAACAAGCCGAGTACGCCAACGAGCGCGGCTTCTCGCGCCATCATCCCGCTCTGCCGCTCTATACGGCCGACGATGCCGAGGCCGCCTTGGCGCTCGCGCAACCGATGCCGTATCGGCAGTCGTTCGAGATCGTCCCCGGCTTCACGGTGATGTGCCGCGACGCTGGCCACATCTTGGGCTCCGTGAACATCGAGGTCTCGCTCGGCGGCGAGGAAGCCACCACGGTCGCCTTCTCGGGCGATGTCGGACGCTACGGTCAGCCCATCATCGAGGATCCCGAGCCCATACCGGCGGCGGACTGGATCCTCTGCGAATCGACCTACGGCGATCGACTCCACGGCGCCGAATCGGGCCGCGACGGATTGATCGCCGCGATCCGCGCGGTCATCGACCGACGTGGAGTAATGGTGATCCCGGCGTTCGCGATCGGGCGCACCCAGACGCTTCTGCACGAGTTTCGTTCCCTCGCCGCCGAGGGCGTGATCCCGGAGATTCCGGTCTACATCGATTCGCCGATGGCGATCGAAGCCACGCGCATCTTCGGGCGGCATCCGGAAACGTACGACCAATCGTCGCGAACGCTGCTTCGGAACGGGCATCCCCCGCTCGACTATCCGAACCTGCACGTGGCCGCGGCGCGGGATCAGTCGATGGCGATCAACCGCGTGAGCGGTCCGGCCGTCATCATCTCGTCGAGCGGCATGGCGACCGGCGGACGCGTCCTGCACCACCTTCGCAATCGGCTGCCGGACGAGCGGAATATGGTTCTCCTGGTCGGCTACCAGGCCGAGGGCACGCGTGGTCGATCCCTCCTCGACGGCGCACGCGAACTGAAGATGCACGGCCGATTCGTGCCGGTTCGCGCCGAGGTGCGATCACTCGGTGGATTCTCCGCCCACGCCGATCAATCCGAACTGTTGCGGTGGCTCGGCGGATTCACCAAGCCGCCGCGGGCGCTTTTCCTGACTCACGGCGAGGACGAACCGCGTCGCGTGTTCGCGGAGATCGTGCGCGAGCGGTTCGGGTGGGACGTGCGAATTCCCGCCCATGGTGACGAGGCGACGCTGACCTTGTAGCCGGGTCGGCCACTGCCGGCGGCGATCCTACGGTTTCGCTTTGCGCGGCCGCGTCGTCGTGCGCGCGCGAGTTCGCGTCCCGCCGGCGCGCGGCGCCACGCGACGTTTTCGCGCCGCGGGCTTGGCTGTCGGCGGTTCGGCCGGCTCGTCCAGGCTGATCGTGCCGCGACATCGCGGAAATCCGGTACACCCGAGGAACCGTGAAAACGGCCCTCGTCGCTCGGTCATTGGACTGCCGCAGAGCGGGCAGGCTTCACCGACCGGACGGACGGCCTCGGGTTCGGGCCGGCCGCTGCCGCGCGGGATCGATCGGCGCGTCAGCGGATCGGGCGGCGGAACCCGCGGCGCACGCCGCCGCTTCGGCGTCACCGGCGGCGGGGCTTCCGATCTGACGCCAACGGCTGGCCCATCAGTCGGCGTGAAGCTCACGGCCGCGCGTGCGGCGATGTCAAGCGCCTGACGGAACGGGCGATAGAAAGCGTTGAGGATCGACAGTTGGCTGGCTTCGCCGCGCGCGATCGCGTCCAGTCCCTGCTCCATCTCGACCGTGAAGCCGATATCCGCGACGGTCGGAAAGAAGGCAACCACGAAGTCGCAGACCGATCGCCCCAGTCCAGTCGGTACGAAGACGCGATTCTCGCGCGCGACGTAGGCGCGATCCTCTAACGTCGCGACGATTGACGCATAGGTCGAAGGACGCCCGACACCGGCGCGCTCGAGCGCGCGAATCAGGGCCGGCTCGCTGAATCTCGGCGGTGGACGCGTTTCATGTCGATCCGAGGTGACGCGGACTCGATCGAGCGGTTCACCGGCCGATACGTCGGGCAGCCATTCGTTGGTTGGCATCGGCGCGTCGCCATCGTCGATCTCGTCTCCCGGATCGTTTCGATCGCTCGGACTGCCGGCCTTGGCGCCACGACCGCGCGAACGACGACCCGACGAGCCGGCGGACTCGTCGTCCGCGCCCACCCCGTAGACGCGAAGGTAGCCGTCGAACGCCAGGCGTGAAGCCGTCGCCTTCAACGCGTAGAGCTCCGTCCCGCGCGCCGCGATCGCGAGCGTCCGCTGATCGTGTCGCGAGGCCGCCATCTGGCTGGCGATGAAACGCTGCCAGATGACCTGGTACAGAGCGCGGTCGTCGGCCGCGAGACGCGATTGCGCGTCGGGCGCGCTTCCAGGGTCAGTCGGGCGGATCGCCTCGTGCGCTTCCTGAGCGTGCGTGCCGCGCGTCGCGTACTGTCGCGGTGACGCCGCCAGGTAGCGCTGACCGAACCGTTCCGCGATCGTGGCCCGGGCCGCCGCGACCGCTTCGGGCTCGACACGCACCGCGTCGGTGCGGTGGTAGGTGATCAACCCGGCCTCGTAGAGGCTCTGCGCGACGCTCATCGTCTTCTTGCCGGACCATCTCAAGCGATGCGACGCGACCTGTTGGAGCGAGCTGGTCGTATACGGCGGTGGTGGAGAGCGTTCGGCGGTCGTCTCGTCGACGCTCTCGACCGCGTAGGCCGCGCCTTTCAGATCGGCGACGGCGCCTTCCGTCGCGTCCGCGGCCCGGAGCGGCGCCTCGTCCGGTCCGACGCGGGTGACGCGCGCGACGAAGGGAGAGTGCGGGCGGTCGTCGCGTGTGCGCAGCGTCACGTCGATGGTCCAGTACGGCTCCGGCCGAAAGGCCTCGATCTCCCGCTCGCGATCGACGATCAGACGCAGAGCCACCGATTGAACCCGACCCGCCGATGTGCCACGGGCGATTTTCTTCCACAGCAACGGCGAGACCTGGTAGCCGACCAACCGATCGAGCACCCGTCGAGCCTGCTGTGCTTCGACCAGACGAGTGTCGAGCGCTCGCGGTGACTTGAAAGCCTCGGTCACCGCCCGCGCCGTAATCGCGTGGAACGTGACGCGCTCGGCCGATCGCAGCCCGAGGCTCTCGGCCAGATGCCAGGCGATCGCCTCACCCTCGCGATCTGGGTCCGTCGCCAGGATGACGCGCTCGGCCTGTCGCACGTCGCGCCGCAGGGCCGTGATCCTAGCGGCGGCGCGGGGTACCGGAAGCCACTCCGCCGCGAAGTTGTCGCCGATGTCGATCCCGAGGCGCTTCGGTGGTAGGTCGCGAACGTGCCCGAACGATGCTTCGACGCGATAGTCGCGACCGAGGAATCCGGCGAGTGTTCGAGCCTTCTTCGGACTCTCGACAATAACAAGTCGCATCGCCGAATTATCTCAGAGCGCTCGACGTGATATCGGTGCCGATGAACCGACGAGCAACGAGGTACAGCGCGATCGGCGGGAGCGCCGCGATGGATGTCGCCGCCATGAGAATCTCGTAGCGAGTCCCCACGATATCGACGAGATGCCGGAGCCCAATCGTGATCGTCCAGAGCGACTCCGATCGAGCGATGATGAGCGGCCAGAGGAACGCATTCCACTGGGCAATGAACGTCAGTACGGCGATCGTCGCGATGGCCGGCGCGTGGATTGGCACGGTAATCCGAGCCAGGACGCCAAACCAGCCGCAGCCGTCGGCCCGCGCCGCCGACTCGATATCCGCCGGCATCGACAGAAACTGCTGGCGCAGGTAGAAGACGGCAAACGCCGCGAACGCCGGCGGCACGATCAAGCCGACGTATGAGTCCAACCAGCCGAACAATCGCAACAGCACGAAGTTCGGAATGATCGTGACCTGCCCGGGTAGAAGCAGCGTCACGACGAAGAGGCGGAAGATCGTTTCGCGCGCCGGGAAGCGCAGGCGGGCGAATGCGAAGGCCGCGATGGCGCCGACCGACACCTCGATCGCTGTGATCGCGACCGCGACGAAGGCGGAGTTCGCGGCGAGCGTGCCAACCGGCAGGTACTTCCCGATCTCCGTGTAGTTCGACCAACGAGGTTCGAGCGTGAACACACGTGGCGGGAACGCCAGCAGGTCCTCCTGCCGCGATACGCTCGCCAGCGCCATCCAGACGAATGGCGCGACCGCGAGCACGCCGCCAACCATCGCGGCGACGGACGCGGCGCGCTTCACAGGTCCAGCGCGACCGATCGAGGTCGGGCGATCAGTACGAGCGCGATCGCCAGCAGCAGGACCCAGGCCATCGCCGCCGCGTACCCCATGTCAAAGAACTGGAACGCGCGCTGGTAGATGAGCAGCGGCGCGGTCGTCGTGGCCCGAGCCGGACCGCCGCCAGTCAGGGCGAACGCGATGTCGAACGAATGCGCGCTGCGCACCATCCCGATCACGGTCAGAAACACGATCGTCGGCGTCATCAGCGGCAAGGCAACGTGCCGTACCCGCTGCCACGCCGAAGCACCGTCGAGCGCGGCCGCTTCGAAGACGTGTGACGGCATCAGACGCAGACCCGCGACGACGATGGCGACGTCGTACCCAATCCCCTTCCAGATCGCGACTCCGGCCATCGCGACCATCGACCAGAAGCCGTCGGAAAGCCATGGAATCGCCGATATCCCAACGACGGACAGCATCGCGTTCAGGGGTCCAAAATCCGTATTTAGGACCGTTCGCCAGATCAGACTGACGCCAATTGACGAGGCGCACACGGGCACCAGCAGCGCAACGCGCGCGACGCGTGGAATCGGTTCCGGTCCGACCACGGCCATGCCCAGGGCGAGCGCGAGCGCAACGCCGGGGACGACCGTCGCGCCAACGAAAACGAGGGTCGTCCGCATCACCTGACCGAATTCACTATCGGTGAGCAATCGCGAGTAGTTCGCCAGCCCGAGGTATCGCGGCGGCGTCAGAACGTCCCACTGGAAGAGCGACAGCACGGCCGTCGCCGCCGCCGGAATGCCGACGAATGCCACCAGGCCGATCACCGCTGGCGCGACGAACAGAAGACCGATCCGTCGGTCCGTGGCGCGGGTCACGCCTCCGGTTCCGCGTGGATCAGGATTGATCCGACCAGCGGCACCTCGGCCCGCAGAGCGCGCTCGATCCGCGCCGAGATCAGGTGCGCGTCTTCGACGCCGATGGTCGAATCCAGCGCCACATGCAGCACGACATCGCGCTCCGCGCCCGACACGAACACGCGAATACTGTGCGTCGCACCCGCGCCGACGACTCTATCGGCGATTGCGCGGACGACCTCCACGAACTCAGGCCGCTCATACGTTATGTCGATTCGGGCCTGAACGCCCGGGATTGGCGCTTCGAGATGCGTGTTGACCGCGTGAACGTCCCGATCGACGGCACGAATCGCATCCTCGAGTTCAGACGCGATAGCGTGGGCGCGGGCCAGCGGCAGCGCTGGATCGAGTTCGACGTGGAGATCGACCTCGATCCCCTCCGCGATCTCGCGGACCCGCACGTCGTGTACTCGCAAGCCGCGCTGCCGGGCCGCGAGGTGAACACGATCGGTTGTGGTCTCGCGCGGCGACGGCGCGGGCTCGACGTGGACCACGATGTCGGCGTCGCCGAATCGGGCCTTGATTGCGTCCTCGACCTGGTCGGCAACCGCGTGGGCTTGCGTGAAGGCGATCGTACGGGGCGCCGCGATGTGGAGATCAAAAAACGCCCAGGCGCCGAGTCGACGTGCCCGCACGCGAGACACATTCTCCACGCCGGGGATCGATCGTGCGATGTCGGCAACCTCCTCGCTCAATCCCGCCGGCGCGGCATCAACCAGTGCCTGAACCGCCGACCAGCCGAGACGCGCCGTCACCACCGCGACGATCGCGGCCACCACCAACGCGGCCAGTGAATCGGCCGAGGCAAGGATCGGGGCCGTGCCGAGCCGATCGCCCAGCCAGACGAGTGCCAGTCCCACCAGCACGACCAACGAGGACCAGATGTCGGCCGAGAAGTGCAGTGCGTCCGCCTCGAGTGCCTGGCTGCCGTGAGCTCGCGCCGCGCGCGATAGCGCGCGCGATCGCCACCAGTCGACCGTGATCGACAGGACCAGCACCGCGAACGTCCAGATCGACGGATCGACGTGATGCCCACCCGAAACGAGGCGACTGACCGCCTGCCACGCGATCCAGGCGCAGGTGGCCAGAAGCAGACCGGTCTGGAACAGTGCCGAGACGTTCTCGAAGCGCGCGTGTCCGAACTGATGCGTGGCATCGGCCTCGCGCGACGAGATGCGGATCGCCAGAAACGTCAATGTCGCGGCCACGAAGTCCACCCCGGACTGGGCCGCTTCGGCCAGCAGTCCGAGCGAGCCACTGCCAACGCCAACCGCCAGCTTGATACCGGTCAGGAAGATCGCCGCGCCAACGGACGTGAGCGCAACATTGCGTTTGGCCCGATCGGCACGCCCACGTTCCACTGGAAAATGGTAGGCGTCCCGATGCGATCCGGGCGTCCGGGGAAACGCTATCCGGCGGCCAACCGTCGGTACGCGAAATGGTGCAGGTAGATCTGCTGCACGTAGGTCTTTGTCTCGTCGACGGGGATCGATTCGACGAACAGATCGGGGTCGGTCGTCGGATCGCCCCACCGCCGGACGGCGCCTCCACCGGCGTTGTACGCCGCCAGGGCCCGAAACACGTCCTCACCGAACGCGCGACGCTGCACCGCGATGTAGCGCGCGCCGAAGGCGATACTCGTCGACACGTCGTACAGGTCATCGGCCGTGAATCCGCCGCGATTCAACGAACGCGCAATCTCGACGCCGGTCGAGGGAATCACCTGGGTCAGGCCGCGCGCGTCGCTCATGGAGACCGCGCGAGGGTCGAACAGGCTCTCCTGCCGGATCATGGCAAGGAGTAGGAGCGGGCCGAGGTCGTTGCGGAAGGCTTCTTCGCCGACGGCTCCGTCGAACGCGATCGGGTACGCCAGCCGCGTAACGGCGCGCGGAGAATCGAGCGGGACCCGCGCGGGCGACAGCCGAGCAAGCCGGATTCCGGCGCGGGCGGCAGAGTGCGGAAGGTTGCGTTCGGATGCCAGGAGACCGGCCGCCAGGATGGATCGCGGGTCCTCCGTTGATTCGATCGCGGCGTCCAGCTCCGCGCCGGCAATGAGGCGGATGTCAGCATCCAGGAACCGCGACGCGCGAGCGATCGCCGTGTCGGCTGACGGCGGCGCACCTCGATACCAGGAGTCGATCCAGCGCCGCGTCTCCTCGATTTCGGTCGGACCGATCAAGGCGGACGGAATTCGCGCTCCGCCGTCGGGCCAGTTCATCTGCCCGGCCAGGCGATCCTGCGCTCGCGCCACGTAGTACGTCGTTGGAGTCTGCCGACCCGCGTCGACGAGACTCGCCCGCGCACCATCCACATCACCGATCGCCTCACTGCTCCGAGCCATCCAGTAGAGAAATCGAGCCCGGCTGGCGGCATCGGCGTTGGCCGCCTCCCGCCAACGATCGCGGGCGAGGCGAACATCACCCCGTCGAAACAGGGCAAGCCCTTCACGGAATGCCGCCTCGATTGCCCGCGGGTTTCGCGGCTCGGACTGCCGAAACGCGGCGTACGCCTCAGCCGTGTTCGCCTTGACTGCCTCATCCCAGGTCGTCGGCGCCGGCGTCCCTGCCGAGAGTCGGCGCATGAGCACCGTCGCCGCGTCAGCCGACGCGCCACCGGGAGACCCGGCCAGGAACGCGCGCAGGAGGGAGCGCGCGTCATCGAGCGCGCCCATCATCTGAGCGGCCAAAGCGCGGTGATAGCCGTCCAACTGTCCATCACCGCGCACGTCGGCCAGAAACCGGCCGACCGCTGGATCGCGCCGATCGACAGTTCCAATTGCGGCGAGCGCCTGGACGGCCTTCGCCGAGGCGCCTGACTTCGCCAACGCGATCGCGGCGCGCTGGCCAGTCCGGCGCTTCTCGGCGCGCCAGGTCGGCAGATCCGTTGCCCGCGACCAGAACGCTGACGCACGATCCCAAGAGCCAACGGCTTCGGCGGCTTCAGCCGCGCGGATCAAGATCACGCGATTGCCTGATTTCATCAGGTCATCGGACCTCAGTCGAGCCCGAGCCGTTTCGTTGTCGTCGCGCGCGATCGCGATCTCCGCGCGGCGCAGCGCCGCGAGATCGGCCAGTTCGGGCGGGAGGGGCTGACCAAGGGCCAGGGTCGCCCCGGCAAGGTCGCCGCGATCGAGCGCCCGTTCGAGTTCGAGGAAAGCGGTCGAGGCCCGATCGGTCGGCGTTGACGCGCGGGTGGCCGGCGACGACGTTGGCGCGCTCGCTTGTGTCGGAGTTGCCGCGCCCGTCGTCGTCGCCCGCTCGACAATCGACACACGCGTCGGGTCAATCCGGGGCGCGTTCGGACCAGACGAAGCAGCCGCGGTCGGCGTCTCGCGCGCCGGTACGGTGCCCGCATCGGACGCCGTCCGTCCAGAGTCCCCACGCCCGCACGCGGAAAACGCAATCGCGATTACGACCGCGGCGCGCCACATAGCCCGACTCTACTGGCGCCCCTTCTTATGGTCAAATGGCGCGGCGAAACGCCAGGCCGCGCCGAATGCGCAACCGTATAATCGTGTCGTGCGCGCACCAGATCTCTTCCGTCTTGACGGCCGCGTTGGCCTCATCACCGGCGCCGGATCCGGTCTCGGTCGCGCCTACGCCGAGGCGATCGCGGAGGCCGGCGCCGATGTCGCTTGCGCCGATCTGAACGTGGCCGCGGCCGAAGAAACTGTCGCGTACATTCGCTCGCTCGGGCGGCGCGCCATCGCGATCCACGTTGATGTCGGCGACGAGAAACTGATCGTCGATATGACCGCGCGCGTCGCGACCGAATTCGGGCGCCTCGACATCGTCTTCGCGAACGCCGGAATCGCCGAGAAACGCGAGCCGCTGATCGAGGCGACACGGGCGACGTGGCAGCGCGTGATCGACCTCGATCTGACGAGTGTGTTCTTGACCGCCCGCGAGGCGGCGAAGATCATGATCCCGCGCGGCTCCGGCAAGATCATCTCGACCGCGTCGATCATCGGCTTCGTCGCGTCGCAAGATGGCGGCATGGCTCGCGCCTACGCGTCGGCCAAAGCCGGCGTCGTCAATCTCACGCGTTCACTGGCGGTCGAGCTTGCGCCACATAACATCCAGGTGAATGCGATCGCACCGACCTTCACGCGGACCGGTCTTCGCGACGGCTGGTGGAAGTCACAGGATCCGACCGCGATCGCCGCGCAGCAACGCGTGATCGAGCGTTCGGTGGTCAAGCGGCTTGGCGAACCGGAGGACTTCAAAGGCGTCGCCCTGTTCCTGGCCTCGGACGCATCCAGCCTCGTCACCGGAACGACCGTGGTCGTGGACGGCGGCTGGCTGGCGATCTGACGCGGCGTCGAGGCGAGCTGCCGAAAGGCGAGGGAGAAGCGACGATGTCCGAGAACACAGGGAAGGTGACCGCGCCGCGTCACTACGTTGGTGGCGAATGGGTCGATCTCGACGCGGCCGGCGACCTCCCAATCGTCAATCCGGCCACCGGTGAGACGTTGACACGTGTCTCGCTGGCCAGCGCGGTCGGAGTCGGTCGCGCCGTCGAGCGAGCGCACGCTGCCTTTCCAGCCTGGCGGAACACGGCCCCGGTCATTCGTGCGCGGTACATGTTTGTGCTGAAGGAGCGGATGGAACGCCGCTATGACGAACTGGCTCGGACCATCACGCGCGAGCACGGCAAGACTCTGGAGGACGCGCGCGGCGAGGTTCGCCGCGCGATCGAGAACGTCGAGACGGCCGCCGGCATTCCGACCATGATGATGGGATACGGCCTCGAAGACGGTGCCGCAACCGGCATCGACGAGGAAGTCATTCGCCAGCCGCTCGGAGTGTTCGCCGCGATCTGCCCCTTCAACTTTCCGGCGATGGTGCCGTTCTGGTTCTGGCCCTATGCGGTCGCCTGCGGCAACACCTACATCGTCAAGCCATCCGAACAGGTTCCACTTTCGATGCGATTCGTGGCTGAACTGGTCGACGACATCGGATTGCCACCCGGCGTCTTCAATGTCGTCAACGGCGGGCGAGAGACGGTCGAGGCGCTGATCGACCATCCGTTGGTGCGCGGCATCTCGTTCGTCGGTTCGTCGGCGGTCGCGCAGGCTGTCTACACGCGCGGCGCCGAACGCGGCAAGCGCGTTCAGGCGCAGGGCGGCGCCAAGAACGTCCTCGTCGTCATGCCAGACGCGAACGTCGAGAAGACCGTTCAGAACATCATTGGATCGGCCTTCGGCGCGGCTGGGCAGCGCTGCCTGGCGAACTCAATTCTCATGACGGTCGGTCGCGCCCGGGAACGCGTCATGCCGCCGCTCCGCGAAGCGGTCCGCGCCCTGCGCGTCGGCGACGGCATCGAGCCGACCAGCGAGATGGGACCGGTCATTTCCGCGCGGGCGAAGAGCCGGATCACCGGCTACATCGAGCGCGGCATCGCGGCCGGCGCCACGCTGAGCGTCGATGGCCGAACCGTGCCAGCGGCCGCCGGGCCGGGTTGCTTCGTCGGGCCGACGATCTTCGAGAACGTGAGGCCGGACATGGAGCTCGCTCGAGATGAGATCTTCGGCCCGGTCCTGTCGGTCATCCACGTCGACTCGCTTCGCGACGCGATCGCGCTGATCGAGGCTTCGCCATACGGCAACGCGGCGTCGATCTTCACCGAGTCGGGCGCGGCGGCACGCGAGTTTCGCTACCGCGTGCCGACCGGCAACATCGGCATCAACGTCGGCGTCGCCGCGCCGATGGCATTCTTCCCGTTCTCGGGCGCCAAGGGATCGTTCTTCGGTACGCTCCACGGCCAGGGTCGGGACGCGGTCGATTTCTTCACCGAGAAGAAGGTCGTCATCACGCGGTGGTTCGACACGCCGGACGTCGCCGGCCACCACGGCTTCTAGTCGGGGAAGGTCCTCACTCACTGCGCGGTAAGACGCGCCCGATCGGTGCCACCGTCCGCTGTTCTCTTCGTCCCCTCTCCCTCTGGGAGAGGGTTGGGGTGAGGGCGTCACATCTCCATCACTCGATCAGCATCGCGTCGCCGAAGCTGAAGAACCGATACTGCTCGGCGATCGCAGTCGCGTAGGCTCGCCCGATCAGCTCCCGTCCGGCGAACGCGCTCGCGAGCATCAGGAGCGACGACTTCGGCATGTGAAAGTTCGTGATCAACGCGTCGATGACTGCGAACTGATGCCCGGGGTAGATGAAGAGGCGCGTGTCGCCGCGCGCCGCCTCGCCACGGGACGATTCGAGCGTTCGCGCGACTGTCGTGCCGACGGCGATCACCCGCCGACCGCCTGACTTGGCGCGACCGATCGCGGCCGCCGTCTCCTCTGGTACCTCGAACTCCTCGCTGTGAATCGCGTGCGCGCGAATATCGTCGGCCTCGACGGGACGAAACGTGTCGAGGCCGATGTTCAGACGAACACGCGCAATATGGATGCCGCGGTCGCGCAGGCGAAAGAGAAGCTCAGGCGTGAAGTGCAGGCCAGCCGTCGGCGCCGCCGCCGACCCCGGGTCGGTCGCGAAGACCGTCTGGTACCGCTCGGGGTCATCGAGCCGCTCGCGAATGTACGGGGGCAGCGGCGTCTCGCCGACGCGCGCGATCCAGTCGTCGAAGCGCGCGCGAGACACCGGTGAACCATCCTCGCAAATGAAACGAACGACCCTTCCGCCGGCCGGCGTCCGATCGACGATTTCGGCGTACACCTCGCGATCGCCGAATCCGACCCGCGTGCCGATTGCCAACCGCTTGCCGGGGCGCGCCAGCGTTTCCCACGCCGCATCGTCGATCCGCCGAAGCAGGAGGATCTCGGTTGCGCCACCGCCGGGCAATCGATGCCCACGGACGCGCGCCGGAATCACCCGCGTTCGGTTGACCACCAGGAGATCGCCGGGACGCAAGAGCGTCGGCAGGTCGCGTGTCGAGTGGTGCGAGATTGCATTCGCGGCGCGATCGATCTGCATCAGGCGCGACGCATCGCGCGGCTCGATCGGCGTCTGCGCGATCAGGTCCGGTGGCAGGTCGTAGTCGTACGACGCGAGATCGAAATCGCGCGTCATCGCTGAAACAGACGAGCGCCGCGACTGGTCAGCCCGGCCAGATCGGGTGTCCGAAGAGCGATCAGAATCGAGCCAGCCGCCACGACCGCTCCGGTTCCGACGACGGCGAGCCAGAGCGCGTTCGGCCACCAATCCGGCGGGGCCGGGGCGATCGAGAAGGCAAGCGCCACGACCGCCGCCGCGCCAATCGACGCCGCGATCGCGCGCGCGATCGCGCCGGCCAGTCGTTGGCGACCAGGGCTGTGTCCGTCGCGCCACAGCAGCGCGTACATCACGAGGCAGTGAACCGAGTTCTGAACCGTGTTCGAGACGATCAATCCGAACACACCGAACGGCCGATAGAGCACGAGGGCCAGCACCGCAAACAGGATTGTGCCGGCGACTCCGACCAGCATTGGCGTAACGGTGCGTTGCCGCGCGTAGTACGCGGCGATCAGCAGTTGATCGACCGCCCAGAACGGGATCTGAGGCGCATACCAGAGGAACGCCTCGGCCACGGCGCGCGAGTCGTCGGGACCGAAAGCTCCGCGCTCGAACAGGAATCGGGCGAGGGGATCCCGCAAGACGATCAGTCCCACGGTTGCCGGCGCCATCGTCAAGATCGCCAGCCGCACGCCGAATCCGAGTGTCTCGTCGAACCGCTCGCGATCGTCGATCGAGCGCGCCAGCGACGGAAGCACCGCGACGGCCAGAGCGGTGCCGACCAATCCGAGCGGCAACTGCACGATCGTGGTCGCCGAGCGCATGAGCGCGATGCTCTCCGCGCCGGTCGACCAGGCCAGGTAACGATCGAGGATGATGCCGGCCTGACTGAACACCAGACCGACCGCCACCGGCGCGTACAGCCGCGCCACCTTCCCGACATCCGGATCGCCGAACGGCCATCGCGGCACCAGGAGATTTCCGCGTAGCGGCCACGCCTGCACGACCGACTGCGCCGCCGCGCCGACGAGCAACCCGATTGCCAGCGCGATCGGACCGAGCGTTGCGCCGAGCGTGACTCCGACGACGACGATTCCGGCGTTGAACGCCCCGCCGCTCAGCGCGGTGTATCGGAATACGCCGCGAGCCTGAAGGAGCGCCTGGTAGATCGCCGCCGCGCCGAGGAAAAGCACGCTCGGAATGACGATCCGAATGAGAGACACGGTCAGATCGAACGTTGGCGTCCCGACCGGGGTGCCGAGTACGCGCGCGATCGGCTCCGCGGCGAGGAATCCAGCGACCGCCAGGGCGCCGACGACGAGTAGTGTCAGTCCGAGGAGACCCGAGGCGACTCGGCGTTGTGTGTCGGGCTGGTCGGCGCGAGCCGCCAATAGCGGCACCATTGCGGCGCTGATCGCACCGCCGATGACCAGGTCGTACACCATCGTTGGCACGGTGGCCGCCGTCACGAAGGCCGACGAAGCAGCCGACAGCCCGAACATACCGACGACCGTCGCCTCGCGCGCCACGCCAAGGACTCGACTGGCCAGATTTCCCAGCATGAGCACGGCCGAGGCCCGGGCGATGTCGCTCCGAATCACTGAAACGCCACCCGCCCGCGCGTCCGTATAATCCGAGCTGTCAATAGCTCTTCCGGGGAGACGACTGCATGGAACGCCCTCACGATGCCTATGAGGCAATGTCCATGCGGGAGATCATCGAACAGATGGATGCCGAGCGCCTTTCATCGGCCGACCCGACGCGCCGCGGCCCGCGCAAGGGCGATATCGTCGAGGGAACGATTACATCGATCGACCGAGACGGCATCCTGATTGATATTGGCACGAAGATCGAGGGCGATGTTGCCGCTAGCGAGTTGGCGGCTCTCCTCGGCGGCGAGAATCCACCCAAGATCGGCGAGTCGGTGCTCGCATACGTGCTGACGGGCGAGAATCCGGAGGGACGCGTCCTTCTGTCGCTGCAGCGCGGTCAGGAGGAACGGGCCTGGCGGCGCATGGAGATCAGTGCCCGGGAGGGCACGATCCTCAACGTCCCTGTGACCGAGATAAACCGTGGTGGCCTCGTGGTGATGGCCGAGGGCATTCGAGGGTTCGTGCCCGTATCGCAAATCGCGAGCGTCCGGGCCGGCGGCGCCGAGGAATCGATCGAAGAGCGACTGAAGCCGTTGATCGGGCAACGAATTGCGGTCAAGGTTGTCGAGGTTCAGCCCCGCCGGGGTCGCCTCGTGCTCTCGGAGCGACTTGCATCGGCCGAATTGCGCGCCGCCCGCCGAAGCGAGATTCTGGCAACCCTGAACGAAGGCGAGACCCGCCGCGGCAAAGTCACATCGCTGACCGATTTCGGCGCGTTCGTGGACGTCGGGGGAGCCGATGGCCTGGTTCATCTCTCCGAGATGTCGTGGCAGCGCGTCGGCAAGCCGAGCGACGTCGTCTCGGTCGGTGACGAAGTCGACGTCGTAATCCTCGGTATCGATCGCGAACGGCAGAAAATCAGCCTCTCGATGCGCCGGGCGCAGCCGGAACCGTGGACCCTTGCGGCGCAGATGCACGCTCCGGGCGACATCGTGACCGGGACGATCAGCCGGCTCACCGCGTTCGGTGCGTTCGCGCAGTTGGACGACGGCATCGAGGGACTGATCCATATCAGCGAGATGACCGAAGAGCGCATCAACAACCCGCGCCAGGCTGTCACCGAGGGCGAACGGCGCCGAATGCGCATTCTTCGTATCGAACCGGAGCGCCGCCGCCTCGGGCTGAGTCTGCGCGGCGTTCCCCCGGACGACCAAGACGCGCCGTCGATCGGCGGATACGTTGGTGGCAATGGCACGACCATCGGAGAGCTGCTGGGTAACTGGACAATGCCGCCACTGGACGACGAATCCTCAGGATCGCGTTAGGCATTGTCCCCTGATCGTCCGGCTAGGTGGTGACGCCAAAAAGACGGCCAGTATAATCGGGTCAGTGCGCCGGCTATAGGGGGCCCCCGAATGGCAGATCGATTCGACAAGTTTACCGAACGCGCACGCAAAGTCTTGACCCTGGCCCAGGAAGAAGCGCAGCGCTTCAACCACAATTACATTGGCACCGAGCATCTCTTGCTCGGCCTCGTCCGCGAGGGCGAGGGCGTCGCGGCGAAAGTTCTCGCGAACATGGGCGTCGAGCTGAACAAGGTTCGCTCGGCCGTCGAGTTCATCATCGGTCGTGGCGATCGGATGGTGATGGGTGAAATTGGCCTGACACCGCGCGCCAAGAAGGTCATCGAATTGGCGGTCGATGAAGCCCGCCGCTTGAACCATCAGTACATCGGCACGGAGCATCTCTTGCTCGGGCTCGTCCGTGAGGGCGAGGGTATCGCCGCGGGCGTGCTTGAGAGCCTCGGCGTCTCACTCGACCGCGTGCGGGCTCAGGTCATTCACGTGCTGTCGCAGTCGTCGAGCTACACGCAGCACGAGGCTCGCCAATCGAGCCGGACGCCGACGATCGACCAGATGGGCATCGACCTGACGGCCGCCGCCCGGGCGGGAAAGCTCGATCCGTGCATCGGCCGACAGAAGGAAATCGAGCGCGTCATCCAGATACTCTCGCGACGAACCAAGAACAATCCAGCGCTCATCGGCGAGCCGGGCGTTGGCAAGTCGGCAATCGTGGAAGGCCTGGCGCAGAAGATCGTCTCGGGCGACATCCCCGAGACACTCCAGGGAAAGCGCATCCTGACGCTCGACGTCGGCTCGCTGGTCGCCGGCACCAAATACCGTGGTGAGTTCGAGGAACGCCTCAAGAAGATCGTCGAAGAGATCAAGACCGCTGGGAACTGCGTCCTGTTCGTCGACGAGTTGCACACTCTCGTCGGCGCCGGCGCGGCCGAGGGCGCGGTCGACGCGGCGAACATCCTGAAGCCGTCACTCGCCCGTGGCGAGTTGCAGACCATCGGCGCGACCACTCTCGACGAGTACCGTAAGTACATCGAGAAGGACGCCGCGCTCGAGCGACGCTTCCAGCCCGTTCAGGTCGACGAGCCGAGCGTCGAAGAGACGATCGAGATCCTCCGCGGGATCAAGGATCGGTACGAGGCCCATCACAAGCTCGAAATCACCGATGAGGCATTGAAGGCCGCCGCTGAGCTGGCGGCGCGCTACATCCCGGATCGGTTCCTACCCGACAAGGCGATCGACCTCGTCGATGAGGCATCGAGCCGTGTCCGGTTACAGCGCTCGACGACGCCGCCGAGCCTGAAAGAGGCGATGCGCGGTCTCGAAGCGGTTCAACGTGAGAAGGAAGCCGCGATCGGCGCCCAGCAGTATGAGTTGGCGGCCGAGCTTCGCGATCGCGAGGTGAAGCTGCGCGAGAAGATCGAGAAACTCGAAACCGGCCAGCCCATCGAGCCAGGCGCTGGCGGTGAGGACGCCGTCGTAGTCGAGAAGCCAAAGGTGACCGAGGAGAACATCGCCGAGATCGTCGCGATGTGGACTGGCATCCCGGTGAAGCGGATCGCGCGCGAGGAGTCGGCCAAGCTCCTCCAGATGGAGGAGGCCCTCCACAAGAAGATCGTCGGGCAGGACGAGCCGATCAAGGCGATCGCCAAGGCGGTGCGCCGATCTCGGGCCGGAATGAAGGATCCGAAGCGTCCGATCGGGTCGTTCATCTTCCTCGGCCCGACCGGTGTCGGTAAGTCGCATCTGGCGCGCGCACTCGCCGAGTTCCTGTTCGGCTCGGAAGACGCGATGATCAAGATCGACATGTCCGAGTTCATGGAACGGCATTCGGTCGCCCGCCTCGTCGGCGCGCCGCCCGGATACATCGGGTACGAAGAGGGTGGACAGCTCACTGAGGCCGTCCGGCGTAAGAGTTACTCGGTCGTGCTGTTCGATGAGATCGAGAAGGCCCATCCCGAAGTCTTCAACATGCTCCTCCAGATCATGGAGGATGGTCGGCTGACCGACGCCAAGGGCCGGCGAGTCGACTTCCGCAACACGATTCTCATCATGACTTCGAACGTTGGCGCCGAGATGCTCAAGCGCGACACGACGCTTGGCTTCAACATCCACGTCGACGACAAGCGGTCGGCTGAGAGCGCCTATGAGTCGATGAAGGACAAGGTTCTGACAGAACTCAAGAAGACGTTCCGACCGGAGTTCCTGAACCGCATTGACGGCGTGATGGTGTTCCACCAGCTACAGAAGGAACAGATTCGGCAGATCGTCGAAATCGAACTGCGCCGCATCCACCTTCAGCTCGGCGAACAGGGGCTAAAGCTCGAACTCGGCGAGGAAGCCAAGGACTTCCTGGCCGAGAAGGGCTGGGACCAGCAGTATGGCGCGCGACCGCTACGACGCGCGATCACGAGCCTGTTGGAAGATCCGTTGTCCGAGGCGCTCCTGGAGGGACGGTTCGAGACCGGACAGATCGTGGCGGTCGTCGTTCGCGACGGCAAGCTCGAACTCGAAGGTCGGCCCGGCCCGGTCGTCGAGGAGACGCCCGTCCTTGTCGAGCCCGTACCGGAGCCAACTCCAGCCTGATACACCCGCCGGATGGGGGCGTGGCGTCCCCTTCTCCCTTTCCCTTCTCCCCTTGGGAGAAGGTCAGGATGAGGGCGTCCCCCGCGGCCGCGAATTCGCGGCCGCGCCGATAATCAATTGGCATGCCGCCTCGCTCTCCGCGCTCGGTCTTCCTGTGCCAGACCTGCGGTGGTCAAACACCGCGCTGGCTTGGCCGCTGCCCGCACTGTGAGGCGTGGAACAGTCTGGTCGAGACCGTCGAGAGCGGCCCGCCGGCCAGAGCGAGTCGCGGCGGCAATACGAGTCGATCCCGTCCTGTCTCCCTCACGCGACTCGGCGCGACCACGACCGCCGAACGCGTCACGACTGGCATCGGCGAGTTCGACCGCGTCCTGGGCGGTGGCATCGTTCCCGGATCGATCGCGTTGGTCGGCGGCGACCCCGGAATCGGGAAGTCGACACTCCTGCTGATCGCGGCGGCCCGAATCGCCGGCGACGGTTCGGTCTTGTACGTCAGCGGCGAGGAATCGCCCGAGCAGATCGCGATGCGCGCCCGGCGCCTCGGCCTGGACGCCGACGGCTTGCTGATCCTGGCTGAAACTTCGGTGGAATCCATCATCGAGCAGGCCGGCGGCACGGCGCCACGACTCCTGGTCGTCGATTCGATCCAGACGATGACGCTCGGTGACGTCGATTCGCCAGCCGGCAGCGTCACGCAAGTGCGCGAATGCGCGATGGCGCTGCTTCGCTTCGCCAAGGACTCCGGAATCCCGGTCATGCTCGTGGGGCACGTCACCAAAGACGGCGCGATCGCGGGTCCACGCATCCTCGAACACATCGTCGACGTCGTCCTGCACCTCGAAGGCGAGCGATTCAACGCCTATCGCGTCCTGCGCGGCATCAAGAATCGATACGGTTCGACCGACGAGATCGGCGTGTTCGAGATGCGTGACGACGGGTTGGTCGAGGTGGCGAATCCCTCCTCCGCATTCATCTCCGAACGCGCTGGTGACGCCGACGGTTCGGCGATCGCCGTAACGCTGGAGGGCACCCGGCCGATCTTGGTCGAAGTGCAGGCGCTGACTGCGCCGTCGAATCTCGGAATGCCGCGCCGGACCGCGAACGGCATCGATGCGAATCGACTCCAGCTCCTCGTCGCCGTCCTCCAGCGCCGGGTCGGCATTCCGCTCGGGAATCAGGACGTGTACGTCAACGTCGCTGGCGGCATTCGGGTTGTCGAGCCAGCGCTGGACATGGCCGTCGCGCTGGCGATTGCGTCGAGCTATCGCGGCCTGCCGATACCGGCTGACATCGCCGTCATCGGCGAGATCGGCCTGAACGGTGAGGCGCGACGCGTCAGTCAGATCGATCGCCGGTTGGCCGAGGCACGTCGGCTCGGCTTCGCGCGTTGTGTCGTGCCGCGCTCGGGCGCCGTGCGTGGCCGCGCCGACGGGCTCCTGTCAGCCGCGACGGTGCGCGAGGCGATTCAGGTGACCTGGCCCCGCGGCGGACACGGCGTCACCGACGAACCGATTGAGGCGGCCGATGCCTGAAGCCGCCGTGATCCTCCTGGCGGCTGGCCGCGGCACGCGAATGGCCGCGGCCGCGCCCGACAAGGTTTGGGCCGACCTCGGTGGCATCCCCGTGCTGGGACACTCGCTGCGCGCGTTCGACGCCACGCCGCACATCGCGACGATCGTCGTCGTCACGCGCATCGAGATGATGATCGACGTTCGGAGGCTGGCCGCCGACCTCGGCATCCGAACGACGCACATCGTCGTCGAAGGGGGCGCCTCGCGTCAGGAATCGACGCGCCGCGGCATCGAGGCGCTGGTCGGTCTGGATGTCGATGTTGTGCTCGTGCATGACGCGGCGAGGCCGCTCGTGGACGAGGCGACGATCGCGACCGCCACGACGCTGGCGCGCAAGCACGGCGCGGCGATCCCGGGATTGCCGGTCGCGGATACGATCAAACGCGTCCGCGGCGGGACGATCGTGGAGACGCCGCTCCGGTCCGAACTGTTCGCCGCGCAGACGCCGCAGGCATTTCAGATCGAGATTCTGCGCCGTGCTCACGCTTTCATCGGCGATGACGCGAACGACGACGCCGCGCTCGTCGAGCGAATCGGGCACCCGGTGCGCGTCTTTCCGGGATCGCGGCGCAACCTGAAGATCACGATCGCGGACGATCTCGTCCTTGCGCGGGCGCTGCTCACCACGTGATGCGCATCGGTGCGTCGCCGAACGCCTGGCGGTCGCGCCGTTTCATTGCGCGAGCGCTCCTCACCACGTGATGCGCGACGCTGCGTCGCCGAACGCCTGGCGGTCGCGCCGCTTCATTGCGCGAGCGCTCCTCACCACGTGATGCGCATCGGTATCGGATACGACGTCCACCGGATCGTGGTGGGGCGGGCGATGGTGCTCGGCGGCGTCACGTTTCCCGGCGACATCGGCCTCGACGGACACTCCGACGCCGACGTGGCGCTGCACGCGCTCTGCGACGCGCTCCTCGGCGCGGCCGCGCTCGGCGACCTCGGGCACCACTTTCCGCCATCGGACGAGCGTTGGCGCGGCGTCAGCAGTCTCGTCTTGCTCGACGCCGTCGTTCGGCTCTTGGCCGAGCGACAGTGGACGGTCGGCAACATCGATCTGACGATCGTGGCCGAGCGGCCCCGGATCGCCGCCCAGGCGCCCGAAATGCGGTCGGCGATCGCCGCGCGGCTCGGAATCGAGGTCGACGCGGTCTCGGTCAAGGCGACGACGAACGAACGAATTGGCTTCATCGGACGTGGCGAGGGCATCGCCGCGATCGCGGTCGCTACAATCGAGAAATCGCCATGAAGGACGCCCGCCTGCCGAGCCAGTCCTGCGCGGATCCTCTGCGTGTCCCGGTCCGCGACTCGCTCCGACACCCCCTCTCCCTCTGGCATCCGACGGCGTCCCCTCCCTCTGGGAGAGGGCTAGGGTGAGGGCGTCCCGCGTCGGCGTCACTTCTGCCGCCCCCGCGCTCTGTCCCTAGGGCGTCTGGATTTGGCCGACGCCGGAGGCGGCCAGCCGGGTGCCCAAGCCTTGCGCGTCAACTTGAACGCCGAGGAGAGAACGTGAATCCGCCCCCCATTCGCGTATACAGCTCAATGTCCGGCCAGAAGGAAGACTTCCGGCCAATCAGTCCGCCGCGCGTCTCGATGTACGTCTGCGGTATCACGCCCTACGCGACGTCGCACTTCGGGCACGGGATGTCGGCGGTCGTCTTCGACACCATCCGCCGATACCTCGTGTTTCGCGGCTATGACGTTCGGTACGTCCAGAACTTCACCGACATCGAAGACAAGATCATCGATCGATCGCGCGAGCTCGGCGTCGATTCACGCGACCTCGTCGCGCGGCACACCGCTGAGTATTTCGACGCCTTGCGCGAACTGAACGTCATGCCCGCCTACGTCTACCCGCGCGCGACCGGCGAACTGGACAAGATCCTCGAGATGATCGCCGGTCTCGTCGCGACCGGCCACGCCTACGCTGTCGATGGCGACGTGTACTTTCGCGTCCGGAGTGCCGCCGACTACGGAAAGCTGACCCGGCGCTCGCTCGACGACCTGATCGCCGGGGCGCGCGTCGAGGTCGACGAGCGGAAGGAGAATCCGGCCGACTTCGCGCTCTGGAAAAAGGCGAAGCCGGGCGAACCGACCTGGCCGAGTCCGTGGAGCGATGGGCGGCCGGGTTGGCACATCGAGTGCTCGGCGATGGGTCTGCGCTACCTGGGCGAACAGATCGACATCCACGGTGGCGGTCAGGATCTGCAGTTTCCGCACCACGAGAATGAGATCGCCCAGAGCGAGGCGTTCACCGGCAAGACGCCGTTTGTGCGGTACTGGATGCACAACGGCTTCATCTTGTTCAACGACACCAAGATGTCGAAGTCGCTCGGCAACGTGGTCGCGTTGCCTGAGGCGCTCGCTGCGCACGGTGGCCCGGCCGTCCGGCTCTTCGTCCTGCAGTCGCACTACCGCGCACCGCTCAGTCTGAGCGACGAGGCCCTGAGCGCGGCCAGACGCGCGATCGAACGACTCGCCGCCGCGGCCGCGATCGGCCCGGAGAGAGATGCCACACCGGCCCCTGACGCGCCCGTCATCCGCGCTCGTGAGGTGTTCATCGTCTCAATGGACGACGACTTCAATTCCCCGGGCGCGATCGCGGCGCTGTTCGACATCGCGCGGGACGCCAATAGGCAGCGCGAAGCTGGCGATCTGGGCGCCGCCGCCGGGGCGCGGGAGACGCTGCGCGAGCTCGCGGCCGTCCTCGGCCTGCGACTGACCCGTGCCGAATCGATCGAGTCTGGACTCGCCGCCGCGCCGTTCGTCGATCTGCTCCTCACCGTGCGTCGCGAGCTGCGCGCCGCCAGGAACTTCGGCCAGGCCGACGCGATCCGCGACCGTCTGACCGAGCTTGGCCTCGCGATCGAGGACCGCCCGGACGGGACGACGTGGCGTCCGGCATAACCTCGACGCCACAGCACCGGCCCACTATTCGCCGAGGCGCCAGATTCCTGTCCCCTCTCCCTGTGGGAGAGGGCCAGGGTGATGGCGTCCCCCAAGTTTTCCATAACAGCAATCTCGTATGCCCATAATCTGGGGCCGTCGCGTCGTCACCGAGGCGCTGCGCTCTCAGCGGGGAGTCCGGCGGGTGATGTTCGGCGCCGCGCCGACGACCGACGCGGCGCTTGCCGACATCGAGCGAATCGCTCGCTCCGATCGCGTTCAGGTACAGGTTCTTGAGCGGCGAGCCCTGGATCGGATCGCCAACACGGATCACCATCAAAACGTGATCGCCGAGGTCGTCGAGTTCAAGTACGCGAGCATCGATGACATCATTGCGGTATCGGCGGAACGAAACGAGCCGTCACTCATCGTCGCTCTCGACCACGTTCAGGACCCGCGGAACTTTGGCACGTTGATTCGAACCGCTGAGGCGGTTGGCGCGCACGGCGTGATCATCCCCCGTGACCGCGCTGTCGCCGTGACGCCGGGTGTCGAGAAGGCATCGTCCGGCGCGATCGAGCACATCGCCATCGCCGAGGTGACGAACTTGAATCGCTGCCTCGACGACCTGAAGAAGCAGGGCGTCTGGATCGTCGGTCTGGACGCCGAGGGCAGCGATCGACTCGAAACGATCGCCGCCGACGGACCGCTCTGCCTCGTCGTCGGCGCCGAAGGCACCGGCCTCAGCCGACTCGCCCGCGAGAAGTGTGACCTACTCATCCGCTTACCGACGATCGGCAAGGTCGCCTCGCTGAACGCGGCCGTGGCCGGCTCAATCGCGCTGTACGACATCTATCGCCGCCGCGCTAGAGCCGACGGTACAATTACGCTCGACGCCGGTGTAGCTCAGGGGTAGAGCAGCTGTTTTGTAAACAGCTGGTCGGGGGTTCAAATCCCTCCATCGGCTCCCATTTCTGAACTGATCCTATTGTTTGAGAAGCGTCCGATCGGCCGATCCCCCGTCGTTTGACAGCGACGCTGACAGCAACGTGGTTCAGGCGCGCGCGGAAGAACCGCGCCGACGCGATCCACGGCATCCTGGGCAACCACCGGCGAAATATGCGAATACGTGTTCATCGCGAGGCGGATGAATCGCCCCGGAAAAAGTAGAGGCTCCACAGTATGAGAGGGTGGAGCGATGAGCAGACGAACGAGGTATCCGGCGGAGCTACGCGAGCGGGCGATGCGGCTGGTGCAGGAGCACCGAGGCGAGTACGAATCGGAGTGGGCGGCGATCAGTTCGATTGCGACCAAGCTGGGGATGACACCGGAGACGCTGCGCAAATGGCTGCGACGCACGGAGGTCGATGACGGACACCGACCCGGCGTGACGACCGACGAGCGTGAGCGGGTCTGCCAGCTGGAGCGGGAAGTCCGAGAGTCGCGACGGGCGAACGAGATCCTGCGGGCGGCCTCGATTTTCTTCGCGCGGGAGCTCGACCCGCGACTGCCGAAGCCGTGACGTTCATCACGACGCACAAAGGACGCTGGGGAATCGAGCCGATCTGCCGGGTGCTGCAGTTCGCCCCCGCCACCTACTACGCGGCGACGACACGACCACCATCGTCGCGATCGATCCGCGATAGCGAGTGTGGCGTGGCGATTCGACGCGTGTTTGCGGAGAGTCGGCGTGTGTACGGCGCCGACAAGGTGTGGGCGCAGTTGCATCGCGAAGGGACATCCATCGCGCGTTGCACGGTCGAACGTTTGATGCGCGCGATGGGACTACGCGGCGTGGTTCGCGGCAAGCGATCGGTACGCACGACGTTCGGTGACGAAAGCGGTGTGCGGCCGGTCGATCTGGTCGCGCGCATGTTCCGTGCCGCGGCACCCAATCGGTTGTGGGTGGCGGATCTGACCTACATCAAGACCAACAGCGGCTGGGTCTACGCCGCGTTCGTCGTCGATGTGTTCTCGCGGTTCGTGGTCGGCTGGCAGGCATCGCGCTCGCTGCGCACCGACCTGGCGCTCGATGCCCTTCAGATGGCGATGTGGGCGCGACGACGGGGCACGCGACTCGAGGGACTGGTCCATCACTCCGATCGGGGAACGCAGTATCTGGCCGTCCGATACACCGAGCGGCTGGCCGAAGCGGGCATCGTGGCCTCCGTCGGGTCGCGCCGTGACGCCTACGACAACGCGCTGGCCGAGTCCTTCCACAGCCTGTACAAGGCCGAGTTGATCCGACACCGCGGTCCCTGGCGCGGGCTCGATGATGTCGAGCACGCGACCATGGACTACGTCGACTGGTTCAACCACCGGCGGCTCCACGGCGAGCTGGGCATGCTCCCGCCGGCGGAGTTCGAGGCCGCCTACTACCATCACGTCGTGCCAGACAGCCTGGCAGCGTCCCAATGACCGGAGTCTCTACAAAAGCCGGGGCGGTTCAGTCTGTCTTGAGCTTGTCGTGATGCTGAGCCTGTTTTCGATCTGCGCCACGGCTAATTACAAGTCGCCCAATCCGACCCCGAGAGCGGCCTTGTATTCGACATCGAGCACATAGCGGCCCTCATCACGATCGTCTTCTCGGCCGTACCACGCTGACCACACACCGCCCGAGCGATTTGGCGAGTGGATCTCGCCAAATTGTTGATGAGTGCTACTGCGAGCTCCACTCCTAACCGAAGAATGCGGCCGCCTAAGTCGAGGCCGAGCTTCCCGCCCCGGTCGCGGCGGCCAGACTGGAGTGTGACTCCGCGAGCGACGCGCCGATCGTTGCCCACGAGCAGTTGGCCCTCTCAGTGCGCGTCGAAGTACGGGACCTGTTGCGGTTGCCATCACGTTCGACTTCATCGCCAACCGATCTTGGGCGCCCTGCGATAGTCGACGTGTCGTCCAAGGGGCGGCAGCGGACATTCAATCGGCAGCGGCGCGGATCGCGGCCTGGCAGTGCGTCACGACCTCGGTGTCTTCGCGCCGGGCACACTCGCCAATGCCGCCAGGGAGTCGCGTGTGCGCCCTTTCTGCCGATGTGTCAAGATAAGTCTGTGGTGAACGACGGGGTGGCTGGGCCTGATGGCTGGCGCGCCGCTGGCGTGCGGTTCGAGTCGGATCGGGGTGCCTACGACGCCCGTCGCGCGGCGGCGCTGTCGGGGGTGCCGTCGTCGACGCTCCATTACTGGGCCCGCGAGGGCATCTACGAGCCGTCGATCGCACCGGGGCCACGCGATCGCCTGTGGTCTTGGAACGACCTCCTGGTCCTGCGGTTAATTGACTGGCTTCGGCAGCCTAAGGGGCCGGGAGGACCGGAGAGGACCGACACCCGCGAGATCAAGCGGGCGCTCGTGGAGTTGCGCAACCTCGGGCAAGACCAGATCGAGTTCTACTGGGCGGTCAAGCTCGGCCTGGACGGGAAGCTGTTCCTCACCACCAGTGGCAGAACCGTTCGGGGGATCCCTGGTCGCCAGGCCGCATGGGCAGACGCGCTCAATCTCGTGGAGCCCTACCGCGCCGCTCCTGACTTGCTGCAGCCGCGGCCTCTGCTCCAGATCATCCCGGGCAAGCTCCACGGTGAGCCGCATATCGTGGACACGCGCATCCCGTCGGCTGCTCTGTACGGCTTCCACACGCAGGGGTACAGCGTGGACGAGATCCGATCGATGTTCCCCGAGGCCATGCCCAAGGCGATCGCCGAGGCCATCTCTTTCGAGGAATCGCTGATACGGCGCCGCGCCGCCTAACCGCTCGACGGAGGCCCGTCTGCCACATTTCGTTCTCGACCAGAACTTCCCGATCAACGTGCGGCGCCCGGGTGGCCCGGCGCCGATCGTCGAACTAATCGGCCTTGATTGGCCGCCCGACATCCGCCTCACTCGGTTGGTCGCCGTGGACCCCGCGCTTACGAGAGGACGTGATGACTGGGAGGTACTCCTGGCCTTGGACGCGCTCGGTGGCTACGACGGTTTCATTACCAACGACACGCGTATCCTGAGCCTGCCGACCGAGATGGTGGCGCTCTCACAAACGAAGATCGCGCTCGTGATGACAAGCGGAACGGCGAGCCACGCCCTGCGGGCGATTGGGCTGCTTATGGTGCACCTGCCGACGATCGCCAAGCGGCTTACGGCGGCTCGACCGACGCTGTGGTTGCTCAAAGCTGAGGCGCTCCAACCGCCGCGGCTCGACGCTCAGATCGCGAAGCTGGCCAGCAGCAAGTTCATACCGCCGGAGCAGTTGATCAAGCATGAACTCGAACGAATCGCGCAGCACCGCCGCTCGCCCTGACCGGACGCTGCGAAGCGCCACCGAAAGGGCCGGCAGTTTGCCCACTGCTAACCGTTTGCTATCGGAACGGTTATCAAGCCCTGGACGCAACGGACAACCAAGCCCCGTCAGGCTCGGTTTTGATCTCAGAGTCCGGACAGAATGCGACGCAACGGAAGGCTCCGGATGTGTCGAGGCGGTTTTGTAAACAGTTAGTTGGTCGGGGGTTCAAATCCCTCCATCGGCTCCCGACGTGGCTCGTCGCCACTCGGAGCGGTAGCGATGCATACCCTGGCGCAATGTGTGAAGATACGATCGTGGCATATGGTTAGCGAAGACGAAAGCATCCTGGCATTCAGTCCGGATCAGGTCTGTCGTCTCACTTCGTTGTCGGATCGACAGTTGCGGTACTGGGACAAAACGGAGTTCTTCTCTCCAGAGTTCCGTGCGCAGATCCAGCGCTCGCCCCAGGCTCGCGTGTACTCATTTCGTGACGTTGTCGGACTGCGCGCAATCGCAGAACTCCTCAAAGTTCACAAGGTGCCTTTGCAGCAGCTCCGCAAGGTCGATGCACGACTCGATGAACGCTACCGCGACCCGTGGGCGAACCTCGTGTTCTGGGTCGGTGGACGCCGCGTCTTGTTCGAGGACGAACAACGCGCGATTTCGACTCCGGACGGCGCCGGTCAGAAGGCAATGCCTTTCGACCTGGCCAGGATACGCGGCGAGGTGACCAGGGCGATCGCCGATATGCGCCGACGCCGCCAGCACGACGTGGGGACCGTCGAGCGCGATCGCGGTGTAGCTGAAAACAGGCCTGTTCTCGCGGGTACACGCATCCCGACTCGAGCGATTTGGGAGTTTTACGCCGCGGGCTACCGATCGGCGGACATCGTCGAGCAATATCCGAGCCTCACACTCATCGATGTTGAGGCCGCGATCGATTTCGAGCGGAGCCAGCCGAAGAAGGCCAGCTAGGCGGGTGCGGCTGGGCACAGTCCGCGCCGTTGCAAGTGAGCCGCGCGGTGTCTCCGTGTACGATGGTGCTCCATTGGCGAAGACCCGCTAGCGAGCACGGCCAGCGGGACCCGGGAGTCTGATCGGTGGCGCTGAAGAAATCTGAGCTGTACTCGTCGATCTGGAAGGCCTGCGACGAGCTACGCGGCGGGATGGACGCCAGCCAGTACAAGGACTACGTCCTGGTCCTGCTGTTCATCAAGTACGTCAGCGACCGGTATGCCGGCCAACCGTACGCCCCGGTCATCATCCCCGAAGGCGCGAGTTTCAAGGATCTGGTCGCCCTCAAGGGTAAGACCGACATCGGCGACCAGATCAACAAGCGGATCATCGCTCCTCTTCAGTCCGCCAATCGTCTGACCGATATGCCCGACTTCAATGACGCGACCAAGCTCGGTAGCGACAAGGCGCTGGTTGAGCGGCTCACCAACCTGATCGCGATCTTCGAGAATCCGGCGCTCGACTTCTCAAGCAACCGCGCCGACGGCGACGACCTTCTCGGCGATGCGTACGAGTACTTGATGCGCCACTTTGCGACCGAGAGCGGGAAGAGCAAAGGCCAGTTCTACACGCCCGCCGAGGTCAGTCGAACCATCGCGCAGGTGGTCGGGATACACGATTCGGTCACGAACGCGGCAACGTCCGTCTACGACCCCACCTGTGGATCGGGTTCGTTGCTGCTGAAGGTGGCCGACGCGGCGACGACGCCGGTCACGCTTTACGGACAGGAGAACGATGCCGCGACGAGCAGCCTCGCGCGCATGAACATGATCCTGCACGACAACCCGACGGCCACGATCGAACGCGAGAACTCGCTGGCCAACCCCCGATTCCGAGATGGCGACGCGCTGAAGACCTTCGACTACGTCGTCGCCAATCCACCTTTTTCGGACAAGGCGTGGAGCAACGGGCTCGACCCCGAGCACGATCCATTCGGCCGATTCGAACTCGGGATCCCGCCAGCCAAACAAGGGGATTACGCCTTCCTCCTGCACATCGTTCGCTCGCTGAAGAGCACCGGCCGGGGAGCCTGCATTCTTCCGCACGGGGTTCTCTTTCGTGGCAACGCGGAGTTGGAGATTCGACGAAACCTGGTTCGGCGTGGCTACATCCGGGGCATCATCGGCCTGCCACCGAACCTCTTCTACGGAACCGGCATCCCGGCCTGCATCATCGTCATCGACAAGGCCGATGCCCACGCGCGCAAGGGCATCTTCCTCATCGATGCCAGCCGGGGATTCCTCAAGGATGGTCCCAAGAACCGCCTTCGCGAGCAGGATGTCCACAAGATCGTCGATGTCTTCACGCGTGGCGTCGACATCCCCGCCTATTCGCGGATGGTCGGCTTCGACGAGATCGAGAAGAACGAGTTCAACTTGAATCTTCCGCGCTACATCGACAGTCAGGTCGCGGAAGATGCCCAGGATATCGATGGTCACCTGCGCGGCGGAATCCCCATCGCGGATATCGATGCCCTACATCGCTACTGGGTGGTGTTTCCTGGCCTTCGGGATGCGCTCTTTTCGCCGCGGCGCGAAGGGTACGTCGATTTGAGAGTGGACCTGTCCGCGATCAGGCCGACGATCTTCGGTCATCCTGACTTCGTTCAGTTCACAGACGTTATGGCCGCGCACTTCGCGGCCTGGCGCGGTCCTGCCGCCACGGAACTGACGGGACTTCGGCCGGCATTCCATCCCAAATCGTTCATCGCTGAACTCTCGAACGGTCTTCTGGCGCATTACACCGGCCAACCGCTGATCGACTCGTACGACATCTATCAGCGGCTGATGGACTACTGGTCCGAGACGATGCAGGATGACTGCTACCTGATCGCGACCGATGGATGGAAGGCCACGCCGTATCGCGTGCTCGAGACCGACAAGAAGGGAAAGCAGCGCGAAAAGGGCTGGGCATGCGACCTGATCCCGAAGGTGTTCCTCGTTGCCCGCGACTTTGCGAAGGCTCAGGCCGCGATCGATCAGCTTGCCGTCGAACTTGACGCAGCGAGCGGATCGCTCACGGAACTTGAGGAGGAGAACGGCGGCGAGGACGGCATACTCTCCGCTCTCGAATCCGTGTCAAAGGCACATGTCACTGCCAGGCTGCGGGAAATCCGTGGTCTCTTCTCGCGCAACGATGAAGAACTGAAGGCCGAGGCCGCGATCCTGAATGAGTGGATTCGGTTGGAAGACGAACGCTCTCGTCTGAAGCGGCGGCTCAAGGAGGCCGAGGACGCGCTCGACGCGAAGGTTCTGGCGCGTTACGCGCGGCTCTCCGAGGCCGAGATCAAGGCGATCGTGGTCGATGAGAAGTGGCTGGCATCACTCCAAGCCGCGATCGCCGGGGAACTCGACCGCGTGAGTCAACAACTCGCCCGGCGCGTGCGAGAGCTCGCCGAACGCTATGGGACACCGCTGCCGGAGCTCGCGACCCGCGTGACCGACCTGGAGGCCAAGGTCGGTCGGCACCTCGACCGGATGGGGTTCTCATGGGCGTGAAACCGGGCTGCAAGCAGACCGAGGTTGGGGTGATCCCGGAGGACTGGGATGTTTTGCCGCTCGGGCGATTGATAAAGAGACCGCCGAGCTACGGAATCAACGCGGCCGCGATCCCACTGGATGCTCGTTTCCCAACCTACATTCGGATTACCGATGTCACGGATGATGGCCGTTTCGCTCGCGAATCAAGGGTATCGGTGAGTCATTCGGCCTCATCATCCTATGTTCTCGATCCTGGCGACATAGTCCTGGCCCGAACCGGCGCGAGCGTTGGTAAGTCTTATATGTACCGTCCAAGAGACGGGTATCTGGTGTTTGCAGGATTCCTAATAAGAGTCAGTCCGAACAATGACTACCTATTATCAGCCTTTCTTGCATATTTCACACAGAGTCAGCCCTATTGGAACTGGATCACGGCTAATTCGATGCGCAGTGGACAACCTGGCATCAATGGCCAGGAGTACGCAGCGCTGATCGTCCCGCTCCCACCAACCATCGCCGAACAGGAAGCCATCGCCGAAGCCCTGGGCGACGCCGACGCCCTCATCGAGTCCCTTGAAGAACTCATCGCCAAGAAGTGCCTGATCAAGCAGGGCGCGATGCAGGAACTGCTCACCGGCAAGCGGCGGCTGCCGGGGTTCAGCGGAGAGTGGGAGGTGAAACGGCTGGGCTCAGTACTGAGATTTCAAGTGGGCTCTCCGTTCATGTCGTCGTTTTTCAATGACAAGAATCAGGGACTACGGCTTGTGAGAAATCGTGACCTTAAGAGTGACGACCAGACGTTCTATTACTCCGGCGCGTTCAATCACGAATTCTTGGTTTATGACGGTGACGTCTTGGTGGGAATGGACGGCGATTTTCTACCTCGCATTTGGGCGAAGGGTGCGGCTTTGCTAAACCAGCGGGTCGGGCGGATCGTATGTCGTGATGGACTGGATCGTGTGTTCGCCTCCTATTACCTAATCGATCCGCTGCAAGAGATCGAAGACACGACTCTAAGCACAACGGTCAAGCATCTCGCACACGGAGATGTTGAAAAGATCGAGAACCCCCTCCCGGAAATCGAAGAACAACTAGCCATCGCCGCCGTCCTCTCCGATATGGACTCGGAGATCGAAGCGCTTCAGGCCAAGCTCGCCAAGGCCCGCCAGATCAAGCAGGGAATGATGCAGGAACTACTCACGGGAAGGATTCGCCTGGTATGAGGACGATCACGCCGCACTACCGAAGCATTCAACAATTGCTTGGGAGCCGCACGTTCGCGATCGACGAATACCAGCGCGAGTACCAGTGGGATCGCGAGAACATCGAGGAGCTGCTTTCCGACCTGGTCGATAAGTTTCAGGCGAGCTACCAGGAGGGTCACGAGACGTCCAGGGTCGCGGGCTACGAGGGCTACTACCTCGGCGCGATCATCGTCAGCGATCGCGAGGGCAAGAGTTACCTCGTCGACGGCCAACAGCGTGTGACCTCACTGACGTTGCTTCTCATTCATCTTCATCACCTCGCGAAGGACCGAGGTCATTCGGTGGCGGCGAGTGTCGCCCCGCTGATCTATTCCGATAACCTCGGAACGCCGAGTTTCAATCTCGATATCCCGGAGCGTCTGCCCGCGATCAAGGCGCTCTTCCACCGCGAGGCTTTCAGCCCTGACGGCAAGGAGGAATCGATCCAGACCATGCTGGCCCGGTACGGGGACATCGAGATGAGAGATCTTGCCGAGGAACTCGCCGGTGGTCTCGCCCATTTCATGTACTGGCTGATGACTCGGGTTGGACTCATCGAGATCGTGACGGATAGCGACAACTACGCCTACGCGATTTTCGAGACGATGAATGACCGAGGGAAGCCCCTCAGCCCGGTGGACATGCTCAAGGCGTACGTTCTCGCCCCCGTTCTCGACCCGGCGGAGCGCCACGCGGCGAACCAGATCTGGAAGGCACAGGTGCTGCGACTGATCACGTGGGGCGGTGAGAACGACCAGGAGCGGGATGACCAATGCATCAAGGCCTGGTTTCGCGCGCAGCATGCCCAGTCGACCCGCGAACGACGCGCCGGTGCCACCGATCGGGACTGGGAACTTATCGGCTCCGAATTTCATCGCTGGGCACGCGACCACCGGGATCGGATTGGCCTGGGAGCACCCAATCAGAATCTGCAGTTCATTCAGAGAGACTTCCCGTTCTACGCCGACGCATTTCTGCGCATTCGCGCGGCCAGCCACACGTATACGACCGGCCTGGAGTCCATCTACTACAACGCCCACAACGAGTTCACCTGGCAGGACACGGTCCTCTTGGCGGCGCTCGAACCGTCGGACAACGCCGAGACGATCCGCCAGAAATTCGCGGTTGTCGCGACGTACCTCGACATCTGGCTGGTGCGAAGAGCCGTGAACTACATCCGGGTTGGGTACTCGCCGGCCTCGTACGCGATGTACCTGCTCTGCACCGATATCCGTCGAAGGCCCGTGGCCGATCTCGTCGATGTTCTTGAAAGACGCCTGGCGGACGACGACGTGCAGTTAGGGGGCAGTCCGAGCCGGGATCGTCTGGGCATCGCCGACCTTCGCAATAACCAGTTCAGCCGGCGTCATCTGTTTCACATTCTGGCCAGGATCACGTCGACGCTGGAGGTTAGGTCAGGTCAACATGACCGTTTCCCTGACTTCGTCGATCGGAGTCACAAGAACCCCTTTGACATCGAGCACCTGCTTCCCGCGCGGCCCGATCTCTACACGCGCGAGTTCCCATCCGAGGATTCATTCACACGCGTGCGGGATAGCGTGGCGAGCCTGGTTCTCTTGCCGGCAGATGTGAACCGCAGTTTCCAGGACAAGCGGTACGAAGACAAACTCGCCGGTTACGTCGGCCAGAACCTGTACGCCGCGAGCCTGGCCGTTGGCGCGTACGCCAACAAGCCGCAGTTCGCGGCTTTTCGGAAGACAATGCAGAGTCCGCCAGAGCCTCTGGCAAACTTCGGCCCCGAGGAACATCGGCGAAGAATGGCGACCGTGTCCGAATTGATTCATGTGATCTGGAGTCCGAGCCGACTGCGGGAAGCCGCTCGATGAATGTTGTCGGCGCACTGGAGCGCGCCACGCAGGATCGCGTGATTCGACTCTTTCAGGACGAACTCGGGTACCGGTATCTCGGCTCGCGGGCGCACCGCGACGGTAACTCAAACATCGAGGAAGCCGATCTCACCGCGTGGTTGAAGCGACGTGGAACCACGGCCGGGCAAGTCGCGGGCGCACTTCACAGGCTACGGACCGAGTCGTCGAACGGTAGTCGGAGTCTCTACCAGAACAACCAGGCCGTCTACGCACTTCTCCGTTACGGCGTTCCCGTCCGGACCGATCCCGGCGATCCGACCGAGACTGTTGATCTGATTGACTGGAAGCATCCTGAGAACAACGACTTTGCCATCGCCGAAGAAGTCACCATCAAGGGGGACCACGAGCGGCGGCCCGACATCGTCCTATATGTCAACGGCATCGCCCTTGGCATCCTCGAGTTGAAGCGCAGCAGCGTGACAATCGGGGACGGAATCCGTCAGAACATTTCGAATCAATCCCCCGAGCACAATGAATGGTTCTTCAGCACGGTTCAATTCGTCTTCGCTGGGAACGACTCGGAAGGATTGCGGTACGGCGCGATCGGAACGCCCGAGAAGTATTTCCTGAGTTGGAAGGAAGACGAGTCCGACGATAGCCGTTTCAAGCTCGACAAATACCTCTTGAAGATGTGCCGCAAGGATCGCTTCCTGGAACTGGTGCACGACTTCGTGGTGTTCGACGGCGGAGTCAAGAAGCTCCCGCGCGTTCACCAGTACTTCGGCGTCAAGCGGGCGCAGGAGCACGTGAGCCGACGACAAGGCGGAATCATCTGGCACACCCAGGGCAGCGGCAAGAGCATCGTGATGGTGCTGCTCGCAAAGTGGATTCTTGAAAACCCGACGAACGCCCGCGTGGCGATCATTACCGATCGCGAGGAGCTCGACGAGCAGATCGAGAGAGTCTTCAAGGCTTCAGGCGAATCGATCAAGAGATCTAGCAGCGGTCGCGACCTGATGAATCAGCTCAGTCAAGCCGCGCCCCGACTGCTCTGTTCACTGGTTCACAAGTTCGGCGCAAGGGGTGTCGTCGACTTCGACGGCTTCATCAGAGACCTTCAGTCGGCACCCAGCACCGTGGTCGGAGACCTCTTCGTCTTCGTCGACGAGTGCCACCGGACACAGAGCGGAAAACTCCACCGAGTCATGAAGGCTCTGATGCCGAACGCCGTCTTCATTGGATTCACCGGCACGCCCCTTCTCAAGAAGGATGCTCAGACCAGTCGCGAGGTCTTCGGTGGTTACATCCATACGTACAAGTTCGACGAGGCGGTTGAGGACGAGGTGGTTCTCGACCTGGTGTATGAGAAGCGCGACGTCAAACAGAGCCTCGCCTCACACGAGAAGGTGGACGCCTGGTTCGACGCCAAGACGAGAGGCCTGAACGACTGGCAGAAGGGAGCACTCAAGGAGCGCTGGGGAACGGCTCAGATTGTTCTGAGCTCGAAGTCGCGCATGGAGCGCGTCGTCAACGACATCGTCCTCGACTTCAGCGTCAGGCCACGCCTCTCCAGCGAACGAGGCAACGCCCTCCTCGTCGCTGCCAGCATCTATGACGCCTGCCGCTATTTTGCTCTCTTCGAGAAGACTCCGCTCAAGGGAAAGTGCGCGGTGGTGACGTCGTACGACCCGGATTCGACGTCGACCACATCAGAAGAAACCGGCGCGAACACGGAGACCGATCGGCAGTTCATTCACGGAATCTACTCCGAGGTGCTCAGAGGGGTCGCGCAGCGGCCCGGCCAGACGAAGACGGAAACCTATGAAAGGCGAGCCAAGGAGTTGTTCCGCGACGAGCCTGCCACCATGAAACTGCTCATCGTGGTCGACAAGCTGCTGACCGGGTTTGACGCGCCGCCTTGCACCTACCTCTACATCGACAAGTCGATGCGGGATCACGGACTGTTCCAGGCCATCTGTCGGACGAATCGACTCGATGGCGATGACAAGCCTTTCGGGTACATCGTCGACTACAAGGACCTCTTCCGAAGCGTCGAAGTCGCGATTGCGGTCTACACGTCCGAACTCGACCAGAGCGCGGGCGGCACCGAGCCGGCCGTCTTGATGAAGAGTCGTCTGGCCAAGGGAAAGGAGAAACTCGACGCCGCGATCGAATCACTGGTCCTCATCTGTGAGCCGGTCGAACCACCCAAAGATGACCTGGAGCACATTCACTACTTCTGTGGCAACACGGAAATGGCGACCGAACTCACAGAGCGAGAACCGAGGAGATCGGCCCTCTACAAGTCGACCGCCGCCCTGGTACGCGCGTACGCCAGCATCGCCGACGAACTCGACACGGCTGGCTATAGCGCTGCCGATGTGGCACGCATCAATGAGGCGTTGAAGCACTACCTGAGAGTTCGCGAGGTAATTCGACTGGCAAGCGGCGAGTCGCTCGACCTCAAGGCATACGAGGCCGACATGCGCCACCTGATTGACACGTACATCAACGCCGAAGAGTCGAAGACGATCTCGCCGTTTGATGGTGTCGGCCTGATCAATCTGATCGTCAAGACCGGCATCGCGGACGCGATCACGTCGCGGCTCGGCGCTCTGCGAGGGGACAAAAGGGCGATCGCGGAGACAATCGAGAACAACGTTCGCCGCGCGATCATCAAAGAGCACCTGACCGACCCCGCTTTCTACGAGAAGATGTCGACGCTCCTCGACGAGATCATCGAGGAACGCCATGCCAAGGCGATCGAGTACGCCGAGTACCTCAGGCGGATTGCTGAACTGGCGAAGAACGTCGCGGCGGGTCACGGAGATGACACCCCGCACAGTCTGAATTCGCCTGGGAAGCGAGCCCTGTGGAGCAACCTGGATCACGACGAAGCTCTCGCGCTGGCGCTCGACGAGGCGGTCAAGCACGTGAGGCCTGATAGCTGGCGAGGGGTCGTCGCCCGAGAACAGATGATCAGACAAGCGCTATTTGACCTTCTGAAGGATGAGGCGAAGGTCGAGCCTGCCTTCGACATCATCAAAGCTCAGACTGAGTACTGATGCCGGCCCAACTATCACTCACCGACATCACGATCGACGTGGTGTTCAAGCCGATCAAGAATGTCCATCTGAGCGTCCATCCACCCGATGGACATGTGCGTATCTCGGCTCCCGGCAAGATGGCCCTCGACACGATCCGCGTGTACGCGATCACGCGTCTCGAATGGATCCGTCGCCAGCGGCGGCGGATTCTGGCGCAGGCGCGCGAGACAGCCCGGGATTACGTCGATCGCGAGAGCCACTATGTGTGGGGCAAGCGATACCTTCTCAAAGTCGTCGAGATCGAGGTTGCGCCGTCGATCGAACTGCGGCACAGCGAAGCGGTTCTCGCGACTCGACCCGGGACTTCAACTGAACGGCGCGAGGCCATCCTGGCAGCGTGGTATCGCGACCAGGTCCGGCGGGCGACGATGCCCCTGATCGCGAAGTGGGAGCCGAGGCTTGGCGTGAGTCTCGATCGACTCTTCGTACAGAGAATGAAGACGCGGTGGGGAAGCTGTAACCCGCTGAGGCGAAGCATTCGCCTGAACACAGAGCTGGCCAAGAAGCCACCGGAGTGCCTGGAGTACATTGTCGTTCACGAACTGGCGCACCTGCTTGTGCCGAACCACAACGAGCGATTCCACGGGATCCTGGATGCGAGCCTGCCGGGGTGGCGGCAGACGCGTCAGACGCTGAACAGCGCTCCTCTCGCGCACGAGGCGTGGACGCTGTGATAGAGAATCGGGGATTCTCACGCCATCGCTTTGGAGGCGGAGGCGGTCCAGAATCACCTCTGGGATCCCCCCGAGGTCCGCTAGTTCGGCTTCGGCGCCGCGGGCTGATTCACCGCCGCGGCCGCGCGCGAAGCCTGGTGTAGCGTCGTCGGGAGGCCGGCGGCCTCCTCCATCTGCCGGTGCATACCGAGCGACCGACGCATCACCACCAGCTCGTGGTCGAGCGCACCGATCCGGTCGCACAACGTGCGAATGATCCCGTAAGCGAAACGGGGGCTGGCGAGGAACAACTCGTTGGTGGTGCTCGCGTTGAAATAGAGGACCGACGTCTCAACCTTGGTCCGCGCTGTCGCCGACCGACGCTCGTTCCGGAAGACCGCCATTTCACCAAAGAAGTCGCCGGCGTGCAGGACGGCAAGCACGGACTCCCCGTCGCCGTCGTCGACGACCATCTCGACCTCGCCCTCCAGGACGACATAGAAGTCGGTTCCCTTCAGACCCTGCCGAAAGATGACGTACCCGGGCGGATACGTCACACCGAAAACCGTCCGCAGCTTCCGCAAAGCCGCGAAGTCGATGTCGCGGGTCATCGGGGCTGAGCATACACTGGCGCACCACGCAGACAGTGGCTCCAAGCCTTCACAGCGGTCGCCGGGGTGGGACCGCGCTCGAGCGGAATCTTGCTGACGATCATCGTTCTGGCTCGGCGCCCGGTCGACGCTCGGTTGCATGCGGTATCGTGACGAAAACGAAGCGCTGACAGATTCGAGGCGTGCTCCTCGTCCGGCCGTGCGATGACACGGGTAACCCACCGCCGCCGCCGCCGCGCAGGCATGATGACAGCCATCACGTATGCCGAGCGCAATCATCGATGTGGCAATCCGGCCCGCCTACCTCGCCGGCGACGCGTTCGAACGCCTCACCAGACGTGGACCGCGCCCGTAGCCGAGGCCTCACTCATCACGCCGTCCCGTACCCGATGAACACCGAACTCTCGACTCCCTCAGCGCGCCCTCGGTCGGTCGGCGTTCGTTCGCCGGCCGCGGCACGACCGGATACATGGGTGGACACTATGGACACATCTAGCGTGGGCGCGGTTCCCCACCCGGCGCCGCGTCGGGCGACGTCAAATCCCCAACAGACGGACTCCCAGCGCGCCGTTCAATCTCGTTTCAGCCTTCAGACCCGCTTCGATGCGAACTGGCAACCCAGCAGGACGCGGCGCCCCCTGGACACATCGGACACTATGGACACTTCTACGTACATGCCGTGTGGAATCCGTCACGTCCGCCACGCTCGGCCCCCGAACGGTCACCCGCGGGCAAGTCCAGCGCTGCCTGAAGCAACTGCGAGCCCAAGCGCTTAACAACTGAATATGCCGGCTCGAATCCCTACCGACCCACCGCTCGTGCGCGCCGACCGCCAAGCCGGGAGCGTCTCGGGCCGCTCCCAATTCCACGCGCTACGCTGGCGGCGCGCCGAACCGATTCTCGCCGGCCGTTCCGCCAATGAACCCGCACAAAATGAAGATGTAGATGTTCGCGATCGGGACGAGGCTGAGCAGGTACCACCACCCGGACTTGTCCTGATCGTGCAGGCGACGAACGCTCGTCGCGATCGCTGCCCACACAAAGGCTATGCTCAGGACGACCGCAGGAATCAGTCCAATCGCGCCACCGCCACCGTCATCGCCGTCGGCCATCATCGTGGTCGATGCGCCGGACACGATTCCGATGACAATCGAACCGACGACGGCGACGAGCCACCACTGCATTCGCTTCGCGCGCCCACAGAACGAGAAGTACGACATTCCGGCAGACTCCTCCATGTACGCCTTGACTGGAGCACGGGTCTTGCCCAATCCCGAGATCGTCGCGGACCGTTGGCCAGCAGGATACCATCCTCCGCCTACGGCGCATGTTGAGAACCGCGTGGAGAATCTCCACACTGGACGGTCGCCTGGGACCACATTGCCCATCGCGTTCGAGTTCCGGCGCAGCGGTCGAAGTTCGAGCCGTCAGTCTGGCGGGGATGTATTCCACGGATCGAGTACCGCCGATGGAACCGTGGCCGGCCACACCGCCTCCGGGTCCAGCGGTGGAACGGCCGCCACGGCAACGCGGCTACCGGCGAGCAAACACCCGCGGCGGCGTTCCTCGTTGGGCGTCGCCGCGCTCGTAGCGCTCGATCACGATGTCAACCTCGGCCGGATCGACCTCGCAGCGCCATGACACCTCGGCTGGACGCTCGCCAGGGCGCAGGACCACGTCGTTCTCGCTGGAGGCACGGTTGGATACACTCGTCGGCGTGGCCGCGCGAGACTCTGAAAGTACTGCTATCACGGTCTTATCATCGGTTGCGCTTGACTAACGGCGCACTCATTTTTTCGTAACAGTCGGGTTACCGATTCGGGCCGGACCGCGATCGACCGGGCGCCAGGGCGAGCCAGAACGCCTTCTTCGCGTGGGGCCAGCGCGCCGGAACGGCCCCCGCCGATCCCCAATGTGACCAAACGGCGATACCTACACCTCAGCGCGGCATTCCCATTACAATCGACCGGTTCGTGCCCACGTAGCTCAGTAGGTAGAGCACGTTCTTGGTAAGAACGAGGTCACCGGTTCGATCCCGGTCGTGGGCTCTCAGTTGAGCGAGGAGACGCAGTGGCCAAGAAGAAGTTCGAGCGTAACAAGCCGCACGTCAACGTCGGCACGATCGGTCACATCGACCACGGCAAGACGACCCTGACCGCCGCGATCACCAAGGTGCTCGCCCTCCGGGGTG
>SCUE01000030.1 GCA_004297775.1 Chloroflexota bacterium | reverse complement strand
CAACGCCACCGCGTATTCCGCCACCGACGCCTCCGACACACTCGTTGCCTCCCTCTCTCGGTAACCCGAGTTCTGAGGCACCGACCCTCCGCTCGGTAACAGTTCTTGTGAGGCACTTCGCGCGGTGGCGCCGGCCCGCCACTCATCTGTAGAATACAGGTAAGGCGATCATAATAGTCGGGATTCGAGTGCGGTGAACCTTGGTATCACTCAGGGTGTTCGTGCCATCGAGCGTCGGAGCGCGACGATGGCGATGAGGGGCGTCGCACCGTGAGCACCGCGCGCGCGGTGATGGGCGGGTCTTCGCTTTCGACGTGGATTCCGATCGGCGCGTTCGTCATCGCGGCGACGGTCATCTTCAATCGCGTCGGTCTGGCCGTGGCGGCGTACTGGATTATCGGACTCGCGCTCGGCATCGTCCTGCAGCGCTCTCGTTTCTGCTTCGCTGGTGCGTTCCGCGATCTCTTCTTGCTCCGAGACGGGCGTCTCCTGCGAGCGCTCCTGGGAGGATTGCTCGTCGCGACGCCCGGGTTCTGGCTGCTGATGGCGCGGCTGGTGCCGGACCCGAGCTTCGGCGACCTTCCGCGCGGAGCGCACGTCATCCCGGTGGGGCTGCATCTCGTCGTCGGCGGCATCCTGTTCGGAATTGGCATGGTCGTCGCCGGCGGCTGCGTATCCGGCACCCTGTATCGGATCGGGGAAGGGTACGTCGGGTCGATGGTCGCGCTCGGCGGGATCCTGATTGGGCTTTCGGTCGCGGCACACACTTGGAACTGGTGGTGGCAGGCGCACATCGGCGCGATGTCGCCACTCTGGCTGCCGCGGATCGTCGGCTACGGTGGCGCGGTCCTGCTCGTGATGGCCGCGCTGGTCGGGCTGTACTTGCTCGTGCTCTGGTGGGAGACGCGCGGCGGACCGGGGATGCCGCCCATGCCTGCCCGCGGCGCACCGCCAACCGTGACCTTCGGCGCGAAGATCGCGGCGTTTCAGCGTCAGGTCTTCCGCCAGGCGTGGCCGTACGCGATCGGCGGCATCGCGCTGGGAGTCTTGAACGTCTTTTCATTCGTCTTCGAGCATCCGCTCGGCGTCACCGGCGAGTTGTCCTCCTGGGCCGAGCGGATCACCGGACTGGTCGGGTGGGATGCGGGACCACTACTCGGCGTGGATCAGTTTGCCGGATGCAGTCTGGCGGTCGGTCAGACTGACTTGCTGACAGCGCAGTTTTCTCTCGACGGCGGGTTGATCGTCGGATCGTTCGCCGCGGCCCAGGCGTCGAATGAGTTCCGCTGGCGATTCCCGCGTCAGCGTTCGCGGTACGCGCAGGCCATCGGCGGCGGCGTGCTGATGGGATACGGCGCCGGGATCGCGGTGGGATGCACGATCGGCGCGTTCTTCTCGTCGGTGCCGTCGTTGGCGGTCAGCGGCTGGGTGTTCGGCGCATCGCTGGCGGTCGGCGCACTCCTCGGCACCATCGTCATCAAGCGACTTCCGTAGTACAGGAGGCAATACGTGGAACTGGATGTGCGCGGCGAGATGTGTCCCTACCCGGCCCTGAAGGCGCAGGCAGCGCTCAAGAAACTGAAGGGCGATCGGCTGATCGTGCTCACTGACCACGCGCCGGCGCTGTCGACGGTGCCGTGGGAGGGCGCGAAGGCGGGATTCGACGCCGAGATCGAGGAAGCCGGCGTCGGCGAGTGGCGCATCGCGCTGACGCGACACGGCGGTGAGTTCGATCGCGCGGCGGCGCTCGAACGGATCTCATCGCAGCTGCAGAAGATCGGGCAGACGTAGTCACACGGCGCGTCGGAGTCTTTTGCGGGACGAATTCGACCGGCGGGCCACGTATCAAAGCGAGAGGGAGAACAGGGCATGAATCGACGACGCTTTCTGGCACTTACAGCGACGTCAGTGATCGGCATCGTGGCGGCAGCCTGCGCTGCGCCCGCGCCGACGCCAGCACCGGCCAAACCAGCCGAAGCACCCAAGGCGGTCGCACCGGCGGCAGCCGCGAAACCGGCCGCGAGCGGGTATGTTCGGCCAGAACTGTTGGCCGAGACCGATTGGCTGGCGGCGAACCTGAAAGACCCGAACGTACGCATCGTGGACATGCGGACCGCGGAGAAATACAAGGTAAGTCACATCCCCGGTGCAGTGCGGTACGACACTGGCAAGCTGAAAGATCCGGACGAAAAGCTGTACGTGACGCGGCCGGAGATCTTCAATAAGGACATGGCCGCGCTCGGCATCGGTCCGACGACGAAGATCGTCGCCTACGACGACGCCGGTGGGCTCGGACCGGCGCGGTTCTGGTGGGCGCTCGACTACTACGGACACGCCAACACACAGATCCTGAACGGGGGCTGGAACAAGTGGACGAAGGAGAACCGCGCCTCAGACACCGAGGTGCCTTCACCGGCCGCCGGATCGTTCACGGCCAAGATCAATCCGGGCGTCATCTGCGCGCTCGACGTCGTTCAGAAGGCGACTGACGACAAGAGCTACGTGATCGTCGATGCGCGCACTGCCGGTGAGTACAGCGGCTCCGACGTACGCGCGCCCGCGACGCGCGGCGGCCACGTGCCGAACGCGGTCAACATCGACTGGCAGAAGAACGTGACGAACGACGATCTCAAGGTCTGGAAGCCGGCCAACGAGCTCCTCAAGATGTATGAGGAGGCGGGCGTCACGAAGGACAAGAAGGTCATCACCTACTGCCAGACGGCTGTGCGCGCGGCGCACGCGCTGTTCACGCTCCGCCTGCTCGGCTATGACAGCGTCCAGAACTACGACGGGTCCTGGGCGGAGTGGGGGAACAAAGCGGATACGCCGATCCAGAAGTAGTTTCTCACCCCCGAAGGCGGCCGCGCGTCGCCGCGCCGCCAGGCGAAGATCAGTCCTGGCGGCGTAGCTCCGGACCGAGGAGGTTGCCGGATGTGAACCTGCGCTCGGAGCCGTCGGGTTGGCCTTCCTTCCGTTGCGCGCCGGCGTGATCCAGCAACTTGCGGAGGTTCTCGATCGGGTGCGCGCCGACCAACGCGTAGCCTTCGGCCACGAAGGTCGGGACGGCCGTGACGCCGAGTTTCCGCGCCTCGGTGTATTGCGCAGTGATCGCGCCGCGGTATTGGCCTTCGGATAGGGCACGTCGGAGATCGTCGCTATCGAGCCCGAGTCCCATCGCCAGCTCGGCTAACAGATCCGCGGACCCGATGTTCAGATCATGAATGAAATACGCGCGAAAGACCGCGCGTTTGAAGTCGTCGCCGTGTCCCTGCGCCTCCGCCCACAGATTAGCCTCGTGCGCGGGCTGGCCATCGTACCAGTGGCCGCGGTCGCCGTATTCGAGGCCGGCCTCGTCGGCGAGCTTCTGGAAGCTGCTGCGCCCTTGCGCGCGCCGCTCGGGGCTAAACGGGATTTCCATCCCTTCCCGCGGAACACCCGGGTGCAGCTCGAACGCGCGCCACTCGACCTCGATGTCGAACTCCTCCGCGAGTTTGTCGACCCTCGCCTGGCCGACATAGCAGAAGGGTCAGATGTAGTCGGAGTAGACGGTTAGCTTCGTGGCCACTGCCTCGCCTTCGGTGCGTCGCTCGCCATTGTAACGGTGACCCGGGCGTCGCCATGTCGACCGCTGTTTCGATCGTGTGACTGTCGGGCCGCGGATACAATCGGTCCGTAGCCAGGGAATTGCACACACCAACCCATCGGACGAGGTGCGATGATGGCCCGACGGTTCGCGGCGAAGGCTCAGACGGCCGACGTTTTCGCCATCGCGTTACGGGAGATACTTCCGGATCTACGTGAGCGCTACAACGTCTCGTCGCTCGGCCTTTTCGGTTCGTATGTCCGTGGCGAGCAGACCCCTCGCAGTGATCTCGATCTCCTCGTCGAGTTCGACGTGGCTCCGTCGCTATTCACGTACATCGACTTGCGCGATGAGTTGTCACATCGCCTCGGCGTTAGCGTCGATCTGGTGATGAAGACCGCCCTCCGGCCGCATATCGGCCGGCGCATCCTGGCGGAAGTCATTCCGGTGTGAGATCCGGCCGAGAGTACGCGGACTACCTGGGCGACATCGCGGAATACGCGTATCGGGCCGAGATGCTCGTTGCCGGCACCGATCCGACCGATTTTCAGGCGGATTCCACGGTCAGCCTTGCTGTCGTGCGATGCCTGGAGATCATTGGTGAAGCGGCGCGACACATACCCGCGCACGTGCGACATCGGTACTCGGACGTCCCGTGGCACAAAGTCGTCGCGATGCGAAACCTGCTCGCGCACGAGTACTTCGGCATTGACCTCGAGGTCATCTGGCGGACCGTCAAGGAGGACCTGCCCGCTCTCCGTGAAGTGGTGTCGAGAATGATCGGCGCTCTGGACGCGACGAGAGAAAGTGAATGAACTCCAAGATGAGTTGGCGCCGCGCGGGCGCTCGCCGGCCGTCCCGAAGTGGCGCCAGCAGGTAGACTGCCGCCATGCGAGTTGGGATCGTCGGCAAGCGGGGCGGGGCGTTCGTGAGCGGGCTGCGCTCGGTCCCGGGCGTCGATATCGTGGCCGTCTGCGACCTCGATCTAGCCACGCGGACGGCCTTCGCCGAACGTCACGGCATCGAGTCTCAAACCGACGATTTCCGTCGCCTGCTGGACGCCGACATCGACGCGATTGCCGTCGCGACGCCGATGCAGTTCCACGCCGAGCAGTCGATCGCCGCGCTTGAAGCGGGCAAGCACGTCGTCAGCGAGGTCACCGCGGCGGTCTCACTCGACGAATGTCAGAGGGTGGTCGCGGCGGCCCGCCGCTCGTCCGCCACCTACATGATGGCCGAGAACTACTGCTTCAGCCGATCGAACGCGATCGTCGGCGAGATGGCGCGACGCGGCGTCTTCGGCGACCTCTACTACGCCGAGGGCGCCTACATCCACGACTGCCATCACGTCCAGTACGACGCGGCCGGTAATCCAACCTGGCGGACGATCTGGCAGGTCGGATCGCGCGGCTGCACCTACGGAACGCACAGCCTGGGACCGGTGCTGACATGGATCGACGATCGCGTCGCGTCGGTCACCTGCCACGGTTCGGGCGTCCATTCCGAGCAACGGCATATCCAGGACGACGTTACGGTGATGCTCTGCCAATTGGCGCGGGGTGGGTTGGCCGATATTCGGCTCGACATGCAATCGCGGCGTCCACACAACATGACGCACTACGCGCTGCAGGGAACGCGCGGCGCCTACCTCTCGGGACGGCATCCGGGCGAGTCGGGGCTCGTCTGGATCGACGGTCGCTCGCCGAGTCGAGAGACCTGGGAGCCGCTCGACGCGTACCGCGATGAGTTCACACCGCTGGAATGGCGCGAATATGGCGCCCAGGCCGCGGCTACCGGCCACGGCGGTGGTGACTTCTTCGCCGCGCGCGCGTTCGCCCTGAGTGTCACGACTGGAACGACGCCACCGATCGGCATCGATCGAGCGATGGATTTCACGCTGCCGGGAGTTCTCTCGGCGCAGTCGATCGCGAGTGGCGGTGTCCCCGTCGCCGTCCCCGACTCGCGAGAATGGTGACGCATCTTGGGCCTCGGTCTTCGAACCGAAGCGCCATCCCGGAATCACACGCGTGGTGACGCTGCCGCGACCTCAGCTTCATATGACATGCCCACTGAATCAGCTTCCAGACGACCCCCTTCCGCGAGGCTGCTCCGTTCGCACGCTGACCCGGGCCGACCTGCCCGTCTGGGTCGCCTTGCTGAACCGGAACGGCGAACTCGGGTCCTGGAGCGCCGAACGGGCGGAAACGCTGTTCGATGACCCGACGCGGTTGACCCTCGACGCGAGCGTCTTCATCACACTCGATGGTGAACCAGTCGCCACGGCGCAGTTGAACCCACACGCGACTGACGCGTACGCGCCGCGTCACGAGCTTGGCTGGGTCGCGGTGGATCCAGCGTATCGTGGACGAGGTTTCGGTCGCACGGCGTGTCTGGCGGTGATGCGGCTGGCGGCGGCACGTGAGATCGATGAGCTATTCCTGAAGACTGACGATCACCGGATTCCGGCGATCCGGACGTATCTGCGGCTCGGGTTCCGGCCGTGGCCGCGCGATCCAACGAGTCCAGAACGATGGCGCATCGCGCTCGCGGCGACGGGGCTGCCACCAGGCGCATCGTAAACCGCTCCACGAACTGGCCGATTGCTACGATTGCGGTCATCGAGGAATTCCTCTGTGTTGCTTCGTGGACGACCGGAGTAGGATCAACCTCGGGGAGGTACGCGTGGCGTTGACGCGCGCGCTCGACATGGAGCGCATTCGATCGGAGTTCCCGATCCTGGGCCGTCAGGTTCACGGTCATCGTCTCGTGTATCTCGATAGCGCGGCGACATCGCAGAAGCCGCGGTCCGTCATCGACGCGGTCTCGCGTTACTACGAGGACATCAATTCGAACGTCCATCGCGGCGTTCACTACCTGGCCGATCAGGCAACCGAGGCGTACGAGAACGCTCGCGCGCGAGTCGCTCGATTCATCGGCGCGGACGATCCACGCGGGATCGTCTACACGCGAAACACGACCGAGGCGATCAACCTCTTTGCCCGAACCTGGGGCGTCGCCACACTGAAGCCCGGCGACGAGATTGTCACGACCGAGATCGAGCACCACTCGAATCTCGTGCCGTGGCAGATGCTGGCCGCGCTGACCGGCGCAACATTGCGAGTCGCGCCGGTGCGCCCGGACGCGACGCTCGATCTCGACGCCCTGCGCGGCCTGATCTCGCCGCGAACCCGTCTGGTGGCGATGAGCCATTGCTCGAACGTGACCGGCGCGATCCACCCGATCGAGGAGATCGGTCGCCTGGCTCACGCGGTCGGCGCGCTGCTGTTCGTCGACGCGGCACAGTCGGCGCCGCACATCCCGCTCGATGTGAAGGCGCTCGACGTCGATGCGATCGCCTTCTCGTCACACAAGATGCTTGGCCCAACCGGAATCGGCATCCTCTGGGCAAAGCCGGAAATACTCGAACCGCTGCCACCGTTTATGGGCGGCGGCTCGATGATCCGCGAAGTGTGGACCGATCACGCGACGTGGGCGGACATCCCGGCACGCTTCGAGGCGGGGACGCCGAACATCGCCGATGCAATCGCGTTCGTCGAGGCGCTCGACTACCTCGATGGAATCGGCATGAACGCAATTCGCGAGCATGAAACGACCCTCGCGGGCGAGGCGCTGGCGCGCCTGGGCGAGATTCCGGGTCTTCGCATCTATGGGCCGCCGACGGGCGCGCCTCGCTCGGCGGTCGTCAGCTTCAATCTGTTCATCGACCCCGCCGATCCGGACAGCCTCGTCCATCCCCACGACGTCGGCACCGTGCTCGACGCGGCCGGAATCGCCGTGAGGGCCGGGCACCACTGCTGCAACCCGCTCATGCGGAAGCTCGACATTCCGGCCACGGTCCGGGCGAGCTTCTACCTTTACAACGATATCGACGATCTCGATACGCTCGTGACGGCCCTTCGAAACTGCCGGGAGATGTTCGATCGATGAGCGGCCAAGATCCGTTCACCGGGCCGATCGACGACCTGTACCGAGAGGTCGTCCTCGAGCATGCCCGGCATCCGCGCAACCGACGCGCGATCGCTTCGCCGACCCATCAGAACCGCGGCGCAAATCCGATTTGCGGCGACGAGTTGACGATTGGATTGCGGGTGGCGGACGAGCGCATCGCCGACATCGCCTTCACCGGCCGCGGCTGCGCGATCAGTCAAGCGTCGGCATCGATGATGGCGGACCTCTTGAAGGGACGCGAGCTCAGTCAGGTGGACGACATCGCGGCGGCGGTTCGGACGATGCTCTCGGGCGACGGAACGGTCGATGAGGAGGCCCTCGGCGACGCGGTGGCGCTGCGGGCGGTACGGCAGTTTCCGCGCCGGGTGGCCTGCGCAACTCTGGCCTGGACAACTCTGGCGGAGGCACTCGGAACGTCGAAGACGGCGAAGCGGTAGGACGACCGAGTTCTCAGAACCCCGCGCCACCCTCGATTGCGCTGGCGCCACCGTTCGATGTGCCAGCGCGTTTCATAGCCGTGGCGCTCGTTTCGTTCGTCCTGACCGCGCTGGCGTACCCGTGGCACCTGCCGTTGACGATCGTCAGCTTCTACCACCCGCGGCTGACCGCATTCGTCCATCTGAGCACGCTCGGGACGATCGGCGCGACGATCCTCGGTGCGAGCCTCCAGTTGGTGCCCGTCGTCACTGGCGGCCGGCTACGCGCTCACGGAGCGGCGCGCTGGGCGTGGTGGTGCTACGTGGCCGGGACGGCATTGCTGATCGTGGGGCTCTGGTTCGGCTGGCACGAGACGCTGGCGGTTGGCGGCGTTCTTCTGTACCTGGGCGTGCACATCTACGTCGCGGTCATCGGGATGACGATGTGGCACTCGCGGCGCGACGTGACACTGGCCCACATCGTGGTCGCACAGGTCGCGCTCGCAGTGTCGGCGAATCTCGGCGCCCTGCTCGCATTGACGAAGGGGATCGGCTGGCTGGGCGACGCGACCATCCCAACGCTGGCGACGCACGCCGCGCTCATGCTGGGTGGCTGGGCACTCGTGACGCTGGCCGGGTTTGCGCCGCGACTCGCCCTGATGTTCGTCGGCGGAAGCGCGATTCTCGATCGCCGCTTGGCCTGGCTCGATCTGGCGTTTCTGGCCGGTGGGTCGTGGGCACTCGCGGCGGCCGGTGTAGCGCGGTCGCACCCAACCGCTCTGGTCGGCGCCGCGCTCCTGGCGCTCGGACTGATCTGCCTGGCGGCGCAACTGGGCCGCGTCTATCGAAAAGCGCGGCGGACGAGCGATCCGCACGTTCCGTTCGCGATCGTTGCGTTGATCGCGGGGCTCGGATCGCTCGCGGCGATTGGCGTGGCGGCGGCTCGGTCCGCGCCGGCGTCAGACCCGATGTGGGTCGTCGCCGGCTGGCTCGCGATCGCCGGGTGCCTTCAGACCGTGATTCAGGGCTTCCTGCACAAGATCGTGCCGTTCCTCGCCTGGCTGCACCATCATGCGCCGCGGGCGACGATCGGACACCCGCCGCCGCGCCCGGACAGTCTGGTGCCGTCGGCGCACCGGGCGCTCGAGCTCATACTCTGGACGAGCGGCGTGTTCATCGGCGCGGCTGGCATCTGGCTCGGCATCCCAGCGGCACTCGACGTCGCCGCGACGTGCCTCGGCTTCGCCTTGATGATCCTGACCCTCAATCTTCTCCGCGTGGCCTGGCCGATCGGCGTGCGATTGGTGAGGGGCGGCTGACGTGTTCCAAATCAGCCTGACGCTGCACATCCTGGCCGCAATGGTGTGGATCGGCGGAATGCTGTTCCTCGCCCTGGTCATCGTCCCGGCGACGCGCGGGCTGCCACCTCGGGAACGGGCCCGGTTCTTCGATATCGTCGGGCGTCGGTTTCGTTTCGTCGGATGGATATCGGTTGGGGTGCTTATCGTGACGGGCACGCTTAACGCCGGGTTGCGCGGGATCACCTGGGACGTCATCGCCAGCGGCGCGATCGTTTCCTCGTCGTACGGGCAAACGCTTCTCGCGAAGCTGGCGGTGGTTGCCGTCATGCTGGTCGTGACGGCGCAGCATGATTTCGTCGTCGGTCCGGCGAGCACGCGGGCGGCGATCGAAGATGCGCCGGAACTGCCGCGATTGCGACGCCAGTCCTCCGCGCTCGCGCGCGCCGGAGGGATCCTCGGCGTGCTCGTCGTTGCGCTGGCGGTGCTGCTGTCGCGCGGAACTCCCCCTTGAGTCGTGGTCCGCCACCAGCGACAGGCCTCGGCCGGGACCAGACCGCCGTCGGCGTCGATGACGGCGACCGGCCTGATCGCGGCGCGACCGCCCCGGGTGGTCCCGTTGATCCCGCGCTCTGTCACGTCAACGAAGAAAAGGGGCGCCGCGGTCGGCGCCCCTTGGCCTGACTGAAACCTTCTAGCTCTGCTCCTCGCTCATTCCACGATCAGCGTGGCGTACATCCCCGCCTCGTAGTGTCCCTCGGCGAAGCAACCGATTTCCCACTCGCCACGGGCTTCCGGCGGGAACTTGACGCGCAGCCAGACGTCCCTGAGGCCGGCGTCCATCTCGATCTCCCCGAACTTGGCTCCGCCCACCTCGGCCTTGATGGTGTCGCTGTAGTAGAAGAAGACGTCGGCCTCGAGGTCTTCAAAGAGCGCTTTCGCATAGCCGTCCGGAACGGAAACCTTCGTGCCGCTCACCACTTTCTCCACCATCTGAACGGGCTTGCGCCCGATCACGATCTCATGCATGACGGCGCCCTCATTGTGGAGATGCAGACCGACCGTTTTGCCAGACGGTACCTTGATGACGGGCCTCCCCTGCACGCCCGGCGCGGAGAAAGAGAACTCCCCCATGTCGATTTCCGCCACGACGTCGAGCCGTTTGGGCTGCGCCGTATGCTGCAGTCCCGTCGCGTGAGCAACGACCGCACTCTTGGGCGCCGTCTGAGCCGCCGCGCCGCCCGGAAGCGTCACTCCCTGGGTGCATCCGACAAGGGCCAGGGCCGCCGCGCCTGTGGCCGTGATCAGTTGGGCTTTCCATCGCATCATAACGAACCTCCTGCTGCCATTCTCGGGTCGCGCACCTTGACGTGGGTATCGGCCGCTGAACCGAGCATGAGCGCGGAAACGCCCTATTCGCTGATAGGGCGTCTTGGGGATGCGGGAGCGCGAAGCCGTCACGTGTCCGCGTCGATCAGTCCTTTGCGGATCGCGTACTTGATCAATTCGGCTTTGCGGTGAAGGTCAAGCTTCTCCATGATGTGGTCGCGGTGCGTCTGCACGGTGTGGGGGCTGATAAAGAGGGCCGTCGCGATTTCCGCGGTCGTCTTACCCTGAGCGATCAGCGTCAGCACCTGGCGTTCGCGCTCGCTCAGGTTGTCGTAGCTGGCGCGGTCCTCACCGCTGTCGACGCGACGCATATAGTCGGCGAGCACCTTCTTCGTGACGGTCGGATAGAGGTACACGCCGCCCTGGTGGACGGCGCGGATGGCTGATAGCAGGTCCTGCGTGTCGGCGCCCTTCAAGATGTACCCGGCCGCGCCCGCCCGCAGGGCCTGGAAGAGGTAGTCCTCCCGATCGTGCACCGTGAGGATGAGGACGCGGGTGCCGGGACTCTCGCGCCCGATGTCGCGCGTGGCGTCGAGACCGTTGCCGTTCGGCATCGCGATGTCCATCAGCACGATATCGGCGGTGGTCGCCCGCGCCTGGCGGACGGCTTCCGGCCCGCTGCCGGCCTCGCCTACGACTTCCATGTCCGGCTCCGCGCCGAGCAAACTCACGATCCCCCGTCGGATCAGCGTGTGGTCGTCGGCGACGACGATCCGAATGGCCGGCATCTACGTCTCCTTCGCCGGCATCGGGATCTCGACCGCGAGGATGGTACCCTCGCCCGGGCGTGAGGTGATCCGAAGGCGCCCACCGAGAAGCCGCACTCGCTCTTGCATACCCAGGAGGCCAACGCTGCCGACCGAGGCGCTCGAGCCAACGATGCGCTCGGCGTCGAACCCGCGGCCGTCGTCGGTGATCTCTACCCGGGCGAGCGCATCGCGAAAGTCAATGCGGATGCGCGCGCGCCGCGCCTCGGCATGCTTGGCGATGTTGTTCACGGCCTCCTGAACCACGCGGAACAACGAGACTTCGATGTGCTTGGGCAGTCGGTCGCCCAATTGGTCGATCTCCACGGTAGTCGTCACTCCCTCGTCCTCCAGATGGGTCTCGGCGTACCAGCGAATGGCCGGTGCCAGACCCAGGTCGTCGAGCACCAGGGGCCGCAGGTCGAGAATGAGCCGGCGCGTCTCCTCGAGCAGGCGAGTGGCGATCGCCTTCGCCTCGGCGATCTGTTCACCCGCGGTCGATACGCCCCCCGGCAGCGCGTCGCGGGCGCGGTCGAGGGCGATCGACAACGCGCCGAGGGTCTGCGCCGTCTCATCGTGCAACTCGCGGGCGAGCCGGTACCGCTCCTCTTCCTGCGCGGAGATGATCTCACGCAGGAGCTCGCCGAGCCGCGCCGTCCGCTCGCGAACCTGCGCCTCCAGTTCCGCGTTGGCCTGCCCGAGCCGGCCGTGCGCGGCTCTGAGTTGGCGCCTCATCGTGTCCAGGCTGTCCGCCAGTTCGCCCAGCTCGTCGCCGGCCGCGACTCGGATCGGGTCCTCCAGGTTCCCGGCGGCCATATGGTGGGCCGCGGAAGTCAACTGCTGGACCGGTCTCACGACGCGGCCGGTCGTGACCCAGGCCACCGCTAGCGTTGCGACGAAGCCAAGTGTCGTGATCACTGCGAGCCGCCGCTGCAGTTCGATCGGCAGGGCGAGCGCCACGTCGACCGGCTGCTCGAGGATCATGTAGAAGCTCGACGAAGCGATCGGCACGGCCACCATCACATGGGGTTCAAATCCGTTGCCGGGCGACGGGCGATGCAGCAGCGAGGCGGCTTTCCCCTCCGCCATGATGCTTTCGATGATCGACGCGTGACGGCTCAGAAATCCCGGGGTCTCGTCCTCGCCAATCCCGAGTAGCACGCGTCCATCGGGGCCGAGGATCTCGAGATGGTACTGTGCGCGGGGGTCGTCGGCCGGCGGCGCCGCCGCTGGTACGTACGGCGCCAGGCTGTTGACCGACACCGTGTGCACGGCGACGATCCACGGTCCGGATCCACCCGGGCCCGGCATCGGAACCGCGATCGACCCGAACGCGATACCCGCATCCGAGGCGCTGACCGCCGGGAGGACGACGAATTCGCCGGTTGATCGCGCGACCGCGGATACGATCGCCCGGCCATCGTCATCAGGACCGGGTGACGGCCGACCGGCCGCGGCGACGACGCGCCCGTCGGCGCCGATGACCCACACCCCGGTGACCCGGAAGAAGCGGAACGGATCGACGTCGGCGAGATGGGCGAGCAAATCGCGCGTCGCGGCGTCGCGCCGTCCCGCATCGGCGCCGAGCAACTCCGAGCCTTCCTCGCGCGCGTCGCGCGCGGCGTGGAGGAAATCCTGCTGGAGGAAGCCCGCGATCGTGTACGCGCGAATGAGACGCTCTTCGTACACCAGTTCGGTCGCCCGCTGGATGGACTGCAGGTCCAACAAAGTCCCCGTGCCGAACATGATCGCCAGGCCGATCGTGACGTAGAGCATGATCCGCCGCCGAAGACCCAGGCGGCTGAGCCAGCCCGTTCTCTTCGCGGCCCGGCGGGTGCCATCGGTCGGCCCGCCGGAATTGAATCCACCCTGCCCGGATGCGTCCACCATGCTCCTCGTGGCCGTCTCGACACACGCACGCAGGATACTGTTTTCGTGCCGCGCGTGGTCTGCGCGGCGCCGTTCGCGGCCGCCCTTGATCACGTGAAACCAGGGATCGATCTCGTCGGCCCCGTAGACCACGATGTCGCCGCGATCAGCTTGGCTGATGCCCTGAAGGGCATGGCGGCCTCCCGCGCCAGGCGTTCGGTCATCGAAGACGAGGAAATGGTGACGATGTCCAGATCAGCGGCCACCCTCGCCCCGAGCTCCAGAATCGCGAAGGCGCCACGGTGTCAACTGAGCGTCTCGCCTTGCACGTGCGGAGCGACGCGAAAACCGGTGGTACCGGCGGCGACGTACGGCGCCTTGTCCACAACCTCGTGCACCCAGACCAGGTAGGCAGCTGCGTAGCCGGGCTGCTGGAGGTGGAAGGGCGCCTCTTCGAAGATCCGGCGCGCCAGTGCCACGTACCGCCAGCGCAGGTCGTCGGGCCCCACTATTTCGGCATAACCATTGATCTGGAAGCTGGTGTAGCCAGGGCCATCACCGGCGTAGTGGAGCACGACCCGCGGATCGCGCTGGAGGTTGGCGTAGGTGCGGCCTTGGAAGATCTCCAGGAAGGCGAGACGCCGGCGCTCGATGTCCTCGGGATGGTCCAGCAGCATCCGAACGGCAGCCACCCGATCGGGAAAGGTCTCATGCCAGGGATGTCCCTGACAACGGGCAAGGGTCTCCTCCAGCGGAGCAAGGTAACGGTCGAGGACCTCATCACGAGGCGTGAGGCCTGCGCCCTTGGTCGCGCTTCGCACCAGAAAAGGGCTCTCGGGGTCGAAGGTGATCATCACCGGCAGGTGTGCCGCGTAGCGATGCGGATGCTGGCCGGCGCCAATCGCCTCGAACATTGCCCGCCGGGCCTCGAGCTGCCACTGGATGAAGGCGTCCGGTAGGGCGCGGGCGCGCATCGCCGCATCCAGCCCGTCAACGATGCGAGTACCAAGCACCGCGGACTGTCTCTTCTCCGTCACGACGTCACCTTCCCGTCGATTCGCGGTCTGGGGCCTCGGGTCTTCATCGAACAGTGATCGTGCCCTTCATCCCGGCCTCGGTGTGCCCTGGCTCCTCGCAGACGAACTCGTAGGTTCCGGGCCGGGCGATGGTGAAGATGCCTGGCTCGGTCTGGCCGCCGGCGGCTGTGATCTTAACCGGCTGGCCGGCGCCCTGCTTGAGCACGAAGTTGTGCGGGATCACGCCAACGTTCTGGAGTATGAGCCGCACCGGCTGGCCTGCCTTGACCGTGAGCGTCGCCGGCTCGAACTTCATCGTGTCCATACCCTTGACGGCGACGCTCTGCTCGCCACCGCTGGACACTCCTGTACCGCCACCGGCCTTGTCGCTGCTCGGCTCGCTCCGATCGCCGCAGGCCGCGAGCGCAAGCGTGAGCGACGCCGCGACGAGAGCCCCCGTGGAGAATCGCATGTGCCGTTCATCTCCTCATGGTGATGTGTCCAGACTATCGCGACGACTGGCCGGGCACCCTGGGAGGACTCCCCGATTCCCGCTGCCACTCGCTCGCGGCGCCGGTGGCGCCCACTGGCGGAGGACATCGAGCACACAGGGCGTGACCTCCCCCAGCCCTTGTCGGCGGGCGTACGCCTCGGCGATCTGCCGGACCCGGCCGCGCATGTAGGATGGGACCCGGCCCAGCCGCGCCTGGGCCTCGTCGGTCCAGGCTAACACCACCTGCCCCACCGGCTCCTCGCGCGGTGGGGATGCATCGGTTGTCTCCGGCCCAGGGGCGCCCGGTCCCTGCTCCGGCTCATAGAGGCACCACGGGTCGGCCGCCAGCGCGTCGCCCGTCAGGGCCAGCGCGCGCGCCCGGCAGCCCACGCAGACCGGGTCGTCTCCCTGGCTGAAGCGGCACCGTCCGCACTTTCCGCCGAGCCGCGGCGCCCGTAGACGGACCAACTCCGGCGACGACCGCCAGATCGCCCGGAAGCCGTCCGATCGCACGTTTCCGACGACGGTTGGAAGATAGGGGCAGGGCGTGACGTCGCCGGATGGCGTGATGCGGCAATACCTGGTGCCGGCCAGGCACCCCGCGCTCCAGAACAGGTTGGCGCTACGTTGTCGGGCCAGCCGGCCGATGTACGGCGCGCAGCGCGCCCGCACCATCATGCCCGGGTAGCGCCCCTGGGCCTCCAGCACCCAGACCAGGAGCGACTCGTATTCCTCCGGCGACAGATCGGTCAGATGCTCGCCTCTCCCCGTGCAGATCAGGAAGAACAGTTGGCACACGCGGGCGCCTTGCTCGTGGGCGAACTGGACGAGCGCCGGGATCTCCTGCTGGTTCATCCTCAGCGCGGTGACGTGGATCAGCACATCGAGTCCCTCGTCCCGGCATGCCGCGATGCCGGCCACGGCCCGACGCCAAGCGCCGGGCAGGCCACGGAAGGCGTCGTGCTTGGCCGCGTCGAGGGAGTCAAGGCTGACGCCGACGGCCGTCACGCCACTCGATTTCAAGACGCTGGCCCGCCGTCGATCGATTAGCGTTCCCGTGGTCCCCAGCACCACTGACATGCCTAGCTTCGAGGCACGATTCGCCAGCGCCGGCAGGTCTTTCCGTAGCAGGGGCTCGCCGCCGGTCAGGATCAGGAGCTCCGTGCCGGCCGCGGCCAGTTCGTCGACCACTGCCAGGCACTCCGCGGTGGAGAGTTCGTCGATTCGCCGTCGCCCGGCGTCGAGGTAGCAGTGCGGACAATGGAGGTTGCAGGCCGAGGTGACGTTCCACGAGACAATGCTCGGCACGTGCTCCACGTTAGCCCTGCCGGTCGGACGGCCGATCATCACCAGCCCATCGTCTCACGGGCCAGCACCATGACTTCGGGGGTGACGTTGTGGTGCCCCTGGCGCCTGGCGTGCGCCTCCACAGCCCGCTGCACCACGTCGCGCGCGAACGGGGGTACGAGCCCAAGCCGCTCGATCGCCTCGGCTGTCCACGGTAGCGTCCGCTCCGGCTCGGCCTGTGGCCGACCGGCTGGTCCCTCGTCGGCCCCGGCTACGATCAGGACGCTGCACGGCGCCAGACGGACCAGGTTCTCAGTCGTGCTGCCGATGTCGATGCATGGCGCGGCATGCTGGCCGAAGCGCGCGGCCACCACCAGCCACGGACGGCGCCGCGCGACGTGGTCGAGGATGCACTGGAAGGCCTTGCCTGTCAGGAGCGTCGTCTCGATCGCCTGGCCCCGCCTGGCGGCCATCTCGGTGGCCCGACCCAGGTAGCTACGGTACAGCCGATTCAGGCCCTGGTCGATGATCTCGGTGTGGAGCTTCTCTTGGTCGCCGAACCGGAACACTGCCGCCGCCTCCGCCGAGAGCACTTTCGCCAGGCGCCGGAAGGCGACGACGTGGAACTGGGGATCGTAGACCGACACGACCTCGACCGGCTGTCCCAGCGCCGCCCCCATCGTCAACGCCCGCGCCAGGGCCTGGTAGGAATGGCGACTGCCGTCGACCGCGACCAGGATACCGCTGGACCCGTCGCCGGCGTCGCGCTCGACGAGCACGTCGCTGGGTGCCGCCCGGATGACGCGCTCGCAAACACTACCGACGACGGTGCGGCGCCGGGACCCCAGGCCGCGCGCCCCCAGGACGACCAGATCGTACGCCCCGGTGCGCGCCTCGCTGAGGATCTCCGCGTAGTTCTGTCCCTCGGCGAGCCGCCCCTCGAAAGGCAGCCCCGCTGCCTGGCACACGTCGCGCGCGTGCTCGATGTACGACTCCGAGATGACGCGCAGGCCCTTCGAGATCAGGATCTCGTGGACCGAGCGGCGGCGCAGCACCTCCTCCCGCGGGTAGCGCTCCGGCAGCGTCGGCTCCATCTGGAGGAAGCGGTCCTCGTGCAGGCGGGCGGCGTAGACGTGGAACCCGACCAGTGAGGCGTCGAGCGCCCGGGCCAGCCGGGCCGCCGCCAGAACGGCCCGGTCGCTGTGCCTGGAGTTATCCACCCCGACCAGGATCTTCTTGTACCCGCGGTCCGGAGAGCGCGGGCGCGCCGCGGCCTCGGCCTGCGGCGCCGCGAGCGCACCTTCTTGCAACACCGTCACGTGCGACTTCCCAGTCGGCCGAGCCTTGCACCGGCAAGACACCCGGCGACGGCCGCGACGAGCTGGAGCAGCGGCCAAACGAAGAAGAAGGTGGAGTCGCCGACGCCCAGTCCGGGCAATGGCTCGGGCAGGACATCCGCCAGAGTGCCGCCGAACAGGACGCCTACCACCAGTCCGAAGTACAGGATGGTCAGCAACGTGCCGTGCAGCGGCTCCGCCTCCCGGCCGCGTCTGCCCAGGTAAGCGCCGCCGCCGAAGAGTCCGAGTGTGCCGGCCAGCGCAATCCACCAGACGTTCCGGTCCAGGACGAAGAGCAAGCCCCCGAGCAGCGTGGTGCTCGCCAGACTCAGGCCGAGCGCCACCCAGAGCGCCGGCCACGGTCCCCGCGGATGGCCTCCACTCGTTCTCCCTCGCGCCATCGGCTTACCTTCCCCTGGGTTCACTTGGCAGGTGACAACAGGTACGCGACCAGATCCTCGACCTGTTCGTCCGAGAAGATCTGGCCAAACGGCGGCATCATCGGCACGTACTCGGGGACCTTGTACCGGTGGAGCATCCCCTGTTTGATCTTCTCAGCCAGGTACGCCTCTGCGACTAGCCCGGGGACTCGGGCGCCGGCCCGGGCCCCGACGTCGGTCAACTCGGGGCCGCGCGTGCCACCCCGGCCGCCGATGGCGTGGCACTGGAAGCACGCCGACTCATTCCGCCAGAAGAGGGCCTTGCCTCGTGTCACGGCGTCGTTTGCGGCGCCGTCCTCGGTGGCTTCCGGCAGCCCGAACTGAGGGGAGACGGTCGCGACCGCGACGAGGAAGCCCACCGTTGCTACGTACACGAGCGCGATGCTCCCCAGCACCCCGGCCGTGCTCCTGGGAATGGGTAAGCGCTCCCTCCCCAGGAGCCAGAAGAAGCCCGCGCCGAGGACGAGCGCGGCGGTGAAGAAGACCCGAAAGGCCATGCCGAACCGGAGGCCGGTCTCCTCGGGCACCAGCGGCAGGACCACCCAAATGACGCCCAACAGAGCCAGGGCGATCCTGGGCAGACCCCGGAGCATCCGTCGAGTCGCGCCGACCGCCGTCGCCGCCACGGCCACCGTCAGGCCGCCCTGCCGAGGCCGAAACCGACCCAGAAGATGAAGGCCATTAGGGCGAAAAACATCAGCGCGACGATGCCGACCATAAGGCTCGTTTGGGCCAGCGGCGTCGTGTACCAGTAAGGGGTCGTGTCGCGCAGCACGCCGTAGACATGCCAGTCCTGGCGGGCCAACTCTCGGACCGCGCCCATCAGCCCCATCGTGTACACCGTCACGGCTGAGACGAACACCAGCGCGTATTGCGCTTGGGGCGCGATCGCGCCCCAAGCGATCACGCCGCGGCCGATCACGCGGCGGTAAACCATGTAGGTGAGAAAGGTGAACACGATGATCGCCGTCACGGCCAGTGCCTTGGCCATCATCAGGCCAAGGAAGGCGGCCCGTTCCGGGATCACGACGTCCTGGATCGCCGCCACGGCCGACGCGACCGTGGTCAGGTCGGGCAGGAAGTTCTGGGGGATCATCCAGACGACCGAGGCGCCGACGATCACGGCGAAGGTCGGCCGCTGGTAGCTCAGGTACGGCTCTGCCCCGGCGATGCGGCGGATGCTCAGCCACATGTAGTAGTTAGCCCCGAGGAAGAGCAGGCTCACCAGCAGGCCCTGCATCACAAAGAACCAGGAGAGCTTGTCGGCCATCATAAACGTCGCGATCGTCGCGTCGTAGAGAAAGATCTCCTTGGCGTAGACGTAACCGGCCAGGGGCAGGAGCATCAGGGTGGCCACGCCGATGAAGTTCCCGATGAAGCCCATCCAGTCATAGAAGGCCCGGTCTGCGTCGGTCCTGGTCGTCAGGAACATGACCGCCGCGAATAGCGCGACCATGAACCCACCCAGCGTGATGTTGGCGATGAACCGGTGCAGGTTGAGTCCGCTCCAGGTTGCGTTGTTCACCAACTCCCAGAGAGTCGCCGTCACCCCCGACTTCGGCGGCGTCAGCATGTAGGATGCGACGGCGTTCATCAGCAGCATGACCACCGTGCCGACGACGTTCAGCGCGATGCCGATCGCGATGTGGAGCCTCTTCCGGCCGGCCAGCGGCTCCCAGGTGTACCAGTAGATGTAGAGCAGCGCCGTCTCGACGAAGAACAGGGCGCCGTAGGCGGCGAAGGCCGCGCCGAGCTTCTCGAAGAGGTGCGTCATCAGCCCACCGTAGGCGCCCATTAGCACGAAGCCGAAGGCGGCGCCGACGGCGGCGGTGAAGCTGTAGGCGATCGAGACCACCTTCATCGTCTCACGCGCCAGCCTCTCGTACCGCGCGTCGCCGCCACGATGACCCAGCCACTCGGACACGACGACGAAGATCGGTGCCCCGAGGACGAAGGCGGCGAGGAACAGGTGGAGCTGGCCGGTCAGCCAGACGACGGAGCGCGCCCCGACGATCGGAACGTCGACCGTCACGATACGACCGTCAGAGATCCTGTCATCCCTCGATCGGCGTGGTTGCTGACCGGGCAGGAGATGCGGTAGCTTCCGGGCGTCAGGGAAATCCGCCATTCGATCGTGCGACCGCTCCCGACCTTCGGGGCCTTCTCATCGACCCCTTCTCCCTCCACCCGGAAGTCGTGCGTGTACAGCCCTTCGTTCTTCAGAACGAACGTGATCGATCCGGCTCTGGCGGTGATGTCGTCGGGCGACAACTTGAAGTCCTTTTGCGACACGGGGACCCTCCCTTGAAGCACCGCGGCGGACTGGCTCTTAGGGGCCGCGCTCGGCGCGGTCGTCACGTCCCGCGACGCCGAGACCATCCGGGCGGCCGCCTGAGGGTGGGGGATTCCGGGGTACTCGCAGCCGGTTAGCGCCAAGACTGAGACCGCGAGCAGTGCGAGCGCCTCTCTGGTCAAGATCCGTCCTCTGCCGTGCAGATTCGCCGCGCGCAGCATCAAGCGGGGCCGCCATCTCGATCGCTACCGCGGCGTCACGAGGACGTAGCCAGTCATCGACGGGTCGTGCTCGTCGCAGTGGATCTTGTAGTAGCCGACCTTGTCGGCTACAAACGAGGCCTTATACTCGCGGCCGCGCTGCCAATCCTGCTCCTTGACCACGACCTGGCCCTTCGGGTCCTCAATCCACACTTTGTGGTGGTCGCCGTTCACGATGAACCCCACGAGGCTGACCTTGTCGCCCCGGAAGACCTGCAGGAGGCCAGGCTCCCACCGGTACGTCGAGACCTCCCACTTGGTGGGATCGCCCTTGTCCGCCTCACCGGGCGGCTTATAACGGTAGCCGTCGCCGATCTTGTTGGGAGCCACCGGCGGCGCCGGCAGGTCCTTAGTACTGGTGGAGCCCTTGTACTCCAGGCCGGTCATATAGAAGGTTCTTTCTCCGGCCGGGACGGTCGTATCCCCGTCCTGGACCCTGCCCCCGAACAGGACGAAGATCCCCATGGCCAGCGCGATCAGGCTCATCGCCAGCCCGCCCAACCCCACAATGCGGTTCATACTGTCCCCCTCATCTGTTGCGTCCAGTTGGTCCATTCTCCGGCGCGCTCTCTCGGGCGGCACCGCTCCGCTGCCCACCACTTATGGGTCGGCGGGTCGCCGGCTGGCAACGGACTGTGGACGCGATCTTGCTGCGACCAAGGTCTCGGACGTTTGTCCAGTCGTCCCCACCCGGTCCCGAGACTTTGGTCGCAGGTAGAGTTTGCGTCGTTGGTCTCTTCCGCCGCGGGCCGGCGGCCTCTATGATCGGCTCGTGGCCGGGTTGCGGATGTCGCGTTGGCTGTCGTTCGCTGGCCAGTTCCGTCTGGCCGTTCTCACCATCCTAGTGGTCGGTATGCTCATCATCGGCTCCTGGGTCGGCCAGGAGATTGAGGCCAGCGTGGTCCGCCACACCGCCGCGGTCACTGCGCTCTACGTCGATAGCATTGTCACGCCGCAACTCCAGTCACTGCTCCGCCAGCCGCTCCTCGTCCAGTCGGATAGCGCGGCGCTCGACCGTCTCCTAGTCAGAACGTCGCTCGGTCAGCGGATCGTCGCCTTCAAGGTCTGGGTGCCAGAGGGCACCGTGCTGTACAGTCCGGACCGTGCCCTCATCGGACGAAGCTTCGACATTGGGGACCGACTTACCCGCGCCCTGAATGGCGAGGTCGTCGCCGGCTTCAGCGACCTACGGGCGCCGGAAAACGAATACGAGCGCGAGCGATGGAGCCGACTGCTCGAGGTGTACGTTCCGATTCGCGACGAGGGCGGGGGCCGCGTCTTCGCTGTCGCCGAGTTCTACCAGCTCCCCGATGCGCTCGATCGCGAGGTCGCGGCCGCCCGGCTGCGGTCGTGGGTCGTGGTCGTGGCGGCCACCGGGATAATGTACGCCCTGTTGTCCGGCTTGGTCGGTAGCGCCAACGGCACGATCGCCGGCCAGCAGGCGGCCCTGCGTCAGCAGGTGGTGGAGCTGTCCCAGTTGCTGGAGCAGAACCAGCATCTCCACGAGCGCGTGCGACGGGCCGGCGAGAGCACCACCACCCTCAACGAGCGCGCCCTGCTGCGGATCAGCGCCGACCTGCACGATGGACCGGCGCAGGACCTGGCGTTGGCATTGCTCCGGCTCGACCAGCTAGAAGAACGCTGCGCGACCGGCGATCTGGTCGGCGACGACTTCGCGGCCGTCCGCGAGGCGATGTACGAGGCCCTGGCGGAGATCCGCGCCATCTCCACCGGGCTTCGCCTGCCCGAGTTGACCCGAGTCTCGCTCGCCGAAGTGGTCGAGCGCGCCGTCCGCGACCACGAACGACGCGGCAACCCGCCGATCGAGGTCGAGGTGGCGGGACTGCCAGCCCAGGCGCCGGTGCCAGTCAAGATCGCCGTCTTCCGCACGCTCCAGGAGGCGTTGGCCAACGCATCCCGCCATGGCGGCGGACTTGATGTACGCGCCCGCATATGGGCGGAAGCGGAGGGGCTCTGTCTGCAAGTGTCGGATCGGGGGCCGGGCTTCGTTCCTGAGGGGATCAGTACCGCCGAGCACCTCGGACTGGCCGGCATGCGGGAACGAGCCGAACTACTGGGTGGCAGCTTCCAGGTGGAGTCGGCGCCTGGACAAGGCACGACCGTCCGTGCGGCCTGGCCACTGACAAGATCGCGGGCTGCGTGACCGACGCGATCCGGCTGATCGTCGCCGACGACCATCCGCTCTTCCTCGAGGGCCTCGTCCATTCGCTGCAGGCGAACGTCGACGTCATGGTCATCGGGCAGGCGGCGGACGCGGCTGGAGCATCGCGGCTTGCGCGCGAGCATCTGCCGGACCTGGCGCTGCTCGACATCAAGATGCCGGGGGACGGCCTCCAGGCCGCCCGGGAGATCGCCGCGGCGTGCCCGACGACCAGGATCGTGATGTTGACTGTGTCCGAGGACGAAGACGATGTGCTCGCAGCGCTGAAGGCAGGTGCATCGGCGTATGTCCTGAAAGGCATCTCGGCGCGCGAATTGCTTTCCGTCATCCGGAAGGTTTACGCGGGCGAGGTCTACATCGCCCCTGCCCTGGCCATGCGCATACTCCACGAGATGGCTGCGCCGCGGCCCGCGGATCCGCTCGGCGAGCTCACTGGCCGCGAGCACGACGTGTTGGAGTTGGCGTCCGCTGGCCTGGGTAATTTCGAAATCGGCCGGCGGCTGCATCTGGCCGAGAAGACGGTTAAGCACTACATGACGAACATCTTGGCCAAGCTCCATGTCCGCAGCCGCCTGGAAGCCGCCCTGCTCGCGCAGAAAGCCGGACGCGGTCAGGAGAGCACCGGCCGACGGTGAGTCGGCGGTGGCGTTGCCTCGGTTTAGTTGGGCACACGAGCCTCTGGGAGAACAGTCGGAGAGGTGTCCGGATGGCGAGGACACGCGTGCCGAGTGTGGCGGCAGAACGAAATCGATGTCAATGCCTCAAGCGTTCCGTGTGCCCGACAGCGGGTCAACTCCGCGGAGTCCTGCCCGGTACGATGGCGAACGCCGTTGGCACGGCCGTGATTGGGTGCGCGGCGTCGTTCCAGAGTTCGTCGAGGCGACGTCTTCGCTGACCGCCGGCCCTCTCGGCACACGCACGCAGGATACTGTTTTCGTGCCGCGCGTGGTCTGAGCCGCGACGTTCCTGATTTCGCCGGGGCAAGGTCTTCCCCGACTGCCAGCCATTCCGAAACACGGCCTTGTCGTACTATTCCGACTGCCGGCATCAAGTCCGCCACAATCGGAGTTGCCGCGGGCGGCGCTTCAAGCGAGCGTGAGGCCCGCAGTGGAGTGGTCCTGTGTTGCGTCGGTTCGACATGCCGCTAGGACGGAAGATCGGCTTTCTCGTCGCCGGTGGATTGGTCCTCCTCTTTGCGCTGTTCGGGCTGCTCGGCGTGCGACTGGCGGACGATAACGCGAAACGCACGGCCGACGAACGTCTGGCCGTCGCGCGACTGACCGTGTCCTTCCTCGATATCGAAATCGCAGAGCAGTTCGAGCAGTTGGAGCGCGCCGCCGCGATGGCCGCCGGCGCCACCGATGATGTCGGCGATCAGAGGCACATCCTTCGCGATCTCCTCGTCAGTCCCGAACCGTTCGTTGCCAGCGTGTTCCTGACCGACCGATCGGGTCGCCTCATCTGGGCGGAACCACCCGATTCGTCAGATCCGGGTGCTGACCTGTCGGCCTATGCGCACGTCCGGGAACCCCTCGCAACCGGCGCACGCTATGCATCGACGGTCCACGGAATGGGCTATGGCGGACACCCAACCGTCGTCCTGGCGGTTCCGGTCCCCGGGTACGATGGCGTACCCATCGGAGTGGTCGGGGCGGCAATCGATCCGAGACACCCGGCTCTTCACAGTCTCATCGCCGCGACGTCACAGCTCGGGGAAACCGGCCACGCTGAGCTCGTAGACCAGGCTGGACAGGTGATCGTTTCTTCCGAGCCCGGCCGCGAACTCGGGCCGGCCGAGCACCCGGGATTCTTTCGAGGACTGCAAGCGCTGAACGCCAGTGGCGTGGGTGTCACCGAGCCGATTGGCGACGAAGATCCGGCCGAACGCGGTCAACGGCACGTCATGGCCTTCGTGCCGATGGTGAACGCGCAGTGGGGCCTGCTGCTGGGCGGCTCAGAAGCCGAGTTTCTGGCCTCCACGAACCGCTGGCTCGGACAGATCGCTTTGTCCGGCGGATTGTCGCTCCTGGTTGCACTCGGGCTCGTCTGGGCCACCACGCGCAGTGTTGTGCGTCCGGTTCGCGTCCTCACTCTCGCCAGCGCGCGGATCGCGGCCGGCGACCTCGCGACTCCGGTGCCTCGAATCGGAGAAGGAGAAGTCGGCGCGCTGGCCGAGGCCTTCGATGAGATGCGGCGCGATCTGTCGCAAGCGGTCGAGGCTCTCGCCGTCGAGAAGAGTCGCTACCAGGGAATCGTCAGCTCCATGGCCGACGCGACCTTTACAACCGACGCGCGGTGCCGAATCACCGAATTCAACCCGGCCGCCGAGGCGCTTACGGGCCGGCGCGCCGCGGATGTCCTCGGCCGGCCTTGCCATCAAGCGATCGAGCTTGCCGATGCGCGTGGGTCTCGCGTCTGCCAGACCAATTGTGCGCTCCATCCGACGGCGCCGCTGGTCAGTCTGGCCGCGACAAAGGAGGTGATCAAGCGGCGCGATGGACGACCGGTGCCGGTTGCGACAACGCGCTCGGCGATCCGAGACCTCAGTGGAACGGCCATCGGCGTGGTCCACGTCTTGCGCGACGTCTCGGCCGACGAGGAGGTCAGCCGTCTCAAAGACGAGTTCCTGGCGACAGTGTCGCACGAGCTTCGAACCCCGCTCGGCTTCATCAAAGGATATGCCACCACTTTGCTACTGCCCGATGGGCCACGTGACGAAGAGACGACGCGCCGCTGCCTGCAAGTCATCGTCGATGCCAGCGATGAATTGCGGGATCTGGTCGACAACTTGCTTGACATGTCCAGAATCGGCGCCCGGGCGCTCAGCATCGAGCCGCGGCCGATCCGACTCGCGCCGATCGTTCGGACCGCGGTCGAGTTCGCGCGTATGCGCCTCCGCGGTCGTCGGCTTCGAGACACGGTGTCCTCGCACCTCCCACTGGTGGCGGCCGACGCGCGCCGCGTCCAACAAGTACTGAATAATCTTCTCGAAAATGCCCTGAAGTACGCTCCCGAAGGCGGGACGATCACGGTCGAGGCCGAGGCACGAGACGGCGAGATCGTGGTGTGCGTCGCCGATCAGGGTCCAGGCATCCCGGTCGAGGATCGCGAAGGGCTCTTCGAGCGATTCCACCGCGGGAAGACGGCGCGAACGCAACAGATTGGCGGAACCGGGCTCGGTCTCGCGATCTGCAAGGGAATCGTCGAAGCGCATGGCGGCCGGATCTGGTGCGAGAGTCCGGCTCCGGGGCGACCAGCGGGCGAGCCGCCTGGCGCAATGCTCTGCTTTACGCTGCCCATCGCGCCGCCGAACGGGCGCGCATCGCGCCGCAAGGTCCGGTCGGCAACGTGAGACCCTTCGCGGGACGTTTGAGCTATGCCGAGGAACAGTCGCGGTGAGCGGCCCTCTGGTCCTGGTCGTCGACGACGAGCGGCGTTATCGCGAATTGATCGAGTTGAACCTCGCTCGGCGCGGCTACCGCGTGTTGCTCGCCGCCGATGGGCTGGCCGGCCTCAACCTGCTGGAGCGCGAGTCTCCTGACCTGATCGTCCTCGACTTGATGTTGCCTGATATGGATGGATACGAGGTGTGCCGTCGCATCCGCGAGTATTCCCTGGTGCCAATCATCATGCTCACGGCCAAGTCCGATGAATTCGACAAGGTCCGCGGTCTGCACCTCGGCGCCGATGACTACGTCACGAAGCCCTTCGGCGCCGAGGAACTCCTCGCGCGCGTCGAAGCGGTCCTGCGACGCGCCCAGCACGCCGCCGAAATGGTCGTGCCGGCGCCATTCGTCAGCGCCGGATTGACGATCGATTTCGCGCAGCGGAGGGTCGCGCTTCACGGGCGCGACGTCGACCTGAGCCCGGGCGAATACAAGCTGCTCCATCACCTGGCCGTCAACGCGGGTCGGATGCTGGTCCACGAAGATCTTCTACGACGAGTCTGGGGACCTGGCTATGAGGGTGACGCCGACCTGCTCCACGCCGCGATCCGCCGCCTGCGCCGGAAGCTGGCGGCCGCTGGGGATACACCATCGCGCGTCCACACCCGGCGGGGCGTGGGTTACTGGCTGGAGATACCGACCGAATCCTGATTCGCGGCCGAACCGCGGTGCCGCGCGATTCGTCGGACAGTGATCGGATAGCCGAACCTGGCGGTCAGGTGATGGTCAGCCGAGGTCGGTAGGGTTGCTGGCAGATGGACACGCAAGATCCGGCGCCAGCCGACCTCGGCGGCGGTACTCCGGAATCGACTGGCCGGGGCACGAAGCGTCGCGCCTTTCTGGGAATGCTGGCTCTTTCGGCTCTGAGCCCGGTGGGCGTCTTGTTGGCGGCCGGGCGAGCGAGCGAGCGCGCCGAGGCGGCCGCTCCCAGCGCCCCGTCGGCCGCCGGCGACCGCCCAACCAGGCTCCGGCGCTGGGCGATGGTGATCGATCTTCGCCTGTGCGACGGTTGCCAGTCTGTCGGCAAACCGCCTCAGTGCACGGCCGCCTGCGTCGAAGGGCACTACGCGCCCGAACCGATGGAATGGATCGAGACCTATGAGGCCCCGCTGCCGGGCGGCGGAACACAGTTCATCCCCACGCCCTGCCAGCAGTGTCAGAACCCGCCCTGCGTCAACGTGTGTCCCGTCGCGGCGACGTTCTCCACCCCCGAGGGTGTCGTGCTGATCGATCAGGAACGCTGCATCGGCTGCCGCATCTGCATGGAGGCCTGCCCCTACGACCGGCGTTTCTTCAATTGGGGTGAGCCAACGCTGCCGCCCGAGACCGAGCACATGGTGTACAGCCCTGAGCATCAGGCGCCGGCCCGAAAGGGCACCGTGATGAAGTGCGACTTCTGCCCGGATATGGCGCGGGCTGGTCGTCTGCCGTTCTGTGCCCAGGCCTGTCCCAACAACGCGATTTACTTCGGCGACCTCGAGGAAGATCTGGCGACGAACGGGCGTGACGTCGTCACGCTCTCGCGATTCCTCTCCGCCAACACGAGCTACCGACTGAAGGAGCATCTGGGAACGCAGCCGCGCGTCTTCTACGTCCCCGGCCACGGAGAACGAGTTGGTCGGGATGCCAACCGTCGCGGCCGCAAGCACACGCAATGGCCGTGGAAGAAGAGTCCCAACGGAGGCAAGACGTGGACTCGTTGACACGGACGTGGAACGCCTCCACAGTCGCGCGGCCACGCGGCGTCTCGCCGGCCTGGATGGCGCGCCTCGAGGAGCGCGCCCTGCGACCATTGGCAGGATCCGGTCGGCGCTACGTTCTGTGGCTGGCATTCTTGCTCGGCGTCCTCGCCTGGGCGCTCTACGCCTACTCCACGCAGGTCCGCGACGGTCTCTACGTGACCGGGATGCGCGACCGCATCTCGTGGGGGTTGTACATCGCCAGCTTCGTGTTCTTCATCGGAATCAGCCACGCTGGGACGTTGCTGTCCGCCATCCTGCGAGCGACCAAGGCCCGATGGCAGATGTCGATCACACGCATGGCTGAATTCATCACGGTCGTCGCCTTGATTGTCGGAGCCCTGTTCCCGATCATCGATTTGGGCCGACCGGACCGCGTCTTGAACATGATCGTCTACGGTCGCTGGCAGTCTCCCCTGCTCTGGGACATTCTGGCGATCTGCACGTATCTGACCGGAAGCGCCCTGTACCTCTTCCTGCCGCTGGTCCCGGATTTCGCGCTCTGCCGGGACCGCTTGGCGCGCTCCGCACCGGGCTGGAGGCGCTGGTTTTTCACGGCCGCCGCCCTCGGCTGGCACGACTCTCCGGGCCAGCGCGAGGCACTCGAACGCGCAATGACGGTGATGATGGTGGTGATCATCCCGGTCGCGGTCTCGGTGCACACGGTGGTGTCCTGGATCTTCTCGATGACGCTCCGGGATCCCTTGAACAGCAGCGTGTTCGGAGCCTACTTCGTCGCCGGCGCAATCTTCTCCGGCATCGCCGCCATCATCGTCCTGATGGCCGTACTACGACGGCTGCTGCATCTCGAGGAGTACATCACCGAGACGCAGTTCGTGAATCTCGGCTACCTTCTGGCGGCGTTCACTCTGATTATGGCGTACATGAACCTATCTGAATACGTAACGACCGGCTACAAGATGTCGGGCGAAACGCCCTTTCACTTCCAACAATTGATGGTCGGGCCATTCGCGCCCCTGTTCTGGTTCTACATCTTCGGCGGCCTCCTCGTGCCAGGGCTGATCGTTCTGCGTCCCCGGACGCGAACGATCGGCGGCATCGTGACGGCATCTGTCCTCGTTCTGGTCGCGATGTGGATCGAGCGATACGTCATCGTCGTGGCGGGCTTTCGGGTGCCCTTGATGGCGTATGAGCCAGCGGACTATCTGCCGACGTGGGTCGAGTGGTCGGTTCTGGCCGGAGCCTTCGCACTGTTCGCGCTGCTCATCTCCCTCTTCGCCAAGTTGTTTCCAATGATCTCCGTCTGGGAAGTGGCCGAACACCGGGGACCGGAGCCGCTGCCCCGCGCGACCGTGAATGGACAAGCCAGGGGCGACGAAGTCGAAACCCCGGCCGAAAGGAGTACGCGATGGCACAGCGGACGTTCGGGCACTCTCAGTCGATCGTGGCGAACACGGTGGCACTGGTGGCGGTCCTGACGATGGCGACGGCGACGACGACGTTTGCTCAGACTCCGCCGGCGGCGGTGATTGGAATCGGCGCGCCGCCCACCGCCGAACTGGGCGAGCAAGTAACCCTCCAGGCCCGCTTGGTCGATGATTCCGGCGACCCAATCGCCGGCGCGGCCGTCATCTTCACAGACCCGTCCCGGTTTCTCAACGCGCGCTCCGACGTGGTCGTCGCTCAGGCGACGACGGACAGCCAGGGACTCGCGGTGGCGCACTACGAGACAAGGCAAACCGGCCCGCGGGTTATTTCGGCCGAGTTCCGCGGCAACGAACGCCACGGACCAACGAAGGCACGCGCCGAGATGGTCGTCGCCGACACGGATCGACAACTCTATGTCGAGCGCGCCGGAGTCCAGATCCCTGGACTGAATACGCCGCCACCGTTGGGACCACAGATGCTCGGCCTTGCGCCGCCATTCGCGTTCCTGGCTGACCTGGCCACGCTCGGACCGCCGCTGAGCGGATGGCCGATCGCGATGGCTCTGTCCATTGTGTGGCTGCTCTACACGTATGTGGTCGCGCTGATGTTTCGGGTAGCGACGATCACCGTCGGCCCGGCGGTACCTTCGCCGACGGCGGGCGCTGGACCCGACTCCACGTCGCCTCAATGATCTGGCGAATGGACGCGAGCGGATTGGCCGTGCTAGGCCGATAGGAGAGTTTCGGCGATGCAGAGGATGGTCTTCCCGACGATCGCGGCAATGGTCGTGGTTGCTCTGGCCGTACTCCTTCTATCGATCGGCGCCCGAAGTCCCTACACGCACGCGAACCTCATGCCGCGGTTCGATCCGTCGTACGTCCGCACAAGTCTGGCGTTCGTCGGGTCACCAGCGGCCGGCCATCCAGTCGAGGCCCGAGTCGAGTTGTCGGAGACACACGACCAGATCGATCGCGGAAAGGTCCTCCTGATTCGGCAGAGCTGCGCCGCCTGCCACGGTCTGGAAGGGCGCGGCGGCATCGTTGGCCCACCGATCATCGGTTTCGACGCCGCCGACCTGCGAGCCAAGACAGACCGGGGACCAGGCGGCATGCCCGCCTACGCGAGCGGTGCGCTCGAGGACGCGGATCTCGAAGCGATAGCGGCCTTTCTGAAATCGCTCGCCGCTCCGACCACGAAGTGACCCGATTCGACGGAGAGACAAGGAGGTGACCTTCTGACGGCGCGAGAACGCGCAACGATCCTCGGATCGCCTGCGCCGCCGTGTAAGGATCGTGACACGGCCGGTCACAGGGCTCGACCGAAACCAGTCAACTCGCAAAGGAGACTTCATCAATGACACTCCCAACAATTGGCGACCTATCCCACGCGATGGCCGCGCGCCCGACGACCCGACGCCAGATGCTTGTCCGTTCCGGTATCCTGTTCGCCGCGGCCGGCCTCACCACGCTCACGGCGTGCGCGCCAGCCGCGACGCCAATTCCGGTGGTCAAGCCAACCGTCCAGCCGACACCACCGCCAGCGCCGGCCGCCGCGACACCGATTCCGGTGGTGAAACCAGCCGTCCAGCCAACCGCGCCGCCAGCGCCGGCCGCCGCGACACCAGCCAGCGCCGCAAAGCCGGCCGCCGCGACCGCGGCGCCGAGCGCCCCGGCAACCACGGTCAATGTGGTCGCAAGCGAGTACGCGTTCGAGATCGATAAGTTGTCAATTCCGGCCGGTCCGGTTCACTTCGCATTCAAGAACACCGGCAAGATGACGCACGACTTTTGGGTCTTCCCACCTCAGGATCTCAGCGCGTACCTCGCCAAGAAGCGCGCCGGCGAGAAGGTGAAGGGCAAGGACTACCTGAAGGATGCGACGGAGCTGTTCGATCTGGAGGGTGGCAAGTCCGGCGAGGCCGACTACGTGATGAAGCCCGGGCTCTACGAGGTCGCGTGCTTCGTCCAGGGCAAGAACGCCGACGGTAGCACGTACGTTCACTACGATCGGGGCCAGCACAGAACTGTCGAAGTGACGGGACCCGGCGTTGCGAGCCGCATGGTCGCGCCGACGAAGACGATGAAAATCGTCGCGAACGAATGGGACTTCATGACCGACTCGCTGCTCGTGGCCGCCGGCGACGTGACTTTCTCATTTAAGAACACCGGCAAGATGGAACACGATTTCTGGGTCTACCCGCTGCAGGATCGCTCCGAGTATCTGTACCGGAAACTGAAGGGCGAGAAGGTCAAGGGACGCGACTTCCTGAAGGGTGCTGACGAGCTCTTCGAGTTCGAGCCCGGACAATCCGGCGAAAAGGTGATGAAGCTCACTGCCGGAATCTGGGGGACGGGTTGCTTCATCGTGGGCAAGAACCCGGACGGAAGCTCGTTCATCCATGCGGACAAGGGGCAGATCTTCACGTTTACGGTCAAGTAAAGATCGCGCGACGTAAACGTCCGGCGCAACCGGCGATCGTGACCCGTGGGTCACGATCGCCGCCGCTGGTTCTCGAACACTCGGAACGGTCAAGGCGGCGGCGTGGGCTCATGCCGGAGAGCCAAGACAGCCGCGAACGCGCTGGTCGGTTGACATAGGGGATTCTCCGCTGTGCGCCGCGGGCACGACGCGGTACGGTTCGGGCGGTGTACGCCGCCCGTCTCATCGCGCTGACCAGCCTCATTGCGTTGCTCGGCGTCGCGTGCGCGGCGGCCTTCGAGAATCGACGGCCGATCGCGCCACTCGAAATCCCACCGCGATCGGCTCCGGCGGGGCAAGCGTTCCACGTTCGCGCCGATGGCGATGACAACGCCGACGGCCTGACGCCCGATACGGCCTGGGCTTCGATCGACCGCGTCAACGCCGGATCGTACGGTCCCGGCGATCGCGTCCTCTTCCGCGGTGGCGACACGTTTACGGGCACGATTCACATCGTGCCAGAAGTGGCCACCGGGGCGCCGGAGGCGCCAATCATCTTCGGGTCGTATGGGACCGGGCGTGCCACGCTTGGCGGCGGCGATGGCGCGGCGGTTCAGATCGAGAGTGTCAGCGGCATCCGCATCGAGAATCTCCGCGTGAGCGGGAACATCACGACGTGCCTGTTCGGGTTGGAAGGCGCGCACGGTATCCACATCATCAACGAGCGCGGTCAGGCCAACGCGGGGATCACGATCGCCCGAGTCGAGGTCAGCGGCTACTGCGCTGGCATCGCGACCATCGCGACCGGCGTCGGCGCGCTGACCGCGGTGAAGTTCGAAGAGGTCGAAGCGCATGACAACCTGACCGCTGGCGTCTTGCTGGTGGCGAGCGAACCGGACAGCCAGGGGCGGTACAGCCTGCGCGACGTGACGATCGTCGATTCTCGGTTCACGGGTAGTCCTGGCGTGCCAGCCCCGGACGCGGGCGCGAACATCACGGGCGGCGGCGTGTTTGTCTATCGCGGCGACCGCGTGATCGTCGAGAACAATGTCGCGATCGACAACGGCGGCAAGAACGGTTGCGCCGGCGGCGGAGCCGAGGGCGGCGGCAACTCGGGAATCGTGGTCTACGGCCGCGACATCACAATTCGAGGAAATGAAGTCGCCCGTCAGAGAGTCGCGATGAATTGCCCCTGGCAGGGTGGCGGGATCGCGGTCGGCGGTTTGCGCGTGCTCGTCGAGCGGAACTACACGCACGACAACGATGGCCCGGCCGTGACACTCGACAATGATTCTGGCGACGCGACCGCGCTCGTACGACACAACGTCAGCCTCAACGACGGCGCTCTGTCAAACAGCGAGGGAGCACTGTTGATCGTGGGTGGCGACGGTGGCTATCAATTCGTGAACAACACCGTGCGCGCCCAGCGTGGTCCACTACTGGTGGCCCAGGGCAGTGACGATCGCGGCTATCCGCGTGACATCGCGGTCGCGAACAACGTCTTCGCGCTGCGCGACGGCGTCTTCCTGGTCGTCGATCCGACCTCGGTCGAAGGGATCCACTTCCTCGGTAATCTGTACTACGACGCGTCGAGCAAGTACCTGATCCAGTGGGGCGACCAGGCCTACACGGGCATCGAACCGTGGAGCCTCGCGCTCGATCAAGAGAGGACCGGCGGCGCGCTGGCCGCGATCGTGGCCGACCCGCTCTTCTGCGCCGAAGGGGCCGACACACTTGATCATCGCCCGTTCTCGACGTTGGCGCCGGCGCGGCCGAGGCCCGAATCATCGGCCCGCGAGGCCGGTCGACCAATCCCGCCGCCGCTCATCGCCGGCGACGGTCGCGAATTCGCGGGATTGCCCGTCCCGGTCGGAAAGCCGGACGTCGGCGCGATCGATCAGTCTCCCAGCGAGACGTGCGGGTAGCGCCAGACGCGGCGCCGGACGATCAGGCGCGCGACTGAGGCGAACCGTCGGCGACGGCTCGGGCGTACCAGGGCGCCTCGCCGAGGTAGGAGCGCGGATCCAGCAGGGCTGCGACTTCGGCTTCGGAGAGCGCATCGCGCACGGCCGGCTCGGCCGCGAGGGCGGCGCGAAAATCGCGACCCTCGACCCGGACGCTCATCGCCACCTCGTAGACGACGTCGTGAGCATGCTGGCGACCGATCGTCTCCGCGAGCCGCAGCATGATCGCTTCAGAAAGAATCAGGCCGCCCGTCATATCGAGATTGGCCGCCATGCGATCGGCGTACACGACGAGCCCTTCGAGCACACGTCGGCCGTGCGCCAGCGCACTCGATGTCAGAAGGAAGAGACGCGGCAGCCACTCCCATTCGGCCTGCCACGGTCCCATGTCGCGCTCGTGCTCGCCGACCATTCCGCCGAGCGCGGTCGCGACCTCCTGACGGGTCAAGCGACTCACTCCGTCGATCAATTCGCAGATCATCGGGTTACGCTTGTGCGGCATCGTCGAAGAGCCCACCTTGCCCTCGTTCCACGGCTCTTCGATCTCCGCGACCTCGGTCTTCTGCAGCGCGATGACCTCGCGCGCGATCTTCCCGAGCGTCGCGCTGTACAGACCGAGGACGAAGGCGACCTCGGCGAAACCGTCGCGCGCGGTGTGCCATGCGATCGGCGGCGCTCCAAGACCGAGCAGTTCACAGAATCGGGCCTGAATTCCGCGCGCATCGGCGCCGAAACCGGCCAGCGTGCCAGCCGCGCCGCCGAGTTGACCGACCAGGACGCGGGGCCTCGCATCAGCCAGGCGAGCGCCGTGGCGACGCCACTCGGCCAGCCAAACCGCGACTTTGAATCCGAACGTGATCGGCAGCGCGTGTTGGCCGTGGGTGCGACCGGCCATCGGCGTGTCGGCGTGGGTCGCGGCGAGTCGCGCGAGAACCCGCTCGATCGCCTCGGCCTCGCGGACGACGAGGTCGAGGCCGGCACGGGTCTGCAGGACCGCGCCGGTATCCATAATGTCCTGCGTGGTCGCACCCCAGTGAACGTAGTGGCCAGCGTCGGGTCGTTCCTCATCTGCAACGCGCGCCAGTTCGCGAACGACCGGCACGATCGGGTGGAACGTCTCGTCGATCCCCCGCTTGATCGCCGCCCAATCGAGCCGATCCGCCTTCGCGGCGCGCTCGATCGCCTCGGCCGCTTCGATCGGAACGATTCCGGCCTCGACCTCGGCCCGCGCGAGGGCCGCCTCGGCATCGAGCCACGACTGGAGCAGCGCGCTGTCATCGAACACGGACCGCATTTCGGCGGTACTGAACTGATCGGCGAAGAATGCCGAGTCGGTAATGTGGGAGGAACCGCGCCAGGGCGTCGGATCCGTTCGTCTTTGTCTCATCGCGCCATTGTCGACTGACCGTGACCGTCGTCGGCAGCGGCCGGCAGGTCGAACCAGAAGGACGAGCCCTCGTCTTGCACGCTCGATACGCCGACGACGCCACCGTGGGCATCGACGACATGCTTTACGATCGCCAGCCCGAGACCGGTTCCGGTCGTCGCGCGCGACCGATCGGTCTTGTAGAAGCGCTCCCAGACGCGAGATACGCCCTCCGGTGCGATGCCGACGCCCGTGTCCTCGACCAGGAATCGCACGCCAGAGCCGCCTCGCAGCGTCGTCGGAACGACGCGAACGCGGATATACCCGCCCTCGGGTGTGAATTTGATCGCGTTATGAATCAAGTTCATGAGCGCGCCTTCGACCCTTCCGCCATCGGCAAACACCACCGGCAGTGACGGATCATTCTCGAGCGACGCTCTCAGCCCGGCGCGAGTCGCTTGCGGACGGAGGCGTTCGAGCGCCGACGCGGCGAGCTCCGCGGCCTCGTGCAGTGCGAACATGAATCGCGCCCGGCCCGATTCGATGCGCGCCAGATCAAGGAGCTCCTGAACGAGCTGCGCCAGGCCATCGACCTCGACGTGCATGCGCCCGAGGAAGTCGCGCGCCGCCGGCGGATCATCGAGCGCGCCAGATTCGAGCGTCTCGACGAGTGCCTTGAGCGACGCGATCGGCGTCTTCAGCTCATGAGAGACATTGGCGACGAAGTCGCGCCGAACGGTCTCGGCGCGACGGACCGCGCTGACATCTTGAATGAGGAGCAGCGCCGCGCCGCCCGAGGTCATCGGCGTGGCGATGACGAGAACATCGCGCGCGTCGAGGTGCATCTCGACCGAACGGGGTCGAGATGCGTTCGAATCGAGCGCGTTGCGAGCGAGCTCGTACAACTCGTGACGGGAAACGAGCTGCACCAACGGTCGACCCGAGGCAGCCGCGTCGTCCGGCAGACCGATCAACTCGGTCGCGGCCCGATTGGCCAGCAGGACCCGTTGATCCCCATTGAGCAGGATGACGCCATCGTCCATCGTCGCCAGGATTGCCGATAATCGGGCGCGATCGGCCGCGATCGCGTCGATCGAGCCATGGAATCGCGCCGCCATGTCCTCGAATGCACGGCCAAGATCCGCAAACTCGTCGTCGCCCGCGACGTGGGCGATGCGCACTGTTTCGCCCCGCGCAAGCGCATTGGCCGCCAAAGCCAGTCCGCGCGCCGCGCTCGTGGTGCGTTGGGCGATCCGGGCGGCGGCGACCGCCGACGCCAGACTGACGACGGCAAGCGCGAGAAACGCAAGCAGCGCCCAGGTCGCGGCGTCGGTTCGGCCGGAGCCAAGATCGCGGACGTAGAGCAGCGCTGGCAGGATCAGCGCGGCCAGGGCAGCGGGAATGGCGCAGGCGAGTGCCAGTCGACGCGCGAAGCTGGATCTCCGCTCACTCACGGTCGCCCACCCGAGCGTCTCTACCCGGCCAGTCGATAGCCAACGCCACGCACCGTTTGAATGAGGCGCGGCGACGCGGGATCGTCTTCGAGGCTCTCGCGCAACCATCGGACATGCACATCGACGGTGCGGGTGCCTCCATCGTAGGCGTAGCCCCAGACCCGATCGAGCAACTGGTCGCGGGTCACAACCTGGCCCCGGTTTCGAATCAGGAAAGCGAGCAAGTCGAACACTCGCGGCTTCATCTGTATCCGCGCGCCGTTCCTCGTGACGACCCGCACCGGAAGGTCGATCGAAATGCTGCCAACGACGATCGCGTCTTCGTTGACCGGCCCGGGTGGCGCCACACGCGCGCCGCGTCGAATATGGGCCTTCACACGCGCCAGGACCTCGCGCATGCTGAATGGCTTGGTGATGTAATCGTCGGCGCCGATCTCGAGGCCGACGACCTTGTCGATCTCGGCATCGCGAGCCGTCAAGAGAAGGATCGCCGCGTCCGAGAACCGGCGAATCGCGCGGCACGCCTCGAAGCCATCGAGTTTCGGCAGCATGACATCGAGCAGGATCACGTCCGGCTTCGTCGCGCGCGCTTGTTCGACCGCCGCGAGGCCATCGCGCGCGATGACGACCTCGTGACCGTCGCGACGAAGGTTGTAGTCCAGTGTGGCAACAAGCGTCGGTTCATCGTCGACTAGAAGAACCTTGCCCACTCCGATGATGATACGTATCGACTCCCGACGAGATGGCAGTGCATTCGTTTACGGGCGTTAACAGAGGAGTCGAGGGCGTTTACATGAGCACCATACCGTTTCTCACGACCAATCAGATTGAGGAGACGCGCGACAATGCAGAACCACCGAATTTCCCGCCGAGGCATATTGGCGGCGTTGGGCGCGGGCGCCGCCGCCGTGGCGCTGGCCGCCTGTGGCGCGACGCCGTCACCGACGGCGAAGCCGGCCGAGGCCCCGAAGCCAGTCGCGGCGGCGCCGACGGCGGCCGCAAAGCCCACCGAGGCTCCCAAGCCAGCCGTAATGCCGATGGGCGTCGGGCTCGTCAAGGCCGCGTTCGAAGGCGAGGCGAAGACACTGAACGGCGCCGGCGCGACGTTCCCGGCCGCGCTGTACAGCAAGTGGTTCGAGGAGTACTACAAGCTCACTGGCGTGAAGGTAAACTACCAGTCGATTGGTTCGGGAGGCGGCATCAAGTCCATCTTGGACCAGACCGTCGATTTCGGCGCGACCGACGGCCCGATGACAGACGATCAATTGAAGGCCGCCAGGGCCGGTGAGGTGCTGCACGTTCCGGCGGCGCTCGGCGCGGTCGTCCCAACCTACAACGTGCCGGAAGCGAAGGCATCACTGAAGTTCACGTCGGATACGCTCGCCGGCATCTTCCTCGGCACGATCAAGAAATGGAACGACACCAAACTCGTGGCGGACAATCCAGACCTTGCAAGTGTGAACAAGGATATCGTCGTTGTCCACCGGTCGGACGGCTCGGGAACGACCTACATCTGGGTCGACTACCTGAGTGCGGTCAGCAAGGAGTGGAAGGATAAGGTCGGTGTCGGCACGTCGGTGAAGTGGCCGGTCGGTCTCGGCGGCAAGGGGAACGAGGGCGTGGCCGGCGAAGTGAAGCAGAATAAGTATTCGCTCGGCTACGTCGAGCTCATCTACGCGGTTCAGAACAAGCTCGGCGTCGGCCACGTCAAGAACCAGTCCGGTATCTTCATCGAACCGAGCCTGGCCTCGGTGACGGCGGCGGCGGCCGGGATCAGCGACACGATCGCGCCCGATCTGCGAGCGTCAACCGTGAATACGCCGGGCGCAACCGCGTATCCTATCTCCGGGTTCACCTGGTTGCTCGTGTATCGCTCGATGACCGACCTGTCGAAGGCACAGGCGCTGACGCGCATGCTCTGGTGGGCGATTTACGATGGCCAGAAGTTCAGCGGCGACCTCGGCTACGCGCCGCTTCCAGAGGAGATCGTGAAGAAGGGCGCCGAGAAGATCCTGGCTGTGAACGTGAACGACAAGCGAGCGTTTCCGCACGCGTGAGCAAACAAGGCGCACGCGTTGACCGGGACGGCGTGGTCAGTGACCACGCCTTTTCGCGGAACGCGGACAGCGTCTTCGCCAACGCTACTCTGGTCGTCGCGTTCGGTAGCCTCGCGACGATCGTAGCTCTGGCGCTTACTCTGGCCTATGAGGCGTGGCCGGCCATCGCGCGGTATGGCATAGGATTCCTGGCGTCGTCGAACTGGGATCCGGTCTTCGAGGAGTTCGGCGCGCTGCACTTCGCCTACGGCACGGTCGTGACGTCGCTGCTCGCGCTGCTCATCGCGACACCGATCGCGGTCGGCGCGGCGCTCTTCGTCGCCGAGTACGCGCCGCGCTGGCTGGGAGACCCCATCTCCTTCATCGTCGAGTTGCTGGCGGTGATACCGAGCATCATCTACGGCCTCTGGGGATTCTTCGTGCTCGGGCCGCTTATGAAAGGGGCGGTCGAACCGGCGCTCAAGGCCGTGCTGGGCGATATGCCGATCCTGGGCGCCCTGGTCGAGGGGCCGCCGTTCGGGCGCGACTATCTGACCGCCGCGACGATCCTGGCAATCATGATCACGCCAACCGTCATGGCGGTGTCGCGCGAGATCTTCCGAGCCGTGCCCGATACGCAGCGCGAGGGCATGGTCGCGCTGGGCGCGACGCGCTGGGAGACGATCCGGCACGCGGTCCTGCCGTACGCCCGAAGCGGCATCGCCGGCGCGGCCGGCCTCGGCCTGGCACGCGCACTCGGCGAAACGATGGCGGTCACGATGGTGATTGGGAACAGCTCATCGGACATCCGCGCGTCGTTCCTGACGCCGGGCTACACATTGGCAAGCGCGATCGCGAATCAGTTCACCGAGGCGGACAAAGACATCTACTTCAGCGCGATCGTCGAGCTCGCGCTCGTCTTGCTGCTGGTGGCGACGGCCGTGAATCTTCTGGCGCGCTTGCTCGTCTTTCGGTTCACACGCCACGGCGAGGCGGGGCGATGATCGGTTCGTCAGCCGTGGCGGCGCCCGGGACGCTGCGAATGCACAGCGCGGCCGACCGTCGGCGCGCGCTGGTGAACGCGTTCGCAACGACGCTGATCGGCGGCGCGGCCGCAATCGGCGTCATCATCCTCGTGTTCATCATCGGATACGTCACGGTGCGCGGACTGCCGGCGTGGAACCTCGATTTCTTCACCGGACGACCGTTGCCGTACGGCGAAGTCGGCGGCGGTGTCCTGCCGGCAATCGCCGGGACACTCATGATGCTGGCGATCGCGTCGATCATCGCCGTGCCGACCGGGCTGCTCACGGCGATCTATCTCTCGGAATTCGGCTCGGGAATGTTCGGACGAATCGTGCGTTTCTCGCTCGATCTGCTGGCGGGCATGCCATCGATCGTAATCGGCGTCTTCGTCTGGGCGTTACTCGTGCGCGAAGTCATCGGCCAATACTCCGGTCTGGCCGGCGCGGTCGCGATGGCGATCATCATGATTCCGATCGTCACGCGAACCGTCGAGGAGATCTTGCGACTCGTCCCGGATCATCTGCGCGAAGCGTCGCTCGCGCTCGGCGTTCCACGCTGGCGCACGATTCTCGGCGTCGTGCTGCCGACCGCGCGGGCCGGCGTCGTCACCGGGATCATGCTCTCGCTCGCCCGAGCCGGCGGCGAAACCGCGCCGCTTCTCCTGACCGCGCTGGGCAATCAATTCCTCAGCTTCGATCTGACCCAGCCGATGGCCTCGCTGCCGGTGCAGATCTACACGTACGCGGTCGCGCCGTATGATGATTGGCATACGAAGGCGTGGGGCAGCGCGCTGATCCTGGTCGCGATCGTGGGGACTCTGAATCTGGTCACGCGGCTGGCAACGCGCGCATCGCGGATGCATTGAGGGTTGAAGACAGGAACATGAACGTCGCCGATCGAGTTGACGCGGACGCGACGCAAGCGACCAGCATCGCGCTACGCGTCGAGCGCGTGACCGCCTGGTACACCGGAACGCGACCGGCAATTCGCAGCATCAATCTCGACGTCGCGGCGCGCCAGGTGACGGCGATCATCGGTCCCTCGGGCTGTGGGAAGTCGACCGCGCTGCGCTGCATGAATCGCATGCACGAAGTGATCCGCGGCGCTCGTGTCGAAGGACACGTGTACCTCAACGGTGAGGATATCTACGCGTCGGGAGTCGATCCGGTGCGGGTGCGGAGTCGCATCGGGATGGTGTTCCAGAAGCCGAACCCGTTCCCGATGATGTCGATCTACGACAACGTTGTCGCCGGACCGCGCCTGAACGGCCAGATTGGCGATCGGGCGCGGACGGACGAGGTCGTCCAGTCCGCGCTCGAAGCGGTCGGGCTGTGGGATGAGGTCAAGGACAAGCTGCGCCAGTCCGGCGCTTCGCTGTCGGGCGGACAGCAACAGCGCCTCTGCATCGCGCGAGCGCTGGCGGTCGAGCCGCGGATCATCCTCATGGATGAACCGTGCTCGGCACTCGATCCGATCGCGACGTTCCGAATCGAGGAGTTGATCCGTCAATTGCGCGAGACGTATGCGATCGTAATCGTGACCCACAATATGCAGCAAGCATCACGCGTCTCTGATTTCACGGCGTTTATGCTGGCCGGCGAGGAACGCGTCGGCGAGTTGGTCGAGTTCGGACCGACCCAGCAAATCTTCACCATCCCGCGGGACAAGCGAACCGACGACTACATCACCGGGCGGTTTGGATGATGGCGACGCCACGCGAGGCGTACCGACGAGACCTGCAGGCGTTGCACGACCAGGTGCTGGTCCTCGGCAGCATGGTCGACGCGGCGACCGAGCGCGCGATCGACAGCCTCAGTCGGCTCGATTTCGGACTGGCGCGACAGGTCGTCGAGGACGATCGGGCGATCAACAAGAAGCGGTTCGAAACCGAGGAACAGGCGATCCGCCTGATCGCCCTCCAGCAGCCGATGGCATCGGACCTGCGAACGATCATCGCGGCACTCAACATCATCGTCGACCTCGAACGGATTGGCGACTACGCGGTCGGGACGGCCCGGATTTGCCTGCGTCACCAGGATCTTGACTTGCTGAAGCCGCTGGTTGACATTCCGCGCATGGCGTCGATCGCGCGCGAGATGCTGCGCGCCTCGCTCGACGCGTTCGTCGTGCGCGACACGGAGGCGGCGACGCGTATCGCCGCGCGCGACGATGAGGTCGATGTCCTGTACGACCAGATCTACCGCGAGCTCCTGACATACATGCTGAACGATCCGCGCACGATCGACCGAGCGACCTGGCTGCTCTGGGTGGCGCACAACGTCGAACGCACGGCCGACCGCGTGACGAACATCTGCGAACGGATCGTCTACGAAGCGACCGGGCGGCTCGGGGAGATCACGACCTCGAACTATTAGTTCGCACTGATTCGAGCGTACCCCGTAGCGCGGCGGCGCTTTCACGCAATCGCGGTTACGATCCCAGGATCCGCGAGCGTACGATGCACAGACGAATGATCGATCAGCGTAGCGGCTCGATCCGCGACACGAGCGGAGGTATGGATGCGGCGGCGGCGTAGCGGCGCCCTCGCCGGGTGGCTCGTCGCCACCATCCTGGCGGCGGTCGTGGGTGCTGCCCTCCTGTTTCTGGGGCTGCGGCTCGATATGGTCGCGCCGAACGTTCTCGACTCGGTGCCGGCGCAAACAGCCATCGATTTGGCCTCATCGGTCGCGCCGACCGAAGCGACCACCACCGTGACCCCGCTGAGGCCCACAGCCAGCGCGGTCCCGATTCCCGAAGTCCCGCCAGTCTCACCGACCCCGGCGCGACCGCGGCCATCGGCGGCCGAGGCGGTCGGTCGTTACCTGCGGGCCTGGGAGCAGCAGCGCTACCCCGCTATGTACGAGCTGCTCTCCGCCGGCGCGCGCCAGCGGATCACCGAGAGTCGCTTCGTCGCCCGCTACCAGAACATCACGCTCGGCGCGACGATCACCGACGTCAGGGCGACGCCGGCCACGCTGGTCGAGCCGGACGCCACAACTCAGCGGGTCGAAGCACGCTTCACCGTCCGGTTCCAGGCTGCCCGCCTGGGCGAGTTCTCGGAAGAGCGCAGCCTCCCGGTCGTCTTCGAGGACGGCGCGTGGAGAGTGGACTGGACGCCGGCCCTCATCTTCCAGGAGTTGACGCCCGATCGGCAGGTTCGTTTCATCCCCGACGACCCGGTTCGGGGCGCGATCCTCGACCGCAACGGCGTCGCCCTGGCTGCCCAGGGAAAGATCGTCACACTCGGGTTCGTGCCCAGCCGGGTCAAGAATCGGGATCTGGCGATTCAGGAGTTGGCCAAGGCTCTGGCGATGGACCCGCGGGTGGTCCAGAGGAAGTTCGAGACCGCCCAGCCGGACTGGTGGGTGCCACTGCGGGATTTCCCGCTCGAGCGGCGGGATGAGTTCGTCAAGCGCTTCGCGTCCGTCGAGGGGGTTCAGGTCGAGGAGAAAGACGGCCGCGTCTACCCGCAGGGCGCGGTTGCGGCGCACGTGGTCGGTTTCGTGTCGCCGGTCATCGCCGATGATCTGAAGACGCTCTCCCCGAAGGGCTACGAGGAGGGCGACCTCGTTGGCCGGGCCGGCGTCGAGCGGTCGATGGAGGAGACGCTGGCTGGCGTGCGGGGCGGGAGGCTCGAGATCGTGAGCGGCGGCGGTGAGATCGCGCGAGTGGTCGCCGAACGGCCGGCGAAGAACGGTGGGACTGTCAAGTTGACGCTCGACCTCGACGTCCAGAAGAAGGTAGAAACGATCCTGGGTGACAGGGTCGGCAGCCTCGTCCTCATAGATCCGCGCGACAACGGCATCCTGGCAATGGTGTCGAGGCCCTCGTACGACCCGAACGGCTTCATCTTCGGCCTCTCGGATGAGGAGTGGAAGAAGCTCGCCGATGATCCCCGCCGCCCGTTCCAGCCGCGGGCGAACTTAAGCGCCTATGCGACCGGCTCGGTCTTCAAGGTCATCACGATGGCGGCCGGGCTCGAAAAGGGAGGCTTCCAGCCCAACACCTCGTTCGACTGCACGTCCACCTGGACGGTACCGGGTTCCAACATCGTCATGAAAGACTGGGCGGCGAATCCGCAGGGACGGATGGACTACGTGACCGGCCTGGTCACCTCGTGCAACCCCGTCTGGTACCAGGTCGGATACGAACTGAACAAGCGCAACCCGAGCCTGCTGCCCGACTTCGCCCGCCAGTTCGGTCTGGGCGAGCCAACCGGCGTCCGGGGGCTCTCGGAGGCCGCCGGCACGGTGCCCAGTCCGGAGTGGAAGAAGAAGGAGCTCCGGCAGGAGTGGTTCCCCGGCGACGCGGTGAATCTGGCGGTCGGGCAGGGCTACTTGCAGGCGACGCCACTGCAGGTCGCGAACGTCTACGGCACGCTGGCCAACGGCGGCGTGCGACGAACGCCGCTCCTCATTCGGTCGATCACGCCGGGCGACGGGAGACCGACGGAGCAGTTCCAGGCCGAGCAGCGGTGGCGCGTCCCGGTCAGTGGCGAGAACCTGGCGGTCATCCGCGAGGCGATGAAGCGAGTTGCGTCATCGCCTCGCGGCACCGGCAACTACGCCTTCGCCGGGTACAGGATTCCGATCGCCGCTAAGACCGGCTCGGCCGAGAACGAGGGACCCGACGCACACGCCTGGTTCGCCGGCTACGGCCCGGCCGACCAGCCGACGCTGGTGGTGGTCGTGATGCTCGAGGGCGGCAAGCTTGGCGGCCAGTTCGCCGCGCCGCTCGGCCGGCAGGCATTCGTGGCCGTGCTCGGGGCGTGAGCCGCCGGCTGCACCGCGGGCGTGTCATCTCCCGGCGTCTTTCGCACCGGCGATCGGATCCCGAAAGATCGCCGAGTGACGCAGGCAACTTGCCCGCGCTGGCTCCGCGCCGATCGCGGACGGGGTACGCTAGCGGCGGCGAATCCGGCGGAGGTTCAGCGGCCATGGCATCACGGCGCGTCAAGATCGGTATCGTCGGCTGCGGCTGGGTCGCGCTGACTGACTACTTCCCCGCGCTCGGCGGCGATCACCTCAAGGATCGGGTCGAGTTCGTCGCGGTCTGCGACATCGCCCTCGATCGCGCGCGCGAGGTCGCCGCGAAGTACGGCGCCAAGGAAGCGTGGGGCGACTACGACGAGATGCTCGCCAAGACCGAGGCCGAGGCGATCGTTCTCCTCACGCCGATCCCGCTCCACTTCGCGCAGGGAGTCAAGGCGATCGAGGCCGGCAAGCAGCTCTACATCCAGAAGACGATGACGACGACCTACGCCGAGGCGAGCGAGTTGATCGAACGCGCCGGACGAAAGGGCGTCACCCTCTGCGCCTCACCCGGCCAATTGCTCGACCCCGGTCACCGCGCGGCAAAGGAAGTGCTCGCAAGCGGCAAGGTCGGTCGCGTCCAATTCGCGCGCGGTCAGGGATCGCACCCCGGTCACGAGAATGTGGACACGTTCGGCATCGACCCGACCTGGTACTACCGACCCGGGGGCGGACCGGTGATGGACGTTGCCGTCTACCCGCTGCATTCGCTGACCGGCATCATCGGTCCGGTCAGGCGCGTGACGGCCTTCTCGGGCGTCGCCAACCGCAACCGAACCTATCGCGGCCAGCCGATCGACATCCAGATGGATGACAGCACCCTGATGCTTCTCGACTTCGGGAACAGCGTGTTCGCGGAAGTCAACGGAACCTACTGCCAGGTCGCGCGCGATACGCCGCAGGTCGAGGTCTACTGCACCGGCGGTGTGCTGCATGTCGGCGGCTGGGCGCGGCCGAGCGTGCCGTTGGAGGTGTTCGCGACAATCGACGGACCCGGTGGCGCGAAGGGCTGGTACCGTCCGAATGGGCTTGCGCCCCTAATGAAGCACACGGTCGCCGATCTCGCGCACTTCGCCGATTGCGTCGCCGATGGGCTGACGCCCGTGCACAGCGCGGCCCAGGCAGCCCACGTGATTGAGGTGATCGAGAAAGGCTATCTCGCCGCGCGGACCGGGCAGGCGCGAGACGTTATGTCGACATTCTGAGGCTCGCCTGCGATCACTCGCAAGCGCACCGATGTTTCGAGATCAATGATTTATGTCGATCTGCACGTTATGCCGGATAACGGGCCGTCGACCCGACACGGTTCAATGTTCTGTCACGTTGGCGAGCCCGATCGCCGATTCAGACTCGTCGTTACGTTAGGGTAACCGTCGGTAAAGCTGGCCGGCGGCGCTTATGTCTGGCAGGCGGCCGAGCAGACGGTTGCGCGCAGCGAGACGGAAGCTGACGTGCCGGCGCTTCCGTGTGCGTCCGTGACGCGACGGCACGACTCGATCTCATCGGACCGCTCCGCGGCGTGCTCGCGAGCCTCGCCGCGATCCGTAAGATTCGCGGATGCCGAGCCGGTGGGCGATCTGGTCCGCGATCGGCGCCGGCACATTCCTGAACGTTCTCGACAACTCGATGATGAACGTGTCACTCCCGACCGTGACGCGCGAGTTCGCCTCCGATGTCGGCACGATCCAGTGGGTCGTGACCGGCTACATGCTCGTGATCAGCTCGCTCCTGCTCACCGGTGGTCGGCTGGCCGACGTCTACGGCCGCAAACGCCTCTACCTCGCCGGACTCGCGATCTTCACGCTCGCATCGGCGATCGCCGGTTTCTCGGTCAGCCCGACGATGCTGATCGCCTGCCGAATCGCCCAGGGCGTCGGCTCGGCGCTTGTCCAGGGCGTCGGCACGGCGATCGTCGTCAGCGCCTTCCCGAGTTCCGAGCGGGGGCGAGCGCTTGGACTGAACGCGACCGTGGTCGCGCTCGGCGGAATCACCGGTCCAATCCTGGGGGGAATCGTCGCCGATACTCTCGGTTGGCGCTGGATCTTCTGGCTGCGCATTCCGATCGCGATCCTCTGCGTCGCCGCGACGGCGCGCCTGGTTCCGAACGACACGCCAACCGGACCGCGTCGCCGTTTCGACGTGGCTGGCGCGGTCCTCATCTTTATCGCGCTGGCGACCCTGCTACTGGCGCTAAGCCAAGGTCGGTTCCTCGGCTGGGGCTCGGCCGTCGTGATCGGCCTGTTCGCAACATCCGCTGCGACGTGGTTCGCGTTCGTTCGCGTCGAATTGCGCGTTCCCGAGCCGATGCTGCCGCTCGACGTGTTCAAGAACCGAGCGTTCGCCGGCGCGAGCGCGGCTTCGTTTCTCAGCTTCTGCGCGACCTCGAGTTCGTTCTTCCTGATGCCGTTCTATCTCATCGACGGGCTCGGATTCCCCGCGTCGCAAGCCGGCTTTCTGATGGTACCGGGCGCAATTTTCATGTCCATCGCGGCGCCGTTGAGCGGCACGCTGTCGGACCGCTACGGGTCGCGCGTCCTGAGTCCGATCGGGCTCCTGATGATCGTCGCCGCGTTCCTCAGCCTGTCGCGCCTGACCGCCGACATGTCGGCGCTCGATGTCGTCTGGCGCAGCGCCTTGCTCGGACTCGGTATGGGCACGTTCATGTCGCCGAACAACAACACGCTGATCGGCTCGGTACCGCGCGAGCGCGTCGGTCTGGCCGCCGGGACAATGGCGTCGGTCCGCAATCTCGGCAACGTCGTCGGCGTCGCGATCGCGGGGACGATCTTGATCAACCGGCAGGAAATCTACTTGCCAGACCTGCTCGCGGCCGGCGTCGGCCAGGCCGCCGCCCACGCTCGATCGCTCGTCGGCGGAATCGATGACGCCTACCTCATCGCGGGAGTCCTGGCGTTCCTCGCCCTGATCGTGACGTCGCTGCGCGGCGCGTCAGAGCCAGACCGCCCGGTCGCCAGTCACGCCGAGGCGACATCGACGTCAGGCTGAAAGCGGAATCAGAACGTCGTCGTCAGAATCTGAGCCTGGCCGGTTTCGGATGAACGGTACGCCGACTCGATGATGTCGACGACGTGCCGCGCCTGCTCGGCCGTGACCGGCGTTGGGACATCGTCGCGAACCCAATCGACGAGCTGCATCACGTCCTCGAAGACGTGCGCTTCCTGCATCCCGCGGTGATCGCCGACGACGTGCGGGAGAAGCCATGTCGGGTTCGCCTGCGGAAACGCGGCGAGCTCAGCGCGACCGGGGTAGTCGATCGCCTCGCCATTCATCTCCGATCCGATGATGGTTCCCTTCGTGCCGAAGAAGCTCCCTTCGCCGAGTCGGACCGGCATCCGTCCGGAGGCGACGCCGTAGACGAGCGCGAAGAGGCTGTCGCCGTAGTCGAGGATCATCAACGTGTTGTCGTCGGCGTCGCACGGCACCATCTGGCCACGAAACTCACGCTCCTTCAGGCGCGTGCCGGAGAAGGACGTGACTCGTTTGGCCGGTCCGAGAATCGTCGTCAGCGTGTGCAGGCCATAGACCGTCATGTCGTAGAGCGGGCCGCCGCCCGGCTTTCGGTAGTACCAGGACGGGTCGATATTGGAGAGAACGTCCGAGCCCTGCCGAACCGACTCGTCCTCGTGGTACGTGCCAAACGTCGAACCGACCGCCGCCCAGCAGAGCGTGCCGAGCGTGCCGTCCGCTACCAATTCCTTGATACGGCGCACGTTTGGCCGCAGGACCTGGCCCGGCGAGGCGACGATCTTGAGACCCTTGCGGCGCGCCGTCTCGATCAGGTCGGTCGCCTCGGCCACCGTCGTCGTCATCGTCTTGTTGAAATGGATGTGCTTGCCAGCGGCGAGCGCCTTCTTACCGTGCTCGTAGTGGAGGCCGATCGGTGTCGCGATCGACACGGCGTCGACGTTGCCGTGCGCCAGCAGATCGTCGATGTCGAGAAAGGCTCGCTCGGCGCCGAAGCGCTCCGCGGCCGCCTCGGCGCGCCCGGCCACGGGGTCGCAGACCGCCTCGATGCGGACGCGATCCTGAACATCGGGCACGGCCAGATGGGGCAGGATGCCGCGCACGGAGATGCTGCCGCAGCCGACGACGCCGATCCGGATAGGTGCCTTCGCCATGGTGATACCTCCTCGATTCGCGTGAACGATGGACCGCGCTACGTGGGATCGATCGGCGCGACCGGCACCTCGCGGCCGGCCGCGGCCGAGGCGTAGATCGCGTCGATGACTGCCTGAGTCTGCAGCATCTCCCTCGGGCGGACGATCGCCGGGCGCCCGGCAGTGGCCGACCGGACGAAGTCGCGCGCGACGCCCAGGTAGTAGTGTCCGCCAGCGCCGTTCGGAACATCCCATGGCGTGGCGTCGACGACCGCGCCGTCGATGTCGCGACGAACCGCCAGCGGCCCGTACTCGGCGACGCCGCCGGCGCACAGGAACTGGATGCCGCCGGGACGGTTGGTCGGATGCAGAAGCCAGGAACTTTCGAGCGACAGCGTCGTGCCATCGGCGAAGCGAACCAGCGCGTACGCAAAGTCTTCGACCGAGCTGTCGCGAACGATGCGCGCGCCATCGGTCCATTCGTCAAACGGCGGCGGCGGTCGGTTCAAACCAGGCGCCTTGGCGACCGCGCTGGCGGACACGGTCGCGACCGTCGGGCTGCCGAGCATCCAGAGCACCGCGTCGAGCGCATGAACGGTTGTCGCGGCGACGACTCCGCCGCCAGCGAGATCCTGGTCCAAGAAATGCGGCGACGGCGGCAGTCGCCATATGTGGCCGCACCAGAGCCGAGTGTGGAAGACGAGGCCAAGCTCGCGCGCGGTGAGCAGCTCGCGCAGATAGGCCGTGGCCGGCTCGTGTCGCATTTGCAGGCCCATCGAAATGACACGATTGGCCCTTTCTGCCGCCGTGACGATCGGGCGAGCGTCATCGAGGGACAACGCCAACGGCTTCTCGACGAGAACGTGCGCGCCGGCCGCGATCGCGGCTAACGCCTGTTCGCGGTGCAGCGACGGCGGCGTGGCGATCGCGACCGCGTCCGGGCGAACGCCCTCGAGCATCTCGGTAAAGGACGTGAATGCCCGCGCGCCGGGCGCGAGTTCGCTGGCCGCGTCCAGATTCGCGCGATTCGCATCGCAGATCGCGACGACCTCGAGCGGCTCGCCCGCGGCCATGAGTTGCCGGTAGGCTTCGAGGTGTCCATTCCGACCGTGATCGCCACAGCCGACCAACGCAAGACGAAGCACGGCCCAAGAATATCAGTGGATGGCCGTGGGGACGCGGGCGTCCCTCCCGCCCTCGTCCACACTCGTCGGACTCGTTCACTTTCAGACAGATCGCTCCGCCTTCGTCCCCTCTCCCCACGGTCTGGGAGAGGGCCGGGGTGAGGGCGTCTCGCCATCGACCTCAAAGTCCCGGCCGGCTTATGTCACTTTCTCGCGCCGGCCTAACGATGCTCTGCCAGAGTTCTTATGACCCGTCTCGCAACATACATGTTGTATGTCGTTCCTCACCAGCGGTGACGTGCGCCGGCTCACCGGCGCGTCGGCGAGGATGCTCGATCACTGGCACTGGATCGGCCTGGTCGTGCCCGGCGGCGACGAAGAGCCACGACGCCAGTACACACTACACGACGTCGTCAAGATTCGGGCGCTGCTCGCGCTCCGGAAGCAGGGCGTCAGCCTGCGAACGATCCGTCGCTGTCTGTCGATCTTGGACGAACGGCAGCAGGATCTGGCCAGCGTCCGCTTGATTGTGATCGACCGCGACGTGTTCGTCGCGCAGTCGGATCAGGACGTCGAACGGATTCGAGACGGGCAACTCGCGATGACGCTGCTCAGTTGCGACGCATTGCTCGCGGCGCCAACCGATCGACCGAAGCCGGTAACCCGATCGATCGGCGCGCGTCACCGGACTGATGCGGCGGCGCGCCGCAAGCCGGTCGCAGATGACGGCGCGGCTGAACCACGACCCGAGCCAGAGAGCACGGAACAAGGGGTGTTGGTATGAGTGACGAAACGATTGGCCGGTGCTCGAATGGTCACACCGTGTGTCGGGTTCGCGGGCTGGCGACGGCCGCCGGCGATGACGCGCGCCGTGACCTCGTCGTGCGCGCGACCTGTCACGCCTGCGGACGGCCGACGGTGCGCTCGATCGATCGGGAATCGGTCACGGGCGACGGACCGCGAATGACGCGGCTGACATGCTCGGCCTGCGACACGATGATCGGGTTTACGCAGACCGCGCTTCGGCGCCTCTTCGTGCACTGCCACCAGTGTCCGGAATCGGCGGTGATTCGCCTGGGCGTTCCGTCCCGCGACGGGGACGATTCGGCGACCGAGTCCGAGACGCTCGGACCACCGTTGGCGGTGCTGCGCAACGGCTGAACGCCGACTCGCCTACACCCGAGCGTGGATTCGGGCTCTTGCGTGGGCGCGTGGGCGTCTCGCCCGCGGCGCGCCTACATCCGGGCGTGGATGCGGCCACCCCAGCGAAACCAGGCGAGACGGCTATCGGCTCCGGTGATGAATTCGCCACGCGCGCCCTTGAACGGCTCGTCGAGACCGACGACGCTGTCGGGTGCACGGAACGCCAGCCTGGTCGGACCCGGCATCGGCGTCTGTGGCCGAGCGCGAAAAAGATCGGCCCGCCGCGTCACCGTCAGGACCAGCCCGTCGTCGACGACCGCCAGAGAAAGATCGTCGAGCGCGGCGGTGTACAAGCCGGCGCGCGCCTCGAGGTCAGCCGCCGATGGCGAAAGGTACGCCGGCTCCGGCGCACGAGCGCCCAGGTATTCGCGCAGCGCCGCGCCGGTGACCTCGCCGTGTAGCTCGGTCCCACGATTCGCGTTCGTCAGACAGACAACCGCGAAATCGCGATCCGGCGCCAGGCGGAAGCTCGACATCTGATTCAGCCAGACGCCACCGTGCCCGACCGTTCGGACTGCGCCGACATCGGTCGACTGCCAGGTGATGCCGATCGTGTCGGCCAGCGACCCGGCCGGCGCGAGTGGCGCCTTGACATACCGCATCGTCTCGGCCGAGAGCAAACGTGCGCCATCGGGTGCGCGGCCATCGCCGAGATTGAAGCGTGCCCAGATCAGCAGATCGTCGACGCACGAGATGAGGCCGCCGAGCGGACTGCCAGCGCGACCGAGGTCCCAGGGCCGGGTCACACGCGGGCCGTCGACGAGCGTCGTGTGTCCGGCCGACACTCGATAGGTGACGATCTCCTCGGCGAAGTAGAACGTGCGCGCCATCCCGAGCGGGCGCAGGAGCAGGTCGCCGATCGCGCGCTCGAACGGGCGCGCGGTGACGACCTCGAGGACGCGGCCGACGATGCCGAATCCGGCGTTGTTGTACGACCAGACCGTGCCGAGAGGCGTCAACTGCGGAACGGTCGCGAGGCTGGCGACGTAGCGCGCCAGTGCGTCGTCGCCGCGACCGACCGAATCAGGGCTCGTCGGATCGTCGAAGACGTCGCCCTGCCAGCCGCCGACGTGAGTCAGACAGTGGCGAATCGTCGCGCGCTCCTGCGCTTCGAGGTCGCGCAGGCGGAAATCGGGCAGGTATCGCTTGACGGGCGCATCGAGATCGAGGCTTCCCGCCTCGACCAGACGCATGGCCGCCATCGCGAGGAACGTCTTCGAGATCGAGGCGATGCGAAAGAGCGTGCCGCCATCGACCGGGAGCGGATTCTCGACATTCGTGACGCCGAAGCCGGTCGTCTCGGTGTTGCCGCCATGCAGGACGCCGAGCGCGACGCCCGGCACGCCCAGGCGCGCCATTTCGGCTTGCGCAATCGCGCCGACCCGTTCGAAACGCTCGCTCATGGTCGTTGCTCCTCCTCGTCAGCCGACGACGGCGACGGCCTCGATCTCGATCAGGTAATCGGGATCGGCCAGCACGGTGACGCCGACCGTCGAACTGGCCGGGAAGTGTCCGGCGAACAGCTCGGCGCGCACGGCGGCGTACTCGCGGTAGCGATCCATCGGCACCACGAAGGCGGTCAGCTTGACGACATCCGCCAGCGTGCCGCCGGCCTCGGCCAGCACGGCGGCCATGTTCGCGAACGCCTGCCGCGATTGCGCGCCGACATCGCCCCGACCGACGATGCGACCGTCGTGGTCCGAGGATACGCAGCCGGATACGTAGACGTGGCGTCCGCCCGTAACGGTGATGCCGAGCGAAAAGGAACCGCGACTGGTGCCGAGAACGCGTCGTTCCATAAGTGGACTCCTTCAGCGGTGGATGTCGGGACGCTAGTCGATGCGCATGACGATCTTGCCGATCGTCTCACGCGCGAGTTGACGGCGGACCAACTCAGCGACCTCGCGCCACGAAGCGGTCACATCGACGCGAACCTTTAGTGTGCCGTCGACGACCATCCGCGCGAGGCGGGCCAGATCCTCGGCCGGTCCACGCTTCGTCAGCTCGTGTCCGAGCGAGAGCCCATAGAGCTGTCCGCCACCCTTCAGATAGAAGTCGTGGGGGTCGAGATGGACCTCGCGGCTGGCCGAAGTGCCGAAGAAGACACAGATGCCATCTTTGGCCAGCATCCCGAGCGACGCCGCCAGCGACTGGCCGCCCTGGCCGTCGAGGACCACGTTGTACGGTCCATACGGCGCGGCGACGCTGGCATCCTCGCCGACCGCGACGATGTGAGCGCCGGCTTCCTGGGCGATCGCGGCGCGTTCGGCTCGGCGCACGACGCCGACGACTCGGGCGCCCGAGAGCCGGGCGAACTGAATCGCGAACGCGCCGACCGTCCCGGACGCGCCGGTAATGAGAACGTTGCGTCCGAGGAGGAATCCGCCGTGCTCGAGTGCGCGAAACGGGGTCAGACCGGCGATCGGCAGGGTGGAAGCGAGCTCGAAGGAGAGCTCGTCCGGAATCGGCGACAAGAAATCGGCCCGCGCCGCGACGATCTCGGACCAGGAGCCGTTCGAGATGTTGCCGACGACCCGCGTGCCGACGCCAGGCCCCGAGCCATCGGCGGCCGGCCGAATCACGGTGCCGGCGAGGTCCCAACCAGGGCGCCATCCGGCCGCTTCGCGGGCGGCGCGACGGCATTCGCCGGGATTGAGCGACGTGGTCTGAACGCGCACCAGCGCCTGATTCGAGAGCGGGATGGGTTCGTCGACCGTGCCGATGCGCAATCGGCCGGCAACATCGGGATCAACAACAACCGCGCGCACGGGGCGCCTCCGATGGAAGGGAAGTGGGGTGTGAGCTTACAGCGCGCGGGCGGAGGCGTGCGCCTGAGACTCCGCCGGTCGATCGGCGGGAAATCGGGCATCGGTCAGCGCAACCGCCTCAAGGCGGCGAGCGAGGAGTCATTCTCCGGATCGAGCAATGGCAGTCGAAGCGCTGCGCACGCGCGAGCGATCTCACGGTCAGCGCTGACGACGAAACAGTCCGCTCAACCGGGCGGAAGATCCTGTCGGCTGACGCGACATGGAGGGCATCCACCGCCCGCAACGGCCAACGTGACACCACATCAATGGACTCCGCGACCAGTTCGCGAACTCTCAATGTAGAAGACCGGCACCCGTCACGCGCCGCGCGACCGATACAACTCCTCGGTAAGGGAGCGTTCGCCCATCAGCGCGTCGAGCATTTCTCGCACGAGCGTTGACGTCGTCGCGTGGCGAGCATAGCGCTCGCGGAGAACATTCGGGGATTCGGTGACTTCTGGGCTCTGGAGCGCTCGACGTGCTGTACACCTATGCCGATGCGAATGAGACAGACTATGCGCTCGCAAGTCAGATGTTGCGGTCTCGACCCACGCTGGAGTCGTCACTTGCGCGCCCACTTCACTGGGCGCATTACGAAAACGCGGACGTCATTCTTCAGGCGGCTGTATTGGCCTGGCCCACGGGATTTGTGAGACACAAGGCTTCATCGACGGCCACAAGCGCACGGCTGCTACCACGATGCTGGCGTTCCTTTACTGGAACGGTTGGGAGGCCATCCTCGAGAACGCCGAGATCGCGGATTGGATCCTCGACTTCAGCGCCGGTCTGACGCCGCAAGATTTCGTGACCCGGCTTCGGGCGCACACGCACCAGATCCGATCTCGCTGAACATCCGTGCAGATCTTCTTCGGCCTGCACCTCCGTGGGGCTCAACAGGCTTCCAGTGCAGGCGAAATGGCTCGTCAGCCCCAGACAACACGGGTAAACACCCGATTTTCGGCCGGATGACAGTTTCGTCACCAGAACCTGGTACTGGTCTGCGTATCGTGCCTACTGACGACCCATTAATCGAGAAGCAGGTTTCTGAATGAAAGAGCGGACCAAGGCGAACGGCGCAAGGGCGATCGCCGAAAGCGAACGCGCCGAGGAGCGAAGTGCGCTCACCCGTCACACCGCGGCATTCGGTATTGACCGACGCCTCGCCGCTGCCGATATCTTGCAGGAGCTGCTGGTCGACACGATCGATCTCTCGCTGCAGGCGAAGCAGGCGCACTGGAATCTACGCGGCCCGATGTTCCGCGACATCCACCTGCTGCTCGATGAACTGGTTGAGGAAGCCGGCGTTGTCGCGGACCGGTTGGCCGAGCGTTGTCTGGCCCTTGGCGTCGCCGCCGACGGTCGGCTGACGACGCTGGCACGCAACACGCACCTCGAGCCGTTTCCCGGCGGACGGATTGCCGATCATCAGGTCGTGGAGTTGATAGGCGCGGGCCTGCAGACTGTCTCGGAGGTCGGACGTAGCCGGCTCGGACAACTCGGCGAGCTGGACCTGGTCTCGCAGGATCTCGTCATCGAGGTTCTTGACGGCATCGAGAAGAGACTCTGGCTGCTCGAGGCTCACCGACCGGCTGAGACGGGCTGATTCCCCCGGCCCTCGTGCGCCCGGATCCGATCGTCGTGTCGTGATCGCCCGGCCTCGGGGCGCACGATTCGCTGGCCGTAGGTACAGGTCTTCTTCTGACCTTTTGCCCGTGTTAGCAAACTCGTCCAACTGGCACCATCTCGTTAGCGTCCAGTTAATACGGGCGACCGAAGCTAAGCGCGTTGGAGGAAAGCCGGTGATCGATGACTCAGAGTTCGGCACGACCGGCCCGCTCTTCGCCGCTGGGACGCTGGTGCCGGCCGGGAAGTACCGTCGGATCGACATGCCGGGCCGCGAGGTTGACCTCTCCGCTTCTGGCCACCTGCCAGCGTCGTTCGATGGCCGCGTGGCCGTGTACGCCCGGATGTCTGTTAGCTTCGCTCTGAGCGCGTAGTCAGGCCTGGGAGACTCCCTGGCTGGCCACAACATCATCGCGCGTGAACACGATCTCGCCGCGCTCCATCAGAGCCGAACGGGGAATGGGTGGCACGTCGGCATAGGCGCGGGCCGAAATCCACACACTCGCGCCAGCCTGCCAGGTTGCTCCCGGGGCGGGCAAGCGCGACGTGGCGCTCCAGGAATGAAGCTCTTGTCACCTTCAGTCACCGAAGCCTCATTAGGATGGGAGGACAGTGATAGGGATGACGCGTCGCGACGATGTGGGTGTCGGCACGGCCAGCCTCAACTCCGATGCACGTACGTTTGGTTACTCTCTTCGCCGATCCGGCACGCTTCGCGTCGGTTGCTATCGGCCGGCGTTGAGTCCCGGACACGGACCAACGCGGAGGGTTCGAGCTCTGGCTCTGGAATCTGGCGGCCTCATCGCATGGTTGATTGTTGGCATGACTTCCGGCTGGTTTGCTGGACAGTTCGTGAGCGGCGACGGTTACCGAAACACCGCCGACAACATGATCAGAACCGTCGTCGCGGCCATTGTCGGCGCGCGATCGGGTGGGCCAGTTCTTGGCAGTGCCACGTGGCTAGTTGGCTCGATCGTAGTCACGGTCATCGGAGCCCTGATCTTCGCCGCGTTCCCGCGTGCGGCCTCGCCTCGGCACAGCCGCATTCTCCAAGGGGGAGTTTCGATGCCAATATTCTTCTGGGTACTGGGCGTGCCAGCAGGAGCGGTCATGCTGCTGATGCTGCTGGGGGCCGTTCTGGCCGCTGTCCCTGGCGACGCAGTGGCAATTGGCTCTTCGTTGCGGTGACCGCTACGACGCGGCAGCAAACCTGGGACCTGTGGTTTCCAGAGGCAGGAGCGACCGGGCTACCGTTCGCCCGCGGTCGCGTCAATCAGGTCGACGTGATGTGGGTTCATGCGGCCCCCGAGACTCTCGCGGTCATCGTCCGCGACGGCGACGAGCGCGTGGTCGCCCGCAACGATAGTCTGAAGCGCACAGGGCGCCAATACCCCTTGACGCGCCTGGCAATCCGGGGCTGGGCGGTGGTCCGCGAAGATCGTCGGCCGACTGAAGCCGACTTGAGCGCACTGGTGATGCTTCCCGGTGGCGAGGTCGGCGTGCTCCAGGCCTGGTGGAACGCGCCCGACGGCTCGGAGTGGCGTTGGCAGGTCGAGTTCTACAACCGCAAGTAACGATGGGGTAGCACCTTCCTGGTAGCATCGCCGAGTGACGCGACGGACGCCCCTGACCGACGCGGCGATCGTCGCGGCGGTGTCCGAGGTCGCCGCTGTCGCGCGCTATGGGTACGCCGAGGGCCTCGCCGCGCCCGACGCGATCGTCGCCGCCCTCGCCGTGCAGGGGGCGAAGCCCGATGCGGTTACTCGCGCGTGTGTGCGCCAGCGCCTTGCCGCGCTGGTCACGGCCGGCGTTCTGCGAGGGGTGAACGTCATTGGACCGGACGGCACCTCGTCCGACACGTGGTTCGCGCCACCAACGGCCGAGTAGATCGATGCTTGGGCGCCTCGACGCACCCGAGGCGCCCAAGATGCGCCACGTGAACGCGCGTAAACGCGTGACCGAGCCTCGCGTGATACAAAGAGCCGGCTAACAGATGGGCTCCGTCGAGACTGCCCACGCGTCGGGGGCGGGGACCGTTTCCCGTCGTCGGCTCCGGGCCGCGCGCGAGGCGGTCTTTGGCTTCGCCTGGATCGCGCCGGCGGTCCTCGTCATCGGCGTCTTCCATTTTCTGCCCGTTCTCTACGCAACCTACATCTCGCTGTTCCGGTGGGGACTGCGCCAGGGCCGATTCGTCGGACTGGACAACTACCAGCGCGCGCTCGCCGACGAGGAAGTCTGGAACGCGCTGGTCGTCACGCTCTACTACGTCATCGGCACGATTCCCGTCGCGCTCATCCTGGGATTCATCGTCGCCTACGCGCTGTTCCAGAAGGTGCGGTTCCGCGACGGCTACCGCGTGATCTTCTTCCTGCCGTATGTCACCTCGACCGTCGCGGCGGCGATGGTGTTCGGCTGGATCTTCCACGCGCAGTACGGCGTGGCGAACTGGATCTTCGGCCAGATCGGCCTGCGGCCACAGAAGTGGCTCCTCGAACCCACGCCGACGCTGCAATTGATCCTCCGGGCGCTGGGCGGCGATCCGGGCTGGCCGGAGCTCCTCTACGGGCCGAGTCTGGCGCTGACGACGGTGATCGTCTTCGCGATCTGGCACGGAATCGGTTTCGACGTCGTGATCTTCCTGGCTGGGTTGACGAACATTCCGCGCGAACTGGAGGAAGCGGCTCGGCTCGACGGTGCCGGACAACTCCAGGTGATTCGCCACGTGACGCTGCCGCTGCTCTCGCCGACGCTGCTCTTCCTGATCGTCATCCTGACGATCCGATCGTTCCAGGTGTTCAATCAGATCTATATCCTAACGAACGGCGGACCGCTCAACACGACGCGCAACGTCGTGATGCTGATCTTCCAGAACTTCTACCAACGCACCGAACGCGTGGGATACGCGACGGCGCTGGCGATGTTGCTCTTCGCGCTCATTCTCAGCATCACGGTGATTCAACTTCGATTCGGCGAGCGGCGGGTCCACTATGGTTAGCGGTCCGCTGGCCGCGCGCGCGACGCGCCACCTGTTCCTGGTGATCGGCGCGCTTGTAATGCTCTTTCCGTTCTACTGGATGGCGTCGACCTCGCTGAAAACGCTGGCTGAGGCGATCGCGTTTCCGCCGGCGCTCGTTCCCGCCTCGCCGCGTTGGGAGAACTACGTCACTGCCTGGACCGCCGCGCCGTTCCCACGGTACTTCGCGAACACGGTGTTCCTGGCCGTCACCACGACCGGGCTCTCGATGCTCTTCTCATCGATGGCCGGCTTCGCCTTCGCGCGCGTACGCTTCCCCGGTCGCGGGATTCTGTTCCTGATGCTGATCGCGACGCTTATGGTGCCGTTCGAGGTCCAGTTGATTCCCGACTTCATCATCATCCGTCGCCTACCGCTCCTGGGCGGGAACGACATCTTTGGCGAGGGCGGGAGCGGCCTGTACGATACGTACTGGGCGCAAATTCTGCCGTGGGCTGCCAGTCCTTTCGCGGTGTTCCTGCTGCGACAATTCTTCCTATCGATTCCGCGCGACTTCTACGAAGCGGCCCAGCTCGACGGCGCGGGGCTCAGCCAGTTCTACTGGTCGATCGCGTTGCCGCTGGCACGGCCCGCGCTCGTGACGGCGGGCTTGTTCGGGTTTCTCGGCGCGTGGAACTCGCTGCTCTGGCCACTCATCATCACATCGTCGCCGGACATTCGACCGATCCAGGTCGGTCTGGCGACGTTTTCCACCGAGCAGGGGACGCAGTATCACCTGCTCATGGCCGCGGCCACATTCGCGATTCTTCCGGTGGTGCTGCTGTACTTCGTCGCCCAGCGGCAGTTCACCGAGGGGATCGCGTCATCGGGCATCAAAGGCTAGGAACCACCGAGGAGGAGAACTTGTGAACCGACCCTTGCGAAGCGCGCTGTCACTACTAACCGGCGTGGGATTGCTGCTTTCGGCGTGTGCGCCAGCGGCAACGCCGACCGCCGCGCCGAAGCCGGCCGAATCGAAGCCGGCCGCCGCCGCGCCTGCCGCGCCCGCGGCCAAACCAGCCGAAGCGCCCAAGCCGACTGAAGCGCCGAAGCCCGCCGAGGCACCCAAGCCGACCGAGGCGCCGAAGCCGGCGGCGATCGCCAAGCCGGCCGAGGTGAAACCAGCCGCGCCGGCCGGCGGCGCCGGTTCGGCGATCGATCAGGTCAAGATCGGTGCGCCGGTCGAGATCGTCTTCTGGCACACCCAGACGGGGCCGCTGGCGGAAGCGCTCAACCGCATCGTCAACGACTTCAACACGAAGAACCCGAACATCAAGGTCAAGCCGGAGTTCGCCGGCAACTACACCCAGACGTACCAGAAGGCGATGGCGGCGATTCAGGGCGGCGGCCTGCCACAGCTTGCGGTGGCCTACGAGAGCATGATCGCCGACTACATGAAGGCGAACGCGGTCGTGCCACTCGACGACTATGTGGCGAGCTCGCTGTACGGGCTCTCGAAAGAGGACCTGGACGACATCTACCCGTTCGCACTCTCGCGCAATCGGTTCGCCCAGTTCGGCAACAAAATGCTGTCGTTCCCGTTCACGACCAGCAATCTGAACCTCTACTACAACGCGGACATGCTGAAACAGGTCGGCGTCAACGGTCCGCCGGAGACGTGGGACGATTTCTACGCCGCCTGCAAGGCGATCAAAGCGAAGCTCCAGAAGCAGTGCTACGCCATCTCGGTCGACGCCTCGACCGTGCACGGTATGATCTTCTCGCGCGGCGGTCAGGTCGTTAACGCGCAGACGCTGGCGACGTACTACGACCAGCCGGCGGCGGTCGAGACGTTTGAGTTCTACGAACGATTGATCAAGGAAGATCTGGCCTACCAGATCAAACCCGGTTCATTCGACGATCAGAACGACCTCGCCAACGAGAAGGTCGCGTTCATGATCCGTTCGAGCACGACGCGGCCGTTCCTCGACCCGCTCATCAAGGACAAGTTCAAGTGGGGCATGGCGCTGATCCCACAGGGCAAGGAGAACAAGGAGAAGTCGACCGTCCTCTTCGGCGCGAACATCGCGATGTTCAAGTCGACGCCGGAGAAACAACTCGCGTCCTGGATGTTCATGAAATACTTCATCAGCACGGCGGTCACGTCCGACTGGGGCGCGGTTGGCGGCTACACGCCGGTGCGCAAGTCCGGCGCGAACGTCGATCCGTACAAGACCTATCTCACCAAGACGCCCGAGATCAACAGGGTCGCGCTCGACAACATGGCGTTTGCGCGACCGGAGCCGAATCTCATTGGCTATCAGGACATTCGGCCGGCCATGGACGACATCGTCGTGGCGGTCTTGGCCGGGAAATCCACCGGCAAGGACGCCGCCAAGAAAGCGAAAGAGCAGTCGGATAGGCTGCTGAAGGAGAAGAACTCGTAAGTAGCTCGTGGCCGCTGCCGGTCATCTCGGCCGGCAGCAGCCGCGACTCTATTTCACGTGGCGATCGAACCAGGCGATCGTCTCGGCGACGAACGCCGGACCCGGCGGCCAGTGCGGGGCACCCGGCACGATTACCAGCCTCAGATTCTCCGACATTGTGTCGCGGTAACTCGGCTCGATCGCGGCGTAGGTGCGCTGGCTGGTAATCGCCGGATTCCAGGTATCGCGCTCGCCGTGAAGCAGCAGAAACGGCAGCGGCGCGTACAGATCCGCGTGAGACATGGGATCGATCCGCGCGATGGCGTGCGCCGTCTCCTCGTCGATCGCGCGGTCGAGCGGGCCCCATTTGCCGGGGCCGATCGAGTCTGTCTCAGCCATACAGGTGGCGAGGTCGCCCGATCCAGCGATCGAGACGGCCGCGCGTAGGCGCTGACGCTGCCGCGCCGCGACGACCGCGGTCGTGAAGCCGCCCATCGAGATGCCAACGACGCCGAGCCGCCCGCCATCGACCTCCGGCTGCGAGACCAGCCAGTCGAACAGCGCGTCCGACTCGTCGCCCGCGATGGCGATGTCGGCGCAGAACTCGCGGGCGAGGCTCTGCCGCAACCGATCGATCAGCGTTGCGCCGGCCGGGCGCGCGCCGTGTCCGGGCGCATCCGGAATCGCGATCGCGTAGCCAGCGTCGGCCAGCCGTCGCGCCAGCGGATGCGTGTCGACGTAGGCCTCTTTGTTCTGCGAAACGCCGTGGTAGTAGATGATGCTCGGTTTGGGACCGGGCAGATCGGCGCGGTGGTACAGAAGCACGGGAATCGGTTCGCGCGGACCGGCCGGCGACGCCGCGATCAGGTCGTAGGTCCGTCGTTCCATCAGCCGATCGGCAGGTGAACGACCTGGCTCGATTCAGCCGCGCGATAGACTGCCTCGATCGCTTCCTGGACGGAGCGGGCCGTGCCGGGGCTCGCTGCGCCGGTCACTGGTTTGCCGGCCAAGACGCAATTGACGAAGTGCCGCTGCTCGGGTCCGTTCGAACCGGTCTGCGAACGCGGGACATCCGGCGCGCACCAGCCCTTGAGCCCCTCGGGCATGCGTCCGTGGCCGACGCGGGCGGTCATGTCGATCGGCGCCCAAGTCGACGGCACGGTCGGACTCGCGGTGCTGAAGAGTTCGGTGCCATTCGCGCCGGAGGTAATCGTGCCGGCGGAGCCGTGGAAGGAGCTGCGCAGCGGCGCGGGTCCGACCTGACCCCATTTCGAGTCGATCATTCCGAGCGCGCCGTTCTTGAAGCGCAGGATCGCGACTGAGTTGTCCTCGACATCCGGCGGCAGGTAGTCACGATGCCCCATCTGGGATGTGAAGGCGCTGATCTCGGCGATCTCGCCGAAGTAGTGAACGAAATTGTTCAGCAGGTAGCACGCCTCATCGATGAAAGTGCCGCCACCGTTGCGCTTCTTGTCGAACAGCCACTCGCAGAAGTAGTCGGAGCAGCCGAACTCCTTCGGTCCGCCGTGCCCGGTGACGCCGCGGGCGAGGTACACCTTGCCGATTGCGCCAGCGTCGATCAGCGCCTTGACCTGATCGAAGGTCGGGTTGTAGGCGGAGTGATAGGCACACATGTACGTGATGCCGGAGGACTCGACGGCCTTGACGATGCGATTGGCCTGCGCGAGCGTCGCGGCCATCGGCTTGTCCGAGTAGACGTGAATCTTCCGAGCGGCCGCGGCCTCGACGATGTCGGCCTTGGAGGCGTTGTCGCCGCAGATGAGGATCGCGTCGACCTGCTCGGCGGCGAACATCGACGTGGCGTCGGGGTAGGTCGAGGTCAGATTCCAGCGCGCCGTGACCTGCTCGCACAGCTCCTCGTACGACTCGGCCGCGGTGACGATCTCGACTTCCGGCTGCGCGGCCAGGCCGTCGCCCATCGCCCAGATGTGATCGCTCGATAGACCGACGAGCCCGACGCGAATCTTTGTGCTGTTTGGCATCGGTGAGGAACTCCTTTGGGGCTATCGGGACAGTACCCGATTCGCGGGCGGTGCGGGGCAGGTATCGGGTGGCCAGGTCGGCGGCGCACACGGGAGCGGGAGTCGGTAGCCTGGGGAGATTGCGCCGACGACGTCGCGCGGCGATGCCTCGGCCTACCATCCCGGCTTGGGCGACCAGACCGGCCGTCCCGCGGGTGCGCGCCAGGCAATTGGCCGACGGCCCCTGACCGACGCTCTATCCTCCGCCCGGGATGAGGCGTCTGATCATCAGCGACATTCACGGCAACATCCACGCGCTCGACGCGGTTCTGGCGGCGACCGGTCGCATCGACGAGATCTGGTGCCTCGGTGATGTCGTCGATCTCGGCGCCTGGTCCGAGGAATGCGTTCAGCGACTCCGCGAGATCCGCGTACATCTCGTGCTGGGGAATCACGACCTGGCGGTGCTGGATCGACCGGGTCCGGAATTCGAGCGAATCGCGCTGTTGGCAGAGTCGCACCGTTGGACGCGCGACCGACTCAGCGCGGAGAGCCTTGCCTACCTGCGCGCGGCACCGGAGCGATTGATGATCGGCGACGCGCGACTCATCCACGATATCGCCACGGCACGCGATCTCCACCCGGCTGCGTCAGAGTCTCAATCCGCCAAGAACCACCCGCGCCACGGCCACCTTCCGACCGTCAGTGATCGTGCCGCCGCGACAGCTGAACTGACACTCGTTGGCCACTATCACCTGCCGACGCGTCTCACGGCTGAGATCGGCGACACCACCGACGACGCGCCGAATGACAACGCGTCCGGCGACCAACAGTCCACATCTGCCGGCCCGGTCAACGTCGATTCGATCGCGCGTATCGTGCCCGACGAGGATCGGCCCTACGCGCTCGACGAGCGGCAGATCGTCAATCCCGGTCCGATCGGCGTGCCGGACTGGCGACCCAGCACGGCCGGGTACGCGATCGTTGAGGACGGCTGCCTGTCGTTTCATTCCGTCGAGATCGACCCAGTTGAAACGCTTCGGGTTGGCATCAAACGCGGCGCGCCGCCGCTGGTGCGGGCACTCTGGCAGCGCCAGGCCGCCGATGCCCTCGTCGCACGCGGCGATCTCGACGCCGGTCGTGACCTGATCGAGGAGGCGATCGAGGGGACGCTGGCCTCCGGCAGTCTGCGCCAGACCGGCCACCTTCTGATCACTCTCGCTGATCGCGCCGAGGCGCTCGGACGCCTGGAAATCGCCGCGACCCTGATCGGCGCCGCGATCGCCGAACCGAACCCGGCGGCGATCTACCCAACCCAGCGCTATCGGGCCGCGATCGCGTCTCGCCGTCTCCGTGACGCGATGACCGCCGATGCGCTCGAGCGCGCGATCACGGCTGGCAAACTGCTCGATGCGCACGAAGCGATCGCGGCGGAACTGGCGTAGGACTCCCGTCGTAGGCCAGCCTGACCTGTCCTAACGCTGTCGCTCCAGCGTCACCACAGGGATCTTACGCGTCGTCTTCGTCTCGTACTCCACGAAGTTCGGCATCAGCGCGGCTTGCGCTCCGGGCGCGCCGATTGGGATTATCTTCTTCACCGTCCACTCTGTCCGGCCGCGTCGGCGCGCGATCCCTGACCGAGATAGCGTGCCACGACCGTTTGAATGGGCACGCCCTTACCCTTGGCTACGATTTGTTCGGCCCGCTGGCTCAAGGACTGCTTCTCCTCGTCGCTCAGGTGGCGCGCCGTGAAGATTACGACCGGCAGATCGCGCAGAATCGAGTGGCTCCGGATCCAATCCAGTACGGCCAAACCGTCGATCCCGGGCAGCCCCAGGTCGAGTACGACCAGGGCATAGCGATCAGGTTCCGCTTCGAGCGCCGACAGTGCCTCCTCGCCGCTCTGGACACCCACGCACGGGATGCCCTCGAGGGCCAGCGCCTGCTCAACCATCCTCCGGATCGATGGCTCATCGTCCACCATGAGCACGGAGCGACCCCGGTCCACTCTCGCGCGCTCGATGACGGCAACCAACCGGTCCATGGCGACCGGTTTCACGAGGTACTCCAGCAGGTCCAGCGCCTGGCCACGCGCCTTCTCCTCGAAGGCCGAGATAATCACTACCGGCAGGTCGTGGGTTTCCGGGCGTCCGCGCAAGATCGCGAGAAGGTCCCAGCCGTCCATCGTACCGCCGAGACGCAGGTCGAGCAGCAGCACGCCGGGGCGCGCGGCGGCGACTGCTTGAAGCGCCTCCTCCGCACTCGACGCCGTCCGTGTCGAGTTGCCGTGCAGAGCGAGAGTGTGCGTCATCCAGGACGCGTACGCTGGGTTATCTTCGACAATCAGCACGTCGCCGACTGCGGCAGGCATCGGTTCGGCCGAGGTCAGCACGCCGGTCCGGGGGGCGGGTCCGTCGGCGACCGGCAGCGTGAAGGCGAAGGTGCTGCCCCGCCCGGGCCCCTCCGAAGCCGCGCGTACTCGCCCGCCGTGAGCCTCGACCAGCCCTTTCACGATCGCCAAGCCGAGGCCCGTCCCGGCGATGTCCCGGCGGTCGCTCGAACTAACCCGGTAGAACTTTTCGAAGAGCTTCGGCAGGACTTCGGGCGGGATGCCCAACCCCTGGTCGGTCACCGACAGCTCGACCGCGGCGCCGGCCCATCGCGCCGTGATCGCCACTGGCCCACCGCCCGGCGAGTACTTGCGGGAGTTGGAGACGAGGTTCATCAGAACCTGGTGGATCCGATCGGGATCGGCCAGCACCAGCGGCAGATCGTTGGGCAGATCCACGACTGATGCATGGGCAGGGTCATCGCCGGCCGCGGCGAGCGCCCGTTCGACGAGCGCTCGGACGGACGTTGGCTCCGGCGACAACTGATGACGTCCGCTGTCCAGCCGCTGAACGTCGAGAAAGTCGTTGATGAGCGCGGTCAGCCGCTGGGTTTCGTGCAACATGATCCCGAGGAACTCGCGACGCTCCTCCTCCGGGTAGTCCCGCGTCAGCAGCAACTCGGCGAATCCGAGCAGACTGGCCAAGGGTGTGCGGAGTTCGTGGCTGACAATCGCGACCATCTCATCCTTGGCCCGCGCCAGATCCTCGCGCTCGGCCTCGATCCGATTCCGCTCGGTGAGGTCGCGGACGATCAGAGTGGTGTACTCGGCGCCGTCCACGCCGCGGAACATCGCCGACGCGACCTCGGATGGAAATACGCTGCCGTCGCCGCGCTTGGAGCGGAGTTCGCCGCGCACCGCGCCGGTACGGCGCCGCTCTTCCAGGAAGTTGGGCAGCCGGGGGTCGTCGACATCCAGGACGCCGGTCCGGCCGGCCGCGACGATCTCCGCCTCGGTCAGGCCGTAGAGGCGGCATGCCGCGGGGTTCGCGGCGTGTATGCGCCCGTCAGGTGAGGTCAGCAGGATCGCGTCGAGCGCGTGCTCGAAGAGAGCCCGGAGCCGGGGCTCACGCGCGTCAGGCGGCGCTTCATCCCGATAATTCACTGTGAATATTGTCGTGCTTCCATCGCCGGGGCTCATTATGTATGACCCGTGCGCTTCCGAAGCCGCTCGGATTCCAACTGTGGGACTTTCCCGGCCTTGCCCGCGGCGTACCGGCGCCTTGAGCGCGATTGGCTCGCGCCTACTCCGCCGAGGCGAGGGCGAATCCGAGCTCGGCGAAGTGCTGATCGAACGCAAGCGCCGTTTGGATGCCCGTTCGGCGCATGGTCGCGAAGCTGACGCAGTCGGCATAGCTCAGGCGCGAGCGATCGTGACGGACAAAGATCTCGTGCGCGAGCGCCTCGGTCTCCGCGCTGACGATCACGAGCGTCCAGCCCGCGAAACGGTGAGTGTTCTCATCGACGCGGAGCGCACGCGCGTCGAGCCACTCGGCAAAGCGCACGGCGGCGGCGTGACCGAGGCCGTGCGTACGCGTCAGCCAGGTGAGCGTCTCGCCGCGAACGACGTTCGTCGTGACGAATCGCGCGCGTCGCGCGACGAGCGCCCGCAGAATCTGGGTCGCGGCGAGGTGGTACTGGTCCGATCGATCGGCCAATGCGATGAACGCGCCGGTATCGACGAAGACTCTATCGCCGATAGATGACGTCGTCGTGCTCCTCCGACGACTGAAGATCGCCCGAGGCGCCGATGCCAACGAGACCGCTGATGTCGTCGTCGGCGACCGCGGGACCGGCGCGGTACTGCTCGACGGCCTCGCGGACGAGGCGACCCATGCTGACGCCGCGGCGCGCGGCGAGATCGGTCAGGAATTCGTACTGGTCGCCACTCAGCATGATTTGCGTTCGATGCGAACGCTCACGGTCCTCAGGGGTCATGGCACACCTCCGCGCAAATCTTACATCATTCTTCATTGATTGTGATGTAATCAATCGGCGCGACTGACGCAAGGCCGGGAGCGTCGAATCGCCCGCGGCAAAGCTATCCTTCTGATAGTATTGTAATCGCATCAAGTCGGCGCATCGCGAGACGGGGCTGAGAACGCCGCAATCGGGAGACGAAACCGTGGAACTGGGCATCTATTCATTCGGCGAGATTCCCCTCGGCGCCGCCACGTCGGCGGCAACCGGCCCCGGGAAGCGGTTGCGCGATCTGATCGAGGAGATCGAACTGGCCGATCAGGTCGGTCTGGACGTGTTCGGAGTCGGCGAGCACCATCGGCCCGATTTCTCGGTTTCGGCGCCAGCGGTCGTCCTCGCGGCCGCGGCCGAGCGCACGCGGCGCATACGGCTCTCGAGCGCGGTCACGGTCCTCAGCTCGGACGATCCGGTCCGCGTCTTTCAAGACTTCGCGACGGTCGATCTGCTCTCCGGCGGACGTGCCGAAATCATGGCCGGGCGCGGGTCGTTCATCGAGTCGTTCCCGCTCTTCGGGTACGACTTGAACGCCTACGACGAGCTGTTCGGCGAGAAGCTGGGGCTGCTCCTGAAGCTTCGCGCCTCGGAGAAGGTGACCTGGGAGGGCCATCACCGCGCGTCGATCCCGAACCTGGGCGTCTACCCACGGCCGATCCAGGATCCGCTACCGGTCTGGATCGCGGTCGGCGGATCGCCGGCCTCGGCCCACCGCGCCGGGACGCTCGGACTGCCAATGGCGCTGGCGATCATCGGCGGAATGCCGGAGCGGTTCGCGCCGTTTGCCGAGGTCCATCGGCGGGCTGCGCTGCAAGCGGGTCTGCCCATACCGGCGCTCAGCATCAATTCCCATGGGTACATCGCCGATTCATCCCAGCAGGCTTCCGACGAGTGTTTCCCGCCGTTCGCCGAACTGATGGCCCGGATCGGTCGCGAGCGCGGCTGGGGGCCGATGACGCGCCAGGACTTCGAGGCGTCACGAACGCTACGCGGCGCAAACTTCGTTGGCAGCCCGGCTCAGGTGATCGAGAAGATCCTGTTTCAGCACGAGATCTTCGGTCACCAGCGCTTTCTGATCATGTTCAGTGCCGGATCGCTACCGCACGCCGGGGTCATGCGCTCGATCGAGTTGTGCGGAACGAAGGTGGCGCCGGAAGTTCGGAAGGCGATCGCCGCGAAGGCCGCCGCGTAGCTATGTCCGCCGCGCCGCCCTTGCCGCCCGCTGGGTCGCGGCGACGATTGCATCGTAGCTGCCGCAGCGGCAGAGATTGCCGCTCAATCGCTCGCGGATGGTTGCCTCATTCGGATCGGGGTCGTCGGCCAGCAGCGCCTTGACCGCAATGACGAATCCGGGCGTGCAGTAGCTGCACTGAAACGCGGTCTCGGCGACGAACGCGGCGATGACTGGATCGTCCTCCGGCAGCGCCTCGACCGTCTCGATCGCGCGGCCGTCAGCCAGCGGCGCCAGAATCAGACAGCTCGACATCACGCGTCCGTCGACCAGCACCGCGCAGGCGCCGCAGACGCCGATACCGCAGGTCGATCGCGCGCTCTCGATCCCGGCCGTCCAGCGTAGCGCATGCTGGAGCGTCTCGTCCGGCGCGACGTCCAGCGCGATGTCCTGACCGTTCAGCCGCAGGCGAATTTCCATCAGCGCGCCTCGCCCTCCAGCGATCGCGCCGACAAACACGTCGGAGCGGACGAGACGCCCACCGTCCCAAGGGTGCGCGAGTCGCGCATCACGATTCATCCGCCAGACCGAGCACCCGCTCCGGAGTGACGGGGATCCGACGGATCTCGATGCCCATCGCCTGTGCGATCGCGTTGGCGATCGCGGCTGGGGTCGGCGGCAGCGCGGTTTCGCCGAGGCCGTGTGGCTCGGCGCCGGGCTGCTCCAGCAGCGTCATCGTCACCTCGCGCGGCGCGTCGAGCATCGACGGAATCGGGTAGTCGGAAAGGTTTCCGTTCACGATCTGGCCCCCGTCGAACAGCACCTCCTCGAAGAGCGCGCTGCCAACACCCATCACGACGTTTCCGGCGGTCTGAAGCCGCGCCCCGATCGGGTTCAGCACGCGCCCCGCGTAGACCGACGCGTGGATGTGCTCGACCTCGACCTTGCCAGTCGCCGGATCGACCACGACGCGCGCCCCGACGGCGCTCTGGTTCCACTGCGACGAGGCGACGCCGGTGCCGGAATCCGGTTCGAGACGGCCTTCGTTCCGAAACTCGCCCTCGACCTCAATCGGGCCGATCTCGCTCGCGATCGTGGCTAACGAGAGCGAGCCAAACGGCCCGACGATCGCGCCATCGGTCAAGCGAATCTCCTCGACCAGAACGCCGCGGCGCGCGGCAACAGTCGCGATCAGTCGCTCGCGGAGTGCCTCGGCGGCGCGGCGGGCGGCGTTCCCGATCATGAAGCTCGATCGACTCGACGTTGTCCGGGTATCATAGGGAACACGGTCGGTATCGGATTGAACGACCCGGATCGATGTCGCGTCCTGTGCCAGCGCATCGGCGACGACACCGGCGAACGCGGTCCGGCTGCCCTGACCCATCTCAACCGTGCCCACGTCGAGCCGAAATGTGCCGTCGGCCTCGAACGCGACGCGTGCCGCGCACCGGCTGGGGGTCTGCATGCCCTTCAGCGTGATCCCGAGACCCCAGCCGCGCCGTCGTCCATCGGGCAGGACCTCGTGCGCGGCTCGCCAGCCGACGCCATCGGCGGCCGTCGCCAGCAGTTCATCGAAGTGAACATCGCCCATCGTCTCGCCGGTCGAGAACACGTCGCCGGGGCGCAAGAGGTTGCGGCGCCGCAGATCGAGCGGATCCATCCCAAGTTGCCCCGCGAGACGATCCATCAGCCGCTCGGTCGCAAAGACCGGCTGCGTCGCGGAATAGCCGCGAAACGCGCCGTTCGGCGGAAGATTCGTGTAAACGCAATAGGACGCGACCGCGACGTTCGGGATCCGATACGGACCGATACCGTGGTATCCGCCCTTCTGCGCCACGCCTGGGCCGCTGTCGGCGTAGGCGCCGGTGTTCCAGTGGACGACGATCTCCTTCGCGACGAGCCGGCCGTCGCGCCGCGCGCCGATGCGCATATGGATCGTCGACGCGTGGCGGTTGGCGGTGACGAACTCCTCCTCGCGTCGCAACGCGAGCCGCACCGGGCGGCCGGATATACGCGCCAGGAGCGCCGCGATCGGTTCCATCTTCGGAAATGACTTGCCGCCGTAGCCGCCCCCGAGAGGTGGCGCGATGACGCGGACGGCCTCGACCGGAAGATCGAAGAGTGATGCCAGGATGCGCCGCGTATCGAACGGCGTCTGCGTGCCGGTCGTCAGAATGAGACGGTCGTCGCACCATTCCGCCAGTGTGACGCGCGGCTCCATCGCAACATGCTGCGCGCTCGGAACCTGAAATGTATCCTCGACGACGACGTCAGCCTCGCGGAATCCGGCCTCGACGTCGCCGGCGCGCAACTGGTATACGTGGCAGATGTTCGTGCCGGGCCGCGGCCGAATGTCGAAGTTGAGCGAACCGCCGGCCGCGCCTTCGAGATCGGGGTGGACAAGCGGAGCGGACGGATCGACCGCCACCACGGGGTCGAACACCGCCGGGAGCGGCTCGTAGTCGACCTCGATGAATTCCACAGCTCGGCGGGCGGCGTCCTCGGTCTCGCCGGCGATGGCCGCGACTGGTTCGCCAACGTAGCGAATCAGGCCATCGGCCAGGATCGGCTGGTCTTCGACCTGCGGTCCGTAGCGGCGGCGACCGGCCTCGGCGCCGGTCGCAACGGCGATCACACCTGAGAGAGCGCGCGCGGCGTTCGCGTCGATGCGCGCGATTCGCGCGCTCGGGTAAGGCGATCGCAGGATCGCGGCGTGGAGCATCCCCGGCGCCCGCGCATCCTCGGCGAATCCGATGCGGCCGTAGATGCGCGCGAGCGCGGCGTCGCGATTCATCCCGGTCACGAGCCGACCCCGGCAAGTCCAATCCGGCCATAGACGCGCGAGCCCCGCGTCGCGGTTCATCGCGATCACGACCGGCGCTTCGGAGTGCAATCCGCGCTCTGTTCCCCTGGTCATGCGGCACCGTCCGCCAGCGCCGCGCGGATTGCCCGAGGCACCAGCGCGCGAACCAGCGCTCGGCGATAGGCGGCCGATCCGCGCAGGTCGGCGATCGGATCGATCGAGGTAGCCCCCTCACCAGCCAGATCGGCCAGCCGGCCGTCATTCAACTCGATGTTCACGGCCTCGAAGAGGATCGGCGTCGCCGACACCGCGCCGATCGCGATGCGAACTCGCTTCAGGACACGATCTTCCGCGGCTGGCTCGACGACCGCGAAGATCCCGGCGCAGGGCCGATCCTCGCTCGAACGGGCTGTGAACTTGAGGTAGTGTGCCCGCGCTCCGATAGACATTGGCGGCACGACGATCGCGGTCAGGAGTTCGTCGGGGGCGATCGCGGTCTCGTAGTGCCCGCGAAAGAAATCGCGCATCGGGATCGCTCGCTCTCCGCTCGGCCCGCGAACGAGCGCGCGGGCGTCGAGCGCGAGGAGAGCCGCCGGCGGATCGGACGCGTAGTCGGCCTCGCAGACGTTGCCGCCGACGGTGCCCTGATTCCGAATCCGCTCGTTCGCGACGATCCCGTAGACGTCGGCCAGCGCCGACCAGTCGGCGCGAATGGCCGGGTTCCGCGCCACGTCGGTCAGCCGGCACAGCGCGCCGAGCGAGAGTTCGCCTTCCGGCGAGACGGCGATGCCGTCGAAACCAGGGATCCGGTCGAGCGACAGGATCACCGCCGGCCGGGCCAGACCCTGCTGGATCAACAACGTTACCCACGTCCCGCCCGCGACGACGAGCGCAGCATCACCCAGCTCAACCCGCGCGGCGATGGCCTCGTCGAGCGTCGTCGGCCGACGCCAGATCGGGCGTTCGCTATCCACCGGCCAGGCGCTCGCGGAGGCAAGCCGCGGTCCGATCGGTGATCGATCGCGCCACATCCTGAAACACAGCCTGCCCCATCTGGCCAAGCCGTCCAAGAAGCGAGATGTCCAGCGTGTAATCGATCGCCGATTCAGCATCGACCGCGCGCACCTTCGCCTCGAAGGTTGCCTCGACGCGCGTGCCGGTCAGCCGCTCGCGACCCTGGACGGCAACCCGAGCGGTGCGCGATGCTTCGTCGGGCATCAGCGCGCCTTTCAGATCGAACCGGGCCGCGATCGGACCGAGGCGAGTCGTGGCGACACCGACGTACGCTCCGCCGCCGACATCCTGGAGCGATTCGATGCCCGGCACGCAGGTCGCAATCGACGGCACGTCGAGCATCGCCAACCAGACGCGCTCGGGTGGCGCGGGAACGTCGATCGAACCGTCGAAGCGCACGTATCTGACTAGAGCGTCGTAATCGGACGGCTCTGGAGGAGCGCCAGCGCACCGTCAAGGCGGTCAATCGCCCACTCGATGTCGCGCGGTGCGCCGGAGAGCGATTCAACCCGCAGGCCGAGATCGAACAGTTCCGACAATTGATCGTCGGCCAGGACTCTTCCAGTCGGGCGCTTCGGAAGAAACGACGAGACCAACGCGCGACTGCCGCGATCGAGCTCGTAGTGATCGGGCACCGCCTCGCCGCTCACGAGCGCCTCACCGTTGCCGTGCACCGCCTCGATGACGACCCGATCGGCACCCTGGACCGGATCGCGCGTGAACATGACGCCGGCCGCGCTCGGATCGACCATGCGCTGCACGACGACGGCGAGCGAGAGATCGTTCCAGGCGCCGCGGCGCGCGCGATATACCAGCGCCCGCTCGGTGAAGAGCGAGGCCAGGCAATTGTGGACGCGCTGGACGATATCGGCCAGACCGACGACATCGAGAAACGTGTCTTGCTGGCCGGCGAAGCTGGCCTCGGTGGAGTCCTCGCCGATCGCGCTCGAACGCACCGCGACCGTTCCGCCGCCGAGCGCGTCGTAGGCCGACGCGATCGCCTCGGTCAGCATTGCCGGGAACCGCGACGCCAGCACCTGTCCCTGCAGATCCTCGGCCAGCGCGCCTGCTCCGGCGCCATTGAGTCCGGCGCGCACGAACCGCTCGATCTGGTCGATCGCGCCCGAGGCGGAGAGCACCTCCGCCAGTGAAGGCGCGCTGACGACGAATCCGGGCGGCACGGGGAGATTCCACTCTCGCATCTGCGCCAGGCTGGCGCCCTTGCCGCCGGCAAGCTGGCGTTCGCGCGCGGTCGGATCGTCGAACCAGAGGATCGGCACGCTACCGCAGGACCTCGACCGTGCCGAGCGAGCCGTTCACGCGCACGCGGTCGCCGGTGCGAATCATATGCGTGCCGAGCGTCGTGCCGACGACGGCCGGGATGCCGAACTCGCGCGAGACGACCGCCGGATGCGAGAGCGCGCCGCCAGCGTCGGTGACGAGTCCACGGATCTTCGTGAAGACGACGATCCAGGAGGGGCTGGTCATCTTGCAGACGAGGATCTCGCCCGGTCTCACGAGGTCGAACTCGGCCGGGGAGGCGACGACCCGCGCGATGCCCTCGGCGATACCGGCCGACGCCGGCAGACCCTCGATCGTGTCGCCGGCCTTCGGCGGTGCCTGCGAGCGGTGGAACTTCTCCGGGTAGCCCCAGAGCGACTTGTACGGCTCCGTGTACAGATCCCATTCCGTGACCGTGCCGACCCACTCGCGCGGACGAACGCGGAAGGCAAGATCGCGGGCGGTGCGACGCTCGGAAACGATCGCGCGGGCGTCGAGCGCGTCTGAATTGGCCGAGGCGACCCGTATCTCGTGGTACCGAAGGTAGAAGACATCCTCGGCGCCGCCGATGCGCCCGAGCGCGGCGAGCTTGCGACCGACCGCCAGGAACACCAGGCGGAGCCTCGCGTAGGTTCCCTGATCGATGTAGAAGTGGTGATCGGGCGTGAGCGGCGCCATCTTGAGCGCGCGATCGAGCGCGGCTTCGAAGGCAGACGCATCGGCTCCCGCGGGTACACGTCCGCGCAGATCGGCCAGAGCGGCATCGCGGACCTTTCGCACCTTCTCGAGCGCGGCCGGGAAATCGTAGTCGCTATCGACGTAGCTGTTGATCGTCTCGACGATCGGGGCGTGATTCTCGCGCCAGAGCGGGTAGATGTACTCGTGGGCGTAGAGCGATCGATTGCCGTATTCGCGCCCGTAGTCGTCGATCGCGGCCAGGAACGCGGTACCGGACGGACCGGCCGCGGCGAGACGGCGCAGGATCGCCCCGGCGGTATCGGCCTCGAACGCCGCCCGCAGGGCGCGATCGCGCCGGACCTGATTCTTCAGTTCCCACAGCGCCCGAATCGAGTCCCAATTGCGGTCATCGTCCGAGACGAGGACCTTGCCAAGCAGTTCGCCATCGACCTCGCCAATCGTTACCTTGATCGCGGCCTGAAGATCGAGCGAGGCTTGGAATTGGGCCAGATTCAGGATCCAGTGGATGCGCCAGTGGCGCTCCTGAATATCGAGCGCGTTCTCGAGATGGATCATCAACTCGGGCAGAGTCGCGGCCGCGTCGTCGTACCCATCGAGCACGGCGAAGTTCCGCTCGATCTCCAGTCGCAGATCGTTGCGCCACCAGTCGAGGAAGCTGGAGGCGTAAATCGGCATGACCGCGCCGAAGTAGGCGCCGATCTCGCCGCTGTAGGCAGGTTCGGCCGGGACGACCGCGCTGTAAACGTAGCCGTTGACGTTCTTGGCCCTCCAGTCGGTCGCGAGCGGGAAGCCGAACCGGCGGAACAGGTAGTCGCAGGTGTGCCACCAGCCACCCACGTCGAACCAGAGCGGCGAGATCGGATTCGGGCAGTGGAGGTCGTCGTACCACCACATCTGATTCCGCTCGTCGTCGCTCGCCCAGTCGACGGCGAACGATGCGTCGCCGAGGAACTGCGCCAGGACTCTGCCGCGAAACGCCGGAAGCTCGGCCATGGCGATACGACTCCGATCTAGAATGTCGTGGTCAGATCGTAGGCCCGACCGTCGCGAGCCGACTGGTACGCCCGGTCGATGATTTCGACGACGTGGCGCGCATGCTCGGCACTGGGGATCGGTTTCGTGCCGGTCCGCAGACAATCCACGAAGTGCATGATGTCGGCATACCCGTGGGCTTCGCCGATCTCGAGATGGGGGCCAACGCGGTACGGCATCCCTGGCAGGTCGAGGTCCATCTCGCCACCGGGCACCTTCGGTCCAGTGATGACCGCGCGCGGTCCGCCGCCACCACCCGGCCGATCGGCGTAGACGCAGCCTTCGCTGCCGAAGATCGCGATACGGGGAATCGGTCCCCCGCGGCAGTTCGCGCCATAGGCGAAACCGAAGAGGGCGTCGCCGAAATCGATCGTGATGTGAGTGTTGTCATCCATCTCGACCTCGATGTCTTTGCCCTTCCAGGTTCGAACGGGGAGGCCGATGCCGGACATGGCCTGGACGCGCTTGGCCGGGCCGAGGATGCCGGTCATTTCGTGGAGGCAGTAGACGGTCATGTCGTAGACCGGCCCGCCGCCCTTCTTGTAGTACCAGGTCGGATCGACGTTCGAGAGGACATCACCCTCCTTGCGGAACGCCTCGTACTCGTGGCCACCGCTCTGCATGCCCGCCAGCGACCAGTACGGTCGGCCGATGAGGCCCTTCTGGATGGCCTCTTTCATCTGTGGGTACGGCGCCCTCAGCATTTCGCCGGGCGAGGCGCAGACAGTGAGCCCCTTGCGGGCGGCTAGCGCCACGATGTCGTTCGCTTCCTCGAGGCGAGTCGTCATCGTCTTCTGGGTGTAGACGTGTTTGCCGGCTTCGAGCGCGGCCATGATCTGGCGGTAGTGGAGCGGAATCGGCGTCGCGATGAGGACGGCGTCGATATCGGCCCGGGCGAGCATCTCGTCGTAGTCCACGTAGGCGTCGCGCCAGACCCACTTCTCGGCGGTCGCCTCGGCCCGACCGGGCACGGCGTCGCAGACCGCGACGGCGTCGATCTTGGTGCGCGCATCGTCCTGGAAGGTGTGGGGAAGGATGCCGCGCTGCGCGATGCTGCCGAGCCCGATCAGGCCGACCTTGATCTTGTCGTCGCTCACGTGCGCCTCCGGGGGTGTGGTGCCCTGAGACTACACGGTTGGGCGACGGCGCGGGGCAGACGGCGAAGATCAGGGTTTTCCTATTTGCGCCAGGCCGGATCAGACGGTACGATCTTGCATGTACGAAGTCGTACTTACGGGAGGTACCGGACGATGGCGTCCACGACTCAGATCGACAAAGTCGCGACCACCGCGAAGATCTGCCCATATTGCGGTCACCACACCCTGATGGCGAAGGGACAGTTGCTCGTCTGCCGCTCCTGCTCGCAGAGCGTCTGGCGGTCGGAGAGCTAGCCGGCGAAGGTACGCGGCCCAGAGTCACGCCTCGATTTCGATCGAACTGAATTGGTAGTCGCGCTGGCATCACGATCCGGGAAGAGCGGACGGAGTCCAGGCGGAGATGCGGACGCTACTCATTCCCAGGCTTTGGCCAGACCCGCGGTTCAGAGTCGTGGTCGCCGACCAGCACCTTCGCTCAGCGATCAGCGTCGCGAAGAACCTCCCGGCTGTACCCGAATCGTTCGAGGAGTTCGTCAAGTGAGTGGCGCTCGGTGTTCGCAGTGAGCAGTCGAGCAACTGCCAGGGTCAAATCGGCCTTGTCTGCTTCGATATCGCGCCGGCGCTGTCGCCTCCGGACGCCGACTGCCGCCGTGATGGGATCGACGTCATGCAAGAACACTCGCTCCCCATACCTTTCTCACGCTTGCCGGTAAATGCCGTATCCTCGATCCGTCCGAGCGCTCTGCGTGCGCGAACGATGATTCCGAAGCTGATGCACCACGGGTCTTCCGTGGCGATCGATCCGAGCCAGGCGCGATACTGCACCTGATGACGACGACCGCGCCGACGCAGTTGAGCGCACTTCCGCGCCTGGTATCGCGTCTGGTCCGCCGGTACCACCCGGTCGAGGTCGTCCTTTTCGGTTCCTGCGCCCGCGGCGAGGCTGGGCCGAACAGTGATGTCGACCTCCTTCTGGTCGTCGATACTGTCCAGGAGCAGCACGCCCGCGCGACTGTGACCGCGGCTCTGGGGGATGGACCGGTCGCGAAGGACGTCGTCGTCACGACCCCGGAACGTCTCAGCCGCGAGGGCCATCTGCGCGGTCTGGTCTATCGCAACGCGCTACGCGAGGGGCGGCGGCTTTACCGGCGACGCGGCGCGCGCACGCCGTGGTGGGAAAAGGCTCGAGAGGGAACGATGACGCCGGAAGAGGTCGCCGCCGAAGCGCGACGATGGCTGAAGCGGGCACAGACCGATCTCGTCGGCGCGGCCGGATTGCTTGAACTCGACCCAGGATTGGCCGGTAACGCCTGTTTCCTTGCCCAGCAGGTGGCCGAGAAGGCGCTGAAGGCCGCACTGATCTATCGCGGCATCGATCCGCCACGGACGCACGATCTGAAGGGCCTGCGCGGACTGCTCGGGGACGATGCAATGGCAGCGTCTTGGCCCGACGTCAGTAGCCTCACCGTCTGGGTAGTGCAGGGTCGGTATCCAGACCCGCCTGAACCAACGCCGTCCGTCGCGCAACCGGTCGTCGCTCTATCTCGAGAGTTTGTGGCACGCGTGGCGGAGGCACTGGCACGCGAGGGACTCGCGAACGACGGCGTTTGATCGCTATGGGATCCTGGATGCCGACCGGCGGCGCAGCGACGATACTGAACCCGATGGCAACGATCTCAAAAGGACTCGCGGCGCGCCGGACTGGAGCCCTGGGCGGGACTCAAGCAATGGACGCGCTGCCGCGCATTGTTTCGCGCCTCGTCCGACGCTACCACCCGGTCGAGGTCGTCCTCTTCGGTTCCTGCGCCCGTGGCGACGCGGGGCCAGATAGCGATGTCGATCTCCTTCTCGTCGTCGACGCGGATCAGGAGCACAATGCCCGGGCAACGGTGTTCTCGGCGCTCGGCGACGCATCGGTGTCGAAGGACGTCGTCGTCACAACCCCGGAGCGACTCAGCCGCCTCGGACACGTTCGCGGCCTGGTCTATCGCAACGCGCTCCGCGAGGGGCGGCGGCTCTACCGACGCCGCGGTGCGCGCACGCCGTGGTGGGAAAAGGCCCGGGAGGGAGCGATGACGCCGGAGGAAGTCGCAACTGAGACGCAGCGGTGGTTGGCTCGGGCAGACGAGGACCTACTCGATGCGCGATCTTTACTGCGGTCGCGGCCTCGCCGTACACGCGGAGCGTGCTTCCACGCTCAACAGTCCGTCGAAAAGACACTCAAGGCGGCTCTGATCTGGCGGGGAATCGAACCGTCAAGGACACATGACCTGCCGACCCTGGCCGGTCTCGTGGGATCGGACCTGGCTTTGCCAATCAACGAGTCAACTCTCAAGCGAATGACCGCGTGGGCCGTGGACGGCCGGTATCCGGGCGAGGCAGAGCCGTCGCGGCCGGAGGCCGTCACGGCGATTAACGATGCTCGCGACACGTTGGCGCGAGTGCGCGAGATGCTGACTCGCGAGGGACTTGCCTCAACGCGCGCGAACCAGGCGCCGCCATCCGGTTGAAGGCCGCGAGATCGCGCGGATGTCCAGGACGGGCTCGGATGCTGACCGTGGCCGCGGCAGGGGTGGTCGCGAGGCGCACCGCTTGCGTGAATCGGCGAGCGCCTCGCGCCTGAACTCAGCTGGCACGATATCCTCCCGTCCGTGAGCGCTCAGCGACTCGTCCTCGCGGTCGACTTCGGCCAGACGGCATGTAAGGCCGCCTACGTCGACGCGAGCGGAACGTTCGTGGCGATTGGCCGAGCCGCGAGTCGAGGCTTGCCGGGACACGGGTTCGGACCGGAGGACGGCGAGCGCATCTGGCAGACGTTCGTTGCGGCCGTTCACGCCGCGAACGCGGAGCCAGTCGAGAAGTCGGGCAACGCCGACCAGTTCGCCGATCGCCCAGGCCACCGATCACCCGTCGCCGGTTCTGGCGCGGCGCCGCTCGCGATCGCGCTTTCGAGTCGGATCGGACTCGGCGTCTATCTCGACGACGCGAATCAACCGATCGCCGTGCCAGAGGCGGCGTCCGAGGAACTCGCCGACGAACTCGACCTGATCTGCACCGCCGCGCCCTGGGACGATGACGCGCTCGGCTCGTACGCACCGCTGCTCGTCGCGCGCGCATTACGATTCCGCGCCCTCGCGCCCAATCTCTGGCATCGGGTCCGACGCGTCGGCGCGTTCCACGACTGGCTGCTTCTCCGTCTGACCGGCCGCTGGGCGACAAATCCAGCCACGGGCCCGAGCGCGATGGCGTGGCCCGCCCAGGCCCGAAAGCTCCTGGGTTTGCCGGAGGACGCTCTACCCGAGATCACCGATTTCTCGGGGATCGTCGGCGGCCTCACGCGCGGTGCCGCGGATGCGCTCGGACTGCCGGAAGGGACGCCGGTCGTCGCCGGATATCACGATGGCTCGGCCGCGACGCTCGGCGTCGGCGTGCGCAACGATGGCGACGCCTGCATCACTCTCGGTACCAGCGTGGCCTTGCGGGTTGTACGCAACGGTCCGATTTCCGGCTGGTTCCGCTACGCGATTGCGCCCGGGCGGCTGGCGTGGATGCGTGGCCTCGAGTTCGCCTTCGCGCAGATCGATCAGGTCGCGGCGAACCTGGCCGGACTCGGCGAGACGGTGAGGCCCGAGGCGATCTCGACCGCGCACCAGGAATTGACCCGGCCGGCCGTCACCGTTCCGCCCGGCTCGAACGGACTCGCGCTGCCGGTCCTGCCGCCGGACACGATGGCGACGCGGCTCGACGCCGTCCGCGCGGCTGAAGCACACGGATTCTCGCCGGGCGCGATCTACCGCGCCGCGCTCGAAGGGCTGGCTCTTGGCGTCGCCGGACTGGCGGAGCGCGCGCGAGAAGCCAATCTGCGCCCCCTCCGCTACGTCGCGACCGGCGGCGGAACGAATAACCCGCTCCTGGTCGAGATGCTGAGCGCTGTCCTTCGCCAACCAATCGAGATCGGCGACGTCGAGGGCGGCATTCGGGGCGCCGCGATCGCGGCGTCGGTCGGCGCGAGCCTCTACCCGAACCTCGACGCGGCCAGCGCGGCGATGATTCCGCGGTGGCCTTCGCGATCGGCGCCGCGATCGGTCGTCGAGGCGTACCGTCCGATCGTCGAGCGAACTCCGATCGAACCCGATCCGTGGGAGACGCGTCCGTACTGGCGACTCTTGCCGACGTAGGCGAATGGTGGTTCCCTGTGGCGGTTGCGCGTGACTTCACCACCGGTCACGCCGCGACCGACGCTGCCACGTGACGATTCCGGCGTCATCCTCACCCGACCGCATTCGGGCAAACGCGAGGGTCGGAACTCCGCCGTGTTTGTCCCCGACGACCGTACCTACATCGCGCGGCTACCGCCGAATAGACGGCCACATTCAGGGCTCGCGCTCGGACAAGCTGGGCGTACAATCGGCAAGGAGTGGCGAACGTGATATTGACGGACTACACGATTGTGATTCGTCCCGACGACAACGGGACGTTTGTCGCGTATGTTCCCGCGATCGACGGCTGCCACGCCTGGGGACGTACGTCAGACCAGGCGCGCGCGGAACTCGGGAATGTCTTCGACATGATCGTCGAGGAATTCGTTCTCGCGGGACGAGCGCTTCCCCGAGACGTGGATGTGACGATCGTTCGTGCCAGCTAAGGCACGAGACCTCGAGCGCGTCGCTCAGAAGCTCGGGTTTCAGAGATCTCGACAGCAGGGTGCGCACGCGCGGTGGATTCACCCGGACGGCCGAGCAACGACGATCCCGGCGCACGGAGATGCCGAGATAGGCGGATGGCTGTTTCACGCCGTCCTTCAGCAACTGTGTATCAGCGAGGATGAGTTCCGTCGGCTGCGATGACCGCTGAGGGATCTCTGGTTCAGATCCGACGAGCGGGCCTACATCGCGCGGCTGCCGCCGAATAGACGGCGACCTACTCCAGTACGCGAAACCAGACCGCCATCGAGCCTGGCTCGCGGTTTGCCCAGGCGTAGTACGGCACGGCCGTGACCGGGAACCGATCGATCACCGGCGGTCCGGGCGGACGGGTCGCCTCGCCACGGAGAACGACCACGCCGCCCAGAAGATCCGGACGGTGCTCCGTTATGAATGAAGCGTCAGGCTCCAACGTGACGCCCCACGGGTCGCGGGCGGCGCAATCGACCTGCTCGACACAATAGACGAGCGGCCCACGCGCGAGGGCGACGTGTCCGGCGGTCGCCTCGACACGTGAGTCGCCGGGAACCATTCTCGCCGGCATCGGCAAATCGAGTGTCAGCGTGTCGCCCGCGCGCCAGACCCGCGAGACGCGCGCGTAGCCGCGGAGCTCGCGGGGCGTGAGCGTCTGGCCCCCGTCGTCTCGCGGCAGGCGCCTATACCACGAGGCCGCCGGCTCGACCGCGCCGCCGTTCATGCTGACCGTCGCGCCGGTGCACCAACCGGGCACGCGCAACGAGATCGACGTTTCGAGGCTCGGTGCTTCCTCGACCGTGACTGTGACGCGGCCATCCCACGGGTAGTCGGTCGCGACGCGCACAGCGATCGATGCGCCACGCGGCTGAATCTGACCCGCCGACCCATATTCATCTTCACGCGCGATCACCGTGCGAATCGTCCCAGACGCGTAGTGGTGGATCGCCAGACCGCCGTCGGTATCCGTCGCAAGATAACCGGGCAACGAAAGCAGTAGCCGCGCGATGTTGGGCGGACAGCAGGCCGTGCCAAACCACGGCTGGCGCCGATGGCCGCCGCGATCGGCCAGCGGGTTCTGGTAGAAGTAGGTCGAGCCGTCGAGTGAGATGCCAGCCAGGATGCCGTTGTAGAGCGCGCTTTCCATCCAGTCGGCGTAGCGCGATTCTCCTGTCACAAGCAGCATCCGCCAGTTCCACATGAATCCACCGATCGCGGCGCAGGTCTCGGCGTAGGCCGACTCGCTCGGCAACTCGAAGTCGTCGCCGAACGCCTCGCCCTCCCAGCGGGCGCCGAGACCACCGGTGATGTACGCCTTGCGCGCGAACGCGCTCTCCCAGAGCCGCTCGGCGGCCGCGAAGAGCGCTGATTCACCAGTTTCGGCGTAGGCATCTACCATTCCGCAAGCGAGGTAGGTAGCGCGCACGGCGTGCCCGACGATCTCCGATTGCTGGCGAACGGGCAGATGATCCTGGAAGTACGCCCGGCCGAGCAGGAAGCCCGTCCCGCGCTGGTCGAGAAAGAACCGCGCCTGGTCGAGGTAGCGTCGATCGCCGAGCTCGCGGAACAGCTCGACCAGCGCCAACTCGATCTCCTCGTGCCCGTCGGTGCCGGGGCGACGGCCGGGACCAAACGTGGCGACGATGTGATCGGCCAGCTTGACCGCCACATCCAGGAATCGGCGCGATCCGGTAGTGCGATGATGGGCGATCGCGGCCTGGATCAAGTGACCGGCGCAGTACAGTTCGTGCAAATGAGGCAGGTCGGTCCAACGCTCCTTCTCGCGCTCCAGGACAAAGTAGGAGTTGAGGTAGCCGTCGGATGACTGGGCGTCGGCGATCTCGGCGATGACGCCATCGAGCATGTCCGCGAGTCCCGCGTCCGCGCCGGACGCCAGCGCGAAGCAGCCGGCCTCGATCCACTTGTAGACATCGGAGTCGTTGTAGAAGCGTCCCTGGAACTCGCCCGCGATCTTGCCGGCCGCGCGCTGAAAATTGAAGAGGCGACCGGTCGCGACGATCTTCTTGTACTGCTGACGCATCGTGATGTCGCGCGTGGTGGCCAGTCGCGGTGACCAGAAGCCGCCCTCAAGCGACACGTCGGAAATCGCCAACGGCTGATGTCGCGTGTGCGCGCTTCGGCGCGTATCGACGACGACCGATCTTGCCAATTCAGCCTGTGAGTTCATCGCGCTCGCCTCCGTCATCGTGCTTGTCCGGCTGGAGAAGCGGTTCTGCCGACCGCGTCGCCGACGGATGGTATGCTGGCGAAGCAAGGAGACGCACCGAGTATGAAGGCCGCCCGCCTCTATGGCACGCGCGACATGCGCGTCGAGGACATCGACAAGCCGACCGCTGGACCCGGCGAGGCGCTGATCCGGATTCACGCCTGCGGCGTCTGCCCGAGTGACGTGCGCGGCTACACCGGCGCGGGCGCTCACCGAGGTTCGTTTCCGCGCACGCCTGGCCACGAATGGACCGGGATTATCGAGGCACTCGGCCCACCGGCCGACGATGGCGGCGGCGCGCCGTCGATTCATACGGACGACGCCAACGCGCCGAAGCCGCTCGCACTCGGCGACCGCGTCGTCGCCGACTGGCGCTACGTCTGCGGTCGCTGCTACCAGTGCCGCCGCGGCGTCTTCAACTACTGCGAGAATATGCGCCGCGCGGTTCGAGGCGGGTTCGCCGAGTATGGCGTGGCGCCGCTGACGCAGCTTCGTCGCCTGCCAGACAACGTCTCATTCGAGGACGCCTCTTTCTGCGAGCCATTGGCGTGCATTCTCAACGCCCACTCGGGCACGCGTATTGACGTCGGCGACGATGTCGTGATCGTCGGCTCCGGGCCGATTGGCATGCTCCATCTGCAGGTCGCGCGCCATCGCGGCGCCCGCCTGATCGTGAGCGACCCGATCGCGCAGCGCCTCGAGATCGCCAAAACGCTCGGCGCGCACGATGTGATCGACGCCTCCGCGACTGACCCGGTCGCGCGTGTGATGCAACTGACCGAGGGCCGCGGCGCCGACGCGGTGATCGTCGCGGTCGGGGCGCCCGAGCCGATTCGCCAGGGCCTCCAGATGGGCGCGATCAACGGTCGCGTCCAACTGTTCGCCGGGACGTACCCGACGGTCGAGATCCCGACCGATCCGAACCTCATTCACTATCGCCAGTTGGTCGTGACCGGCAGTCACGACTTCACGCCGCACCATTTCTCGACCGCGCTCAGGCTCATTCAATACGGCATCGTTCGTCCGCGCCCGCTGATCAGCCACCGTTTCACCCTCGACGGCGTGGTCGAAGCGTTCGAGACGACCGCGAATCGCCGTGGCATGAAGTCGATGGTGTCGATCGCGTGACGGCGAGCTAGGCGCGACCCGCCAGTGCCGTACCTCCTCGGGATCGATGTCGGCACCACGACCTGTCGGTGCGCGTTGTTCGATCTCGACGGGAACGAGATCGCCGCGTCCTATCGCGAATCGACGACCGACTTTCCGCGGCCGCTCTGGGCCCAGATCCATCCCGACCATTGGTGGGATCTCGTCCGCGTCGTCGCGCGTGAGGTCGTCGCGCAGGCGCCGGGTCCGATCGCCGGACTCGGTCTCTCGGGGTTGATGCACGCGCCGGTCGTGCTCGACGCGGATGGTCGTCCGGTCGCGCCGGCGCAACTCTGGATGGACCAGCGCAGCGCCAAGCAAGCCGCCGCGATCACACGGGAGCTCGCGCGCGGCGACGGGGGTCGGGCAATTCATACGACGGTGTCGGCATCGAAGCTGCGCTGGCTTTCCGAGGAAGAGCCAGCCGCGTTCGCGCGCGCCAGACACCTGATGCTGCCGAAGGACTACGTGCGCTATCGGCTCACTGGCGTCGTCGGCACCGATCGCTCGGACGCGTCTGGCACCGGGCTGTGGGATCGCGAACGCGGCGAATGGGATTGGGCGGCGATCGAGGCCAGCCGCGTTCCGCGCGCCCTGATTCCGGAGGCGCGAAACGCCTGGGAATCCGGAGGCCAGGTGTCGGAGCAAGCGGCGGCCGAGACCGGCATTCCGGCCGGCACGCCGGTGGCGATGGGCGGCGCCGATACGCTCTGCACGCGCATCGCGGCTGGGCCGCTGGCGGTCGGCGACGCCTGCACGTACATGGGCACCGCGACCTGGATCGGTGTCGTGGGCGGCCACGCGGCGGACGGATCGCCAATCTTTCGCTTCGGGGGCGCGACCGCGACGACCGGCGCGGCGCTGCGATGGGTCCGCGATGTGTTCGGCGCGAGCGGCGACGAGCGCGCGCCGAGCGCGAGCTACGAAGCGCTGCTGGAGGGCGTCGCCGAGATTTCGCCCGGCGCGGATGGTCTCATTTGCCTGCCGCACCTGATGGGGGAGCGGGGACCGACGCCGGAGCCGCGAGCGCGCGCCGCGATGATCGGTTTGACGTTGTTGCACCGCCGCCGACACATCACACGGGCGGTCCTGGAGGGGACCGCGCTACAGATACGGCGGCTTTACGACGATCGCGCGAACGGTGAAGTCCGGTGCTCGGTCGTCGGCGGCGGGGCGGCCCGCAGCGATCTCTGGATGCAGATCCTGGCCGACGTCACCGGCGTGCCGGTGCGAACGCCACGGATCGTCGAGACATCGGTCCTCGGAGCGGCGATGCTCGGTGGCGTGGCGGCTGGACTGTTCTCACTCGACGAGGCGGCGCGGCGGATGGTCCACCCCGGCCGTTCGTTTCAGCCGGACGAGACTGCGCACGCCGTGTACAACGCGATCTACCGACGATACTGTGAACTCGACGCGTTCTTGATGCCCCGGTATCGCGAGGAGGAGTAACAACATGGTCAGGACCGAAGTAGCGCGTGGAACGCAGGTACAGCACTGGGCGAAGCGGCGCATGAATCATCTGTTCGCCGCCGACGGCAAGGCGGTGATGGTGGCGATGGATCACTCGCGGATGGGTGGAACGCGCGGACTCGAAAACGTCCGTCAGGCGGTCGCGAACATGGTCGCTGGTGGCGTCGATTCGATCATGACCACGATCGGTATGGCCAAGGAGATCGGCGACGTCCTCGGGAACGCCGGTCTGATCATCGCGCTCGACTCCGAAGGCCCGATCGCGGACTATGGGGCCGATCAGGCGCTGCGATTCGGGGCCGACGCGGTCGAACTGAAGGTGTTCCCCGGAAATCCGACCGAGACCAAGCTGGCCGACCTGCGCCGGTTGGCGGCGCGCTGCGACGAGATCGGCATGCCGCTGCTGGCCGAGCCGATCCCGGTCTCGTTCCAGGATGCGGCGGCGCACACGGTCGAGAACGTCGCCAAGGGTGCCCGAATCGGGGCCGAGGCTGGCGCCGACTTCGTGAAGGTGCACTACGTCGGGCCGGTCGAGGAGTACCGCAAGGTGACAGCCGAGTGCTACGTGCCGGTGCTGATCCTGGGCGGAACGCCGAAGGAGGATGCCCGCGAGGCGCTCCAAATGGCCGCCGACGCGGTCGCGGCCGGCGCGCGGGGCGTCGTCTACGGACGGAACGTCATTCTCCACCCGCGGCCGGACCGGATGGTCGCGGCGCTGGCGGAGATCGTTCACGGCGGAGCGAACGTCGATCAGGCCGCGAAGGAGCTGAATCCGCCGAGGTAAGGGAGCTTTCTCCTGGGAGCGCGGGCGTCTCGCAGGCGGTCGTCACTTCGCCCGCTCGGAGAGGATCAGGATGAGGCCAGCCTCAGCCGGTGGCCCCAACCCGCTGGCAGAGGCGCTCGGTCAGGCTGAGGATCTCTTCCAGGCAATCGGCCCAGGCGCGCGCGGTGCCGCCGTCGCCCGGGCGGCCGTCGAGCGCGGCGCGGGTCGATGCGAGCGACGCGCGGGCCAGCTTCACGGAATTGCCGGTGCTGATGAACGTTCTCATCAAACCTGGGCTCTCTCGCAGGACCTTCGCGACTTCGGCGACGGTCAATTCGGGGCGCGCGACTTCGCTGACGAGGCCAGCCCACGCACTCGCCCGGCGTTGCTCGATGTCGGATCGCGCCATCGCGGGGACGGTAGCGAATCGGTCGTGCGCCGGCGGTTGCGTTTCGGTTACAGGCGCGGATGATTCCCCTCTCCCGGCTGGGCGAGGGCCAGGGTGAGGGCGTCCCAGAAGTCTCTCATCTCTCCCCTGCGACAACGCTCGCGCAGTGAGCGCAGCGCCGCGCGGCCAACGGTATGTCGCTCAGACACTCCGGGCAGGGTCGGGTCGTCGGAGCGGCTGGCGCGGCCGACCTCAGCGCGCGAACGGCGATCGCGTTCGCCGGAACGACGACGAGGTAGTAGATGACGGCCGCCAGCACGACGAACGCGATGAGAGCGTTCACAAGGAGTCCGGGCTTGAAGACGCTGCCGTTGATCGCGAACGTCCAGGCGGCGAAGTCGGGGATGCCTCCGAACACGCCGATCAGGGGAGTCAGGAACCCGGTCACGAGCGCGGTCACGACGTTGCCGAACGCGGCGCCAACGACGACCGCGACCGCCAGCTCGACGACGTTGCCGCGCAACAAGAACGCGCGAAAACCGGACATTGCCACCACTCCTACGCACGAAGCGTAGGGAGCGTCGCGTTTCGGCGGCGTTAGAACGGGGGAGTGAGGCGTTCTACAGGTCCCGGCGTCGAAACACCCCGATCGCAACTCCGAGCAGCCCGGCCGCGTAGGCGATCGCCCACAGGACGAACGGCAGCGATGGTGGCGACAACCCGGCGAACGGGACGCGCCCGCCGGCCGCGTTCGTGGCGGCGAAGATGAGCGGCGTCTGCAAGAAGTACGATGCGCCCCGCCAGAGCGCTTCGCTCGGCATCACGAGGCTGACGGCGACGCCGATCGCCTGCATCGACTCATTCCCGATCGCGGTGCCGATCCACTCGATCAGCCCGGCCAGCCAGGCCAGACCGAACAGGCCGATCACGACGACGCCGTTGGCGGCAGTCGACAGGCGCGTGCTGCCGGCCATCGCGACCGACAAGACCAGGACGACCTCAAGACACAGCAGCGCGATGGCCGCGAGCGCGTTCGGCGCCTCGTACCCGGAAATAACCCGGGCAACCGTGAGGAGCGCGGTCGCGATCGAGACGACGTAGATCACGAGCGCGGCCGCGAGTGCGAGCCAACGGCCGAGCAGAAAGGATGAACGCGCCATCGGGCGAGCGAGGACGGCGTGGAGAGTACCGCTTTCGACCTCACCCGAGACCGAGCCGACCCCGACGATCACCGCCAGGAGACTGGCCAGGAAATAGAGCGCATAGAGACCAAAGATCGCCAATAGATTGGCGAAGACCTCGGTCACCGCCGGCGCGGTTGGCGATCGCGGCGATGGCGCAGCGGCGGCGTGGCCGTACATGAACTGGGCCGCCAGCGCATACAGGCCGACGAACGCCACGCTCAGCACCAGCGCGACGACGACGACCCGACGGCTGACGAGTTCGCGCAGAGTGAAACGCGCGATGCGGAGGATCATCGGCCACGCCGCGAGCGGTGTGGCGTGCGAGCACAATTGGCGCCCGCTAACCGCGTCACGCGCCGACGATCCAGCGCGCACAGTTCCGGCGAGGCGACGTCGGCGACAGACGATTCGGCGAAAGTCATCACGACTCGCGCGCCCGCCGAATGAGATCGACGAAAGCGTCTTCGAGCGACCGCGTCCGCGGCACGAACGCGCGTAATTCGTACTCCGCCGCGACGATCGCGGCCGCCAACCGCGCGCCGCTCTGCTCGGATTGCACGCGAACGACGATCGAACTCGCCTCGACGCGGATGACGTCGGCCAGATCGGCCACGATCGCCACCAGCCGCGGATCGACCGGCGCGACGCTGATCTCGATCTCACGGCCGGCGCCGATCAACGCGTCGAGCGAGCCGGTGTAGAGGACTCGGCCCTGATCGATCACGGCGACGCGGTCGCAGACCATCTCGATCTCGGTCAACAGGTGCGAGTTCAAGAAGACCGCGACACCCTCGCCGCGGAGCGCGCGGATGAGATCGCGGATGTCGCGGCGTCCAATCGGGTCGAGCGCCGACGTCGGCTCGTCGAGGACAACCAGGCGCGGATCGCCGACCAGCGCCTGAGCGATGCCCAACCGCTGTGTCATGCCCTTCGAGTAGCCGCGAATGCGCTCGCCGCCCCGTTCCGCTAACCCAACTCGGGCCAGGGCGTTCGCGGCGCGCCCGGCTCGATCGGTATGCGAGACGCCGGCCAGATCGGCGTGGAAGTCGAGAAGCTGGCGGCCGGTCATCCAGTCGTGGAAGCGAAATGTCTCCGGCAGATAGCCGACTACTCGGCGCGCCGCCGGTTGCGTCGAAGGTACGCCGAAAAGGCGCGCTTCACCCGAGGTCGGACGGGCCAGACCGAGGAGCAGCTTGACGGCGGTCGTCTTGCCAGCGCCGTTCGGACCGAGGAAGCCGAAGACTTCACCGGGTTGGACGGTCAGGGTCAGGTCGCGCAGAACCGCGCGGCCGCCGTACTCCTTGCCGAGGCCAACCGCGTCGATCGCCGGCGCCGTCACCTACGGGATCGAACGCGCGATCTGAACGATCTCGGCCGATGGGAACGAGCCCATGACACCGCGAATCTCGCCATCACGCGGCCAGATCACGGCCGCGCCGACTTTTCCGCCATCGACGACGATACCGGTTGTGGCGCCGATCGCGACCTCGCGCGAGACCATTTCCGGTGGAATCGGCACCGGCAGGGTCGTGCGCCAGTCGCGCAACGCGCGCAACTGGCGCACGACATCGGCTGGCATTCCCGGCACGCTCAGCAACAGGTCGCGAAACTCGTCGAAGGTGACGCGTCCCTCGACGGTCGCGTCGAGGCCGCGCGATTGGACGATCATCAGGGATTGTTCCGGCTTCGCGCCCTGCCATCGTTGGGCGAGGATCGGCGCGGTGGTCACGACGAGCGTCGCGCCATCGAATCGGTCCGCGACGGCAAAGTCGGTCCGCCCGATTTCGCGCAGGTACTGATCGGCGCGCGCCTTCTCGAAGCGGAAGCGCGAGGTTGCGCCGCTGCTGACCATCGCGGTCGTCGGACGCGCCAACCCGGCAGGGATCGCCGACGTCGGCGGATTTGCCGGTGCGAGTCCGGCGCGGGCCGAAGCCTCGGCGAGCGGAAGCTCGACTGGCTTCGTTGCCTGGCGATCGGCGGCAGTCACTGTACCGAGACGGCCCATGCTCTCCATGGCCGATGTGACGCTGGCGTGATCGATGGCGATCGGCGCGACGCGCTGGACGCGGAACTGGCTCAGGAAGGCGGCCGTGGCAGACGATGCGTCGAATCCGGTTGCTAGGACGCCGGTGGCGACCGCGAGCGCGGTTGCGGTGAGGGCAATAGTTCGACCGATCCGCCCTCGAGGCGGAACGCGTGCCGGGAGGGGAATACGCGCGATATCAGTTCCCATACCCGTCACGTTGGCGCACCGAGCGGGCATTTGTCAATTCATTCGTTTCGGCAAGGACGAATCGAGCGCGGCGGCGGGCGTCTCGCCCACCCCCGTTGCCAGCGGCGCATACGAGATTCAACATGAGGCACGGAATAACCACGCCCTCGAACAATCGCGAATTCCGCCGCAACCAGAGATGTTTCGCTAACGTCTGATCTGCCGTGCCGCCCGCTATCTCGGTCGAAAATCTCGTCAAACGCTATCGCGGCGCCGAGACGAACGCGGTCGATGGCGTGACGTTCGACGTCGAGTCCGGATCGTTCTTCGTTCTGCTCGGCCCAAATGGCGCCGGCAAGACAACCACGATCTCGATCGTGACGACGACGCTTGTGCCGACCTCCGGCCGCGTCATCATCGCGGGCTACGATGCCATCCATGACGCCGCCGCCGTTCGCCGCGAGGTCGGGATCATCTTCCAGCGACCGAGCCTCGATCAGAATCTGACGGCTGAGGAGAACGTGCGGTTTCACGCCGTTCTGTACGGCCTGTATCCGTTCCGCCCGACCTACGGACTGATGCCGCGCGCGTATCGCGATCAGGTCGAAGAACTCGCGTCGGTCCTGCAACTGGGCGATGAGATCTTCAAACCAGTGCGGACGTACTCCGGCGGTATGAAACGGAAGCTCGAGATCATTCGCAGCCTGATCCATCGGCCGCGCGTGCTGTTCCTCGACGAGCCGACCGTCGGCCTCGACCCCGCCAGCCGTCGGAACGTCTGGGAGTACATCCGTAACGTCCGCGCCACGAGCGGCACGACCGTATTCCTGACGACGCACTACCTCGATGAGGCGGAAAGCGCCGACGAGGTATGCATCATCAAGCGGGGGAAGATCATTACGCGCGGCACTCCGGATCGCGTCAAGGCGGATCTGGCGGCTCAGTACCTTCTGGTGGACGCGGCCGATCGCGACGCGCTGCGATCTGAATTGCGCTCGCACGCTATCCCGTTCGAGGAGGGCGAACCCTTACGCATTCCGGTCGACGGTCGTTCGGCCCACGCGATTCTACGGTCGATCGAGACGCCGCTGACGGTCGTACAGACGCACCTGCCCACGCTCGAAGATGCCTACCTGCAGATCGTGGAGCGCGATGATGCATGAGTTGAATGCGGTTGCGACGATCGCGTATCGCGACCTTCTGAAGTTCTCGCGCGACCGAATTCGGATCGTCGCCTCGCTCGTCTTCCCGATCGTCATCATCGCCGCGCTGGGCGGTAGCCTCCAGGCGAATCTGGGGTCGATGCTCGGCTACGATTTCGTGACGTTCACGATGACGGGCGTCCTCGCCCAGACGCTGTTTCAATCGGCCGCATTCGGCATCATCTCGTTGATCGAAGATCGCGAGAACGACTTCAGCCAGGAAATCTTCGTTTCGCCGGTGTCGCGCTACTCGATCGTGATCGGCAAGATCCTCGGCGAATCGGCGGTCGCGATCGCCCAGGGCGTCGGCATCGTCCTTTTCGGCGTCCTCATCGGGGTGAGGTTCGACCTGACGCAGATCGGCCGCATCATTCCGGCGTCGATCGCGGTCTGCCTGCTCGGGGGCACCTTTGGCGTGATCGTGCTGGCGAACATCCGCTCCCAGCGCGCGGCGAATCAGATCTTTCCGTTCATCTTCCTGCCGCAATACTTCCTCGCCGGCGTGTTCAACCCGATCCAGTCGCTCCCGGTGTGGCTCGAGATTCCTTCACGCATCTCGCCGATGCGATACGCGGTCGATCTGACACGCGCGGCGTACTACCTGGGCACCGACGACTTCGGAAAGACGGTGATCGACCCGCCGGCCATCAGCCTCGGCGTGTCGGCGGTACTCTTCGTCGTGTTCCTCGTCGTCGGGACGTGGATGTTCGCCCGCGGCGAGGCGAACCGGTAGCGCGGCCGCGCCAGGTCCTGCCGACCGCCCTGGTCGGCGAGCACCTGGCGCAAGCGCGAGGCGCCAGTCAGGGCAAGCGCGTTCGATCGTTGCCGTCCGGGTTCACGCCGGTGGAGATTACGAACGAGCCGACATCTTCGCCGCTGTCGCGGTAGTAGACGATGAACGTACCCGGCCGAGCCGAGATCCAGGGATCGATCGGATCGGCGTTGCGGGCGGCCTCGCGGAAGCGCGCCAACAGCGCGTCGCTGACGTAGAGGTCGTACCGGCGGAACTCGCGGGTCTGGTGATAGCTCTGGAATGCGGCATCGGCCGGCAGATAGCGCAGACTTTCGGCTCGTGCCTCATCTGGACTCGGCAGTTCGTTGGATGGCCACTCGCGCTCGACGAACCAGACGATGTCGTTCGCGAACGTCACAGTGACCTGGCCGCCGCGATAACGGACGACTGGTCCAGTCACACGCAACGCCCGCCCGTGCATCGCCTCGAACTCGTCGCGAAAGAGTCCGAGCCCACCGGATCGAAACGGCTCGGCGGTCGCCGACGGGTTGGCGCGCGCGGCGATCGTCGGCCGCGGTGGGGTGCTGGTCGGAATCGGCGGCGCGCAGGCGAAGGGCGCGAGCGCGACGATGAGCGCGAATACGACCGGGTATGGCGGCGCGCTATTCGATCTCGACAAGGGTATCGCCGCGATCGAAGGCATTCTCGATCACCGCTGGAAGTTGGGCGTCCACCAGGAACCGCATCAGCTGGCGCGCAGCACCAGATGGTCGCTTTGGCGCGCCGCAAACTCCAAAGCCGCGACGATGTCGCCCGTCTCGAGATACGGATAGTCCTTCAAGATCTCATCGTGCGATGCACCGGCAGCGAGAAGCTCCAGGATGTCCTTGACACGAATGCGCAAGCCACGAATACATGGCCGACCACCGCACACGTCTGGGGAGACTGTGATTCGATGCAGCTCTGTCACGACCGTCATTTCTCTCCGCCGGATCGACGCGCCTTCCTCAGCCAGTCGAACCTATCGTACCAGCCGCGAACGGCGCTCATCGCACGTCCCTCCGGTGATCCACGATGGCGCTTCATAAGTTCGGCGAATTCATCTCGCTCCGATATGTCATCGCGGCGATGTGCGTACGGCGGCGCACCGACGCCTGTCGCGGCACACGTGCGTCCGTGGTGGCGGGCCGGCGGTTTGCTCGACGCCGCCACGCGATTCGTGGCACGATGCGCGCCGTGCGGTGGATCGCTCGGCTGGTCGGACTATCTGCCCTTTTCCTGATTCCTAACGCGTGCGCCGAGGTCCCAGCGACTCCGGAGCCGCCGCGACCGCCGATCGTCGAGCGCGTCCGGACTCCGCCGCGCGCGACACCGACTCCCCTGGCTTCCGGTGGACTGGGGATGTTCCGCGACGAGTGGGAGTCGATCCAGGGGCAGCCTCTGCGGGCACGCGGACAGTTCATCTCCTATCGAGGCGGGAATATCGGCGCGTCGTTTGCCAACGACATCGTCTGGTACATCGAACGTCAATGGCCAGGCGTCGAGATGCCGAGTCGCGACGCGGCGCGCACCGCGAGCAACGAGTATCTCCCGCGCGACGCACACCTGGTCGGTTACTTCCAAACGCGGGCGATGCGCCGCTACGACCAGTACTCCAGTGAATCGCTGGCGACGCGCTTCCGGCTCGCGGCCGAGAATGCCGAGCAAGTCGACCCCTGGAAGGGCGCCGCGCCGGGTAGCTTCATCGTCTACTACCGCGACCTCGGCGATCGCGTGTCGTCGATGGTGCTTTCAACCGGCGTCAACCCAAATTGAACCGGCGTTGATTGGATGCGACGCCATCCTGACCGGTCGCCAGACCCGCGATAATCGCGCCCGATGGAATACGTTCGATTCGGTTCGTCCGGTTTGCGCATCTCCCGCATCGCGCTCGGCATGGGCCTGCGTGGCCAGCGCGACGAGCGCGAAGCCGAGCGGTTGATTCGCCGCGCGTTCGATGGCGGCGTCAACCTCTTCGATTGCGCCAACATCTACGGCCCAGCGGACGACCGCGCCTACGCCGGTCACTCGGAGCAGATCCTCGGACGCGCGCTCAAGTCCGTCCGCGACGAGGTCGTGATCACGTCCAAGGTCGTCGGGCAGATCGGGCCCGGACCGAACGATCGCGGCGCGTCGCGCTACCACATTTACAGGGAGGTCGAGCGCTCGCTCCATCGACTGGGCACCGACCGCATCGACGTTTATCTTCTGCACTCATTCGACGACCAGACACCGCTCGAAGAGCAATTTCGCGCGCTCGACGATCTGGTCCAGCACGGGAAAGTGCAGTACGTCGGCGTCTGCAACTATCAGGCCTGGCAGGTCTGCCACGCCCTCTGGACGCAGGAGCGGATCAACGCCGCGTCACTGATCACTGTCCAGAACCCATACAGTCTGCTCAACCGTCGCCTCGAAGACGAGATGTTCCCGATGGTGCGCACGCTCGGCCTCGGCGTGATGGCGTACGCGCCGCTCGCGACCGGGCTACTCAGCGGCGCCTACAAAGTCGGGCAACCGGCGCCGGCCGGCACCCTCTGGGGAGATCGCCGCCGCGGTCACCTCGAACGCGTCCTGGCCGGCCAGCCGGGGTTGGTCCTCACCTCGGTCGAAGAGATCGCCGCGCGCGTCAGCGCCACCGTTGCGCAGGTCGCCCTGAAATGGGCGCTCTCCCGAACTGAGATCTCCTGCGTCACCTCCGGCGCCGACTCCGATCGCCAGATGGACGAGAACCTCGGCGCGCTCGATGTGAAGCTGTCGCCCGAGGACATCGCGACCCTCGATCGAGCCTCGGCTGGGTTGACGATGACGCTCGACGGTCCGGAGTTCGCCGCGCCCACCTAACCCGAGTCGCGCCGGCGCGACTCATCGCCGAGGGAATTCCGTGATCCTGAACCGGGCGTGCACAGCTTCTGTCGTCACCCAACCCGGGGCGAAGTGGCGGACAGCGGCGGCATTGACATTGCCGCCGCTGTCCGCTCCGAGCTCCGTCTCAGGCGGGTGACAAGGATTCGTAGATCAGGCGATGCCGAATCGGAAGAGAATCGCCGAGGCGGTGCGAGTAATCGCTCCCCAGAAGGTGGCGGCTCCCTGACGGATCACGAAGAACTGATCGGTCGATGGAACCGGTGTCGCGCGCGAAGCCGCTCCGCCGAGCACAACCTCGCCGAATGCCTCCTCGTCGGAGGTGACGACGCCGAAGGCGGCGGTCCCGAAGGCGGTGCCTCGATCGACTTCAACGAACTGCGTCGCCGGAACTGGCGCGCTCGGAAGCCAGATCAGCGTCGTCCCAGCCGGCACGGTGATGGTGGTGCCAGCCGGTATGTTGATCGATCCATTCGGACCAGTGACTGAGACCGACATCGTCATCACGATCGTCACCGGGCCAGATGTCACGGTTGCGGACTGCGAGGCGCTGGCCGTGACTGTCGCGCCCACCCTATCGGTGGGCGTGCCGACCACGTGAGTTGCTTCGCCAGGCGACGCCGTTACGTTGGCCGACGGAACGCCACCTGCGCCGGCGAGCGGGCAGTCTGACCAGAAGACCTTGGAACTAACCTTCTTGCCGTCAGCGTTACTCGCCTCGACCTTGTAGTGGTAACCCTGCTTGGCCAGCGCGGTCTGGCCATCGGTCGGTAGGCGGTACGGACCGTTGAGAAAGTCACTGTTCCGATTTCCGCGCTGATTGGCTGGGGCGCTGGGATCGAAAACGGGCGATCCGGTGAGTGGGCTCACGAGCTGGAAACTGCCGGTCGGCTTCCACGCATAGAACGCGATCGTGCCGGCCGTGCCAGGGAAGTTCATCCCGAAGACGTAGAAATCACAGCCGACGTGTGAGTCGTTGCCCGGACCGACTGTCTGGCCTGCCTTGACGAAGATGACCCCGGAATTGCGACCCTTCTGGTCCTCTTTGTCGTCACCCTTGGACTTGTCGTTCTCGCTCCGGCTGTTCTTTTCGTCCTTGTCCTTCGCTTCTCGCTTGTCCTTGTCGTCTCTTTCTTTCGACTCGGACCTGGCTTTGTCGTCTTTGTCGTCGGACTCGTTCCGATCGTCTCGGCGGCCTGGTGTCGCGTCCGACTCGCCCTTCCGCGAATCGTCGTCTGACTGATTCCGCTGAACAAAACCGGAATCGGCCGCGCTGTCCGAATACTTGATCGCCATGGCGGACGAGCTGAGGAGGCCAGCGCTCACGCCCGATACGAGCAGAGCGATGCCCAGGAAATGAGGAATGCGCATGCGGTGAATCTCCAGCGTCCGCGTACCCTTGGCGTTCCGAGTACCCAGCCTTCCTGACACTGTCCTGATGTTCCGATCCGAACTCAGGTTGGAGGTCGAGGAGGACTGGCTCTTGGGGTGCTTCCGCACCCTGCCAGGACGGCGTGACGTCTACCCCGATGATGGGGCTGGGCCATAACCAGTCGTGAGTATTACGTCACGGTGGATTGCGCTCGCTCGATGGCCAAAGGTTGCCCAAGCGCTGCTGCGAGGGTTGGGTCCGATTGGGAGCGTTGTCCCACATTTGTAACGTGCGCTTGACGGCCCAAAGTCGTTACATGGCGACATCACAGCGGAGCGACGCGGTCCACCCACCGAGGAACATCGTCGCCTGGCCGGCGACGGTCCATCGATCACCGCCTGGCGGCGGTGGGGGCCGTATCTGGCCGAGCGCTCCTGGGCAACGGTTCGCGAGGACTACGGACCGAACGGAGATGCCTGGAACTTCCTGACCCACGAGCAGTCCCGCTCGAAAGCGTATCGCTGGGGCGAGGACGGCCTGGCCGGCATCTGCGATCGGTACCAGATTCTCTGCCTCGGGCTGACGCTCTGGAACGGCCGCGATCGCATCCTGAAGGAGCGCGCGTTCGGCCTCGTTCCAAATCAGGGCAATCACGGCGAGGACGTCAAGGAATACTACTTCTACCTCGATAACCTGCCGACTCACGCTTACATGCGCTACCTCTACAAGTACCCTCAAGCCGCGTTCCCATACGAGGAACTCATCACGGAAAATCGGCGCCGCGCCGGCGAAGGGCCGGAATACGAACTGCTCGATACCGGTGTCTTCGATGAGAACCGTTACTGGGACGTCGAGGTCGAGTACGCCAAGGCCTCGGAAGACGACATCGCCGTCCGCATCACGGCGCACAACCGCGGACCGGACGAGGCCGAGATTCACCTCCTGCCGACGCTCTGGTTCCGCAATTCGTGGGGCTGGGGACCGGTTCGGCAGAGCCAACCGTCGATCGTTCTTGACGCAGAGCGGGAAGATGTGATCGCGCTGGTCGCGGACGATCGCGACCTCGTCGGTCCGACCAACCTCGGCTTCACCTATCGGCTCGGTCGACGCGACCTGTACGCCGAGGCCGGCGGCACGCCGCTCTTCACCGATAACGAAACGAACGGTCACGCGACGTACGGTCCGGACGCGCCGAGCGCGAGCGCCCACACAAAGGACGCGTTCCACCGGCACGTCGTCGACGGCGATGAATCGGCGGTCAACCCGGCCCGGCACGGTACGAAGGCGTGTGTCTGGTATCGCCGCGTCGTGCCGGCTGGAGGCTCGACCCAGGTACGGATGCGGCTGACGGACACGGCCATGCGCGATCCGCTCGCGCTGGTCAGCGAAGTCATCCGAAGGCGCCGGCGCGAGGCCGATCGCTTCTACGCCCAGATCCACCCGCCGAGGGCGACTGAGGACGAGAAACTCATCCAGCGTCAGGCGTTCGCGGGCTTGTTGTGGTCGAAGCAGATCTACCTCTTCGACACGGCGAAGTGGTTCGACGGCGATGATCCGCGCTCGCCGCCACCGGAGTCGCGTCGAACGATCCGCAACGCTCACTGGCGCCACCTGAACTCGATGCGCATCCTTTCGATGCCGGATGCGTGGGAGTACCCGTGGTTCGCGGCCTGGGACCTCGCGTTCCACGCGGTCGTCTACGCGCTGATCGACCCTTCCTTCGCCAAGGATCAACTCTGGGTGATGCTATTCGAGCAGTTCTTCCATCCGAACGGTCAGATTCCGGCCTACGAATGGGAGTTCTCGGATACGAATCCGCCGGTCCACGCCTGGGCAATCTGGCGCGTCTACAACATGGATCGGATACGCGCCGGCCGGGCCGATCGGGATTTCCTGGAACGCTGCTTCCACAAGCTGCTCATCAACTTCGCCTGGTGGGTCAACAAAGTGGACCGGTCGGGCAACAACGTCTTCGAAGGCGGCTTCCTCGGCCTGGACAACGTGACCGCGTTCGACCGTAGCGAGGGCTTCGGCAACGGCACGGTCCTTGAACAGTCCGACGCGACCGGCTGGATGGGCATGTACTGCCTGAACATGATGCGCATCGCGCTCGAGTTGGCGAAAGAGAACCCCGTCTACGAGTCGCTGGCCGTGAAGTTCTTCGAGCACTACGTCTACATCGGCGCCGCGATGAAGCGGATGGACCTGTGGGACGAGGCGGACGGCTTCTTCTACGACGTGCTGCTTCATCCCGACGGTCGGCGCGACTCGTTCGGGGTGCGATCGATGGTCGGCCTGATTCCGCTGTACGCGGTCGAGCGACTGGAACTTGATTGGATCGCGCCGTTCCCCGATTTCCGTTTCAACAACGACTGGTTCCTGGCGAATCGGCAGGAACTCGTCCGCCACTGCATCAGCACGGTCGAGCATGAGGATCATACGGTCCGAGTCCTCACGTTGATCGACCTCGAACAGGTTCGCCGCGTTCTCGTGCGTGTCTGGGACGAGTCGGAATTCCTGTCGCCGTACGGACTGCGCAGCATGTCGAAGGCGCACCAGAGCGCGCCGTTCGAGTATCGCGGTCGAACCGTGACCTATGAGCCGGCCGAGGCGAGCACGAAGATCAAGGGCGGCAACTCGAACTGGCGTGGACCGATCTGGATGCCGACGACGTTTCTCATGGTCGAATCGCTGCGGAAGCTCGCGAAAGCGTTTGGCGAAACGGCCGAGATCGCGCCCGGAGTGACCTTCGGCGTCATCGCGCGCGAGCTCGCGGAGCGGCCAATATCCATGTTCACGCGCAACGCGGACGGACTCCGCGCGATCTATCCGCCGGATAGCCCGTTCCAGCATGATCCGCACTGGCGCGACCTGATTCTGTTCCACGAGTACTTCGATGGCGATACCGGCCGGGGTCTCGGCGCATCGCACCAGACCGGCTGGACCGGCCTCGTCGCGTCGCTGATCGACGAGTGGCGGCGCTGACTTCCCGACTCGTCGATGCCTGTTCTCGCCCCACCACCAACACGCTGACAGGCCGTGCCACTCATTCGAGAACGGTGCTCATCACGGACTGATTCGCCAGCCGTGCCGTGCGGCTACACTGCCGCGCGAAGGGGAGGGCATCGTGGCGAGCAGTGATGGCGGCCGGCCAGGGGTTGACGGCACGTTGTTCCGGACGGTCATGCGGCGATGGGCCAGCGGAGTCACCGTGGCGACAGTTCGCGACGGCGACGACGTGCGCGGCATCACACTCAGTTCGTTCTCATCCGTCTCGCTCGATCCGCCGCTCGTGCTCATCAGCGTCGACAAGCGAGCGGTCTGCCACGGAATGATCGGTCGATCCGGCCACTTCTGCGTCCACATCCTGGCCGAGGGCCAGACTCTCATCTCCGATCGCTTCGCCGGGCGAAGACCGGGCGAGCACGCTGAGTTCGCGGATTGCAGTACCGGCACTACCCCCTCCGGGGCGCCGATCATCGACAGATGTCTCGGCTACTTCGATTGCCGCGTAACCGCGGCGGTCGATGGCGGCGACCACACGATCTTCGTCGGCCTCGTCGAAGCTGGCGAGGCGACCGACGACGTCGCGCCATTGGTGTTCTACGCCGGCTCGTATCGGAAGATCGAGACAACAGCGTAGTCCGCGCGCCGCCGAACAGCAGCCACGGCATCCAGTCGGCCGTCGGCGGCGCCCCAGATCGCGCAATCGTTCGTCGGTTTGCCGAAGCGGATGACCGTCCGCCATTGCGCGCGGATGGCCTCGCCTGCCATTCTATGGCGCGTTATGGTCGAGTTCTTGCCGATTCGTCTCGCCGCGGCGCCGAAGTCGCGCCTGTGGGGCGGCGACCGGCTCGGACACGGACCGGGAATCGGCGAAACCTGGGTGATCCACGATGAGAATCGGGTTATCGGCGGGCCGTTTGCCGGTGAGACACTCGGCGCGATCGTGGCGCGTCACGGGGCGGCCGTCCTCGGCACGCGCGGTCAGGTCGCCGCGAACGGGCGATTCCCGCTCCTGATCAAACTGCTTGATACCCGCGACTGGCTCTCGATCCAGGTTCACCCGGACGATCGCCTGGCCGTCGAATTGGAGGGCGCGGGCACATTCGGCAAGGCCGAAGCGTGGCACATCCTGGCGGCCGATCCGGGCGCGCGCATGATTTCGGGACTGAAACCGGGGCTCTCGCCGGACGCGTTCGCGGCGGTGATCGATCGCGGCGAACTGCTCGAATGGGCGCGCTTTCTCGACGCCGTGCCCGGCGACACGATCTACAACCGGCCAGGTCTGATCCACGCGCTCGGACCGGGCATCACGCTGTACGAGGTGCAGCAGAACTCGGACGTGACGTACCGGGTCTGGGACTGGAATCGGCCGACATCGGCGGCGCGGCCGCTGCACATCGCACAGTCGCGCGCGGCGGCAGCGCTCGACGCGGCGCCGGCGATTACACCGGGATCGGGTGGTGAAGCCACGGCATCTCCAAGCGCGCGCCTTGGGAGCGCGGGCATCTTGCCCGCATCGCGGGCGGGCGGGAAACCCGACATCACGGCAGGCGCGCCGCCAAGCGGCGCCGTCGCGTCGGACTCCCTCGCTGACGTGACGACGTTGCCTGACCGTTCGCGCGTGAGGATCGGCGCGGAGGCGTATCTTGCCGCGGGCGCGTCGCTGCTGACACGCTGCGCCCACTTCACACTCTGGCAAATTGGCCCCAGCGCCGCGACGCTCGACCCGGCCGGCGAGCGCTTCCACGCGCTGACGGTCGTCGAGGGCGTCGCGACCGTGCGTGGCCACGGTTGGTGTGAAACCCTGGCGCGGCTCGAAAGTATCCTGGTTCCAGCGTCGGCCGGACCGTACGTCGTCTCAAGCGACACGGGATCGTATCGCGCGCTGGTCGCGACGGTGCCGTAGGGGGCGCCGGTGGGGACGAGCGGGCGGGGACGCGCGGGTGGGGACGCGCGCGATCGGCGCGGCGATAAATGACACTTTTGATAGTTCGTCGAGCTCGCGCCCCGGTCGGCCGAGTCATTACCCTGTTGACCGGTAATGGCGCAGAGGGGACAATCGTCGTGGCTCAGATGGCAGGGGTGTCGACGTGTCTGAACTGAGTGACCAAGGCTTCTACCTGCTCGCCGATGCTTCTCGCATCGCACGGGTACATCAGGCGTTGGTTAGCGCCTGGTCTCGGGCCGGAATCGTCACGCCGACGGTCGAGGTCGCCACGGACGATGGGCGGCCCGAGCGCGGGTACACGTTCGCGTCAGTCGTTTATCTGCGCTTGCTCCGGATGCTGCGCGAAGAACACTTTTCCCTGGAGCAAGCTGTCCGGGCGCTGCGCTCGCTGGAGGGCCGCTTCGGACCGCCCGGTGGTGGCTGGGCGGACGCCCGCATCGTCGTCGACAAGCGCCAACTGTACGCCTATCGCAAAGACGAGTGGGGGACAACGGTTCCGACTCAAGGGAATCAGAAGATTGCTGACCCGTTGTTCGGGGCACAGTTCGCGGCAATGCGTGCCAGACCGGATGAGCTGCTCGTGCCGATGGAGTTCCAGCGGTTCGTGCGGATCGATCCGACCGTCCGGGGCGGCGCGCCGGTCGTCATCGGTACGACTATCGAAACCGGCACTATTTATCGACTGTCGAAGCGCCTGCGTGCCGTCAAACGCGTACACGACTACTACCCACACGTCCCCGAACCGAAGATCGCCGGCGCGGTCCGGTACGAAAAGTTCTTAGACGCCCAGGCGGCGTGAAGGTCCTGAGCGACGCCCAGACGAGTCAGCCACTGGTCGACATGCTGCTCTTGCTGAAGTGGGACGTCGAAACGGTCCACCAACATCAATTGAGCGACGAGAAGGATGACTGGAAGATCGTCGCCTACGCCCGAGGCATCGATCGCGTGTTCCTGACGTTCGACCGACTTCGGCACACGTCGGGCGTGCAAGTCGCGCGAGAGATTCGGGAGAACGGTGGGAAAGCCATCATCGTCGCGGGTGGACCAGACCAGCCGATCGAGCGCGCCATCGGGAAGCTGCTTTTCCATCAGGCTGACTGGTTCCCGTTCCTGACGAACCAAGACGGGCGAGTATTCATCTCCGACATCAACCAGAGTTGCCGGATGGTGTCGCGCGAGCAACTGCACGCTGAAGTCCGCCAGATAGGGATGATGCCGTTCGTGCCGTATCTGGAGAAGCGCGCGAAAGAGAAGTCCGCTCGCCATCTGCCGCGCCCGCGAGCGGCGACGCCGCCAGAGGAATCTCAGTTGGAGCTTGAAGGAACGGAGACGTCAGATTAGCGCGGGTGATCGCAACGGCGCCGGCTACGACGTGTCGCTGGCCGAGCGCCACGATTGGGAACGAACGGTCTCGCCAGAATAGACTGTCGCCAGGAGGCGCGACGATGGCGACGATCCACGATCGAGCGAGCGGCCGCTCGCTCGTCTGGTGTCCTGGGCGAATGGCCGACATAATGGGGTTGCCGCTGGAATCAGTCTCGGCGGGCTCGCGGCTGTCGCCGGCTACGTGATCTGGGGGCGACACGCCCAATCGCCGGTGGCGCCCGGCCTCCCTTTACGGCGGATTATTCCCATGGTTCGCCCTGCGCGACCGGCAAGGGATCAGTTTGGCGATCGCATAGCACTGGTTGCCCGAAACATCGAGGCAATGGCAGAACCGACTTTGTGTGAGCCGATCAAGACCATCGTCGAGTTGGTTTCCGAGAACCCCGGCCTGAGAAAGGTCATGAAACGCTTCAAATCTGACCGCTTTCTGTGCTGCGACGTTGTGATCGTGAGTCATCCTCCCGACTTCCCCAGACTCCGGGTCTACGGCGACTTCCTGATCGATCGATCCGCCGTGAAGCGAAATGTTGACGGGCAGGTCAAACAGGACTTCCTGATTCTCGAACTGGCTAATGGTCAGGCCAAGTACTATTCCGGGAAGGCGAGCCGGACTGATGCGCTTCTGGGCAAGCACATCAACGAATTCGCCCGCCGGTTCAAGGGAACGCGACACTACGGTGTGCGCCCGGACGACAGTCTGATCGTTGGAGATCATCGCTACTCAAGCGACAGCGATCCGACCCTGCCGCGTGAATCACAGTTCAGGCGTCGAATCTCCGAATGCCTGGCGCAGGTGCGCCGTGAACTCGCGGTTTCGGCCGCGACGGCCGCCGAGGTGACAGCATCCCACCGACCATGATGTATGCGAGCGAGCAAGAGCCGGGCCATCGCCGATCAGCGCGCCAGCCAGCCCTGCTCGACGAGGTGCGCCCAGGTGACTTCAATGTGGCGCCGCGGAAACGCGCGCGCCTTGCGGGCATTCCAGCCATGAACCGCGCGAACAATGTCCTCGAGTGTCCGTGTCGGCTGGTCGCCGCGTGTGGCCACCCAATGGACGGTCGCGAGCAACTCCATGCTGTGCGGTGTCTCAAAGCCTTCGATCAAACGGGACACACGATCGAGGCGGGCGGATGCATCGGCAAATTCCTTCACAAATGCGGTCGCCGCTTCTGGTCCGCCAGGGAGCAGCGCAATCTCGACGTCCGGCTTCTGGCTATCGCCGTAGCCACGAATGAAGTGCCCCTCGAGGAGTTCAAGGACTTTGTTGAGGTTCGGCGCGAACGGCCCGTAGGGACCAGGCACGTAGCGCAGCTTGAGCGGCTCCCCTGCCTCCTGCAGGAAGTAGGCGAGTTTCTGCAGTTCCAGCAGCGTCATCCGGTAGTTGAGAACGCGGTACTGCTCCATAAGCCGAATGAACAGCGCCCGCGCCAGCGTCATCCTGGGTCGCGTGGTCCGCACGGGCATGGTCGTGGCCGCCGGCGCACCGGACGGACTGAAAAGCAGCACGCGCACGTCCGGAAGTGCCGCGAACGCGCGCTCGATGCGCGGACGAACATCGCGCCAGTTCAGACCGCCGTTTCCGCATCCGAGCGGCGGCACGGCAACCGACGTGACGCCACGTGCCTCAATCTCGCGGATGAGCGCCTGAAGCCCGATCTCGATATCGTCGATGCGGGAATTGGCGCGCCAGTCTCGCTTCGTCGGGAAATTGAAAATCAATCTCGGGAAGGCCTGGCCGGTTTCATACACCTGCATCCGGCCGGGCTGGACCTCGCCACGGTCGCAGGCGCGTCGATACGCGGTGTAGTTGTCCGGAAACGCCTGCTTGAACTGCAGGGCAATCCCCTTGCCCATGTAGCCGACGCAGTTGACGGTGTTCACGAGTGCTTCAACGTCCGCGTTGAGCAGATTTCCGCTGGTCGGCTCGATCATCGTCCGTACATTCCGATCAATAGTACCAGGATCGTTCCACCCTCACGGGGCGGCGCGCGTCGACCGGGTGGTCGCTGAGGATGCCCTCGACACGCGCGGCGACCGCCGGATCCAGCACGATGATCTGTTCGATGAGGTGCCACGGAACCGACTGGTAGACGAGGAACTCGGCCTGCTTGCGGCGCTGCCGATCGGGATGCTCCGGCGTATCGTTCCATTGGTTCGCGTTGACGATTCGCCAATCGACAGATGAGAGATCGTCGAGATCATCAAACCAGGCCGTCAGGGTCGCCAGACTGTGACCATCCGTGAAGACAAAGGGCAGGCTCGCCGCCACGACCTCCTGCACGCTCGAGACGAGGTATGCGATGTCGGCTTGCAGAACTTTCGTGACGTTGTAGCCCGTATGAAGCCGGTACAACATCGGCGAGCGGCGGCCGAAGTAGAAACCCACGTAGTCGTGGATCGTTCCGAGCGGCCCGCACGGGACGAGCTTCTGATGCCGACTCGCCTGCACGTCCACGGCGTGGATTGTGACGTATGCACGCCCATCGGCCGGGGCGTGATTCGGCGCGTGGAGTACCTTGCGGGCCAGGAGCAGGGGCAAATTCTCGACGTGCACCATCCGGTAGATCGGCGTAGGTACAGGAATCTTGGGTGCGATCGGGCTTTGAGGGGATGCGGGTCCCTGACTCACCCGATCCGATACCTCCCCGTAGCCTGATCACGGCGAACGTGAGCTTTGCCTTCGGAGAACAGGACGCTGTTGACGAGGTGCCAGTTGATCGTCGAGTCGAGCGGTGCGAGTCGAGCCGCGAGTTCGCGCGCGCTCAGTGGTCCGGTCTGGCGGAGCGTATCGAGTGCGCGCGAAAGGATGCGTTGGCGAAGCGTGTCGCCAGAGGTCGGTGGCAGCCCCGGCAGAATCGACTGAGGTGAGGTAGCGGCGGACTGCGCGAGCTTTGGCTGAATAGTGTCCGAAGTCGCACGATCGGGAGGCGACGATTGCGATTCTGCCTGAATCGGCCGAGGTCCAACCGTGGGTACTCCAGACGTCGACGATGGCCTCTCAGCCATCGCGCTTCGCGTTGTCGGTGACGAGCCTGCCGATTGTGCCTCGATCGATGGGGACCGGACGGTGGGTTCCCGAGATGCCCACGATGGTCGCTCTGGCGCTGGTGCGGCCGTCTGATCCGGCGTTGGAGGTTGTTTGGCCTGTATCGGCGAGGGCGCGGTGGCTGGCGCGATGCTTGCAGCCAAAGTCGACGACGCGCCCGCGTCGTAGCGGCCGTCGCGGTTGCGCGGCGCCAGGCCGAGACCGTCCCACGCCTCGAGGACGAGGCGACGGGTGCGGTATTCGCCGTACCGGCGGAGTTCGCCTTCTTTGAGGACGCGAAAGGTTTCTCCGGGGAAGTCGGGGCCATAGACGTCCTGGGGATCGAGGATGTAGCGGAGTTCGTCACGGGTGAGGCCGTAGAGCGCGGCATAGTAGGCGTCGAGCTCGGCGCGGAGGATGGCGCGGCGCGCCTCATCCCAGGCGAATGGCGGGCCGTGATGACCGAGGTCCTGGGCGAACGCCTGCAGGTCCCAGGCGGTGTACGTCAGCTCGAGCACGCGCGGGACGATGAACTCGAGGTCGACGGCGGTGTAGGCGCTGGGTGCGAGCATCGGAAGTTGTTTGAGAGTGAAGAAGGCAAGATTCGTGCCGCCCACCTTTTGTCGCGCCGCGAAGTCGAACGCTAGTCCGTTGAAGGCTCCGAGAAATGCGGCGGCCACTCGTGGTTCGGCGTCGAGAAAGATCAGCGGAGCCTTGTGGCCAGCCGCTACCCTGGGCAGCACGCTGAAGATCGCGGTGCGCTCGTCGGTCGCGCGGGCGATATCGCGGAACGACAGAAGCCAGCCGCGACCCCAGCGGTCCTTCAGTTTGGCCTCCACCTCCGTCGCGCTAACCCAGTAGCGAGGGGTGACGCGATAGGTGGGGTCGGCGAGTTCAACCGACGTCAGGGTTCGCGATGTTGGATCGTTGTCGCGATTCGGGCGGCGGCCGCGGCTACCGGTTTCGCGGCCGTCCGCCTCGCCCAATCCGTGGTCCTCGGCGTCACTCTCGTTTGAATCGCCGGCGCCGGGATCGGCGGCGAGGACGCCCTCATCCTGACCTTCTCCCAGGGGGAGAAGGGACGAAGACCCGGGAAGAAGGAGCGCTGGTTCGGCGGGGGCGATGTCGGGCTCGTCTTCGCCGTCAAGAAACTCGCGGTCCGCGGCGTTCGATGGGATCCTGGCGTCGCCGGGAGCGTAGGTCGCCCAGCGGTGGTTGAACTGGTGGAACAGCTTCGCCTCGTACAGCGGAACCCGACCCGGCCCCGGCGCGGTGTGGAACAGGTGGCTGTCGTTCGACATGTGGAACATCGTCTGGAACGTGACACCCCACGGGTTCGCGCCGGTCCGCTCGTCGATCAGCACCGGCACGCGGCGGTAGATCGCGCGCGTGAGGTCGGCGTCGACGCTGGTGCGGAACACGGGGCAGGTGCGGGTGTTCGGGTTCAGCCGCGCGAAGTCCTCGGGCGAAAGTTGGAAGCGACGACGCGGATCCTTGAGTTGCTCGACGTCGGTGCAGAAGAACGCGAAGTCGCCCCGCGCGACCGGCGCGCCGGAGAGGATGAGCAGACAGAACTTGTAGCTGGCGTGCACGGCCGAGAAGAATACTTTTCGGTTCTCGAAGTCGAGCAGGCCGGCCAGGCCGGCGCGATCGACCACGTCCTGGAAGAACGCCTTGGTCGAATCGTCGGTCGCGATCCCGGTCGGCACGATCATTCCGACCCGGCCGCGCCGGCTGACGAGGTCGCGGTTGTGTTCGGCGAACAGCGCGTAAAGGTTCACGTCGCCAACCGCGCTCAGCGAAAAGCGCTGGCTCGCCCGCGCGAACTTGCTCTGCGACTCAGCCGCGCGCTTCGCCTGACCGAACGCGGCCGCCAGCCCCGGGTTCGTTTGCGCCAATGTGTCGATGAGCCGCTGCCTGGCCGCCTTGTTCGGAGCGCCCGCGATCGCGGGGTCGCGCTCGGCGAAGAACTCCTGCTCCTGCAGCTTGATGCGCTCCCAGGGCGGGTTGCCGAGCACGCAGTCGAAACCGCCGTGGGCGAAGACCTCCGGGAAGGCCAGCTCCCAGTGAAAGAAGGTATGCCGAGCGCGCGCGGCCGCGACGGTTCGCCACTGCGCCTCGCTCAGGCGAGGGCGGCGGCCCGGCCCCACCGCCAGGTCGGCGGTGGTCGGCGGTTCGGGCGCGTCCGGACGCAGCGGCCAGACGAACGCGGCTGTCCAGGCATCGTGGATGGCGCGAGCCCCTTCGAGCGTGTTCTCAGCGAATTCGGCGTAGGCGGCCGCCTGAGCGCGTACGCCGGCCAGCGTGTCCTCGGTCGGTTGGGCAATCGCGCGCGCGCCGGACACCAACGTCTCGCTGACGAATCGCCCCCAATCTTGCTCACCGAACGCCAGCCGCCCCTGGACGCGATCGCCGGCCGCGAGCGCCTTCAGTTCATCGCGGTTGCGGCGCTTGAGTCGGCTGGCGGTCGGCCTATCGTCGTCGGCGATCGGGTTGAACGCCTCCTCGGGCAAGCCTTTCTCGATCAGATCGTGCCGCGCGCCGATCAGGCTGTTGCCCTGCTGAATGCGGTGATCGAGAAACGTCAGCGGCTTGCCGGCCTCATGCCCCTCGATCCACAGGCTGAGCCGACAGAGATCGACCGCCAGCGGGTTCACATCGACGCCGTGGATGCATGTACGGATCACCTCGCGTAGCGCGGCGCGCCGTTCCCCGGGACTCGGCTCACGATCGCCGGCGTCGATCCGCGCCAATTCTTCGCCCAGCCGCCGCGCCGCCGCGAGGAGGAAGTGGCCGCTGCCGGCCGCGCTGTCGACCACTGTGATGCTCAGCAGCGCGGCGCGCCGGGCGGCCGGCGTCTTCGCCTCGGCCAGCCGAGCCTCGATCACCGGGTCGAGCGCCGAGCGGATCAACTCGCGCACGAGCGGGGTCGGCGTGTAATAGCTGCCGGTTTGCTTGCGCTGGCTGCTGTCGATCAGCTCGAACGCGGCGTGGTCTTCGTCGGCCACCACCCGAGCCTGCTCGTCGAGCAGCCCCTCGTACACGCCGCCGAGTTCCTCGACATCGAGATCGCGGTAGTTCACCGGCCGCCAGCGTTGTCCGATCCTCACTCGCGTGAGTGCGCCGATCGCGCGAGCGACGTAGCCGTTCGCGATCGCGGCCGGCTCCGCAGCCTCGATCGCGCCGTCCAGGTGTGGGCACGACGCGGCGTCGAACAGGCCGCCGCCGAGCGGCGACAGTCCGAGGCCGCCACGCCGTCCGGCCAGGACATCGAACACCAGTCGCACGCCGCGCCACAGATCGTCGTGTCGATCGTCGTCGAGGTGGCGACGCGCGATCGCGCGCAGCCGAGTGAGGCTGTAGTGGCGCTCGTAGCGTCCCACGACCGCGGACGGAGTGCCGTCGACAAACAACAGGTCGCGCTGCTCGGCCACGAGCAGAAACAGCAGCCGGTACAGCAGTCGCAGCAGTTCGGCGTACAGGTCAGTTTCAGTCAGCCGACCGTCACGCAGGCTGGCGCACAGCGCTTTGTTGGCCGGATGCGCCAGAACGCCTTCGCCAAGCGCGATCAGCGCGGCGCGGACGCCGGGACGCAGCGCGCCCATGGCGCGGGTGCCCAGATCGTCGGCCTTCTTGCGCCACTCTTCCAGCACGCAGGCGCCGAGTTCGGCGCCGGGCTGGGGGAACCGCGAGCGATGCAGGCAGAGCCAGAGCAGCGTGAAATCGGCGTAGAGCACGCCGTCGAGCATTTGTTCGAGATCGAACGCGACGTAGGCGGCGCGGGTCAGCGACTGGTTATCGCGCAGCAGGCGCAGTTCGAGGCCGTTCGTCACCAGGCCGTACAGGGCCGCGTCGGCGCGGTTGAGGTATTCCTGGACCAACCCGTGCGGACTGATTCGACGAGCCTGGCTGGCGCCGGGGTCGGACTTGTTGAGGTCGTGACGAGCGCTGACGATGTGGATCGGCAAGCCGTCGGCCCGGTGCGAGATCGGATAGGCGTGATCGCCGATCTGCTCGGGGGCGCGATCGAACTGTGGATCGTGGCCGAGCGCGCGCAGCAACGGCAGCATCCACTGTTCGCGGGTCTCCGTCACGACGCTCTCGCGTTCCGAACGCGCCGCGAGTTCGCCTCGGAGGGCGGCCCAATGACGCAGGGCGCGCGACCAGGCACTCGCTATGGCTTCGCGCAGCTCGGCCTGGCTCTTGTAGCCATAGCTACTCGGATCGACGTGACCGAGATCACGATCGCCGTTGGCGATCCTCTGGAGCAGGTCGGGTGGCAGCAGACCGCCCTCGGCCTGGACGCTGGCGAAGCTGGTCGCGAGCGGGATCGTCACAGTGCGATCGGCGGTGGCATCAGGACGTAGCAGCCGAGCAGATCGACCGGTTGGACCGGCCGGACGGCGTGGCTGATGCCGCCGGCACGGGTCGCGGCGCGCACGCGGGTGTGCTGTTCGAGCAGCTCGGCGGCGCGGCGGTCGGTGCGGGCGTCGAGCGCAGCCGCCAGGCGCGGCAACATCGCCAGCGCCTCAGTCGCCCAGCGCACGCGCTGCTCCTGGGCCACACCGGCCGAAGGCACGGCATCGGCGGCCAGCGCCAGCGCGGTCTCGTCATCGAGCCATTGGGGCTCGGCCGGGCCGCCGCGGAAGCCGACCAGATCGATCTCCTCGACCAGCAGATCGCGCGCGGTCGAGCCGCCGGGGCCGCGCCGCGTCTCGACGATCACGTACCGCCCCCGGCGCAGCAGCAGGATCGTGCGCTCGGTCACGGCGTCGGTGCGCATCACGCCGAGGCGACGCGCGATCGAGGTGGCCGGCTCATCGAGCGCGGTTTCGAGCAGGTGGGCGCCGAGCGTCTCGACGATCGGGTGCGTGCGGGGCACGTAGGTTGCCCCGACCGGCGCGGCCGGATCGAACGCAAGCGTCACGGCCTTGAGATCGGACCAGTCGAGTCGAGAGCGGAGGACGCGCGGCACAGTGGTCGCATCAATCGTGATGGCGCCATCGTGGCGCGGACTGAGCGAGGCGCCGAATCGCCGAAGTGCTTCCTGAACGAACGCGCCGACGTCGCTGCTACTGCCGACCGCGGCGCGGGCGGCGTGAACGATCGGCGCGATCTCCTCCGGGCGGAGACGATGCTGTGCGAAGATGGCGCGGCTCTTCTGCTCGCGTTCGGCGGCCGATTGCCAGGCGCGATCGAGCGCTTCCTCGCCAGTGTCGACCAGGCCGAACGGCAGCCGGCCCTGGCGCACCGTTTCGGCGTCGGCGAACAGTTCGAGTTGTTCGTAGTCGGTACTCCCGCTGGTGAAGAGACGGTCGAAGATCGCTTCCAGCACGCGGATGACGTCCTCGGGCACCGGAACCGACACGCCGAGCGTCTTGCGAATTGTGTCGGCCTTGCGCAGCAGCACTTCGAGCACCGCGCCGTCGACGCGGTTGTTGGCGCCCCAGAATCGCACCGCGCGGACGACCCTGGCCCTCTGGCCGTAGCGGTCGACGCGGCCCTCGCGCTGCTCGTGGCGGGTGGGGTTCCAGGCCAGGTCGTAATGGATGACGGCCGTGAAGGATTTCTGGAGGTTGACGCCCTCGCTCAGGCAGTCGGTCGCGACCAGCACGCGACGGAGCGAATCGCCGAGCGCCGCGACGGCCTTTTCGCGCTCGTCCGGCGGCAGGTCACCGGTGACGGCGCGAACGTCCACCGACAGATCGGCCAGCCGTTCGCGCAAAGCATCGGCCACGTAGCGGGCGGTGGTGATGTAGCGGCAGAACACGATCGGCGCGAAGCCGTCCTTCAGCAGCCCGCGCACGATCGGAAACAGCGCGGTCAGCTTCGGGTCGGCCGCGCCGGCCAGGCCGTCGGCGGCGCGGGCCATCGCCATGAGCCGGGCCCGATCGGCCGCGACCCGAGATGGGTCGTCGGCCCGGGATGGGTCATCGGCTCGTGCATGGGTCCAGGGCTCGCCCTGCTCGGGTGAGATGTCGGCCCCCGGGGTGGTGTCGTCGGCCACGGCGGTATCGCTCTGGTCCCCGTCGAGCACGATCGCGGCGGCCAGGGTGTCGACCTCGGCGGCCGAGGCGCCTTCGAGTGGGCGGGCGCGCGTGCGCAGCGCGGCGGCGGCCGCGGCCGGGCTCGACCCGACGCAGCGCAGCAGCGCGATCGCGGTCCACCAGGTGAAGCGACGCTGCGCCTCGCCGCGCGTGGCGGCATCGGCGACGAGTTTTCGCGCGTACGCGAGCACGTTTGTGAGCAGGTCGAGGTACTCGGGTGTCAGTCGATAGGTCTCGTCGCGAGTCTGGCGATCGGGGAAGACGGTCTCGTCTTCAAGGTAATGCCGAATGTCCTCGCGACGGCGCTGGACGAAGTGTCGGGCCATGCGCCCGCGTGCCTCCGTGCCGCCGCCATAGGCGGCATCGGCCACCGCGGCTTCGAGTTCGGGCACGAGCAAACCGACCAAAGAGGCGAACGCCGACTGATCGCCGGAGTGCGGCGTGGCGGTGGCGAAGATCATATGGCGGCTGGCGTCGCGCGCCAGGGCGTGTACCAGGGTGTGACGCTGGTGCTGGCCCCCGCGTACATGGCCGCCGGCGGCGACGCCGTGCGCTTCGTCGACGATGACGCACTCCGGGCAGAGGCGCACGAAGTCGTCGCGGCGGCGATCGCTTTTGATGTAGTCGATCGAGATGATCTGGAACGGAAAGTGGGTAAAGATCGAGGCGGCGCCGAGGCCGACCTCGCGTTCGATCTGTCGTTCGAGCGCGCTGACGGTGCCCGGTCGCACGATCACGGCGTCGAGGTGGAACTTCTCGCGGAGCTCACGCTGCCACTGGTCGCACAGTTGCGGCGAGCACAGCACGGCCAGGCGGCGAATCTCGCCGCGATCGAACAGTTCGCGCGCGATCAACGCCGCCTCGATCGTCTTGCCGATGCCGACGTCGTCGGCGATGAGCAAGCGCACCGGATCGAGGCGCAGCGCCATGAGCAATGGCACGAGTTGAAAGGTGCGCGGTTCGCAGTTGATGCGCCCGAGCGAGCGGAATGGCCCACCGGCCGAGCGGAAGCCGAGCCGTACGGCGTCGCGCAGCAGACGGGCGCTGACGGCGTCGCCGACCGTGGCCGGATCCAGCGGCGGCAGCGAGGCGTCGGTCAGATCGTTGCCTTCCAGCTCCCGATCGATACCGATCGCGTCATCGTCGGTGCCACCGAGCGGCCGAAGCAGTTGAATCTCGGGGTCATCGCCCGGCGGGAGCACCACCCACTCGCGCCCGCGCAACCGCGCGAGCGTGCCCGGCGCCCGCGTTAGCCGATCCGTCATCGGTGAGTCCCGGCGGCGCCGAACACCCAGCCGAACTCGGCGACCGCCGCCGGCCACGCCGCCGGGTCGTGGCCGATCGGGATCACCTGCACGCCGGCGGCGCTGAGACGGCTGCGCACGGCCTCGTCGCGCTCCGCGACGCGCCGGTCATCGTGGACCGGCCCATCGACGAACACGGCCGCCCGATCGTCGGTATCGGCGTACCAGAAGTCGGGACGCGAATCCCGGACTCGAACCTGGGCCTCGGTCGGCAAGTTGTGACCTCGATCGCGGAGGAAGCGCAGGAAGTCGCGCTCGAGTGACGTGGTGCATTTGGCCAGGAGGTATTCGAACTGCTCGGGGGGCGCGCGCCCGGCGGTCGTGACGTTCGCCGTGGCGGCGGCGAGATCGAGCAAGATGTCACGCGCGAGGTGGCGATTCAGGATGCTGTGCGCGCGCTGATTCCCATAGGAGAGCAAGCATTCGTGGCAGGCGCGCATGCACGGCTCGCGGTCATCTATCTGGACGGCGAGGTCGGCACCCGTATCGGGGTCGAAATGACAGAGCGTCAGCGCCTGGCGCGCGACGGTTGCCAGCGCTGTGCGATCATCGACCAACTGAGCGAGCACCCCGGCGCCGCCTTCGACGGCCTCGTAGAAGAGGAGCAAACGGCGGTCGCGCTCGGATGGCAGCGTCTCGCCAGCCAGTTCTCGATCCTCGATCTGGTAGTGCACTTCGATGCCGCGCTTGAGCGCGTAGAGCGCACTCGCCAAGGCGTTGCCATCATCACCGGCGGTGGGGAGCCGGAGCAGCAGGGTGTTGCGACGATCCTCGACGAACGGGACGACGGTCTCGATCTTGGTGCGTGTCCCGGCGGTCGGATCGGCGCCCTCGTCGGAGTCATCGGCCGTGTCCTCCTGCTCCGGAGCCCGGCGCCAGCGGCCGGTGCTCATATCAATCGGGAAGCCGTACCGCTCCTTCTCCTTGCGGGCAGCCCAGCCGAGGTTGATGCGCCAGAGCGTCGCGGCCGGGGCGTAGGTCGCGCTGGCGACCTCGACCGGATCGGTTGAAGCACCGTCACGCGGAGCGACGGTGTAGGTGGCGTCGCGGCGTGGGCTCTGTGGGTCGATCCGGAACGCGGTCGCGACCTGGTAGCCGATGCGCAGCCGCTCTTCCTCGTCGGAGGTGATGCGGCTGATCGGCCGGGCGCCGACGTTGGTGAGGCGCAGCAGCTTGTCGAAGTAGATGACGCCCTTGCCCGTGAGTGGATTCGCGCACTCGGCGCAGACGTCGGCCTTGGCGAGTTCACCGCCGATGTGGCCGTACCCGCAAGCGGCGCAGACTTTGCCGGTCGATGTCGTCCGTTCGGCGTCCTGACTGGTGAACAACACCCGCTCGATCCGGTAGCGGTTGCCCTCGTGGTAGATGATCGAGCGAGGCCCGAACTCGCTGATCGCCAGGAAGCGCGCCCGAGAGAGAAAGACATCGCCACCGCGCGGTTTGCCACGCCCGCTCAGAAACGCCGAGAGCGGCAGGCGCGGGAAGTTGTAACCGGGCAGAAAGCCCTCGGACGCGAAGTAGCGATAGCTGTAGAAGTCGGATTGGCGTCGGCTGACGTTGCTCGCCAGCAAGAGCTCGCGTTGAGTCAGGGCCTCGTTATGGAGGCTCCGGGCGGTCAATCGCTCCTCGGCGGTGCGGGTGGCGTCGTTCAAGGTCGCCTGCTGCTTCGCCATCTGTTCGGTCGCCGAACCGAAGAGGCGGCGCCAGCGATCGGTCGCCCGATCGAACTCCTCGACCGCGCCGCCGATCTTGGCGTTGAGCCAGGTGTCGCCGAACCACGGCGCCTTGGCCAGGTCGGGACGCAGGTCGGCCAGCACGCGCTCGGCACGCGCGATCGCATTGGTTCGCGCGGTGCTGTTCTGGAATGCGTTCTTGACCGCCGTTGTGAGCGGGAGCGTTTGCGCCTCGCTGAGCTCGACGACCTCGGCGACCGAGTCGCCCAGGGCAAGATTCATTTCGGCCAGGAGGATGGCGTGAACGTGGGCGCGAATGAGGTCTTCGTTGACCAGATCGATGCGCGGCGCCTGGACGGCGCCACCGACCATCAGGCGAGGATCCCGAAAGTAGTAGGAATCGTGCGGCGAGCCGTTCGAGCAGTAGGTCAGCACGAGCGCCGGTTGTCCGTTACGCCCGGCCCGCCCAGCGCGCTGGGCGTAGTTGGCCGGGGTCGGCGGGACGTTGCGCATGTGCACTGCCTGCAAACCGGCAATATCGACCCCGAGTTCCATCGTTGGTGAGCAGTACAGAATCGGCAAGGCAGCGGTCTTGAATTGCTTTTCGCGTTCCTCCCGATCGTCCTGATCGACCTGGGCGGTATGCTCGCGGGCGCTGAGGGCGCGTAGGGCGCTCGCATTGGCGCGATAGAACGTCTGGAAGAACTCGTTCGCGGCGACCTCCGCGGTCGGGTCGGCGCCGGTCCGGCGGATTGGGTCGCGCCGCGGCTTACCGTCACCCTTCTTCCATTGGATCACGTCGGCCGGCAGCAGATACGCGAGGTCATCGCCCTTTCCGATCGTGACGAGGTAGTTCTGGTCGGCCAGGAAGGCGAGCAGATCGACGAAGATGTCACGATATTCTTGCGGCGTGACATGAACGCCGCCGCGGCGCTCATCGTCGCGCCACGTGCCCGGACTGCGCATGTAGCGACCGAAGATCGTGGTTGGGCCGAGCCCGCTGCCTCGTCCGGCTCGCCGCCGCCCCACGATCGGTGGCGGCATCGGCACGGCCTGGTCCAGTCGATCCTCGGCCGCGACGGTCCACGGTTCCCTGAGCCGCTGGTCGGCGCGGTCTTTGAATTGGGCCTGGAAGTCGGCCTTCAAGTAGCGCGCGTCGATCGCGAGCTCGCGACGGAACTGATCAAGCGTGGCGGTGAGGATTCGCCGCCGCACCGTTGGCGATGCACTGGCCAGCCGTGGGTGTCGTCGCGACCAGACTTCATCGGCGGCGGCGAAGTCGTCGAGCCTGTCGTAGCCGATATCGAGCAGGCCAAGTTGTTCGAGGTTTGGCGAGTTCACGCGCCAGCCGCGGCGCAGGTCGTGAAAGAGCAGGTAGGCGACCAACTCGCGCAGTGTCTCACGGATCCTTTCGTCGCCCCGGAAGGCGCCGGGGTTGCGCGCGTATTCGACCGGTTCGAGGTAGAGGTGCGTAAGAACCACGTCGGCGATCCTGTCGTGCGTCAGACCGACATCGCCGGCTTCATCGACCGCGGACGAGAGCGCCGAGCGGAGTCGGGCGACCTGAATGAAGTCATTGAAATGCCCGGCCTGGAGCGAGGCGTCCTGTCGGTTGTCGGTGAATGAGAGAAGCTTCTTGACATCGTCATCGAGCCCGTCGGTCCCGCGCAGCTCGGTCACGGTCGCGAGCGAGAGGATGGTAGTCGCGGTCGCGCGGCCCTCGGTCGAAAGCTCGGCCAGGCGGGCGAAATCCTGCTCACGCACGTTGTGATGCTCTGTCTTGCAGACCAGGCAGTAGCCGAACGGCGTTGGAAACCACCAGCCGGGTGTTTCCTCCGGTCCGGATGTCGTCCCATCATTCGCGGATCGGATGTCGCCGCGTGGCGTGACGAAGATGGCGCGCGGAATCTTCTCAAGGTACTCGCGCTTCGGGCGCTCGAAACCGTTGCGATTCTCGGTCCAGTCCTCGGGGAGGCGGTCGAAATCGGACGGGTCGAACTCGATCTCGTTTGTACGATCAAGGATTACGAACCCGGCCTCGATAGTGTCCTGGCTCGGCTTCTGGCTCAAACCGCGCGGAGTGATTCGATTGTCGCCGGTTTCCCAGAAGGCGACGATGTACTCGGCGCCGCATTCACGGCAAAACGCCAGCGGCAGGAGCGCGCGGTCGCCGGGGCCGGGCGCGACCAGTTGCCCTTTGGTGGTGACGTGTCGCGTCTCCGGCGGCTCGGCGGTGACGAACACGCGATCGCCGCGGCCGATGAACTGGTGGAGCCGAAACGCGAACAGCGGCCGACCGGTCACGGGGTGTTCGACCTCGTTCCCGGCCAGAAGAAGCCGACGCAGTTCCTCCTGGCAACGCTCGGACGTCAGGTTCGTCTTGGCCACGAGGTCGGCGGCGACGTCCGCGATTGAACGCGGCTTGCGGCGTTCGAGCAGGCCCTCACTTTCCTCGAGGCCGAACGCCATTTCGGCCCATGCGACCAGCGGTTGCTTCTTGAACTCGGCGAAGTCGGTCGGGTAGATCGCGGCCGGGTTGGCGACGACGTTTCGCAATTGAGCGTCGGTGGCCAACGGTTCATCGATTGCGCGCCGAAGCGTCTCGCCGATGACGTGTTCAGGCCGGACTGTCTGGCCAAACAGATTGCTGGCGACACGGGCGACATTCTTGGCCCGTTCGTCGCCGGTCCCCTCGGATGCGAGGGTCGCGCTCGTCCCGATACAACGCATGTTCGGCGCTTCGACGCGGTCGCGGACGCGGCGAACAAGCATCGCGACATCGGCGCCCTGGCGACCTCGATAGGTGTGTAGTTCGTCGAGGACAAGGAATTCGAGTCCTTTCGCCCGGTCGACGATCACCTTGTCGACCGGGCGAGTCAGGATCAGTTCGAGCATGACAAAGTTGGTCAGGAGGATGTCAGGCGGCTTCGCGCGAATCAGCTCGCGCGCGACATCGTCCTCCTGACCGGTGTATCGAGCGAACGTAACCGGTGGATGACCGGTCCTGGCGGGGTCGAGAAACTTCTCGAGTTCGACGAGTTGGCTGTTCGCGAGCGCGTTCATCGGGTAGACGACGATCGCCTGGATGCCTTTGCCCGAACCGCGCCGGATGACGTGATTGACGATTGGGATGATGTAGGCGAGGCTCTTTCCTGAGCCGGTGCCGGTCGTGAGGACGTAGCTTGCGCCGGTCGCGGCGATGCGTATCGCCTCGGCCTGGTGATGATGCAGACGCAATTCTTTGCCGTTGGGATCCTCGGGGCTCTTACCGCGACGGAAGATCGCGCCGAGCCGGTGGTCGAGAGCGCCGTTGGCGACCAATTCGTCGATGGTCGGGCCGAGCCGAAATGATGGATTGATCTGGACCAACGGCTCGGGCCAGAGTTCGCCGCGATCGAAGTACTCTTCGACCTTGCGACGGGTGTCGGGATTTCGGACCGCCACGAATGACCGCACGTACGAGCGATAGCGGCCAATGATGGCGTCGCGAAGCGCGAAGATATCCACGTTCGTCTCCCTATCCGGTCGACCGTCCGATGCCGGGCATTGTATCGGAGCAAACGTACCTATGAACGATCGTCGGCGACGTGATAATTGAGACTCGGGCGATGTGCTCACCGTGATACGGACGGCGGGCGTCTCGCCCGCTCCTGGCCGCCGCATCTGGCGCTGGTTGCGATGGTTCCGTTGATGGCGGTCGGGGAGCGCCGGGCACAGCGACTACAGAAGTTCAGGTCCGAATGCCATTATAATGGCGCCATCATGATGCAACGAACGCAGGTGATCCTTGACCCCGCCGAACATCGTCGAGCTCGGCGACGGGCCGCCGAGCTCGGTGTTTCCCTTGCCGAATACATCCGGCGACTCGTTCGTGACGATCTCGACGCTCCTCACGGACGCGGAGACGTGAGTGTGATATTCGCCCTCGGCGATTCGGGGGGGTCCGATGTCGCAACGGCCAAAGACCAATACGTCGGAGAGGCCATCCTGGCGGATCGTCGGGGCTCCTGATGGCTCTCGTGGACCCTTCGTCGCAGCTGATTCGAGTGATCGCGATCACCGGCGCACCACCGAATTCCCTGTCGAAGGTGACAGTTTTGTGGCAAGGGATAGCATGCTCGTTGAGCACAGGCACTCCGAGGGCATTCCGTCGCCGTGGAGGGCTTCGATCCGCTTTACCGCGCAACTCACCTTCCTCGTAGGATGGCCGGGGACGCGAGCCGCGCATCTTTCAATTTCACACGTCTCCCTTGACCGCTTCCTCGGTGCGCTGGTAGTTGACCCAGGCGACTAGACGATCCCACTCGGTTGGCTTGAGCCCCAGGGAGGCAAACTTCCCGTACTCGCGCTTGTCAGCCTGCGACACAAGGTAGAACGTGACCGCCCCACCGAGATACTCCGCCTTCACATCCCAACCAGCACCAGACTTCAACTGTAGATTCGCCATCCTCTGTCCTCTAATCTCCGCGTTTGGGAGCAGAGTATCAGGTTACGTGCAGAAACGGGACAGTTACGATTTCGATTATCGCTCGATCGATCTTCGCGGTTATTGAGCGATTGAGTCTGGTGTACGCCGCGAGTTTCGACAATCACTTCGCGGTTCCTCCCGATCGTCCGCACGTTCGCGCCGATCGTCGTCGATGTTTCGCTTCGGCCAACGGCTGGATCGCGCCTTCGAGATCATGCGCTAGAGACATCGGTCTTGAAGATCGGGCGCTCGTGGTGACGGTCACGTAGGCGACGGCCTCACCGGGATAGACTGTCGCGAGGAGGCGCGACGATGCCGACGATTCGCGCGACGATCCACGATCGGGCGACGGGCCGCCCTCTCGAAGCTCGCGTCCACGTCCTGGCATCGACCGGCCAGTTCCACGCGCCGGATGGCGCCATCCTGAAGGTCGGCGGCGGCGATCCGTTCTTCTTCGCCGATCGCGCGTTCGCCCTGGATGTGCCGCGTGGCCAGGCCGACATCGTCGTCGAACGAGGGACCGAGTACCGGCCGCTGCGCCAGACGGTCGATGTCCCGGCCAGCGGAACGATCGATCTCGACCTCGGCCTGGAGCGCTGGATCCGCACGGCCGAGCGCGGCTGGTACGCCGGTAATACGCACGTCCACTACTCGGAGAAGGAGACACGTCCGCTCGACCGTCTGCGCCTCGACCCACGGGTCGAGGATCTGCCGGTCCTGATCGTCAGCATCTTGAAGCGACGCGAGCTGCCGTACGCGTCGAACGCGTTCCCGATCGGCCACCACCACCTGTCGACGCACGATCACGTCATCGACATCGGCGAGGAGAGCCGACACAACGACGAGCCGTGGCGCATGGGGCTCGGCCACATCATGCTCGTGAACATCAAGCAGCTCGTCGAGCCGGTCAGCCGCGGCATCCTGGTGGACGACTCGAGCCCGGACTATCCGCCGTTGGTCGACGCCTGCGACAAGGCGCGCGGGCAGGGTGGCACGGTCATCTGGTGTCACAACGCGAACGGCATGGAAGCTCCGATCGCGGCCGCGCTTGGACGGCTGGACGCGCTGAATCTGTTCGATCCGTACTGGATGGACCCGGAATACGACCTCTGGTACGCGCTGCTGAATTGCGGCATCCAGTTGCCAGCCTCGACCGGCTCAGATTGGTTCGTCTGCTCGGCGAACCGCGTTTACGTCGATGTCGGACACGACTTCTCGTACGAGAACTGGCTCAGCGGTCTGCGCGCTGGCCGCACGGTCGTGACGAACGGACCGCTGCTGCGGTTGACCGTCGATGGGCAGGGGCCGTCGAACAATATCCTCGACATCGGCGGCGATCGCCGCGTGAGGGTGAACCTCGAATGGGAGTCGTCGATTCCACTCGATCGCGTCGAGATCGTTCGCGACGGCGAGGTCGTTGCGACGGCCTCACCAGCGTCGGACGGCGAGCCGTTCACACGCGGAATCCACGAGGAACAATCGGTAGCGGGCGCATCCGTCCGCGTCGATGTCAATGTGCGCACGCGCATCGGCGGCTCGCCATCGACCACCGGCCAGCTACAGGCCGATGTCGACGCGGCCGACGCTGGCTGGATCGCGGCGCGCGCGTGGGGACGGCACCGCGATAGTTACGGACACGCGACCTGGGCGCACACGAGCCCGGTCTACCTGCGCACTCGACCGATTCCAGCGCGGGCGCGGGTAAGCGCATCGATGTTCCTCGAGCGGATCGATCGCGCGACGGGGTGGATTCGCTCGTCGGCCCGGTTCGACGACGCCAGTCAACGCGATCGCACTCTGCAACTGTTCACCGACGGGCGCGCGTTCTACGAGGGTCTGGCGCGGGCGTGAGTCCGCTAGCTCTGGCGCGCCATCGGCCCGTGTATCCTCGTCGCGCGGCGACGCGAACGGCATCGCGCGCCAGTTTCACAATACGTGGAGGACATCGATGGATCGCTCGCGAATGTGCGTCTCGACGTGGAGCTTGCACCAGAGTCTCGGACCCCGTCTTCTGACCAAGCGCGATGCCAACGGCGTCAAGCAGCCCCACCAACTGCCGCACCCGAAGACAATGACGTTGTTCGACTTCCTGGATGGAGTTCGGCCGAAGCTCGACATCGACAACGTCGAGATCTGCGGGTTCCACGTCGAGAGGCGCGAGCCGACCTACGTTGCCCAACTCAAGGCGGCGATCGCGCGTAACTCACTGAATGTCGTCAGCATGCCGATCGACGCCGGCAACATCTCGATCGCCGACCCGACCTACCGCGAGGATGATCTGCGCGAGATCGAAGGCTGGATGGACTTCGCGGCCGACCTCGGCGTCCGCTACGTGCGCGCGAACGCGCAGTCGTACGTCGCGCGCGATGAGGTGCTCGGTCCGCTGAGCGTGACGATCGATTCCTACGGCCGACTGTGCGATCACGCCGCCAGACGCGGGATGGTGATGACGATCGAGAACCACGGCGGGATGACGGTCGATCCCGATGTCATCCTGGCGATCATCGCTGGCGTCGGCGGCAATCGGCTGAAGGTATGCATGGACACCGGCAATTTCCCACCGATTCAGTCACACCAGATGAACCCGGTCCCACCGACCGGCCTCGATCCGGCTCCGCTTTACCGCGATCTGGCCAAGATCGCGCCATACACGGCGATCATCCACGCAAAGTCGATCTGGTTCGATGGGGCCGGCAATCACCTCGTCTACGACCTCGCGCACACTCTCCGACTGACGCGTGACGCCGGATTCACCGGCCCGGTATCAATCGAGTACGGCGCCGGCGTGGACGAGTGGGGCAATTGCCTGAAGACGAAGAGATTGATCGAGGGCGTGTTTGCGTAGGGGAGCACCATCAGTCGCGCGGCGTACACTCAGGATGGAGGACGACGATGGACTGGCACCAGCATATTCATGCCGATCCCCGGGTCCTCGCGGGCAAGCCGAGCGTCAAGGGCACGCGCTTGGGCGTCGAGTTTCTGCTTGGGTTGCTGGCTGAGGGCTGGACGTTGGAGCAGTTGATCGAGAACTATCCGACGCTTACGCCCGATGCACTCCGCGCGGTATTCGACTTCGCGGCCGAGTCGGTCCGAGAGCAGACGCTCTTCACAGTCGCCGCTTCTGCACGATAGGTGCGGTTTCTCGCGAACGAAAACGTTCCGGCCGCCAGCGTTCGTCGGCTACGAATGGCGGGGCACGACATCGCATCCGCAAGCGAGGATGCGCCGGGGGCGGTTGACTTCGACGTCGTGTCTCGAGCCGCGAACGAGAACCGTGTTGTCATCACGTTCGATCGCGACTACGGCGAACTGATCTATCGTCGCTCGGCGCCCACGCCGCCGGGCCTCCTTTACCTCCGGTTCAGGCCAATGGACCCGGAGGAACCGGCCGAACGCATCCTGGCGTTGCTGGCTGAGGCGGGAGTTGATCTGAGCAGACGATTTTCCGTCCTTGAGCGCGACTCAATACGCCAGCGACCGTTGCCTTAACTAAACCGTGTCTGGTCGCGGCGGCGACACCGGACAAGCGCTCCGCCGCAGATTGCGCATAGACTGGCCGCGAGTCCCACCCCGATCGGCACAGTCAGTCCGCCGGTCCTGGGGAGCGCGGTTGCAGGCGGCGACGCACCCTCGCTCTGGCGAGTCGCGACGCCGAGGACGCCATTGACGACGCGATAGGTGACGCGAGTGTGGCCGCGCGACGGGCAGCACAGCGGGTCGCGGTCGGCGTATCGGATGAAGCGCGCTTCGATCGAGCCGTCGGACGCGATCGTGGCTCCACCGGGGTCGATCGCGCCATCGGTTCGAGATACGAGATGCGTCGGCGCGAGCCGGCCGACGTAGCGACCGTCGAGGAAGACGAAGCCGTTGTAGTCGTACGGACGGCACATGCCGTCGTACATCGACGTCGCGAGGATGACGGCAACGGCCCCCTGGCGCCGCGACGGCCAGTACTCCGTGAGCCGCCACCCGGCGGCGGCGAGGGATCGCTCCTCATCGCTCCCAGTCGCCGGACGCTCGCGGCGCAGACAGATCTCCTGGAACGGTACATCCGGCGTTGTCGCACGCGGAATCACCGCGCCCGCCGCGTTCCAATTCGCGATCGCGGCGTCGTCGAGCCACGGTGCGGCGGCGCTCGCCGGCAGAACCGCGAGTACGAAGAGAACGCACGCAATGAGGATTCTCGTCGGCCAAGGCGGCGACCACGCCGGCGCGCTCGGCGCAAGCACAACGCGCACGTCCGGGATCAACCCGGAGAAGCGATCAGTGCGCAACTGCCTGAGCCCGGCTCGATCGCATCGTTGTCGCGAAAGGAGCATTGCGAACGTTCACCCGCCGTCGTCCATATTCGAGAGCGTCACCGCGAGATCGTCGGCGATCGCGACGATCGCTTCGACCGCGGGATCACCGACGTTGACACTCCGGCGCCAGTGCGTCGCGATGACGCCGAGCGGCGCATCGGGATGCCCGACGACGATGGCAACGCCGGTGATTGCGCCCTGGTCCAGCAGCGCCGCCGGCACGCGAAAGCGCGTTTCCGTGCGAAGGTCGGCGACGATCACCGGCTCGCCGATCGAAACCGCGTAGCCAGCCAGCGAGTCGTCGCCGGACTTGACACGGAGTCGGTCGACCAGATTGTTTCCGGTCCATCCGTTCTGCGCTCGCATCACGAGGCCGTCGTCCTCGCTCAGCCACTCGAAGAAGGCGGCCATGTCGGCGCCGGCGCGCTCGCGGACACTCCGCAGAGCCGCGTAGCAGACCGCGCGCAAGGCGGGAGTCCAGACAAACCCGCCCGTGTTTGGATCGGTCACGTCCTCGCCACCTCGATCCGTACGCTACCGGATATCGTGCAGGATCGCCTGCACCGCGTCCATCTCGTCCTGATTCACCGTGTGCCCCATACCAGGATAGATTCGGCAATCGACGCGCGCGCCGAGAGCCGTCAGTGCCTCCGCCGACTCCCGCACGCGCGCCTCCGGAATGTGGAAATCAACGTCGGAGCAACCGAGCAGAACCGGCGTGCCATCAAGTGAGCCCGGATACTCCCAGCGCGTCCCCGGCTCGCCGATCAGACCGCCACTCAGCCCAATGATGCCGCCAAACCGTCGGGCGTTGCGCGCGGCGTACTCCAGAACGAGGCACGCTCCCTGGGAGAATCCGAGCAGGACGACGTTTCGCGCCTCGACCGCGGCCGATAGTTCTCGCACCAGCACGGCGAGTGCCGCCAGCGCCGAGGAGAGGAACGGCTCGTTCGACGCGATCGGTTCCATGAAGCGGCGCGGATACCACACGTTTCCGGCCGCGCTCGGCGCGCGTAGGGTCAAACCGGAGACATCCAGCGCATCGGCCAATGTGAGAATACTCTCGGCGGTCGCGCCCCGACCGTGGACCATCACGAGCGCGCCGCGCGCTTCTTCGATCGGTACACCGGCGGCGAGGGGCGCGATGTCGCCCTGTGGGGGCAGTCTCACGAGCGCATGCTTCCGCGCGCGTCGGCTGTTCCAACCGACATCGTCGGGTCGAGCGGCGTCAACGTCGATTCGATCTCGCTCCGCTGGTCTTCGAGCCAGGGCGGCAGCCGCAACGCCTGCCCGAGCGATTCGAGGGGTTCATCGATCGCGAAGCCAGGGCCACGGGTCGCAATCTCGATGATGTGACCGTCCGGATCGCGCATGTAGATGCTCTTGAAGTAAATGCGATCCATCACCGGCGACACGCCCAGGCCAGCTTTGACCAGCTTCTCACGCCAGGCCAATTGCGCCTCATCGCTCGGCACCGAGAGAGCGAAGTGATGCGTCTGTCCAGCGCCGATCGTCGCAGGTCGCTCCCGCGGCCGCTCGAAGTAGGTGATGATCGTTCCCGGCCGTCCGGGACCGACGCCCCAGTACCAGTGCGCCGAATCCGGGTCGTCGAAGTTCGAGGTCATCTTGACCCGCCGCATCCCCAGGAGATCGCCGAAGAACGCGTCGGTCCGCTTGATGTCCGACCCAATCGCGGTGATGTGATGCATACCGTGCGACAAAGCCATCTCCGCGTCGATCGTCGGCACGGGCTCGGGCCAGGTTTCGGCCGCGATGCGCGCGGTGTCGCGATTGGCGATCGTCATCGCCTCTGGCGGCGGTCGGAGCGCCATCCCCAGTGCCTCGGGTTCCTCATCGATCGTCCAGCCCGGCCCCTGGGTGGCGATCTCGACGATTGCGCCATCGGGATCCTGGAGGTAGATCGACGTGAAGTAGTGCCGGTCGAGCGGCCCGGACACGCGCACCCCAAGATCGATCAGGCGGCGCTTCCACTTCAGGAGTCCGGCCCGGTCGACGACGCCGAGCGCGAAGTGGTGCGTGCCACCGAGTCCCCAGACGCCGCGGGGCGCCCACTTCCACTCGAAGAAGGTGATCGCCGAGCCTGGACTCCCTGTGCGATCGCCGAAATAGAGGTGGTAGGCGCCCGGATCGTCGAAGTTCACAGTCTTCTTGACGAATCGCAGTCCGAGGACGCGCGTGTAGAAATCGACCGTGCGCGCGGCCTCGTGACATACGAGCGTGATGTGATGAAGGCCTTCGATGTCCATACGTGCTCGCCCTTAGGTAACTTGTGGTCGACGCGTCAAAAAGATTTTTCCGGGATTGAGTATGCCGTTTGGATCGAGCGCGCGCTTGATCGCGCGCATCGCTTCAAGCGCCGGGCCGTGCTCGCGTTCCATGTACGGCCGGCGGACCGCGCCGACGCCATGCTCACCGGTGGTCGTGCCGCCCATGCGGAGAGCGAGATCGTGAATCGCGTCGGCGACGAGTAGCACGCGGCGCGATTCATCCGGGTCGCGCGCGTCGATCAGATGGCCCGGGTGGAGATTGCCATTGCCAATGTGGCCGTAGGTCGCGATCGGGATGTCGAACCGGCGGCTGATCTCCTGGATCTCCCGCAGCGTCTCCGGGATGCGGGCGACCGGCACGCAGATATCCTCGCCGCAGTAGGCGCGGTTCGAACCTGGCCGCAGCAAGCCGATCGCCGCGCCGACGACCGACCGGCCTTCCCACAAAGCGGCCATCTGTTTCGGCTCGTCGGACCAATCGACCCGCGTCGCCCGCGATCGGATCGTGTCGGCGATCTTCTCGGCCTCCCAACGCACCCCGGCTGGGGCGCCATCGACCTCGAAGAACAGCAGCGCCTCGGCATCCGGCAGCTTTAGGTTTGGCCGGTAAAGGTTGATCGCCTTGATCGAGCGAGCATCGACGATCTCGATCGCGGACGCGGTGATGCCAGCCGCGAAAACCGATTGGACCGCCTGGCCGGCGTTCTCGAGGACGTCGAACACGCCCATCACGAGCGCACGTGCCGGTGGAATCGGCATCGCCTTCAGGCGCAGGCGCGTGAAGACGCCAAGCGTTCCCTCGGAGCCGACCAGCAGCTTCGTGAGATCCAATCCGGACGAGCTCTGCTTGGCGCGCGACCCGATCGAGCCGGTCTCGATTACGTCGCCGTTGGCTAGAACGACCTCGAGTCCCAGCACCCACGACGCGGTCGGACCGTACTTGACCGCGCGCATTCCGTGGGCGTTGGTCGAGGCCATCCCGCCGAGGGTGGCCATGCGGCTGGAACCGGGGTCGGGCGGAAAGATCAGGCGGTCGCGTGCCAGCGTCTCGTTGAGGCGGGAATGAACGACGCCCGGCTCGACGAACACCTGCATGTTGGCCGTGTCGATCTCGATGACGCGGTCCATCGCGTGGACGCTCAGAACGATACCGCCATGAAGCGCGACCGAACCGCCGGCCTGCCCGCTGGCGGCGCCGCGCGGCGTGACCGGGATGCCGCGCTCGTTCGCATAGCGGAGCACCGCCGACACATCCTCGCGGCATCGCGCGATCACGGCGACATCCGGCGCTCGCGGCGAAAGCTGCGTCATGAAGGACGCGTCGTAGCCGTAGGTTTCGAGGTCGATTGGCCGATCGATGATCGTGCTGGTCGTGACGAGCGCGCGCAGATCGGTTGCGAGCGTGGACTTGGACCTACTCATTCGCGCGTCCGACGCCGGAGCGCGAGGGCGCCAGCCCTCGCAAAGACAAAAACAATTCCCTCGTCCTCTGGGAGATTTTCGTCCCCTCCTACTGGGACACCCCTGTTGTCTCGCAAAGACAAAAACAATTGCCTCTCTCTCTGGGAGAGGGTTAGGGTGAGGGCGACACTCACGGCGCGGACGCCTCGTCGAGCAGTTCCGCGATGTGGCGCACCTGAACGTCCGAGCCGCGCGCGACCAGACCGGCGCGCAGGTGAAGCAGACAACCGGGATTCGTCGTGACGATGACCGCTGGATTCTGCCCCATTGCGTGGTCGAGCTTCCGCTCGCGGAGGGCGGTTGCGGTTTCCGGGTTCGTCAAGTTGTAGGTGCCAGCCGAGCCACAACAGAGCGAGCTTTCGGACATCTCTCGCAGTTCGAGTCCGGGAATGCTGCGCAGGAGCGCGCGCGGCTCGGCCGTGATGCGCTGGGCGTGGGCGAGGTGGCAGGCATCCTGGTAGGTCGCGACGAGGTCGAGCCGTTGCCGCATCGGCGGCGGTCGGCGCGCGACGAAGCGCGAGAAATCGACGATGCGCTGGCTGAATCGCGCCGCCCGCTCGGCCCAGACGGGATCGTCGCGTAGGTGATGGCCATAGTCGTGCAGCATCGCGCCGCAGCCGGCCGAATTGACCACGATCGGCCCATCGCCATCGGCCTCGAACGCGACGATGTTGGCGCGAAAGAGAGAGCGCGCGCCGTCGCGATCGCCAGAATGCGCGTGGAGCGCACCGCAACAGGTTTGGCCGGCGGTCATCGTGACCCCGACGCCGGATCGACGCAGGACGCGGATCGACGCGCGATCGAGTTCGGCCAAAGCCGTGCCCATGACGCAGCCGACGAAGAACGACGCGTTCGTGGGTGTCCGCCCCCCATCCAACGTCCGCTCTCCCAGAGGGAGAGGGTCAGGGTGAGGGCGTCCGTCGATTGCTCCCCTCTCCCTCTCGGAGAGGGCCAGGGTGAGGGCGTCCGTTGACTGGCCCAATTCCGGCTCAAGCCTCTCCCCACGCGGAACGACGAAGTTCGTCGCGATCGGGCCGGGCATGAGGTCTTCGGCCGCGCGAGTGCCCAGGAGGCGATCGATCCCGAGCAGCCGGGCCAGCCGATCGATACCGAGCCCGCGATAGTGGGCCAGCGCGCGGACGGCCATGCGGGTTCGGGACGGCGAAGCCAGCACGACGCGCAGGCCGAGCCTTTCGAAGAACCGTCCGCGGAAGCCACGCCGCGGGCGCACGTCGGCCCGGAACGCGACCTGGAGCGGGTCCATGTGGACGCCGGCCGGACAGGCGGCGGTGCAAGCATCGCAGACCAGGCAGTTCCACTCGTGCCGCCGCAGGTCATCAACCGCGTCGATGCGACCCTCGTTCAGCGCGCGAGCCAGGGCAATCCGCCCGCGTGGTCCCTCGGCCTCCTCCATCGTCAGGACGAAGGTCGGGCAGGCGGTCAAGCACTGGCCGCAGCGGATACAGCCGAGCATGTTCAGTCGCTCGGTCGCGAGCGTCGCGTACGGCGCCGGTGCGGCGGGCATCGCTAGATGGTAGACGGATCACGCACCCGCGTCGCGGCGCGGCGTTCGGGAGGGGAATGATGTGGTGCTGGCGGACTCGGCGGCAATCGTGAGGACGGATTCGTGCGCGCAATCCCGCTCCCTTCCTCCGATCGGCGAACCTTCCAGCGTCCTCGTGACCCTGAACCGATCCCACTCGGTCAATAATCCCGCCGTGGGAGGCACCCGATGACCGATCACGCCACGCGTTTCGTCTTTTCGCGGGATGGACCGCTCGAAGCCGCGATCGAACGCGGCGCGGCGCTCGGCTTCACTCGCGTGGATTTCAACGCTGACAAGCCGGAGAACTTTCCGGGTACGTTCACGCCCGCGCGTGTGAGTGACATTCGCGCGTTGGCACGACACCACGGGGTCCGGATCGGACTGCATACGCTGTCGGCGGTCAACATGGCCGAGATCACGCCGGTGATGCACGCCGCGATCGACGAATACGTGCGGGAGAACCTCGACCTGGCGGTGTCCGTCGGCGCGGGCTACGTGATCTGTCATGGGGGCTATCACTTCGGGGCCGATCGCGAGGCGCGGATGGCGATCGCGATCGCGCGCATGCAGCGCGCCGCCACGTTGGCAGAGCAACGCGGCCTGACGATCTGCTTCGAGAACCACAACAAGGAACCGGACGACGCCGAGATTCACTACATGCCGCGCGACGTTGTCGAGACGCGGCGGTTCTTCGAGGCGGTGACGTCGCATCGGTTCCGCTGGGCGTTCAACGTCGGCCACGCCCATCTGGTGCCAGACGGTTTCGACGGCTTCTTCGACGCGTTCGGCGTCGACCGGATCGCGCAGGTCCGCCTGAACGACACGCATGGGCGGTACGAGGAACACCTCGTGCCGGGCAAGGGCATGGTCGACTTCCGGCACGTGTTCCGCCGCCTGGCAACGGCCGGCTACGCCGGTCCGTACTCGCTCGACTTCGGCACGGCCGAGGAGAAGGCGCACTGGCGCGACGTGTTCGCCGGCTACCTGCTGGAGTTTTCGCGATAGCATCTGGGATCACACCATGATGTAAGATCATGGCGTAGTGACATCATACGTTCGCAAGCAATTTCAGATCGCACCCGAAACCGACGCCGCGCTGGCCCGGGTCGCGGCCAAACGGCACGTGTCGGAGGCACAGATCGTCCGTGAGGCTCTGACGACGTATCTTGCGCGAAACGGAGAGACGCGCGAGGAGCGTGTCAGGCGCGCGATGTCGATTGTCGGGATCTTCAGCGGCGACGGTTCGAACGTCTCAGAGAATCACGACGACTACCTGGCGGAGATCGATTGGCAGTCTTCGTAGACACCTCCGCGATCTACGCCCTGCTAGACGATCGGGATCCCGGTCACATTCGGGCGCTCGCAATCTGGCATCGACTGATCGCGGAAGGTGAGGATACTGTGACGACGAACTACGTCGTCTTGGAATCGACAGCTTTGATCCAACGGCGCGCCAGCGCCGCGTCGGCCCAAGGGGTCGGCCCCATTTCCTCCTTCATGCGCATCGTCTGGGTCGACTGTCCCGTTCACGACCAGGCGGTAAGCGCGTGGTCAGTCGCCAATCGGCGCGAACTGAGCCTGACCGACTGTGTCAGCTTCATAGTTGCCCGCTCGCACGGGATCGACCGCGCCTTCGCCTTCGACCGTCAATTCGAGGAACAGGGATTCGCGCTGGAAAGGTGACAGAGCAGCGCCCGTCGCGATCGTCAAATGTCGCGAGCGGACCAGATGCCACCAGCGCCTACGATCAGCCAGGGGCCAGTACTTGGAGGTCACTCATGCCCGTCGAACTCACACCCAGCGGCACGCGAGGCGTAACGATGCCCAGGATTCCCAGGCCATTGCTCGCGATCCTTCTCCCGATCGCGAACGTGTTCCTCCGGGCCCGGGGCATGAAGTTGCTGAGCCTCACTACCACCGGCGCGAAGTCGGGGAACGAGCACAGCGTCCCGCTCGGCTATTTCCCGGACGGTGATAGTGCCTGGCTCGTCGTCGCGTCCTTCGGCGGCGCCGTCAAGCACCCCGCCTGGTACTTCAACCTCGCTCGCAACCCCGACAAGATCTGGGCGACGGTCGATGGCCGACGCATCCGCGTCAACGCCGAATCGCTCGCCGGCGAGGCTCGGGACGCGGCCTGGCGCCGCATCGTCGCCGAAGCGCCGATCTATTCGGGCTACGAGCGGAAGACCGACCGCGTGATTCCGATCGTCCGCCTGACGCCAGCGTGATCGACCTCGCGGCTGGGGATCGAGCCGAGACGGCCTGTGTCCGTCGGCTGTCGCAGGGCGAATCTCAGCGCGGCGCGCAACGGCGCCCGAGTCCTTCGCCGCCTCGATCTCGATCAGCCTCAGGCAACCTGACGCCGCCAATCGACGCGTCCGGCGTTCCACGCGCCACGATGACTACCTCGACGAGGGCGCCGATTGGCAGTCAGACTAGTTCAGAGTTTGAAAGCCACGGTGAATGATTGCCGCCATGAGTTGTCGTCGTTCGGAGAGGAAGGTTGAATAATCGAGGCTGTCCCATCCGTCGGGAAGGGCATGAAGTTCGCACATACGTTGCCATTCGTGATCACTGAAGCGGCCACGGATCGCGGGGAGGTACGCCGTGGGCGAGGTGTCGCTGATTGCGAGGTTCTCGGGCCACTCGAGCAAGGCGAAGTTCGCCATTTGGTTGATGATCTTCAGGTCGGTGATTCCCTGCTTTTCAAGCCAGCTTCGAGGGAACAGGTGATGGCGGTCAAGCGCTTTCTTCTTGGGCTTCAAGGATGGGTCGATCAAATCGCCAATCATCTTGTGGGAGAAGAGAACGGGAGCGCCCAGTCGAATCTGCGCGGCGAAGTACGCGAATAACTGCGGGTTGCGTGCCGACGAACTACCGAGTGCGGCCGGCAAGGCAATCCGCCAGTAGTCTTCGGTGAACTCGGTTTCGATGATACTATCGAGCGCCCGGACGAACTGAGCTGGCATTGTGCTTCCGCCTATCCGATTGAGATCACGATCCATGACGGATTCGGGGCCATTGGTGTACCGCCCTGTCAGCGTGCTGAAGAAGAACCAACGCGCGACGATTCTTTGCAGCGTATGCTCGGGGACGGAGTAGCGATCACGGCCGATCAAATAGAGAGCGTATGCATAGAGCATTGCGTTCTGAGATGAAACCATTTCAGCGCCTCGAAATCCGGCACCCGTCAGCGCACTCAGAAACTGATGCCAGACGGTCAAATCGAGCACCCTTGCTTGTGCCTTCTTGAGAACGTCGAACTGAGCGTCGCGACGTTGCGCTGAGAACTCACCAGTGTCCAGATCCTTGCCGCGTAGGACCTGGTAGACGCTCTGCAGTCGAGCGCGGTCGAAGCCGAGCGCCACTGAAACGCGGAGCAGTTGATCGGGATCGGGTTGTATGAAGTGATTGAAGGGGGACGGCATCTTCTTTGATCCTGGAGGTTCGCGCGATTCGCGGCAGAATGCCTCAAGGTCGCGTCGACCGTCATCCCAGAAAACTGACAGAAGCGTAAGAATGAAGTCCGCCTGGTTTAGACGGACGCCCTCACTGTTGATTCGTACGAAAATGTCGGCTACTTGCTCTTCCTCAACCGAAGGAGCAATCTCGAGAGCCGTGAATGGGTACTTCTGTAGGTCAAACAGACGGTCCAGATTGTGGCTAATCTCCTCTTCAGCCTCGTCCGTTAGCGCCATCCTCTGTCGAATTGACTCGAGGAAACTCTTGACGAGCTGGTAGCTCGACTTGCCGGACGCCCACAGAGTCGAGATATTCGGGATCCATTCAGGATCTCGCCTGATTGCAGCATCGGCGACGTCGAACTTGGCGTCACGAGGCCTGAAAGCAATTTCGATTTGACGTTCGCGATAGTCGTCGTCCAGGACAGCCTTGCCACGAAAGACGGCGTAGAGCGAAGTGAGCCTCTGTTGCCCATCGACAATCAGTCGCGACGGTGACGAGTGCGCTTTCTGACCTATGCCGATCTGGCGGGCGCCGTCAGCTTGGCCGTTCTCCCAGAATAAGAGATAGCCAACCGGAAATCCGCGATACATCGAGTCGAAAAGGTCTCGGACCTTGGCATTCGACCATACAAAAGGACGCTGGATATCCGGCAAACCGATGTCACCGATGTCAATATAGTGGAGTAGTCCTCCGAGGTCATAGTCCACTCTCTTGAAACACGTCTTCACGTCACTCATGATGCCTCCTCAACTAATGACCCAGCGAAATGCGAAGAGCAGATGTTGCTCGATACGCTGCTCCGATCGGCGACTGATTTCGTCCAGTGTGGCGTCCTTCTGTCGGTCGATCTCGCGGCTGGCCTTATGGTATGCGCGCCACGCGTCGTCTCGCTTCTCTTCGAGCGTCCGTGCCGCACGCTGGCATTCGAGCTTCTCCGGCAGAGTCGGCGCCAGGCGAGCGGCTCGTTTCGCATCCTTGAACGCGTCGTCAAGATCGGCTAGCTCGGTCCGGGGCGAGATCGAACTCGACGAGTTCGAGGAGAAGGTCGCGCGACTCGTGAGCGTCGAATCGCAACCGAACGCGCGAGCGGCGAGCAGTCCGCCACATCAGGCGAGCGATGTGACAGCATCGGAGCGGTAGAAAGCGACGGGGCCGACCGCGGAACGACGCCCTGGCGCGCATCGAGGACCGAAGGGTGGCTGACGCCTTGATGCTTGACACCTGAGGGGCACCGTGGCGTTGACCGACACCGCCGAACCCGCGGGTCGCGCCGATCCGGATCCGAGGCCGTTGATCTTCGAGACCGGCTCCGCTCGCTACGGCACGTGATACGACACGCCGACCGGGCGCGCAGTTATCGATAAACTATCCAGCACATCAGGTTTTCGCAACCCGAAAGGTTCGCCTGGCTGGTGTCAAGACAAGCAGGGGAGGCCATATGCAGAAAGTCTTCGTGATGTACAACCTGAAGCCGGGCGTAGCGCTGGAGGACTACATGGCCTGGTCTCGCACGCGGGATCAGGTCGTGACGCCCTTTCAATCCGGTGTGATCCGATTCGAGGTCTACGCCGTCCAGGGAGCGGAGAAGGGCGCACCACCGTACCAAATCATCGAGGACATCGAAGTGGAGAGCTGGGCCGCGTGGCAGCAGGCGCTCGCGGGAACCGGGATGGCACCGATCGTATCGGAATGGGACGCGTACGGCGACGCGTCCTCACTGGTCATGGTCTACGCGGATAAGGTCAAATAGCGCACCCGGGGCCGGCGCGTCCCCTTGCCGGGCGGATCCCGGTCGGGAACAGACGCCCTGACGCCGTCGGTTTACGCTCCCGAAGTGGAATACTATCGGCACGAACGAAGGAGCGCGAAAAATGCCAACTCAGACGGTCGTCGGGCAGGGCGCGTACACGTACACGGTCGATCGCGAGTGGGGCCGGCGGGCCGGCGGGGTGGCGGCGTTTGGCGTCGCCCAGGGTCTCACTGGCGACACGCACGATCGCGTCTACGTCTTCCAGCGGGCGCCGGTGGCGAAGATGCTCGTCTTCGACCGCGCCGGGAACCTTGTGAATTCGTGGGGCGAGGGGCAGTTCAAGTCGCCGCACGGCATCTGGATGGGGCCGGACAACCGTCTCTACATCACCGACACGATGAATCACACGGTATCGATCTGGACCCCCGAGGGCCAACTGATTCGCTCCTGGGGTACACCGGGCGTGCCGGGAGCACCGAGCGACCCGTTCAATCGGCCGACCAAGGCCGTGATCGCGCCGGACGGCGAAATGTACGTCGCCGACGGCTACGGCAACCAGCGCGTTCACCGGTATGATCGCGACGGCAATCTCATGCAGTCGTGGGGCGAGAAGGGCACCGGCCCGGGACAGTTCGTCCTACCGCACGACGTCGTGATCGATGGACAGAACCGGGTCCTGGTCTGCGACCGCGAGAATCGGCGCATCCAATGGTTCGACCGCGGGGGCGCGTACCTCGGCGAATGGTCCGACTGGCAGAATCCGATGCAGGTGCACATTCGCGATGGCGTGATGTACGTCGCGCACGCCTACGCCGAGGTGTCAGTGCGGGGTCTCGATGGCTCGCTGCTGTCGCGCTGGCCGTACGAAAGCATCCTGACGCACGAGAAGGAGAAGTCGCCGCATTCGATCTGGGTCGACTCGCGAGGCGACATCTACATCGGTGAGGTCGTCGGCGAGAACGGTTTGCAGAAGTACGTCCGCAATCGATGAGCGTGTTTCGGATCGGCCTCGACCGCGGATTCCTGACGTCCGACGGCAAGCTCGCCTGGGGTGACATCGGCCTTGGCGGTCTCGACGGGGCGGCCGGGGTCGTCAGCGAGTACTTGCGCACCAACGTGCCGGAACTGACGCCGGCGCACATCGCCGTCTATCAAGGCTTCGTCCTCGGCGGCACAGCCGTGACGCGCGCCTCGCTCGCGAACGGGGCCGACAACCTGGTCGTGCTTTGCCGGGCCGGGGTCGGCTACGACCGAATCGACGTTCCGGCGATCACCGAGGCCAATATCGCGCTCTGCACGACGCCGGCGGCATCGAAGCACGCGGTCGCGTCGGCTTCGTTCGCGTACATCATCGCGCTGGCGAAGCGGATGATCGATAAGGACCGGCTCGTGCGCGAGGGCCGGTGGGACGCGCGATCGCGCGGACAGTTCTGTGGCAACGAGATCTACGGCCAGACGCTCGGCATCGTTGGCTTCGGCAACACCGGCTCGGAACTGGCGCGGCTGGTCGCACCGTTCGCCATGCGCGTCCTGGCAAGCGATCCGTACGCCTCGGCCGAGACCGCCCGCGCCGCCGGCGTCACGCTGGTGCCGTTGGACGATCTCTTTCGCGAGGCCGATTTCATCTGCATCCACGCGCACCTGAGCGGCGAGACGCGCGGCATGGTGGGCGCGCGCCAGTTCGGGCTGATGAAGCCGAGCGCCTACTTCATCAACTGCGCCCGGGGACCGATCGCCGATGAACACGCCTTGATCGAGGCATTGCGCGCGCGTCGAATCGCCGGCGCCGGCCTCGATGTCTTCGAGGAGGAGCCGCTTCAGGATGACAATCCGCTGGTCGAGATGGACAACGTGATGCTGTCGCCGCACACGATGGCGCACACGCTCGAACTCAGCATCGCGATGGGCGAGATCAACACACGTCAACTGCTGGCCTGCGCCCGCGGCGAGAATCCCGAGAGCGTCGTCAATCGCGCGGTGCTCGATCGGCCGGGGTTCCAGGCCAAGCTCAGTCGCTGGAAGCTGGCGAACTCCTCCGAAGGCCCCGGATAGCCCTCTGATGGCAAGTCCTGAACTGGAACTGCGCCGATTCGTGGTCTACCGGTCGTAGTGCCGACTGCACACTCCGAGCAGCTTCCGACCACCATCGAGTCGCTCAAACGTGATTCGCAGCACGTCGGAGGCCGACACGGACCACACGCCCGCAAGCGGACCCTGGAGTTGATGCAGCCGCAGCGACGGGTGACGCTCGTCCTCGTCGAGCAATCGGAGCGCGCGCTTGAAACGAGCGCGATCAGCAGCCGAGAAATCTCGACTCGTGTACGAATCGAGGAAGGTATCCGTGAAAACGAAACTCCGATACGAGGGCAAGCAACTAGAGCGCCGGCCCAGTAATCATGCGGCGGTTTTGGCAGGGTAGCGTCGAGCGATGACGTGGAGGTTGTGGACGACGGCGACGCGGCGGAGGTCGAAGAGGTTCTTGCGAGTGCCGAGG
>SCUE01000029.1 GCA_004297775.1 Chloroflexota bacterium | reverse complement strand
GAGCGGTCTCTTTCTCGTAACCGCGAGCTTTCTCGCTTCGGGCGTCGAAATGGTCGAGTCGTTGACCATCATTCTGGCGAGCGGTCTGACGCGAGGCTGGCGCTCGTCGCTGCTCGGCGCGGCCTCGGCGATCGCCGTGCTGGCCCTGCTGATCGCTGTTCTCGGGGTTGCCCTCGTCGATGTCATTTCGCTGAGCACATTGCAGTTAGTGATCGGCGTCTTCCTACTGATATTCGGCCTGCAATGGTTACGCAAGGCGATCCTTCGGTTCGCGGGACTCAAGGCCGTCCACGACGAGGACGCGATCCTACGAGAAGAGATGGCTCAGCTTCGCGCGGCCGGCGCCGTGGCGCGCGAGGGAATCGACTGGCCGGGATTCGTCGTTTCCTTCAAGGGCGCACTTCTGGAGGGGTTGGAAGTCGCCTTCATCGTCATCACATTCGGCGCGAACGCGGACCCCGCGGATTCGGTGCTTGGGCTGTCTGGCATTCCCCTGGCGGCGGCCGCGGCCGGTCTGGCGCTTTTTCTCGTGGCACTGGCGGGGGTCCTCCTGCACCGGCCTCTGGCGCAGGTTCCCGAAAACAGTATGAAATTCACGGTTGGATTGATGCTGTCTGCCTTCGGGACGTTTTGGGCTGCCGAGGGAATCGGCGTCGAGTGGCCCGGTGGAGATTGGTGGATTGTCGGTCTGATCGCGATCTATGGCGTTGCCAGTTGGGCGATGGTGACCACGTTGCGGTCGCAATCGATTCGGCGCGCCTCCGAGGTCGTCCGCGCGTGAGCTACCTCTGGGGCTTCGTCATGTTCTGGTACGACTTCCTCGTTGGCGACGCCTGGGACATCGCCGCGGGCGTCGTCGTCATGCTGATCCTGCTCGGGATCCTCGCACGGTCCCTGCCAGCCGCCACCTCGTGGCTGGGTCCGTTGCTGGCACTGTCTGTCATTGCCCTCGGCGGAATCCCGGTCGCTATACTCAGCGTGCATCCGGGGCGCGTAGCTCAGCCGGTTAGAGCGCACGGTTCACATCCGTGAGGTCCGGGGTTCGAGTCCCTGCGCGCCCACTCATTGTCTGCACTTAGATATGGGTCAACGCCAACGACCCGCCGCGCCGTCACCCAGGCCCACACTCGCACCGCGATCGACGCGCTGACCGTCGACCTCGCCGCGTTCTGCCCGACGGACACGTGATCGTGCCGAATGATGCGATCGTGGTCCCCGGTCACGCAACGACGTTCGTGTTCGCGCCGGTCGCGGGTCGCCACACCGCACCCTGTGGGCGCAGCGTGCAGCGCCTCTACGCGAGAGGGTGTCGGCAGTTCGCGGACAAGTCGGCCTGCAACGGGCGGATCACCCCGGGATGGCCGCGATGGCGGCGCGCGCTTCCTCGATGAGGGCGGGCACATCGGGGAAGGTGACCGCCTGGCGGGGCGCCGGGAATAGAAGGCGCACTTCGTGGATCGGCCGACCGATCATGTCCTCGACTGCCAGAGCGTAGAGGCCGACCTGGGGCCGATAGCGCCGGGCATGGTCTCTTACCTCCATCGGCGCGACTCGGTCGGTCTTGAAATCGATCACGATCAGACGACCACCGTCGTCCTCGATCACAAGATCGATGCGCCCCTCGATCAGCGTTCCGTCGAGGCTGAGCGCGAACGGCACCTCACGCCACTGGTTCCGAGGTTGTCGCTGGGAAACCATCATCCGCGCGCCGGTCACCAGATCGCGAACATCCTCCCGATGGTCGGGAATCCCGCGCCGCTCGGCCGCCGCGTCGACCAGCGCGTCGAGCGTGGCGCCGCCTGGATCGACCGCCTCGAGCACGTCGTGGACGGCCGCGCCGATCGCGACCGCCACCGCCTGACCGACCGGGGCCACGTCCGGCACCGGCCTCTCCTGAGCCTCATCGATGATCATCTCAGGCTCGGGCAACCCAGACGCGCTCGTCCGGCCGTTCTCCGAGGTGTCGAGCGCGGTTGGCGTGACGCGGCGCACGCGAGCGAGTCGGCTGGCCAGATCAGCGCGCTCGGCGATCCAGGCACGTTCCCGATCCGCGTCCTCCTCAGGCGACATGGGCGACAGCGGCGGCGGTTGGGCGCGCGTCGGCCGTTGCCACGACCCGCCATCGCCGGGCCGGTCGAGCGCACGCGTCAAGGTGGGATCGCCAGCGTCAAGCAGTTGCACGATCTGCTCGGCGTGGGTCTTGTCATGGCCTCCTTTGCTCTTCTTGTGCTGCCTGCGAGTCAGACTCAGGATCAGGTGGTCGCGCGCGCGGGTCGTCGCGACGTACAGGAGGCGCAGGCGCTGGGCTTCATCCATTTTCTTCTCGTGCTCGGCCGCTGCCTCCCAACCGGGTGTCTTGAGTTTGCCGCACATCACATCCAGCGACGCATCAGCGGCGTCGCGCCCGACGATCACGGCCGCGCTGGCTCGCTGGGACGGTGGCCGTTGATCGAGGCCGGCCGCGACCACAATCGGAAACTCGAGTCCCTTGGCGGCATGCACCGTCATCACCCGAACGGCCCGGTCGTCCAGTTCCGGCGTCGGCGCGTCGGGTTCGCGCGTCGTGGCGGTGGCCAGACCATCGAACCAGGTGATCACCGCGCGCAGGCTTTCGCGACCGGCGCTGGCGAGCGAGCGCGCCTGATTGATGACGTAGCGAAACCGCCGCAGGGCATCGCGCGGGCGCGGTCGGTCGAACGCGGCGATCGCGAGCATTCGATCGTGCACGAACACGTCGATCGTGGCGGCGGCCGACCGCGTGAGTCGTGCTTCGTGAAAGGCCCGCAGCGACGCGAAGGCGGTCGCGACCGACGGGACATCCGCCGATTGCTCGGCCAGGTAGTCGAGCGTGCCGCCTGCCTCGTGCCAGGCGAGCAGGTCGGGATCGGTGCAGGCGTAGGCTGGCGAGCGTAGCGCCGCCACGAGCGCGACCTGGTCGGTCGGGTTGTCGATCGCCTGCAGGCAGTTCAGCAGGTCGCGCACCTCCTGCGTTTCGAGCAGCAGCGCGCCGCCTTCGACGCGTAGCGGCAGACCTTCGCGCTCGAAGGCGTCTTCGAGCGCGCGCAACAGCGCGCGGGTCGGCAGCAGCACGCACACGTCGTCGAGTTCGGCCGGGCGGGTGATTGCGCCATCGCGTACCGGCCAGCCTTCGTCAATCGCGGTGCGGACCACGTGCGCGATTGCGGCCGCCTCGACATCGCGCCGCGCGCCGGCGTTGGCGTCGATCTCGTCACCGATGGTCGAGACGCCGCACGGACCCTCCGGATGGGCGAGATCGAGCGGCCGCAGCGGCGCGTACGCGGGTTGGACGCCCTCAATTTCCGTCATCAGCGCGCCGTGGTGCGCGTTGACCCAGCGGAGCACCTCGGGCAGCGAGCGGAAGTTTTGCGTCAATTCGACGCGCTCGTCGTCACCGGCGGCGCGATACAGGCGATCGAACAAGGCGATGTCGGCCCGGCGGAAACGGTAGATCGACTGCTTTGGATCACCGACCAGGAACATTTTTCCAGGCGTGAGCGACGCCTGTTCCCACGGTCCATCGGTGTCCTCGGACGCGCAGAGTCGCCACAAGAGTTCGGCTTGCAGCGGATCGGTGTCCTGAAACTCGTCGACAAAGACGCGATCCCAGTGATGGCGCGCCTGCTGCCGCACCTCGGCGCTATCACGCACGAGATCGCGCGCCCACAAGAGCAGATCGCCGAAGGTCGCAGTACCATCGCGCCGCCGCCGCTCGGCTTCATCGAGCAGCCAGGGCCGCAGCATCTCGAGCACGTCGATCATCGCGTTGGCGCGCAGGTCCTTGACGGCCTGCTCGCACGCGTCCTTCTTACTCTTGAACGTCTCCTTGACCACATCGCAAGCGTTCCGTCCGTCGGGCCGGCTACTCCAATTGCCCTTTTGGCCGCGAGTGGCGTTCTTGACGTAGTAGCGATCGAGCAACTCAACCGCGATTGACTCATCCCGCACGGCCGAGAGCCGACGTGCATAGCCCTGACAGCGCTGAATCGCGCCGACCAGATCGTCCACGCCGACTTTGCAGTAGCGAATCTCGTCCTCAAGTGCCCGCAGGTCCGCGCCGACTTCGTGCGCGACCGCAACCGCGTCGACCCGCGTCGGCCGCTCCCGGCTCGCATCCGACAGCGCATCGAGCGAGTCGCCGAGGATGCGCGCGAGGTCGGCCAGATTCTCGAGTTCGAGCCCCATGCGCATGGCGCGACGCAACACCGTGATACGCGGACCGTCCAGCGGCTCGGCGCCGATCTGGTCGAACAACTCGCGGACGCGCTCTTCGACGTGCACACGCGTTTGGATATCGTCGAGTACGCGAAACGTCGGCGGCAGGCGCGCCTCGATCGGGTACGAACGAAGTAGCGCGCCGCAGAAACTGTGGATCGTGCCAATCGAGGCAAGATCGACCTCGGCGGCGGCGCGCCGACACCGTTCCTGTGCCTCGACGGATGGGTTGTTCAGGCTTTCGGCGAAGACATCGCGCCGGATGCGCCCGCGGAGTTCGGCCGCGGCGAGTTCGGTGAAGGTGATCGCGGCCAGCCGCTCCATTTCGAGTCGTCCATCGGCCACCATCGCGACGATGCGACCGACCAGCGCGGTCGTCTTGCCGGTGCCGGCGCCAGCCTCGACGAACAGCGTGGAATCGAAGTCGCGGCGCAGGCGGTCGCGCGCCGGCTGATCGACGGGTGGCGGCCGATCGCTCACGCTGACGGCTCGCTCGTCAGGGCGAGATGGAAGCGGCCGATCCGATCGTCACCTCGGAGAGTTCGATCGCGTCTGGCCGGGCAGATGCGATCGAAGTCGCAATTGGCACAGTGAGCGTAGCTGCGCGACCCGCCCCGGTCAGTCGGCTCACCGGCAACCTGCGGGAATGCGCCGGCCCGCACCCCGGCGACGATCGCGTCGACCACTTTCTTGAACCGCGCCTCAAGACCGGCGTCGGAGGACAGATCACCGGCGCGGCCGCTACCGCTGGTCGATCGTGGGAACACAAACGCGGCGGTCACGTCGGTGGCGCCCGGAAACATCTGGCGGGCGGCCAGGCCATAGAGCGCGAGTTGAACGTGCTCGCCGCCGAGCAGCGGGTCATCCTCCAACTCACGGTACGGCTGGGCTGAGCCACTCTTGTAATCGGTTACGACCGCCTTGCTGCCGTCATCGCTGACATCGATGCGATCGATGACACCACGAAAACGGATCGGTCCGACCACAACCGGATCACGCTCCGCATCATGAAATCGGCCGAATCGATATTCGACGTGGCGTGGCGCGACCGCGTTGTCAGCCCGCCATTCGGCATCCCGTTCGAGGTACACCGCGAGTTCGGCGGCCAGGCCATCTTCGAGTCGCAGCCAGGCCAGCGGATGCCCGGCGCAGCCAAACTCGGTCTCGATTTCGCTGAAGGCATCGCGCAGACACTGGCCCAGCACCGCGCGATCGACCTCGGCGTTGCCACCGCTGCCCCCGATCAGCACCTGGCGTACGTACCGTTCGAGCACGCCGTGCACGATCGAGCCGCGTACGCGGGGGTCGATGCGCCAGGGCGACACCTCGGTATCGGGGGCCTGCACCCGCAGCACACGCTGCAAGAAGTAGCGAAACGGGCAGGTCGCCCATGTTTCGAGCCCCGAGGCCGACTGCTCGCGCCGGGTCAGATCGCTGGCGAATCGCGCCGTCGCGGCCACGCGGCTCAGATCTCCGTCGTAGATCGTCACCTGTGGATTGATCCGCGCCCGCGACAGTTCGAGCGCGCGCCTAAGCGGGAGATCCTCCCGCTGTGCGACCGGATAGTCGCGCAGATCGAGATGGCTCGCGTGCCAGCGCGCGCCGCCGCCGCGACGACGGTCTTCGAGATCGGCTGGCGCCCGGGCGTACATCGTCCCGGCGATGGGCGACTGAACGATCCTCAGCCAAACGTGCGATAGAGATCGAAACGCCTCGGCGTCGAGTGCGTGCGCCTGCTCCGGCGGGAGGCGTGACCCGGCAACCTCGAGCGCCCAACGCGATGGGTGTGCCGCGCGGCCCCCGTACGCATCGGGCACGCCAAGAGTCACATCTCCACCCGGAGCGGCGGCCATCGCCGCGAGGAAATCCCTCCGCTCGCGGGCCCGGGCAAGGTCGCGGCGGTCGAACCCACCGCTTCCGTCGGCACCGGGCGGAAGGAACGGATCGAACCGGGCGGTTGGCGGGAAAGATCCCTCGACGAGACCGAGCAGATACACACGCTCGAACCGCAGGCCAGCCACGGCCGCGTTCGGTCCGACGAAGACACCTTCGCCGAGTCGGCCCATGGTCAAGGACCGACCACGCAACGCACCGTCCAATGCGTCGATGAAGCCAACCAGCGTTGTTGTCGGCTCGACCCGCGCGATCTGAGCGAGTTCGGCGATCGACTTGTCGATGAGAGCCGCGATATTGTCCGATGATGCCCCCCTTCTCGCTTCGGGAGAAGGCAGGAATGAGGGTTGCTCCGGCGGGCGAGGGGACAGATTCGCGGCGGTTGCAGGTCCATCCAGCGACGAATCAGTTGGAGTCAATGACGCCGCGGGCGCCCAATCCGCCGCGGCGCCGAGATGCTTGTCACGCAGGCCGGTGAACCACTCGATCCACGCGGACCACGGTCGCACCTCTTCGCTTCCAGGTCGATCGGCGTCGAACGCCTCGACCCACTCACCGATACGCTGCGCGTCGCGCGCCGCCGCCTGCGCAACCTCGCGCGCCTCGATCGCGCGCTCGGAATCGTCGTCCTCGTCAGGTGGCGCCGACTTGCGCCGCGCCAGTTCCGCCATCCGATCGAGCCAGAGCGCGGCGCCGCGCTCGACCGCCGCCATCCTGGCGAGACCGATCCAGCGCGCGATCGGCAGGTCGGGCAGCGCCGCGGACGGCGGTGGTTGCGCCTCGAGCAGTTCGATGATGGCGTCGAGCGAGATGTCGTCGCGCGCCATCGCCAGCAGCGTCATGAGCGCCCGACCCGGCCGCGTCTCGATCAGCGGCAGTCCCTCGGACGACACCCAGGGCAATCTCGCGGCGTCGAGCGCGTCGCGTACGAGCGTGGCGTACGGCTCGGCCTGGCGATAGAGGATCGCCGTCGAATGCAACGGCGTTGGCTCGGGGCCGTGCAAGTCTTCGGCGATGGCGCGCAGCACCTCGCGCACCTCTTCGGTCGGGTCGGGTGCGCGGATGACGCGCGGCGCGCGCGGTAGGTGGCCGCCCGGCGTGGGCTCGGGTTCGGGTGGCAGGGCGCACCCGGTTTTCTCGACCAGGAGTGCCGCGGCGGCCCGACTGATTGCGTCGCCTGATTCGAGCGCGTCGCCAAACCACGGCAGCGCGACGCGCACCGGCACCCCGCGCGCGGCAATCGCGCCGATCAACCGCGCATCCGACGGATCGACCCGCGTCGGCAACCACAGAATCACGCCGCGCTGAAGTAGCGACGGCCAGGATCGGCTTGTGGCGGCGAGTCCGCGGGTCGCGGCGTTGACGATTGCGGTGAGGTCCCAGAACTGCTCCGCCCTGGCTCGGAACCGTCCGAACACCTCCGCCGCGGCCCGGGAAGACAGCGACGCGGTGGAGTCGACCGTCGGCGTGATCTCGGCGCGACGCAGGTCGCGGAACAGCGTCACGAACGGCGACACGAAAGCACCCGGCGAAACACCACGGGTCCGGTCGCTCTCCGCGATGGCGCGGCGAACAATCGCGGCTTCGAGGATCGCGGATAAGTCGGCCGAGCCACCCTCACGAACTGGTTTCACCAGCTCGTTGGCGAATTCGGTTAGCCGCGGCGTCTTGACCGCGATGCAGCCGCCGCGGTCGGCGAGGTAGCGTCGGACGCTGATCCCGGCCGGCTCATTCGGCACCAACACCGTCAACGCGTCGAGCGATCCGGATCCCTGCAATGAACCGATCTCGCGCTGCAGCCACTCAAAAGCCTTGTTGCCTGGGCGTACATATTCGATTCGCACGTCGAGCCGGGTGGCGGCCTCCCCGTCGTCGCTCACGGACGCACCGCGACCACGACTCCTTCGCGCATCTCGATCACGCGCTCGGCCGCGGCGTCGTAGCGGTCCGACCAGGTGAACAGCAGCACCTGCCGCTCGCGCGCCTCCTCGCGAAGTACGTCGAGCATCGCGGCCGCGCGCGCATCGTCGAACGCGATCAGGCCGTCGTCGATCACAATCGGAGGACGCGCCTCGCCGCACAGTCGATCGACCAGCGCCAATCGGGCCGCGAGATACAACTGATCGCGCGTGCCGCGACTGAGCATCGCGGCCGGAACATCGTTCGCGTTCGCCGGGTGCGTGACGGTGATGGCCAGGGTGCTCGGGTCGATCGAGACGGCGGTGAAGCGCCCGGCGGTCGCCCGGGCGAGGCGCGCCGCGACCATCGGTTCGATTTCGCTGGCCACCGAGCGCAGCAGCGCCCGCTGCTCGGTCTCGATTGTCTCGATCGCCAGGTCGACCGCGGCGCGCCGGCGCTGCCAGCGGCTGATGTCCTCATCGACCTGCGCGATTCGCTCGTCGAGCGTGAGCGCGTCGTCATCGCCGTCGGGGAGCAATTCGAGCCGCCCGTCAGCGCGCGCGGCCGCGGCGTGGGCCTGGTCTCGTTCGCTGCCGATGCGCGTAACCTCGTCCTTGAGCCGTTGCAGCGCCTGCGGAGCCCTGAGGTCGTCACCGCCACCTGCCCCATAGGCTGCCTCGTACACCTCGGAAAGCATGTCGCGCGCCTTGTCGGCGTCCAAACGGTCGGCCAGATCGCTGCGCTCGCGACCGGCTTCACGGGCCCGCGCAACGAATTCGTCCAGCGCCGCGGTGGTTGGCTCGCGGCCGATGATTTGGCCGAGGCGCGCCTGCGCCTGCTCGATGGCGCCAATGCGTCCGGTGAGACCGGCGACGGAAGACTCGAAGTCGTCGATCGTTTGAAAACCGGCCTCGGCCAGCAAGGCCGCCAACTGAGCGGAGGCGTCTGGTCGCCGGGGCCCTTCCGGCGCCGGTGGCGCGGCCAATAGCGGGGCTGGCGCGGCGCGGCGATCGATCACGATTAGCGCCACGCCCACAATCGAGACCACCAGGCCGGCAACGCCGAACAGGTAGGCTGCGATCGCGCCGAGGATGACGAGGGCACCGCCGGCGATCAAAATCGCGGGACTGCGCGCCGGAATGGGCGGCGGCGCGGCCGGGTGTGGCGGCGGCGCCGCGGCCGCCTCGGCGGCGGCAAACGCGAGTCCGCGAGCGTGGGCGAGTTGCTCGTTCTGCGCGTCGCGCGAGGCACGGAGAGTATCGAGTTCGCTGTCGGCGCCGAGTTGAGGTCGGAGGCGCTCGATCTCGTCTCGGGCGTCGATCGTGGCCGCCAATGCTTGCCGACGCTCCCAGGCGCGGAAGACGCGCTCGCTGACCTCCGAAACCGCCCGCCGTTCGGCGAGACGCGCCTCACACTCGCTGACGGCGACGTGCGCATTGTCTCGGCTTTCGATCTCTCGGACCCGCTCCTGGGTCGCGTTTGCCACGCGAGCGCGGTCGCGCGTGAACGCTTCCTTCTGTTCGCGCAGCACTGAAAGCGGACCGGGGTTATTCGGTGCCGGTCGATCGACTCCACGCAAGACGTACGTCCGGTGATCCTTGAGTCGTTGCAGCGCCGCCTCGACGCCGATCTCGTCTGACCCGGTCGCGCGGTCGCGAAGCTTTCGGGAAAGCGCGTTCTTGTCCCGGTCGATCTGGGCCAGATCGTCATGGCGGATGAAGGCGGTCGATTGAAAGAACAACGCGCTCGGACAGCCGAGCATTGTGACGATGTGCTGCTCGATCGCGTTTGGGTCGCTCAGTGCGTCGCCATTCGGAAGGGGGCGCAAGGATTGGCGGCGGCCCTCGAAATCACGGGTCAATTCGAAGCGTTCGTCACCATCGCGCAGATCGAGGCGCAGGATCATGGCGCGCTCGGCGCCCCAGGCGCGCATCTCCTTCACGTCGATGGCGGCGCTGCTCGCGCGCGTGAACAGCGCGGTCAGCAACGCCAATACGACCGAACTCTTACCGGCTTCGTTCGGACCGCGAATGATGTTCAGGCCCGGCGCGAAGGTGAGTTCCGCGTCGGCGAGGGCGCGAAAGCGCTCCACCGCGATCTTCTCGACGATCACGCGCCGACGTCCTCGCCTCGCAAGACGCCGACCGCCAAACGCAGCGCCTCGTCGACGGTACGGCGCTCATCGTCGGTCGAGGCCGCGGCCGCGCGCTCGGCCAGCGAACGGGCGGTTCGGCCGATGACGGTCGCCTCGGAAAACGTTGTCGGATCGATATCGGCCTGACGCGGTCGAGCCGCGTCGCGCACCCGCAAATGGAAGAATCGCCCGCCGAGTTCGCGCTGAATCTCGGTCTCACTCGCCAGCAGGGTATCGGCCCAATGACCCGTCAGCCGAATCTCGCACACGAGATCCGGGTCGGCGTGCGTCTCGATCGCCTTGAGGAGCGCCGTCGTGCTGTCGAAGCCATCGACCGCGATGTCGTGGCGGGCGAAGCGGCGACGGCCGACCTTGCGCTGATCGACCTGAGCCGGTTTGCCGGCGGCGAGCGTCGCGAGCGCGACGAAGCCGGACCCGATCTGGTCGGTCGCAATGAGTTCCGGCGAGCCGGGATAGCAAACCTTGGTCTCACGCACGCGACGCGTTTGGAAGCCGTGCCAGTGTCCGAGTGCGAGGTAGTTCAGCCCGCTGGCCGCGATGTCGGCATCGCGAAACAGCGTGTCGTCCTCCTCAACCAGGTTCGGGATGTGCAGCGAGCCGTGGCCGATGCCGATCTGGATCGGGGCATCGTCGCGCGACATCGACGCGAACGGACTGCCGGCCATCGTTCTGGTCGGGCCGATCAGGGCATGGATCGTCGCGCCGTGCGCCGGCAGGCTCAGTGTTGGTCGGTCGTGGTTGAGCACCGTCGCCCACTCGCCGATGTCACGCCATAGGCTGCTGCCGGCCGCGAAGTCGTGCGTGCCGGGCAGGATGACCAATGGAATCGACGCGTCGATCAACGGACGCAGCGTCTGCCGCGCCGCCGCCACCAGGCTGCTCACCGGACGATCGCCATCGAACAGATCGCCGGCGATCACCATCGCGTCAACGCGCTCATCGATCGCGAGTTGCGCGACACGGCCGAGGGTGGTGCGCAACTGCATGCGCTGCTCGTGGCCGCGATCGCCCAGGCTCTTGAATGGGGCGCCGAGGTGCACATCGGCGGTGTGAAGGATCTTCACTCCAGCGGCGGATCTCGCCAGGTGTAGCCAGCCCCGACCTGTACCTGTAGGACGAGCACCCCACGCTGAGCCGCCTCTGGTCGCTCAAGGGTCGGCGCGGGTAGCGCCTGGTCGAGGCGCCGGAGCTGTTGGATTATCCGTACCTGGTGTCTTGCGTCTTCCTTCACCAGCACTTCGCCAGCTTATCACGAAGGGTCAACGCGCCAAATCGACGCGTCGCAAGGACGGGTTACGTCCCGTCAAGTGGTGGAATTTGTGCGTGCTCTCCTCTCTGTCGATGTCTACCCGGCGGCCACCCCCGACGCGAGTTGCGTGGTGTCCGACGGAGGTCGCAAGAGCTTGGCCATCGAGCCCTCGAAGAAGTACCGCTGGCCCACGAGCCATTCATCGTTCTGCTCGGCGAGCAACGCCCCGTGCAGCCGAATGACCGCCTCCCGGTTGGTAGTACTCGTTCTGGCGGGGCGCGCCAGAATGCCGCAACAAGAGGGCGATCTGCGTGGCCCAACTCGCGACTTTCAACTGGTCAATGACTGACAGGACGACGCTGTGCCCGTAGGTCATCGGCTCAACGATGGCCTTCGTCTCTGCCTCGAGATCGCTCATCCACCCGGTGTTGCACGGGTCGCAGACCATTCTGGCAGTCATCCCGGTCAACTTGCGCGATTTCCAACGCTTCACGCTCGCCGGTGCCCCGCCGGTCTCAACCTCGAAGATGCCTGCCGGGTCGAACAGCGCACAATTGCGATCGCTGCGGCTTCGCCGTCTGGATGGTCCCGTCCGACCTCCTCCGCGTACGTGGAGGCGAATGCCAATGCGGTTCCTGGGACGCCGAACGCTCGACCGGCGGCTTTCCCTGCCAGCCAGCCCGTCATGGCTTCCACGGTTGACGGGATCCCCGAACTGGCCTCAATTGGGCCAACCCCAATCTCAAATGACGCGCGATCCTTGGCCTTCCGGAAGGCCCAGGTCGGTCGAGTTGGCAGTATTCCGAAGTTGTCCCCGCCAAACGCGAGGTCGACGAAGCCCGACGACGGTGCGTAGTCAAACGCGTTGCGAATGGCTCCGATCTCCGCTGCAACGGGTGGTAGAATAGGTGGCGGCGTCGGCGACTGCGCTGGGCTGCCCACAACTGTAGTTGCCGGCGGCTCCCACTTATGCGACGCTCGACAACCTAGAAATGCAGCCGCTGCCGCTCTCGGCGCAGTTTCTCGTGCTCCGCGCGCAGGGCGCTCGTCGCCGGGTCGGTCGACACCTCGGCCACCGAGATGTCCCACCACGCGCCCGTGCCGGGCAGGTAGCGGTGCGGCTCGGTCTCGACGATGATGACGCACGGACCATCGGCGCTGCGCGCCTCCGCCAGCGCGCGTCGCAGTTGGTCGGGCGTCTCGGCTCGCCAGGTGCGCGCGCCGAGGCTGGCCGCGTTCGCCGCGTAGTCGATCGGCAGGTACGCCCCCTCCAGACGTCCAGAATCGTCGCGGCCACGGAACTCGTTCCCGAAGTGGTGTCCGACGCGACCCATCTGCAGGCTCCGAATGATCTGAAAGCCATGATTGTCCGATAGAACAATCGTGATCTTGAGGCGCTCCTGGAGCGCCGTGACGATTTCGCTCGGATTCATGAGATACGTGCCGTCGCCGACCAGCGCGTATACCTCACCGGAGGGCCGGGCCATCCGGGCGCCGATCGCGGCCGGTATTTCCCAGCCCATGCACGAGTAGCCGAATTCGAGAAAGAGATCGCGGCCTCCGGTCGCGTCCCAGACCTTCTGGAGATCGCCGGGGAATCCGCCGGCCGCGGAGAGCACGCAATCCCCGGGCTTCGCGACCTCGTTGAGCGTCCGGATCAACTGGCCCTGGCTCATCTTCTCACCCGGCCAGGCTCGATCCGCCTCGTCCCGAACGACGGCATCCCATTGTCGGCGTGCCCGCGCGATCTCATCGCGGTAGGCGGAGTCGGTCCGCGCGTTGGCCGCCGCCGCGGCGGTGGTCAGCGCGGCCAACGCGAGCCGCGCATCGGCCACAATCGGCAGCGCGCCTTCTTTGTGCGCATCCCGGGGGACGATGTTGATCGCGATGAATCGGACATCCGGATGCTGGAAGAGCGACTGCGAACCGGTCGTAAAGTCGCTCATCCGCGTGCCGGCGGCGATGACCAGATCGGCCGACGACGCCAGTTCGACGGCCGTTGTCGTGCCGTTGACGCCGCCGCCGCCGAGGAGCATTTCCGACGACTCGCGCATCGCGCCCTTGCCGGCGAACGTTTCGACGACTGGAATGCCGACCGATTCGGCGAATGCGCGCAACTCGGGCCAGGCCTCGCTGTAGTGCACGCCGCCGCCGGCGATGATGATCGGGCGCCGCGATTTGGCGATCAGTCGCGTTGCCTCGGCGACGCGCACAGCGTCGGGCGGGCGTCGCTCGATCCGCCACGTTCGCTCGGCGAAGAAGTGTCGCGGGAACGCGTACGCCATGGTCTGGACGTCCTGCGGCAACGAAAGCGTCACCGCTCCGGTCTCGACCGGATCCGTCAGGACGCGCATCGCCTCGGGTAGCGCCGTCAGCAACTGCTCGGGGCGCCCAACCCGATCGAAAAATCGGCTGACGGGTCGAAAGCAGTCGTTGACACTGGCATCCGCTTCGCCCGGGTGCTCGAGCTGCTGCAGAACCGTACCCTGGTGGCGCGTCGCGTAGTAGTCGGACGGCAGGAGAAGCACCGGCAGTCGATTGATCGTCGCGGTGGCCGCGCCAGTGACCATGTTTGTCGCTCCGGGACCGATCGACGATGTACACGCCAGCGTGGCGCGCCGATTCATCGCTCGGGCGTAGCCGAGGGCGGTGTGAACCATCGACTGCTCGTTCCTAGTCTGGTGGTATGGCAGGGCGCCACCGCGTTCCGCCAACGCTTGTCCCAGTCCGGCGACGTTACCGTGGCCGAAGATGCCGAGCATCGCCGGGATGAGTCGTTGGCGAACGCCGTCGCGCTCGCTGTACTGCGCGGCGAGAAACGTGACAATCGCTTGCCCGACTGTCAGCGTCATCGTGGCGGTCAGCCGCGAGGCCAGGGCCGCCCCGGACGTCCGTACTTCAGTCATTCGATTTCCTCCCGGCGCGGTGTCGGGCCATAGTATCCCGCCGTGCCGCGCCGGGGCATCACACTGGCGCGGTTAGGCTACCGCCAACCCAGATCGCGACCGCCTCGGCGCCGTCGCGAACCCGTAGCCGTCGGCAAGCCCAGGCCAGATCGTCGGCCGCACGCCGCTCAGAGAGTTCGAGAGCTGCCGCGGCGGCGGACAGCGTGTGCCCCCGGGCAAGCAGACCGAGTAGTTCGCCCTGCCGCGCCGTGACGCGGCGGGCCAGGTTCGCGCGGCTCACCGAATGCCATAACGCGATCGCCGGCGCGGCGTTTCACACCATAACGCGGTACGATGCATCGACGATGGATACCGCCGGCACGATTCACTGCCCATCGGATGCGTTCGAGATCGAACTGCCGCACCGCTGTCGTCGGACGAACGCCGACCGGCCGATTGTGTATGTCCTCGGTCCACGCGGACGGGCGCGCCTCGCCGAGGGCCAGACCGTTCCAGTGACCGCGCGTTGCGCCGATTGCGAGGGACGCGAGTTCGTCAGCTTGGTCGACCGCGAAGCGCGTTCCCGGGCCGTGGCGCGGCGTGGCGCCGAGATCACGATCCGGCCGGCCGACGATCACGTCGCCCGCGTCCGCGAGTTCGCCGGTCGACCACATCTTCGCCCGTTGCCGCGCCCGAATCATCCCTGTCCCGCCTGTGGTGTCGTGCCGGATCGTGACGGGCACTGCCAATGCTCCGAGTAGGCACGGCCATCTGAATCGGTCGGCGTCCCGAGCCCGTTGGTCTGTCGGGTGTCGGCTATCCGCCGAACAAGGTCTCCCGGAGCGAGTCGGGCGTGAGGACTCCCGCAACGACCAAGCCGACGAGAATGCCAACCAGCAGCATCGCGATCACAATCAGTCCGACGACGAGACGGCTGAACAGTTCGCCGCCGTCAAAGCCGCGCAGGGGAACCGGTCGATCGATCGTAATCGGGGCTTGGGCGCTCTCATCCAGTCGCGCGCGCGTCTCGTCCTCGGCACGGCGCGACTCCGCTTCGCTATCCAGACGCTGACCGCGCGTCCGTTCGAGAAGGTCATGCGCCGCGCGCGATCCAACGTACTGCGATGGCGCCGGTCCTTCCTCGCTTCGCGGCTCGTCGCGGCCGGGTGAGGTCGGCGCCAGCGGTGGCGGGAGTTCGGGCGGACCTGATCGGACGCTATCGGGCCAGTTCGCGATGACCTCGCGCTGAATCCCATTGCGAAGCTCGATCGGCAAACCAACCGGCGCCAGGATGGAAAAGAGGTCGCGCGGCGATCGTCCAACACCGATCGTGGCCGACAGGTGATGGCGCGCCCGCGCGTCCAGGTCGGCGGCAATGCTTTCCACCAGATCGTGAACGACCGTGGCCGGCGCGTTCAAGGCGATTGATAGGTCGGTCGCATCCAATCGATGACGGGTGGCGATATCGAGGACCACGTACTGCCAGGCCGGCAACTCGGCGGCGGCCCTCCATGCGATCGCGGCGGCCTCTCGCTCCGATTGCGCCTGCGTCGCGCTCAGCGCCCACCCAGGCTCGTGCCCTTCGAAAACGGATCGGCGTGCCTCATCGGCCGGGATCTCGATCGCGGTCGAAAGCGTGCCCGATGCCTCGAGCCATTTCATGACGAGGACGCGTGCGATCCCGAAGACCTCGCCGGCCGCGCTTACCGCGGTGGCCGACCGGCTCGGGGACGTGAACTCCGCCAGTGCCTCGACGATCGTGCCACGCGTCAGCGCGATCGCCGCGTTTCGATCGCGCAGCGAGCGGATCGCGAAATCAAAGACCTGACCCAGGTACCGCTCGACGAAACGGCCCAGGGCGTCGCGATCCCCGCCGCGAGCCAGCGCCACGAGATCCGCGTCGCGTACAAGCGGCCCGCTTTCGATGGGGACCTTGCCCGCGACCGCGTCGTCGTTCTGAATCGTCGCCTCCGCGCCCACCCGCGCACGCGTCTGGGTGGCACCCCATACTATCCTGATGCCGGTGTCGCAGACGCGTTCGCTCGTCTTCGCCCTGGCGGGTACCTTCGTGCTGCGGTGCGCATCATACGGCGCCGGAATCATCATCCCGACGTTTCTTGGGATCAAGAGCCGATCGGATAGCGACGTTACGGCCAGTCTGGCCGCGCTGATCGCGATCACCTTCTATGGCGCCGAGCTCGTCGGTGCGCCGATCTTCGGCGCGCTGTCAGACCGGCGCGGCCGCAAGCTCTTCATGATTCTGGGGCCGATCTTCGGCGGTGTGGCGATCCAGATGCTCGGGTTCACGTCAATTATCCCGATTCTGATCGTCGTCCGGGTCCTCGAAGGCCTGTCGACTGCCAGTTCGGCGCCGGCCACGCTCGGCTTCCTCTCCGCCGCCACCGCGTCGTCCGAGCGTTCGCGCGGTCGCGTGATGGGCCTGTACGAGGCCGCGACGGTCGTTGGTCTGGCATCGGGCGCCGCGCTTGGCGGTCGCTTGTACGATTCCTTTGGCACGACCGCGTTCACCTTGCTCGCGATCGTCTATCTCGTGTCGCTCCTTCTCTTCCTCCCAGTGCGTGACGTCAAGACCTCGCGCGACGCCGCCCACCATCCCGGTTTCGCGACCCTTCGCCGCGTCGCGTCCGGGCGCATCTTGCGCTTTGCCCCGGCCTGGCTGGCCGCCAACGCCGTCCTCGGATCGTGGTTCGCGGTCGCGCCGTTCCTCGCATCCGGACGGCCGGATCCGAGTCAATTCCTGATGCAAGGGTTCCGGCCTGGCCAGATCGGTGTGGCGTTCATGGCGTTCGGCATCGTCTTCACGCTCGGCGCGATCACCTGGGGGTTCGTCATGCCTCGGATCGGCCGGCAGGCGACCCTCCTCATCGGCGTGGCTGGCTTGCTGGCTTCGACGCCGATCTTCTTCATCATCAACCGTCAGTCGGCCGGTCAGGAACGCACGACGATGCTCGCGCTCTTCGCGATTCTGGCCGTCGCCATCTTCGTCGAAAGCGGATTCACGCCGGCCGCTCTGGCGTACCTCGCCGAAATCGCCGAGGAGCGCCCGTCGGATCGTGGCGCCGTGATGGGCCTCTATTCGGTCCTTCTATCGGTCGGGCAATTGCTCGGTGGCGCGCTTGCCGGGCCGGCCGCCTCGCTCGCCGGCATCAACGGCCTGATTGGCGTGACGGTCGTCCTAGGCGTGGTGGCCGCGGTGACGGTCGTCAAACTTGGCCGCTCGGAGGCGCAATCCCGGCTCGTGGAAATGGACCCGACGATGACGATGCCGGGTTGAGCAGCCGGTCAAGCGCGATCCGGAATGACTGGCGGCGCACCTTCGCGTCGCGGTGGACTCACGGCCTCTCCGCGGCACTCGGTCCGGGAGACGTTCCGGCTGACGCGGTGCTTTCCGCCCACGATGCGACGCAGCCGCAGTCGCAGACGCCGTCTTCCGCGCACGCTTCGCAACAGTAGGCGATGTCGTCGACGACGTACGGCCGCGACTCACCGCAGCAATCGCTGATCAACTCGCACATGCAGTTCGCGCAGACGTCATCGGGCACAACGTAAGCGTACTGCGTCGACCCGGGTCAAGCGCCAGACTTGCGCGCCATTTCGCACCAGGATCGGGTTCCAGCGAGGCGAAAGCGCACCCGAGCATCGCGGAGGATCGTGCAATCCTGACCTACTTGATCGGCTATAACCCATCAATTACAATCACGTTAGTCGGAATGACCGGAGGCGGGATGGACGCGAGCGGCGAGCTTTTCGACAGTACGGCGCGCAAGGTCCACCAGTGGGGCGTCGTCCTGCTGAGCGCGATCGCGTTCCTCATCGACGGCGCCGCCGGCGGCTGGATCATGATCGGGGCCGGGCTGCTGATGATCGCGGGCCGATACTGGGATGAGGTCGATCTGATTCGACTCTTCTACCACGTCGTTCTGAAGCCGCGCGGGATTCTGCGCCCGAACATGGTCGCGGAGGACCGCGCGACCCGTCGGATCGCCCGCGTCCTGGGTGGGGCCATTCAGATCGTGGCTGGCGCGATGCTCCTCGCGGGCGGGGCCGCGGTGGTCGCGTGGAGCCTGGTCGGCGCGATCACGGTGATGGTTGCCCTCGACGCGGCAGTTGATTTCTGCGCGCTCTGCTTCGTCGTCCTTCAGTTTCGCCGCGCGACGACGGCCGCCTCGTGAGCGAACGCGTGGTCCTCCTGATCGCCTTCGCCGCCATCGTCGCAGTCGCGATTGTCGCTACGCGCGCCTTCTTCGCTCGCCGTGACGCCGCGCGGATCGGTCGGCCGCTCGATCGCGCGCTGTCGGTCGATGATCCCGGTGCTCCGACGGTGCTGTACTTCTTTGGCCCGCACTGCGCGGCGTGCTCCGCCCAGCGCGCCGCTCTCGCCAAGGTCCGCGAGTGGCGCGAACGGCTGAACGTCGTCGCAGTCGACGCCGCGCGCGATCCCGATCTGGCCGCCTGGGCCGGAGTCGTGACCATTCCCTCGACCGCGATCGTCGATCCGCATCGTGGGCTCCTGGCGGTCAATCACGGCTTCCGTCCCGCCGAGACGTTGGTCGCTCAGCTAATCGCCGCCACGATCTAGCGGCGCCCAGTCTGGCTCCGGCGTGGTCCGAGTTCGTGTAGCATAGGCTTGGCCCGGCCAGGGCGTTAACGCTCGGGTACAATCGCGTGAGGGTGCTATCCCTGGCCATGTCTGGCCCGGATCTGTTGCTGTGGTTGCCTGGGGTTTTCGCCACGATCGGCGTCGTGTCGCTTGCCTTGAGCGGCTCTGTTCGTACTGCCCGCGTCGTTGGCTACGGTAGCGCGGCGCTGGCCAGCGCCGCCGGCGCGTGGGGCGCCCTGAGCGTATTAACCGAGTCCGCCTCCGTATCGGCGCGTCTACCGTCGCCGTTGCCCGGCCTCGACATCGTCTTGCGCGTCGATCCTCTGTCGGCGTACTTCCTCCTCATCCTCGCACTCGTGTCGACGCCGGTGTCGATCGCGGCGATCGGCTACGCGCGCGCCTATGACGCCCACGGCGGGGGCCGCCTCGTCGCGCTTTACTGCGGATTCGTCGCCGCGATGTGCCTGACCCTCGTCGCCGGCGATATCTACTCGTTTCTCTTTGCCTGGGAACTGATGTCGCTGGCGGGCTATGGGCTCGTCATCCACGAGCACGATCACGCCAATGTGCGGCGAGCCGGGTTCGTCTATCTCACGATGGCGCATCTTGGCGCGGCATTCGTCGCCAGCGGGCTCTTCTCCGTCGCGGCAGCGTCGGGCGAAACGTCGCTGGCCGGTCTGACGGATGGACTCCGTTCGCTCAATCCGCTGGCGCGCCACCTCGTCGTGGCGGCGCTACTCATCGGCCTCATTACCAAGGCTGGTGGCGCGCCGATGCACGCGTGGTTGCCCCGCGCTCACCCGGTCGCGCCGGCCCACGTCTCGGCTCTCCTGTCCGGGGTGATGGTGAAGACCGCGATCTACGGATTCCTGCGGCTGGTCGTCCTGCCCGGCGGTGACGAACTCGCCTGGGTTGGCTGGGCGACGCTCGTGATCGGTGCACTCTCAGCGCTCGTCGGCGCACTGTACGCCGCGATCGAGCGCGATGTGAAGGGGCTGCTGGCGTTCTCGACGATCGAAAACGTTGGTTTGATCCTGCTTGGCGTGGGCGTCGCGATCGTCGCTCGGACAGCCGGAGTCGGCGTCGCCACAAGTCTGGCCATCGCGGCCGCCCTGTTCCACACTCTCGGGCATGCGCTCGTCAAGTCGCTCCTCTTTCTGGCGGCCGGCGCGGTCGATCAGGCCGCACACACGCGCGACATCGACCGGCTGGGTGGACTGAACCGAACAATGCCGTGGACGGGTGCGCTCTTCCTGATCGGCGCGCTCACGATCGCTGGACTGCCTCCGCTGGCTTTGTTCGGGGCGGAATGGATGCTCCTTCAGTCGATCATCGCACTTGGAACGGCTGGCGGCTTCCTCGTTCTGGTCGCCTGGATCTGCGCGGTCGCGGTTGCCCTGACCGGTGGTCTGGCCGTCGCGGCGTTCGCCCGTGCGTTCGCGATCGCATTCCTCGGCGCGCCGCGATCGCCTGGCGCGAGCAATGCCGTCGAGGCGCCGCGCGCGATGCGGGCCGCGCTCGTCATGCTCGCCATCCTCGTCCTTGGAATCGGTCTGCTCCCCAACCCAGTCACGGCGATCGCGGCGCCCGCGGTTGCCGTCCTCGGATTCCCGACGCTCGTCGCACTCGATCGCCCGGTGTTCGGCCTGTCCGTGCCGTCGCTTGAGGTCCAGCCCATCCTGGCGATGATCCTGGCGCTGGCGGCGGCCGCGTGTGCCGCCTTGCTTCTCCGTCTGGCCGGCCCCGTCGCGCGCCGGGTCGGACCGCTCTGGGTCTGTGGCTTCGACGCCAGCGTGAGGATGCAGTACACCGGCACGGCAGCCGCCGAGACGACGAGGCTGTTCTTCCGCCGTTTCCTGCGGACCGAACGCGTCGTCAAGCCGATCTGGGGGCGCGCGCCGTTCTTCCCGGCCGCGTTGCGCACTCATTCCCACACGCCGTCACTGATCGAAGCGGCGCTCTACGTTCCGACCGTCTCATTGGTCCGCCGCATCGCCAGTGAGATTCGCGTTGTCCAGAGTGGTAGCATCCGGCTCTACCTCCTCTATATGTTCGCCACCCTCGTCATCTTGCTGGCCTTGGCGCGCTGATGCCTGATTCCGCGATTGCGGTTGCTCTGTCGCTGGTGGCCGCCCCGTTGTTGCAGGGCGTCATCAAGAAAGCAAAGGCGTTTGCGCAGGGTCGCGTCGGGCCACCGATCACGCAGACGTACTTCGATCTCTGGAAGCTCGCGCGGAAGGGATCGGTCGTACCCGAATCGGCGACCTGGCTCTTTCACGCCTCGCCGTGGGTGCTCTTCGGCACGACCATCGCCGCGAGCGCACTCGTTCCCACGATCGCGATCGTGGAGTGGCGTTTCGGCGACGCGATTCTCTTTGGCGGCCTGCTCGCCCTCGGTCGCATTGCGCTCGTCCTGGCCGCGTACGATTCGGGGTCGAACTTCGCCGGAATGGGCGCCAGCCGCGAAATCGCGATCGGCGCGGTCGTCGAACCAGCCCTGATTGGCGCCCTGACCGCGATTGCGCTTGGCGCCGGTACGACGTCGTTCGACGGAATCGTCGCCGCTCGCGAAATGGCTGGGCTTGGCGCCTTCGGACCGGCCTCCTTGTTGGCCTTCGTCGCCTTGCTGCTGGTGGCGGTCGCCGAGACGGGTCGCGTTCCAGTTGACAACCCGGATACCCACCTCGAACTGACGATGGCGCACGAGGGAATGACTCTCGAATACTCCGGTCAGGCGCTCGGCCTGATCGCCTACGCGGGCCAGATCAAACAACTCGCGATCCTGTCGCTCGTCGGTGTCCTCATTCTTCCGATCGGGATGCTCGATTCACCGGCGGTCGCGTTCGTGGCGTGGGCCGTGCGCCTGATCGCGCTCGGCCTGGTTCTGGCCGTCATCGAGTCGGCAAACGCGAAGCTACGCATTCTGCGTGTCCGCGAAATCATGGCCACGGCCGTCGCTCTCGGCGGTGGCGCAATACTGGCCCGGGTTGCGCTCGGTGGCTGACCGTGCTTGACCCAGGCTTCCTGGCCGGCAGCGTCGACCGTTTGGCGGCGGCGATCCTCGTCATCGCGATCGGCAGCCTTCTGATCCGCGATCTCGCGACCGGAACGGTGGCGCTCGCCCTCCAGTCGATGATTCTGACTGTCATCGCGGTGCTTGTCGCGATCGATCTCGGCACGCCGCACGCCTGGATCGCGGCCGGCCTCACCTTCGTCGTCAAGGTCGTGGTCACTCCACTCGTGTTGCTCCGATCGCTTGAGCGCGTTCGGCTCAAGCGAGAGGTTGCCAGCGTCGTGCCGGACCGCTACACGCTCGTGGTCGGCCTCGTTCTGGCCGTGAGCGGGTATGTCGCGGCCGGCCCGCTCGCACCGGCTGGTCCCGACGCGATCGGCCATCCGGTGCCGATTGCGATCGGACTTATGCTGATCGGCCTTCTGGCGATGGTCGTTCGACGCAAGGTTCTGTCGCAGGTCCTCGGCCTCCTGATGCTGGAGAACGGCATCTATCTCGCCGCGCTCGTCGCCACCGGCGGCTTGCCTCTCGCGGTCGAGTTTGCGGTCGCATTCGACCTGCTGGTCGCGGTGTTACTCATGGCCGTGATGACCGGTTGGATGACGATCGAGTTCGATGGACGCATCGATGCCGAACTCATGGCGAAGCTGCGCGAACGCCCGATCCGAGGCAATCGATGATCGTACTCGCGCTGTTGGCGGTCGCGGCCGCGAACGTCGGCCTCACGCTCGTTGCGCCGCGTCGCTGGCTCGGCCCGGCCCAGGCGGTCGGTTCGACGGCATTCCTATGCGTCGCGCTTGTCATTGGGTCGATCGTCGTGTCGAGTGGGCCAGTCGAGTTCGTATTCCTGTACGTAGACGCCCTGAGCGGCATCCTCATCGCCCTCGTCGCGGTGGTCGCCTGGTTGGCGTCGCTCTACGCGATCGGGCAAGTCCGCGCCGACATCCTCGCCCTCCGCATTCCCGAGCGCCAGGCGCGCGCTTTCTACGTGTGGTTTCATCTGTTCGTCGCGACGATGATCGGTACTCTCGTGACCGACAACCTCGGGCTGATCTGGGCCGCGATCGAGGCGACGACCCTCGCGTCAGCGGTGCTGGTTGGCTTCTATCGTTCGCGCGAGGCGCTCGAGGCGGCCTGGAAATACCTCTTGATTTGCACGGTCGGCATCAGCTTCGCTCTCTTCGGCGTTCTGCTTCTCTATGCCGCCGGAAGCGCGGCCGGACATGGCGAGGAGTCACTTTCGTGGCGGGCGCTCATGGCGACGTCCGCCTCGCTCGATCCTCAATTGACGCGTCTGGCGTTCATCTTCGTCGTCGTCGGCTTCGGGACGAAGGCCGGCTTCGCACCGCTCCACACGTGGTTGCCGGACGCGCACTCGCAGGCGCCGACGCCGGTGTCGGCCATGTTGTCGGGCGTCCTGCTTCCCTGCGCGCTCCACGGGATCATGCGCGTCCACGCGATCGCAGTCGGTACCCTCGGCGCCGCTTTCCCGTCGGCGCTATTGATCGGGTTCGGAGTCCTGTCGGCCGCGGTCGCGGTGCCCTTCGTGCTGGTGCAACATGACCTCAAGCGGCTTCTGGCGTACTCCTCGATCGAGCACGTCGGGATCATCGCGATCGCGATTGGGATCGGCGGAGAACTCGCCCTGGTCGCCGGAATCCTTCACATCGTTGTCCATGCGATTGGCAAGACGCTCGCGTTCATCGCCGCGGGCAATCTCGTCAATCGGTTTGGTACGCACGAGATGGCCCGCATGCGCGGCGCCGCCCGCGCCCTCCCGGTCAGCGGTGCGCTCCTCCTCGTCGGCGTCCTGGCGATCGGTGGCGCCCCGCCGTTTGGCCTCTTTGTCAGCGAGTTCGGTATCCTGCGGGCGGGCTTTACCGCCGGCTACGGCGTGGCGACGACGGTCCTCATTGCCTGCATCGGCCTCATCTTCGTCGGTATCCTGTTTCACGTCGGCCGTGTCGCGCTGGGCGAACCGCGCCCGGCCTTCGTCCGAGCCGAAGCTTGGCAGACACGCGTTCTCATCACCGCTCCGCTCGTGCCACTCGTGATCCTGGGACTCTGGATTCCGCCCGCTTTCGGCGAGGCGCTCGTCACGGCGGCTCGCGTCCTGGCGCCGGCGCGGTGAACGAGGTCTGGGTCACCCCTTCCGACCTCGCATCGCGGGTCGCCGCCGAGGTCGAGGCTGGCGCGAGCCTTCTGACGCTGGTCGGCGCTGACGAGCGCGCGACCGACGGCGGATTCGCGACTCGCGTCGTACTTGATGCCGGCGGCGTCACGCGCACGATTGCCTCACGTCTCGACGGTACGTCGCCGCGCTATCCCTCGATCGCGGCACTCGTCCCGGCGGTCCATTGGGACGAGCGCGAGCAGCGCGATCTTCTCGGCATCGTGCCGGAGGACCATCCCGATCCTCGCGGTTTGGTCCTACGCGCGGAGTGGCCCGACGGGCTCTATCCCCTGCGAAAGGACTTCGACCCGTCGCGTGTGCCAGCTATGCCCCGGCACGACACGTTCGCGGCGCGCACCGTCGCCGGCGAGGACGTCGTCGAGATTCCGGTCGGTCCGATCCATGCCGGAATCATCGAACCGGGTCATTTCCGCTTTTCCGCCGTTGGCGAGACCATTCTCCATCTCGATGCGCAACTCTTCTACACGCACCGAGGCCTCGAGAAGGTCGCCGAAGGTCGTCCGCTAGACTCGGCCCTGGTCGTTGCCGAGCGTGCCTGCGGCGCGTGCACCGTCTCACACGCCGGCGCGTTCTCGATTGCGGCCGAGCAGGCTCTCGGCATCGACGTCCCGCCACGAGCCGAGTGGGGCCGGGCTCTTCTCTTCGAACTGGAGCGCCTCTACAACCATCTCGGCGACGCCGGAAACATGTGTGCCGGCGGCGGGTTCGCCCTCGGGACGATGGCTGGCGCTCGCATGAAAGAGGCCGTCCAGCGACGCTTGGACGCGCTGGTCGGCCATCGGTTCGGGCGTGGCGCGATTGCAGTTGGCGGGCTTCGCCGGGACCTGCCATCGGATACCCTGACCGACCTCTGGCGCGACATTCGGATCTGGCGAAGCGACCTGCGCGATTTCCGCGATCTCGTCTTGACCGCCAACGGCATCGTCGACCGAATGACCCGCACCGGCGTTCTCACGCGTGACGCCGTGATCGGCCTCGGCGCTGTTGGCGTTGCCGCGCGGGCGTCTGGCGTCGATCGCGATGTGCGGCGCGACCGCCCCTACGGCGCTTACGGTAGTCTGCCTGTCCGAGTGCCGACGCAGACCGAGGGCGACACCCTGGCCCGTTTTCGCCAGCGTCTCGACGAGGCCCTGACTTCGTTCGATCTCATCGAGACGCTGCTGGAGTCGCCGCCAACGGGTCTCTATCGAAACGCTGTTCCGTCGAACTCCGGCCAACCGCGTACCGGAATCGGCGTCGTCGAGTCGCCCCGCGGACTCCTCACGCACTGGCTGCGGATCGACGCATCGGGCAAGATCGATCGCCTGCGCATCCGGTCGGCGTCGTTCGCCAACTGGCCGCTCGTGTCGTTGACGGCTCCGGGCAACCTGGTGCCCGACTTTCCGTTGATCAACAAGAGCTTCGAGCTCTGCTACGCCTGTACGGATCGATAGCGCGATGTTGAAGACGCTGATCGAGCGACTGCGCAACGGCCGAGCGACTGTGGATTTCCCGAAGCGTCCGATCGTAATGCCACCGCACGCGCGGGGAATCCCGGTGCTCGATCCGGTCCTCTGTCGCGGCCACGGCGCCTGCGCCGACGCCTGTCCGACCCCCGCCTTGTCGTATGCCACCGATGGCGAATCGTGGCAGTGGCGCCTCGATCTCGCCGCCTGTGTCATGTGCGGGCTGTGTGCCGAAACCTGTCCAACCGGCGCGATTACGATCGCGTCGGATGACGATCTGGCAACTCGAAATCGTTTCGATCTCGTGCGCCAGACGATCTTCCGTGCCGACGGTGATGCGGCGTTTGAGGTCGATGAACTGGCCACGCGATTCCGCGAGCGCGTCGCGGCGACGCTCCGTCGCTCTCTCCACATCCGACACGTCGACGCCGGTTCGGACAACGGCGCCGACTGGGAGATGAGCACCTTGCTCGGACCGGTCTACGACGTTCAGCGACTCGGGATCGACTTCGTTGCCTCGCCTCGGCACGCCGATCTCCTGCTCGTCACCGGCGCGGTCACGCGAAACCTCGCGCCGGCACTCTGGCACACCTACGACGCCACGCCGGAGCCGCGAATCGTCGTCGCACTCGGCACCGACGCGTGCGGCGGCGGCGTAACCGCCGGCTCCTACGCGACCGCCGGGGGAGTCGATCGCTGCATCCCGGTTGACGTCTACATCCCGGGCGACCCACCGCGTCCGTGGGCGATCATCAACGGACTGCTGCTCGCGCTCGACCGTCGCGAGGCCGCGGTTCGTCGCTCGGCTACGAGTGTCCGCCCTGGCGGCCCACGCGCGCGCCGACCGTAGTCCCGGCGCATCAGTTGCGTTTCGACAACCGCTTTCATACGGTTGTTTGACACGACGCGAAAGAAACCCCGACACAGGCGGCACACCGCCACGTAGAATCGCGCCGTGGCCGAACCGACGCCACTGGTTGCGCACCGATGCCTCGTGTGGGCCGGACGCGCCGATGGCAATACCTATGAAATCACACGGCACGTCGATCCGGCAGGGTATGAGGCCGGTGAATTGACGATCGCCATGACCTGGACTCCGGTCGAAGCGCGCCGGCTTGGAGCCTATCTGGTCGGCATGGGCTGGCACGATGTCGGCGTCGAGCGGGTCTCTCTCGCCGAACTGACGGAGGGTCGGCGCAAGCTGGCCGCCAGCGAATCTGACGAGAATCGCCCGCGCATGCGATTCGCGGCCGCGGGCGACTTGATGTGCCACGCCGTGGCCGCGCCGCGACCCGAGAGCGTGCCGACGTGACCGAGCCACGCCCCGATCCGACCGCGGGAGAGACGCCGAGCGCATCCGTTGCGCCACCATCGCGCAAACCCCGGGCTGCCGGTGAGGCGCTGTCGCCGGCGCGCCAACTCGCCAACTATCTGACGGGTCTTCGGGCCATCGTGACCGAGGCGACCGATTCGCGCCGGATCTGGGTGCGTCAGATTGGCATCCTCATCCAGGACGTGCGAAACCGCCCAGTCGCGATGGTGAAGCCTCAGGCCGACCAGATCGGTACGGAGCAACTCGCCGCGTTTCAGGAGATACGGGACAAGCTCGAGAAGCTCAAGCCGCCGCCGAATTGCGAGGACTGCCAGTCGCTCTTCAACATCTGGCTCGACAAGCACGTTGCGGTTTGCCGTGTCCTCATCGAATTCGGCATTTCCGGCGACTTGAACAAGCTGAAGGCGGTCCAGGGACTCATGTCGGAGGGACGCGCCGACCTCGAACGGTTTCAAGTCGAGTATGTCCGTCTCGTCACCGCGCTGCGCCAGCGAGTCGACGCCTCGCGGAAGAAGCGCGCCGCGAAATGGCCATTCAATAAGGCCCTCTAGTCGCTCGGCGGCATCAGCCCCCCACCGCGTCGGAGACCTCGAGTATAGGAATTTCGTGAGAATCGGATCGAGTCGTCGTGGTGTCGCGGTCGGCGGTGCACTACCATCCGGGCAACATAATGCCATCGTTCGATCGCGTGCGATTCCCGCTGCAGCGATCAGTCAGCATCGTTCTGCCTTCGCCGACCGCGACGCTCATCTGTGATCGGGCGAAAGAGACGTGGGGCAGCTTCGCCACGACGAACGCCGGCGCTAGCATCGTCGTTTACGTCCGGCCGATGCGCATTGGCATGCGGGGCATCACGGCTTCGCCGCTGGCCGCCATCCACATCGCGTTTGCCCGCCCGTCGCCGGACCAAGCAACAATTCACAAATTCGAGTGGGGCGGGTCTGGCGGCGGGACCGAAGACGACATCAAGACTTTCTTGCGCCAGACGACCGGATGGCTTATGTCGGATCACTCCTCCGCCCAGACGGCGTGAGCTCCGGCCGGGCTCTCGGCCTGATCGAGCATCTGGCGCCGAGCGGCGCGACGACCCATTCCTATCGCGTTCGTGTCTCGCCGAGTGATCCCTATAAAACGCTCTGTGGCCGTCAGCTAACGGCCGGCACCAGCCGCGGCCACGTCTGGCGCGATCTTGGCCCGGTCGACCGCGCGGACGCTCTGGCGGCGATCACGTGCCGCGAATGCCTGGCGGTCGCGCGACGAGCGACCGACTCCTGATCGGGTAGTCCATCGCGACCGTTCGATGGTGTTTCGGTCGCCGCAATCAATACTCCGGTCGGAGGCTCGATGGACACCGGCCGACTCAAGGCGCCGAGCGCGATTGCCCCACGGTGGCGCCGCTGTCGCGTTCGGCGATCCCGGCCAGCATGGCCGCGAGTGTCCACCATAGGATCGCCAGATCTGGCAGAAAGTACCCGTTGTCGATCGATCCGTGAATGACCGAGGCCAGCATCGCGCCGACGATCCCGATCGCGAGCCAACGCTCCTCGCCGCCGCGTCGGATCGCCGCGATACCGCAACGGCTAAGTCGAACCAGGATCCAGAACAGCGCGAGTAACCCGCCGATGCCAAGCGACAGCCACCAGTCGAGGAAGAGATTGTGCGGATGAGACAGGCTCGATTCGCGCCAGGCCGCCAGCAACATATACGGCCGATCGGTTCGAGCCGGATCGTAGAAATACAGGAAATTGTCCAGGCCGACGCCGAACCACGGATGATCGAGCGCCATCGCGATCGACGACTGCCAGAGTAGTATTCTCAGCCCGGATGTGGACGGCGCTGTCACGTCGAAGTGGGAGAGGATGCGTTCCGGCCTCAGCGCGATCGCCAAGGCGAGGACAATCAGTGTCACCGCCAGCGGAATCGCGATCGCGAGCCGTCGGCTTCGGAACCACGCGACGAAGGTCGCGCTCGCTCCCGCGGCGGCCCAGCCACCGATGGAATACGTCGTGCCGAGCGCAATCGCGCCGAGCCCAACGGTGGCCACAACCCAGGCGGCGCGCGTTCCCAGCGCCAGACCGAGGGAAAGGGGCACGACTCGATCGAGGTAGAGCGCGAGATTGTTCGGCGACGGGTAGGGCCCACGAATGCGCCAGACGCCCTCCGCGTCGATCAATTGGTCGGGAATCGCGAACTGGGCCAGACCGTGCGCAGATACGAGCGCGCCACCAACGACGATCGCCAGCGCGACCCGACGGCGACCGAGCGCGTCGTCGAATAGCCGTGAAATCGCCCCGTAGAAGAGCGCCGGCTCCAGAATCACTTGGCGGAACACGCGCTCGCCCTCACCCGGGCCGGGCGCCAGGATCAGCGCAACGATGCCGAGGACCACGAGCGCCGCGACCGGTCCGTCGAATCCGCGAATCCGACGCCAGGTGGCGCGCTCCCGCCAGGCCACGGGAAGGGCCGCCACGATCGCGGCGATGACGAGCATCTCCGTTGGTCGTACTGGGACTGTCCCGAGCCGGCCGGCGACGACGTGGTACGGCAGGCACGCGAGCGCCAGAAGAGCGAGCCAGCCGGCGATGCGTGCCGTCGTCTTCTACCTGGCGCGGCGCCACGCGACGAGGCCGTAGCCGGCCGCGACCACGATCAGTCCGATGATCCACGGCGCGGTGTCGCGAATACGATCGCGATCGCCGTCGCCGGCGATTCGCTGAACGATGATGCCGTCAATCACGGCACCGGCATCGCGCGTCGCCGGGACGCCGGCGGTTCCGACCGTGATGCGTACGACGTGGTCGCGATCATCCAGTCCGTCGGCGATCGTAAGCAACACATTGGACTGGGTTAGCGCACCGTACAGATCGGCGAACGAGCGACCCTGCCGATCGCGTGGCAAGCGATTCGCCTCGTGACCATCGAGCGTTACGTAGACGACACCGTCATCCGGGCCGCGACGCGTCAGAAGGCTGATCTCGGTTCCGCGAAACGTGATCGTCGCGCTGTCGCCCGGATCGTGGGCCCGGCGCGCGTCGCCGCCACTGAAGTCGGATCCGCCAATGATCGCCCAGTCGCCCTGGTACGTGATCGCGGGATGCGATTCCTGGTAGATACCGGGTCCGGCGATCGTCGTTCCGGCCGTCGCGCGCTTGACGGCGTTGTAGAGCGGACGCGGGGTGAACCCGACATCGACCATTCGGAAGTAATAATCGGCCTGATCGGGTTGAATCTGGCCCGCCTGCCGGAAATACCAGATGCAGAAGACGCCCGCCCACTCCCACTTCGCTCGCGCCTGCTTGATCGCCTGCACGACCCACTCGGCTTGCTGGGTCTCGCTGACCCGGCGCCAGATCAGCTTCTCGGGCGGGAATGTCTCTGGCGCCGCGTTCCAGCCGAACTCATTGAACCAGATTGGCTTCGCCGCGTCTCCGTGTCGCTCCATGATCTCGCGCACGAGCGCGACCCGCTGGAAGTTCAGCACGTTTCGATCGGGCGGGTCATCCGGTGGCCGCTCGAAGCCGTACCCGTTGGCGAACAGAATGTCGAACGAGGCCTGCGCGCCGGCGTCGTACATCGCCTCCAGGTAGGTCAGTTCCGAGCGATTCCGCGCGGTCTCTTCGAGCGTTTGCGCCAACGGCGCCGACAGGATGCGGGCGCTTGGATCGACCCGCTTGATCCGCGTGTACGCAATCTTCAGCAGGCGGGTGTATGCCGCCGCGTCGACCGGCCGATCGCCCCACTCCGGGTAGATATTCGGCTCATTCCAGATCTGGTAGTACCGGATGCGTCCGCGATACCGCTCGGCGAATTCCGCCAGGAAGTCACCGTAGTCGTCGAAATTGTCGGGCGGCGCCTCAGGCACCGAGTTGTCGGCGCGCGTCCACGGCGGCGGCCGGTCGAGGCGGGCGATGATCTCCAGTCCGTTGCGCCGCGAGGTGTCGACGATGCGGTCGTACTTATCCCAGGTCGACTTGTTGAGGCGATCGTCCCAGAACTTCCCTTTGCGAAGCTCGATTTCCTCCCAGGGGAAGTGCTGCTTGACCCAGCCGAGTCCAGCCTCGGATGCGAGCTGAAGTGTGCGATCGACCTTCCACGGCTCCGCTTCGAGCTGCAGGAAGAAATTCGCGCCGTACGGGTTCACGTCGGTATCCGGAATCACGCGCGGCGCCGCCGGCACTCCACGCGCGGACGGCGCATCTCCCCGAAACAATGTCTCCGGTGGCCAGATGATCAGGGCAAGCAGAATGACGACGACCGCCAGAAAGAATGGCGCCGTCCATCGCGGATCTGGACCGCGACTGGGCGCGCTCACCGCGGTCAGTCTACGGAGCCGCCGGCGTATGGTCAAACCGAGTCCGTGTCCGCGCTGCTGTGAGGCGTTCCCTCGCCAGTACAATGCCGACCGCTTATGGACGTACTGATCGGCATCGATGTCGGCTCCAGCAATCTCAAGGTCGCGGCGTTCGATCGGCAGGGACGACTCGTCGCCAGCGGCCAGCGCGGCTACGACACGGTTCGGCCACTGATTTCGCCACCGCCTCATTCCGAGCCGCGTCCCGAACGCGGATTCGTCGAGCAGGATCCTGAGGAATGGATCGACCTCTGCGGAGAGATCATTCGTGAGATGCTCGCGGCCGGTGCGTTTCGGCCCGAGGACGTGCGCGGCATCGCGCCGACCGGTCGCGGCAGCGGCGCATCATTCGTCGACGGTGAAGGTCGAGTGCTCATGCGCCACTACACCGACGGGCGTGCCGGACCGCAGCATCGCGAGCTCGTCGCGCGGTTCGGCCCGGAGGCGGACAATCGCGCCCTCGCCTCGAAGACGCTCCACCTGAAACAAGAGCATCCGGACCTCTTCGCGCGGATGCGCTATCCGCTCTGTGTGCACGATTTCCTCCTGTTCCGCCTGAGCGGCGTCGTCGCGACCGACCCATCGTCCGGGCCGCGGACGCCCGACGCGATCTGGCCGCGCGATGTCTGGGAGTGGATCGGCGTGCCGTACGAGAACGTGCCGCCGGTGCGCCCGCATACTGACATCGTTGGAACCCTGCTATCTGATACCGCCGCGCGCCTCGGCCTTCCGCCCGGCATCCCGATCGGCAACGGTGGCCACGACGGCGCGTGCGCGAACATCGGCGCCGGGGCGATCTCGATCGGCCAGGTTTGCATGACGATGGGTACCAACGGGGTCGCGCGATCGATCAGCTCGTTCCCGGCCCAGCAGATCCCGTGGCGCGGAATCTCCGCCTACCACTATCTGCCCGGACGCTGGTGCTGCGGCGGCGACGCGTCGTACGCCGGCGCGGTCGCGACCTGGCTAAGCCGCATCGTCGGCGGGACTCACGACGAGCTCGAAGCCGAGGCCAGAGTTGTCCCACCGGGCAGCCACGGCGTCACGTTTCTGCCGTTCCTTGGCGGCCAGATCGCCCCGGAGCGCCGTTCCGAGGCGCGCGGCGCCTATCTCGGCATGTCGATCGATACCAATCGCGCCGTCCTATACCGCGCGACAATGGAAGGGGTCGGTTACCTCTACCGGTCGATCGAGCGGCGCCTTGAGGAAATGGATCTCGGCGAGGGCGAGTGGCGTGTCAGCGGCGGCGGCGCCAAGAGCCCGCTCTGGATGCGGATCATGGCGTCACTGCTCGAGCGCCAACTACTCATCACCGAGCCGGAGGAGGGTCCACGCGGCGCGGCAATGGTAACGGCGGTTGGGCTCGGTTGGTATCGAACGGTCGAGGAGTGCGGCGCCGAGTGGGTGCGGATCGTCCAACGAGTCGATCCTGATCGGGCGCTGACCGAAGCGTACCTGCCACACTATGCCCGCTACACGGCCTACGCCGATGCCGTGTACCGTGTGGAGGCCCAATCGTGACCGATACCGCAACCGACGTCTACGCGCGACTCGGCGTCCAACGTGTCATCAACGCGGCCGGTCGCATGACGATGCTCGGAGGAACCCACCTGTCTGATGACGTCGCTGCGGCGATGGCCGAGGCCGGTCGCGGCTACGTGAGACTCGACGAGTTGAAGCGGCGCGCTGGCGAGTTGATCGCGCGTTTCGCGGGCGCCGAAGCGGGATGCGTCACGACCGGCGCCGCCGCTGGCATCGCCCAGATGGCGGCCGCGTGCGTCGTCGGCGACGATCCTATCGCGGTCGAGTTGTTGCCCGACGTGGCGCACGAGAAGCGCGACGTCCTCGTCCAGATCGGTCACATGGTGAGTTTCGGCGCGCCGGTCGCACAGATGATCCGCCTCGGTGGCGGCCGAGCCGTTTCGGTCGGCTGGGCGAATGGCGTCCGTCCCGAGCATCTCCGCGGCGCGATTGGTCCGAACACGGCCGCGTTCCTCTACGTGCAGTCGCACCACACGGTCCACCACGGGATGCTCTCGCTGGCGACCTGCCTCGAAATCTGCCATGAGCGTGGCGTGCCGGTCATCGTCGACGCGGCGGCCGAGGAGGACCCGCGCGCCATCGTTGCGATGGGCGCCGACGCCGTCACCTACAGCGGCGGGAAGGCCTTCGGCGGCCCGACGTCCGGCCTCATCGCCGGTCGCGCCGCGATCGTGAAAGGCTGCGTCGCTCAGGAACGCGGCATCGCTCGGCCGATGAAGGTCGGTAAGGAGACGATCGTCGGCTTACTGCTCGCGCTCGAGAACTACGCCGCGCGGGACGACGTCGCGGCGAAGAACGAATTTGCGCGCCAAGAGCGGTTGGTCGGCGCGATCGTCGATGGCGTGGCCGGTCTGCCGGGCATCCACGGGCGGGTGATTCACGACGAGGCGGGTCGGGCGATCGTGCGCGCCTCGATCGATGTGGAGCCGATCGATGGACGCTCCGCGGCCGGGCTCGCGAAGTTTCTCACCGAGGGCGCCGTCGCGATCTTTCCGCGCGGACATCACGCCGACGAGGGATACATCGCGATCGATCCGCGTCCGATCGAACAACGCGATGTCGGGCTCATCGTCAGCCGCGTTCGCGCCTACGTCGGCCGCTGAGTCGCGCCGCGACGGAAGAGGCGCGCGAATATCGAACGAAGAAGGAGAATCTGACCATGACGCAACCTGACAGCTTCGACGTCGTTCTGACCGGAGGCACGGTCGTCGACCCCGATCGCAACGAGTCGTATCGCGCCGATGTCGGCATCTCGGGCGGCAAGATCGCCGCGATTGCCCGCGTCGGTGGCCTTCGCGGTCGAGAGACCGTCGATTGCGTCGGCAAACTCGTGACGCCGGGCATCGTCGATAGCCACGTCCACGTCTACAACCACGTATCGCCGAGCTCGCTCGATCCCGATGTCATCGGTGTCGATCAGGGGGTCTGCGCGGTCGTTGATGCCGGTTCGTTCGGACCGCAGACGGCGGACGGATTCGGCGAATTCATCGTCAAGCGCGCCAAGACAAAGGTCTACGGCCTCTGCAACATCTCGCGGAACGGCAACTCGGTCAATCCCGGCGAGGGCGAGGTACTCGGATTCCTCAGCCCGTCGGCGACGGCCAAGTCGGTCGAGGCGAACCGCGATTGGGTCGTCGGCGTCAAGGCGCGGTCCTCGAATACCGCGTCCGGCCTGCTTGGCGCCATGTCCGCGCGACTGGCCAAAGTGGCCGCGCGCGAATCCGGCGTGCCGCTGATGGTCCACGTGGGACACGGTCCGCCGACGCTTGAGGAAATCTGTGAAATCCTGACGGCGGGGGATCTGATCACGCACTGCTTTCACGGGAAGATCGGCGGTTCGGTCACGCGGCAGGGCGAGATGCTGAACGCGGTCGTCGACGCGGTCAGCCGCGGCGTGCTGCTCGATATCGGGCATGGATCGGCCAGCTTCGCCTGGAAGACCGGCGAGGGCGCGCTGCGCCACGGCTATAAGCCGCACGTCATCTCGACCGACCTCCACAAGGGCTGCATCGACGGGCCGACCTATTCGATGGTCAAGACGATGTCGAAGTTCCTCCATCTCGGCATGTCGATGGTCGAGGTCGTCCGCGCGTCGTCGCCCGCCCCCGCGCGCGCGCTCGGTCTCGGCGACAAGTTCGGCAAGATCGATGTCGGCTTCCCGGCGAATGTTTCCGTCATCGAACTGGTCGATCGAACCGAGACGATGTATGACGTCGAGAAGCAGTCGCGCGACGTGAAGGGCGTCATCGAGGCGCGCTACGCGATCGTCGACGGCAAGGTCCACACGGCCCTGCCGGACGCGACCGCGAAGCCGAAGGTTGCGGCGTAGTCTTCTCGGAGCGGGAGGTGCCTGGCCTCCCGCGTGCGTCGATCGGACGCTACCCCGCGAATCGTCTCAGCCGAAATAGCCCGATGTCGTGCCGCGTCTCGCCGCGCGTGGCGAGGTCGGCCAGGATCTCGCCCATCACGCTGGCGAACTTGAAGCCGTGGCCGCTGCAGGGCGACGCGACGATCACGCCGTCGTCCTCCGGATGCGTATCCACCACGAAATGCTCGTCCGGGCTATTCGTGAACATGCACGCCTTCATCGTCAGAGTCGGTCCGGCGCCATCCGGGAAGTACCGCTCGGCGAAGGTGCGCAAGACCCGCTCGTCGGCCGCGTTCGGCTCCCGATCGATCGTCTCCGGATCGACCACCTCGTTCAGGTGGTGGTACATCCCGAATTTGAACCCGGGGATGCCATAGACCGGAAATCCGTAGAAGCGGCCCTCGTTCACGGTTAGGTTGAAGACCGGGAAGCGTTTCGGCGCGAACATCTCCGGCCGCTTCGGACGGAGCCAGGCGAGCACCTGCCGCTCCGGCGTGAAGAGCCGTTTCAATCCAGGTAGCAGTGCGCCGATCCAGGCGCCGGCCGAGACGATGACGCGTCCGGCCTCGTATTCGTCGCGATTTGTCCGAATCCGAAACGCCCCGCCGCGCCGCTCCCAGCCGAGCACCCGCTCGCGGGCGCGGATGTCGGCGCCAAGCGCAATCGCGCGTCCCGCGTGGGCGACGATGCAACGCTCAGGCAGCAAGAACCCGCCGTCCGGCTGAAAGACCGCCTCGTGGTCGTTCGGCAACCGATAGCCGGGAAACCGACGATTGATCTCCGTGCCGTCGATCACCTCGTGCGGCAGCCCGTGTAGATCGCACGAGCGTTTCGAACCGGCGAACACCGCGCTTCCCGGCGGTCCGGCATCCAGCGCACCGGTAATGTGCAGTAATCGCTCGCCGACTTCGGCCTGCAGCTCACGCCACAGTTCGTACGCCCGTCGAATCAGCGGCACGTAGGACGGATCCTCGTAGTAGGCGAGCCGGATGATGCGCGTGACGCCATGGGACGATCCGTACTCGTGCGGAATATCGAACCGCTCCAACCCGAGCACGCGCTGACCGCGCCGCGCCAGGTGGTACGCGGCCGCGCTGCCCATGCCGCCTACGCCGATGACGGCAACATCGTACGTTCCGCTCACCGCGCCGACTCAGAATGTCGACGTGATCGACACGCTCGCTCCGCTTCGCGCTGCCTCAACCGCCCTGGTCATAATCTCGACCAGATGACGGCCGCGCTCGCCGGTCAGAATCAGGTCGTGCTCGCCGCGCAGCGACTCGACCATGTGCAGCACGCCGAGATCCTTCACCGGGGGCGGCGCCTCGACCGGAACTTCTCGCCACTCCTTCTTCGCGATCGAGTAGTGGTGCAGCGTCGCGCCCGGACTGACGCCCAGCGACTGCGTGACGGACAGCGTCCCGGCTGTACCGTAAATCTCGGTCTGAGGTCCCCTCGTCGCCGGCATACAGTAGGTCGAATCGAGGTAGGCGAAGCGTGAATCGCCGAAGTCGAGCATCAATAGCGAGTTGTCGTCCACCTCGACCGGGATCACCTTGCCTTTGAAGGGGCCGGCGGTCGTCACCCGCGTTGGCTGGGATTTGCCGGAGAAGCACGCCAGCCGCCGAACTGGACCGAGCACGGCCGTGATCTGGCTGAGGCCGTGTACGCCCATGTCCAGGATCGGGCCGGAGTCCGGCTTGTAGAACCAGGTCGAATCGCGCGGCACGTCGTGAGTCTCCGGCCCGTTGTGCGAGCTCAGGATCTTTGCGAACGTGACCTTGCCGATCGCGCCGTCGTCGATCATCTGGCGAATCTTTCGGATCATGGGCCGGGTCGGGTGCTCGGGCGCGACCGCCAGGCTCAATCCACGTCGCTTTGCCTCGTCGACCAGACGCGTCGCCTCATCGAGCGTCGTCGCCATCGGCTTCTGCGTGTAGACGTGTCGGCCGGCCGCCAAAGCGGCCATCGAAACCGGGAAGTGACTCGGTATCGGCGTGTTGTTGACGAGCAGATCGAAATCGACCTCCCGCAACATCGCATCGAGATCGCCGAAGTGGCGCGGCGCGCCGAACTTTTCGGCCGCCTCGCGCGCCTTTTCCGGAATCGTGTCGCACACCGCGACCAGGTCGGCCTTCCCCATTTCGCGCATCGTCGCGATGCCGGGCAGATGCATGACGTTTGCGATCGTGCCGCAGCCAACCAGTCCGATCCGAATCCGCTTCACGTAAGCCCTCCGAGGCGGCGCATTATCGCGGACCAGACCGTCTTTCGGACGCTTGTTTCCGTTTCCTCTCAAGACCTGATACCACATGGGGCGTGAATCGCTTCTCCTCGCCGTCAGGCCTGCAAAGCCGTCTCGCCAAAGTGACGCCGTACCACCGGTTCGCATTCTCGGTCACGCTCGCATTCGTGGTCGGTTCGATTCTGCTGTCGTGGACGATCTCGACCGTCATCGAGCGGTTCATCGCCGAGGACACCGCCAACCAGACCGGCCGCGGGATCGCGGTCCACTTTCCGGCGATTCTCGGATCGACATCATTTCGGCAGCCGCTCTCCCCGGACGAGCAGGCGCGGTACGGACGCATCGTCAAACTCCACTTCGATGTCTATTCGATTGTCCAGGTCAAGATGTACCGGCCGGATGGTCTGGCCACCTATAGCTACGCGCCGAGCGTGATTGGCACATCCGGTCTGGCGACACCCGGACAAGACGCCGACCGCCTCGCGCGCGCCGCCGCTGGCGAGCTCTCCTACGAGTTCACCCGCGGGTCGGTCGTCAATCTATCCGATCCGCCCGACAAGATCGCGCCGCCGACAGAAGGCGATGTCATGCGGCTCTGGGTGCCGATTCGCGTCGATGGCGAGGTCATCGGCGTCACCCAGGTCGAGCGCGACGTGCGCCTCCTGATCGACGAGATTCGGCGTATCCAGCTCGTCACGACTGCGCTGGTCGTCGCTGGTTCGCTGATTCTGATGGTCACGCTCGGGCGCATCTACGCTGACTCGACAGCCCGTATTCGCGAGCGCGAGGAAAGCGAACAAGCCGCCCGTATCCACGTCGATGCGCTCCAGGAACTGAATCGGCTGAAAGATGAGTTCGTCGCGCAGGTGAGTCACGAGTTGCGCGGGCCGCTCGTGCCGATCAGCGGCTACAGCGAACTGCTCGCGATGGGGCAGGCTGATCCGGAGCAGACTGCCCGCTATGGCGAGGCAATACGCGAGTCGGCCAGCCGGTTGAATCGTCTGGTCGAAGACCTGCTCGACCTCGGCCGGATCGAGAGCGGTCGCTATCACCTCGAACGCGCCGCGGTCGACCTCCGCGACCTGATCGAACGCGTTGCGCGTGACTCCGGCGCCGTGTCGAGCCGGCATCACGTCGTCGTCGATGCGCCGTCCGATCTTCCGACGGTCGACGCCGATCCAGATCGCGTCACTCAGGTCGTCACAAATCTGGTCACGAACGCGATCCGGTATTCGCCGGAGGGAGGCGAGATCCGAACCCGGCTTCGACGCGAGAACGGCTTCGTCGTCACCGAAGTGATCGACCGCGGCGTCGGCATTCCGCCCGAGCACGTCGAGCGCGTCTTCGAGAAATTCTATCGCGTTGAGAACACCGTCACCCGCCAGGTTCGCGGGACCGGTCTCGGTCTGGCGATCTGCCAGGAGCTCGTGCGCGCGCATGGCGGAAAGATCTGGGTCGAGTCGCTCGTCGGCGTCGGCAGCCGCTTCAGCTTTACACTGCCGGTTGCCGGACAGCCGGTGCCGACCGAGGGACAGCCGACACCAGTCCGATACTTCCCAGGATGAGGCCGAGGCCGGCGAAGGTCGCGACGGTCAGAGGCTCGCCCAGCAGCAGCCATCCCCAGAGCGCGCCGAAAAACGGCACCAGCAGCGTCACCGTGAGCGCCCGCGTCGGACCGATCCGGCCGATCAGCGGAAAGTACAACAGGTACGCGATAGAGGTCGCGAACACCGCCAGACCCAGAACGGAGGCGATCGCCGCAAGCGATGGCATCGTCGGTCCCGGCGGATCGAGGAGCAGCGTCGGGAGGAGTATGAGCGCCGCGACGGTCTGCTGTCCGCTCGCCAGCGCGACCGGTGGCGTCGCGCCAAAGAGCCGGCGCGTCAACACCGCGCCGAATCCGTAGCAGAGCGCCGCGCCGAGCAGCGCGCCAACTGAGAGGAGATAGACGCCATCGATCGGCTCCGGATTGAACCGGACCAGCACCGCCACGCCGAACGTCCCGAGCAGGGCGCCGATCACCTGCCGCCCGCGGACTCGCTCGGCGAGTAGCCAGGCGCTGCCGAAAGCCGCGAAGAGCGGCGCGGTCGTCACGATGATCGCCGCGACGGTTGCCGATACCCGCAGTTCCGCGACCGTCACGAGGACGAACGGCGCCGCCAGATTCAGTGAACCGACGAGAATGAGCGCCCGCCATCGCTCGAAGGGCGGACGGATTCGCGCCACGAACGTCGCGGCGAGCAGTATTGTCGCCGCGATCGAGATGCGGGCCACGACCAGTGGCGCCGGCCCAATCTCCAACACCGCGATGCGGATGAGCGGATACGACCCACCCCAGATTGCCGCCAGCAGGATAAGGATGCCGGCGTCGGACGTCCGCATCGCCCGACTGTAGCGGCCGTTCGACGGCTGGCGTGCCCGTTTCGTTTGGCCGTGCATCGGAGCCCGCGCGATGACGGTAATACGCTGACGCGGGTGATGCGGCCCTATCGCTCATCAAAGGCGCGACGGTCGGTTTCCTCGGCGAGCAGCCGGAGCTTCTGCAATCGCACCTGACGTCGAAGCAGCGCCGCCGGAGAACGAAAGCGCTCCGTCAGCGGAACACCCTGCCGCAACTCGGCATGCTCCGGCTCACCCGGCGCAGGCACGAACAGACGTGCCGCCAGAATCGCCTGAACTTGCGGCCACGCCTCGGCCGGGATCGATTTCAACGCGGACGCGACCGAGCGCAGATCCATCGCGGTCGCGATCTCAGTCGCGAATGCGTCGGCGTCGCCCTGCCAGATCACGCCGTATAGTGTCGCGTCGGAGGACACTGCCGTGACAGCCACGATCGGACAGTCCGTCGATAGCCTCGATACCCCCGTACTCATCGTCGATCTCGATGCGCTCGATCGCAATCTCGGGCGGATGGCGGCGTTTGCCCACGAAGCCGGCGTGGCCCTGCGCCCGCATGCCAAGGCGCACAAGCTGCCGCTCATCGCGCGCAAGCAACTCGAGCTCGGCGCGGTCGGCATCACATGCTCCAAACTCGGTGAAGCCGAGGTCCTCGTCGCCGGCGGCATTCTCGGCATCCTGATTTCGAGCGAGATCGTCGGCCCGACCAAGATCGCGCGTCTCATTGCGCTGGCGCGCCACGCCCGGCTCACGATCGTCGTCGACGACGCGGAGAACGCAGCCGCGATCTCGGCCGCCGCCGTCGACGCCGGGATCAACATCGCCGCACTCGTCGAGGTCGATGTCGGCCAGCGCCGCTGCGGCGTCCAACCAGGTCAACCGGCGGTCGATCTTGCCGGCGTCGTGGCACGGCTGCCGGGACTCACGTTCACTGGCTTGCAGGGGTACGAGGGTCACCTTCAGCACGTCTACGATCGCGCCGAGCGTAAGGCGCTCTGTGACGCCGCGATGGAGAAGCTAGTCGCGACCCGGGCGGCGGTCGAGGCCAGCGGACTGCCGGTCGGCATCGTGACGACTGCCGGTACCGGCACGGCCGAGTTCGCGGTCTTGCACGAAGGTGTCACCGAGATCCAGCCGGGCTCGTATATCTGGATGGACTGCAATTACGCGCGCGTCGCCGGCACTCCATATGAGTCGGCACTGTCGGTTATCGCGACGGTGGTGAGTCGTCAGCGCCCGAATGACGTCATCGTCGATGCCGGATGGAAGGCGCTCTCGACCGATGGCGGTATGCCGGTCGCGCTCGATTGCCCGGATCTGACCTACAGCCCGGCCGGCGATGAGCACGGTCGACTCACCGTCGCGGATGGCGGCACGCTACCAGAGTCCGGCGATCGCGTCGCGATCGTGCCGAGCCACTGCGACACGACCGTCAATCTCTACGACTGGCTCATCGGCGTCCGAAACGGCGTCGTTGAAACGATCTGGCCGATTCCTGGACGCGGCAAGACGACGTAGCAGACGGTCTACGCCGTTATTCATGACCAGGCGCGGCCGACGCGGCTTGCTCGGCGAGCAGAATGGCGGTGTCGCGTAGTTCGGCGTCCCGCTCCGCCGCTGCCACGAGCGCAGTCACGATCGCCAGGGCTTCGTCGTCTTCCAGCGCGACTTCGGTGACGCCGTCGCGTGGACGCGTACACACCATCAGCACCCGATTCGAAAGCGCGTCCGGCACGTCGGCTCCGAGCACGACCCTGAGCATCTCCTGAAAGCGGGCCATCGGCAGCCGAAACGTGATCACGCCGCCGAGTTTAGGGGAGGGTTCCGATTCCATTCCCGAGGCTGGCTCGGCGAACGCTCCCGACTACCCGATCGACGCATACACCGCGCGCTCGAATTCATCGAGAAGTGTCACGACCTGGTGGTCGCGGAAGGGATAGATCTGCGTCAGGAGCAGACCGGCGACGCGACGGGTTGAGTCCACCCAGAAATAGGTATTGGCCAGGCCTGCCCAGGCCCAACTGCCGGCGCTCCGGCCGGTCGGCGTGTCGGTTATATTGATCAAGCCACCGAAGCCCCACTTCGCGATCGTGCCGGGAAAGAACTCGATCGGATTCGATCTGCCGGCATCGAAGGAAGCCAGTGGGCAGACATTCAATGGGCCGATCTGGTTCCGTCCCATGGCCGCAACGGTTTCGGGTCGCAGGATGGCCGCGCCATCGAGTTCACCGCCGCGCAGCAGCATGCGTAGAAAGCGCGCGTAGTCAGGGCCGGTCGAAAAGAGACCGCCGCCGCCGTTGAATGTCGGCGGTCGCTCGGCACGTTGAACATCAATCGGGCGAAGCGACCCATCCGACTGACGCTGATGCGAAGTGGCGATCCGCGCCATCCGCTCCGGCGGTAGCAGGAAGCCGGTGTCGGTCATCCCGAGGCGGTCGAAGATGTGCTCGCGGAAGTACCTCTCGAGCGATTGGCCGCTGACGCGTTCGACGATCCGGCCGATCCAGTCGATGTTGGTGCCATACTCCCATCGCTCCCCGGGATCGAACACAAAAGGCGGCTGTCGCACCTCCGGCCCGCCGGCGGGCAACCGGGAATAGCGATGCAGGTCGGCGTTCCAGACCGGATAGGCGAATCCAGCCGTGTGGGTCAGCAAGTGTCGTATGCCGACCCCTCGCCGTGGTTGGCGCAGACGCGGCGTGCCGGCGGCGTCGAACCCATCGAGCACCTGGATCGCGGCCAACTCTGGCAGGAAACGGGTTGCCGGATCGTCGAGGGCGACCAGTCCGCGCTCGGCCAATTGCAACAGGGCGGCGACCGTGATCGCCTTGGTCATTGACGCGATTCCGAACACAGTGTCCAGCGCAATCGGCGACCTCTTGCCGAGCTCGCGCGAACCGAACGCGCCCTCATAAAGGACACCATCGGGGGTGACCGCTATGGCGACGACGCCAGGCACCTCGCCAGAGGCGATGGCGCGTTCGAGCACTTGGTCGATGGCCGGAAACGAAATCATTGGTGGATCAACCTCGTCCGCTCGGGTCCAGCCGCCCGATTCTGCGCATCAACCACTGGCGCTCCACGTCATCCTGCCATCCAGCGGGTAGATTGGCCGTCGCACGCGACGGAACGGCAGGCGGTGCAGGTCGAGGTCGGTGAAGCCCGGCGTCGTCGCCATGATCGATCCCCGGGCAATCGCGCGCAGGTCGGGGAACAGGTAGCCTTGTTTCACGACGACGATCCGATACGCGGTTGGGTCGATCCCGTAGTCGGCGAACCCGGCCGGCGCGACGAATGGCCGCCGATCGACCGCCAGGATCACATCAACGCCGCCGGTCGAGACGAGGGCACCGGCCGGCGACAATCGCGCGACGACGCACTCGCACCGCAACGGCCGGCCGTTGACCCTGTCGAGCCGTCCGCCGATGTCGAGCGTCACGCGCGTACCGACCCCCGCCTTCGCCGCCGCGGTTGCCGACGCAGGATCGGCGATTCCGCCGACGAGCGCGCCGGCGACGCCAGCCTCGATCAATCCCTTGAGCGCGATCGTCAGATCGCCGGCGCCGCCGGCGGTCACGTTATCGCCGCTGTCCGAGATGAACACCGGCCCGGACGCGAACCGCGCCGCGCATTCGATCGCCTCCGCCAGCGGCACGGTCTCGACCTCGGGACCGAACTCGGCGCGCTTCGCCCAGATGATCTCGGCCAATTCGCGCGCGGCCGCGTTCGCGGCGACAGCCTCGCCGACGACCAGCGCGGCGGTCGATGTGAACGGCGAATCCGTCCAGGCGCAGCCGATGATGACCGAGGCGTCGATCAGTCCCGGACGTCGCTCGATCGCCGGTAGCAGCTCGTAAAGCCCACGCGCCGGCTCCATGTCGGTCACGGCGTTCTCGCCCGGAATCAGCATCGGTGGCTTCACCATCGCCGTCACCGTTCGCCGCCCATCGCGAACGATCGCGATGAATTTTTCGAGCGCGCGCCATCGGGTCTCGACGCCGTCCCGGTGCGGCGCCGTGCGATAGGCCGTCATCAGGACGCATTCGGCGACGGCGTCAGGGTTCAGGTTCGCGTGGAGGTCGAGGCTGGCCGCGATCGGGACATCCGGGCCGACAATTTCACGCGCGGTGGCGATGAGGTCCGTCTCACCGTCGCCGATCTCGGCGACCTCCATTGCGCCGTGCAGGTCGAGCAGCAGGCCGTCGATCCGCCCAGCCGACGCCAGGCGTTCGGCGAACTCGTCCCGCAGCGCCTCGTAGGCTGCGCGTTCGACGACGCCGTGCGGCGCGGCCCGGGCCGACAGCACGGGCACCAGCTTCACATCGGAGGCGGGCGCCGCGAACGCCGGATTTGCCAGGATCGCGTCACCGCGCTCGATCGTGAAATCGTCGAGACTCGTCGTCAGCGTGGAGAACGTGTTCGACTCGTGACGGATACCGCCGATCGCGATACGCATCATGTCACTCCGTCGAGCGCGGCGAAGAATGCCGCGACGTCGTCCGCGTCGTTATGGACGTGTGGCGAAACGCGCACGCGTCCCTCGCTGCCCCACACCTGCACGCCGCGTTCGGTCAGTCGCGCGGCCAGACCACTGCCGTCGGATTCGGCGAAGCAGATGTTTCCGGCACGTTCGTCCCGCGCCGAGGGCGTAATGACACTCTTACCACGCGCGCGCAAGCCCGCGATCAGTTCATCGCCGAGCGCGTGCGCGTGCGCCAGCGTTGCCCGCGGGTCCAATCCGGCGATATGCTCGAGCGCGTTGTCGAGAACCGCCAGTCCGAGCAGGCTCGGATTTCCGGCTTCGAAGCGGGCCGCGTCGGCTCGTGGCGCGATCGTCAGTGGATCGGCCGGACCGCCGCGATGGCCGACCGAGTGCCAGCCGATCACCCGCGGCATCACGTCGCCGACTCGGTCGGGCGCGTAGGCGAAGACGCCGACGCCGTGCGTCCCGAGCAGCCACTTGTAGCAAGCCGATACGACGAACTCGCAGAGCTCCGCCTCAACCGGTGCGACGCCGAGACCGTGCGTCGCGTCGACCGCCAGCCATGCGCCGACACGCCGGGCGATCTCGGCGCAGCGCGCCAGATCGAGCCGCTGCCCGGTCAGGTAGCTGACGTGGCTGACCAGAATCAGGCGCGTGCGCGCATCGACCGCCGCGGCCAGATCGTCGATCGAGAGGTAGCCATCCCGTGTCGGTACGACGCGACACTGGACGCCCTGGTCCCGCAGCGCCGCGACCGGGTACACGAGCGACGGATACTCGATATCGGCGAAAACGGCGTTGTCACCGGGTCGCCAATCGACCGCCGCGACGGCCTGGTTGAGGCCCTCGCTCGCGTGCGCCAGGAACGCGACCCGCTCCGGCGCGATCCCGATCATTCCCGCGATGCGCACCTTCGCTCGCGCGTAGGTGCGGAACATCTCGTCGCGGCCAGCCATCCCGCCGCTCTTCAGTTCGCCGAATCGGCGGCACGCCGCGTCGTGCGAGCGCAGCCACGGCGCTTCGCCGCCGGTGCACAGGTGGGCGACGCCGTCGAGCCCGACGAAGAGCGATTTCTCCAGCATCGGCATCATCGCCGTTCGAGACGTTGTCACTCGCTCACCCCCGCGCGTTTGCTTCATTCTCGCAAACCGCCTTTGGTGTGACAGACGATCGGCACGGACGAGTTTGCGGAGCGTCAGGTCGGGCACCCGGCCGTTTCCTGGGCGGTCCGGTGCTCGACGCCATCGCCTAACGTGAAATCGCCGGCGCTCGTCCGGCCGCGCGCTCGGCGATCGGGAAACCGAGCGCGTAGTTCGCGAGGCCCATCACCTCGCGACTGACCGACAGGATGCGGGTCTGGTTGCGCCACCAGGTAGCCGGGTCGAAGCCATCCTGCCAGGCTGTTCTCGTAATCGCCGGCCTGCGCTCGCCGGCGACGTGTCGCCAATAGAGCGATACTCGGCGGGCGTGGTACGGAGACGTGACGAGGATCATCGGTTCCGTACCGTCGCCGACTGAGGTCAACGCGAACTCGAGCTCGTCGAGTGTCGCGTCGGCGCGCCCCGGTGCGACGATCTGAGCCGAACGCGGTACGCCGAGCGCGACGAGAATGTCTTGCCGCACCGTCATCGGATCTTGCAGCGGCACGCCAAGCGCCTCGATCGCGAGTCGCTGATCGTCGGTGCGCCCGGCCGCGACGAGCACGACCCGCGGCGCCCAACCGGCACGGTACAGATCGGCCGCCGCCATCTCGCGGTACGGCACGGCGCCGCCGAGCACCAGGATCGCGGCCGCCGGGCGAAGCGGCTCGTCGACGATCAGGAACTGTCCGAGCGCCGCCAGCGCGCGCGGCGCCAGCGCTGAGCCGAACGCGACCACAAAGAGAACCGCCGCGATCAGCCGAGTCAGGCGCTGGATCGCCCTCCCGCCGCGACTGTCCCCGCCGGGCGCGCTGTCCGGACCGCGATCGATGATCCTCGGCGCCGAATCACGCGGCCTCACGCGGGCGGAGCGGGGTTCGAGACGAACCCGGCTATTGAATCACCGAGCGCGGCGTCGCGGTCAGCCGTGTGACGACGATCTGCGTTCGGTCGATGAGCTCGCCGACGCGGGCCGACATCCGGTTCTTCCACGTGTCGCTTTCGTAGACGGCCTTGTACAGCCGCTCGCGCTCGGACTCGCTTTCGAATCGGCGCATCCAAACATACACGGTCGGATCCTGTTCGCCGATCCAACTTCCGAGGACGACCATCCCCTTCGAGACCTGGAAGGGAATGAGCTCCTCTTCCATGTACTTGACCCATTCCTCGGACCTGCCTGGTTGGATGCGGTACTGGCGCAGTTCGACGAACATCGGATCCTCCTCTGGGCGGGCTAGGATACACGTGCGCCGGTGTGTGGAGCGCCGCTCGTGAGGTTCTTCGCCTCCGAGACCCGCGCGGAGGCTACGCCTTCGCGGTTTGTCCGTCGGTGGTGGATGACGATGCGTGCGCCGCGTTGATGGTTCCGGTCTTCGGATCAGCAACTCCGCGACGCGGGCGCGCAATGTGATGCGCTCCGATCCGCTTCGGGGATCGCGCCTGAGCTTTAGCGGCAGTTACCGACGAAATCTTCCGATTGAGGAAGGGCGATTCGGTGAGGTAGGTATCGTCCTGGAGGCCGGCCTTGGCATGTCGCTGGACCGTCGCCAGGCTCGGGAAGCCGCTGCCGTTGCTCATTTAATATCCGCCTCGACTTCATGGTACAGAAAACTCAAGTCACCTGCGATTGTTCGCCAGATGGCACGGTGAAGGTTCAAGGCGGCGGCATTCTCGATCGTGCGACCCTCATCGATTGCGACGAGGAAACCCAGTTCGAGGTGCTCCCAGGCGCGCCGATAGGCCTGATACACCGTTCTCATCGGGTAATGATCGGCGCCCGGCTTCGCACTCATGACGTACCACCATCCCTCTGCCGCCACGACTACCGTGCTTCGGATGCTCGGGTAGTAGTCGAACAGGATCGCGATGTCGTCGATGCTGAAGGTGGTCGCCGTGGGATGGGAGTGCACTTGAACGTACTCTCGGCCAGGGACCATCGATCGTAAGTGAGGCTCGGTGATGACACTCGTGGCAGTTCCTCGCAGATACGGTGCCAGCGATGCACCCGTCCGGGCGTCGAGCATGGCGGCAAACTCGACGCCGTGCTCGGTCTGCATTGCGCGTAACTCGCCGCCAACCTCCTCCACGCACCTTGCCACGTCAGCGGATAGGCCGTGGATTCCGAGCGCCTCGATCAGGTCGCGGGATCGCAGTACGTCGCTCACAGCCAGAGGTCCGTGGCGTATCTCCCCGTTCGGCGGGCTAGGATACACGTGCGCCGGTGAGGGCGATGACGAGATCCATCCTGGAGAGGAGGGAATCACGTGGCGAAGATTACCCGTGTCCGAACGATTCGCACGCGCCGCAACGGCGGCTGGATCATCGTTAAGGTCGAGACCGACCAGCCCGGGCTCTACGGCATCGGTTCGGCCAGCGACTGGTACCAGGGCGACGCCGTCGTCGCCGCGATCGAGCAGAGTCTCGGTCCGCGGCTTGTTGGTCGCGATGCCAGCGCGATCGAGGATCACTGGCAGTCCGGCTACACCTGTGGATACTGGCGTAACGGATCGATTCTGAACACCGCCCTCGGCGGCATCGACATGGCGCTGTGGGACATCAAGGGCAAAGAGGCCGGGATGCCGGTCTATCAGTTGCTCGGCGGCGGCAGCCGCGCGGCGGTCCCGTGCTACGCCCACGCCGGCGGTAACACCCTCGAGGCTCTCGAAGAGGACATCCGCCGCTACGTCGCAGACGGATATCCGGTCATCCGCTGCCAACTCGGACCCTACGGCGGCGGCGGATTCATCCCGGCCGAGCGAGCTGGCCGTCCGGATGGCGCCGGCGCCTTCCCTTCGTCGAGCCCAGGCGTCTTCGACGATGAGTCGTACCTCGAGAACGTGCCGCGCATGTTCGCCTACCTGCGCGATCGACTCGGATTCGGCGTCAAACTCACGCACGACGTTCACGAGCACTTGCGACCGCATAACGCCGTCACCCTGGCGAAGCTACTCGAGCCGTACCGACTCTACTTCCTCGAGGACAACCTCTCTCCCGAGCAGGTCGCCTACTACCGACAGATCCGCCAGCAGTGCGTCACGCCGCAGGCGATGGGCGAGCTGTTCGTCAATCCCCACGAGTGGCTTCCGCTCGTCCAGGAGCGACTGATCGACTACATCCGCTGCCGGGTCTCGAAGATCGGTGGGATCAGCGCCGCGATGAAGATCGCGCATGTCTGCGAGATGTACGGCGTCCAGACCGCCTGGCAGGAGGGCGGCGACAACGACCCGGTCAATCAGGCCGCCGCGATGCACGTGGACATGACCTCCTGGAACTTCGGCATTCAGGAAGAGAATCACTTCACGGACGAGGAGTTGGAGATATTCCCCGGACACGCCCGACTCGAGCGCGGCCATCTCTATCCGAACGCGTCGCCCGGCCTTGGCATCGACTTCGACGAGGAGAAGGCGACACGGATGCTCGACCGCGACCTGAGTCGGAAGCCGCGCCACATGGCCGAGGATCGGCGTGCCGATGGAACCGCCGTGAGGCCATGACCGTGTCCGTCGGTCGTTCGCCGCGCCGCGAACGTCCGGCGCTATCTAACGAGAATAATGCCCGCGATCCGGTCAAGATACCCCAGCCGTGTATGATCGGCCAGGTATCGTCTCGATCGCGCGCGTGAGGACTCGGCCGTGAATCAGGTCCTGAACGTCATCTTGCCGCTGCTCTCGACCGTCATCTCGTTCGTCTTCGCGGCGATGGTGCTCGACCAATGGCGCGAGCGTCGCCGAAGCTTTCAATTGGCGTGGGCAGTCGGCTTACTCTGGTACGGCATCAGTGCCGGAACCGAGTTCTGGGGATCGGCGTTCGGGTGGAGCGAACCGCTCTATCGGGCCTGGTATCTCATCGGCGCGCTGTACGTAGCGGCCTACCTTGGCCTGGGAACGGTCTACCTCCTGACCAAGACGCGCTTCGGATACTTCGTCGCGGTTTCGGTCGCCACTGGTGGCCTGTTCTCCTATCTGAGTCAGGTGCGCCTCGTCCGCGAGGGACGTCCAGCCGATTGGTCGGCTGTGTACGGCGTCATCGGCGCCGGATTCGTGGCCGCGCTCGTCATTGCCTACGTCACGGCGCGGCATCGCGAGTTGACCGCGCACATCGCCATGGTGATGCTGGTTGGCGCGTCAGTCGTGGCGGCGACCGTCGTGCTATCCGCGCCAGTCGAGGCGCCCGGGTACGCGGTCGATCCGGTCACGCACGTGCCGATCGGTTCCGCGATGGCAGGCTACGTCCGCCTCATCACCGGACCGTTCAACATCATGGGCGGGCTGTGCCTCACGTTCGGCGCCGTGTTCTCGACCTACGTCTACATGCCGAAGCGCAAGATCCTGCGCGGACGCGTCCTGCCGCCGGTCGTGGCGCAGCTCTATGGCGCGATCGCGGTCGTCGTCAATCTCATTGCCTCGGTTCCAACCGCGGCGGCGGCGCTTCGGCGCGGTGAGGTCAGTTCGCGCGTGCCGGCGACGATCCTCATCGCGATCGGCGGCTTCATTCCCGGCGTGACCAGTGGACTCAATCGCTTCGGCGTGACGTGGTCATTCTTCCTCGGCGAGTTCCTGGGCGTCCTGTTCATCTTTCTTGGCTTTCTGGTTAGCGAGGAAGTGATTCGGGAAGTCCGCGTCGCGTTCACCAACATCACACTCTGGCGACGGCCCGAGCGTGGCGCAGTGACGCCGCCGAGCTAGCCGATTCTCCGCCGCGCACGGCGCGCGACGAATTGCGTGATCTCTGAAGCCGACCGTCCGTACACTTGGCCAACGCCTGGTGACTCGATTCCCAATTACGCGCTCCTTCACCGTGGCCGTCTCGCTTCTCTCGGTCGTTGTTATCGTCGCGCCGAATGTCGCCCTGGCGGCGCCCGCCGCGGCCGTCCGAGTGCGCGATCAGATCGTCGCGACTGGGCGCATCGGCGACTCGGACGAACGAGCCTTGATGCTCACTCTCACCAGCGAGTCGGCCGGCGCGCGCGGCGTGGTTCGATTCGTCGATCGATCGCAAAGGCTGCGCGTCTCGGCACGAGATCTTCGCGAGATTGCGCGTGAGAGCGGCCGCGCGACACTGACGGCCAACGCGCGCGTCGATCGCATCGACGGATACCAGTTGCGACTGATCCTCCAGGAGTCGGCGGATTCCGCCCGTCCGACGATCACCCTCGATGTCACCGGGCCGAACATGGCGCCGTATCACGCCACCGGTGAATTGAATGGCGGTCGCTATCGCGCGACCAGCTCGCGTCACATCGCGGCGAGCCGCGTGCTGACAAACCGGGCGCTCGACGATCTGGACACACTGCTCGATGAGAGCGAATGGTTGCCGTCCGCCGGCCCCGCCCGCCCAAGCGCGGCATCGCCGGCGTCATTTGCGGCCACCCTCTTCGGCGCGATCGCCGGCACGGCAGTCCTGGCTGTCAGCGGCGAGGATGGGCTCAGGGCGGCCTACGCCGAGGTCCAGAAGATGACGGCGCCGGCGAACGAGAAATCGTCGCGCGGCCCGGTCGCGGCGGTTGGGTCGGGGATCAACGCGGCCGACGATGTTGTCGCCGCCACGGCCGCGGCGGCGAGGACGGTGTTCGCCAACCCGTCGGCGTCGGTATCCGGCCCGTCCGGCGGCTCGCTCGAATTCGCCGCGAGCCGTCTCCTGGCTGGCGTCGCGGATCAGGCCGGCAGGGATCGCGTTTCGGACCTCGCCGCGACGGCGGGATTGGGCGCGGCGCCGCCGATCCTGGCAGAGGACACGACCCCACGTGTTCTCGAAGGCGCCGCGTTAGCAGCCGCCCGAGTCGTCGGCGCCGCGTCCGGCGCCGCGATCGACGTCGCCGTGCGATCGAGCGCTCCCGCGGCCCTGTCAGGTGACGCCACGCGTTCGCTGACGGGGCGCGACAGTCTCGACACGGTCGTTGGCGGCGCGCTCCTCCTGGCCCGGGAATTGGTCCCCGACGGTATTGCGGAGACTGCTCGCGAGCTCGTTCCAGCCGACATTGCCAGCACCACGCGCGAGGCGTTGATCGAGGACGGCGCGATCGGCTCACCGGAGCCGATCGGTCGCCTCAAAGACGCGAGCTGGGCGCCGCGTGATGGGGTCGGTTCGCCGGTCGCCGGCGTGCGCGGACTTCGCGCCGCCGCCGCCGAAACAACGCCGGCACAGCGTCGCGAACTGACGGATATCTTCGGTCGGATCCGCGCTCGGCTGGCGGCACTGCGCGCTCGACTTGGACCGATCGCGGCTGAGGTCGGCTGGTCGCCGCGCACGATGATCGGCGAGGCGCGATCGGTCATCGACGCCGGCTCGCGGAGCGCCCGAGAGATCGATCGCGGCGCGATCGTTCGATTCGTGGCCTCGCCGTTCGATGCGATCGGCGCACTGGTGGCGGCTCGCGCGATTGAGACATCGCTGCCATCGGTCGAGATCGCGGTCGAGGAGGCTGTCCTTCGATCTCGCCCGGGTGGCCGATCGTCTGAGGAGGCCGCCGCGGCGCGCGTTGGTCAGAGGCACCGTGCCGGTCGTACGCCGATTGCGCCGCCGGCCGCCGAGGATCTGATCGATCGCTCGGTTGATGACGGGTGGTTCTTTCCCCAGACTGGCGATGGCGATGGCACCGGTTTCGAGATCACCGACCGCGACGGCATCGGCTTCTGGTCGGAGTTCCGGCGCGTCGGTGGCGTGGCGGTTCTCGGTTATCCGATCTCCAATCGATTGCGATGGGAGGGACGCGCGACGCAGGTGTTCCAGCGCGCCGTCATGCAGTGGGACGCGGATGGCCGAAGCATCGCCTACGTCAATATCTTCGACCGATTGCACGACGAGCGTCTCGACGGGTGGCTGAACCGTTCGCGCCAGACACCGCGCCAGCAACGGTTCGACGATCCAGCGGCTTGGGACGACGTGGTTGCGGTACGCCGGGCGCTGCTGGACGACTATCCCGAGATGCGCGCCGCGTTCGACGCGCGCGGCGCGGACGCGCTTCTGCTCAACGGCTTACCGACGTCGGCCATCGTCGACATGGGGAATCACTTCGCGATTCGCACGCAGCGGACTGTCTTCCAATTGTGGAAGGACGATGTGCCATGGGCGAGGGCCGGCGAGGTGACGGTCGCCCTCGGCGGCGACATCTTCAAGGAAGCCGGAATCCTGCCCGACGATCCGGCCTTGATCCCGGCGTTTCCGCGCTCGCGCTGACCGCGTCGGAACGGGCGTGTGTCGCGCGGCTCTATATTGACAGACATCGATATAATGTCTATCGTCACACCTGTGGAAACAGGCGTGCGCGAGACCGGCGCCGGTTGCGCCATCGGCGGAACGATCGTGGGGACCGTTGATGACCTCACGGCCGCGCCGGGCGTCGCGCGCCAGATCGACCTCGCCAATCTCGCCGCCGAGGCGCAGTTGTTTCGAGCGCTCGGTGACGAGACGCGCCTGAGCATCGTCCGCCAGTTGCGCCAATGCCAGGAAGTCTGCGCTTGCGATTTCGTCGCCGGCTGCGCGTTGGCGCAGCCGACAATATCGCACCATCTCAAAGTTCTCCGCGAAGCCGGAATCGTCGAAACGACCAAGCGCGGTCTCTGGGTGTACTACCGGCTCAACCCCAACGCTCTGGAGAGCCTGCGCCGCTACACGCGCTGATTGCGCGACGCATTTATATCGAGAGTTATCAATATAGAAGACGGAGGACGATCGATGCTGGACCGACCGGAGTTGGCGTACGAATCGACGCGAACAAGCGGTGGCGTGCCGCGCGGCGGCGACGGAGAGGAAGAAATGCTTCAGACGGACGGACCGACCATCCACGAGGTCGTGCGGGAGCGCTACGGCGTGGCGGCACGCGATGCCAGTTCTGGCGCGCACCCATCGTGTGGCGGCTCATGCTGTTCGTCCAGCGCGGACAGTTGCCGCTCCTCCGATGGCATCACCACGAATCTCTACGGCGCGGCCGAGACATCGACCCTGCCAGATGCCGCCGTCCGCGCCAGCCTCGGTTGCGGCAATCCGACCGCCCTGATCGATCTGCGTCCCGGCGATCGTGTGCTCGATCTCGGCTCCGGCGGCGGAATCGACGTGCTGCTGTCGGCCCGGCGGGTCGGTCCGACCGGCCACGCCTACGGCGTCGATATGACGCCCGACATGCTCGCGCTCGCGCGACGCAATGCCGCCGAAGCCGGCGTCGCGAACGTCACGTTCCTCGAAGGGACGATCGAGGCGCTCCCGTTCCCCGACGCGGCGATCGATGTCGTCATCTCGAACTGCGTCGTGAACCTGTCTCCGGACAAGCCACGCGTCCTGCGGGAGGCGTTTCGCGTGCTCGCGCCCGGTGGACGTGTCGCGATCTCCGACGTCGTCGCTGAGGCGCCGTTGCCGTTCCCGGTCCGGAAGTCGCTCGCGCTCTGGGCTGGGTGCATCGCCGGCGCTCTGACGCGCGAGGAGTACACACGCTTTCTGAGCGCGGCGGGATTCGTCGATATCGAGATCGAATCGACGCGTGTTCACGATCTCGCCGGCTTCGACGACCCGGATCTCCGGTCGTGGTTGGCGCGGCAGGACCCCGATCGTCAGGCCAGCCTGAAGACGGCCGTCTTCAGCGCGTTCGTTCGTGCGCGCAAACCAGCCTGAGTGTAACGAAAGTCCGAAACAAAACTCGGTTAACTACGGAGGTTAGCCGACTGGAATGAGGTGGATCGCGCTTCGCTTGAGCGAGACGCTCCAGTCCGAACGACCCGCGACGGCCATCACCTCGTAAGGGTGCGCTGGTATGTCGACTTCGAGGTCGTGCCAACCATCCAGAACGCGGCTCGGCAAACGGAGGTACAGCGTTCGATACGCGCCTTGATCGATGTCGCGCGCGATCGTCGTGGCCAGGACGTTCGACCGCGGGCCGTAGTGCGGGTCCTTGCCCGGTCGTACGAGCAGAACGTGCTCCGGCCGAATACAGACGTGGACAGCCGTACCCTCCGGGATCGCGTGCGGTGGTGACTCAAAGATGTGCTCGCCGACACGCACGATCGTTGACTGGTCGAGGTGCTCGACGATCGTCCCGGGCCAGACATTCCGCGTCGCGACGAGATCGGCCACGCGCCGCGTGGCCGGACGATCGACGACGCCGCTGACCGGACCCTTTTGCAGGACCCGCCCAGCGTCGATCACGAGGAGGGTGTTCCCGACCGCGTGCGCCTCGGCCAGATCGTGCGTCACGAAGAGCGCGCGAATCCGCGGGTCGCGATTCAGATCGACCAGTTCCGTGCGAAGAAGGCGCCGTATCTCGGCATCGAGCGCCGAGAAAGGCTCATCCAGCAGGAGCAATCGCGGTTGTCGCGCCAGGGCTCGCGCCAGCGCGACCCGCTGCTGTTGGCCGCCCGATAGCGACGTCGGCGCCCGATCGGCCATGTCACTCAACTGAAGCGTCGCCAGGATCGCCGACACGCGCCGGTTTCGCTCGTCGGCTGCAAGGTGGCGCAGGCCGTAAGCGACGTTCTCGGCGACGCTCAGGTGAGGGAACAGCGCGTAGCCCTGCGGCACGAGACCGATCTTGCGATCTTCTGGCGCCGCATCGATGCCGCGCTCGGAGTCGAACAGCACCCGATCGTCGATCGCGATCCGGCCGTGGTCCGGGCGCAACAGTCCGGCGACGGCCAGGAGCGTCAGACTCTTGCCCGAACCGGATTGGCCAAAGAGCACGGTCGTGCCACCATCGACCGCGAACGTCGCGTCGAGGTCGAACGCGCCGAGGCGTTTGTGAATCGCGATGTCGATCATGCGACCGGCTCCGTCGCGGCGCGCACGCCCTGATTGATCGCCCGGACGGCCAGGAGAATCGCGAATGCAACTCCGACCAGGATCGCACTCAATGCCAGCGACACGTTGAGGTCGCTTTCGAGCGCCTGGTAGATCGCCAGCGGCATCGTGCGGGTCTGGCCGGGCAGGCTGCCGGCGACCATGATCGTCGCGCCGAACTCGCCGAGCGCGCGCGCCCAGCACATGATCGCGCCAGCCACGAGTGACGGCAGCGCCAACGGGATCGTGACCGTCCGGAAACTCCGCCACGGCGAGGCCCCGAGCGTCCGCGCGACGCCTTCGACCACCGGATCGACCGCCGCGAATCCGGCGCGCGCCGCGCGGACGTAGAGCGGCGCCGCGACGAAGACTTGCGCCAGGATGACGGCCGTCGTCGTGAAGGCGATCTCGATGCCGAGCGCTTCGAGGAACGGGCCGAGGACGCCGCGTCGGCCGAACGCCATCAGAAGCGCGATACCGGCGACCGCCGGCGGCAGCACGATCGGGAGGTCGATCGCGATCTCGATGAAGCGCGCTCCCGGTATCCGCCCGCGCGCCAGGCCGTAGGCAACTGGCGTGCCAAGCGCGATCGCCAGCGCCAGTGACATGGTGCTCGTGGCCAGGCTCAACAGCAGCGCGTCGATGACGCGCGTGTCAGTCAGGCGCGCCAGGAGCGATCCGCCTCCGATTGCCCGCGCGACGAGCGCCAGGACCGGCAATCCGATCAATAGGGCAAATGCGCCGACGCCGATCAGCGACCCGATCGCGGCCAGATCGAGTTTCCGCGGCGTCACGGCGCGATTATCCATCGCGTGGCGCGCGCTGGGCAGATTCCGCGCGAAATCTACGGATCGTCGAAGCCGTGGCGCCGGAAGACCTGCCGCGCCTCCACGCCCACCAGGTATGTGACGAAGGCGCGGGCGCGCTCGGGCTGGCGTGACGCGACGATCGTCCCAGCCGCGTACGCGACCATCACATTGAATCGTTCCGGAATTTCGATCACACGGATGCCGCTTTCTCCGTCCGCGACGTCGGTGGCGTAGGCGAACGCCGCGTTCGCCTCGCCGAGGCGCACTTTGGCGAACTGCTGGCGCGCGTTCGGCTCCTCGCTGCGCACGTTCGCCAGGACGCGATTCGCGAAGTCGGCGCCGAACCTGGAGTCGGCAGACATGCGACGCAGCGACGCACGCGCGTAGGCGCCGATCGGCACATCGATCGGCGACATCACGACGCGGGTTGTCGGTCGCGCCAGGTCTTCAAGAATGGCCGGCGCATCAGAGCCTGATGACACCGCGAGGATGAGCCGCGTGCGCGCAAACACTCTCGGAGCTTCGATCAACCCGACGGCTTGCGCCGCCTCGGCCTGCTCCGCGCTGGCGAGGAGAAACACATCTGCGCGGGCGCCCTGCTCTAGTTGCGCACGCAGTTGAGAGGTCGCGCCGGTATGCACCACGACGTGGGCTGGCCGGATCGTCGGCTCGTACGCCGAGGCAATCTCGCTCGCGACATCGACCAGCGACGACGCCGCGAAAACCATCAGATCATCCGATTGCCGAGCGCAGCCGATCGCCAGCATCGCGACTGCGATGATCGCCAAGCCGATCGCGCGCCAGAACACAGCGGCTGACTGTATCGGCGCGACTCCGTTCGGCGACACGCGGTCTTCCGCGCCTTGGGACGGGGATCAGAGTGCGGGCGTTGGACGCTTTGATCGCGATGCGCCGCTGATATAATGACAGAATGTCAGAATCGCGTCAGCCGTTGCGAGGCGACGCATTCCCGGTCGCCGAGGTGAAACGGGATTTCCGACGCGTCCTCGACAACGCGGAGCGCGGTCGCGAGACGACCGTGCTCCGTCACGGCAAGCCGGTTGCCGTCATCGGTCCCGTGCCAACACGATCGGCCCAAGGTCCGCGTGCCGCCGAGCCTGGGGGCATCCTTTCTATCGTCGGATCGCTGGCGGGCTGGGAAGAAATCGACGCCGACATCGCCGCGATCATTGCCGCCCGCCAGTCGACCGAGGATCGACCGCCGCCAGGTTTCGACTAGTCGGATGCCGTATCTCTTCGACACGGATATGCTTTCGGCCGTCTTGCGGCGTACGCCCGATCTGGCGGTGCTCCGTCGCGTCGCGACCGTGCCGCCGGATGAGCAGTACATGTCTGCCGTGAGCCTTGGCGAGCTTCTCTACGGCGCCCGCAGAATCCACCGGGCGGACCTTGAGGAAGCGATCGTCCTCCTTGCTCGCCGAGTCGCGATCATCCCTTTTGATGCCGTTGTCGCGGACACGTTCGCCACACTCAGGGTGGGCCTGGAGCGAGCCGGTACGCCGGTCGCCGAGCCCGATCTGCGAATCGCCGCGACCGCGGTTTCATCCGCGTTGACACTGGTAACCGGAAACGTTCGGCATTTTGCCCATATACCTGGTCTCGCGATGGAAAACTGGCTGACGGCGCGGTCCTGACGCCGCTTCTATCGCGCGTTCATCTGGAACGTGGTCTCCTGCCTCCTATACTGGCGCGCAGTTCCGCCTTCGAGCTCGCCACGGGTGAGCGAGGGGCATTCGACAGAGGTGTTCCCCCATGGCCTACCGCCCCGTCAAGACCGGCATCATCGGCTGCGGCACGATCAGCGGCATCTATCTGTACCCGCTGGAGTGGCGCGGCTGCCATCGGACTTTACAGCGCCAGATCGACAGATTACGATACGCCCGGCGTCTGGAAGTCGCAATTATTGTGATGCGAATTTGAACTGCAAGCGTGTGTGCGCGCCCCGGAATCGATCGAAGCGATGATCGAGACTCATTCGAACGCGAGCCCGCCGGACAGTTGGCAAGAATCGGCCAAACATGTGAGCAGATTTCGGCTGTGTCCTGAGTGTGCCTCACGGGTTGCAGATCTTGCGGCCGCCGCGATCACTCGCGACTTTCCAGCGGTGAACGCGCTGGCCGCGCCAACGACGTCACTGCTCGGCTTGACGAGTCGAGTGGCGGATCGGTTGCGGTTTCCGATGGTCTACGTTCGATCTGAGGCGAAGGTCCACGGCAAGCAGCGGCAGGTCGAGGGGCAATTGCCGACTGACTCGATCGTAGGAATCATCGATTCGCGCGAGATCGATCAGGCTCTCCGCACCGCGTCGGTTTTGGCATTGGCGGCGTCGGGTTACGAGCGAGTGACGTGGCTGCCGTTCTTCGGTCCCGACTCGGCAGGCGAATCGAGCGCCTGCATTCACTCGGCAAGTGAGAGACCCTTCGCATCGCGCGCGAGTTTTCTCGGCGATCAAGGTTTGGATCCCCGATTCACGCGCGCGAGTGAGCGCGCCATCATTGTTGCTGAGGCCCTCTTGAGTATCGAAGCCGTGTCAGTTCGTCCGGACCCGCCGTTCAGGTACGCGTCTGGCATGCTGAGCCCGATCTACACCGATAACCGGCTGCTGATTTCGCATCCCGTCGAGTGGCGGAACGTGATCGATGGATTCGTGGCGGCCATCACATCGGCCGTGACAGTCCGCCAGGTTTCGGATTTCGACGCGCTCGTAGGAATGTCGACATCGGGAATTCCGCACGCGACGCTCCTTGGTGATCGACTCGGCATGCCTTCTTTCGCGAGTGACGATCTCGAGGCCGCGACCGTTTTCGCTGGGAAACGCGTCGCGATGATCGAGGACCACATCACCACCGGCGGATCGGTTCTCAAGGCAATCGAATCACTGCATCAGATTGGCGTCAAGACGGTCGCCTGCTTCGCAATATTCAATTACGGCCGGAAAGAGGCAATGGCCAATTTCCGGAATGTGGATGTCCCGCTGATTTCACTGTGCAACCTCGACACGCTTCTTGACACGGCAATTCGAAACGGAAGCCTGACGTGGCAGGACGCCGATGCTGTCAACGATTGGCTGAAGGATCCGACGGGATGGGCTGAGCGCAGCGAGGCAAGGATTGTCGGAGCGGGCACCGCTTCGCCTTAGCGCCGCGTTCGTGCGCGAGTTCTGGGGCGCCGTGCATGCTTCGTCGGCGGATTCGGTGCCGGTTTGGGGTCGACCCGGGATTGTCGTTGTCGAGCCGGTGTTGGTCGTGTCCCTGGACGTGTGTAGAAGCGGGTGCGCGGTCCGCGCGGCCATCGGCGCTCAGCCGACGGCGGGCAGTGGCAAGGGTATCACCTCCTCTGTGGGCTCGTAGAGCTTGGCCAG
>SCUE01000028.1 GCA_004297775.1 Chloroflexota bacterium | reverse complement strand
AGGAACTACGACGGCTCGATGCGCGATTGGGCGAATCGAGACGACACGCCACTCGAGACCTAACCGCGGTCGGGCTGTGGGGCGAGAAGCCGAGCGTGGCTGGATTCCCCGGTTATTTCACCGAATTGGACTCGATGCGCTATTCGGCGGTAGCCGCGCTCTCGATCGCGGCCAGTTCGCCGAAAAGCTCCTTCTGGCGAGCCGTCAGGCCCTCGGGAATCTGCACCTGAACCTCGGCGAAGAGGTCGCCTCGCTCGGACGATCGACCGAGGCGGGGCATTCCCTGTCCCCGTAGCCGGAACACGCGACCATTCTGGGTTTCGGCTGGGATCTTGAGAGCCAGGCGCGCGCCCTTTGGTGTCGGCACCTCGATTTCGCCGCCGAGAACCGCGGTCGTGAGGCGAACCGGAACCTTGACTCGCAGGTCATCACCCGCGCGCGCGAAGAGCGGACTCGGTACGACGCGCACCAGCAGGAACAGATCGCCGGACTGCGCGGACAGGGCGCCCGGCGCGCCCTGTCCGGCGGCGCGGACGCGTGAGCCGTCGGTGACGCCGGGCGGAATCTTGACTTCGATGCGTCGTGGCTTGCTGCCGCGGTCATCGGTCAACTGGATGACACGTGTTGCGCCAGAAAAAGCCTCTTCCAGGCTTACATCGACCGGCTGCTCGATGTCGGACCCGCGCCGACCCACCGACGGACCGCCGCGACCGGATGCCGACGGTCGTGCGCCACCGAAGAACGTTTCGAAGAAATCGGAGAACGGCGACGACCCGCCCTGGCCGGCGAAGACATCGCCGAGATCGTCGGCCGTGACCGTCCGTCGTCCGCCACGACCACCACGACTACCACCAGGACCCGCGCCGGCGAACAGGTCTCCCACGTCGAACGGCTGACCGTTGGTTGGCCCGCCGGCGCGTTCCCACTGCTCGTACTGCTTCCAGTTTGCGCCGAGCTTGTCGTACTTGGCGCGCTTCTCCTTATCCGAGAGCACATCGTACGCTTCGTTGACGTCCTTGAACCGTTTCTCGGCGTCGAGGTTCTTCGGATTCAGATCGGGATGAAGTTCACGGGCAAGTTTCCGATAAGCCGTCCGGATGTCCTTCTCGGTGGCAGTCTTGGAGACGCCGAGGACCTTGTAGTAGTCCTTGTACTCCAATGCTCCACACCCTCATCGAGAGACGGGGAGATCGGTTCGGATCCCCCCGTCATTCACGCCTAGACTTCGCGGAACTCGCCTTCGACTGTACTGGAACCCGGTCCGGAAGCGGCTGCCCCGGCACCGTCAGCCGCGTCGGTCGTCGTTGGCTGAGCGGCCTGGTCGGCCTGATAGATCGCCGCGCCGAACTTCTGCATCGACTGAGCGAGCTCGGTTTGCGCCGAGCGGATTCCGCTGACATCGCCCGAGGTCAGGGCTGATCGCGTCGCGGCAATCTTGCCCTCGATCTCAGACTTGAGCTCGGCCGGAACCTTGTCGCCGTTGTCGCGCAGCAACTTCTCGGCCTGATAGATGAGCGAATCGGCGCGATTCCGCTCCTCGATCTCCTCTCGTCGCTTGGCGTCCTCGTCCCGATGTGCCTCCGCGTCCCTGACCATGCGCTCGATCTCGTCCTTGGCCAGCCCGGACGAGGCCTGAATCGTGATCTTCTGCTCCTTGGCGGTCGCCTTGTCCTTGGCGGACACGTTGAGGATGCCGTTCGCGTCGATGTCGAACGTGACTTCGACCTGGGGGATGCCGCGTGGGGCTGGCAGGATGCCATCGAGCACGAATCGTCCGATCGTCTTGTTCTCGGATGCCATCGGACGCTCGCCCTGGAGGACGTGGACCTCGACGCTGGTCTGCCCATCGGACGCGGTCGTAAACGTCTCGGTCTTCGCGGTCGGGATGGTTGTGTTGCGCGGAATGAGCGGCGTCGCGACGCCACCGAGCGTTTCGAGACCGAGCGTCAGCGGCGTCACGTCGAGAAGGAGGACGTCCTTGACTTCGCCCTTGAGCACTCCGGCCTGGATCGCCGCGCCGATTGCGACGACCTCGTCCGGGTTGACGCCCTTGTGCGGCTCACGGCCGAACAGTTGCTTCACCTTCTCGACCACGGCCGGCATACGGGTCTGGCCGCCGACGAGCACGACCTCGTCGACCTGGCTGGCGGTCAGTCCGGCGTCTTTCATCGCCTGAACGCACGGAATCGCCGTTCGCTCGACGAGATCGGACGTCAACTGTTCGAGCTTGGCACGCGTCAGCGTGAGCGCGAGGTGCTTCGGACCGGATGCGTCAGCGGTGATGAACGGCAGGTTCAGTTCGGTCTGGTGAACGGAGCTCAGCTCCACCTTGGCCTTCTCGGCGGCTTCCTTCAGACGCTGAAGCGCCATCCGGTCTTGCCGCAGGTCGATGCCCTGCTCGCGGCGAAACTCGTCGCAGATCCATTCGATGATCTTCTGGTCGAAGTCATCACCACCGAGGAAGGTGTCACCATTCGTCGCGATGACCTCGAAGACGCCTTCGCCGACGCGCAGAATCGACACGTCGAACGTACCACCGCCAAGGTCGTAGACCGCGATCGTCTCCTCGCGGCCCTTGCGATCGAGGCCGTAGGCCAACGCCGCCGCGGTCGGCTCGTTAATGATGCGCAAGACCTCAAGGCCGGCAATCGTGCCGGCGTCCTTGGTCGCCTGCCGCTGGGAGTCGTTGAAGTAGGCTGGGACGGTGATGACAGCCTGCGTGATCGTCTCACCGAGCTTCGCCTCGGCGTCCGCCTTCAACTTAGCCAAGACCATCGCGCTGATCTCCGGCGGCGACATCTCCTTGCCACCAAGCAGAACGCGCACGTCCCCGTTGTTGGCGGCCTTGACCTTATAGGGCACGTGCGCGAGCGCGCCCTGGACCGCCTGATCGGTGAACTTGCGGCCCATGAACCGTTTGATCGAGAACAGGGTGTTCTCGGGATTCGTAATGGCCTGACGCTTGGCGACCTGCCCCACCAAACGCTCATTCGTGCGCATGTTCAGCCCGACGATTGACGGCGTCAGGCGATTGCCTTCCGCGTTCTCGATCACCGTCGGCTCGCCGGCCTCCATGACCGCGACGACCGAGTTCGTCGTGCCCAGATCGATGCCCAGTACCTTTGCCATCTGTCTACCTCCGCCTTTAGCTATCCAATTCGAGTTGATCGAGAATGCGCTCTAGTCGCGCGGTCATATTTCGCTGCTGCTCGGGGACCTTCTGACTCAGCGCCTGATCTTGCACGATATCGTCTCGCAGGCGCCGGACTTCCTGGGCCACGTGTAGGGCCAGACGAATTCCGGCGACATTGACCCCGTGCTCCTCACTGAGGATCTTGATCTGGCGCAGTCGGGCAATATCGTCGTTTGAGTAGAGGCGAAGGTTTCCCGATGTCCTGGCTGGACGCAGGAGGGCCTCGTTCTCATACTTGCGCAACGTATTGGCGTGCATCCCGACCAGGCGTGCCGCGACGCTGATCACGAAGACAGCATCATTCCTTTGCATCAACGCCGAAGCACCTCACGTGTTCGAGTATATTAGCTCACACGCAGCGTGGCAATGTTTGCCGGGGCTCGCCCGCGCGGATTCGATTCGCGGCCGAACGATGCCTCGTGGCGGACATCGCCACCGGGCCCGATTTTACTGCCAATTAACCGGCGGTTAACCGCCGTTTGATCGCGCCGCTCTACTATTGCCGGACGTAGAATGACCCCGCTCGAAAGGGGCCGATCGATGGACGTATTGGGCGTTTTTGGCCGGGGCATCGTGCGTGCTCTCGCGTTGCTTGTATTGTGGTTGATTCGGGTCCGACGAGTGATTTTCGTCGGCGCCGGATTGGTTGTCGCGGCCTGGCTCGTCACTCTCAGCGTGCCGCGTCTGCCGATACTGAGTTCGTTTCAGTCGATGTTCGGACAGGTGAGCCCCACGACGCAGACGGGCACGCGCGCGGCAAATCGTCCCGTTGGCATCACCGGTGAGCCGGTCGCGTCCGTCGACGCGTACATCAAGGGGCTGACCGAGTTCGATGCGCAGTTGATGTGGGGTTCGCTCGCCGAAGAGGCGATCAACCAGATGAAGTCGCGTGGCGGATCGCTGGATGCCCTCCAGTCTGGACTGGATGATGCAAAGAAGCGAGGCGCGCGATACGAAGACATCTCGATGATTGGCAACTATCCACTGCAGGATGGGCGCCGCTACCTCTTCTATGTCCTGTCCCGGCGGGGATTCAGTGGACCCGATCAACTCGAGCAGATCTTCTTCGTATTCACAGTCAGTCGTGACGGCAAGATCACGCGGATCGACTAGGGAAGGCGGAACAGTAATGAGTCTGAAAGTCGTACCACCCGAGGCGCGGCGCGAGCCGGAACTCGCCCAAATCGAGAATGTGCTCGATACAGTGCTCGGCGGATTCATTCGCGCCTGGAAGACGGTGCTGGTCCTTGCTGTCATTGGCTTCCTGGTTTGGCTTTTCGTGTGGCCAAATCTCGCGGCCTGGCAGCAGTACATCCTGTACGGCTTCATGATGCTGTTTCAGTTGTTCTTCGCGATCGTGTTCATGATCGTGCAGTTCGTCGCCCTTTTCTGGTTCCTGGGACGCCCGAGGATGTACTGGATCATGCCGGGCGAGACCGGCGTCGGTTTCAAGGACTACAAGGGGAATCCCGAGGTACTCGAAGTCGCTCGTCGCGTGGTGACGCTTTTGCGTGGTGTCAAGGAGTTCCGCGAGATGGGCGGCGAGGTGACACGCGGTGTCCTCTTGATAGGTCCTCCCGGCACCGGCAAGAGCTATCTGGCGCAATGCATATCCACCGAAGCGGGCGTGCCGTTCGGCTACTTGTCCGCGCCGTCGATCCAGGGCATGTTCATGGGCATGGATGTCATGCGCGTTTGGGGCCTCTACAACAAGGCGCGCAAGCTCGCCCGTAAGTACGGGGCGTGCATCCTGTTCATTGACGAAATTGACGCAATTGGCCGCTCGCGCAGTGGCATGGGCGGAATGGGCATGGGCGCGATGGGCGGCATGTTGGGCGGTGGCAGTGGCGCGCTCAACGAGATGCTCAACCAGATGGATCCGTTGCCGCGCGACGATAGCCTGAAGTCGAAGCTACTCCGAAGACTCGGCGCCAAGCGACGAAAGGCCGACATCCCGGCGGTATTGACGATGGGTGCGACCAACATTGCCGAAGTGCTCGATCCGGCGCTGCTGCGCCCGGGTCGGTTCGACCGGAAGATCGTTGTCGATTACCCCGACTTCGACGGTCGTCGCGAGATCATCGAGTATTACCTCGACAAGGTCAGTCGCGAAGACATGGACCTCGATCGATTCTCGAACGATACGATCGGCTACTCGCCGGTCGCGATCAAGCACATCATCAACGAAGCGGTCGTGGGCGCCCACTTCAACGGCCGCGACAAGATTCGCTATCTCGACATAACGCGGGCACGCGAGGTACACGAATGGGGCCTGCGGCAGCCGATCAAGAGTCAGACGGTCGAAGAGCGACGCATGCTGGCGTACCACGAAACCGGACACGCGATCGCCCAGTATTACCTCGGCGCGATGAACGACGAGCCGTTTTCGAAGGTGACGATCATTCGGCACGGTCAGGCGCTCGGCCTCAGCGCGGGTCGCCCGACGCACGAGCGACTCGTCCACGATCGCGCGTACTTCCTCAACGACATTCAGATTTCGATCGCGAGCCGCGCGGCTGAGGAGCTGTTCTGCGATTCGGCGACGAATGGCGTGACCTCGGACTTCCGTAGTGCGACATATCTGGCCGGGCTCTACCTGGGCGTCTGGGGAATGAACGGGACGTTCTACTCCGGATTGGCGTTCGGCCAGGTTGTGCCGGACCCGCCGATCAAGCGTGAGATCGATCGCCTCCTGAAGGAGCAGTACAAGAAGGTCAAAGACCTCCTGCTCGAGCACTGGGACGAGTGCGTCGCGGTGGCTGAGACGCTTCTGGAGCGCCTTGAGTTGGACGCCGAGGAAGTGGACCTTATCATTGCCGAGGTCCATCGGCGGTCGCGCGCGGGCGAGCGATTGCTGCGAGTGCCGGCGCTCGATGCGCCCCCGCAAGCGCTCGACTTCGGGGTGTTGCCTCCGCCGCCGGACGACATTCCGCGTATGCCGCCGCGGCCGAAGCCGCAGCGTCGAGCGATCGCGGCGTTCGAACCGGCGCCGACGTCACCGCCGAAGGACAGTTCAGGAACGCCAGCCAGCTAGGATCGGTCCGATCGGCGGCGTTGCCCTCCAACTCGGTTGGCGGCCGCGCCGTCGGTCGGGCGCGCGTATCGTCCATTCTGGAGTCGGTTGCTATACTCGTTGGCCCCGGGGGCGTAGCTCAGTGGGAGAGCGCTGCGTTCGCATCGCAGAAGTCAGGGGTTCGAGTCCCCTCGCCTCCACCCGGTTCACCTGCCAACGGCATCGAGCGTATCTCACACCAGCGGGTTGCGCGAGTTTCGCGCGGCTCGGATCGCTCTCAATCCATTCTCCCGGTCTGATGCGCTCTGGCCAGCCCTCGGGACCGCGGTCGGTGTTCAGTCGGAGCCTGGTCGGTCGAGCCGCGGCCGAAGTGTCCGCTGGCGCGCCGCGGCGTGAACGAGCTCGCGATTTTCTTTGTACAGGTGCCACGCGGTCGGAGCGACCGATGCGATGATGATGAGGGCGATCGCCGGAAGGAGGAACTTGTCGACCTGCTCGGCTGGCAACCAACTGCCAAACAGATATCCACCGCCGACCATTGAGAGCGTCCAGAGCAGCCCGCCGAGAACGTTGAACATGAGGAATCGGCCGTAGGTCATCTGCCCCATACCCGCGACGATGGGCGCGAAGGTCCGAACGATTGGGAGGAACCTGGCCAGCACGATCGTCTTGCCGCCGTGTTTCTCGTAGAACGCGTGCGCGCGCACGAGATTTCTCCGGTGAAACAAGAACGAATCCTCCCGCTGAAACAGGCGGGCGCCGACTCGATTCCCGAACGCGTAGCCCACGCTGTCACCGGTGATGGCCGCGACCGCGACTAACGGCAGGAGGACCCACAGGTCGAAGAATTTCAGGCCGGCCAGGAGCCCAGCCGTGAACAAAAGACTGTCGCCAGGTAGAAAGAAGCCAACCAGCAGTCCGGACTCCGCGAAGACGATCGCGAAGAGACCGAAGTAGCCGACGGCTTCGAGGAGTTGACGGAGGTCAACGCCCGGCAACATCAGCGAGGGCGCTCGGTCAGGTGAAAGCGAATCCCGTTGACCGTCGCCGGATCCATGTAGATCAGACGGGCGCCCTCGGCGTTCAGTCGCGGCTCTGGCCAGAGGCGTCGCGCGCCCTTCCGTTCGAGCTCGGTCAGGGCAGCATCCACGTTGTCGACGACGTACCCGATGTGGTCGAGCACGAGGAGCGGCTTATCGACCAGTCCCGACGTGTCGGACGGCTGGATGAGCTCGATTTCGGTGTTCCCGATCCGCAAGAACACGAGTTTCCCGCCGTCCGGGTTGGTTGTTTCTGCCTTCAGGGTCGCGCCGAACATCTGTCGGTAGAAGGCGATCCCGGCGTCTTTGTCACGTGTCTGGTAGCCGATGTGGTAGACGTCACTGAACATTCTGAATCCCCCAAGCGGCGGGCGCCGCGTCGTCGATTTCGCTAGAGGGTAGCGCAGGCCGAAAGAGCGAAGCCGCTCTATGAGCTGCTCGGCCGTGACGCTCGCCCTGGTCGGATCCGGCTCCGCCGTCCGGGCCGGCCCTAGTTCGCGAACGGCTTCTTGCGTGCCAGGTAGGCGGCGACGTTCGGCGGCACCGGCGATTCGACGCCCGCGCGGACGTTCGTCGAGGACATCGACCGATACGGTCTCGCCAGCGCCAGGGTGGTGATGCGCTCGGCGAATCGTCGATTCGCTGGCATAGCCATCAGGGTGACGACATCGGCCGCCGTGGCCTCGTTGCGCGGCGCCACCGCGATGCGCGCGCGTTGGAACAGTTCGTCCAGAGCGGCCGGCCGAGCCACGTAATACTTCGGGTCAAGGATTTGAACGATCTTGTCGTGACCGACGAGGAATGTCGGCTCGCCGTCGATCAATGGCCGGACATCCTCGGCAATCTCCACGTACAACCCGCGATTCGTGAAGATGACGCCATCGCCGTCGGCGCGCGCGATGTCGGCCAACAGGCGAAGCCGGTCGGTGAGCGGTATCCCCGTGACGTCGGCCTTGTTGACCGTGTTGTTGCTGAGCACGTAGACGACATGATCCATTCCGCTGGCGTGCCCGGATCTCGCCAGGGCGACATGCGCGTTCGTTGGCGGATTGAACGAACCCGGCAAGAGGCCGATGTTGCCTCGCGTTCGGGCGGGTCGTAGGATCCAGCGCGCTTGGTTCGGGCGGCCGGTCGCGAAGGAAGCGACCAGTCGCGCGTATTCGGCTGTCACGACGCGGGCGATTCTAGGCGGCCGGTCATTGCGTCGCCGCGCAAATTAGAATGACCGCGCAATGAACGGTCGGACCCTGGCAGTCGCGGGAGCACTCGCGCTGGCGATCTCAACCGGCTGTATTCCGTTTGGCGCGCCGACCGAAGAGCCGACGCCGACGCCCGTTCCGGTCGAACAATCGGCTGGCAAGCAGACGTACGATGTCCAGCGTGGCAGCATTTTCGACACCATAAAAGGCATCGGCCGAATCTCGGCCAAGACGGAAACGCCGCTCTATTTCAAGCAGACCGGCCGTGTGCGCAGTGTGACCGTGAATATCCTCGATCAGGTCAGAAAGGGCGACCTGTTAGCAGAGCTGGACACCAACGATCTTCGCTCGCGTATCGAACGCGCCCGAATCGAAATAGAGCTGGCCCAGATCGAGCACGCTCGCCAGGTGGCCAACGCCTCGACCGTGCGCTTCGACGTGAAGTCGGCCGCGGCCTCGTTGGTGGCGGCGCAAGCGGCGGTGAGCCGAGCCGAGAGCGATCTGGCGCGACTCGAAGCCGGACCGCGACCGGAAGACCTTGCGGCAGCCGAGGCGGCGAATAATGGCGCGCTGGCGGCCTATCAGCGCGCCTACTCCCAACTGATGGCTGTACGCGATCCATCGGCAAGGGAAGAGGGGATTGCCGCGGAACAGGCACTGGCGCGCGCGCGGGCCGCGGTGGAGAAGGCGCAGGCGGATTACGACGCGATCGCGTGGCGCCCAGGCGCTTCCGCGTCGGGCCAGGCGCTCGCCTTGCAACTGGCGACGGCTGACTATGAAGCCGCGCTCGCGGCGGTGCGGTTACGTACGACTCCACGCGCTGAGGATGTCCAGAGCGCGGAGAAGAGCCTCGAAAGCGCGTTGCGTGCTCAACATGCCGCGGAGGCGAGGCTGAATCAGGTTCGCGCCGGCGCCCGTGGTGAAGATGTCGTGGTGACACGCATCGCCCTTGACAGCGCGCGGGTCGCGCTCGCCGACACGCAGGCCGCGTACACGGCGTCGGAGGCGAACGCACGCATCGACGTGACGAACTTCGACGTGGCGATGGCTGCCAAGAAGCTCGAGTTGGCCCGGGTCAAGTACCGAGGCCTGGAAGAAGAACTTGAGGCGGCGCGCGTACGTGCGCCGTACGACGGCGTCATCACGTTCGTGACCGGCCGCCAGGGCCAGCAGTTCCAGGCGTTCGCACCGATCGCGATCATTTCCGATCCGGCGACACTCGAGGTCGCTGTCGAGTTCGACGGACAGGTGCTCGGCCGAGTCCTGAATGGCCAGATTGCGGTCGTCACCACCGAGGCATATGGCAGCAGCGAACTGAAGGGCAAAGTCGTTCGACTGCCGTCGACGATTGCCGTGGCGACCGGTCCTCAGTCGACGAGTAACCCACGCGCGGTGCGCATCAGCTTCGAAGCGCCGAGTCCGGGCGCGCAACTCGGCCAACTGGCACAGGTGACGGTCATCACCCAGCAGAAGGACAACATCATTCTGATCCCGAATACGGCGGTGCGCCGATTCGGCAGCCGTCGCTATGTGCAACTGCTGGTCGACGGGCGTCGGCGCGATGTCGATGTCGAAACCGGACTCGTTACCGAGACGGACACTGAGATCACCAAGGGTTTGCGCGAGGGTCAAACGGTCATCGTCCCGTAGGTTCGGCCACAGTCGTGCGGCCGCGCCGAGTACCGATCTCTCTCCGATCGTGGCCCGATCGGGTGAGGCTGGCGACCGACCGACGGGGCGACACTGCTTCTCTATGAGCGAGGTGCAGTGGTGGCAACGCTAGGCGAAGTCCTGGCATTGGCGCGGTCGGCCATCATCGATGGTCGAATTGCCGACGCGACGGCGGTGTGCAAGACGATCCTGGCGAGCTATCCGCGCAACGTCGCGGCGACATCTCTTCTGGCCGAGGCGCTGCGCGAGTCGAAGCAGAGCGCCGAAGCAGCCGACTTGCTCGAACGCGTCATATCGTGCGATCCCGAGAGCGTGATCGGTCACTGGGGTCTTGCTCTCATCTTCGAGGAGCGCGGCAACCTGTCGGCCGCGCTCTACGAGCTGGGCATCGCGCTCGACCTCGCGCCTGGAATCACCGACCTCGGTCAAGATTTCGCGCGGGTGCGTGCCCGCGCCGCGATCGACGTCGCGCCAGATGAGTCCGAAGCCGGCCTCGCCTGGACCCTCTGGTGTGGGTTCCAGTATCGACGCGCGTTCGCCTCAGCCGAACGCGCGATGGCGGCTGATCCATCCCGACTCGACACCGCCGTGCTACGGGTACTCATCCTCTGGCGCGTCGGACTGATCGCCGAGGCGGTCGCGGCCGCCGAGCGCGTCCTCGACGAGTCGCCGGACTGCATCCTGCCACTGGCCATTCGCGCCTTTGGACTCATTGCCCTGGGCAACGAAGATCCCGCGATCGATCAGTGGCTCCACCGATTGCGATCACTCGACCCCATCGGGACGCGTGCCGCGGTACTTTTCCCCGACGCTCCGCTGCCGGAGAGATACGAGGGCACTGACCCCATCGTGGCGGGCCCCGAAGCGAGCGCTGCCCAGTCGATACCGGAGTTGGTGCCAGTTCGGGTTCGGTCGGACACCGCATCGGCACGTGGTTCAATTGATTCCTCGACGCCGCGAGGCGCGCGCGATGAAGCGCGTGGGGAGAGTCCCACGCCAGTTCCAGCTTGGCTCGCGACACAGGCCCCGGTCAGCGCCGACTCGCCGGAAATCGACTTGTCGGAGTGGGCCGATCTTCTTACGGCCGAAGTCGAACTTGATCCAGTCGCTCAGGCCCGGCTTGATGAGGCAATCGCGGACGCCGCCGGCATCGTGGTGTCGTCTCAGGTGTGGCGCGTCGCACCGCTGAACGGCAGCGTGTGCGCCATTGCCCTGGTCGACACGCCGCCGGGACCCGACCGGGCCGCGCCGGCCGCGCCGGAGGGCGGCTCGACGCGAACGCTCGAAGACGTGTACCGGCTGAGCGGTCTGGACCTGGCGGTCGAATACGCTCGGTGCCGCATGCGCGACGTGCCGGATCGCGTGGACGAACTAATCGAGGACCTGCGCTCGATCGGCGAGCGTCATCCGCGCAGCCAGCCGTTGTTGCAGACGCTCGGCGACGCTTACATGCGCGTCGGTCGATTCCAGAAAGCCGTCGAGGCGTACTGCCAGGCGGCAGATTGCGCGACCGCGGCTTGATTCATCCGCCGGCAAGACGAAGGGCGACTTGATCGTCTCTCCGAATGAGCTCGATCAGGCCCTCGGATACGAGCGCGGCCACGACGTCATCGACGCCGAATCGCGCCTGACCGAGTGGCGGTTCCAACGTCAGCCGCAGCGTCGCAATCGGCATGACGTCACCGTTCGCGATCGAGCGAAGCTCCTCGATGACGCGGCCGCGCAAATGGCGTCGAGAGCCGACGAATGTATCGTCGGGCCCGCGAGATTCGGCCGCGCGCCGCGTCGGCGCGATAGAAGACGTGAGGCGGCTTGCCTCGGGATAGACGCACCACGTCGGCAGCGGACACCGTTCGCAGGCGGGCACGCGCGGCCGGCAAATCGTGGCCGAAAGATCCATCAACGCCTGGTTCCAGGCCGCGGACGCCCGGAGGTCGACGACCCGCGATCCAACACGCGCAACCTCGCCGCTGGTGGCGTTGTCGTCGCCGAAGTAGACGCGACCGAGAACGCGCCGCAGATTCACATCGATCGCCGGCACTGGATCGCCGAAGACGAATGCCTGGATCGCGGCGGCCGTGTACGGACCGACCCCCGGCAGCGTGTGGAGCGCGGCGAGGTCGCGCGGCAGAATGCCATCGTGCTCATCGACGATGGCGCGGGCGGTACGCCAGAGATTGAGTGCGCGCCGGTTGTAGCCGAGTCCTTGCCACGCCCGGATGACATCGGCCGGCGTGGCGCGCGCGAGTTCGGACCACGATGCAAACGTGACGATGAACTCCGGCCATTTCGCTGCGACCCGCGCGACGCCGGTCTGCTGGAGCATGAATTCGGCGACGACGATCGCATAGGCGTCGTCGGTCCGCCGCCACGGCAGGTCGCGCCGATTGCGCTCGTACCACGTCATCAGCGCTCGATTGAGCGCATCGACGCGCGCGGGATCGAGCCGCGGTGAACGGTCCACGAAGCCTGAACTCACTTCTCGGCGCGATTCGATGCCAAACCGGCGCCACGACCATAGCGATCGTCGGACGTGACGGTATCGTGATTGCGACTGCGACGGCGAGCGAGGTTGAGGAAGCGTCCCACGGCGTCTTGGCGGCGCTCTTCGGCGTGATCGATAACTATTGCCGCCGCTCTGGTCTCGGGTCGCCGATTTCGTCGATCACACGGTCCGCCGAATACACTTTGCATCTTCGATCGGTCGACGACGTCGTCATCGCCGCGGTTGCCGAATCCGCGGTCGTAGAGGCGCCGCTCCTCGCGGCCCTGGACCGCCTCTCGGATTCGTTCGCGCGGGCCAGTCGAGCACAATCACTCAGGGAGAACACGTGGAACGGACCCTCGTCATCATCAAGCCCGATGGCGTCCAGCGCGGACTCATCGGCGACGTCCTCACTCGCTTCGAGCGACGCGGCCTCAAGATCGTCGGCCTTCGCCTGATCAAGGTGGACCGAATGCTTGCCGAGCGCCACTACGCGGTTCACAAGGGCAAGTCTTTCTACGACGGATTGGTGGAATACATCACGTCGGCGCCGGTCGTGGTCTTTGCCCTGGAAGGGCCAGACGCGATCCAGGTGACGCGCCGCGTCGTCGGCGCGACGAAGTCGAACGAGGCCGCGCCGGGCACGATCCGGGGCGACCTGGCGCTCACAGTCGGGCGCAACATCATTCACGCCAGCGATTCGCCCGAGACGGCGGCGTTCGAACTCGGGCTGTACTTCGGCGCCGGTGACCTGATCGAGTACGGGAAGATCAGCGACAACTGGGTCTTTCCGGGCTAGGCGCCATATTTCGTGAGTTTCAAGCTGGCGGCCAGCATCAACTGCATGGCCGCCTGGGCCGGAAACACGCCGAGGCTTCCGGCGGCACAGGCGCGCTCGCCGAAGGCAGCGCACCGATCCGGGATCTCGTTCGGCGAATAGAGCAAGAACGGCACAGGGTGCCACGAGTGTTGTTTGAGCAGAGCCGGGGTCGAGTGATCCCCGGTGATGACCAGGCAATCGGGTTTCAGGGCGAGGAAGCGCTCGATGCGTGAATCGACTTCTTCGAAGATGCGGACGCGCCGATCGAAGTCGCCGTCCTCGCCGGCGGCGTCGGCCGCCTTCAAGTGGACATAAAAGAACGTGTGACGCGTCCAGTTGGTTTCGAGGGTGTCGATCAGTTCGTCGAGCGTCTTCCCCGTGTCGAGGACGTCCATCCCAACGAGGCGCGCCAGGCCGCGATACATCGGGTACACCGCGATCGAGGCGGCGTTCAGGCCGTATCGAGTTTCGAATGTCCCCAGGTCTGGACGCTGCGCGAATCCGCGTAACAGAACCATGTTCGCCGGATGCTCGTCCGCCAGCGTCGCGCGGGCCTCGACGATCCAGCGATTGAGGAGCGCCGCGGTCGGCTCCGCGCCGAGGTCTCGAGCCACGATTGATGGAGCGGGGACGCCGGTACGTTGCGGATCGGTGTCGTCCAGTGCATCGGAGAGGTCTCCCGCCCGGAAGATTGCGACGGCGCGATGCTCGCTCTCCGTCTCGAGAAACACTTCGAGGCCCGGCACGCGAATGCCGCGCAGCTTTGCGACCAGGCGGCGATTGACATCGGTGCCGATGCGACCGGCGCGTCGATCGACGACGTTGCCGCTTGCGTCAATTGTGGCGAAATTGATGCGCGCCGCGACATCGGTTGGCGCGAGCGGAAAGTCGACACCAAGGGCGGACAGGATTCCGCGTCCGACCAGATCCGCGATCGGGTCGTAACCGAACAACGCGAGGTGACCGGGACCGCTGCCGGGCGCGATACCGGCTCCGACAGGCTCCGACAGGCCACAGATCGATCGCGCAGCCAACTGATCGAGATCGGGCGTGTGCGCGGTTTCGAGTTCGGTGAGTCCGGTCTCCGGCCGCGGCATGCCGCCCAGCCCGTCGATGACAAACAGGACGATTCGGGAATCAGAGGGAACGATGAGTTCGCGCAGCAGATCCCGCGGAATGACTCGTGAGCTCAAGGGCGGTCTCCAGGCGAATGGTGGTGCGCGCCGCCGGACCGAGTTGGGCCAGCGATCGATCCATCAGAGGATAGACAAACCAGGTTGTGGCCAGGCCGAACATGGCACCCGTGACCGAGCGGAGCAGCGGGGTACTTTCCCGAAGGCCGAGCGTCGCGGCGCCACCGTCGAGCGCGATCGGCAGACTGGCGAGGACGTACGCCCACCAGGGCAGACCTCGCGTCCACGCGCGCTGGCGGGCATACAGTACGCCACCGACGACCATCGACAGGTAGATCGCGGTGTCGCGCTGGCAGAATGCGACTTGCTGACCCAACAGGAACCATGAGTGGCTCGGAAGCTGATGGCAGGTGAACGAATAGAGCCAGTAGATCGAGCGGGCCACGTCCTCGAGTCCCGTCGCCATCAGGATCGGCGCGGCGAATGGCGCGATCGCGAACAGCGCAATGCCCCAGTTCGCGACTGCGAGCCATCGTTCGATGACGCCATCGGCGATCCGGTCGAGCGTTGCCACGCGTCCACGGTACAGCCGGCTGACGAATCAGCGCCATAGGCAGGCTGGGCTATGATCGAGCCTCGCTTCGGGGAGCGACGAGGAGGCACGGTTCATGGGCAGTTTGGCTGGCAAAGTCGCCGTCGTCACGGGCGCGGGCACCGGAATTGGCGTCGGAATCTGCGAGGCGCTGGCCGCCGAGGGCGCCGCGATCGTCGCGAGCTACAACAGCAACTCGGCGGGGGCCGACGCGCTCGCCGGGAGACTACGGGAACGCGGCTCGGACGTCCTCACGCGAAAATGCGATGTCCAATCATTCGACGAGGTCCAGGGCCTCTTCGACGCGGCGCTCTCCTCGTTCAAGCGCGTGGATATCTTGATCAACAATTCCGGTATTACCGAGCCGCGCTCCCTCCTCGAGATGACGCCGGCGGAGTGGGATCGGACACTCAACATCAATCTCCGTGGCATGTTCTTCTGCACCCAGCGGGCTGCCAAGGAGATGATTCGCCAGGGCTCGGGTGGTCGCGTCGTCAACCTGAGTTCGGTTCACGGATTCGCGGCGGTGTCGAATCACGCCCATTACGAGGCGAGCAAGGGCGGTATCAACATGTTCACAAAGGCGTGCGCAATCGAACTGGCACCGCACGACATCCAGGTGAACGCGATCGCACCGGGCGCTATCGAAGTCGAGCGGTACTTCGCATTCCCGGGTTACGACCGCGACGACTGGGGCCGGCGCATCCCGGCCGGACGAGTTGGTCTGCCGAGCGACATTGGGCCTCTGGCGGCGTTCCTGTGTGGTGACGGCGCGCACTATGTCACCGGTCAGATTATCTGGGTCGATGGCGGTATGACGAGCCGCCTGGGGGCAATCCGCGCTTAGGCCACATCACGCCGTTCGCGCGAAAATGTGATCGCGATTACAGGACCGGCGCGTGCTCTTGTGCTAGGCTCATCGTCACCTTCATACGTACTACGGAGCAATAGTGTCCGGCCCGAAAGACGAAAAAGCGCCCGTTCACCGCTATGGCCGCCGCGCGATCTTGCTCGGCCTCGGGGGCCTGGGCGCCGGCGCATTGCTTGCCGCCTGCTCGGCCACGGAAGTGTCCGGCGCGTCCCGGAAGCCGGCGAATGCCGGCATCGTCGCGCCACCGGCCGCAAACCAGGCCGCGCCGATCGTCGCGGCGATACCGGTGGCCCCGGCCTCCGTGAATAGTCCGCCGACGGCCGTGCCGGTGGCGACTCGGGTCCCCGTGAATCCAACGACGACTCCGGCGGTGACGACGCCCACGGCAATGCCTGGGCAGCCGACGATGACGCCGACCGTGGTTGGATCGCCGACGCCGAAGCCGTACGACGCGGCTCGCTTGGTCGATCGACTCGGCTCCGCGCAGACGTCCTACGCCGGGTCGATTCCGGAACGCGCACACAACGTCGAACTGGCCACCAAGCGCCTGGACGGCACTGTGGTCGCGCCCGGCGCGGTGTTCTCGTTTAACAAGGCTGTCGGCGCGACGACCGTGTCGGCTGGATACAAGATTGGCTACGGGATCACGATCAAGGATGACAAGCCCGAGACGATTCCGTCCGTCGCCGGAGGCATCTGCCAAGTTGCCACAACAGTGTTCCAGGCGGCGTACTGGGCTGGAATGCAGTTCGTCGAGCGTCACTATCACATCTATTGGATTCCACGATACGGACAGCCGCCCTCCGGCCGGATTGGCTTCGATGCCACGGTTGACGATCCAGGTGTGGACCTGAAGTTCAAGAACCCGACTGGCGAATGGATTCGTCTGAACTCCTGGTTCGATGGCACGGACGTCGGCTTCGTGATCCGTGGCGTCGATCCGAAGTGGACCATCGAATCGTCTCGGCCGCGTACCTCAGACTACGTGAAGGCCGAGACCGAAATGGTGTTTCAGGACGACCCGACCATGCCGAACGGGCAGAAGTTGGAGGTCGAACACGCCGAGGACGGGTTCAAGGTGTCGGTCATTCGTCTGACCAAGTTGGGCGGCAAGGTCGTTGACGAGTACGCTTTCACGAACGTCTACCGTCCGTCGCGTAACGTGACCCTCGTCGGCGTCAAGGGCGCCACCCCGACGCCGATCGTGACACCGACATCGACCGTGCCGATGGCGACGCCGACTCCGGCGACGGTTCCGGTGACGCGACTCGAGAACGGACGAATCATCGTGCCATCGTTGGTCGGAATGTCGGAGGCTCAGGCTCGCCGCGTCATCGATCAGGCTGGCCTGGCGAATACGTACACAAACTACCAGGGCCCTGGTGATGTGCCTCCGGCGGTGCTCGGAACGGTCGCGGTGGGATCAGTCCTGAGCCAGAGTCCGAACCCTGGCACGAACGTGGGTGCCGGCACCACCGTCCATCTGGCGGTGCGGCGGAGCTAACGGGTCGCGCAGCCAGTCTGTCCCAGCCAGTCACGTAAGACCGCCCGGCCGTTTTCGAATGCCACGTTCTCGGGAACGGCGGACCGGGGAAACCAGCCGATTTCCACCGCGTCGTCCCCGGCGCGCTCGGTTCCGCCGATCACCGTGCACTCGTAGTACAGGTTGAGCGTGAAGTCGCCGCCTTCGCCGTAGCGGTCCATGTAGATGCCGATCAGGCGGTCCGGACGAACGGCGAGGCCGGTCTCCTCGTCGACCTCGCGGACCACGCCCGCTTCCGGATGCTCGCCGGCGTCGAGAAAGCCGCCCGGAATGTCCCACCAGCCCCGGAACGGCTCGTGCCGGCGGCGGACCAGCAGGAGCCGGCCATCGCGCATCACGAGTGCGCCGGTGGCAGGCTTGGAATTCACCCATTGACGCCGATGGCAGCGGTTGCAGTCGAATCGACCCGGACTCGCACGGATGGAGCCGCCGCAGGACGAGCAGAAGCGCGGCTCGGGAGGCATCAGCATTCGAGGCCGATATTGTCGATCAATCGCGTCGATCCGACGCGCGCCGCGATGAGGATTCGCCCGGCGCGGTCGAAGACCTCGATTGGCTCGAGTGTGTCGCGATCGACGACCGCAACGTAATCGATCGCCAGGCCGGCGTCCGTGACAAGGGAGCGAACCGACTCGCCCAGCTTTGCCGCCCGTCGTTCGCCAGCCTTACAGGCGTCTCGGGCGGCGAAGAGCGCCTGGCTGATCGACAGAGCTCGTCTTCGATCGTCGTCGGTCAGGTAGACGTTCCGCGACGACCGTGCCAGGCCATCGGCTTCGCGCACGGTTGGACAAGCCACGATCTCGACCGGAAGATCGAGATCGATCGCCAGCCGCCGGACCACCTGGAGTTGCTGGAAGTCCTTCTCGCCGAAGTAGGCGCGGTTGGCTCCCGTTGCGATCAAGAGCTTGGCGACGACCGTCGCGACGCCGTGGAAGTGGCCGGGACGATATTCGCCCTCCCAGCGGGCGGACACGCCAGCGACGTCGACCGTCGTAGCGAATCCGGACGGATAGACGGTATCTACCGATGGCGCGTACACATAGTCGACGCCTTCGCGCTCGCACAGACGCGTGTCCGCGTCCATATCGCGCGGGTAGCGACTGAAGTCCTCGCGCGGTCCGAATTGCGCGGGATTGACGAAGTTCGTCGCAACGACCGTGGCGCACTCGGTGCGCGCCCGTCGCATCAGGCTCGCGTGCCCCTCGTGCAGGAATCCCATAGTCGGAACGACACCGACCAGTCCCGGCATCGCGCGACGCGCGACGCGAAGCTCGGCCAGCGTTGTCAGGATCCGCGGTTTCGGCTTTGACTGGCCTTGCACCCTCAGGAAACCGGATTCACCGGTCGAATCGCGGCGCCGTCGGCCAGAAACGCGCGTAACTCGGCGCTGCCGGCGAAGGCGTTGTCCGGGGCCGGGAACTGCCCGGAACGCACGTCGGCGGCGTAGCGGCGGATCGCCTCGCGTATTGCGACGCCGACATCGGCGTAATGCCCGGCGTGGCGAGGACGATGGCCGCGCTCTGGATCGCCATCGAGGCCGATCAGGTCGTGCAGCACCTGGATTTGACCGTCGCAGCCCGGACCAGCCCCGATTCCAATCGTTGGGATGCGCAGTCGGCGCGTGACCGCCTCAGCCAGCGCCAGTGGCACCAGCTCAAGGACGATCGCGAACGCGCCCGCGTCCTCAAGAGCCAGCGCATCATCGATCAAGCGATTCGCGGAAGCCGGCGTGCGCGCCTGGAGCTTGAAGCCACCCAGAGCGTGGACCGATTGTGGCGTCAATCCGACATGCCCCATCACCGGAACGCCGGCCGCGACGATCCTCCGAACCGCCGAAGCCACCGGCGCTCCGCCCTCGAGTTTGACCGCGCGCGCACCACCATCCTGAATCAAGGTGGCAGCAGTGCGCATCGCTTGCTCGTCCGACATCTGGTAGGAAAAGAACGGCATGTCGCCGATGACAAGCGCATCGCGAGCACCGCGCGCGACCGCGCGGGTGTGATAGACGATGTCGGCAACGGTCACCGGAACCGTCGAGTCGTGTCCCAGGACAACCATGCCGAGCGTGTCGCCGACCAGGATCGCGTCCACCCCGGCCGCGTCGGCTAGGCGCGCGGTTGGATAGTCGTAGGCGGTAATCATTGCGATGCGCTCGGAGCCGGCCTTCATCGCCAGCAGGTCAACGGCTGTGCGTGCCATCTTGAACGATCCACGGCAGTGCTCGAGGCCATTCCGGTCCCCGGCGCGCCGATTATACGCCGTGGACGCGAGCAATCCGACGCCCGACTGCTAGCATCGAGCCTCTCCCAGGGGGCACGACGATGTACCACGCCGTCATTCTGTGCGGCGGATCCGGAACCCGGCTGTGGCCACTAACGCGCCACGCCCGACCGAAGCAGTTTCTCAAGCTGATCGTGGACCAGTCGCTCCTGCGCGAGACGGTCGATCGTGTCGCCCGGACTGTTCCATCGGAACGAATCTGGATCGTGACCGGCCGCGCCCACGCGGCGGAAGCCCGCGCGATTCTGCCCGAATTGCCAGACGACAACATCATCGTCGAACCGACGGCACGGAATAGCGCCGGGGCAGTTGGTCTGGCGGCGTCGCGGCTATTTCGACGCGATCCCGACGCGACGATGACTGCCTTCCCGGCCGATCATCTGATGACGAATCACGATCAGTTCGACGCTGCGCTGCGACTGTCGTCATCGCTGGCCGAGTCGGGCAGCACCGTCTACATCGGCGTGACCCCGACGTATCCGGAAACGGGGTACGGCTATATCAAACGTGGCGCTGTTATCGAGTCGCGCGGCGGTGTCACGGCGTTTGAGGCCAGCGCGTTCGTTGAGAAGCCGGACCGCGAACGCGCGACCGAGTTCGTCCGATCGGGCGTCTACCTCTGGAACGCCGGGATCTTCTCGTGGCGAGTGGACGCGCTTCGGGCGCTCTTCGAGCGTCACATCGCCGGGTCGCTGGACATGCTCGATCGGGCCGAGTCGCTGCTTGAGAGCGATCCGGACGTCGCCCAGGCCGCCTTCTCGGCGTTGCCGAACAAATCGATCGACTACGCCGTTCTGGAGAAAGCGCCGGATCGCAAAGTCGTGGAAGCTGACCTCGGCTGGCTCGACATCGGTAATTGGGACGCAATCTACGGCGCCTCACCGCGGGATGCGCGCGGAAACGCGCTCCTCGATGGGACAATTGCGATCGATGTCGATTCGACTCTCGTTGCCGGCAACAGCGGCCGGACGATCGCGCTCGTCGGCGTCAGCGACCTCGTCGTTGTCGACACGCCGGACGCTCTGCTCGTCTGCCGCCGCGAACGCCACCAAGACGTGCGCGCGGTCGTCGAAGAGCTACGGCGTCGAGGGCTCGACCGGCTGCTGTAGGGCGCTTGCGACGACGTCCAGAATCGCGTCGGCGACCGCTCGCTTCGTTTCGAGCGGCCGTGGCTCGACCCGGCCGTCGGCGAAGATGAACGCGACCTCGTTCGTGTCGGCGCCGAATCCGCTGCCTTCGGCGGTCACGTCATTTGCGACGATCATGTGAACGCGCTTGGCGGCGACCTTCGAGCGAGCGTTGGCTATGAGGTCGGTGGTTTCGGCGGCGAACCCGATCTTGACCCCCGGCCAGGACGCGAGACTAGCCAGAATATCGGGATTGGCCACGAGCTCGAGCGACATCGAACCCGCGCCGCGCTTGATCTTCTGATCGGCTGCCCGAGCGACGCGAAAGTCGGCCGGCGCGGCGGCCATGATCAGCGCGTCGGCTCCCTCGACGGCCGCGTGAATCGCGTCGGCCATCTCCCGGGTGGTTCCCACGGGGCGAGCGTCGACGCCGGCCGGAACTTGGACGCTCAGGGCGCCGTGCACCAGGATCACCGACGCGCCGCGATCGCGGGCCGCCTCGGCCAAAGCGATGCCCATCTTGCCCGACGAATGGTTGCCGATGAAGCGCACCGGATCGATCGGCTCGCGCGTTCCGCCGGCGGTGACGACGACGATGCGCCCGCGCAGACTTACGCCGCGAGCGAGGACTCCGGACACCACGTCGAAGATCGCATCCGGCTCTGGCATCCGGCCACGGCCCTTGTAACCCGATGCCAAGCGCCCGACATCAGGTTCAAGGACGAGGATCCCGCGTTGGCGAAGAATCGCGACGTTTGCGACGGTCGCCGCGTTCGACCACATGCGCGGCTCCATCGCGGGCGCGACGATGATCGGCGCGTCGGTTGCGAGCACGGTCGTGCCGAGCGCGTCGCCGGCCAGGCCGTGCGCGAGGCGCGCGATCGTGTCAGCGGTTGCCGGGGCAATTACGACGACATCGGCCCGGCGGCCAAGCGTGACGTGGCCGATCTCCAGGTCCTCGCCGCCCGCCCACAGATCGGTGACGACCGGCCGATGAGTGATCGCCTGAAACGAGAGCGGCGTGACGAATCGCTGCGCGGCCCCGGTCATCACGACGTCGACGAGTGCACCAGCCTTGACGAGCGCGCTGGCCAGCGCGACAGCTTTGTACGCCGCGATCGAGCCCGTCACACCGAGAACGACGTTTCGGCCGTTCACGGCCGCGCCTCGACCGCGGATTGGTTGATTTCCCAGAGGATTCGAAGTCCATCCAGAGTCAGGCGCTGGTCGATGATGTCGATCGCCTCCGTCTCGCGAGCGATCTGCTCAACCAGACCGCCGGTGCCGATCACCCGGCATTCGCCCATCTCATCCTTGAATCGCCGTATCAGGCCCTCGACCAGTCCAACATACCCGAAGAGGATCCCCGACTGAACGTTCGTGATCGTGTTCTTGCCGATGGCTGACTTCGGTCGCGTCAAGTCGACCCGAAAGAGCCGCGCGGCCCGATCGAAGAGCGCCTGCATCGAGATGTCGATGCCTGGCGCGATTGCGCCGCCGAGGAAGTCGCCGTCCGCGCTCACCGCGTCGAACGTCGTGGCAGTGCCGAAGTCGATAACTATTGCCGGACCACCGTACCTTCGATGCGACGCGACCGTGTTGGCGATGCGATCGGCGCCGACCTCTCGCGGGTTTTCAACCAGGAGGCGAACGCCCGTGCGGATGCCAGGACCGACCACGATCGGCTCGGCGCGCAGGTATTCGCGCGCGAGATCGGACAGCGTGGTCGTAAGGGTCGGAACGACACTACCGATGCAGACATCGTTCAATTGGTCGATCGGTATGCCCGCGTGCTCGCAGAGCGAGCGAAGAATGACGGCGTGCTCGTCGGCCGTGCGGTGCGGCTCAGTACGAACTCGCCAGATCGTCGGCGTCTCGCCGCCGTCGTACACGCCGAATACGACGTGTGTGTTGCCAACGTCGATTGCGAGGAGCATGGCTCCGCCTAGAAGATCGCGCTGACGGATTCGCCGAGATTGATGCGACGAATCGCCTCGCCAAAGATCGGCGCGACCGAGAGCGTCGTCAGATTCACCAGTTGCTTCTCGGGTCCGATCGGGACCGTATTCGCGGCGATAATCTCATCGATGTCGAGGGTCGACAGCCGCTTTATCGCTTGACCGGAGAAGACGCCGTGCGTACACGCCACGGTGATCCCAGTGACGCCGCGCTTGCGAAGTAGATTCGTCGTCTCGCAAATGGTGCCAGCGTTCGCAATCTCGTCGTCGAACACAATCGCGTGCTTGCCGGCGACGTTGCCGACGATGTCATCGATCTCGACGCGATCGTCGGAGACGCGCCGCTTGTTTCCCGCCGCCAGGGGAACTCCGAGCTTGCGCGCCAATTGACTGGCTCGCTTGGCATTGCCGATGTCCGGCGTGACGACGATGGTGTTGGCCAGCTCGCGTTCGCCGAAATGGCTCGCCAAGACGGGTTGCGCCGTGAGGTGATCGACCGGCACCGAAAAGAACCCGTGGACCTGGGCGGAGTGCAGATCCATTGTCAGGAGCCGGGACACTCCCGCGGTCTTGAACAGATCGGCGACGAGGCGGCCCGCGATCGAGATGCGCGGCTCGTCCTTCTTGTCCGACCGCGCGTATGAATAGTACGGCACGACGGCCGTGACGCGGCTGGCTGAAGCGTCGCGCGCCGCGTCCACCATCATCAGCAACTCGAACACGTGATCCTGAACCGGCGGCGAGAAGGTCTGAACGATGTAGACGTCGTGCTCGCGGACGCTTTCGCGCAACTGTATGTAGAGGTTGTCGTTGCTGAAACGGCGATGCACCGATGGCGAAAGCGGCACGCCAAGGTATCGGCAAATCTCTTCGGCCAGGGCCGGGTGCGAACTACCGCTGAAGACCTTGATCTGCCGCACGGGTTCAGCCGCCGTGCCGGCGCGCGCGTCCGAGCGCCTGGTGAATCCGTTCGATCACGATATCCTCCTCACCGTCCGCGAGGGTCTGCGGGTTGACGAAGATGCCGTCGGTTGCGGACTTGGCGACCTCCACGTACGGATCTCCTTCGCCGAGACGGCGAACGACTTCATCGCGATCGACGCCGAGCGCCGCGCTATCGAAGACGATCAGCGCCCGCGGCATCGGCTGTCCGGCTTCGCTCGGGAAATCGCGCCGCGCCGTGACACCGGCGATTCCGGCCATCGCGTCGACCACCCGCGCGACCTGGCGTTCGTACCGTTGGATGAGAGCGGGTTCATCCTGGCCGAGATAGAACTCGACCGCCGCCACGAGGCCGGCGATTTCTTCCTTGCCGCATTTCATCGGGCGTCCGATCGCCGCATTCGGCGGTCCGTTCAGGCGAATCGCCTCGATCAAGTCGGCGCGGCCGACGATGAGGCCGGAGGACTGCGGACCGCGCAAGGCCTTGCCGCCGCTGAATACCGCCAAGTCCGCGCCCGCTTCGGTGTAGTTCCAGAGGTTTGCGATCGGCGGAATCTGCGCCGCGCCGTCGACGATGACCGGGACCGAGCGCGCGTGGGCGATGCCGACGACGGTCGCGAGTGGCAGGGCGCCCTTCTCGAAATTCGCCCCGGCGAAGTAGACAACGGCGGCGGTTCGCTCATTGATCGCGGACTCGAGTTCCCACGGGTGGGTGATCCCGTGCATCCCGATCTCGACCAGAGTTACCCCGGTCTGCCGCACGGCGTGGTCGTATCCATTGCGTTGGCAGCGGTGGATGACGACCTCGTTCTTCAGACCGACTAGGTCGTTTGGCAAACGGGCGATCTTGGCCGGATCGGTGCCGGTGATGCAGGCGGCAGTCGAGAGCGTCAATCCCGCGGCGGCGCCGGATGACACATAGGCAGCCTCGTTGCGCGTCATACGGGCGAGCTTCTCGCCGGCTCGTCGCTGCAACTCCGGCAGATCGATATACGAACGCGCCGCGGCCATCATGGCGTCGAGAACCGGACGCGGCATGAGAGATCCGCCCAGGCGCGTGAGCGTCGCGGCGGCATTAATGACCCGTCGAAGGCCGAGGTCCGAATAGATGTCGCTCGCCTGAGTTTGCACGGTGTCCGCTCCCCGGCGGATGGTAGCGCAGCCTCTCGATGCCGGCCACCGGACGGAGAGCCGGGCCAGTTAGCCCGGTATCGCGATCTCCTGATCGATCGAAAGGGCGTCCGGGTTGTCGAACTTGTTCAGCTCGACAACTGTGGCTGGTAAAACGCCAAACTGCCGCGCGATCCCATAGACGGTGTCGCCACGCCTCACGATGTACGAGCGCACGGGAGCGCGCAAGCGCAACCTCTGTCCGACGCCGACGAGGTCGGGATCCTGGATGTCGTTCCATTCGACGAGACTGGTGACGGTCGTGTCGTGTAAGGCCGCGATGGCGCGTAGCGTCTGACCCGCTTCAACGACATGCTCGGTTGGCGCGTCACGCACAGCTGGCGTCGAGACGCGAACGGGCGCGGAAACGGCTGGAGTCGCGGTCGGTGTCGGTCGCGGCGTGTCCCGGCCCGGTATCTCGCGAGGCGCTGACCCGGGGCCATCGACGACGGCGTACTCAACGGCGAAGCCCCACGAATTCGGCGGCGAGAGGGCGAAGAACGCGGCCTTCGATAGATCGAGTGCGTGGTTGAACCCGCCGCGGTCGCGTACCTGGACGGTCACGCTTCGCCCATTGAGCGGATTCGTCACTTTCAGCCAGGTGCCGAATGGATATTGATTCGAGGCCGTGGTCGTCGGGTCGTCCTCGTCGAAAATCTGGCCGTTCGCCATGCGGTTGCCATTGAATCCGGGCCCATACCAGGTTGCGTATCCGGGCTCCGCGCCAACGGCGCTCGCGGTTACGGAGAGGAGCGCGAGCGCGGCGGCCATCGGTATGGCGGCGCGGCTAATGTATCGCCCGAGCGGCATTTGCACCAACTTAGCACGCGCGTCCCGGCCCGTCAACGCGTCGAAGTGCCGCGAAGCGCGAGCGCGCCCATGGCCGCGACCACCGCGATCGCCGCCGCGATGAGGAATGCGGCGTCGAGTCCCATTGCTTGTCCGACGATACCGGCTGCGATCGAACCTCCGCCGATACCCAGTTCCAGGAGCATTCCGAGAGTGCCGAGCGCCGCGCCGGACCTTTCTGGCCTCGAACGATCGACCGCCACCGCGAACAATGTCGGTATCGCCGCGCCCATCCCAATGCCGATGCATACAGCTGGCAGCAGGAGCAGAGTGCCAGGCATCAGGGGAATGAGCGCTACTCCGACGGCGCACTGCAGTAGCGCCGGAACCAACACGGCGGCACGACCGTGGCGATCGGAGGCGCGCCCGCCAATAACCTGGCCGACCAGCATCGCGAGGTGCAACCCGGCAAAGAACCACCCCGGGTTCGCCAGCCCGACGCGCGCCGCCTGGATAGGCACAAAGGATACGATTGTGCCATAGCTGATCTGCAGTCCGACCATAACCAAGCCCGATGGCACGGCGTCCTTCTCAAAGAACGGGCGAGGAGGACCGACTTCGCGCGGTGATGGGCGCTCACGAATTGCGAGCGCGACGGCGGCGCCGAGCGCGCCGGCCGCGGCGCAGACCGCGAACAACGCGGTCGTGCCCCAGATGGCAGCGATATAGGAGCCAATCGCGGGCATTGCCGCCGCCGCGACGACCTGGGAGGTCGCCTGGAGGGCGATTGCCTCACCACGGCGCCCGGGCAGGGCCAGATGATCGGCCAGCGACGGGAGCGCGGTCGCCGACAGTGCGATACCGAGACCGTGATACGCCCGGACGATGAGGAGCGCGCCGATAGAGCCAACCGCGATGTATGCCAGCGAGGCAGTCACGAAAACGAGCGAGCCGAGGATGTGAATGACGACGCGCCGATCGCGATCAAGCCGCCAGCCAACGAACGGTCGAGCGCACATCGCCGACAGCGCGAAGACGCCGAGCGCCAGTCCGACTTCCGACTCGTGCCCGCCGAGATCGAGGGCCAGATTCGGAATGACTGTCAGGATCAGGAAGAAGCTCGCCAGCGTGAAGAATCCGCTCAGCCACAGCGCGATGAAGTCGCGGCGGAGAAGGGTGTGGATGGCTCAGTCGCCCGATGCCGTCAGCAATCCCTTACGCAGCGCGTACTGAATTAGCTGGGAGCGATGTCGGATTGCCAGCTTGTCCATGATTCGTTGTCGGTACGTGTCCACTGTCTTGGCGCTGATGATGAGTCGATCCGCGATCTCCGGGGAGGAGAACCCCTCGGCGGTCAGCTTCAGGACTTCACGTTCTCGTTCCGAGAGGCCATCGTACTTTTCGCCATTCGCCGAGACGCGCTTTCGGTAGTCTTCGAGCAGGACGTTCGCGGCGGTCGGATAGAGAAAGACCTCTCCGCGATGGACCATGCGGATCGCCGCGATCAACTCGGTGTCGGCCGCCTGCTTCAAGACGTAGCCAGCGCTGCCAGCCTGGAGGACCGGCAGCAGATATTGCTGTTCCGCGTGCACGGTCAGCACCAGGACGCGCGTCTCGGGCGCCTTTTGCGCGATTTCGCGGGTTGCCTCGAGTCCTCCGAGGATGGGCATCGAAAGATCCATCACGATGACGTCGGGACGGATCTCCACCGCGCGATCGACGGCCTCGCGTCCGTTCGCGGCCTCGCCGACGACGACCATGTCCGGCTCAGCATTGAGCAGGGCGCGCAGACCAGCACGAAGGACGGCGTGATCGTCGGCCAGGACGATGCGAATCCGATCGGTCACCCTATGGCCGTCGGAACCGAATCGAGCCCGAGTCGGCGGTCGCCCCAGACGATCGACGGGACACGCATGACAAGTACGGTGCCGATTCCAGGACCGCCACGGATCGAGAATGAGCCGCCAACCAATTCGACTCGTTCTCGCATTCCGAAGAGACCGAGTCCGCGCTCCTCGCGCTCGTCGATGGATGACGGATCGAATCCGATGCCGTTGTCGCGGATCCTCATTTCGAGTGAATCGTCCGAAAACGCCAGAACGACACTGGCTTCGGAGGCGCCCGCGTGCCGGGCGATGTTGGTCAGGGCTTCCTGGGCGACGCGATAGACGACCAATTCGATCTCTGGATGGACCCGACGCGGAGTGCCGTGAACATCGAAGGCGATCGTGGCGCCGATTCGCTCGCGATAGTCGCGGCAGTACCACTCGATCGCGGCAACCAGACCGAGGTTGTCAAGGGTTGTCGGGCGTAGCTCGATCGCGAGCTTGCGAACCTCTTCGATCGTCTGCACGGTCAACTCGCGTAGTTCGGCGATTTCACGGTGGGCCTCTTCAAGGGTGCGCGCGTTCTGGACCAGGCGTAGGCGGATCAGCAGCGACGTCAGCGCCTGGGCGGTCTCGTCGTGCAATTCGCGCGAAATGCGCCGGCGTTCTTCTTCCTGCGCTGTGATGATTTTGGACGATGTTGCTCGTAATTGGCCGCGATATCCGGCCAACGCGTCCAACATCCCATTCAGCGTCTCGCGAAGCTTGTCGATTGCGGGATCGGACGTCGCGAGATGTGGCGCCCGAGCAAGCACGTCGCCATTTCGGACCGCGGTGACAGTGGCCTCAAGCGAACGGAGCGGCGCGAACGCGGCCCGCAGGACCAAATAATTGACGATAACGCTGACCAGGGCGCCCAGGCCGGCGAACAACGCGACCAGACCGTAGTAATCGGCATCGCGGAGACCTCGTGCAATCGCGAGGGTGAACCACGTGCCGCCGATCGCACCGGAAACGACGATGGCGGTATTCGCGATGAGAATCTTCGATGTGATGGGAAGCGCGAGCAGCATCGCGCGTAACCGCGCCACTTGAGGATGATAGACGAGGGGCGATGATGGGCTGTCGGGACGCTCCCCACACGGGGCGCGGCCTGACTCCGCTTGACACCCCGAAGAAGCCGCCCATAGTATCCCTCGCTATCCCGCACGAGGGGCCCGCGGTGCGTCAATACACTTTCGACGAAATATCTCACTCCGTTCGCAATAGCCGAGTGTGGCGATCGTTCTTCCGCCAAGGCTGGCCGGAGACGTCGCGCGCGAAGGCGCTGACGGTCATGAACAATTTCTTCCTTCACGTTCATCCGACGCGTCTGCCTGCCCACGCGCTCAAAGTCACCTACACGTTTTGCCTTGGCGGTCTGTCGTTTTTCCTCTTCCTGATGCTCTCGCTGACGGGTATCCTGTTGATGTTCTACTACGTGCCGGACATCAACCGGGCCTACACGGACATGAAGGCGCTCGAGTCGGCGGTGAACTTTGGCATGTTGATGCGCAACGTTCACCGATGGGCGGCACACGGCATGGTGATCACGGTCTTTCTGCATATGTGCCGGGTCTTCTACACCGGCTCGTACAAGCCGCCGCGCGAGTTCAACTGGGTGATCGGCGTTTCGCTCTTGCTCGTGACCTTCCTGTTGTCCTTCTCCGGGTACCTGTTGCCGTGGGACCAGTTGTCGTTCTGGGCCATCACGGTCGGAACGGGTCTGGCGGCCTACACGCCGTTCATCGGGCCGGAGGTTCGGTTCGAACTGATCGGTGGCTACGAGGTGGGTCAGAACGCGCTCATACGCTTCTACACTCTGCACGTCATCGGACTGCCGACGGTGGCGTTGATCTTGATGTTCGTTCACTTCTGGCGTATTCGAAAGGACGGCGGCATTTCGCGTCCGCTCTGAGTCTGGCGCGTCTCGGGAGGTAGCACGGTGGATCGAAGGTCTGGCGGGTCGGGCGACGTTGAGTCACCCGCCGAGGGCGGAGGCGCGGCGTCCGGCAACAAGTTGCTCGAACTCGCGCGAACGTCAGAGGCACGTGAGCCGGCCGCGGCTTCGCCAGGTCAGGGCAAGCAAACGAACATGGTGATGGTGTGGCCGCAACTCGTTTCGATCGAGTTCGTGGCGATGCTCGTGTTCACTCTGATGCTTCTGCTGCTGGGCACGCTCGTCAACGCGCCGCTCGCACTTCTAGCGAATCCGGACGCGACGCCGAACCCATCGAAGGCACCATGGTACTTCTTGAATCTGCAGGAGCTCCTCCTGCACATGCACCCATCCCTGGCGGGCGTGATTGTTCCGGGCGGCGCGCTGGCGCTGCTTGCGGCGATTCCGTACGTTGACAATACGCCGATCGGGACCGGCCGATGGTTCACATCGCCGATGGGGAAGTCGATCGCCTGGTTCTCGATGGTTTACGCGACGGTTCTCAACATCGCGATGATCCTGTTCAACGAGTACGTCGGCGTTCGCCGCGTCCTGCAACCGCTCGGGACGCCGACCGTCGTGATCGAGATCGTGATTCCAATCGCGATGATGTACGGGCTCTCGCATCTGCTTGTGGTCGTCGTCAAGCGAATCTGGCCAGCGGCCGATACCCGACACTGTTTGATTGCCCTCTTCAGCGGATTCTTCGCGACCTACATCGTGTTGACGATGAGTGGGACCGCGTTCCGTGGTGAAGGAATGCATCTGTTCTGGCCGTGGGACGTCACGACCACGGGCCTGCACTAAGGAGTCGCGGCGCCTTGGCACACGAGATCGCGCAGGCAGCACCGCACGTCGTCGGTGGTCCGGTCGGTATTACGCGTCGCTGGTTCCTTCGATTGGCGGTACTCGGCAGCCTCGGCGCCATTTTCAGTCAGTCGCTGGGGTGCTTCATCAGCTTCTACTATCCGCTCCGCGTCGGAACCTTCGGTGGCAAGGTGCTGGCCGGAAAACCGGAGGACTTGAAGGTTGGCGACGCAAAGTACGTTCGCGAAGGCAAGTTCTACCTGACCCGCACGCCGGACGGGTTCCTGGCGCTCTACCAGAAATGCCCTCACCTTGGCTGCGTCGTACCGTGGAAGCCGGATGATCCGACCGAGGACAGTCTCGCGGCGAAGGGCCGCTTCAATTGCCCGTGCCACGGCTCGATCTACGATCGTTTCGGTGTCATCAAGGCCGGTCCGGCGCCACGCCCGATGGACATGATGGCAATCTCGATCGAGAACGGAAATCTGCTGGTGGATACTGGCAAGATCACGCAGCGGGCGGCTTACGATCCGTCCCAGGCGTTCAAGGGATAGATGTCGTGACCGACTTTCTGGTGATCCTCACCGGCGGCGCGGCGCCGCCTCCGGCCGCGTCGTCCGGCGGTTCGGGACTGGTTATCACCGAGGATCTCATTCAGATCACGTTTCTCGCGCTTCTGTTGGTCGGCGTCGTCGTGGCGGCCGTCCTCTACGTCGCGAACGTGCTCGATTTCCCGTGGCGACGCGCGATGTCGAATACCGACCGTCAAGCTGTGCTGAACGGCCTGATGATTACGGGCATCGCGGTCCTGGTCGGGATCTACACCTTGATTGAGCCGGGCCGTCTGACGTCGGCGGCGGATCGACAGTCGGAGCAATCGACCCACCGCGGAATGCTGTTGTACTCACAGCAGTGCATTGGATGCCACGGCATTCAGGGCCGGGGAGGACCGGTTCCCCTGGACGCGCGCAAGGGCGACAGCGCATTCGCGCCGCCCTTAGCCGGTCGACCCGACCTCCGTCCGAAGTCGAAGGAAGAAATGGCGTTGAAGACCGACTTCCTGCGCAAGGTGATCGAACGAGGCCGCGCGAATACGTCAATGCCGTCGTGGTCAATCACCGAGGGCGGCGCCCTCAACAGTCAGGACATCGAGAACCTCGTCGATTTCATTCAGCGAGGGGAATTCGCGGACGTCCCGAAGGTTCTCGGCGCGGAGAATCTGGCCAAGGCCGCGGCGACCGCGGTCGCGAGTGGCGCGTCGCTCGGCTCTGAGGGCGGACCGGGCAAGGCTCTCTTCCTTTCGAAGGGGTGCGCGGCTTGCCACACGATCCAGGGCGTCTCGGCGGGGACCGTTGGTCCGGTTTTGTCCAAGTTCGGCGCCGCGCCGCAGATCGCCGGAGTATTGGCGAATTCGAAGGAGAATGTCGTCAAGTGGATTCTCGACCCGCCCTCGGTGAAGCCGGGTACGGCGATGCCGAAACTGGCGACGTTGACCGCCGATGACGCGGATAAGCTCGCCGATTACCTTGAGTCGCTGAAGTAGAGGACGAACGATGGTTTTCGGTGAGATCGGCGAAGCGCTCGAACTGTTTGTGATGATCGGCGCGGTCCTGCTCTCGATCTGGATCGTCATGTGGATCCAGAAGGTGACGGGCACTGGCTCGGAGTAGCGTGGGCGTGGCGTAGGTGCCCGCGCTACTGGCGGTGCTTGGCCTGATCGCCGCGATGGTCAGCGGAGTGATCGTGGTGGCGCGCGCCGCGCCGCCCGAGGCTCGCGACCTGATGACATCATTGACCGATCCGACTTCGAGTGCCGTCTTTGCGGTAAGCAGCGATGGGTGGCGATCGGATTCGGGGCGCCTGAGCGCGGGATTCGATCGCGCCGGAGCCAGCCTGCCGAGCGAGCGATGGATTCGTCAGTCGAATGCACTCTCGTCAGTGACGATTTCGCGTCTACCTCCCCGCGTGGCCGAGGCGATCGTCGCCGCCGAAATCGCCGCCCAGAGCGTCCGCGAGCATGCGCCGACGCCGGTGCCGGCGCCCCAACCCGCCCCGAGCGTCATTCTTCGATACGCCGGTCAGCGCCTCGGTGCGTCTGTTCCACCGGCGATCCGCCAATGGAGCGACCTCATCACGAGACAGGCACAGGCCCACGATCTCGACCCAAACTTGGTCGCGGCCGTCATGCAGACCGAGAGCGGTGGGAGCCGCGACGCGGTCAGCTCTGCGAACGCGGTCGGACTGATGCAGATCCTGGATGGGCCGTTCGATCCCGAGCAGAATGTGGCGATTGGTGCGCAGCTCCTCGCCACTCACCTGCGCGCATTTGGCCGGGTCGATCTGGCGCTGGCGGCTTACAACGCCGGGCCGGGCAATGTGGCGCGCTATGGTGGCGTCCCGCCGTTCGAAGAGACTCGCCGGCACATTTTGCGCACGCTGGCCAGCTACTCGGATTACACGACCCCCGCGTAGCCTACGCGGGGGCGAGGTTGCGCTCGCGCGCGAACGCGATTGCCTTCTCTTCCTCGTCAGCCGAGAGATTCCGCAGGGGGGCCGTGACTCGGCTCGAAGTCAAGACACCCATGCCCTTCAGCGCGGCCTTCATGGTCGCGAAGTTCCCGGCGGTCGCCGATCCACCTTTCGCGATCGACGAAATACGGGTCGCGGCGATGATCCGATCAGTCGCGGCGTCGGCGGTCGCGAAATCGGACCGGCGCGCCGCGGCGTAGCACTCGACACAATCGCGCGGTGCGATGTTCGCGATGCCAGGAATCGCGCCGTGCGCACCGGCGAGGATGCCGGCGTCGATGAGGTAGCGCGTCCCGAGGAATCCACGCAGGGAGATGTTGCGCGCCCGAGCGCCGGACATCACCTGGCGGAACCAATCGAGGTCGTTCTGGCTGTCCTTCAGACCGACGATCGCGCCTTCCTGACCAAGCCGAAGGATCGTGTCGACGCTGAACTTGACCTTGACGTTCTGCGGAATGTTGTAGGCAAGCAGCGGAAGGTCGACCGTCGAGCGCATGCGCCGGAAATGGTCGAGAAGCTCGTCCTGCTCGTTGAGGTAGTAGTACGGCGGCAAGAGCGCGATCGCGTCCGCGCCAGCGTTCTTGGCTTCGCGCGCATGTTCGATTGCCAGGCGCGTGGCGGCGTCGGAGATGTTGACGACGACCGGCACCCGCCCATTCACCGTCTCGACGGCGACGCGAACTGCCTCGGCGCGCTCGCGGCGAGTAAACGACGCGAATTCCCCGGTCGTGCCAAGGACCCAGATACCGTGGACGCCGGCATCGATCTGGAATTCGATCAGACGCCGCATCGATGGCAAGTCGATCGTCTCATCGTCGGTAACTGGAGTCAGAATCGGTGGGACGATTCCGTGTAGACGATTCAGGTCGAGCACTGGCGAGGCTCCTTTCGTGTTTCGCGGTCAGAGTAGCACGATCACGCGAGGCCGGACGCGGCGTCGCCGGCGAGCGCCAGAGCGCCGGCAATCCCCGGACTCGGGTCGCGTAGCGCAGCCGGCACGAGGTAGTCGTCGATCCGTTGTGTGACCTCCGGCCGATCGACATAACCGCCGAGAATGCGAATCACGTGCTGGCGTATGCACGGCACGAACCACGCCGCGCGCGATTCCACGACGCCTCCGCCGATCACGATCCGGCGCGGCGACACGACCAGAGTGCAGGTGGCGATGCCGTAGGCGAGGTACTGTGCCTCGACGTCCCACAACGGATCGTCATCGGGGATTTCCTCGGCGCGGCGACCGGCGCGCACGCCGAGCGCTGGTCCGGTCGCGCGTGACTCCCAGCAATCGCGATGGTACGGGCAGACGCCACTCTCGAACGTGTCGAGGCTGCCATCCGAGAGGCGAATCGGTGGCGTCGGGACGTGTCCAATTTCGGCGTGGAGCAGTCCGCGAAGCGGTCGGCCGTCCAGAAGGATTCCTCCGCCAATGCCGGTGCCGACCGTCAAGTAGATCATCGGCGAGATCCCCTGGGCCGCGCCCCAACGGTACTCACCGATCGCGGCCGCGTTCACGTCGAGTTCCCATCGAGTCTTCGCCCGCGGCAATCCCAGGCCGTCCGCGATCACCGGGAGCACCGGCTGGTCGCGCCATCCCGCTTTCGGCGTCGCCAGAACGTAGCCATGCGTTGGGCTTGCTTCATCGAGGTCAATCGGCCCGAAGTTCGCGATTCCGAGACCGGCCAAGGCGTGCGAGCGGAAGAAGGCGATCACTTCGGCGAGCGTGCGCTCCGGAGTCGTCGTGTCGATGCGGGCCGAGGCAACGATTGCGTCGGGTCGCGGCGTCGTCGCGATCGCGCACAGGTACTTGGTCCCACCGCCCTCGATCGCGCCGAAGTAGGCCATTCTCGATCTCCCTCTTCCTGCCGGCGTTGCGGTGTATGGCAGCGCGTCTCTCGTCAGTACCAGCGGTGAAAGTGGTGGACCGGCCCGTGGCCGTGTCCGATCGGACGGGCCGCCGCGATCGCCGCGTGCAGGTACTCCTTCGCCGTTGATACCGCCGCCGGCACGTCGTCCCCGAGGGCGAGTCGCGCCGCGATCGCGGCCGCGAAGGTGCAGCCGGTGCCATGCGTGCTGGACGTGGTGATGCGCGGCGCCGTGAACTCCCAGAACCGATCGCCGTCATGCAGCAGATCCGTCACCGTGGCGCCATCGCGGTGGCCGCCCTTCACGACGACGTAGCGCGCTCCGAGACGGACAATCGCGGTCGCGGCATCGCGGACATCCCGTTCGGACGGGAGCTCTCGCCCGACCAGGACCTCGGCTTCGGGAAGATTTGGCGTCACGATCAGCGCGCGCGGCAAGAGACGTTCGCGTAGGGTCGCGACCGCATCGGGATCGAGGAGACGCACGCCGCTCTTCGCGACCATAACGGGGTCGACGACGACGGTGGAAATTGCCCGCTCGGCGATGACTGTCGCGACGGTATCGATGATGCCAGAGTTGGCCAGCATCCCGGTCTTGATCGCATCGGCGCCGATGTCGTCGAGCACCGCTTCGATCTGGGCGCGTACCAGGCTCGGCCCCATCGCCGCGATCGCCGTAACGGTCAGGGTGTTCTGGGCCGTGATCGCGGTGATTGCGGACGTGCCGAAGACGCCGAGCGCGGAGAACGTCTTGAGATCGGCCTGAATCCCGGCTCCGCCGCCCGAATCCGAGCCCGCGATCGTCATGGCCGTCGCAAACTTCATTCCATCCCTCTGACGCCAAAGTGATCGTGGCCGCCAAGGCGCCGCGCGTGGCCGCCGTTGCCGCGCACCGTGAGTGCATTCGTGTCATCGATGACGCCGATGGGGTGGGCCGAGACTCCCGCGTCGCGGATGAGCGCGAGGGCGCGCCCCACATCGGCCGGCCGGCACGTGAAGAGGAGTTCGTAGGCTTCGCCGCCGGTCAAGGTCAGATCGATTGCGTCACGACCGACCGCACTGGCGAATGTCGCGACATCATCGTCCGCTGGCAGAGAATCCAAATCCAGGGTCGCGCCAACGCCGCTCGCGGCGAGGATATGCCCGAGATCGGCCGAGAGCCCGTCGCTGATGTCGATCGCCGACGTGGCGATCGCCGTTTCTCCCAGAGCTTTCCCGATTGCGATGCGCGGGATCGGATAGAAGTGCGCCTCGATCAGTCGTTGCCGGGTCGGCGCTGGAATATCCGCGGCCGAGGGGTCGAGCAAGAGCGCGAGCCCAGCCGCCGAGCGTCCAGGCGACCCCGTGACGACGATCGCGTCGCCGGGGCGCGCGCCGGCGCGCGTCAGAGCCTTTCCGGCCGGCACCTCACCGACCGCCGTGACATCGATCACGATGTCTCGACCGGAACGCGACACGTTTCCACCGACGATCGCGCCGCCGAATCGCGCCAGCACGTCGCCCATGCCCCGATACGCCTCGTCGATCCATGCGATCTCGAGATCCGCCGGCAGTGTGAGCGCGACGAGCACCCAGCGAGGGTCAGCCCCCATCGCGGCGAGATCGCTCAGGTTTGTCACGATGGACCGATAGCCGACCGCGTGCGCGGGCGAAAGGGCGCGTCGAAAATGGACGCCCTCGACCTGACCATCGATCGTGGCCACGATGTGATGCCCCGGCCTCGGCGCAAGAACCGCCGCGTCGTCGCCGATACCGAGCGCGATTCCGGCGCCGGACGCGAGATTCGACGTGAGGCGAGCGATCAGATTGAATTCGCCGACGCCACCGATCATCGAAGCCGCGACGCGTCGACCACCGCCCGAAGCGCCCGCGCGACCGCTTCCGGATCATCCGCGCCGACGATCGCGGCAATCGCGGCGATACCGTTCGCTCCGGCCCGCATCGCCTCGGCCGCGTTCTCGCGATGCAATCCGCCGATCGCGACGATCGGCAAGGATGTCAGTCGCCGCACGGCCGCGATTCCGGTACTGCCAATCGCCGCGCCAGCGCCACCCTTCGATCCGGTTGCGGCGAACGGTCCGACCCCCAAGTAGTCGACGCAGGTAATGTCGACCGCGGCGAACTCGGCGGGGGTGCCGGCCGACACGCCGATGATTCGATGCGGGCCGAGCAGAGCGCGCGCGACCTCGGGCGGCAGGTCGTCCTGGCCGAGATGGACACCATCGGCATCAAGCGCCAGGGTCAAATCGACGCGATCGTTGCAGATGAGCGCGACGTTGGATGCGCGCGTGAGATCGCGCAATCGAACGCCAAGCGCGTACTGTTCGCGCGCCGACAGGTCCTTGTCACGCAGTTGCACCATCGTCGCGCCACCAGCGATCGCGCGACCGATCACGTCGATCTGATCGCGCCCGCGCGCGACGCGGCTATCGGTTATCACATAGAGGGTAGGATCGAAGGCCACCGTCACGGGCCGAGTTTATCCGGCCTCGACCATCGCATCCCAGCGCCCCGTGAGCTCATCAATCGCCCTCTGGAGTGTGGATAGCCGGTCAATGACGGTCCGTGTCCGCTCGGCGTCGAGCCAGAATTCGGTGGTTGCCATCTGCGCCTCGATCGCCGATCGTTCGGCCTGCATACGGGCCAAGTCATCCTCGATCCGCGCGATCTGCCGGATTGGATCCGGTCGGCGGAGATCGCGTGTTCTCGCGCCCGTTTGGGCGACCGCCGTAGCCTGAGGTGACCCACGCGTCGCGGCTGGAGACTCACCTGGCGGGGCGCCGATTCGTTCGCGCTGTTCCCGGTAGCGGGAGTAATTGCCGCGAAACGCCCGGACTGTGCCGCGATCGACTTCAAGGATGCGAGTCGCGACGCGATCGAGCAGATATCGATCGTGGGAAGCGATCAAGACGGTTCCGGGGAATCGTTCGATCGCGCCCTCCAGCATCTCCCGCGCCGCGATGTCGAGGTGGTTCGTCGGCTCGTCGAGTAACAAGACGTTGGCGGGTCGGGTTAGGAGCCGGGCCAGCGCGACGCGACTGCGTTCGCCGCCGGAGAGAGTCGCGACATCCCGTTGGTGATCGTCGCCGGCGAGGCCAAGTTGACCAAGCGCGTTGCGTAGCTCGGTTTCACTCCAGCCGTTTGGCGCCGACGCGCGAATCAGGTCCAGTGGTGTGAGTCCCAGCGCGAACACGTCGGCGTCCATTTGCGCGAAATGGGCGATGTCGACGGCGTGACCGCGTGTGACCGTCCCGCGATCGGCCTTCTCAAGGTCCGCGAGAAGTCGGAAGAGTGTCGACTTGCCAGCGCCATTCGGCCCGACGATTCCGATCCGGTCACCGCGCTCGACCGCGACTTCGACGCCAGAGAGGACGACCTTATCCCCATATGCCTTCGTGAGCCGATCCGCGGTGAGGACCTCGCGCCCGCTTGGGCGACTCTCCGTGAAGTCGAATCGCGATGCGCGCCGAACGGTCGGGCGTTCGATCCGTTCGATGCGATTGATCTGTTTTTCGCGGCTTTGGGCGAGAGTCGATCGCGTCGCGCTGGCGCGAAATCGTTCGATGTAGGCGCGCTGCCGAGCCAGCGTTCGATCTTGAAGATCGGCGGCGGCGTTCTGTCGCTCGTCTCGTTCCACCCGAGCCCGGGCGAAGGCCGAGTACGAGACCGGGTACTCGTCGATTCGGCCATCACGAAGGTCGAGCGTCCTGGTCGTGACGCGGTCGAGGAAGTATCGATCGTGGGACACGATGAGGACGGCCATCGGCGACGCTCGCAAGTAGTCTTCCAGCCATTCAACAGCCGCGATGTCGAGATTGTTGGTCGGCTCGTCCATCAGGAGGTAGTCCGGCGCGGTTAGGAGGATTTTTCCCAGGGCGACGCGCGCGCGCCATCCGCCGCTCAGCGTACCGACTCCGCGGGCTTGATCTTCGGGACGGAATCCGAGTCCGGACATGACCTCACCAATGCGCGATTCGACGACGTATCCGTTCAGCCGTTCGAATTCGGCGTGGAGGTGCGCCTGGTCCTCGACGTGGCGCATTTGCGCCGCGAGATCGTGACCAGCGCTCTCGATCGCGTGTTCGGTCTGGCGCAGCTGTTCCTCGATCTCAAGGACACGCTGAAAGACCGATGCGAGTTCATCGTGCACGGTCCGGTCCGATTCCACGATCGGGTCCTGTGCCAGTCGCGCGATTGTGGCGCCGGGTGGACGACGCACTGCCCCAGAGGTCGGGGCGAGCGAGCCATCGAGGATGCGAAGCAGCGTGGACTTGCCGGCGCCGTTCGGTCCGACCAGGGCGACCCGCTCGCCGGGGCGAATAGAGCAACTGACGCGACCGAGAATGATGACATCGCCGTACAGAAGTGATGCGCTGTCAATGGCGAGCACGGCGGCCGACGCTAGCAGGTGGCCCGGCGGGCAGTCAAAGTCGACGGACTCGTGTTTCCGGTATCGCGTGGGACGCCCTCAACGCGACCTTCTCCCAAAGGGAGAAGGGACGCCGACGTTGCGGCCACCAAAGGCAGAATGTACTAGTCAATGTGCCCGATTGCCCCACCCCATCCGGCCTATCGAAACATTGATGGTCGCCGCGACCGCTCGTAGACTGAAATCACGGCGTCGACGCGCGCCGTTGCGCGGAGGCCAACGTGCGTAGGATCTTTCTCGACCAGGTGTCCGACGGTTTGCTGCTCGGGCGCACGCTCTACAACGAGCGCGGGGACGTACTTCTTCGTCACGGGACCACGCTGACGACCCGATACCGCGATCTACTCCGCGAGAAGGGTTTCATCAGCCTCTACGTCTGCGACGGCGACGACGACCTCGCGCCCGACGACATTGTCAGCGAGCACGTTCGATCCAATGCCACAAGGGGAATCCATCGCTTCCTGGAAACGATCGAGAACGCGGCGCGCGATCCGTCGTCGCGTTCGAAGCGGCCGGCGGCGTTGGTGGAATCGACCGATCTGCGGCGCGCGCTCGGCGGAAGCCTCGAGAAGATCCACGCCGTCATCGAGACCATCATCGACGAGGTCATTCAAGCCAGCGCGCTGACCGGACTGACCGCGCTCAAGACGCACGACAACTACACGTTCTGCCATTCGATCGATGTCACGATCTCGGCGATCATGATTGGGAAACGCATGCACTTCGATCGCGCAGCGCTGCGCGATCTCGCCCTTGGCTGCATCCTGCACGACACCGGCAAGATCTTCGTCAGCAAGGCGATCCTCACAAAACCAGACCGGTTGACGCCGGAGGAGTTCGCGGCCGTCAAGCAGCATCCCGGCCTCGGCTACAAACTGCTGCATCGGCTTCAACGCGAGGAGTACTTCGCGAATCACGTCGCGTACCAGCACCACGAGCGACAGGACGGCGCCGGCTATCCGCGGGGCCTCCGTGGGTCGAATCGCGTCGCGCGGGACGCGGTTCGAGGGACGGGATACATGCTGCTCATTGCCGAGATTGCGGCGGTCGCCGATGTCTACGACGCGCTGAGCAGCGATCGTCCCTATCGACCCGGTATGGCGCCCGATCAGGTCGTCCAGACAATTCGGTCGATGGCCGGCCCGCACCTGAACCGCGAGATCGTCGCCAGCTTCCTGTCGGTCGTGCCGTCCTATCCCCTCGGGATCAGCGTGCGGTTCACCGCCGGGCCATTCATAGGCTGCCTTGGCACGGTGTTGAAGCTGAATCGCGCCATCGACCGGCCCCTCGTGAGGGTGACGCGCGATCGTCACGGACACCAGATTGCCGCGCGCGAGATCGATCTATCGGTCGAGCCAGCTCACGCGATCGCGTCCGTGTTGCACCAGGAAGACATGCGTCGGGCTAGCTGAGCCGCGTATCAGGTCCGATCGGTCGAACCGCCGCCGCCTCCCGTGGGGCGTGACAGGGGCAACGAGCCGCGCCGAAATTGGCGGAGGCTTGCCTACAACAGCGGGACGCGCGTGATCGTGCAGTCGCGGTGGAGGCCGACGGTGACGATCGCGGATGGGCACCCGATCAATTGACCGATGCGGTCGATATAGGCCTGGGCGCGTGGCGGCAGGTCCTCGAACGACCGCGCGGCGGTCGTCGGTGTCCTCCAGCCGGGCATATCCTCGTAGATCGGGCGACACCGGCTCAGGAGATTCACATCCGCCGGTACACGGTCGATCCGACCGGTGTCGTGCTCGTAGCCGACGCAGATCTTGACCGTCTCGAATTCGTCGAGCACGTCGAGCGCGTTGATGATGCAGTAGTCAAAGCCGTTGATCTTGGCGGCGTACTTTCCGAGAACGGCGTCGAACCAGCCGACCCGGCGCGGCCGCCCGGTCGTCGTGCCGTACTCGCCACCGCGTTCGCGGATCGCGTGGCCGAGATCGCCGGACAGCTCGGTTGGAAATGGCCCGTTGCCCACGCGACTGTAATAGGCCTTGAAGATTCCTACAACGCGATCGATCGCCTTTGGCGGCAATCCGGTGCCGGTGCAGGCAGTGCCGATACTTGGCGACGATGACGTGACGGTCGGATACGTCCCGAATTCGACATCGAGCAAGGTCGCCTGGGCGCCCTCGAGGATGATGTTCTTTCCGGCCGAGTAGGCGTCGTGGAGCAGCTCGACGGTGTCGCAGACGTACGGCCGCAGTCGATCGGCGTAGGCACGGACGCTTTCGAAGACATCGTGGAACGAGATCGGCGCGGCGCCAAAGACAGCGCTGAAGAGCCGATTCTTCTGGCCGACGATGTAGGCGAGCCGCTCGTGCAGGCTCTCGAGATCCATCAGATCGACAACGCGTAGTCCGTCGCGCGCCGCTTTGTCCTCGTAGGCTGGACCGATACCGCGCAACGTCGTGCCCAGTTTCCACTCGCCGCGGCTCTGCTCCTGGAGTTGATCCTGGATGCGGTGGTACGGCATGACGATGTGGGCGCGATCACTGATCTTGAGATTGGTGACCGGGATGCCGCGCGCTTCGAGATCGGCGATTTCGCTGAGGACGACTTCCGGATCGACGACAACGCCGTTCGCGATAACCGAGACGATGCGCGGGTCGAGGACGCCGACCGGCAGCAGGTGAAGGGCAAACTTTCCCTTCGTGTTGACGACGGTGTGGCCGGCGTTCGAGCCACCCTGGAATCGCACGACGACGTCGGCGCGCTGGGCGAGCAAATCGACGATCTTGCCCTTGCTCTCGTCGCCCCACTGGGCACCAATCACGGCCAGAACAGTCACGGCGGCTGAGTATAGATGGGCCTCTCAGCGATCCCCACCCTGCCAGAAGAAAGGGCCGTGCTGGCGACAGTGTCGCTCCAGCGTTGCGCGGTCGAGCATGGCGTAACCGACTTCGATGCACGGTCCGAGCGGATGGCGAAACGCCTTGCCGGCCAGATCGAGAACCATCCCGTGCCAATCGTCGGGGCGCGGCTCCGGCATGAAAACGATGCCGCCGCCGGTTTCGAAATACTCGCCGGTGCGATCTCGTTCGATGAGGCGGAAGACGGCAATCGAGAAACGCTCCATTGTGCCGTAGCTATACTCGCAAAGGATGTCGTTTCGCATTCTCGAAACGTTACGCCAGCGCGTTCTGATCTACGACGGTGCGATGGGCACCGCGATTCAGCAATACAACCTCACCTCGGACGATTTCGGCGGCAAAGAGGGCTGCAACGATTTCGTGTCGATCACCCGCCCGGATGTCATCGCGGAAATTCACGCCAGCTTCTGCGCGGTTGGGGTCGATGTCCTCGAAACGAACACCTTCGGGTCGAGCCGCCTCAAGCTCGACGAGTATGGATTGGGCGAACGCCACGATGAGATCAACATCGCGGCGGCCCAACTCGCGCGGAAGGTCGCCGATGGCTACGCCACCGCTGACCACCCGATCTTTGTCGCGGGATCGCTCGGACCGACCGGCTTTCTGCCCTCGTCGGACGATCCCGTTCTCGGTCGGATCGGGTTCGATGAGTTGGCCGACATCTACGGCGCGCAGTCCGAGGCACTGATCCGGGGTGGTGTCGATGTTCTCTTGATTGAGACATCGCAGGACATCCTCGAAGTCAAGGCCGCGATCGCCGGGATGTGTCGCATGTTCCGCCGCACTGGCCTGCGAGTGCCGATCCAGGCACAGGTGACGCTCGATACGACCGGCCGCATGTTGCTCGGCACCGACATCGCCGCCGTGATGACGACGCTCGAAGCGCTGTCGATCGACGTGATTGGATTGAACTGCTCGACCGGCCCCGAGCACATGCGCGAACCGGCGCGGTTCCTTTGCGAGCGAAGTCGGCTTCCCGTGGCGGTGATCCCGAACGCCGGTCTGCCGATCAACACTCCAAGTGGGGCTCTCTACCCGCTCGAACCAGTGCCGATGGCCAAGGCAATGCTCGAACTGGTCGCGGATTTCGGCGTCAGCATCGTCGGCGGTTGCTGTGGAACGACGCCGGAGCACCTCCGCGCAATCGTCGCCGCGGTCGGCGGACGAGCGCCGCTCGCTCGCACCGTGGTGTCAATTCCATCGGTGTCCAGCGGGATGCGCGCGGTGAGTATCCGCCAGGAACCGGCGCCGATGATCGTCGGCGAGCGGGTCAATTCCGTCGGCTCGCGCGCGGTCAAGCGCCTGTTGCTGAATGACGACTACGAGGGCGCCCTCAAGATTGCGCGCGATCAGGTCGACGGTGGCGCGCACACGCTCGATGTCTGTGTGGCGATGACCGAGCGCATCGACGAATCGGAGCAGATGCGACGGCTCGTCAAGAAACTCGCGATGGGCGTCGAAGCGCCGCTCATGATCGACTCGACCGAGTGGCAGGTCGTCGAGATCGCTCTGAAGAACTATCCGGGCCGGGCGATGATCAATTCGATCAATCTCGAGAATCGTGCCGAGAAGGTCGACACCGTCCTGCCGATCGCCGCCGAGCACGGCGCGTGCGTGGTGTGCATGACGATCGATGAACGCGGAATGGCGCGCACGGCCGACCACAAGTTCGAGATCGCCCGACGGATACACGACATCGCGGTCAACGAGTATGGGCTCCCGGCGGATGCGCTGATCTTCGACGTTCAGACATTCCCGCTCGTTACCGGGCAGGAAGAGTTGGCCGACTCGGGTATTGAGACCCTGAGTGGCATTCGGCAAATCAAAGAAGGCTTGCCGGGAGTGTCGACCGTTCTCGGCATTTCGAACGTCTCCTTCGGCATCGGTCTGGCAGGCCGATCGGTCCTCAACAGCGTCTTCCTCTACCACGCCGTCCGACACGGCCTCGACCTCGCGATCGTGAACCCCGCGCATGTGACGCCGTATGCCGACATACCGCTCATCGAGCGCGAACTCGCCGAGGATCTCATCTACAACCGGCGCGGCGACGCGCTGGCGCGGTACATCCAGCACTTCGAGTCCAAGGAGCCGACCGAGCGCGATGGCCACGCAGCCGCCGATCCGTACGCCGGGCTCAGCGCCGAGGAGCGGATCCACTATCAGATTCTCCATCGGCAGCGAGATGGGATCGAGGCGCAGATCGATGACGCGCTGACACGTCGATCCGCTGTGATGGTCCTGAACGAGATTCTGCTTCCGGCGATGAAGGATGTTGGCGATCGGTTCGGCGCCGGCGAACTCATCCTACCGTTCGTCCTCCAATCGGCCGAGGTGATGAAGCGCGCGGTCAGCCACGTCGAACAGTTCCTGGATCGACGCGAGGGTTATACGAAGGGGAAGATCGTGGTCGCGACCGTGTTTGGCGACGTCCACGATATCGGCAAGAACCTCGTTTGCACGATCCTCGGCAACAACGGCTACACGGTCTTCGACCTGGGCAAGCAGGTGCCGCTCAATACGATCATCGAGAAGGCAACCGAGGTCGGCGCGGATGCGATTGGCCTCAGCGCACTGCTCGTCTCCACCTCGAAACAGATGCCGCTCTGCGTGAAGGAGCTCCATCGCAATGGCCACCGGATGCCGGTCTTGATCGGCGGCGCGGCGATCAATCGGTCGTTCGGCTATCGCGCGCTCTTCGTCGACGATGACACGGAGTACGAGCCGGGTGTCTTCTACTGTCGCGATGCCTTCGAAGGTCTGGAAACGCTCGACCGCCTGTCCGACCCGGAGCGCGCGGATGCCTTCGTCAGCGAAATCCGCGAGAAGGCGCGCGTCGAGCTGGGACGAAACCGCCCGTCGCGCGTGGCTTCGGAGGCGGCCGTGGCCGAGGTCGTCCGCTCGTCGGTCCGCCGCGACGCCCCGATTCCGGCGCCGCCATTCTGGGGATGGCGCGTGCTGGGCGGCGATCCGCTGAGCCGAGCCCGGCACGGACCGACCGCCGACACCGCGCGCGAGTCGATCGACCTGGACGAAGTGTTCGCGAATCTCGATTTGAAGACGCTATTTCGTCTGCACTGGGGCGCGAAGAGTCGCGACGGCGCCGAATGGGACAACCTCGTCGAGCGCGAGTACACGCCGATCCTGGCGCGTCTGAGTGAGAATGCCCGGCGCGGGAAGTCGATCCATCCAGCTGCCGTATACGGATACTTCCCGTGTCAGGCGCTCGGAAACGAACTGCTCGTGTACGACGCCGACGATCGCGGGGCGATCGCCCGGCTTCGCGCCGGAGACCGTCCGGAGACGGCGCGGGTCGTCGAGCGATTTCGCTTCCCTCGCCAACCGTCCTGGGATCGCCTCTGTTTGAGCGATTATTTCGCCGAAGCGGGATCGGGTCGGGTCGACGTCTTGCCGATTCAGATCGTGACTGTCGGCAGCGTGGCCGACGATCTCGCCGAAGAGATGTCGCGGCGCGGCGACTATTCCGAGGGGTACTACCTCCATGGATTCGCGACTCAGTGCGCCGAGGCGATGGCGGAACTGATCCACGCGCGCGTCCGCCGCGAACTCGGCCTGGCGGCCGACCAGGGGCGCCGCTACTCGTGGGGCTATCCGGCTTGCCCGGATCTCGAACAGCACGAAATCGTCTTCCGTCTGCTCCCGGCTACTTCGATTGACATCGGGTTGACCGAGGGTTGGCAGTTGACGCCGGAGCAGAGCACGGCCGCGATGGTCGTTCACCACCCGGAGGCCAAGTATTACTCCACTCTGCTGAGTGGCGAGGCCGAACGAACCAGCGTGGCAGCCGGTCGTTAGAATCGGCCAGGCAATGCCCGATCTTCATCTGCCGGAACTCGACGAAGCGCGCGAACTCGACGAACACCGTCGAGTCCGCCTGGCGAAGCTCGAAGAACTTGAGCGACGAGGGATCGATCCGTACCCCATCCGCGTCGAGCGGACGCACAGCGCCGAAGAAGCCCTCGCGGCGTTTCACGAAGGCGCCGCCGAACAAGCAACGGTCTGCGTCGCGGGCCGCATCATCACCCAGCTCAAGCGCTTCGGGAAGCTGATCTTCTGTCACCTGACCGATCGTTCGGGGCGTATTCAGGCCGCGTTTCGCTTCGACGTCCTCGGTCGGGAGCAGTTCGAGATTCTCGATCTGATCGAGACCGGCGATTTCCTGTCGGTCCGCGGTCCTCTGTTCAAGACGAAGACCGGTGAGATCACGATTGAAGCGCGCGCCTTTGCCATTCTGTCGAAGGCGCTCCGCCCGTTGCCCGAGAAGTGGCACGGCCTGACCGACGTCGAGAAGCGATACCGCCAACGTTACCTCGACCTGATCGCCAATCCCCGCGCCCGCGATACGTTCATCGCGCGATCGCGGGTCGTGGCCGCGATTCGCCGGTATCTCGATACGCGGTGCTTCCTGGAAGTCGAGACGCCGATCCTTCAGCCCGTCTACGGCGGCGCCGCGGCCAGGCCGTTCGAGACGTATCACAACGCCGCCGAGCGACGACTGTTCCTCCGCATTGCGACCGAGCTGTACCTCAAGCGCCTGATCGTCGGCGGCCTCGATCGCGTCTACGAGATCGGACGGAACTTCCGCAATGAGGGCCTATCGACGAAGCACAACCCGGAGTTCACTGTCCTCGAGTCGTATCAGGCATACGCCGACTATCGCGACGTGATGGTGATGACGGAAGAGATGGTCGCCGCGGTCGCGCACGACGTGCTCGGGACGACGCGCGTGACGTACAAGGGGTCCGAGATCGAGTTTCAGCCGCCGTGGCGTCGCATCACACTGGCGGACGCGGTGTTCGAGCACACCGGAGTCGACATCGCTGGCCACCCGACCGTCGAACTGCTCGCTGGCGCGGCTCGGCGAGCGGGGTTGCCGGTCGCGCCCGAGTGGAATCGCGGCAAGTTGGTCGACGAGTTAGTCTCGACTTTCGTCGAGCCCCGACTCATTCAGCCGACGTTCCTCGTCGACTACCCGATCGAGTTTCCGGGATCGATCCTCGCCAAGCGCGTGCCGGGCCGCGACGATCTGGTCGAGCGATTCGAGGGGTACGTCGGCGGTTTCGAGATTTGCAATGCGTTCACCGAACTGAACGATCCGCGCGATCAGCGTGCGCGGTTCGAGGAGCAGGCTGAAATGGGGCGCGGTGGCGATGACGAGGCGCACCCGATGGATGAAGATTACATAACCGCGCTCGAGCATGGGATGCCGCCAACCGGCGGACTGGGAGTGGGAATCGACCGGCTGACCATGTTGTTGACCGATCAGCACTCGATTCGTGAAGTGATCCTGTTCCCGCAATTGCGCGAAGCGGAGTAACACGCGCTGCGTCGTCTGAACCTCGCGATCCTGTGGCACATGCACCAACCGCTCTACCGCGACATCGATGGCGCGGCGACGTTGCCGTGGGTTCGCCTCCACGCGGCGAAAGACTACCTGCATATGGCCGAGCTACTCGGCGAATTCCCGCGAATGCACGCGACCGTGAACTTCGTGCCATCGCTGGTCGAGCAGATCGCCGCGTATGTCGACGGCGCGGAGGATCGTTGGGAACGGCTCAGTCGCCAGGCGACCTTCTCCGCGGCCGATCGCGCATTCGTCCTCGAGGCATTCTTCTCCGCATCGTGGGATCGCGTGATCCGCGCCCAATCGGCGTACTGGCGTCTACTCCAGATTCGCAACCACGCCGAGGGTCGCCACGCTCTCCTGTCAGATCAGTTCTTTCGCGATCTCGTGACGTGGTTCAATCTGGCCTGGGTCGACCCTGGGTACGTCGATCGCACGCCGACCCTGTCCGCGTTGGCTGAGCGCGGCGGCGACTTCACGCCGGCGGACACCGAGGCTGTCCTGGACGCGCATCGGGCAATTGCGCGGGCTGTGTTGCCGGCCTATCGCGCGTTGCGCGATCGTGGTCAGGTCGAGCTCTCGACGACGCCGTACTACCATCCGATCCTGCCGCTTCTGATCGACGTTGCCGGCGCACACGAGGTGAGTCCGACGATTGCGCTTCCGGCGACCCGCTTCGCCAACCCGGAGGACGCGCTCGACCAGTTGCGGTTGGCTCGACAATCGCATCGAGCCGCGTTCGGCGACTTCCCGGCTGGGCTGTGGCCATCCGAGGGCGCGCTGTCGGACGCGACGATCGACCTCCTGGCCGGACTGAGCGGCGCACCGGCATGGCGGTGGGTGGCCTCGGATGAGGCGATCCTCGCCCGCTCCGTTGGGAAGCCGATCGAACGTGACGGCGACGAGACCCTGGTCGACCCGGCGATCCTGTACCAGCCGTATCGGCGTGGCGACGCCTCCCCGGCGATGTTCTTTCGGGATCGCGACCTGTCCGACCGAATCGGCTTCGCCTACCGCGGCATGTCGGCCGAGGCGGCGGTCGACGACCTCTTGCAGCGTCTGCGTGAATCACGCGAGCGCATCGGCGATGTCGAGTACGTGCCGATCGTGACGATTGCTCTGGACGGTGAGAATTGCTGGGAGGAGTACGAACGGAACGGCACGCCGTTCCTTCGTGAGCTATACGGACGGTTATCCGAGGCGGAGGATATTCGCTCGGTCACTTTCGAGCAGCACCTCGCGATGGAATCGTCGTTCGGCCGGATCGAGCGCGTCGCGGCTGGATCGTGGATCTACGGCAATCTGGAGACCTGGATCGGCGAGCCGATGCAGAATCGCGCCTGGGAGTACCTCGCGGAGGCGCGCGCGATGATGCGCGCGGTCAAGGACACGCTCCCGCCGGTCGACGAAGATGTGATCGAGCGCGCCTGGCGCGAGCTGTACATCGCCGAGGGCAGCGATTGGTTCTGGTGGTACTACAGCCACAATCGGCACGGGCTGGCGACCGATTTCGACCGCGAGTTTCGCGCGCATTTGCGCGCGATGTACAGCTTGATCGGCCAAGCCGGGCCGTCCTGGCTCGACGTACCGATTTCCGGCGAGCCGCCTCCGGCGTTCACGCATCCCACTCGTCACGTCCGACCGCGTCTGGTGGCGCAGATTCCACTACCCGAGGAATGGGACGGCGCCGGGCACGCCGATGCCGCGCGCGTCGGTGGAGCGATGCAGGTCGGCGGCGGATTCATTCGGCGCCTGTACGTCGGCAACGATCCGGCGACTCTGTACTGCCGGCTCGAAGCTTACGTCGATCTGGCCCACTATGAGGTCAGCGCGACGCTTGTCGGCACGACCCTGGTTCGGGCCGTCATCGTGCCTGGTACCCCGGAATCATCCCGCCTGTTTCGACTGGATGGGAATGGCGCGGTCACCGCCGACCTGGGAACGCCGCGGGTCGGCGCGTACGGAACCGTCGTGGAGTGGGCGATTCCGCTGGCGTTGCTCGATGCGCCGCCGGCGCGCGACGTCACCCTGCGCGTCGAGGTCGAGCGCGAGGGCGCGATCGTCGCGTCACTGCCAGAATCGGGCAACGGCGATGGACTGCTAAGGTTTGCGCTGCTGCACGACGGCCCATTGAGATGCTGAGTATTCAGTTCATTCGCGAGAACGCGGACCTTGTGCGCGACGCCATGCGCCGGCGCCACGAAGACGTGCCGATCGCCGAGATCATCGAACTCGATGTCACCCGCCGACAGTTGCTGGCCGAGGTAGAGACGCTTCGCGCGCGCCGAAATGACGTCTCGCGCGAGATCGGGCGGCTGAAGGGCGATCCTGCCGCGATCCAGCGCGTCCGCGACGAGATGCGCGCGGTCGGCGATCGGATCACGGTCGACGAGGCGTCAATTGCGGATGTCGATGGGCGGATTCGGTCTCGGTTGCTCGAAGTACCGAATCTGCTGGATTCCTCGGTTCCGGACGGCGAGTCGGAGGACGACAACATCGTCGTCGATTCCTGGGGCGAGCCGCGTGATTTGCCGTTTCCGGCGCGCGCCCACTGGGATCTTGGACCGGCGCTGGATGGGATCGACTTCGACCGCGGCGTCAAGCTTTCGGGTAGCCGCTTCTACCTGTTGCGCGGCGCGTTCGCGCGGTTGCAGCGCGGCCTCATCAACTGGTTGATCGATCTGCACGTCCGCGAGCACGGGTACGTCGAGATAAACGTCCCCTACCTCGTGAAGCGCGAGGTCTTGGTCGGCTCGGGTCAACTACCGAGGTTCGCCGGGAACCTCTACCACGATGACGAGTCGGACCTGTGGCTCATTCCGACCGCGGAGGTGGCGCTGGCGAACGTCTATGCCGACGAAATCATCGAGCCAGGGCGCCTGCCGATCAGCATGGTGTCGTACACGGCCTGCTTTCGTCGCGAACAGGCGGCCTCGGGACGAGATACGCGCGGCATCAAGAGGGGCTTCCAGTTCGACAAGATCGAGATGTTCAAGATCATCGAACCGGGCGCCGACGAGGCCGCGCTGGCCGAAATGGTGGCGCACGCGGGGGACTGCCTGCGCAAGCTCGATCTGCCGTACCGAGTCAAGCTGCTCTGCGCCGCCGACACCGGATTCCATTCGGCCAAGACGTTCGATCTCGAGGTCTGGTCACCGGGTGTGAACGAGTGGCTCGAAGTGTCGAGTTGCTCGACCGTGAAGGATTTCCAGTCGCGAAGGGCCGCGCTGCGGTATCGGCGCGAGCCGGGCGCGCGAACGGAGTTCCCATACGAGCTGAACGGGTCTGGCCTCGGGATTCCGCGCACGATGATCGCGATCATCGAGAACTATCAGCGGTCCGACGGGTCGATCGAAGTCCCGGAGGTTCTTCGGCCGTACGTCGGCATGGACGAAGTCACCGCGCCAGCGTGATCGAACGGGCAGCGTCTCGGTCGTGGACGCCGCCCCGCGGTTGATTGCGCACGGGTCGAGATTGGCGGCGGCCGGGTGATACCGTACACCAGTGTCGCCTGCGCGCCGCGCGCCGAGCCGGACTCCTGAACGCGTCCGTGGTGGGTGCGTGGTAGCCGTGAATGGCCGAGCGGGGATCGCCCACGGCGCTATTCGGCGGCGCGTTGCTGACGTTGTCCAGTGCATTGGCGCCGCCGTTGTCGGGATCGCGTGCCTTGCGTGTGGCGACCTGATCCCACCGACGCCGACCGTGCCAGCCGTCCAACGCATTCCGGCGCCTGGTCGCGTGGCGCCGGCCGGGACGCCGCTTGGCGCGTTCGACGGAGCGCGCGGGTCGGATTCGGCGGCCGGCAATGGACCCGGGCGTGAGGCGGTTGTGGTCCTGGGCATCGGCGGAGGATCGATCGCCGGTCCCGATGCCGGTTCTCAGTCGATCGTCGGACCTGAGCGCGGGGTTGACGGTGTGGCGCGGACAGTGACGGCGGTGACGGGAGCGACTGTTCTCAGTCCGCCGCCAGCCAGGCCAGACGCCGCGACCGGGGATTCGGTTCCGGGAACTGCGATCGGCGTGGCCATAACTCCGACCGGACCAACGGCGACGAAGACATCCGTGCCTCTGTCGGCGATCACTTTGACGATGCAGGCGTCTCTGGCAAGACCGACGTCAACCGGTCCATCGACCGCTCAGAGGACACTGTCGCCCTCAATGTCAGCCGCGGCGACCCGCGCAGGACGAGCCGGTACGGTGGTTCCAACGCGCACGCCGACGGGTCGAATCGTGACGCCATCCGGCACGGCACGACCGCGGAGCGAAGCGACTGACGACCTGTTCAACTGCGGCGACTTCCCGTCACAAGCGTCGGCGCAGCTTTTCCTTCGCCGCTACCCGACCGACCCGAGCCGGCTGGATCCCGACGACGATGGCGTTGCGTGCGAGAGCAATCGCGCGCCGCGCGATACGACGCCGGTGGCGAGGGGATAGCGGAGCCTTGCGCGAAACAGCCGTCGCGAGCCGGGCCCGAAGCATTGCGCGAGAGTGGACCTCGACTGCTACGATGGAAAGTGGAGGGATGGCTGAGCGGTCGAAAGCAGCCGTCTTGAAAACGGCCGGGTGATGAGCCCCGTGGGTTCGAATCCCACTCCCTCCGCCCCAGGGTGCCGACCTACTCCGTTGACACTCGACCAAATCCCGGTCCCCGATCTCTGAACTGTTGCCCGACGTTACGCCTGTTTATCAATCACCGGATCAGGTGGTACTATCGAGCGATGGTCGAGACCATCAGGTTGTTCGTGCGCGATGTTGGGCGCATAGAAGACGTGGCCGAGCCGCTTTCCGGTGGATTGACATCTCACCGGGCCGAAATCACCCGAGAAGTCACACACGGACCTCGCGCCCATCGTTACTTTGCTGCGATCGGCCGTCGCCCAGCCGTTATCTGGTGTGGCGGAGCAGACGGCCTGACTAGCAGGACTCCGTAGGAGAAGACTAGAGATGAGCCAGCTTGCGAGTCGTTCCATTTCCCGTCGTTCTTTCGTGACCGGGCTTGGCCTGAGCGTCGCGGCCGCCTTCCTGGCCGCCTGCGGCGGCGCCGCGCCACCGCCGACGCCAGCGCCGGCCAAGCCGGCCGAGGCGCCGAAGCCTGCGACGGCCCCACCCGCGGCCGCGCCGAAGCCCGCCAGCAAGGAGACCCAATTCACCTACACCGCGCGCATCGGCGTCCAGGCGGACCACTTCGATGCGTTCGCCAAGACGTTCATGGAGAAGTACCCGCACATCAAGTACGTGCCGCAGCACGTGCCGAGCGCTGAGTGGGGGCAGAAGATCCAGGTCCAGGCTGCCGGCGGCACACTGGCCGATGCAATCTGGATGCCATCGATCGGGCTCTTCGGGCAATTCGCCCACAAGAATCTGCTGATGGATCACGGTCCGCTCGTCAAGTCCAACAATACCGATCTCAAGGTCTTCTACCCGGCTGCCGTCGAAGGCCTTACGCGCGAAGGGAAGCTCTGGGGCATCCCCTGGATCGTGCACCCGAGCCGCATCGGCCTCTATTACAACAAGCCGCTTTTCGATGAGGCGGGGGTCAAATACCCGACCGACAAATGGACCTGGCAAGACCTAACCGACGCGGCGCAGAAGCTGACCAAGCGCAGTGGCACCCGCACGGATCAGTTTGGCTACCAGTTGAGCCCCGACATGTGGTCGATCATCATCCCGATACGCGCCTACGGTGCCGACTACCTCACGCCGGACGGCAAGAAGTCGACGCTGGACACGCCCGAGGCGATCAAGGCGGTCCAGGAGGGAGTCGCCGATCTCGTCAACAAGCATAAGGTGTCGCCGACGCCGGACCAGATCGAGGGCGGTAGCCCGCAGATGTTCGCTTCGAAGAAGCTGGCAATGTTCCAGTCTGGCTACTGGGGGGCTTCAGGCCTTTACCAGTTCGCCAAGGACATCCCGTGGAGCGTGGCGCCGATGCCGATTCAGCCGAACGGCAAGCGTGGCATGTTTGAGATCGACTGCAACAGCGTCACGAAGGGCGCCAAGGACCCCGACGCGGCCTTCTTATACTGCGTCCACATGGCGTCGAAGGAGGCCGGGATCGACATCGCCAAGCGCGGGTCGGTGCCGGGCGGTCGGCCGGACGTATGGGAGTCTGCGGAGCTCTCCGAGAAGGAACATCACGTCATCTTCACGAAGGCGTTGGCGACGACCCCGGGCCTTCTCGTGCCAGCGAATAATCGCGACACCGAGTACTCGGACGCGTTCAGGAAGGGGCTCGACGAAGTGACGTTCGGCAAGGAGGGCGACGCTTCCAAGGTGATCAAGGCGCTGCAGCCGCAACTGCAGGCAATCTTGGACAAGCCGGCCGACTAGTCGTGGCCGCCGCGATCCCGACCGTCCGGCGAGGGTTGAGCCTGAGCCAACGCAAAGCCCTGGCGGGCTACGTCTACATCTCTCCGTTCCTTCTCGGGTTCTTGATCTTCGTACTCGGGCCGGCCCTCGCTTCGGCTTACTTTAGCTTGACCCAATACCAAATCCTTACGCCGCCGCGGTTCGTCGGTCTCGATAACTACAGTCGGATTGCGAGCGGTGACCCGCTGTTCTGGAAGTCGCTCGGCAACACCCTCTACTACGCCGGGATCGCGGTGCCGCTCTCGCTGTTCGGTTCGCTGGGATGCGCGATTCTGCTCAACCAATCTATCAAGGCGAGGGCGCTGTTCCGGACGATGTTCTTCTTGCCGTCGATCACGCCGGTCGTCGCCACGACGTTGCTCTGGATCTGGATTCTCAACCCCGACTTTGGGCTGCTGAACTACACACTGTCTCTGGTCGGCATCCAGGGGCCGAAGTGGTTCGGCAACCCCGACTGGTCAAAGCCGGCGATGATCCTGATCCACCTGTGGAGTGCGGTGGGTGGCGGGGCGATGATCATTTTCCTGGCCGGCCTCCAGTCCGTACCCCACGAGTTGCACGAGAGCGCCGCGATCGACGGTGCAAACGTCTGGCATCGCTTTCAGCACATCACCATCCCGATGCTCACACCGACCATCTTCCTCAACCTCGTGCTTGGTCTGATCGGCGGCCTTCGCGTCTTCACGATCGCCTTCGTTGCGACGGATGGCGGGCCAGCCAACTCAACGCTCTTCTACCTGCTGCACCTGTTCAACAATGCGTTCCGTTTTCTCGAGATGGGCTACGCATCGGCGCTGGCCTGGGTCTTCACGATCATCGTCCTGGTGTTGACCTTGATCCAGTTCGATCTGTCACGACGTTGGGTCTATTACGCGGGGCAAGACGAATGAGTCGAGTCGCCGCGGCGGATAGAGGTTCGGTTTGGGTGCGCAGCGCGGCCTCGCGCCGCTGGACCAATCTTGTCGTCTACGTCGTACTTTTCGTGCTGACGGTCCTTTTCATGGGGCCATTCCTCTTCGCATTCATGACGTCGTTCAAGGCGCCGCACGAGATTTTCATCTTCCCGCCGCGCTTCTTTCCGGAGCAGTGGCGCTTCCAGAACTACTACGACGCCTGGACGCAGGCGCCGTTCACGCTTTTCTTCCGCAACACCATCCTGATCACGCTCTCCGCGATGCTCGGCCAGACCGTATCCGCGACGTTCGTTGCCTATGGCTTCGCCCGTTTCCGATTCCCTGGCCGCGACGCCCTCTTTATGCTCGTGATCAGCACGCTGATCCTGCCCGAGGAGGTCACCATCATCCCGACCTTCCTCATGTTTAAGGTGGTCGGCTGGCTCGACACGTGGTACCCGTTGATCCTCCCATCGTATTTCGGTGGCGGCGCCTTCTCGATCTTCCTGCTGCGCCAGTTCTTCCTGACATTGCCGAAGGACATGGATGAAGCGGCCGAGATCGATGGCGCCGGGACGTTGCGAATCCTCTGGAGCATCGTCGCACCACTGTCGAAACCTGCCTTGGCGACGCTCGCCATCTTCTCGTTCCTCGGACGGTGGAACGACTTCTTCCACCCACTGATTTACCTCAGCACCACCGAGCAGTTCACCGTCTCGCTGGGTCTGCGCTTCTATCAACAGGTCGCCACCGCCGGCGGTCCCGCCCGCGAGCATCTACTTATGGCGGCCTCCTTCGCGGCCACGTTTCCAATCGTGGTGATCTTCTTCGTTTTTCAGCGCCAGTTCGTCCGCGGCATCGTGCTGTCGGGCATCAAGGGGTAGAGCGTCGTGAATGCGCGTGTCCTTGTCTTCCTGGAGCCACGTCGCGCGGTCCTCGAAGAGCACGACGTGCCCGATCCGGGGCCCGGCGAGGTGCTGATCCGCTCTCTCGTAACGTTGATCAGCACGGGGACCGATCTCACTGCCTACTCGGGCGATTTTCCACGCGATCGTCCGTCGTCGTGGGGCCGCTACGTGAAGTATCCGTTTCGACCGGGCTACAGCTCGGTCGGCGAGGTGCTTGTCGTCGGCCCGGGCGTCGAGGGGTTTGCGGTTGGTCAACAGGTCTTCAACCGCGCATCCCATACGAGTCTGGCCGTTCAGCCGATTGGCCGACTGGTTCCGCTGCCGGAAGCTGTCCCCATCGAGGAGGCGGCTTTCGCCAGTATCTCGAATATCGCGATGAACGGCGTCCGCATGGCCGAGATCGCGCTTGGTGAGGCGGTCGTTATCGTCGGCATGGGCATCGTTGGCGAGATGGCCATGCAGTTCGCGCGCCTGTCCGGCGCGTTCCCGCTAATTGCAGTCGACCTCTCCGACCGCCGTCTCGAGAATGCAGTCCGTTTCGGCGCCACCCACACGGTCAACCCGGGCAGGGAGAATCTGCCCGAGCGGATCCGCGACATCACCCGCGGCCGTAAAGCCGACGTCGCGTTCGAGGTGACCGGAAATCCAACCGTGACCCCCACACTGCCGCCGTTGATCCGTCGCGGCGGCAGGCTGATTCTGCTCGGATCCGCGCGTGGCCCCTCGACGATCGACTTCCACGACGACGTGCACACCTACGGCCTGCGCGTGATCGGCGCGCATGCTAGCAACACGCCGCAGCACGAGAGTCCTGGCAATCCGTGGACAAATGAGCGCAATGCGGCGCTTTTCCTCGACCTGCTCGAGGCACGATCAATTGGCGTGGCCGACTTGATTACCCACCGGTTCTCTTGGCGCGAGGGCCCCGCGGTCTTTGAACAACTCTTGGCCGATCGAACCCAGTTCCGCGGCGTCATTCTCGACTGGGAGGGCGCGTAATGCGTCGGGTGAGAGTTGGACTCATCGGGTGCGGCGGTATTGCCCAGATCATGCACCTGCCGTATCTCAAGGAATTGGAGGAGCGCTTCGAAATCGCCGCACTGTGTGACATCTCTCCGACGCTGGTGAGAACCGTTGCGAGCGACTACGGCGTCTGCAGGACCTTCACCGACTATCGAGAGATGCTCGAAAAGGCAGATCTCGATACCGTACTCGTGCTCACCCAGCATCACGCGGAGCCCGCAATCGCGGCGGCTCGGGCCGGAAAGAATGTCCTGGTCGAGAAGCCGATGGTCGTCAACCTCGACGAGGCTGACGAACTGATCGACGCGGTTCGCTCCAGCGGCGTCGTTGGCATGGTCGGCTATATGAAGCGCTACGACCCGGGCTATCTGGCGGGCCTGCGTGAGATCGAGCCGGTACGGGATCGGGTCAAGCTGATCGAGCTGCATGATGTGATTGGACCGAACGCGCAGTTCCTGGCCCACCAGCGTGTCCGCCGCTTCGACGACGCACCTGCCGATGCAGTCGCTGCCGGTCAGCGTAAGCTCGATGTGGCGATCCAGCGCGCGATTGGGGATATGCCCGACCACATCAAGCGTGCCTACAGGCTGCTGCTGGGCCTCGCAACTCACGATATCGCGATCCTGCGCGGCGCTTTCGGTAGCCCGGAAAAGGTACTTTCAGTCGAGATCTGGAACGACGGCCGCTACATCACAGCGACGATCCGCTATCCGGGCGATGCGCGATGTCTTTTCTACACGGGCGTCGTGGGGATCCGGCGCTTCGACGAGAAGTTGACCGCGTACGCCGACGACCGCATTGTCGAGATCACTTTCCCGAGTCCGTTCCTGAAGAGCACGCCGACGATGGTGCGGGTCTCCGAGAATCGCGACGGTGCGTACGACGAACGGAACATCCTGGCGTCCTACGAAGAGGCGTTCAAGGAGGAGCTGATCCACTTCCACGACTGCATCGTTGAGGGGCACCAACCGCGAACGCCTGTGGTCGAGGGACGCAAGGATACGGAGCTCCTGATCGACTTCGTGCGAACCTACGTCGAGACGCAGACAGGAAACGTCACGGCCGCCGTCTGAGAATGATCCAGGCGGTCCCGATCGCGATCTCGGCGCCGGGCCGCTTCGCTCCAAGAACGGCCTGGCGCCGGATCAGAGCTTGCCCATCCCACGCAGATTTTCGACGCTGATCTTGACGCTCTCCATCGCCGGTCGCTGGCAGGTGTCCTGCTCGACGACGTACCACTCGGCGCCACCGGCTTCGGCAGCGGCGAAGATCGGACCGAAGTCGATCACGCCCTCGCCAACCTCGGCGTAGGTCGGATTCGCGCCGCGGGTCATGTCCTTCAAGTGGATGATCGGGCAGCGCCCCGAATACTGCCGAATGTACGCGGCCGGATCGACGCCAGCGACGCGGAGCCAGTAGACATCGGGCTCGAGCGCGACGAACTTTGGATCGGTGCGCGCGAGCAGGTAATCCATCGCGTACTGGCTATCGAGGCGCTCGAACTCGAAATCGTGGTTGTGGTACGAGAACCGCAGGCCGTGCTCGTGGCATTTCTGGCCGATACGATTGAGGATGTCGGGTAGGCCGCGATAGGTGGCCTCGGTGCGCGACTCCGGCTTCAACCAGGGGCAGATGATGTCGCGATTGCCGATCCCGAGGTTGAAGTCGATCTCGTCCTGGAGATTGGCCTCGAGACGTTCGAGGACGACGTGGCTGCCGGCCATCGACAACCCGAGGTCACCGAGCAGCGCATTCAAGGCCGACGCACTCAGACCGCCGTATCCCATCGCCGCCTGAACGGCGGGATATCCCATCTCGGCGACCGCCGTCAGCGTCCCGACGTAATCACGCGCGCAGTCCTCGCGGACCGTGTAAAGCTGAAGCGCAACGCCCGGCTTCGCCATCTCCGAACTCTCCATCAATGCCATGCAATTGTGATTACGCCAGCGCGACGACCTTCTGCTCGCGCGCCGAGCGGTACGCCGCGTCGATCACCCGCGTTACTTCGAGCGCATCGCGGCCAGGCGTCATCGGCTGTTTCCCGTCGCGGATCGCCTGAGCGAATCGATCGGCAATGTCGCCCATCGGTGCGAATGACGCGGGTCGCTCGAACGGATACACCTTCTCCGACACCGGACGGAAGATGTCGGTCCCCATGACACCCATCGCGCCCTGCATCTCGACGGGGTCGACCCGCTGGGGCGTGATCTTCCGCAGTGGATTGAAGCGCAGGCCCGCCTTGGTGCCGAATACCCAGAGGCCGTCGACCTCGTCCATGTTCGAGACCCAGGCCGACTCGACGATCGCGGACTTGCCGCCTTCGCACTGGAGCATGATCACGGCGTGGTCCTCGACGTCCTGCGTCACGCCCCCGGTTGGCGGCTCCTCGACGAATTGGCGCATTGAGGCCATCACCGAGAGAACCTTCGGGTTGCCCATCAGCCAGAGGACCGAGTCGATCGTGTAGACCGAGCCATCCATGATGATGCCACCGCCGGCGCGGCGCGAATCGAGGAACCAGGCCGACCGCGGTAGCATATGGTGGCCCGGCCGGCCGCGAAACCGCATGCCGGTCGAGCGAACGTGGTAGACGTCCCCGAGTTCGCCCGACTCCATCATCCGGCGCGCGCGCAACTGCGGCTGGGTGTAGCGCAAGCGACCCGACGCGCAGGCGAGGAATTTGCCGGCGCGTTCAGCCGCGCGGACCATGCGGTCCGCCTCATTCGGATCCAGTGCGAACGGCTTTTCGCAGAGGACGTGTTTGCCGGCCTGCAGCGCTTTGATCGTTGCCTCGCCGTGGGCAAACGGTGGCGTCGCAACGATGACGGCGTCGACGTCGGATCGAGCCAGGAGATCCTCGATCGACGAGGCCACGTACGGAATGTCGAATTCACGCGCGGTTTGATGAGCGCGTTCGCTCAAGACGTCGAAGACCGCGACCGCTCGACCGGCCGTCGACGTGGCCAGACCCTGCAAGTGCGCCTGCGCGATCGTGCCCGTACCGATGATGCCAATTCCGACCGGACCAGCCATCGCGCCGTCTCCTCGTCCACCGCGCGCGGCGATCACACCGCGTCGCGCTGAATCAGTCTACGGTATTGTTGAGAGGGCGAAAGTCAAGCCGTGGTCGTGCGACGGCGAATCGGGCGTCGCCGCGGGCAGGCCAGCGACTCGACGAGCGGGTCGGTGTCCGGAACCACGACATCCGGCGACTCGAACTCCGCGACCAACCGGGTCAGAAATGTGACGAGCGCCGTCTCCGTGCCGTTGAATGCGATCGCGTTCTGCATAGCTGGAAAGTACGTCGGTCGCACATCGGTCGCGGTTTCATATTCATTACAGCGATGCTTCGGTGTGGTGATGGCGCCTTCCGTCATCCTCGTTCGCGGTCCGCGGCGCCGCGCCACGGACCGCGACGCGGCGGATACACTCGCGCCGTGTCGATGTCGGACGCTTGCGCGCTCGTTCAGGCCGCCGTCGATCGCGGTGACATTCCCGGCGCGGCGATCGCAATCGGTGACGCGCGCGATGTGTCGATCGCGTGCCTGGGCGCTGTCGCGCCGGACGACGCGCCGGTCACTCCCGACACCTGGTACGACCTCGCGTCGCTGACAAAGGTCATCGCGACGACGACTCTCCTGTTGCGCGACATCATGCGCGGGACGATCGATCCATCGGCGTCGCTGTCGGCGTACCTACCTGAGGCGTCGTGGTTGCAGGCGGCGCCGAGGCTGGGCGATGCGACCGTGAGCGACTGCGCGCACCACGCGACCGGCCTGCCAGCCTGGCGACCGTTCTACACGCAGGGGTTGACGCGCGAGGCACTGATCGCGCAGGTGCTTCAGTCACCGCTCGAACACGCGCCGGGCACGGTCGTCTATAGCGACCTTGGTTTCATCACGCTGGGACACCTTCTCGAACGCGTGAACGGCGAGCGTCTGGACGCGCTCTTTGCGCGTGAGATTGCCGACGAAGCCTTCGCGGCCGACCTGCGTTTCGGTCATGTTGGCGAGCCATGCGCGCCGACCGAGAAGTGCCCGTGGCGCAGCCGACTGCTTCGCGGCGAAGCGCACGATGAGAACGCGTCGGTGATGGATGGCGTGTCCGGTCACGCCGGTCTGTTCGGCACGATCGCTGGCGTCGCGGGATTCTGCCACGCGATTCTTAACGAACGACTACTCACTCACAATGCATTGCAGTTTGTTTCGCGTCGACCGCGGCAGGGCGCTTCGGGAGAGCGCCGCGGATTCGGGTGGGCGCTCGCGTCGCCTGGCTGGAGCGGCGGCGATCTGTGTTCGGATCGCTCGATCGGGCACACGGGGTTTACCGGCACCGGACTCTGGATCGATCTCGAACGGGACGCATTCGCGGTCCTGCTGACCAATCGCGTCCATCCGACGCGCCACCGCGAGACTGGCATCGTCGGCTTGCGTCGACGATTCGCCAACGCTGCCTTCGCCAGGTAGTCGTTCAATTCTTGGCCGGCTGCTTCGGCGCGATCTCGATGCAGTGGAGCGCCAGCGCCTCGGCCGAGAGAGCGAGCGGAAGGCCCATCCGACGATGGACGGTCCGCAGGTGCGCCTCGACGTGGCTGACGAGCCGGCGGGCTTCTGAGCGCGAGAGACGAGCGTCGTTGACGAGGTGATCTTCGACCGACGCGCGCGGCACGCCGGCCTGCCGGAGGTGCACGATTTCGATGACGGAGCCGATGAGTCCACGTAGTGCCATTGCGAACGGGAAGGTACGCGGCGAGCTGTCATCGACAGGTAAGAGAGGCGCAACGGTCCCTTAAGTCGGCGTGAGCGCTATTCGGAGGAGCCGACGGTCTCCTGAATGCGCTCGTCGATCAGGTCCATCTGAAACTCCAGCCAGCGAAGGCGCCGCGGCGCGTCGGCGTCGGTGTCGAGGACGCCGGATGCGACCATGCGCGCCGCCTCACGTTCGAGCGCGGAGCGCCAGGCGGCGAGTTTCGCGAGATCCACGATTCAATTCTATGCGTGGCTGCCAGTTGTCCTGAGTTAGACTCAGTGCGCCGCGAGGGAGCAGGAGTGACCGAGACAGGCGCCGCGATGTCCTCGGTGTCCGAATTGGCCAGCGGGCTGCGGAACGGTACGAAGCGCGTCGTCCTCCTGGCGAACCGGCATAGTGCCGATGCCGAACGCCTGGGTCCGATTCTGACGAAGTGGCTCGCGGCTCGGGGCATCGCGGTCGTTACCGATGGCGCGTTTGAAGCAGACATCGGTCTGGTCCTGTCGCTCGGCGGCGATGGCCTGATGATGCGCGCGGCCCGCCGATATCCCGACGTGCCGGTTCTTGGCATCAATTTCGGCCATTTCGGCTTTCTGACCGCGGCCGAGGCGGAGGAGTGGGAGCAGTCGCTGGCCCGCGTCATTGCCGGGGATTTCCACGTGCGCGTCGGGCCCACGCTCGTGACACGCCTGCACCGGCGCGAGAGCGGTCGCGACGAGGACCTCGGCTGGGCTGTCAACGACGTGGTCGTGCACGGTGGGCTGCGATTCATTCAGCCGTCGCTCTTCATCGATCGGCAGTACGTCAACGACTATCCCGGCGATGGCATGGTGATCTCGACGCCGGCCGGCTCGACGGCCTACTGTATGGCCGCCGGCGGTCCGGTTCTGCTTTCGGGTGTTGGCGGCCTGGCGATCGTGCCGATCAGTTGCCACTCGCCGATTCGCGTGTCGCTCGTGGTGCCGGAGGATGTCGAGATCGGGATTCGACTCGACGGTCGCCACCCGGCCAATCTCATCATCGACGGTGAGAGCGATCAGCAGCGCACGATCGAGCCCGGCGACACCGTGTCGGTGCGCAAAGGGCCGGTCGAGTTTCGCCACGTGTCATTCCGCTCGTTCGACTGGTTCGCGGCGTTCCAGTCGAAATTCAACTACCAGATTCGTCGCGCCGATCAGGCTGCGCCGGAGCCGTTTCCCTCCGGCTGAATCGTGGCTGGCGCTTTGCGCGCGATCAGAATCTGATACTCGGTCGTGATCGGCGCACGTAGGCGCCGTTCACCGGATTCATCGCGCCAAAGATCGGCGATGTCCTTCAGATTGACGCGGTGAATGTGGAACGCGGCCGGATTCGAGCGGATGCCCAGCATCGCGACCGGACGCGTGATCGTCTCGCTGCCGGTTACGACGATCGGCGCGTCGACGAGTATGCCAAGCTCCCGCAGTCGGTCCGCCTCGATCGCGAGCGTCTCCTCGCGTGCGCGCGGCAGCGCCGGCGCCCGATCGTAGATCTCGCGCCAATGGTTCGCGCCAAAAGTGAAGCGCGCGTAGACGCCGCCCGGCGCCAGGACGCGGATGACCTCCTCCAGGAGGGCCGGCGCCAGGCGCCGGATGATCACGTCGCACGTCGCATCGCCAATCGGCAGCCGGCGTCGTGAGCTGGCGCGGACGAACGCGATGTTCGCCCCCTGGTGGGCGCGCGTCGCTTCCTCCAACGCTGGCATCGAGAGATCGATGCCCAGGTAGCGGGCTTTGGGTTGGCGGTCGGCCAGCCATCCGAGCAGACTACCCGGACCGCAGCCGAGATCGAGGACGCGCGCGCCACGCCCGATGACCGCCGCGAGCGATTCGATCAAAGCCGCGTTCTCGGGCGCGTCTGGTCCGCGCAGTTCGTCGCCGCGCCGACGCCGCCACGCCATGACGGCGGTATCGCCCGGCCCCTCCGACGAGACGCGGACGGTGGGATCGACCAGATCGAGGATGTCGCCCACGCGCGGGAATGCGACATCGCAGGCGGCGCAAATGGCGGCGGTGGAGGCATCCTCGAAGCCGCCGCCGCACCGGGGACAGGCGAGCCAATCTTTCAGAGGAGCGATCACGCGCCTATTATCCGATGGTGACATCCGCCGCGGCCGGGCACCCGCCATACGCCGAAATCTGGCGCCGCTTTCTCGAGACCGAATCGGTCGATCCGACGATTCGGCCGACCCAGGGGCGACATCGTCATGCCGCCCTGATCGTGCGCGTGAACGACGCCTCGCTCTTTCGCCGGCTGGACCGGATTCGCTCGGCACTGGCCGGGCTGAGGTTCGTTCACCCGATTCCCGATCACGGTCTACACGTGCCGGTGCTGGATCTGATGCCGGTCGCGTCACGCGAGCCGCGCGATGATGAAGTTGGGCCGGCCGGTCTCCGCGCACTTGCCGAGCGCCTGAGGGGCGCGCTACGGCGGCACGCGCCGTTCTCGGTCCACGTGGGGCAACTGAACGTCTGGCGCGACGTCGTGTTCGCCGAGGTGGCGCCTTCGCATCGCTTGCTCGAGTTGAGTCACGCGCTGCGTGAAGAGCTCGGTCTCGGCGAGGAGGCGACGCCATCGGTGCCGACGTTTCCGATCGCGCGGATCGTTGCGCCGGGTCAGGCGCGATCGCTCGCGCAGGCGCTGGAATGGTTTCGCGAGCGGCCGATCGGCGAGATCCCGATGGTGAGCGCGACGGTCGTGACGGTCGATCGGCGTCGGCCGATCGCCGGGACGCGACGAATCGCCGAGTTGCACTTCGGCTCGCGGTAGACGCGGCCGCCAACGAGTCCTCGGCGGCGCGGCGCCAGTTCGCGGATTGGCCCTGGTTTCAGGGACGATCGTCGCTGATCGCCGATTCAAACGCGTCCAGGCGCGGCGCTACGGGCTATACTGGCTGTCGGTCCCTTGGGGGGATCGCATAGTGGTCTAGTGCGGCCGCCTGCTAAGCGGTTACGGGGGGTTGCCTCCGTCACGGGTTCGAATCCCGTTCCCCCCGCCAGGTTCCTTCGAGGTAATAGGCTGACCCCAAGCGCGTGGTTGCGCCAGGCGATCTCATTCATGTGAGTCCCGAACGGCGCCGAAAGAGCGGCGCTAACTCGGGATCGTGGCCCGGTCGCCGACCCGAATGCCGTGGCGCGCGAAGTAGCCCTGGTTGACTTCCAGGGCGAAGCGGTACGGCCGGTTGGGTCGATGGATGTCGGTCGTTCGCGGCTGCATGTCGTCGAGCCCAACGATGACGCCGTTGGCGTCGATGAACGCGATTGAGAGCGGGATGAGCGTGTTCTGCATCCAGAATCCGGCGTCGATGTCGGCCGCGAAGACGAACAGCATGCCCGCGTCCTCGGGCATCGATTCGCGGAACATCAGGCCGCGCGCCCGCGTCGCGTCGTCGGACGCGATCTCGACGCGCACGTCGCGGGTGGTTCCGTTGGCGGCACGGAGTTGGACGATGCCGGCTGGCATCACCAGCGTCGCGATGGGGCTCGGGGCGGCGGCGCCGGGTGGAACGCTGGCGCCGCGAACGGGCGTTAGCGTGGCCGAGCGTTGCTCGGCGGCTGGCTGCATCGTGGGAGTGGCCGGAGCGGTCGCGACAGTCGCGCGCGGCGCATCCGCGGTCGATTGGCTCGTTGGAGTTGGCGGTCCGGGTGCAAGGACGGCCCTGGGCGGCTCAACGGCCGCGCGAATGGTGGCGATCGGCGCGGCTGGCTCGATCGGCGGCGGAGGCGCCTCGCACGAGAGCGTGAGTGCCAGAACGGCGATGGTGATCGCGGCGACGACCTGATGGGCGCAGTGGCGCGACACAACCGGCCAGGCCGCCGATGCCCCGTTCCACGCGTTGGACGCGTCAACGTCGCGCGAATTTCCTGTGATCGCCGACATCAGTCGAGGCTACCACGCACGCGGATCGCGGCGCCGCCAGCGAGTTTCCAGTTCGGCGCGGCGCCTTTTGCTGACACGCTGACGAGGTCATATAATCGCTAGGCGCAGTTGCTCGACGAGCGACGCCATGCGCCCGTAGCTCAGTGGATTAGAGCGTTGGGTTGCGGACCCAAAGGCCGCAGGTTCGAGTCCTGCCGGGCGTACCCGATTTTGAACTCAGAATCCCGCCACGGACTCGGTCCGGAGGCGGGATTCCAGGCGTCTTGGGACAATGTTGGGACAACGCGTGCGTGGGCCTGGGACGACACCCAGGTTCGAGAGCCTGCCTCCCGTTCGGTCTGCAGACAGGAACGGACCCACGAAGGAGGGCGTGGCCCAGCAGAGCAGCCGTTGGTTGCCTAAGGGCTCAGTACCACGAAGAACTCGGGACGACTGTCGGCTTGCCGCTTGTCACGAGAAAGTAGTCCCTTCACCATGTTTCGCGTGACCGCCGTCCTTGGCGAAGGTGAATCGGAGCCCGCGCGCGGCTACACGGTCCATGAGCTCGGCGACATCCGGACTGCCGACGAGGCGCAGTACGCCGCGGGCGGGGCGCCTGATCGATCCGCTCGATCGACTCACCCGCCAGGAGCCCAAGCAGCGCGTCCCGTCCGGACTGCGGCGGGGGGCGCTCCAGGCATCGTGGTCGCCGATCCGAGCACCACGAAGGCGTCTGGGAGGCGGCGAGTGAACAACCGCTAGAATCGCCCCGCGGGTTGGAAATCGCCCGCGATCCTCGGTTTTGCTGTTACGGCTGACCCGTCGAGATCCGACGAGAGTCGGCCCGGCGACCTGGACTCCGGCCTGAGGCGCGTGTGAGAGGATCTGCTTGGGTGAATCCGACCCTCGAAAGGAGTCGGGCCGTGAACCTCGTCGCGGCTTTAAGAGTTTCGCTGAGGCGTTCGCATCCCTCACGCCGGCAGAGCACGTCAATCGCTTCGTTATCCCCCACTTCGTGCCGGGCGCCGTGTTCTGGGTTCCTGATACAGAGGCGGCATTCGGCCATGACGCGGCTCACCCGTGGGTGCTGCTCGAGAATTACGATCCGGCCCGAGGCAGCGTCCTGGCCGCTCCGCGCACCTCAAGCCGGATCGGCGAGGACCCGGCAAACGAGTTCTTCATTCCAGCCGGTGTCCTGCCGGAGCTGGATCGGGACGGCAGTGTGCTCCTCGGTAACCGCCGTCGCCTCTTCGCCAGCCGGTTCGTGCAGCAGGGATACAGGTACGTTGGCTGTCTACCAGAGTCTTGGCGTAGCGATCTGCTCCGCGCTCACCAAGAGGTCGTGGCGCGTGCGCGACGCTCGATGCAGGGCCGGTAGTGTTGCTTGACGAGCTCGTCGCCGAGTACGCCCACGCCGGCGTCGGCTCAAGGCTCTACGGTGAGATCGTGAGTACTGTGAGGGCGGTCGTGATGGGGCGGCGCTACCCTCCGAGTTACTCGCCAACGGGACGTTGGGATGCCGACGCGCTTTCGGCGCTAGCGCACGATTGGACGACCGACAAGCTTCTCCGGTATGGCCAACTTGAACAACTGCTGGTCGCGAACACCAGCCGGCGCGGCTTGCGGCGCGGCCTCGAGTTGTCGTTCACCGACTTTCTGGTCGGCCGAAAGAAGCGGACGGCTCTGGACAATCTGTTCAACCGCGCGAACACCCGCCTCGAGTCCGAGGCACACTTCAGGGTGTTCGCGGCCGGCAGCAAGGCCACGCGGCTCTGGGGCCTGACGGAGTGGAAGGATCCCCGGCCGTTTCAAGGCCCGGAGACCGAGCTGGTGGCGGCTGGGCTGCGGCCGGCCGGGTTCACCGCGATCAGGTACCGCGACGATGCCCGGAAGCTGTCGCCCGTGGTCCTCGATCGCGAGCTGTCGGAGTTCATTGACGCCCTATTCCGCGAGGTCGGCGGCCTGCTTAGCCTCGGGCAAATGGCCGTCGTGTTCCGGTGGCGCTTCGACCTGTTCGACGCAACGATGGTTGGACTTGATGAGCCGACCGGGCCAGAACAGGATGGGTACGCACCGACCGTCGCCGAGACCCTGCCGGGTGGTCGGACCCCGGAGGCGGGCGTCGTGACAAACGAAAGTGCGAGCGCAATCGTGCGAAACCTGACGCCCCGGCAGCAGCGGGCCCTCTTGGAGTACGCCCGACCCGGCGCCACGTACACGACCGTGGCGGAGCGGCTGGACTGCTCCAAGAGTACCGTTGAAAACGAGGTGCGTCGGGCTTTGCAGCTCATCGCCTCTGAGTCCGAGGGCCCGGACGACGCTGAGGACACCTTCGCGCGTGTGCTGGACTTGCTCAGCGATGGGTGAAGCGGTAGGGCCCCTGCCCGCTTGGAAACCTGAGATTGAGCACGTGTTTGACGGTCTAGCCATATACGGAGGACGATGATGACGGAACGCGAGGGCACCTATCCGACCTGCCCACCCACTCTCGATCTGCTCGAATACCTCGAGGGACGGATCGACTCTCTGGGTTCCGCCGCAGCCGAGAATCACATAGCCACCTGCCCGGTCTGTGCAGATGCGTTGCGACGTATGAGCGAAGGAACTCATCAGCCGGCGCCGTACTTAGGAACGCAGCGGCCGGAAGTGCCGGACGATATCCGGCGAGTGTCCGGAATTCGGGCGGCCCGCTTTCGGGAGGCCCTGTCTTCGCCCCAACCGTCAGTTGCCTGCTTCGCCGACGTGTGGTCCACCCGCGTCTCTGAGCGGTCCGGGGGCCAGGTCGACGATCCGGATCTTGTGCCACGCCTGGTGGTCGTGCTCGTGGCCGAAGGGAAGTCCTATGGGTCGTTCGGCCGAGCGATCAATGTCGCCCCCGTCTCGACGGAGACCGACTACTGCTCGGACCTAGACCTGTTGGTGGGAGAGTTTGAGAGCTCCCTTCCATTCCCCTTTATGGTCGAGGTTTGGAACGAGGTCCCGATGCTGAGCACCCAGCTCAACCGCAAGGTCGGCGCGCTCGCCGAGTCCCTGAAGCCGGCGTTGACGCTGGCGTACGAAGCGCACGTGGGTGCTCAAGTCGACCTGACGGGGTTGGTAGGTCGGGTCGGGCCTGCGATGGTGGGACGAGACGATCCGCGTTTGGAGTTTCAGGAGCGTGACAGCGATGCGTGCGGGTACCTGCGTCAGCCGCTGCTGCGCCTAGCATTAGGCGGGCCGGCGACTCAAGGTAGGCAGGCCGAAGCTGCGCCGGAGGCGAGGTCGGCTCGGAGGGAGTTCGCCGACACGGCGCCTCCCGGCGACGAAGCGGCTGCCATCGAGGCAGGTTCATCCGACGGCGAGCGTTTCGTGCTGGTTAGTGGAACGGCCCTTCGGCGTGCGCGCCAACGACGGCACCTGCAGGTCGGTGAAGTCGCGGCGCTCTTGACTAAGACTGGCTACCCCTTTAACGCGAAGCAAGTGTTTGATCTCGAGCGGGACTCCGCCGCCCAGCTCGAGCGCAGTGTCGCTGAGGCGATCGCCAGGACCCTAGCCGTGGGCGTGGAGGACATCCGCAGCGGCACCCAGATCGGGCGGCAGGAACGCTTCATGGCGCTCTTGCGCCGGCCGCGCATCATGGCGCGAATCGAAGAACGCGCTCGGTCGACCGGAAACCAGATGCGCCAACTGCAAAATAGCCTGGCAGCCGCCATGATGGCCGCACCGCTGCGCAGCAGGGGCGAGATGACAGACGATGAGTGGGAGGGATGGGTGCTTGAGCACATGGAGTCCTGGTCGCCTTGACCGCCAGCGCGCTCGCGGAACAACTGATCGCGCCGCTCGAGCCTCAACAGCGGGCTCTGCTCGCGGACGATCCCCGCGGCGCGCTCAGGAGCCGCTTCGGCTTGACGCTCCAAGAGGTATCCGCACCGCCCACGCGCGGCCACGGCGGTGCGTGCGACGGGATGTCATTCCTACGCGACAAACGAATACTGTTTGCCGCTACCCCCGGCTCCAATCGGGAGAACTTCACCCTCCTGCGTGAACTCGGACACTTCCTCGCCGAGGAGGACGACCGGGTTTGGAACTGGGCAGCGGATCGCCGTGATCCAGAGCGCGCGGTGGAGGAAGTGTGCGACCGAGTCGCAGCCGCGCTGCTCCTCCCCGCGTCGAAGATGGCGGCGGTGATGCGGGGAGAACGGCCCTCGGCAGCCCACATCCTCGACCTCTTCAACCGGTCGGTGGCCTCACGGGAGGTCTGCGCCATCGCTATCGCCGAGCAGCTCGGCTGCCTGGGCTTTGCTGCCGTCGTACATCTCAGGCAAAGGCAGGTGACCTTCGCGGCGCGCCGGGCCGACACTCGCCCCGCGCCCTGGCGCGCTGACCCTATCCCGCCTGGTCACGCGTTGCTTCGGCTCCGGCCGAACGGCCGGCTCAGGACGCGTTCGTGGTGGCCGTTCGGGGACGGCGAGCAGCATGAGTACTGGTTGGACGCGTGCGCCGACGCTCGCTACGGCTTCGCGATCCTCGCCGAGGCCGACCTGTGGGGCATCGAGAATCTGCACGTGACCGTACCCACGGAGCGACGGCGGGTCAGCTTCTCGACGTTCGTCCGCTGCCGCACGTGCGGCCGGGAGGGCGAGTCGACGTCCTTTCCCTGCTCCGACTGCGGGCAGTCCCCATGCCGGTACTGCGGCAAGTGCGACTGCGAGCTGCGCAGACGAGCGCAGGCGCGCTGTTCCAAGTGCAACCTCCTCGTGCCCTTGCGGACGTGGAAGGACGGCCTCTGCGGTACCTGCCGTCGCTAGGCGATGACCGCGGCCGCGCGAGCCGCGGACTTGGGCCGCCATAGCCGACGAAGCAGGCCTGGCTTGGAAGCGCCCGCCCGATCGCCGGTTTTCCTCGTGGTAGGGAGTAGCGAGCCGAGCTGCTCGTCAGCACGGTCTGCACTCCCGAGTTTCGCAACAAGGGAGATCGGAGCGATGAGCACGGCAACTGGGCGAACAGGCACGGCTGTTCACGTCTTCGTCAATAGGCGCAGGCTCAATCTCGACGTCATCGAACTCACCGGGGCTGACCTCCTCGAGCGCGCCGGCTTCGAGGGCAAGAAGTGGGACCTCCTGAAGCTCCAAGGTGAGGGCGACCCCACGGGCGGCCAGCTGATCATGTGGGACCTGGCGCTCCAGCTGAAGAATGGCGACCACTACCGCGTGATTCCCGGCGACCGCACGTTCGGGGCCTAACCGGTGGCCGCCATTGACGTGCTCCGGCTCCACGCCGCCGAACTCGCGGCCGCGTTAAGCGCCGATGCCGAGGTTCTTGAGGAGGGCGACCGGCTGTTCGTCCTCCTGTCGAAGGTCTCTCTCCCGCAGGGGCGCTTCGCGGTCGCTGCGAGCGACGTGCTGTTCATCGGCGACAAGCAGTATCCGCTGTCGTCGATGGACATGTTCTGGGTCGAGCGGGAAGTCGTCCAGCCGGATGGCTCGGTCCCGCAGAACGCGGATTCGATCGAGCAATACCTGGGCCGGGCCTGGCGTCGGTTTAGCTGGCACCGCAATGGCGTATGGCGCGTCGACGGTAACCCGCTCCTCGACCACTTCGCGTTCTTCGAGGCGCGGCTGGCGGACGTCCGATGATCCGGCTCGTCCTGCTGGACCGTGTCGCGCGCGCCCTTGAGAGCCAACTCGCGCGCAGCGCGCCGAACGAGGAAGGGGCGTTCTGCGTCCTGCGCGAGGGCCGCGGCGAGCGAGGGACGCGGCTGATCGTGCCCGCGGTGCTCGCCACGCCACCGGACGCTTGGGAGGCGCAAGGTCCCGACACTCTCCGGCCGTCGGCGCGGTGGGTCTCCGAGGCCGTCAGCCGGGCGGTGACCGCCAAGGCGGGGCTGCTCTTCGTCCACTCCCACCCGAACGCGCTTCACCCGCCCGGCCTTAGCCCTGTCGACGAGGTAGCGTTCGCCGCGCTCGGTCGCACGGTCTCACCGATCATCGACGGCCCGTTCGCGGTCGCGGTAGTCCACCCCTCGGGTTGGTCTGCGGCGGTCTGGACGGCCGGCGGGTACCGCCACGTCGATCGCGTCCAGAGCATCGGGCGGACCCTCCGCTTCCTGAGCCCACTGCCCCAGGTCACCGACTCACCTCTCGACGCTCGGCAGCGCGACGCGCTGGGGGTTGTTCACGACCGGCTTCGCCACCTGCACGTCGCAGTCGTCGGCTCAGGCGGCCTGGGCTCGACCAACGCAGAACAGGTGCAACGCATGGGTGTGGCAGGGAACAAGCTCGTCGATCCCGATGTGCTGGACACGCCCTCGAACGCGCGGCGCGTTTTCGGTTCGACCGCCCGCCACCTCGAGGTTTCGCCGGCGCCGCGCAAGGTTGACGTCGTCGCCGACCACCTCGATCAGATGGAGCTCGGTCCGCGAATCGAGCGCGTGGCCGCGGACGTCCGATGCGAGGCCGTTGCCCGCAAGCTCCTCGACGCGGACGTGGTGCTGAACGGGACCGACACGCACGGGAGCCGCGCATCGCTTAACGACCTGATGAGCGCCTATTTCCTGCCGGTGGTCGACGCGGGCGTCCGCGCGGGATCCCGCGCCGGGAACCTGCTGAACGGCCTGGTCACGGAGGTGCGCGTCTTGACGCCGACCACGCCATGCTTCTGGTGCCGCGGGGTGGTCAACAGCGACGTGATCCGCGACGAGAACCTCCCTGCCGCCGAGTTCGAGCGGCGCCGGCGCGAGGGTTACACGGTGGACGGCGTCCGCGAGCCCGCGCCCAGCGCCATAGCCCTCACCGTTCTAGGCAGCGGCATGACGACGTGCGCGCTCCTGACACTCCTCGCCGAGGACGGTGAGGACGCCCCTTCCGGCTACTGGTTCGACGGCTTCTTCGGCGACGCCGCGGAGACGAAGCCGACCGAGCCGAAGGAAACGTGCCGCTGCCGCCAAGTGCTCGGCCTGGGCGACACCGCGGCGCTCTGTTTTCTGTAGTTTTGGGCTCGGCTGGCGTCCGATTAGGCGCGGGCCATGTTCGCCGCAGAAATGGCGGCCGAGGTCGGGCGGCGGGAGAACCCGCCACGCCTCTCTAGACATAAGGCTTGCAACCGCAGGAACGATTCGGTTTCATATCGGGCGGATGCGAGTGCTCTGGATAGGCGTCGGTTTGCTGATCGGCCTCGCGCTTGCGCGTGGCAGGAGGCAGGAGAATCCGTCCGGTCCGCAGCAGCGCTCGATACCCTCCGGCGAGGCACAGACGACCTCTTTGCACCTGCGGGCTCGTCCCGACGTACAGGCCTTATGGACGAGCGGTCTAAATCTCATGATAGAAGGGCTCGGGAACCTGATGGGCCGGATCTGTGTTCGATCACGCAAAAGTTGACCGGGGCGATCACGGAATAGTTGACCATCGCGCGGGTGGAGCATAGCGGGTTTGCGGTGGGGTCACCTCCTGTCGTCGGCGATGGAGATCGGCGACGGCGACGGCTCGTCGCAGCGGGGGCAGAGTCCGCCGGGGCCGACGCGGCGACAGAAGAGCTGGCAATCGGGGCAGCGCTGCTCGCCCAGGTAGCGTGCGTCGCAGGATGGGCACACGTAGACCGTCGTCGGTCGCGACGATCGGGTCGGCATCGGCGCCAGCGCCGGTGGATGGCGTCGGCGCCAGGCCGTTTGGCGGCAGGCATCCGAGGAGAAGCGGCGCCGCCCCGCCAGCACGAACGGCCGTCCGCAGACGCCACAGGCCATCGTCACGCCATGGTTGTCGATTTCGTCTGAAAGTTGGCTCTCCCGCATGTTATGGGAAGTTAAGCCGGCAGTCGGCGTACGGTCGGACACGTGATGGGGGTGTCCGATGGATATCGCGGGTATCGGATCGCGGCTGGTCATCCAGCGGATCGTGGTCGAGGGTGATGGTATTCGGCTGGACGCCGTCAGTGTATCGAGAACAGTGCGATGTCCAACCTGCGGGATACCGAGCCAGCGCGTTCACGATCGATACGTGCGACGTCCGGCCGACCTGCCGTGGCGTGGCCGGTCGGTCTCGCTGGCGATCCAAGTGCGCCGTTTTCGCTGCGGCGAAGCGAGCTGCCCGCGCGCGACGTTCGCCGAGGATCTCGGGTCTGGTCTGCGTCCACGCGGGCAGCGGACGGAGGACGTCACCGCGTTCCTGCTCGCCGTCGTCCGACTGATCGGCGCTGAAGCCGGCGCGCGCTTTGCGATCACCGTCGGCATTCAGATCAGTGCCGACACCCTTCTGCGCCGGCAACGATCAGTGGCCCTGTCCGACGAGACACCGCGTGTTCTCGGTGTCGATGATCTGGCTCTTCGGCGCGGGAACCGCTATGCGACCTTGCTCATGGACCGGGAGACACATCGCCCAGTTGACCTTCTGGCCGGACGTGACGCGGACGTGCTTGCGACCGGGCTGCGCGATCATCCCGGAGTCGAGGTCATCGTTCGTGATCGTTCGACGGCCTATGCCGAGGGAGCCCGGCTCGGCGCGCCGAACGCCGTCCAGGTCGCGGATCGTTTTCATCTCGCCCGGAACGCCAGCGCCGCGTTCGACGAGCTGATCCGTGGTCGACGCCGCCTTCTCGACGTGACGCGGGCATGCGCGTCGCGCGCGGGAGTGACGCCGGCGGCGCGTCCACGGAGCGCCACCGCACAGCGAGACGCCGATCGACGCGCGGCACGCATCGAGAGATGGGAGCGAACCCACGCGCTTCGAGCCGACGGTCTGAGCATCCGGCGCATCGCGGCCGTGGTTGGCATCGAGCGACGCACGGTGCGCGGTCTCCTTGCCTCCCCATTGCCGCCGCGCAATCAGATCGTGGCCCCTCGCCCGCCGCCGTTGGCATCACCGACGCTCCATCCCTTCGCGGCGTACCTGCGCGATCGGTGGCAAGCCGGATGCCACAACATGAGTCAACTCTATCGCGAGATTCTCGCCCAGGAGTACGGCGGCAGTGCGTCATTGCTCCGCCAAGCGCTCCGACCGTGGCGACCACCACGGGCACCGCCCCGCGCGTGCGGTACGATGCGCCGCTTGTCAGCGCGCTGGCTCTGTCTGCGCCCACCCGAGTTACTCGGCTCCGATGAGACGATTGCGCTTGCCGTCATTCTCGATACCCATCGCGATCTGGCGATCGGGTACGACTTGCTCACGACCTTCCGGGCCGTCTTGCGTCGCCGCGATGTGGCAGACCTCGACCCGTGGATCGCATGCGCACGGCAGAGCGGTCTACCTTCGTTCGTCGCGCTCGACAACGGGATCGCGGCCGATCGAGCCGCCGTTGACGCGGCGCTGACACTGCCGTGGTCCAATGGTCCCGTCGAGGGCTACATCCACAAAGTGAAGCTCATCAAGCGCCAGGGGTATGGCCGAGCGGCGATCGCGCTTCTCCGCGCTCGCGTCCTCGCCGCCTGATCCGGCTCGTCGGCCGCATCACCGGCGGACGCTATGACTTCCCATAACATGCGGGAGAGCCAGTTTTCCCGCGAAATCAACACGTATGGCATACGAATCGAGCGCTGTTCCTCCATCGGCCGGGCGATGCCCATTCCACGGGTCTGTTCTGGCGTGAAGCCGATGGTGTGTTCCTCTTCTGGTACGTGAATCTTGAGGCTCCATGGCGGAGATCACCCGCCGGGTTTGACACGTGGGACCACGCGCTGGATCTCGTAGTGAAGCCGGACCTGAGTTCGTGGAGATTCAAGGACCAGGACGAGTTCGGCTGGATGCGGAAAGTCGGGAGCATCACGGAGAGCGAAGCAGCGGCCATCCTGTCCGAGGCCGATCGCGCGATCGACCGGATCGAACGACGGATGTCCCCATACTGCGACGGATGGGAGAACTGGATGCCACACCCAGAATGGGCGCCGATCGATGATCTGCCGGCGAACTGGCATGTGACGGACTAACTGAAGCGCGGGAGTGCGGTGAGGGTTACGTTCCTCACTCGGTCGAGCGGCCCGTCCAACGGGAGCGCACGATCGCCAGTTTACGCCGTTTCCGCGCGTAGACTACTTCGAACATTCGTTGCGAGGATCGACATGCTTGTCGGCGTACTCGGAGATCTGCACGGCCGGGCATTTCTCGGGCTCCTCGTTGCCCTCGAGTGGCAGCGGCGCAATGGGCGTAGGTTCGACCTGATCGTGCAGGTCGGCGATCTCGGGAAGCCGGAGCCTGATCCGAACGATCCGCACGTGCGACTCGATCCAGCCGAAGCGGATCTTGGCCGATTGCTTGGCGCATCCGGCCGCCGAGCCGAGAATCTGCGTCGCGCCTCTACCTTGCTGCCGGTGCCGATTTCGTTCGTCCGAGGCAATCACGACGATCCCGCGTGGCTCGAATCGTTGGCGTCCGATGGACCGGCGGACCCGTTTGGGATCTTCGAATACGTTCGCGATGGCACAACTCGAACTGTCGCCGATCTCAACGTCGGCTTTCTGGGCGGTGTCGAAGAGGAAACCGGCCCGGCTGGGCTTGATCTGGCGGCGCTCGATCGCATCGCGACGCTGGGACCGGGAACGGTTGACCTCCTCGTGACTCACCAAGGTCCCTATGGGACGAGCACGGGCTTTCGCGGCGAGATTCACGGTTCGCCCACGATCTCACGGCTCGTCGAACAGCTCGAGCCGCGATGGCTTGTGGCGGGACACGCTCACACCCTCCACGGGCCGCGAGCGTTCGGCCGAACCATGTATCTGGGTGTCGACTGCATTGTCTGCTCGCCGCGCTGGTTTCCCGATGTGACCACACTTCAACCGGGGTGCCTCGGCGTTCTCGACACCGCGAGTGGATCATTTCTCCCGGTCCTGGACCCATGGCTCTCGGCACTGGATCGCCGGGTTGATTTCGACGCGTACCTCGAGAGCCTGTCCGAGCTTTCATAGTGCGACCCGCCATGTTGATGACCAGTTCGCATTATGCGAATACCAGCGCACTGGGGTGTGGGTGATCAGTCGCGCGCGATTGCGTGAGTTCTGGTTTCGACATCCCGACGCGGAGAGACGATTACGGGCCTGGTACCAGATCGTTGACACGGCGGATTGGAGCGACTGGGGTGAGCTTCGGCAGACGTTCCCGTCCGCGGATTCGGTTGGACTGCTCACCGTTTTCAATATCGGCGGGAATACCTACCGCCTGGTGGCCCGTGTCGAGTTCGAGAAGCGCCGAGTCTACGTTCGGCGAGTCATAACGCATGCGGAGTACCACGCGAATGATTGGAAGCACGATCCCTGATTCTGAGGACAGCGAGTATCGCTCGCTGATTGCGGAGTTGCCTCCGAGGCCGATTCACGACGAAGCGCAGCTGGTGGCTGTTCAAGATCGAATCGATCGACTTCTCGCCATGCCGCGGCGCAGCGTCGCGGAGGACGACTTCCTCGATGTCCTAACCGGTCTCGTATACGCGTGGGAGGAAGCAAACGCGTTCATACCGCCGCTGTCGGGCGTTGAACTCGTGCGCGTTCTCTGCCAAGAGCGGGGGCTTCCTCAGCGCGCGCTCGTGCCGATTTTCGGCACGCCCTCACTCGTCTCCGAGGTTCTCTCGGGCAAGCGAGAGCTTCAACGGAAGCACATCGAGGGGCTTTCGCGATTCTTCGGGATCTCGCCGGCCGCGTTCTTCGCCAGCATTCGGGACATAACGGCCGCGTGGCCACTGCTACGCGGTGATGACAGATTTCTGGTACGCCCGGCAGGACTCGAACCTGCGCACCCGGCTTCGGAGGCCGGTACTCTATCCTCTGAGCTACGGGCGCATCGCGTCAACTATAGCGACGCGGGCCTGGAGACACGACGCGTTCGTCGGCCCATACCGGCCCAGGAATTCGAGCGCGAACTCGCCGAAGTCGCCCGATTCGATCGCCGTCCGCGATTGCTCCATCAACCGGATGAGAAACCGCGTGTTGTGCAGGCTCAGCAGCCGCAGGCCGAGGATCTCGTCGACCCGAAACAGGTGGTGGATGTAGGTCGTCGAGTGGACGCGGCAGGCCTCGCAGTCGCACTCGGCGTCGAGCGGTCCGGGCACTTCGCGAAAACGCGCGTTGCCGATGTTCTGCCGACCCCCACGCGTGAAGAACGCGCCGTTGCGGCCCAGGCGCGTCGGCAGCACGCAGTCGAACATGTCCGCGCCCATCGCGATCGCGGCCAGCAAGTCCTCCGGCGCGCCCATTCCCATCACGTAGCGGGGACGGTCCTCGGGAAGGCTCCCGAGACTCGCCGCCAGCAACGGCCAGAGCAGTTCTTTCGGCTCACCGACGCTCAGACCGCCGATCGCGTTGCCGACGAAATCCAAACCCGCGATTGCCCGCGCGCTCTCCGCCCGCGCCTCGGCCGCGAAGCCACCCTGGCAGATGCCGAACAGCATCTGGTTGGCACGCCCGTGCGCCTTTCGACAGCGTTCGGCCCACGACAGGCTCCGCAATGTTGCCTGAGCGGCCTCGGAATCCGATGAACCCCACGCTGGCGGATGGTCGAACGCCATCGCGATATCCGCACCCAGCGCCTCCTGGGTTGTCACAACGCTCTCGGGTGTGAACCGCAATTGCGAGCCGTCGATGTGCGATCGAAATGTCACTCCCTCGTCGTCGACCTTGCGAAGATCGGTCAGGCTGACGACCTGGAACCCGCCGCTGTCGGTCAGAATCGATCGATCCCAGGCCATGAACGAGTGCAGTCCGCCCAGCCGCTCGATCAAGCCGTGTCCGGGCCGAATGAACAGATGGTAGGTGTTTGCCAGAATGATCTCGGCACCGATCGCGCGCAGATCGGCCGGTGATAGCGTTTTCACGGTCGCGCGAGTCCCGACCGGCATGAAGACGGGTGTCTGGATGACGCCGTGGGCGGTCGCGAATTCGGCGCGGCGCGCGCGCCCATTTCGCGCGTGGAAGCGCACCGGGCGATTGTAGAATCGCCAGCACACGCCACTCGGGGAGGATCGATGTCGCGACGTGACCACGCGGCTCTGCGCCAGACGATGCGAATCCGGTTCGATTTCAATAATGCGATGGCATCGTCGATCGGCGATGCGCACGGAATCACCGAAGCCGCGCTGGCCTCACTCTCGGAGCGCGTCGCGCGCGGGCATAGCGAGATTGCGCGCAGGCGTCAGGCTGGTGAACTCGATTGGATGAAGCTGCCGAGTTCGCTCAACGTCGCGTCCGAGATCGAGGCGTACGTCGATTCAATCAAGGGACGCTTCGACAACTTCGTCGTCCTCGGCATCGGCGGCTCGGCCCTGGGCAACATCGCTCTTAGCACTGCACTGAATCCGCCCTACTACAACCTGCTCTCGCCCGAGCAACGCGGCGGACGACCGCGCCTCTTCGTGCTCGACAACGTCGATCCGGACCAGTTCTCGGGATTCTTACGGGTCGTCGATCCGCGGCGAACTCTCTTCAACGTCATCACCAAGTCGGGTACCACTGCGGAGACGATGGCACAGTACCTGATCGTCCGCGACATGCTCGTCAAGGCGCTCGGCGATTCGCACCGCGATCACATCGTCACGACGACCGATGCGAAATCAGGCGAGCTCCGCAAGATCATCGAGGTCGAAGAGTACCGAACGTTCGTCATCCCCGGCACCGTCGGCGGCCGGTTCTCCGTCCTTTCGCCGGTTGGACTGATTTCGGCCGCGATTACTGGCATCGACATCCAGGAACTCCTCGCCGGCGCGGCGTTTGGCGATGAAATGACCTCCGAACCCGATCTTCGGCGCAATCCGGCCTACGCCAACGCGGCGATTCACTATCTCGGCTACGAAGCGGGACGCACCCTCTCGGTGATGATGCCGTACAGCCAGGCATTGAAGGACGTTGCCGACTGGTACTGCCAACTGTGGGCCGAGAGCCTCGGCAAGCGCGTCGATCTGGATGGCCGCATCGTCAACGTCGGCCCGACGCCGATCAAGGCGCTCGGCGTCACCGACCAACACTCCCAGGTCCAGTTGTACGCCGAGGGACGCTTCGACAAGATTGTGAACTTCATCGCGGTCGATCGCTTCCACCACGACGTCGTCATCCCGCCGGGCTACCCGCCATCGCCCGGAGTCAATTACCTGGGCGGACACACGCTCAACGAACTGATGGACGTCGAGCGGCAGGGCACCGCGGTCGCGCTGTCCGACACGGGTCGTCCGAGCGTCACGTTCCATCTGCCAGCCGTCAACGCGTTCACGGTCGGCCAATTGATGTTCATCCTCGAGACCCAGACGGCGATGACCGGCGAACTACTCCACATCAACGCATTCGACCAACCCGGCGTCGAGGCGGGCAAGATCGCCGCTTACGCGTTGATGGGGCGATCCGGGTACGAAAAGCGCGCCGCGGAAATCTCAGCCAGCCGGAAGTCGAGTCCAGCTTACATAATCTAGCCTGCAATGAACGCCTGTTCGGACTGGTCGGCATGAGCGTTCCCGAAAGGGTCGTCGCGCCAGCTCGCCAACCCGACGAGGCGCAGATCGAGTTGAGCCTGCGTCCGCGGTCGATCGGAGAGTACATCGGGCAGGAGAAGGTCAAGGCCAATCTCGCGATCGCGATCGAGGCCGCCCGCGCCCGTGGCGAGGCTCTCGACCACATCTTGCTGCACGGACCTCCGGGCCTGGGCAAGACGACGCTCGCGAACGTCATCGCGAATGAAATGGGTGTCCAGATCAAGGTGACGTCGGGTCCAGCCATCGCCATTCCGGGCGATCTCGCCTCGACGCTCATGGCCATGCAGCCGGGCGACATTCTCTTCATCGACGAGATCCACCGGCTGAGCCGCCTGGTCGAGGAGGCGCTGTATCCGACGATGGAGGACTTCGCCTGGGACTTCATCCTCGGCAAGGGGATGGCGGCGAAGATGATGCGTCTGCAGGTCCCTCACTTCACGCTGATCGGCGCAACGACCCGGTACGCGCTGCTCTCGTCGCCCCTGCGCGATCGTTTCGGCACGACGCTGCGACTCGATTTCCAGACGCCCGAGGCGCTCGAGGAGATCGTCACGCGGTCGGCACGCATTCTCGACATCGAGATCGAGTCGGAAGCGTCGACCGAGATCGCGTATCGATCGCGCGGCACGCCCCGCATCGCCAATCGTCTTCTCAAGCGCGTCCGCGATTTCGCCGAGGTTCGCGCGGCTGGCATCGTCACGCTCGACGTCGCGCGCGCCGCCCTGGCGCTGCTCGAAATCGACGGACTTGGATTGGACGATATCGATCGCCGCGTCCTGGCCGCGATCATCGACAAGTACGAGGGCGGACCGGTTGGCCTGACGACCCTGGCCGCCGCAATCAGCGAGGATCCGGACACACTCGAAGACGTCTACGAGCCGTTCCTGCTTCAACTGGGCTTTCTCGATCGGACGCCGCGCGGTCGGGTCGCCACCCGTCGCGCCTTCGAGCATCTCGGTCGCGCCTACCGCGGCCCGGGAGACACCGACCGAGTGGCTCAGCAGTCGCTCTTTTGAGCCGAAATCCGTCAGACCCGTTTCGCAAGAAACGGCTCGATGCCGCGATCGACGCGGTCGCCGTCTGGGCGGCCCTGTTCCTCACCTATATCAGTGTGGGCGTCCTGCTCGCGTGGAAGTTGATCCGTGCGCTGCAGAGCGTTCTCCGCCTGCGCGGCCGCGAACCTGACGGGTAGGGACGGTCAGCCGGTCGATTCCCGAATCGCAGTGAGCGAACTGAAGTGTGGTGTCGCCGACCAGTACAAGCGCATGTACTCGTCAAACAACTCGGCGTAACGCGCCGCGACGGCCGGTTCGGGTGCTACCGGCTTGGAAGCGGTCACGAACCGCTCGGTCGCGGCCAGATCTGGCAGCGCACCGACGCCGATCATCGCCAGTTCGGCCGCGCCGAGCGCCGATGCCTCCTGGATCGAGGGAACCCGCAGCGGCAGGTTGAGTACGTTCGCCGCTAACTGCATCCAGAACGGGCTTCGCGTGTAGCCGCCGGTCGCGCGCGCCTCGGCGATCGGGCCGGCCACGCTATCGACGGCCAACGCGATCGACCGCATCCGATAGCCGATGCCCTCCATCACGGCGCGGGCGATGTGTCGATGGTCGTGGTCGATCGAAAGTCCGAAGAGCACCCCGCGCGCCTCGGCGTTCCAATACGGCGCGCGTTCGCCGGTCAGGAATGGCAGGAAGAACAGGGCAGTCGCGCCGATCGGAGCTTCACTCGCGCCCTCGATGAAGCCGTCGTAGGCGTGAGATGGGAAGCGGCAGAGTTTCTCCAGCGCCCATCGCAACGCGATTCCGCCGTTGTTGATCGCCGCGCCGACGACCCATTTCCCTTCGGCCAGGTAGTAGCACCAGGTGCGACCCTCGCGGTCGGTTCGCGGCGCATCGGTCACGAGCCGGACCGCGCCGCTCGTGCCGATCGTGACGGTCGCCTGGCCGAGGCCGATCGTCCCCGCGCCGAGACTCGACAGCACGCCGTCGCCCGCGCCAGCGACGACGACGCTGTCGGCCGAAACGCCCAGCGCAGTCGCTGCCGCGGCGGTGAGAGTGCCGATGGCAGCGCTGGTGTCCACGATCGGTGAGAGCACCGCCGCATCGATTTCGGCCAGTCCGAGTGCGCCGTCATCCCAGGCCCGTCGTTCCATTGCCAGCAAACCCGTTCCCGACGCGACCGAGAGATCGCAGACCCATTCGCCGGTGAACCGGAACGCGACGTACTCCTTGATCGACCGATAGCGGGGCGCGGCCAATCCGTTCGCGCGCAGCCAGCGGAGCTTGGCTGGAAGGTACATCGGGTGAACTGGGCAGCCGGTCCGTCGGTACAGCGACGAAGCGTCGGCGTGCTCCTTGATCCAGGCCGCCTCGTGGGTCGCTCGCGTGTCGGCCCAGATCAGCGCTCGACCGCGAGGCTCGTCGTCGAGCCCGAACGGAGCGACATTGTGAAACGTCCCCGAGAACCCGATCGCGACTCGGTCGCGCCGGCGAAGCCCCACTTTACGCAATGCGCGCCTCGCACAGGCGATCGCGCCATCGGACACCTCGCGCGGGTCCTGCTCCGCCCAACCGGAGCGCGGCGTGTGCAATGGGTACTCCTGCGCCGCCTCCCCGAGTGTCCGACCGTCGAGATCGACGACGAGCGCCCGGACGCCGGTCGTGCCCAGGTCGATGCCGAGGAAGGCGGCGAATGTCACTCGGATCGGCCTTTCGCGACTTCCTCGACGAAGCGCCGGGCTCGTTCCGCGATCGTGTCGAACTGTCGGTCAGTCACCGTCTTCGCCGACACGAGGTCCGACCCCAGCCCGAGCGCTCGCGCGCCGAAACGAATCATCTCGGCCGCGTTATCGAGCGTGATGCCGCCGGTCGGCACGAGCGGTATCTCCGTCAGCGGCGCGAGGACGTCGCGCAGATAGCGCGCGCCAACCGATCCGATCGGAAATACCTTCACGGCCGTCGCGCCGAGTTTCCATGCGTGGACGATCTCGGTCGGGGTGAAGCCGCCTGGAAACACCGGCAACCCAGCCCGGCGCGATGCTTCGATGACGCCGCGGTCCGTGTGCGGCGAGACGATGAACCGCGCCCCGGCCGCGATGGCCGCTTTGGCGGATTCCGCCGACATCACAGTTCCCGCGCCAATCAACACGCGGTCGCCGAAATGGGCGCTCAACGCGCGCAGCATGTCGTCGGCTCCCGGCGAGTTCAGAGTGACCTCGACGATGTCGATGCCGCCGCGTACGAGCGCTTCGACCGTTTCGATGGCCAGCGACGCCTCGGTTCGGCGCATGATCGCGATGATGCCCGAGCGAAAGATCCGCTCGACGCTCGTATCTGGCACGTTGGCCATCCTTTCACGTGAAGACTACAGCCAGCGGAGGAGACCGACGGGCGAGGAGTGTCGCCATCGGTGTCGCTTCTCGGGGTCGAGCGGACCGAGTTGGTCGGCCCGGAAGCCACGCCACGCTCGGAACGCCAGGAAGTAACTGAACGCGCTTCGCTTCTCGTTCCAGATCTGGTCCATCGCCAGGTGACAGACATATCCGGCCGTCAAGGCGCCCGAGGTCTTGAGGCGCCGATCGAGCGCCAGGAACACCGCGACGTACTCCCAGCCGTGAAGCGGCAGGACCATGCGACCGTGGAATCCGAGTCGGCCGAGGGCGAAGTCGAAGAGGTGATCGCCGTCGATCAGGAATCCGCTCACGATTGGCGCGACGAGTCGCCGTTTTGACCGACCGCCGATCGCGAGCGCGGTGCCCAGGGCAAGCGAGGCCAGCGCGTGGTATCTCGGTCGGGGCATCGGAACGCTGATGCTACAATCGGCCGGCTGCCAATGGCCACCCAGGTGACTCTCCCGCGTCTCAGCCCGGGGATGAATGAGGCGGCCATTGCTCGCTGGCTGCGCAAATCCGGCGACACCGTCAAGCGCGGTGAACCGCTCTTCGAAGTCGAGACCGAGAAGGTCGCCACCGAGGTTCCATCGCCCGACGACGGCGTCCTGACGATCGTCGTACCGGAAGGAATGGTGATCGCTATCGGCGTCGTCATCGCGCACATCGGCGCCGCGGGCGAGATCGTTGCCGTGACTGGTGCGCCACGGGTGGCGCCCACGAGCGGCGCGAGTGTCGCCGCGGCGACGCCGGTGAACGTGGCCGCGTCTCAGGCGGCCGGACCTGCCTCGACCGAGCCGGATGCCGACCGCGACAGCGGACGCGTTTTCGCGTCCCCCGCCGCGCGCCGTCTGGCCCGCGAGCTGAACGTCGATGTCTCGACCCTTCACGGCTCCGGACCCGGCGGCCGGGTCATCGAGAAAGACGTTCATATCGCCGCGGCACGTCCGACGGTCGTGCCCGCCACAACGCAAGTCGCGGCGCGATCGCGCTCGACTCCGACGGCGGCCGCGCCGGCTGCCCTCACCAGCGGCGACCGCGCGATTCCAATGTCGAGCATCCGCCGCGTCATCGCCGAGCGAATGCATCAATCCCAAATCGCCAACGCGACGGTCACGGTCACCGTCGAAGTCGATATGGGCGAGGCGACGACGCTTCGTCAGCAGTTGATCGGCGAATGGGAAGCGCGCGAGGGCGTGCGCGTCACTTTCACGGACATCATCGCGCGCGCGGTCGCGAAGGCCCTGACCGAACACCCGCGCCTCAACGCCAGTCTGGTCGGCGATCGGATCGTCCAGCACGGCGCGGTTCACCTCGGGATCGCGGTCGCGCTGGACGAGGGACTCATCGTGCCGGTCGTGCGGGATGCGCACACCAAGACGATCCTCGAGATCGGAAGTGAGTCAAAGTCGCTGTCCGAGCGCGCCCGGGCGAACAAACTCGCCGTCTCCGAAATAACTGGCGGCACGTTCACGCTGACGAATCTCGGCACCACCGGCGTCGATACGTTTACGCCGATCATCAATCCGCCGGAGTGCGCGATTCTCGGGGTCGGCAAGATCGCCCCGCGACCGGTTGCGCGCGGCGACCAGGTCGTCGTTCGGCCGACGATGTGGTTGAGCCTCACGTTCGATCACCGAATCGTCGATGGCCACCCGGCGGCGCTCTTTCTGCGTCGGGTTCAGGAAATCCTGGAGAAGCCGTACCTGCTGTTTGTCTGAGCGCCGAGCACGGATGCTCGGTGGGGCCGCGTCGGCCAGGGGGCGTGACGCGAGCGAACGCGTGGGGGTCAACGTGGCGCGACAGTGCGATATCGCGGTGGTCGGTGGCGGACCGGGAGGGTATGTTGCGGCGATCCGGGCGGCCCAGGGCGGCGCCTCGGTCATCCTCATCGAAAGGGAGCACCTCGGCGGTACCTGCCTGAACGTCGGGTGCATCCCGTCGAAGGCGCTTCTCGCGAGCGCCGAGCGCCTTCACGAGCTACGAAGCTCGGCCGCGCTCGGTATTCGCGTCACCGGCGAGATCGGATTCGACTGGGCGGCGGTCATGAACCACAAGGAGCGCACGATCCGCCAGTTGCGCGGTGGGGTCGAGGCGCTCGTGAAGTCGAACGGCATTGAGTTGATTCGTGGAAGCGCGACGTTGATGGCGCGCGATCGCTTGCGCGTCGCGAGCGCGGAGGGCAGCGTCGAGGTCGCGGCCAAGAACATCATCCTGGCGACCGGCTCGAGCGAAGCCCGGCCACCCATCCCAGGCAGCGATCTGGCCGGGGTCATCGGCTCGGCCGAGGCGCTCTCGCTCGACGCGGTACCCTCAAGCATCGCTGTCATTGGCGGCGGCGCGCTCGGATGCGAATTCGCTTCGATCTACCACCACTTTGGGTCACGTGTGACCGTGATTGAAATGCTACCGTCGCTCCTTCCGCTGGAGGACGCCGACATCGGCGCCGCGCTCGGGAAGTCGTTCGCGCGCCAGGGCATCGATGTCAAGGTCGGCGCGAAGGTCACCGGCATGGAACGAGCGGGCGAGGCGCTGCGCGTCGGTATTGAAGTGAACGGTCAGTCACTCGCGATCGACGCCGAGGTCGTCCTGATCGCGGTTGGTCGCGTGCCGAACACCGAGGGTCTCGGGCTCGATCGCATCGGCGTGACGATGGATCGCCGCGCGATCGCAGTCGACGCCCAGATGCGCACGAACGTACCCGGTCTCTGGGCGGTCGGCGACGTGACGGGAAAGATCATGCTGGCCCACGTCGCGATGTCCGAGGCCGAGGTCGCGGTCGACAACGCTCTGGGCGGCGATCGAGAAATGGACTACGGATCGGTGCCAAGCTGCACCTACACGATCCCGCAGGCCGCGTCAGTTGGTTTGACCGAGGCGAAGGCGCGTGCGAAGGGCCGCGCGGTCAAGGTTGGGACATTCCCGTTCCAGGCGATTGGGCGTGCGATTGCCGGACGCGACACCGAGGGGTTTGTCAAAGTCGTCGCGGACGAAAAGTACGGGCGTATCCTCGGTGTCCACGTCATCCACAGTCGCGCCGGTGACCTGATCGAGGAAGCCGTCGTCGCGATGAAGCTGGAGTCATCGATCGAGGACCTCGTCGCCGCGATCCATCCGCATCCGACGCTGTCCGAGGCGATCGCCGAGGCCGCGCTGGCGGTCGATGATCGGGCGATTCACATGCCTCGGGTCCAACGACGCGCGTAACGGGCGCCGCTGGCGTGTTTCGAGTGCGTTTCGACATCCGCCACTTTCCGCGTCGCCCGTGATCGGCGCGCTCGACGGCCTCCGCGTCGTCGATCTTTCGCGCGTCCTGGCCGGGCCGTACTGCACCATGACGCTCGGCGATCTTGGCGCCGATGTCGTCAAGGTCGAGTTGCCCGAGGTCGGCGACGAGACCCGCCGCTGGGGGCCGCCCTTCGCGGGCGACGAATCGGCCTATTTCCTGGCCGTCAACCGCAACAAGCGGGGAGTCACGCTCGACATAAAGAGCGAGGTCGGGCGGGAGATTCTCGATCGATTACTCGCCCGGGCGGACGTGCTGATCGAGAACTTCCGACCCGGGACGCTCGATGCGCTCGGGTTTGGCTGGGATGCGCTGCGCGAGCGGTATCCGCGCCTGATCTACTGCGCGATCTCCGCGTTTGGGCAGAACGGTCCGTATCGCGATCGGCCCGGCTACGACTTCGCGATCCAGGCGATCGGCGGGCTGATGAGTATCACCGGTGAACCGGATGGCGAGCCGATGAAGGTGGGCGTCGCGATCGTCGATGTGACGGCCGGTCTGTACGCGGCGACCGCGATCCTGGCGGCGCTGCGCGCGCGCGAGCGGGACGGACGCGGACAACGGATCGATGTCTCTCTCTTCGGCGCCCAGCTTGCCTGGCTCATCAATGTGGGGAGCGGGTATCTCGTTTCGGGCAATGAGCCGCGGCGCTTCGGCAACGCGCACCCGAACATCGTGCCGTACGAGTCGTTTCCCTGCGTCGACGGGCATATCGCGATCGCGGCCGGCAACGACGCGCAATTTCGAGCGTTGCTCGGCGCGCTCGGCGCCGACGATCTGGCGGCGGACGCGCGCTTCGGGAAAAATCCCGGGCGCGTTCGGAATCGCGACGAACTCGTCCCAAGACTGCGCGAGTACATCGGTCGGTGGACGCGCCAGGCGTTGCTCGCCGCGCTCGACGCCGCGCGCGTTCCCTGCGCCCCGATCAACACCGTCGGCGAGGCGCTTCGCTCGGATGCCGCGGCCGCGCTCGGCGCGGTCATCGAAGTCGATCATCCGACCGCCGGCGTCGTTCCGATGGTCCGCTGGCCGTTCGATCTTTCCGTGACTCCCGCGTCCGCCCGTCGCCCGCCGCCGACGCTCGGTGGCGATACCGACACGGTTCTCAGCGAACTGGGGTTTACCGCCGAGCGGATCGCCGAGCTGCGCGCGGCGAAGGTGATCTGAGCGAAGCCGTCGAGCGCGCCTGTGGGAGCGAGAGGGCGCTGACCCCCGCAAGGAACCGAACTGAGGGCAATGAATCCGGCCAATCTGGCGTTCGAAGCGAGGTATGCGAGTGGATTTCAGCCACCAACCGGTGACGCATTCCTGCCCATTCTGCCGCGTCGTCGCGGGCGAGGATGTTCGGGACCACTACACCAAACAGACCGACATCGTCTTTCGTGACGGCAACGTCACTGCGTTCATCTCGTCGGCCTGGTGGCCGAGGAACGCGGGTCATGTCCTGGTCGTACCGAACGAGCACTACGAGAATATCTACGACATCCCGGACTCGATTCTTGGCGCGGTTCAGATCGTTGGGAAATTGGTCGCGATGGCGATGCGGGCGACGTACGAATGTGACGGCACGTCATTCCGGCAGCACAACGAGCCGGCCGGTTACCAGGAGGTCTGGCACTACCACCTGCACGTATTCCCGCGTTACCACGGTGATGACCTGTACATTCTCAACGGCGAACGACGCGATACGACACCGAGTGAAAGGGCGCAATACGCGGCGAGGTTGCGGAGCTACCTGTCTCGGCAGTCAGCGCAGTGACGAAGTGCCGCGTGTACGCGGCTTCTCGCCAGACTCAATGGATCTCGCTGCCGCCGGTGATGTTGATCGCCTGGCCGGTCATGTAATCGCTCTGGGACGAGGCGAGGAAGGCGACCAGGTTCGCGACGTCCTCCGGAACCTGGACGCGCCCGAGCGGAATCTCGGCGATCGCGCGCGCCTTGGTCGACCCGGGGGGCGCGCCGGTACGGCGAGCAACCTCGGAATCGATGAGATCCCACATCGGCGTATCGACGACGCCCGGGCAGTAGGCGTTGACGTTGATCCTGTGCGGCGCGAGCTCGAACGCCAGCGCGCGCGTGAAGCCGATCACGGCGTGCTTCGTCGTCGCGTAGGCGCCGGTCGGCGACAGCCGCGACGGCGTCTTCCCGGCCCGTGACGCGGCGTTGATGATCTTACCGCCCTGGCCGCGCGCGATCATCCGCGGCGCGACCGCCTTGGCGCAGAGCCAGTAGCTCTTGATGTTGATGTCGAACAGCGCGTCCCACTGCTTCTCGGTCAGTTCGAGGAAGGGGGCGATGATGTTGATCCCGGCGTTGTTGACCAGGATGTCGATCTCGCCGACGTCGCTCGTCGCCCGCGCGACCAGATCGCCGATCGCCGCCGCTTCGGTCACGTCGGCCGCGATCCCGAGCGCGCGGCGGCCGATGCCCATCGCTTCGACGGCGACCGCTTTCGCCGATGCTTCATCGAGGTCTGCGATCACGACATCGGCGCCTTCCTGTGCCAGACGCAGCGCAATCGCGCGGCCGATGCCGCGTCCCGCTCCCGTCACGAGCGCTACCTTGCCGTCGAGCCGATACATCGCGCGCCTCCCATTGGGTTACGTACTCGCCATCACGAATGCAGCAACTGCTTGCGCAGGAAATCGAGCGCGGCCAGCGCCGCCCGCGCCTTCAGTTGCGCCGCGGTGGTCCCGAAGATACCGCCCTCCTCGGATCGAACGTTGCCGCTGATGTCGACCGCGAGGTAGAGCGAGCCGGGATTCTGCCGGGTCGTGCCCTCGGCGCCGGTCGTCCCGCTGATACCAAGGCCGACGTCCGCGCCCAGGACGTGCCGCGCCGCCGTCGCCATCGCTCGCGCGGTCTTCATCGAGACCGGACCGTGCGCGTCAACCGTCGTCGCGTCGACGCCGAACTGCTTCATCATCGCGGCCGAGAACGGCACGATGCCGCCGATGAACACGTCGGCGATCCCGGACGCGTCGGTGATCTGGCTGGCGACGAGTCCGCCGGTGTTGAACTCGAACACGGCCAGTCGGTGGCCGCGCTCCTTGAGCAATCGCGTGCAAACGGTCACGAGCGTGTCGTCGTCCAGCGCGTAGATGTGCTCGCCGAGGATTTCGTTCAGCCGCGCCTCGACCGGCGCCATCAACCCGTCGGCCGCCTCGATCGACGCGGCCTTGGCCGAGACGCGCACATAGATGCCGTCCGACTTGGCGTACGTGGCGGCGGTCGGATTCGTGCCGTGGATGAGTTCGTCGATCATCTCCTCGACCTGCGACTCGCCGAGGCCGAGCACCTTGTGGATGCGCGTATGGATGACGCCGGCGCCGAGACGGCGGACGATCTTCGGCTCGGCCTGATCCTTCCACATACGGTACATCTCGTGTGGGACGCCTGGCATCGCGACGATGATCCGACCGTCCTTCTCGACAAACCAGCCGGGGGCGGTGCCGTGTGGATTCGGCAGCGTCGATGCCGATGGGATGAGTGTCGCCTGTTTGATGTTGCGTTCGGGCATCGGGCGACCGCGACGCGTCCAGAATCCACGCAATTCGACTTCGAGTTGCGGATCGACACTCATCGTCTCGCCAACCAGTTCCGAGATCGACTCGCGCGTCGCGTCGTCCTCAGTCGGCCCGATGCCGCCGGTCATGATGATGAGGTCCGAGCGCGACCAGGCGGTCTTCAGGAGGCCGACGACGCGGCTCTGGTTGTCGCCGACCTGGGAGACGTAGTAGACATCGATCCCCAGCGGCGCCAGTTGCTGCGCCAGCCAGGCCGCGTTGGTGTCGACGATGTGCCCGAGCAGAAGCTCGGTGCCGCAACTGATGATCTCTGCTTTCATTGCTGGATCCTCCCGACCGATCGGTATCGTATCCGAGCCATGCGGCATAATGGCGCGGCGACCGCGATCAAGGAGCGTTTATCATGCCACGTCCGGTCACTCTCTTCACCGGTCAATGGGCCGATCTGCCGCTCGATGCTCTCGCCGCGAAGGCGAAATCCTGGGGCTACGATGGCCTCGAACTCGCGTCCTGGGGCGATCATTTCGACGTCCTGCGCGCGGCGGCTGACGCCGACTACGCGCGTGGTCAGCGGGCGATTCTGGCCCGCCACGGGCTGAACGTCTGGGCGTTCAGCATCCACCTCGCCGGACAGTTCGTTTGCGACGAGCCGCTTGACGAGCGCCATGACGCGATCTACCACGGACCGCCGGAGGGGCGCGGGGATGCCGCTCGCATGCGTGCCTGGGCAATCGAGATGTGCCTGGCCGCGCCCAAGGCGGCAAGGAACCTGGGCGTCGATACCGTCACCGGATTCACGGGGTCGTCGATCTGGCACCTCTGGTTCCCGTTCCCGCCGCAGAGCGCGGCCGCGATCGATGCGGGGTACAAGCAGTTCGCCGATCGCTGGAACCCGATCCTCGACGAGTTCGGCCAGCACGGCGTCAGGTTTGCGCTCGAAGTGCACCCGAGCGAGATCGCCTACGACGCGCACACCACCGAACGCGCGCTGGCGGCGATCGGCCGACGGCCCGAGTTCGGCATCAACTTCGACCCGAGCCACCTGGTCTGGCAGTCGGTCGATCCGGCTCGCTTCGTTCACCAGTTCGCCGACCGGATCTACCACGTGCACGTCAAGGACGCGAAGTCGAATCTGGACGGCACGAACTCCGTCCTGGCCTCGCACTTCAACTTCGGCGATCGGCGCCGAGGCTGGGATTTCGTGTCGCCCGGCCACGGGGACGTGCAATTCGAGCCGATCGCGCGGGCGCTGAATCGGATCGGCTACTCGGGCCCGCTCTCGGTCGAGTGGGAGGACTCGGGCATGGATCGCGAGCACGGCGCGGCCGAGGCGGTCCGGTTCACGCGCACCTTCGATTTCCCTTCGTCGAATGTCGCGTTCGACGCGGCGTTCCAGCGGTAGCGACCGGGTCCGGTCCCGAAAATTGCGATTGTGACAATCGTGATTGTCCGGAGACTATCGGCTCTGTCTCGTAGAATGTAGCCAGATTTGTAGCCACAGAGGCGAACGATGCGACAGGTTGGCATTCGCGAATTGAAGAATGACGCCAGCGCTTTGGTCCGGTCCGTCCGTGAAGAGGGCGAGTCGATCAATGTCACGTACCACGGCCGGGTGGTCGCGCGGTTGGTGCCGGCGACGCCGGAGGTTTCGCCCAGGCTGGTTCCGCCGCCAATGTCGGCGGAGGAACGAAAGCGAGCGATGGACGAATGGTGGTCCGGGATGCAGGCCCTGGGCGAACGAATCACTGAGCGATGGCCGGAGGGTATATCAGCGGTCGATGCCGTGCGCGATGTGCGTCGCGAGCTTTGATCGTCATTGATGCGAGTGTTTGGATCAGCGCCTTCTTGTCGACGGATCGGATGAATGCTCGCGCCGGAGTGTGGTTCGGCCGCGAGCGAATGCGCCCAGGATGGTCTCCGCGGATCCCCGCGCACGCTCTGGCGGAGATTGCCGGAGCCGTGGCACGGCAAACCGGCGACACGGATCAAGGTGTGAACGCGGCCTCCAGAGTCTCTGCAATGCCGGGAATCCAGATCGTGCCGGTTGATGCGGAGCTAGGTGAGATGGCGGCGAATCTGGCCGCCCACCTCAGGCTGCGCGGCGCCGACGCGATCTACGTCGCGGTCGCCCTACGCCACGAAGTGCCGCTCGTGACCTTCGACACGCAGCTGGCCGAGCGAAGTTTCGGGATTGTCGAGGTGATTGTTCCGTAGTAGCTCCATCCGCTCCGCCGCGGCGCTCACGCGGAGCGCAGTCGGAGGGGCCCCCAATAGTCCTGACGATTGCGGACAACACAAGGAGATGAAACATGGCTGACAGGATTGGATTCGTCACGATGGGTGAGGCGCGCTCGGCCGAGGGCGAGATACCGTCGCTCGGCGTCGGGATGCTCGGCTACGCCTTCATGGGCAAGGCGCACAGCAACGCTTTCATCAAGATGCCGTACATCTTCTGGCCGCCGCCGGCGCGTCCGAAACTGGTCGCGATTGCCGGTCGGAATCAGGCCGCGACCGCCGAGGCCGCGCGCCGCTACGGCTACGCCAAGACCTACCAACGCTGGCAGGACATGGTCACCGATCCGGAGATCCAGGTCTTCGACAACGGCGCGCCGAACGATCTCCATGCTGAGCCGTGTATCGCCGCGGCCGAGGCCGGCAAGCACGTCATCTGCGAGAAGCCACTCGGCCGGAATGCCGCCGAGTCCAAGCGGATGCTCGACGCGGTCACGAAGGCGGGCGTCAAGCACGCCTGTGCTTTCAACTACCGTTTCGTTCCGGCGATTCGCCTGGCGCGCGACATCGTCGACGCGGGCAAGCTCGGCAAGATTCGCCACTTTCGGGCGACGTATCTGCAGGAATGGATCACCGATCCGGAGTTCCCGGCCGTCTGGCGCCTCCAAAAGGCGCGCGCCGGCTCCGGCGTGCTCGGCGACCTCGGCGCGCACATCATCGACCTCGCTCGGTACCTCGTTGGCGAGCCGAAGACGGTCAACGCTCTGACACGCACGTTCATCACCGATCGACCGTCGGCCGACACACCGGGCAAGCGCGAGAAGGTCGACGTCGACGACGCGTTCGTCGCACTAGTCGATTTCGCGAGCGGCACCCTGGGAACGCTCGAAGCCTCGCGCTTCGCGCGCGGCCGCAAGAACGCCAATCGCATCGAGATCAACGGCGAGAAGGGATCGATCGCGTTCAATCTCGAACGGCTGAACGAGCTGGAGGTCTATCTACCGGACGAGCACGCTTCGAAGGAACTGGTCGGCTTCACGAATATCTCGGTGACCGAGAGCTACCACCCGTTCTGGAATGTCTGGTGGCCGCACGGTCACGTGATCGGCTGGGAGCATCTGTTCGTTCACGAGGTGCACCATTTCTTTGACGCGATCGTGAATGACAAGCCGATCGCACCCCACGGCGCGACGTTCGAGGACGGTTACCGCGCGTCGGTCATCTGCGACGCGATTCTCGCCAGCGCCGCCAGCGGCGGATCGCAGGTCGCGATTGCGTACTGATCGATCTTCCCCACGGCCTGGGATGGCCGGCGCCTCGCCCACCCCTCGATCGCCGGCGCCGTAGAATCGACCGTGGATGTGAGATGCGGCGGTCGCGTCAGCAAGGAACGGACAAGATGGTGAAGCAGTTGACCGTTCGAGGTCTTGACGAGCGCTTGTCCCATGCTCTCAGCGCGGAAGCGCGCCGACGAGGGGTTAGCGTGAACAAGGTCGTACTTGGACTTCCGCATGACGCGACAGTTTCCACCTCCGACTCTCGATCCGAGGATGCACCAGCCGATCACAACGATCTCGATCATCTGATCGGTCAGTGGACTGTGTCCGAGGCCGGCGCATTCGACCGATGGCTTTCAACGACGCGGAAGATCGAGGATGAGCTCTGGGCGTGAGCATCCTGCTCGATGCGTCGGCTTATTCGGCGCTGATGCGAGGAGACGGACGCGCGATCGATCTCGTCAGGACCGCCGATCGCATGGCACCCAATGCCGTGATAGTGGGCGAATTGCTCAGCGGATTCGCCGCCGGCACGCGCGAGACTCGGAATCGTCGGTTGTTTCGAGATTTCGTCGCCAGCCCACGCGTGACCATCGTGGCAATGGGATACCCGACCGCGGAGCGATTCGCGGACGTCCACCGGGTTCTTCGTCAAGCCGGCACACCGATCCCCACGCACGACATGTGGATCGCCGCGTCAGCGATGGAACACGACCTGACACTGGTGACCTCCGATCGCCACTTCGTCCGGATTCCCAATCTGCCCGCCGAGTTCGTCGCCTTGGCGGAAACCTAAGCGGGACACGAATGGACGCGCATGACTCAACTCCGAGCGCCGGTCATCGGCGGCGGCGATGTGCCGATGGATGTCTACCTGCCCGCGTCGCGCGACGCCGGCGAGGCGCCCACATCCGCGCTGGATTCATGCCGGATCAGTTGCGCGAGAATCGCTGCATCAGCGTCGCGCGCATGATGTCGCGGCGACAGCGGGCGCAGTAGGACACGCTCGCGTCGCGCTCTTCCTGAGCGAACTCGATCAGGTTGTCGAATGTCGTGACGTCGCGGAGGGCGCACCGGTTGACGCAGTGACGCTCGCCGGATGACGCGGCGACCTCCTCGGTTCGATCGGCGCCGGGCGCTTCGAGGACGTGCCCGAAGTTGTGCACGATCAGCCGTCGAAGGACAGTCATTCGGACGCGCAGATCGGCGATGTCGCGGAGACGGAAGACCGATACGACCGTGGCGGTTCCGGGCAGGACCGAGCCGAGCACGAAAGGCTCGTGGCCGAGTCCGAACCACTTCTCCGGTTCGTCGGCCAGATCGCGATCGAGGATCGCCAGATCGAAATGCGCGTTCGCGGCCTGCCACGGCTCGCGGCGCACGAGCTCGAGAAAACGCGGCGCGACGATCTGTCCTCGCCCGGCGTCGAACGCGGTCTCCATATACCAGGCCGCGCTGCCGTACGGATTGCCAGTCGAGATCGTCGGAATCACCCAATTGCCGAATGGCCGAATCTGGGTCGGACCGAGCAGAACGCCCTCGGCGAAGCACGCGTCGTAGACCGTCTTGACGATGTCGCGGATCGTGGCGACGGCAGTGCGCGCCTCGGTGTCGGTCACACCCTGTGCCCACATGATCGAGATGGATTTCATAGGCGCGATGCGCCGGGAAATGTCCATACCCAATCGCGATTGTACAGCCACGCGCGCGCGATTCTCGCCAGAAAGTCCCTCTTATTGACATGTAATGGGGAGCGTTCCGTGGCGTTTGGTACGATCAGGCGACGGGATGGAATTCGGGTGGGCAGAGAACGCGCGTCGCCTGAGAACGCGGCTGCCCAACATGAATCTCACGCCGGTCGATCTGCTGCCACCACCGCTGCCATGGCTCGCCGTCGGACTGGCGGCGATCGTCGTCGGGTTGCTCGGACTCGGCTACGCGCTGTTCTACGTGCGCGCCTACACCGATCTCGAGGTCCAGGCGCTCTCGGCGCGCCAGAAAGTCGCGCAGTCGCTGGCGCACGATCTCGGGCTACCGGTCGATGAGATCGGCGGCGTGCTCGGCAGCCGATTGCCATCCGGGACACTCGAGGACTGGGCTGAGCTTCGTGCGCGCCAGATCGATTGGGCGGGGCTGTTCGCCGTACTGGTCAATGCGATGGGGCCGCACGTGCGGCTCGGCGGGGTCAACCAGGCCGGCTACGCGCTTTCGATTTCCGGTGAGGCATCATCGTCGATCGAGGCAAACGCGTACCTGCAACGCTTGCGCGATAGCAGTTTCTTTTCCTCGCTCGATATGTCGATGGTTGGTATCGAGACGCCGACCGCCGTACCCACGCTGACTCCTCGCCCGTCCGATACGCCCCTTCCGCCATTACCGACCCGTCCGCCGCCAACCTTGCCCCCGATCGCGGCCGTGATTCCGGGTCTGGCGCCATCGCCAACGAGGCCGCCAGCGCTACCGGCACCACCGGCGGTCCAGCCCACAACGCGACCGGCGGTGGCGACCGCGTCGCCGACGGCGGTCGGAACGCCGAAACCGCAGTACGACTTCATCGTCACGGAAAAACGCGAGTCGTTCTACCCCGATCGAACCAGCGCCGCCGCGACCATTCGCGTCCGGGTCGAGGACGCGGCCGGAAATCTTCTTCCAGGCACGCGTCTGCGGATCGAGAGTGAAGGTCTGCCAGCGTGGGGCGACACTCATCCGCACGAGGGATTCCCGGCGTCGGACGGGCGCTTCGAGATGATCGCTGGCATGGGCAAATTCACGCTGTTCATGCTCAACGGGTCGAGCGAACGCGCGACCGGCTTGTACACCGGAGTGTCCGGCAAGGCCGGCGTCAGCGATTGGAACGTGACGTTTCGCAAGCAAGCGCCGGGGACGCCATTGGCCGGTCCGGCAATCTGTGTTGGTTGTCCGACCCCGACTCAGACGCTGACGCCGCAGCCGACGCCGACGACGGTCGGGCCGGGCGCAAACATTGCCGCGCGCGGGTGCGTGACGACGTCGCACAACAATCCGGACGCGTATCGCATCGTCGATGGGAACGCCGACTCGGGATGGGACGCCGGGCAGGGGCCGATCACGCAGGTGACGTTCGACTTCACCCGGTTCCCGATTGGTCACCCGCGAGGCTGCCAGGTACGGGACGATGGCAGTGCGAAGACCGTGCAGCTCGAATCACTCGAGATGGTCGCGCTACTGAGCGCGCGGACGAAGTCGACCCACGAGATTTGGACGATGTACGACACCGGCAGTGTCCAGTTGGAGCATACGTTCGCCGACGTCGATACGCTCGACTGGACGACGATCTCGGCCAAGTTCGCGACGCCGCGGACGATTCAGCAACTACGGATTCGGACGATTCGATCCGGTGTCAACGTTGGCTGGCGCGAAGTGAGGTTGTTCGAGCCGTTGCCGCCGGGGTTTCCGGTCGCGACTTCAACGCCGACCGCGACGATCGTGCCAACGGCCACGGCCACCGTTCCCGTTGGCGCCACCCTAGTTCAGGTTCGCCCGCCGACCTCCTCCTCGTCCCAATCGATTAGCCCGCCAAGCGGCGCCACAGACGGGAACACGAGCACGGCCTGGCGGCCGCAGGCCGGACAGACAGGCCACTATCTCAGGGCTGAGCTTCAGACTGCGCAGACGGTCGGCTACGTGCGGATCACCACGGCAGTTGGTGGCGATGGAGTTGGTACATCGACGCCAACAGTTGGTCCGGGTTCACCGACGCCGGCAGCGCCGTCCGGATGGTTCCGAGTTGCGATCGAGCGATCGGGAGATGCAGTGCCATGCGGAACATCGCAACTGAGTCAGATTGATTTTGAGACCATTCAGATGACCTGTTCAGGCGCAACTAATGCGACTGCAGTTCTCGTCTATATCGATAACCCGCAGAACAATGCGATTCCGCCGGGCATTCGGGAGCTCGTCGTTTACGGACTGATCCCAACTCCGATCCCGCCCACGCCAACCAACACGTCCACCGTGACGCCTTGTGCGGGCGGGACCTGTACCCCAACGTCATCGCCAACCGCGTCGCCGCCACCGCCAGCGACAGCGTTGCCGCCTACGGCTACTTCGACCGTTACCCCGGCTGACGGATCGTCCGGAGCCACGGATGTTTCTGCGACGACTAATGCCGCGGATGCCACAAAGGCCAACGACGGAACCATATATAATCAGATTAGTTCGACCTATTGGGCAGTACTCGCCCCAGTCGGCACCGGAACCGAGTATTGGCGAATTGCCTACGCATTGCCGATTACGGTTCGCGAAGTCGCTGTTCGCTTTTATGCTGTGTCAAGTTCATCTGGAACGGTCACAATCGAACTGCTGGATCGCAATGATGCTGTGTCTGCCTCGCGTAATGTTGTGGTATCTACTGAGACACTGACCAATGATGCTTCTCGATCTATGCAATTGAATAGTCCTATCGGCGATATTGCTCAAGTCAAAGTCAAGTTCACCGGTTTCAGCGCGATTACCGGGATCAGGACAATATACGTCTACAAAGCGCAGGGATCCAATATCCGAGCGGGGGCGAGTTCGGATCAGAGCGTGACGATTGGTGACATCGCGGCATGGTGGGTCCGTCGGCTCTCACTAATGCCGATCGCCGAGGCGGCTGAACTCTCGCAGGTCCAGGTTCCGGTGAAACCTCTGGCGCCGCCTTCGGGACCGCCCGGACCGGTGCAGGTGCAGCCGACGCCGGTTGTGATCGGCACTCCGCCGCGGCCGGGCGCGTCGCCGGCGCCCGCCGCCGCCGCGGCGCAAGGGCGCGTCTCGTTCTTGATCATCGCCCAGGCGAGGCCGGGCGGCCCATGATGCCATTCCTGTCGGTCCGGCCCAGGCTCGGGCCCGTTCAGTACGCGCTGTTGACCGTCGCCGCCATCATGCTCCTCACCGACGCGGCGCTCTTCTTCACCTATCTGCCACTCAGCCAGACGCGCGACGATCTTGCAAGGCAGGTTGGCGTCGTCGAGCGGGCGGTGCGGCGCCTGCAGGATCGCCAGGCCCAGCCGAGCGCGCTCGTGCCGCTGCCGGGCGAGAATCCGTTCCCGGCCGACCTGCCGACCGCCGAACTGACGACCCTCGTCGTCCAGTCGGCGCAGGGCGCCGGCGTCAAGATCGATTCCATGACGCCGGCGCTTGGCGCTGGCGAACGGCTCGTCCAGAACACCTATCGCTCCTACCGCGTGTCGCTGCGCGCGACCGGCTCGCCCTCGCAGGTCGTCGATATGCTCTCGCGGATCGAGCGCGGCACGGTGCGCTCATGGGTGATCGACAACGTCATCGCCCGTCCGAGCGCGACCGGCGGCTGGGAGATCGCGTTCGACGTGATCGCCTATGCGCCTCTGAATCGGCCGTAGCCAAGTCGTGCGCGCGGTCGTCGTTTATCCGGGCGGTCACCGGCCACCGGAACTGGTGGATGCGCCATCACCGATACGCTCGGCGCTCGGATCCGCCGGGTAGTCAGGCCGATCGGCGCCGCGATGCCTCCGGAGTGCCGCGCGCGGGTGTCGCCAGCGACTTCGGCCGATCCGAGGCTGCCGGTCGCCGCTGTCGCGGCCCGGACGTGGCCGGCGCCGGACGCGCATCCGCGGTGCGCTTGCGGCCGGCTCGCTTCTTGCCGAGCGTTGTTGGCCACCAGCGAATCAGGAGTGGCATCACGATCGCGGCCGACACGATGGTCGCGATGACGGCGACAAGCGTTTCGTCTGGCGGAGTCACGAACATTGAGACTAACAAAACGCCCGAGTGTGACCTATAGGACATTCAGGTGACAGGTCACGCGGAAGGGCGCGGCCCGCCGGCCGGATCGCCGTCGCCCGTCTGGTACAGTGCGCGGCCGATACGGGGGGATCTTGATGAAGTACTGCCCGCGTTGCGCGAGCGAGCTCGTTCTACGTCCGGAGGGCGGTCGCGACCGCCTCTCGTGCTCGGCCGAGAGCTGTACCTTCGTTCATTTCGGCGACTTTTCGATCGGCGTCGGTGGCGTCGTCGTCCGAAATGGTCGCGTGCTACTCATTCGACGTGGTCACGAGCCAGGGCGAGGCTGGTGGCAGTTGCCGGGCGGATACGCCGAGCACGATGAGGCGATCGCCGAGGCGGTCGAGCGCGAGTGTCTCGAAGAGGCTGGCGTACCGGCGAAAGTCGTTGAAGTCCTCGGCTTCCGTCATTCAGTGGGCGGACCGGGGTCGATCGGCGGACCGAGCACGAACATGTACGTCGTGTTTCGACTCGAGCCCGACACCTCGGTCGAGCCAGCCTGCGACCAGGACGAGATCACCGGCGCGGAGTACTGGGATCCGGATGAACTGCAGGCGCACGAGCGCGTCCAGAACCTGACGAAATGGGCGGTGACGTGGGCGCAGGCCGGCAGCAAGGGATTCTCGCCATCGATGCGCGGCGCTGATCCCACGCGGCCACCGTGGGCGCTATTCCACGTGTGAACGCCCACGCGGCGTCGGCTTCTTGGCGCCGCGTCAGCCGTCGTACCGGTCGCGTGATACGATTCGCGACCGTGAAATCTGACGCGCGCTGGCTGCGACTGCGCGACGTCCTGCGCGAGCGTTCCCTGAAGTTCGGCAACTTCGTCCTTCGCTCGGGCAAGGCGAGCAGTTACTTCTTCGACGGCAAGCAGACGACACTGTCGGCCGAGGGCGCGGCGCTGGTCGGCCCACTGATGTTCGAGTTGATCAAGGATCTCGATGTCGCGGCGGTCGGCGGTCCGACTCTCGGCGCGGATCCGATCGTGACCGCCGTCGCGGCCGAGAGCTTTCGCGCTGGGAAGCCGCTCGATGCCTTCATCGTCCGCAAAGAAACCAAGGATCACGGGATTGGCGACCGCATCGCCGGACCCTGGCGAGCGGGGCAGCGGGTTGCGATCCTGGAGGACGCGCTCACGACCGGCAGCGCCATCAAGATGGCGGTCGAAGCGGCACGCGAAGCCGGGATGGTGGTCGTCGCGGCGGCGACGATCGTCGATCGCCTGGAGGGCGGCGCCGACAATCTGCGCGCGCTCGGCGTCGAGTGTCGCGCCCTCTACACGATTCGCGATTTCGGCATCGAGCCGCCCGGATAGGTTTCCGCCGGTCATATTCGGTCACATTTCGCAAAGGAGCGCACGTCATGGATATCAAGCGGATACGCGCGGAGATTCCGGCGCTCGACACGTGCGTCTATCTCAACACGGCCGGAATCGGTCCGAGTCCCCGCGCGGTCACCGATGCGATTGTGAGCCGCTACCAGTTCATCACCGCGAGCTCACCAGACCTCATGGCCCGTCACGAGGAAGAGTTCACGCGCATGGAGGCGACCCGCTCGGTCGTGGCTCGGCATTGGGATGTCGATGCGGACGAAGTGACGCTGCTGCGCTCGACCGCCGAGGGATTCAACATCATTGGGCACGGCCTCACCTGGCGCGAGGGTGACGAGATCATTTCGTGCGTCCAGGATCATCCGGCCGCGCGGGCGATCTGGACCGTGCTGGCGAAGCGCCACGGACTGCGCGTCCGGCATATGGATCTACACCACGATCGCCCAGCCGAGGCGATCCTCGGGGACGTTCGCGCGCTGCTCTCGGCGCGCACGCGTCTGATTTCGATCAGCCACGTCACATCCGAGAACGGGTTGAAGGTGCCGGTTCCCGCCCTGGCCGATCTGGCGCATTCGGTCGACGCGCGGCTGCTCCTTGACGGGACGCAGGCGGCCGGACAGGAGGAGTTCCCGCTCCGCGAGATGGGTGTCGATTTCTACGCGGCCGGGTTCTACAAGTGGGCGCTCGGACCATTTGGAACCGGCGCGATGTACACGCGGCGCGAGCGGTTGGCCGAGGTCGAGCAGGCTCTGGTCGGCGCCGGCGGGACGAAGACATTCAATCAGATGACGGCCGAGTTCGAGCCAGATCCAACCGCGCGGAAGTTCGAGTTTGGCGCGCGTCCGTATCCGCTCTATCCGGCGATGGCGGCCGGGATCGAGTTCCTCGAATCGGCGCCGCTGGCACAGATTCCATCGCGCTCGCGGTCGCTGGCCGACCAACTCCAATCCGATCTTCGCGGCGTACCGGGAGTCATCGATTTCACGCCGCATGCCTCGGATCTGAGAACAGGAATGGTTGCGCTGGCGATCGACGCCATGCCGGGCGCCGACTTCCGCGATCGGGTCCGCGAGCGCGGGTTCATCGTGCGCGCGAATCGGGGACCGAACGGGATCGGCGGTATTCGGGTCTGCTGCGCGTTCTTCAACACCGAGGACGAGATGACGCGACTGGCCGGTCTCGTCCGCGCGATCGCGGCCGATCGCGTGCCGGCCGCGCCGCGCGTCTAGTTCACTCGTGGCGACGCGGCGCTTGCCCGGTGTTGGCGAGCGTGCGCGCTCGCGTCGGTCGTTTACGGCTGGCGACGTGGCGGCATTCGCCGAGGTGACCGGCGACCGGAATCCCGTCCATCTGGACGAGGAGTTCGCCGCGCACTCGGGCTTCGGTGCGCGGATCGTCCACGGAATGCTGACGGCGTCGCTGCTGTCGTGCCTTCTCGGCACCGAATTGCCCGGCGAGGGATCGATCTACCTGAACCAGAGCCTGGCGTTTCGTGCGCCGATCTTCCTCGATGAAGAGGTTGAGGCGAGCGTCGAAGTAACGGCGGTGGACGTGCGTCGCCGCCGCGTGACGCTCGCGACGCGCGTGACGAAGCCGGACGGAACGGTGGCGGTCTCAGGCGAGGCGCTCATTCTGATCGAGTAGGCGAAGGAGGCGGGGTTCGATGGCGGGACCGGTTCAGCGACGGGACGCGAGCGCGGCGGCGACGATGCCGTGGGGAAACATCCAGTGGCTCATCACCGGGCAGAGCGTGCCGGGATCGAATATGACGTTTGGATACGTCGAGATCGCGGCCGGCGCGAAGAACCCGCTGATGCTGCATCCGAACTGCGACGAGATTCTGTACCTGCTCGAAGGGGAACTCGATCACAGCCTGAACGGTGTCGACCATCACCTGACGCCTGGTGACGCGATCCACATTCCGCGCGGGGCGAAGCACGACGCGATCAATCGCGGCTCGATTGCCGCGCGCATGGTTGTCGCGTACGACACGGGCGACCGGCAGATCCAGATTCTGGATGCGGGGAAGGACTGAGATGGCACCGAAAGACGCGAAGAAGCCGGAGAGCGCGCCGATGCAGGAGGAGCGGCGTCGGACGAACCTCGGGTTGCCGGACTGGCGCGAACTGCCGAACACGATCGAGTACCGCTCCGAGTCGGCCCGGCGAGTCCGCGCCGGCTTTGTCGGGTGCGGCGGCCACTCCTACCGAAACATCTACTCGGCGTTCCATTTCGCGCCGGTCGATTTGATCGCGGTCGCGGACGTTCAGATCGATCGTGCCCAGGCGTACGCGCGGGAGTTCGGCGCCGAGCGCGCCTACGACGACTACCGCGAGATGCTGGCGAAAGAGAGACTCGATTGCGTCTTCGTGGTCACGAACTACGACGAGAACGGTCGCCCGCGGTTTCCGGGCATCGCGATGGACATCATGCGCGCCGGGGCGCACGCCTGGATCGAGAAGCCGCCGGCGGCGAACCTCGAAGAGGTCGAAGCGATGCAGGCGGTCGAGCGACAGACCGGGCGCTTCACACAGGTCGGCTACAAGAAGATGTTCGTGCCAACCTACATGAAGGCGAAGGAGATCTCGCAGCGCCCGGAGTTCGGCGGTGCGCGTCAACTGTCGATTCGCTACCCGCAGCGCATGCCGGCGCCGGAAACGCGCTACGCGCTGGCCCAGGATCCGCTGGCGGTCGGGTTCCTCGACCACGTCTGGCATCCGTTCGCCGTCATCCAGTATCTGATGGGCGACGCCGCGTCGATGAGCTACGTCTGGGACGCCAAGAGCCGGGGCTTCTTCGCGCACTTCGCCTTCAAGAACGGGGGCATCGGATCGCTGCATTCGTCGGGCGGCCAGGCGTCCGGCGCTCCGCTGGAACACGTCGAACTGGTCGGCGACGGTTCGCATCTGATCGTCGACAACATCGTGAAGCTCACGTACTACCGGAAGTTCCAGGGGCACTACTACGGGCGCAGCGGCGACTTCTTCACGCCCGATGAGTCCGCGCCGATCGTCTGGGAGCCGGAGATGAGCCTCGGCGTCCTCTACAACAAGAACACGTTCTTGCTCGGCTACGCGAACGAGATTCGCGCGTTCTGTGACTCGGTACTGACGAATACGAAGCCAGACCAGGCCGGCCTGCGCGATACGCACATGATGATGCAGATCTACGAGGCGTTCCGGCAGCCGGCCGGTGCGACGATCGACTTCAAGGTGCCGGCCACGGTCGGTTAAGGACCCTGGCCGGCGATCGCCGACCCGGCACGGCGCGCGTCACCTTCCGCTGGCGGACCGGTTTGACGGAACAGTGAAGAACACCGTCGCCCCGCGCCCAACTGCGCCTTCGGCCCAAACACGCCCGCCATGGCGATCGACGACGCGCTGAACAGTCGCAAGTCCGATGCCCGTGCCGGGAAACTCGTCCTCGCCGTGGAGGCGCTGAAATGGGTTGAAGAGCTTCGCCGCATACGTCATGTCGAATCCGGCGCCATTGTCGCGGATGAAGAAGGTCTTCGAGCCCTCCCACTCGATCAAACCGAATTCGATTCGAGCTTCGGGTACCTTCGAGGTGAACTTCCACGCATTCCCGAGCAGGTTTTCGAGCAGTACGCGCATGAGTCGACCGTCGGCATCGACGATGAGACTGTCCGGGATGTCGAAGACGACCTTTCTTTCGGGGTCCACGCGCAAGAACCCATCCGCGATCGCGCGCGCAGACGTGGAGAGGTCCACCGGGCCACGGCTCAGTTCGGCTCGACCGACTCGCGCAAGTTCCAGCAGATCGTCGATGAGCTCCGCCATCCGCAGCGCGGAACCTCGGATGTGGCGCAGGTACTCCCGCCCCTCCGCATCAAGCTTGTCGGCGTAGTCCTCAAGGAGGATCTGGCTGAAACCGTCGATGCTTCCGAGCGGGACACGGAGGTCGTGGGAGACCGAGTAGCTGAAGGCCTCGAGTTCCTTGTTCTTGCGCTCGAGCTCGCTCGCCAGGGCGACCCGTGTCTCGGCAAGCTCACGCGCCGCGCGGGCCTCGGCCATCTCGAAGTCCCGGCGGAGCAACTCCTCGCGGATGCGGCGGTTCTCTTCCTCGAACTGCTTTCGCCGAATCTGTGCGCGGACACGCGCACGCAGCACCTCGAATTCGCCGGACTTCGGGACATAGTCATCGGCGCCCGCGCTGAGCCCATCGATCATGGCGCTCCGATCTTCGAGGGCGGTCAGCATGATGACGGGTACGTCGCGGACGATCGGCGCGGCCTTGATCCGCCGACATGTTTCCTGTCCACTCAAGCCGGGCATCATCAGATCGAGGAGGATGCAGTCCACCGGTTGTACCGCGAGCAGATCGAGGGCCTCCTCGCCCGAACGCGCCAAGACGACGTCGTAGCCATCGTCCCGTAGCGTCGACGCGAGCTCCTGCAGATAGGTCACGCTGTCGTCGACGGCCAGAATGCGCTTTGGTCCGAGTAGGCTCGCGGTGGTATCGCCTGGGATCGCAGTCGGCGCCCGGCGCAAGATCGCGGCGACGCGCGCAAGGATGACATCCATGTCCTCATCCTTACGGACGAAGGTATCTGCCCCGGCGTCAAGCGCACGAAGCTCCGTTCCCCGTTCTTCGGACGCCGTGAGGAGAATGCAGGGAACGCCGCGCAATGCGGCGTCCAGGCGAACATGGCGAATGACGGTCGCGCCATCCACACCAGGTAGGACACTGTCGACGATGATGGCGCTCGGAAGCCTGTCCGCGGCCATGCGAAGGCCGTCCTCACCCGTGGTAGCAGTGGCCACCCGGTACCCGGCCGCCTCGAGCGCCGGACGGAGTTCCTCGCGAAATGTCGCGCTGTCATCGATCACCAGGATGGTCGGACGTTCCTCGGCGCCATCCGCTCGCCGAGCGCGGGAGAGTTCGCGCGCTCGCGCGACGAGGTATCCGCGCTCGTAAGGCTTGCCCACGTACTCGTCCGCGCCGGTCTGAAGCCCGCGAATCCGATCCCTGACCTCCGCCTCGGTCGACAGCATCAGGATCGCGGCCGCTGATGTCGCGGGAGACGCGCGCAACTCTCTCAGAAGCTCTACGCCGTGGCCGTCCGGCAGCAAAACGTCGAGGACCACAACCCCGAATTCGCCATCGACAAGCGCCTGCCTCGCCTCCGCCACGGTCGCGCACGGTCGGGTTTGGAAGCCCGCTTCCTCGAAGGCTTCCACAAGATCCATGCGGACCGTCAAGCTATCGTCGACGATGAGGACTGTCTCAGTCACGGAGGGGACACCCCGGCGAGTGACGCCAGCGTTGGACCGATCTCTCCCAGCGGCAATACGCGCTGGGCCGCGCCGAGCAGAACTGCCTCCCTCGGCATGCCGTACACGATGCATGTCGCCTCGTCCTGTGCGATCGTGATTGCGTCGGCTGTGCGAAGCGCCAGGAGGCCGGACGCGCCGTCCCGTCCCATACCGGTCAGTAGGCACGCGGTCGCGGTCGCCCCGAACTCACGCGCCACCGACTCGAACAAGACGTCAACAGACGGCCGGCAGGAGTAGCGCTCTGGATCCTGAGTCAGCCGCAGGCGACCCGCCTCGACAACCAAATGCCGGTCGGGAGGCGCCATAATGACCCGGCCGGCGGCGGACGAGACAGACTCTCCGTCTCTGGCATACGAGACACGATGCTTCGTCTGACCATCCAGCCAGTCGGCGAAAGCCGCGCCGAAGGGCTCGCTGATATGAAGCACGAGCAGAATGGGGATGCGGAGTTCGTCGGGCAGAGCCCGCAAGATCTCCACGATCGCGGCCGGTCCGCCGGTAGATGCCCCGATCGCAATGATCTGGCAGCGGCGTCCCGCGGGCATTTGGTGCACTTCGCCTGTCGCGTGATAGCCGTGTGGTTGTTCGAACGCTCTGAGCCGGGCACGCGGGTGGGTGATGACCTTGATGCGCGAAAGCATCTTCACGGCCGACACGAGCCTTCCCTCCCACTCGCCATCGCTGTCGTCCGCGTCCGGTTTCTCCAACACATCGACCGCCCCGGCCGCAAGCGCCTCGTAGGTCCTGAAAAGCTCGCCGCGATTCAAGGACGAAGACACGACGAGAATCGGTGTCGGACAGTGAGCCATGATGTATTCGGTGGCCGCGAGACCGGTCATAACCGGCAGCATCATGTCCATCGTCACGACGTCGGGTCGAAGCTCTCGGCACAGTTCGATGGCGCGCTTTCCATCCTGGGCTTCGGCCATGACGATGATGTCCGGGTCCGCGGAGAACACCTCGCACATGCGCTTTCGGACCGTGATGGAGTCTTCGACGACGAGCACGCGGATCGTTGGCATCGGTCAGGCCACCAGTCTTCGAATGCGGTCGAGCAGAGCGGCCTGATCGAACTCGCTCTTGACGATGTAAGCCACGGCGCCGACTTGCTCGCCGCGGCGGCGGTCCTCGGGCGAGGCTCGCGACGACACCAGAATTGAAGGCACGTCCCGCAGTGAGGAGTCCGCCCGTGTTCGCTCGATGAAGGTGAACCCGTCCATTCCGGGCATTTCGATGTCGACGAGGAACAGCGAGTAGCGCTTCGCGCGAGCTTTCTCGAGAGCCTCCTCACCCGAGGTGGCGGCGTCCACGTCGTATCCCGCCGACTCGAGGATGCTTTGCTCAAGCATGCGGGTCGTCAGCGAGTCATCGATCACGAGTACGGGCGTTCGCGACACCTCCGGCTCGAACATGGCGCGACCGGCGCGTTGTGCCTCAGCGACCAACCCATCGGGATCGAGCACGAGCTGAGGATTGCCCACAGTATCGAGCGACGCGCCAGCGACGATGGCCGTGGCTGGCGCGAGTCCGGGCAGCGCCCGCAGGACGACATTCACCGTCCCGAGCAGCCGTTCAACCCCGATGGCGGCGAGTCCCGCTCTGCCTTCGACAATCACGGCGGTGCACGCCCGGGTCTCGCGAGAGCGCGACGCCCGGCCGGTCAACGCGCGGGCGAGTGGCAGAAAGGGGAGCGTCCTACCTTCGTGAACCATCGACACACCCAACGGGGACTGCGCCACGTCGTTCGGTCCGAGGCGTACGGTGCGTCGCACCGCATCGAGGGGGATCGTCGCCACGAAGCCCTCGGCTTCGACGAGCAGTCCCTCGAAGGACGCGATCGAAAGGGGCACGACGAGGTCGATCGTCGTGCCAGTTCCGGCTTCGGTCCGAACGTTGACCTCTCCGCCCAGTCGCTCGACTGCTTCGCGCGCGATGTCGAGGCCAATCCCTCGACCCGAGACCTCTGTCAGCGCGGCGGAGGTGCTGATACCCCCCTTCAGGAGGAGGCGTAGAAGCTCCTCGGCGCCCAGCCTCTGCGCCTCGGCTTGCGGGAACCCACGCCGCTGGGCCACTCGCCGCACCGCCTCGAGGTCTACGCCTCTGCCATCGTCGCGACAACTGAATATCACGCGGCGGCCGCGGCGCGCGACCTCGAGTACGATGCGTCCCCTGGGTGCTTTGCCCGCGGTCCTGCGCTCAGCTTCGGACTCAATGCCGTGGGCGACAGCGTTGCCGACGACCTGAAGTAGAGCCGACCGAATCGTGGCGAGCACGTGCGCTTCGAGGCGCACTGACCCACCGCGTCCCTCGAAGTCCACGTTCTTGGCCAGCATCTGGGCAGCATCCCTGACCGTGCGCTCAAGCATTGTGAAAAGCACTCCGGCCGGGACGAGCCGCAACCGCTCGGCAGACTCGCGCACCTGCCCCATCTCGCGGTCGACTTGATCGACGCCGAGGGCAAGGGCTCGCTCGATCGAGCCAAAGAGTTCCCCGAGCTCCTCGACCATTGCGTGAATGTTCCCGTTGGCGGCGCCGCGGCCGACCATCACCGGCGCCAGGGCGCGCGCCGGCGCCAGGACCTCTGCCAGGAGATCGACGAGGTGACGCGCGCGCTCGGTGGCTGGAAGGCTTCGACGGAGCGATGCCACCTGGGAGTGCGCCTCAGCCAATCCGTTGATCAGGTCGTCCACGTCGGCGACATCGGCCCAAGCCGTGCGAAAGATTTCTTCAGTGGCGCTGTGCGGCGAAGCGCCGCCGGGAGCATCAGGCGAAGCCAGCGCCGAGACGCCCGTCCCGATGGCGTCGACGTGACGCAACACGGCATCGATGATCTCCGGTGGGACGGGCGCCGACGAGTCGCGGTGCGGCGCGAGCGCGCCTTCGATGGCGTGCGACTGATCGGCGATCTCGCGCTGCTTGACGACGCGCGCGGCGCCCTTGAGGGTGTGGGCAAGGCGGAGAAGCTTCGCTACCACATCTGGCGCGGGCGCCTTCTCGAGGTCCATGACGCCCCTACCGAGCTGATCCAGGAGTTCGCGCGCCTCGATGCGAAAGTACCGATATGGATCGCTTGGCATGTCTACGCGCTCGGTCGCGGGTGCACGAGACGCAGGAGATCCCTTGACAGAGTGGCAAGTTGCGACGCGGTCTGGAGCGTCTGACTCGAACTGACCTCGCTTTCCTTGGTGGCTTGCGCAACATTGGCGATCGCCACGTTCACCTGCTCCACGGCGGTGGTCTGCTGCTTGGTTGACAGCTCGATCTCGCGCGCCGCTTCGGTGGTCGTGACCACGAGCTCGGCGATCTGCTTGAAGGACGATGCAACCTCGGCGAACTGGCGCGATCCGGCGTCCACGGCCTTCGATCCCGTTTCCGTGGTCATGACGGTCGTGTTGACCGCGCCGCGGACATCCTCGATCAGTCCGCGGATGTCTTTGGTCGAGGCCGCAACGCGATCGGCAAGCTTCCGAATTTCGTCGGCAACGACGGCGAATCGTTTGCCAGCGTCACCGGCGCCCGCCGCCTCGATTGTGGCGTTGATCGCCAGTATGTTCGTTTGCTCGGCGAGCTCCGAGACGATATCGAGAACCGCGCCGATCTGCTGCGAGTTCTTCCCGAGAACCAACATGTGGCTCACGATCAGGTCGACCTGGTGACGAATCGCCGCGATCGACTCGTTCGCTTTCTGAACGGTTCCATCCCCGGATCTGGCCGACGTCGCCGTCTGATTGGCGATCTGGGCTACTCGTTGCGCGCTCTCGGCAATTTGCCGCGACGTTGCCAAGAGCTCGCTGATCGTGGTCGTGATCTCGTTCATCGCAGTGGACTGTTCCCTGGTGCCGGTGGCCTGCTGACTGGCGGCCGCCTGAAGTTCCGTCGAGGAGCTCTGGACCTGTCCCACGGCCGTACCGATCTGGCGTCCGAGCGTACGGGTGAGGATGAACGCCACAATTGCGGAAAGGAGCGTGATGGCGATCGCGAAGACGACGACGAGCGTGATGGCCGACGCGGCGGCATCCGTCGACGCCTGCTTGACCTCGTCGCGGAGCTTGAGCTCGAGAGCGGTGAAGGCGTCAATCTCCTGTAATAGTGCCGCCCGTCCCGTCTCCAAGCTCTCGCTGAAGGCGCGGACGACGACGTCATTTGTCGGGTCTGTCTTGCGGAGCGCGACCACGCGATCGACCGCCACGCGATGGTCGGCCAGGCGACGCTCCACGCGCGTGAGAATGCTCCGCTCTTCGTCGGACGTGACGCGGGCGCGCAGTCGGTCGATCGCCGCCTGGCCCTCCTCGCGGCCATCACGCAAGTCGCCGAGATGGCGTTCCGCCTTATCGATGAGGAAGCCGCGAAACGCGACCGCTTCATCGGATCTCGCCAGCGCAAGTTTTTCAGCATCGGTAAGGTTTTCACCGTAGACGGTGATGACACGGTCTTTCGCGTCGACGACGGCGCGGAGGGACGCGATGGCCACAAATCCCATGATGATCGCGAGCACGACCGTCAGCGCGAAGCCGGCGCCCAGTTTCTGACTGAAAGTCAAGTGACGTGACATTGGGTTATCTCTCCCTTTCCAAGGTGCTGTGCCGGACTCGCTTCGTGATTTCCTCGACGACGGACGGTAGGTGTACCAGCGGCCAAACCGAGTCACGCGTCTGGACTACCTCGTGCACGAGGGCTGTGGCCGATACCGTTTCCTTTCGAGCGACAGCGTCGCGGGGCACGCGGAGAAACCCGTCGAAGCCATCGAAGGCGAGGCCGGTCAGGAGATCCTTGCCGACCAGACCAAGCCACAGAGACGCTTCTGTTGCTGGATATCCCAGGAGAATCCGCAGATCGTAGACTGGCACGAGCGTTCCTCGGAAGCCCGCGATGCCGAGCAAGCCGGCCGCGGCCGTCGGCACCGGTGTGACCGGTTGCCCGGTCGAGAGTCCCGAAAGCTCGTTGAGGCGCAGCGCGAAGGGGTCGCCGGCGATGCGAATCGCGAGGAGATCCTCGAATTGCGCAACCCGCTCGCGCGGCGCCTTGGCGAACGACCGATCGAAGGCCCGCCGCAACTCAGTCGCCGTGTCCGACGTCAGGTCGCCGATCACGGCTGACCCCCACACGCGACGATCTCGGCGCGGCAGAGGTCGATCAGCGTTTCGCGGCCGAAACCGCCACCGAAGAGCAGGAGTCGCGGCGCGTCCTCGCGTTGCAGCAGGAGTAGGGCCTGATCGAGCTCTTGGAGGGCCGTCTTGCGATCGCCATGTCGGCGAGCAAGCAGACCGAGATGGAGGCGAGGCATCGCAAACGCGGGGTCGAGGTAGGCGGCAGCCTGGTCGTGCTCGGCGGCGCCCTCGCGGTCGCCCTCCGCTTCGCGACAGAGTGCCATCAGGTAGTGAGCTCCCGCGTTCAACTCATCGATCGCCAGGAGGCGTCGGCACGTGTCCTCGGCGACGGCGAAGCTGCCGCCGTGTGTCAGGAGCACGGCGCGCAGGAGCAGGACCTCAGGATCGATTGCCGCCTCCGCTGGGAAGGCCTGCACGACATCGAGCGCGGCGGCAAAGCGCTCATTCTTCAGAAGTTCCAGAGCCTTCCCCAGATCCCATCGCGGCGGCTGATCGATCGGCGATACCTCTCGCCGTACCTGGGCTCCGATCGGAGTGCGTGCCAGAGATTCGATTCGCTCGGAGGCGCGCCGAATGGCATCGATCCAGCCGTCGGCTCCGTCCACGGCAGCGACCAGCGGCGAAGTCTCCGACGTCGATTCTGATGGTGCTTGCGCGTAGGTACAACCAGGCAATTCCGCGCGCTCCTTGCGCTGGTAGTAAAAGGTCCCGTGCGTGTGGCGTAGGTGAAAGCTTTGTGAGAGTCCGCGCAGAGTCTCCGCGTGGCCGAGGAATAGAAAGCCACCTGGCACGAGGGACCGTGTGATGCGCTCGATGACCCGCTGCGCCGTCTCCGGCAAGAGGTACATGAGCACGTTTCGACAGAACACGATGTCGTAGGACTCCGGTGGCCAGAGCTCGGGGTCATCCTGCGCCAGGTTTCGCTCCTCGAACCGGACGCGCATTCGGGCTTCCTCCGCGAGAAGGACGTCCCGTCCCTCCGGGCGAAACCATCGCCTCTGGACCTCGGCGGATGTTTCCCGTAGCGCCCACGTCGAGTATTGGGCGCGCACCGCCTTCTCAAGCATCGACGGATTCACGTCCACGGCCCTGATCGACACGTCCCACGACGCGTCGATCGCGGACTCGGTGACGACGATTCCGAGGGAGTAGGCCTCATCTCCCGAGGCGCACCCGGCCGACAGGAGGCGGAGCCGCTTCTGCCCCTGTCGGGCCGCAATTCGCTCCGGCAGAGCCACTTCCGCGGTGGCGCGGAATTGTTCGATGTTGCGGAAGAAGTAGGTCTCAGAGACCGTCAGGTCCCGCGCGAGAATACCGATCTCGTCCGTGGCGAGCCCTGCTTCGATGCTCCCGACGTAGGCCTCGCATCCGCGACCGGTGGCGTCAAGACGCTGCCGCAATGTATCAGCCAGGAATACGAGCTTGCCGTCGTCGAAATGTAGTCCGAGGCGCCGACCGACCGCGGCGCGGAAGCGCGCCACGTCGTCGGTCCCGATCACGACCGTCACGACGCGGAGCCCACGGCCTCCACGGTCGCCCACACGGAATCGGGGACGAGCCGCGCGCTTTGCAGGGTAAGCAGCAGCTCATGGTCGAGCGCCCCGATCGAGGTGATGACATCCGCCGCTACTTCACGCAGGAGCGGCGGCAGGTCGTGAAATCCTTCCGGCTTGATGGCGCGCACGCCAACAACCTCGTTCACCGCGAGCGCCACCTGACGTCCTCCCACGCGGAGCGTCACGAATCGCGCTGGATCGTCGTGTTGCGCGTTCACGAGCAGCGCGGCGTCGACGACTGGCAGCGGCACTCCACGAATGATTGAGACGCCGCGCACGAACGGAGGGGTTCCGGCCAGCGGTTCGACGGGAAGTGGGCGCATCGTCTCGACGACGTGTTCGAGAGGCAGGGCACAGAGGGCGCCGCGCACGCGACACAGAAGATACAGGCCTGGGGCCGTAGTCTCGGTCAACGATGTCCTCCCCTCAACGCCCGATTCCTCCCAGAAATGCCGATAGTCGAACTAGTAAGACGGGGACTATACCAACATGAATCAATGGCCAAGCGTCGGAGCTCATTCGCGTGTCGCGGGATATCAGCGCCAGTGCATTCGGCGGGACCCGTCACGCGCTCGACTACGATCTTGCGAGGATCTCGCTTGGACCGCGAAAGCGGTACCGCAGCACGTCCGTCGTGATTCGCGTCGCCAGGAGTGAGGTATCGGCCGGGCGGTCGGGCGCGACCTCGGCCCGGTAGGACGCTGGTATCGAGTCGGGGTCGAACCCGAAGGCGCGCGCGATCACCTGTCCCTGCTCGAGTCGACTGAGACGTTCCGGGCCGGCCATGTGCAGGATCCGCGGTCCCTTCAGTTCGGCCGCCAACCAGAGCGCGTGCGCCAGGTCGCGCACCTCGGTCGGGGTTCGCCATTCGTCGGCGAACAGGCGTGGCGGCTCGCCTCGGCGAAGCGGCGCCAGGATCATACTCTCGATCGTTGCCGAGATCGGGTCGATGCCCCAGACGAGCGAGGTGCGAGCGACGATGCCGGCGGCGGTCAGGACCTCTCGTTCGAGCGTCGCCTTCCATGCGCCGTAGGCGATGACCGGGGCTGGTTCTTCGTCCTCGGCGTACCACCCACGCTTGCCGTCGAAGACGAGGTCGGTCGAGATGAGAACGACGCGCGCGCCGATCGCGGCCGCGGCGGCGAGGACGTTGCGCGACCACACGAGATTCGGCTCGACGCCGGCGGCCATATCGTAGGCGGCGTGCAAGACCACGTCTGGGGAACTCTCGCGAATGGCCCTGGCTGTTGCCGTGGCGTCCGACAGGTCGACTTGGTGCTCGGCCACGCACCCGGACACCGGTCGGTGGGAGCGCCACTGGCCAGCAACCGACCAGTCCGGAGGCGCCGTCTCGATAATTCGGCCGCCGACGAAGCCGCTTGCGCCGGTCAGAAAGAGTCGTGCCATCGCACCCAGTCTATCGCCGACGAGAATCTTGCGCTGGCGACGAATCGATCGAGCGAGCGAACACTGCCGACGCTGGCGCTCCCTAACGCCTCCTTTCCGGCTCGTCGGCTAGGATCGATTGAGAATGGAGTTTCTACGTTCGCTGTTGCGACGACGACCCAGCGCTGACCAGTCCACGGATGAGGTCTTCGCCAACGCCGTTGACAGCGCGATCTCAGTGATCGAGCCGCCCGAGGCGGTCGTGCCGCCGCGGTTCGCGCGCGGACCACTGCCGTCACCGTTCGCGCGCGTCACGGTTGGACTGACATTCGACGGTGGCGTGCTCAGGATCGTGGCGGCGCAGCGGGGACGGATCGTGTTCTGGGACACCGTGCCGTTCGATCCACGTATGGCACCCGGCGCGGCGATCGCCGAGCCGTTCAATCTGGGCCGCTTCATTCGCGACGCAATCCGACGACGCGGCGTGCCGACACGCCGCCTCCATTGCGCGATCTCGGGCGCGGGGGCGATTGTCCGAGTCGTCGACGTACCGGGCCGATTGAACCGCCGACGCAAGGATCTGCACGTGAGCGAGGCGCTTCGATCGATCGGGATCTCGCCGAGCCGTCACTACGTCTTCTCGCAGCCGCTTGACCCAACCGCGGACAGTGAGTCCGTGTTCTGCGTCGCGATCCCGCGCGACGTGATGCGCTCCTCGGTAGAGACGATGCGAGCGGCCGGAGTACGCCCGCGAAGTTTCGATACGATTCCGCTGGCAATTGCGCGCGGCATCGGGGCGCCGGATGCGGTGATCGTGAGCGTCGGTCAGTTGGCCGCCGACATCGCGATCATCGTGGACGATCTTCCGCTGCTGGTTTCCCGTCGCCCATTCGGTTCCGACGCGACGCTGGACGAGGCCCGAGAGTTGACGATCGACGCCCTCGTGGCCGCGCTACGCGAGGTCGAGGATACGTACGTCGGCACGCGCGTCTCGCGAACAATACCGATCTACCTCGTTGGCGACGCCGCCAACGACCTGCGCCTGGCGGATCGGGCGCGTCGGGCGACCGGACATCCAATTGGGCGGCCATCGCCGATGATCGATTGCCCCGAGGATTTTCCGGCCGACGAGTATCTCGCGAACGTCGGCCTGATCCTGAAGGAAGAGCTGTGACCGGACGGATCGTCGATCGCGGCCGGAAGCGAAAACGTGCATCGCGCGGGAATCGCACCGCGTGACGACGCTGGCGGCCTTGATCGAGGCGGCGCGGCCGCGGCAATGGACGAAGAACGGGCTCCTCTTCGTCGGGCTTCTGTTCGCACTTCGGCTGATGGATACGCTTGCGCTCGCCCGCGCCGGGACGGCGTTTGTCGCCTTCTGCGCCATTTCGAGCGCGGGGTACATATTCAACGATCTGGCCGATCTCGACCAGGATCGCCTGCATCCGCGCAAGCGGCGCCGTCCGCTCGCGTCGGGGAGACTGCCGCGCGGACTGGCGATCGGTTTCGGCGTCCTGCTCCTGGCCATCGGGGTCGGTCTTGCCTTCACGCTCAGTCGCGCATTTGGCGCATTGGCGGTCGGTTACGTCACTTTGAGCGTCGCGTACAACCTCGGATTGAAACGTGTCGTGCTGGTAGATCTCTTCACGTTGGCGTCGTTCTTCGTCATTCGCACAGTCGCGGGCGCGGTGGCGATCGACGTGCCGATTTCACCGTGGCTCTACCTCTGCACGATTCTGGCGGCGCTTTTCCTCGGGTTGGCCAAACGGCGCCACGAGTTGCTGCTCCTCGGCGACTCGGCGGGCGGGCATCGCCAGATCCTGAGGGAGTACACGCCGCAGCTACTCGAGCAACTCATCACGATCGTGACGGCGAGCCTGATCATGGCGTACTCGCTCTACACGTTTTCCGCGGAGAACCTCCCGCGGGACCACACGATGATGGTGACGATTCCGATTGTTATCTTCGGGATCTTCCGCTACCTGTATCTGGTCCATCTGCGCGACGGCGGCGGCGCTCCGGAAGATCTCCTGTTGAGCGATCGGCCGCTGATTGTGACGGTCGTCCTGCTCCTCGTCGGGGCTGTCGCGGTGTTGTATACGCATATTCCCGGGGCGGCCTGATCGTTCGGCGTTTCGCGAGGCATCTGGCGGTGGACGCGCCAATCGGACCGATCGCGCGACGCGGCGACGATGCGAGCGGTTGCGCTCGGCGGGTGCGCAAGGTAATATCGCGCAACCTACGAAGCTGGGGGAGCCTATCGAGTTACGCGCGACGCGTGTGCGGTCAGGCCGACGGCCTTTGAAGAGCGGTTTTTACCGAAGAGTTCTGTTTTCGAAGCTTTAGCGGGAGGTTTGCGAACACAATGGCGAGCGTCACACTCGATCACGTCACAAAGCGTTTCGGCGAAGTCACGGCAGTCAACGACATCAACATCGGCGTCCTGGATAAGGAGTTCCTGGTCCTGGTCGGTCCGTCGGGCTGCGGCAAGTCGACGACCCTTCGATTGATCGCCGGCCTGGAGGAACTGTCCGGCGGCAACATCTACATCGGCGACCGGGTCGTCAACGACGTCGCACCGAAGGACCGCGACATCGCGATGGTTTTCCAGTCGTACGCCCTCTATCCGCATATGAGCGTCTACGACAATCTGGCCTTCGGCCTGAAGCTTCGCAAGACGCCGAAGCAGGAGATCAATCGCCGCGTGCACGAAGCGGCCGAGATCCTTGGCATCGGAACGCTCTTGAACCGGAAGCCGAAGCAGCTCTCCGGCGGTCAGCGACAGCGCGTCGCGCTCGGTCGCGCGATCGTGCGCGAGCCGAAGGTGTTCTTGATGGACGAGCCGTTGTCGAACCTTGACGCCAAATTGCGCGTCGCGACGCGCGCCGAACTGATCAAGCTGCACCAGCGGCTTCAGACGACGGTCATCTACGTCACGCACGATCAGGTCGAGGCGATGACGATGGGCAGCCGAATTGCCGTCATGCGCGACGGCGTACTGCAGCAGCTCGAAACGCCACAGTCCCTGTACGACAAGCCGGCCAACATGTTCGTGGCTGGGTTCATCGGGTCGCCGGCGATGAACTTCTTCGACGCAAAGGTCGCCGGTACGCCGGATGCCCTTTATATCGATGGCGGCTCCTTCAAGCTGCGGGTGCCGGCTGATAAGGCAGAGCGTTTGACGGGTTACGTCGGTAAAGATGTCGTGTTCGGCATCCGCCCGGAGGACGTCTTCGATCGGTCGAGCAACCCGAATGCCCCGGCCGAGAGCACGATGAAGGTTCAGGTGAACGTCGTCGAGCCGATGGGTTCGGAGCAGTTCGTCTATCTGTTGACGGGCGAGTCCGAGTTCGTCGCGCGCATGGATGCGCGTTCGCCGGTCAAGGCCGGGCAGCAGATCGAGATCATGCTGGACATGGCCCACATGCACACGTTCGACCGCCAGACTCAAGAAGCGATCGTCTAACTCGGTTTTCCACGGGAGGGGCGGATCCGTTGATCCGCCCCTTGTGTGTTTCCGCTGATTCGGCCGCGCGCCTACTCCGGGGCGCTGGCTCGCTGAGTGGCGCAGTAGGGGCAGGCTTGCCACTCGAGGGACATCAATCGCCCGCACGCGACGCACGGCTCGCGCAGCGCGGTGCGACAGCGCGGGCAGACACGGTAGTCGCTCTCGATTGGGCCGTGACATCGCGGGCACGCTTCGGACGCTGGCCTGGCGGCTGCTCGAATGCGCGCGGCTCGCGCCTCGGCATCGGCCAGGGTTTCGGGTGGCCGCAGGATCAGATACAGCGCGAAGCCCGGCAGGTTGAAGAGGATCACGAGGATTCCGCACAGAAACTGGACGAAGCCATCGGTGGTGCGAGAACGGATGTCGCGAATCGTCCAGACCGCCACGCACAGCCAGACGGCCGCGAAGTATGCGCCGAAGAGGGTGATCGCGAGTTCGATCGCGGATTGAAGAAGCTCGGGCACGGACCGTCCTAGTTGGCCAGAGTCGCGACGGTCACGCCATCGCCACCCTCGCGTTGTGGCGCTGAATCGTAGCCGCGAACGAGCGGGTGCGCGCCAAGGAATTCGCGGACAGTCTGGCGCAGGGCGCCGGTGCCCTTGCCGTGAACGATACGTACGAAGGGAAGCCCAGCCAGATAGGCATCGTTCAAGTAACGGTCGAGCTCCGGCGACACGTCATCGGCTCGATAGCCGCGAATCTCGATTTCCGTGCGTGGAATGGCGCTGATCGGCGCCATTCCAGCGGTCGTGAATAGGTCCGGGGCGGGTTCCGAGCGCGACTGCTCGGCGCGCGTGGCCGGTTCAATGTCGTTCCGCCGGGCTCGCCCCTTGAGCGCGCGGAATTGGATCTCGACCTCATCGTCGCGCACCGAGAGAACCTGTCCGACTTGATCGAGGCCGCGGTGGCGAACCCACGATCCGGGCGCGATCAAGACCGGAGTCGCGGTGACCTCCGCCGGCCGTCGAGCCCGGATTTCGCGTTCGACCGCGTCAATCTGGCGTCTCGTGACCGCGGTCGATGAGAGTCCCGGTTGCGCCGGTCGCGCATCGGCGCCGATGTCCCGCAATCGCGCGCGAAGGTCGGCGATCTCGCGCTCGACGCGCTTGTACGCGTCTGACGCGGCCTTCTTGCGCGCCCGATCGGTCGCGGCGATCTTCTCCGACAGTTGGGCGGCCAGAGCGGCGATCCGGTGATGTTCGGCCTCGGCGGCCGCGCGTGTTGCGATCACGCGTTCTTTCTCATTCCGCAGGGTGTCAAGCACGTTGGCCAATTCGGCGTCACGCGGTGCGACGCGCGCCCGGGCGGTCTCGAGGATGGCTTCTCCGAGGCCGAGTCGCGCCGCGATGGCTAGCGCGTTGCTCCGTCCGGGCGCACCGATCATGAGTCGATAGGTTGGCGAGAGCGTCTCAACGTCGAACTCAACGCTGGCGTTCGCGACGCCGGACGTGGCGTAGGCGTACGTCTTTAGCTCGGCGTAGTGCGTCGTCGCGACCACGAGCGTTCCGCGGTGTCGAAGCTCGTCCAGGATCGCCTGGGCCAGAGCCGCGCCTTCGACAGGATCGGTGCCGGCGCCAAGCTCATCGAGTAGAACGAGCGAGGAACCGGTTGCCGCGCGCAGGATCGCGACGATGTGCGTCATATGCGAGGAGAATGTCGACAAGCTCTGGGCGATGCTCTGTTCGTCGCCAATGTCGGCGTAGACCCGATCGACGAAGCGGACGCGGGCGCCGTCGGCCGACGGAACTTGCAGGCCTGCCATCGCCATCAGCGTCAACAGGCCGATCGTCTTGAGCGCGACCGTTTTGCCGCCGGTGTTCGGTCCAGTGATCACCAGCGCGATGTGTTCGCCGCCGAGACGAATGTCGATTGGCACGACGTTGCCGGATAGGAGTGGATGCCGCGCCCGCGGCAGGATGATTTCGGCCGTCCGGTCCGCACCACTGCCTTCGACGAGGTCGGGCGCGACGGCACGAAGCTCTCCAGCCAGCCGCGCGCTGGCAAACGCGCAGTCGAGGTGGCCGAGCGATTCCTGGCCGTTCAAGATTTCCGCCGAACGAGCCCCAACGCGCGCGCTCAGCGCCAGGAGGATGCGTTCGACCTCCTGTTGTTCTTCGATCTGAACCTGACGAAGCCGATTGTTCAGATCGAGCGTCTGTAGCGGCTCGACAAACAGCGTCGCGCCGCTGGAGGATTGGTCGTGGACGACGCCGCGAATCTTGTCGCGCTCGTCAGCCTTGACCGGGATGACGTATCGGCCATTGCGCGTCGTGATGATCGGATCCTGGATCGCATCGCGGTACGCGCTCGACGTCAGGAAAGCCTGGAGACGCTCCATGAGCCGACCGTGAATCGTGCGGGTCTCCGCGCGCAGGCGGCCGAGGGTCGCCGACGCCGAGTCCACGACGTTGCCGCGCTCGTCGAGGGCGCTGCCGATCTCGGTTTCGAGATCGGGCCGATCAGGCAATCCGGCCGCGAAATCCGCCAACTCGGGAACTCGCACGGCGTGGGCCAGCAGCCCGCGGCGGAGCACACGACCAGCCGACAGCGTCGCGCGCACGTCCAGCAGATCATTCGGCTCGATGCGACCGCCCAGACCGGCCCGGCGGACCGACTCGCGTACGTCGCGCGCGCCGCCAATGCCCATGCCGATGCCAGACTCGACGACCCAGCGCGCCTCGATAACCACACGTTGACGCCGCGTTGCCTCGGAAAGCGTCGGCGCGGGACGCAGAGCGAGCGCCATCTCTTTGCCGATCGCGAAGCTGGCGTGGCCGGCCAGACGCCTGAGGACAGTCGGGAACTCGAGGATGGCAAGCTCACGATCCGGCATCATCGTGGCCAGTCTAATCGGCGTTGGACGCTTGGCAGCGCTATTGTCGCGCGAGTTCTCGCGCGACACGATCGGGGAAATCGGTCGCGACCGCGTCGACTCCCGCGGCGCGAGCCATGGCCAGCTCAGCGGCATCGTTCACCGTCCACACGGAGACGGCGATTCCCGCCCCGTGGGCGGACTGCACGAGATCCGGCGTGGCGAATGCGACGTGCGGCAAGAGCGCGTTGGCGCCAGCCGACCGTGCCACGGCGACCGGATCGGCGAGGCGCGCGGCGTAGAGCGCCCCGGTCTGAACCTCGGGTGCGACCGACTTCAGGCGCGCCAGCGCAACGTGATCGAATGAAATGACCGACACGTGCGCCGCCATGTCGTGCGCGCGCACGCGGTCGGCGATCGTCCTCTCGATACCGTCGTAGTAGATCGGACCGTTCTTCAACTCGATTGACAGGCCGACGCGGCCGCGACACCAGTCCAGGAGGTCGTCGAGTGTCAGCACTCGCTCGTCGGCGAATCGCACGTCGAACCAACTACCGGCATCGAGCCGCGCGATTTCCGAATGCGTCCAGTCGCGCACGAGCCCGGAGCCGCTCGTCGTGCGATCGAGCGCGTGATCGTGAATGATGATGGGCACGTTGTCGCTCGAAAGGTGGACATCGCACTCAACGATCGGCGCACCCATTTCGACCGCGAGACGAAAGGCCGCCAGGGTGTTCTCGGGCGCGTAGCCGCTCGCTCCGCGATGGGCGACGATGATGGGTTCCGCGCGGCCGATGAGGTCTCGGGCGGGCATTCGCCGCGATCCTAGCACGAGCATGGCTGCCATAATTCGGAGACGAAATTCAGGCTAGGGGACGCGGCGGTGGTTCTGACACGGGGAGACGTCGAGTTGACGGTCCCGGCCGACGATGGCGCAGTCGCGGCCGTGGCCAGCTTGCGCACCAGCGCCGAACTCGACCAGGCGCGCCAGGAGATCCTGACAACGTTGCGCGATCTGGCCGAGCCGATCGCGCACTTCAATCACCTCGCCGAGCGTCAGCGTGGACTGACGGCCCGTGTGCGCGCGGCGACCGGCGCCGACAACGGCTACGCCGCCTATATCGACACGGCATTGTTCCGGGCGACCGACATCGACTCGGTTGTTGAGTTCGTCATCGAGTCCATCAAGAAGGCACGCGTCGTCGCGTGATGGCGCGAATCGCGTCTGATTCGACGCGCCACGCCCACGTTCCGGGACCAGGCTAGTCGATTGGCGAATTCATCGAACGCGACCCGCACGGGGCGAGATCGCCTCGCCAGTGTGCTGACCGCGACAGGACTGACGATCCTCGTCGCCACGTTCGCGGTCTGGATGTTCGGCGAGTTCGAGCGCGCGGCGGTCGAGCGTCAGATTGAAGATCGCGAGATCCGCGCTCGGGCGACTGCCACTGTTGCCGCGTTTGAGAGCGTGATGCAACCTGTCGAGGCGATGTTAACGGCAACGGCGCACGTGCGCGTGGATTTCGTCGCGCCGACAGTGATTCCCGCGGCGATCGCCGAAGGCGTTGCGACGCCGGTTCCGGAACCCGCCGCCACACCGACGGCACCCGCGGTCGTGGCGCGCCAACCGGTGATCAGGGAGATATACCGCATTCTGGTTCGGTCGATCGAGCTCGACGCGCCCGTGATCGTGTCTCGGTTTCGGAAGGGCGAATGGGAAGTGCCGAAATTCGTGGCCGGCCATCTCGAAGGCACTGCGCTGCCGTTCCAGGGCGGCAACGTCGTCCTGTCGGGTCACGTTCAGAGCTTGACGAGTGGGAACGTCTTCGCGCGATTGGACGGGGTGAAGCTAGGCGATGAGATCGTCCTTCGAACGGATGGCGGCGATATCACGTACCGTGTGACAGGGCGCAACGTCGTGCCAAACAACGACGTGTCAGTCACCTATTCGAGCGGGCGCGAGGAGGTGACGCTTATCACGTGCACGGGCACATTCAATCCGCTGACGAACGACTACAGCCATCGCCTCGTCGTGTGGGGCGAGCGCGGGCCGTAGGTCACCAGAGCGTCGCCTGGCGGAACTGTCTGCCGGACGACCAGGTCAGACTCGGTCGATCCCGCGCGCACACCGCGACAGCGATCTCGGTGTCGGCAACCTCGCGCCGGGCTCGGTGTAACGCCTCGGTGCGCGTGTTGTTGACCTCGCTCAGGTGCGCCAGCCAGATCACTCGCGCGCGTCCAACGCCGACCGCTTGGGCGATGCACGCTGCCGCTTGATCGTTTGACAGGTGGCCGAGCCGCCCGGCGATCCGCCTCTTCAAGTGCCCCGGGTACGGTCCGTTCATGAGGCGAGTCGAATCGTGGTTCGACTCGATCACGAGAAGGTCGCAGTTCGACATCCAGTCGGCATCCGCCTTGCTCGCGGTCCCCAGATCGATCGCGATGACCGCGACGCTGTCGTCGGCCGCAATCGAGAGTCCGACCGGCTCTTGGGCATCGTGCCGGACGGGCCGAAACCCGATGGAGAACGACGCGATGTCGAACGATTCGGTCGACCCCACGGCGATCCGCGCGATCGTTGGGTCGCTCAGTCCCTCGGCGAGGGCATTGAGTGTCCCGCGCGTGGCGACGATCGGCGCGCCGGAAACGCGAGCAAGCTCGATCGCGCCGCGCGAATGATCGAAGTGTTCGTGGGTCAACACGATCGCCGCGAGCGAGAGGCCCGAATCCTGGAGATGACGGAGTTCAGCCACCATTCGGCGCTTGCTGAATCCCGCGTCGACGACGATTGCCTGATCGCCGTTCGTCGCGACGAAGGAGTTGCCGGAGCTCCCGCTGCCGAGGCTACGGAGCGCGAGCGGCACGACGCGATCGTTCGCGGGTCGCGGGCTTCGCCGGGGCAAATCGCGTCGCGCCTATGGAGACGAGGAATACTCGGTCATCCTCCGTCAGCGGGCACGAATCGAGGAGGTCCGGTCGGCGCGCGAGAGTTCGCTCGAGCGACCGTTCGCGTCGCCACCGGCGAATGAGCGCGTGGTTGCCGGACAAGAGAACGTCCGGGACCGGCCAGTCGCGGAATACCGGCGGTCGCGTGTAGTGCGGGTATTCAAGTACGCCCGAGGTGTGCGAGTCGTCCTCGGCTGACTCGTCGGACCCGAGGACTCCGGGGATCAAGCGCGCGACGGCGTCGATGACGACGAGCGCCGGCAATTCGCCTCCCGTCAGGACGTAGTCGCCGATGGAGAGCTCGCGCGTCGGAAGGTGATCGCGGATGCGCTCATCGAAGCCCTCGTAGCGTCCACAGATCAGGATGAGGTGTTCGCGCACCGCCAACTCGGCGGCGAGGCGCTGGTTGAAGACCTGGCCCTGGGGCGTCAGGAGGATGATGTCGCGGCCCTCAGAGGCGATCTGGCTCGATCCCGCCACCACCGAATCCACGGCGGCGAAGACCGGTTCGGGCCGCATAACCATACCGGGACCGCCGCCGTACGGCGCATCGTCGGTCGTTCGGTGGCGATCGAACGCGAACGCGCGTAGGTCGACCGCTTCCGCGGTCAATAATCCCTGTTCTCGTGCGCGGCCGACGATGCTGATGCCGAGCGCATGCCGGATCATCTCCGGAAAGACTGTCAGAACGTCGATGCGCACGAGATTCCCTACCAGGGCGTCCGGCGCCGTTCCTCGATGACCCGCCGGTACGTCGCGATCGTGTCGCGCGCGATCGCATCCCAATTGAAGCGATCGCGAACCATTCCGTAGGCGTTGTCGGCTCTCTGCCGCGACCACTCTGGATGGTCGAGGGTGTGGAGAATGCCCCAGATCAGCGAATCGACGTCGTCCGGGTACACGGTGATCCCCGTCTCGTGCAGATCGACGACCTCGGTCAGGCCGCCGACGGACGACACGACGACCGGCGCGCGCGCCGCCATCGCTTCGAGGGCGACAATGCCGAACGGCTCGTACAGGCTCGGGAAGACCGCGACGTCGGCGATGCGCAGCAGGCGGTCCCGATCGTCATCGCCGACAAAACCCGTGAACAGGATGTTGGCGCCGACGCCGAGTTCATCGGCGCGTTGCCGACACTGGTCGAGTTCGCCGCCGGTCCCGGCGACAACGAGTTTCAGGTCGGATCGCGCCGCCAGCAGGCGCGGCATCGCCTCGACCAGCAGGTGAACGCCCTTCTCGCGCACGATGCGCCCGACGTGGAACAGGATCTTCTCGCTGTCGTGAGCGTAGCGGCGCCGAAACTCGCTCAGATCGTGGCCTTCCCAACGATCGAATCGCGAGGTGTCGACGCCGTTCGGCACGACATCGATCTTGTCCGCGGGCGTGCCGAACACGGTCCTCACTTCGCTCGACATAAAGTCGGAACAACAGATCACGCGCCAGGCTTCGTAGGTCAGCCACCACTCGACGTTGTGAATCGCACGGGGAATGTCTGCCGATGGCACTCCCCGATTGCGGCCGTACTCCGTCGCGTGAATCGTTGCGACGAGGGGCGTGTGGAATGCGTGCTTGATGGCGACGCCGGCGAACCCTACGAGCCAATCGTGGGCGTGGATCAGGTCATACCCGCCGTTTTCAAGCAAATGGCGGCCCGCGTCTTCGATCGCAAAGTTCGTCTGGATCGCGCGAGAGAAGAAGTCCGCGATATCGACCCGTGGCGTGTCGATCCGGTGAACCGTTGCCGGTGACGGCTCCAGATGGGCCCGATCGATCGCGGTCTCGCGAATGACTTCGAACTGTGGACCACCGTTGAATGCCGGGGTCAAGAGATGAACCTCGACACCGGCGCGCGCCAGGGCCGGGAGCAGCTCCATCACGTGCTTACCGAGGCCGCCGACGTTGTGCGGCGGGTACTCCCACGACAGCATCAGGACTTTCATCGAACGATCCGATCTCGCCGGTCGGTCAACCAGCGTCCGAGGATAACCAGGCGAAAGGTGGTTGGTCGGAAACCGAGCCGAGTGTACAGCGCTTGCGCTGGTTCGTTGTCGTATTGCGTTGTCAGCGCGATCCGTCGCGCGCCCTGTTGAACCAGGCGAGCCACCGCCCGAGACACGAGCGCCGCGCCGATCCCGCGGCGGCGCTTTCCTCGGTCGACCGCCAGGCGATCGATATACCCGGTATGACCGCGCGAGGTCAGCGACACGTAGCCAGCCGGCGGGCTGTTCGCATTGGCGGCCACCCAAAACTCGACACCCGGTCCGTCGGCGTAGGCGCCCATCTCGGAGACCACGTTCCACCAGAGCCACGGGAACGCCCGATTATCGAGATCGACGAGTTCGACGGCCCGATCGGATGGCCAACGCGTTACGGCGATCGTCGGCGACAGGACCACCGGATCGTCGACCGCGTACTCGCAAATCTCGTCGATGGTTTCGAAGCCGAGCGCGCGGTACGTCGCTTCCTCGGACGATCCGTTGGCCGCCTCCGCCACGACAAGATCAAATCCCTCGCGCAAGGCCGAAGCCGCAACGGTATCGAGGAGCTCGGCTCCAGCAACGGCCCCGCGCAGCTCGCGGATCACGGCGACCTGGCGCCGGTTGCGCCAAGGTGCCACGACAACGTAGTCGTCCGTATCCTGGGCGACGAACGAGAGGTGGGGCGCGGAGACGAGATGGCGATGGAGTGTGTCTCGATCGAAGCGCGCCGAACGCGCGGCAATCGCGGCCGCGCGTTCGAGGGGGAGTGGAACGATGTGGCGCGCCACCGCATTCGCGCCTATGGCGCGCTCGCACGCGGACGATCGCCGACCCCGACGTGACGGAAATCGAGGATTCCGAGTGGCGTGACGCGGAGATTTCGAACGTACGGCTTAATCAATACGCGACTCGTCTCGTGGTAGAGAGGGATCGCCGTGGCGTGATCGAGAATCATTCGTTCGGCGTCTTGATAGAGGCGCGACCTACGTTCACGATCCGGCTCGGTTCGCGCCTCGACCAGCATTCGATCGAGATCGGGGTCGGTCACTCCCGCATAGTTGTGAATGCTGCGCGAATGAAACAGGATGTCGAGGAAGTTCTCAGGGTCCGGGTAGTCGGCGATCCAGCCCGTCAGGAAGAGCGGCGCTGATCGGCCTTCGAGCGCCTGAAAAAACTCTTCGTCCCACTCTCGCACGCCGACTTCGATTCCCAGATTGCGCGTGTACATCTCGGCGAGCGCGGCGCCGACCGAGGCGGACCCCGGACCAACCGCGAGTGTGATCTCTGGCATTGCGCGAGCGTACCGCGAAGCGGCCAGCGTTTCGCGTGCCCGCCGCGCATCAAAGCCGATCGCGGTCGCGGGCGTGGCGCCCGGCAAATCGGGCGGCACGATCGATGATGCCGCTCGGCGGGTTCCACGAAAGAAGACGCGGGCGATCCGGTCACGATCAGTCGCCTGCGCGAACGCTCGTCGTACCAGTTCGTCGTCGAACGGCGCGACGGTCGAATTGAGGCCGATGTACCAAGTGCTGAGGAGCGCAGTTTCGACCAACTCTTTCCGATAGCCGGTGCGTCGGTCCATCATCCGATCGATGCTCGCGAGGTCGACCTCAGCACCATCGACATGTCCTTGCTCATACAAGGCGACGCCGGGAACGGGACCGGTGTCGAATTCGAGCGTGGTCAGATTCGCCGAGCCGGCCCAGTAGCCATTGTGGCGGCGCAGTGTCACGCGTTCGGACGCTATGAGATTCTCGAGCTTGAAGGGACCGGCGCCGTTCGGACGACGCCACCAGTCCGGGCCTGACTCGACGTTCGCGCGATCGAGGACGAATGCGGTCGGGAACGCCAATTTCGCCAGGAAGTATGGCTTCGCACCATCGATTCGAATCCGAAGAGTTCGCGCGTCGATGGCTTCGACCCCGGCCAACCGGCTTGCCCGACCAGCGCGCAATTCGGCGGCGCCGACGATGTCGCCAAGGTAGCCGGCCGCGACCGGCGATTTCGTGATAGGGCTGAGATTGCGTTCGAGTCCGTACGTGAAGTCCGACGCCGTGATATCGCGGCCGTCGTGGAATCGGACGTTCTCGCGAATCCGAAACGTGTATTCAGTCCCGCCCCGGTCGATCGACCATGACTCGGCGATGTCCGGCACGATCGACAGATCGTTGTCGAGTCGGACGAGGCCGGCGTGAATCTGGATGATGTAACTCCACGACGCCGAATCCGTCGAGAATGCGGGATCGAGCGTAATGGGCTCGGCGCCTCGTAGCCGCAGCGTTTGACCTCCCGACACGGCGTCTCGCACGTCTGCGAGCGCGCAAGCCGAGAACAGAAGGCCGGCCAGGCCAAGAACGGTGACGGCGCGGAGACGCGCCACCATCGTTGCCCTAGACCGGAGGCGCGTATCGCGTATTCGGCTTCCGCGCGGCAGTGACCTCGTCGAGCCGGCGGACTGGCGTCGTCACCGGGGCGTTGTGCAAGAGGTCGGGGTTCTCGCGAACTTCGCGCGCGATCTGGAGCATCGCGTCGGCGAACGCGTCGAGCGTCTCCTTGCTCTCGGTCTCGGTCGGTTCGATCATCATCGCTTCCTCGACGACTAGTGGGAAGTAAATGGTCGGCGGGTGGTAGCCGAGGTCGATCAATCGCTTCGCGATGTCCAGCGCGCGAATGCCTTCAGCTTTCTGACGCCGAGCCGACAGCACGAATTCGTGCATGCACATTCGGTCGAACGGAATGTCGTACGCCTCGCGAAGTCGCGCGCGGAGATAGTTCGCATTCAGCACCGCGTTGTCCGACACCTCGGCCAAACCCTTTGCACCGAGCATGCGGATGTACGTGTAGGCCCGAACGAGCATTCCGAAGTTGCCGAAGAACGCTCGCACGCGCCCGATTGTCTTCGGTCGATCGAAGTCGAGTGCGTACTCGGCGTTGGGGTTCGCCGTGCGCGTCACAATCGGAACGGGCAGATACGGTGCGAGGTGGGACTTGACGGCGACGGGACCGGCGCCGGGTCCACCGCCGCCGTGTGGGGTCGTGAACGTCTTGTGCAAGTTGAAGTGCATCACGTCGCCGCCCAGGTCGCCGAAGCGCACCCGACCGACCACCGCATTCAGGTTCGCGCCATCGCAATACACCAAGCCACCCGCGGCGTGAACGAGATCGGTAACCTCGACCAGTCCTTCGTCGAAGAGTCCGAGCGTGCTCGGAATGGTGATCATGAGCCCAGCGACATCCGGGCCGAGTTTGGTGCGCAGGTCGTCGATATCGACGCCGCCGGACAAATTCGACTTGACTGACGTGACCTCGAAGCCGCAGATCGCGGCGCTGGCCGGATTGGTGCCGTGGGCGCTGTCCGGCACGAGGATTCGCCGGCGCGACGTGTCGCCACGATCGAGGTGGTAGGCTCGAATGACCAGGACACCGACGAGTTCGCCGTGCGCGCCGGCGGCGGGCTGGAGTGTGACCGCGTCCATCCCAGAGATGGCGGCCAAGTAGTCCTGAAGCTCGAACATCAGTTGGAGTGCGCCCTGCGCGTCGGTCGGGTCCTGAAGGGGGTGCAGGTCGGCGAACCCTGGCAAGCAAACGACGTCCTCGTGCACCTTGGGGTTGAACTTCATCGTGCACGAACCGAGTGGGTAGAAATTCGTGTCGATCGAAAAGTTCATCTGAGAAAGCCGAGTGAAGTGGCGCGTTACGTCGATCTGCGCCACCTCCGGCAGATCGAGTCGATCGCGTAGCGGGACGTCGGGCAGCAGTTCGACGATCGGCCGCGATCCGACCGACGATTCGGCAATCGTGTAACCCGATCGGCCGGGGCGGCTGATCTCGAAGATGAATGGCTCAGGCACGCGCCGCCTCCTTGCCAATTTCGTCAAATCCGTCAACCAGCCGGGCGATGTCAGCGGCCGTGTTCACTTCTGTCGCGCACACGAGCAGGCAATCGGCAAGGTCGGCGTACGAATCGCCGAGCGGGTACCCCGCGAGAACGCCGCGCCCGTGCATCGCGGCGCACACGTCTTTGGCCGGAGCGGGGCACCGAACGACGAACTCGTGGAAATACGGACCCTGATTCGCAATCGTGAAGCCCGGGATCGTGCCGATACGCGAGGCGGCCGCGTGGGCATTGCGCACACACTGCTCCGCGACCGCCCGTAGACCATTTCTTCCGAGCGTCTCCAGGTAGACGGTTGACGCCAGCGCGCACAGCGCCTGATTCGTGCAGATGTTCGATGTCGCGCGTTCGCGTCGTATGTGCTGTTCGCGCGTCTGCAATGTGAGGACGAGGCCGCGCTTACCCTCGATGTCGTTTGTCACGCCGACGATGCGGCCCGGCATCTGCCGGACGTAGTCGTTCTTCGCCGAGAAAATGCCGAGCCACGGCCCACCGAAGCTGAGCGGGATTCCGAGGGGCTGACCCTCGCCGACCACGATGTCGGCGCCCTGGCTGCCGGGACTGGCTAGCAGGCCAAGCGCGATCGGATTGGCCGCCACGATCAGCAGTGCGCCGATGGCGTGCGCGGCCTCCGCCAACGCGGCGATGTCCTCGATGCCGCCGAAGAAATTCGGCTGCTGGACGATCAGGGCGGCGCATGAGTCGTCGAGCCGGGCCTGTGCGAGGTGGCGCGGAAGGCGGCCGTCGAATCGCCGCTCGCGCGGCGCGGCGATCTCACGGATGTCGATGCCAGGACCGGACGCGTACGTCGCGCCGACCTGGCGATACTGGGGGTGAACCGAGTCGGCGATCACGACCCTCTTCCGGTGCGTCACCGCCGCGGCCATCAGAATCGATTCGCCGAGGGCGCTCGACCCGTCGTACATCGAAGCATTCGCCACATCCATGCCGGTCAACTCGGCGACCATCGACTGGTACTCGTAGATTGTCTGGAGCGTACCCTGGCTGACTTCGGGCTGGTACGGCGTGTACGCGGTGTAGAACTCGCCGCGACCGGTAATGTGTCCGACGAGCGAGGGGATGTGGTGCCGATACCCACCCGCGCCAAGGAAGCTGACCGCGTCTTGCACGTTCGCGTTCTTGGCGGCCAACTGCCGCATATGGCGCGCCGCCTCTGCCTCGGCCATGGGCAGTGGTAGATTCAGTGCCGCGGCGCCGGACTGCCGAGGAACGTTCGCAAAGAGTGCGTCGATGGACGACACGCCGATGGTGTCTATCATCGCGGCTCGATCAGCGTCAGTATTCGGGACGTAGGTCACGGCTGCATCCTGGGAGTGAATTCAGAAATCGAGCGGTCTGTGTCGCATGGTAATGCTCTCGATGACGCCGATCGCGGCCATGAACGTGATGAGGGAGCTGCCACCGTAGCTGATGAAGGGCAGCGGAATCCCGGTGACCGGAAGCATGCTCATGTTCATGCCGATGTTCACGAAGACCTGAAACACGAGCATGCTGATGATCCCGATGACGATCAGCCGGCCGTACGGTTCACGGGTGAGCAGCGCGGCGCGCATCGCTCGAATGACCAGGAACGCATAGAGCGCGATGAGCGTGATGGCTCCGACGAAGCCGAGTTCCTCGGCCAGAACGGAGAAGATGAAGTCGGCGTACCGAACGCGAAGGAATTCGAGTTGGCTCTGCGTGCCACTAAGGTAGCCGCGGCCAAACCAACCGCCTGAGCCAACCGAAATCGATGCCTGAATGATGTTGTATCCCTGATTCAGTGGATCGCTGGTCGGATTCAGGAAGATCGTGAATCGATCCCGCATGTACGTTGGCAACGCCTGCCATGCGAACGGCAGGATCGCCAGCGCGGCGACACCGATGCCCCCGAAGTAGATCAATCGGCAGCCGGCGGCGAAGGCAATGCCGGCCCAGATCGCTCCGTACACGAGAGCTGTCCCAAGATCGGGCTCCAGGAACGTCAAACCTGCCGGAACGGCCACGATCGCGATCGACGCGAGGAACACCTTCAATCGGTGGACGTGCTCGCGATACTTCGAGAAGAAGCGCGCCAGGGCGAAGATCGTCAGCAGCTTCCCGGGCTCGGACGGTTGAAGCTGGAAGAAGCCGAACACGTCGATCCATCGTTGAGCGCCGAACTCGAGCCGCCCAAGCACGAGGACGATCGCGAGAGCTAGAACGGCGAGGATCCACTGAAGGATTCCCATTTGGGCGAACAGCCGGTAGTCCGTGATCGCGGCAAACGCGAGAATCGCCGTGCCTGGAATCAGCAGGACCAGGTGCCGAAACACCAGACCGTTGAGTGATGGCACCGCGGCATCGAAGGTGGCGCTGTAGATCATCGCGATGCCCAGGCCAATCAGGGCGAATGTTGCTCCGATCAGCCAGAAGTCGAAATGCCGCCAGGATCGGGCTTCCACGCTACCGCTCTTCGACGCCGAAGTAGTAGGCAAAGATCCGTCGCGCGACGCGGGCAGCATCGTGACCACCGCGTCCGCGCTTCAGGAACACCGAGAGGGCGACTTTCGGGCTATCGTCCGGCGCGTAGCCGGCAAACCAGCCGTGCGTCGCGAGTCGTCCATCGGGCCCCGGCGTGCCCCATTCAGCCGAGCCAGTCTTGCCGGCGATTGCGACATCCCGCAAGTCCGCATCCCAGGATGTGCCGACGTAGATCGCCGCGTTTGCGTCCCGACCTACCTGCAAGCCGAATCGCATCCCCTGACGTATGACCCGTAGCTTGTCCGCGTCCAAGGGTACGCGACGACGAATCGTTGCCACGAGGTCCGGTCCAGTCTGGTCGCGCGACCGGATCGTGCGACGAACGATCGCTGGCTTGAAGAGCTGTCCGCCGTTGGCGATCGCGGCGGCGAGATTCGCGATCTGAATCGGCGTCACCGTGACGAAGCCCTGGCCAATCGCGACGTTATACGTATCGCCCTTGAACCAGTCCTCTTTGAGCTGACGACGCTTCCATGCCTGGGTTGGAACCGACCCGGCCACTTCGCCCGGCAGGTCGATTCCCGTCAACTGTCCGAGGCCGAGTTGTTCCGACCATGCCGCCAACTGGTCGATGCCAACACCGTTCCAGTCGCCTCGCGGGTCGCCGCCGCCCAATTGGTAGAAGAACGTGTTGCACGAATTCGCCAGCGCCGTTGCACAGTCCTGAGGTCCGTGCACCGCCCAACACGGGAACCTCGCCGCGCCCCCTGGGCTGAGACGATTCGGAAACAGCAATTCGCCGGTACACGTCAGCCGCGAATCCGCGCGGACGACGTTCTCGTGCAATGCCGCGATGGCAGTGACGAGTTTGAAGACCGATCCCGGCGAGTATGCCGCCGCGATAGCGCCATTCAGGAGTGGTCGCGCGGGGTCGTTCAAGAGTTCGTTCAACTGCCGTTCGGTCAACCCACGCGCGAACGCGTTCGCGTCGTACGACGGCAGGTGGACCATCGCGAGGATCTCACCGTTGCGCGGATCCAGCGCGACGACGCTGGCCGATTCGTACCGATCGATGTCCGCCAACAGAATCCGTGTGATCTCGCGCTGAAACGGCAGGTCGATCGTCAACTCGACGGTGTTGCCCGGTCGAGACTCGTCGATACCAAGGCTACGCAGTTGTCTTCCGCGCCCATCGACCTCGGCCCGCTCCTTTCCCGGGCCGCCGCGGAGCTCCTTTTCGGCGACGCTCTCGATGCCCATCTTGCCCACGACATCGTCTTCCAGATATCCGCGCTGCTTGTCGTCTTTCAGGCCGGGATACTCATCCGGATCGATCCGGCCGATGTATCCGGTGACGTGGCTGGTCAATCCCGATTCTGGATACTCGCGAATGGGCTGGACGATGACGTGGGCGCCGGGATGGTCGCCGAGTCGTTCTTCGAGTCGGTGGGCAATCTCGGCCGAAAGGCCGCGTCGGAGTACTATCGGTGTGAATCGCTCCGGCGAGGTGATTCGTCGAGCGCGCGCGATGAAGTCGGCGGGAGCGGCGTTGACCGCGCGCGCGAGGCGTTCCAGGGCGAGCTCCCGCTCGCTCTGGTCGCCGGGTAAGTCGGCCAGGACGATGGCAACCGCGTAGGCGGGCCGATTTCGGGCAAGCGGGGTGCCATCACGGTCGGTGATGATTCCGCGTTGGGGCTCGATGCGCGATTCGCGGACGCGGTTACGATCTGCCCGCTGACGAGAATCCTCGACGCCAGCAATCTGGAGGCGCGCCAACTGGCCGACCAGACCAAGCAACCCGATTGCGGTGGCGCCGCCAACGATGAGCAGACGCCGGCGAGTCTGATCCTCTGGCGCGTCCAAGGCTTCGTCGAGCGAGCGAATTGGCTCCATCTGACTCACCGCTTGGCTATCTCAGGCGCCCCACGAGTGTGATTGCCCCGGCTCTCGTCTGGACACCATCGACAAACATCAGGTCACCGATTCGGGCCGCCGTCAACTGACGATCGATGTTGTCGGCGATCATGTCTTTCGCGACTCCGGGCACTGGGAGCGGGCCGAGGTCGATTGACGGAATGTCGTATGTCAAGCGACCGGCCGCCGCGGTCGGACGAATGCGGACGGTCGCCGGTGCGGAGATTCCCGCCGCGACGGTCATTCCGCCCGCCAGAACGATGGCATTGTCCTCGACCTTGATCGTTACATCCTTGAACGGGAGATCGGATCGCTTTGACAGCTCAGCCTTGACTTTGGCAGCTAGGTCCGCCTCACGAATGACGAGCACGAACGGCGACCCCGGCTTCGATTTGGCGCTGGCCGCGAATTCATCGATCGATGAGAACTGTACTGCTCCAGCGGGTATCGCCAGTTGCTCGGCTGGGCGGGTGGAGGGTGGAGTGCGATCGCCGGCAATCATCTGCCAGAGGGCGTAGAAGATGATCGCAAGGCCGCCAAAAAAGAGCACGCTGAGGCCGATCGCCATTTTCCGGGCGCCGCCGCTCGCCGCCGCTGGCGCGGCTGCACCTTGTGCACGATCTCGGTCGCGAGGAACTCCGGTGGCCTGCCGTCGTCCGCCAGTCGAGCGAAGAGGCGGCACTAGCCAGCGCCTGTCGACTTCCGAACTTCCGCGACTTCCTCGGAATGTCGCCGGAACTCTTCGGTCAGTCGATCGACGTGACCTCGGCGCAGGTGGTCGAGTTCCGTCCAACGTTCCGCCAATCGTTCGATCTCGGCGCGAGCGGCGTCCATCTGAGTGTGAGAGGCGGCGTGCACGTCGGCGATCTCACGCCTGATCGCGCTGGCGTCGGCGCCAAACTCGTGGCGCAGGCGCGCAAGTTCGTCGCTCGCGGCGCGATTGAGCAATCCCTGCTCGGACAATTGCCGCTCATGGTCGGCGATGGATCGTTCGAGCGCGTGTTGATGGTCGGTCAGTCGCCCGAGCGCCTCATCAAGCCGCAGTTGCGCAGTGGCCTGCTCGTCGAATCGGCGACGCTGTCCATCGACCGTCTGATCGAGTCGCGAGAGGGCATCGCGAAGCTGACCGACGATGCCATCCAGGCGATGAGACGCGACGTCGATCTCATCGATCCGGCGGCCAAGTTCGTGCGCGAATGCCTGTGCGACCCGGGACTCGTCACGTGCTTGGGCTACTTGAGAGATGAGATGCTGCGTTGGTCGCGCGTGTTCCTCGGCCGCTTGACGCCAGTTTGCCAGCGCCTGCTGCCACTCGGCGACTTGCCGGTTCCAGCGTACGTCGGCAAGCTGTCGCCACTGGGTTGCGCGGGTCGTTTCGGTGTGAATCTCTTCGAGTACGTCGGCTTGACTGTTCAAACGCGATTGCGAACGTTTCGATAACTCGGCCTCTTGTTCGATCCGGTGGCCGATGGCGTTCATCCGCTGATCGATGACTTGCAGGACGGCCGGCACGTCCGCGACGATCTCTCGGTCTCGCCGACCGTCCTCCACAAGCGATTGGATGCGCGCGGTGAGTTGCTGCACCGCATCGTCGATGCGTTCCTGAGATTGGGCCATTGAGGCCAACTGGCGCCGATCGCGCTCGGCCTCAGCGGCACGCGCCTGCAAATGTTGCACGTTCGCCTGGGCCTGGGTGTCAACGCGCTCGAGCGTGGCAGCGGCTTGATCGCGTGCCGAGCGAACCGCCTCGTCGAGGAGTGGCAAGCGCGCGAGTGCCGTTCGGGCGGATTCATGTGACAGTCGTGTCTCTTCATTGTGCGCGACCTGTTCGCGCACGATCGACGCCAGACGTTCAATCTCTGTCTCGAGGCGCCGGATCTCAGCGCGATCTTGCTTGCGCTGATCTTCGAGCCACGCAATGACGCCTTGAACGTCGGCCGCCTCGATCGACTGAGGCGAAGTCGCCATGGGCAGGGATGTTACCACGCTGGTCGACCGCGGCACTCGTGGCAGCGGTGACTGGCAGCTTTGGGGATTCCCCGATAGGCGTGGATCGGGAGTTCGGGTAGGCTATCGCGCGATGATCGCGCAATGATCGCGCAACCGGTGTACACCTACGTCTCGGGCTGCCCGGATGAGGACAGCGGTGCGTTCAACCGTGGACGCCGGTGAGAGCGTCCGGGCCAGAGTGACGCCCAATCGGCCTCCATCGTGACAGCGCGGTCCGCGGACCCGTATTCGACGCTCGGCGTGTCGCCCGCGTCCGATCCGCGCACGATCGAGCGCGCTTTTCGTCGTCTGTGTCTGCGGTATCACCCGGACGTTTCCTCAGAGCCCGGCGCGGGCCGCCGCATGCGCGAGATCAACGCCGCGTATCAGATCCTTCGTGACAGCGCCAGGGCGGGTGCGGTCGATATCAGCCGTTCGCGAGGCCGGGTTTCGACTGTCAATTGGCCGGAGTACCAGCGAAAGTGGAGCGCGCGAGCGCGGACTCGGCCGGAACCTCGCGCCGAGGCGCGACCGATCGCCCGTGTGCGCTGCCAGACGTGTGTCGTCGATTTCGGCTTTCTTGGTGAGGGCGAGGTCGCCCAGCGCGATCTGATCTTTCGCTCTTTCGACGGTGGGCCGATCGATGCCTGCGCGCTGGCGCGCGGCGATTGGCTTGCGCTGGATCGAACGACTCTGACCGATGGCGTGTGCACCATCCGGGTGACGGCGGATCCGACCGGCCTGTCCGTGTTCTGGCGGGGCAAGGGACGCGAAAGCGCAATGATCGAGGGCGCCGTCGAGATCGTCGATCGACACGGCTCGCTGAGCATACCTGTCAGCGCGATACTGCGCCGCCACGGCGAATCGGCCTGGTGGACTCCCTCGATGAGGCGGGTGCGCTAAAACACGCGCGTGGAACTGTGGGGCGGCCGCTTTCGTGAGGCGCCGAACGAGTTGGCGGCGCGGTTTGGCGCGTCGATCGATGTCGATCGACGCCTGTACCGGCAGGACATCGTCGGATCGATGGCACACTGCCGCATGCTTGCGCGGCAGGGAATCATCGACCGTTCGAGCGCGGTCACGATTCTCGACGGCCTCACCGCGATTCTGGCCGAAATCGAGCGTGGCGAATTCGAGTTTCGCGTCGATCGCGAAGACGTTCATGCCAATGTCGAAGGACGGCTGCGAGACATCGCGGGCGACGTGGCGGGCCGACTCCACACCGCGCGGAGTCGCAACGATCAGGTCGCGCTCGATACTCGACTCTGGTCGCGCGAAGCCATCCTGGACCTCGTGCGCGGACTCGTGGCATTTGCGGATGCTCTCCTTGATCAGGCTCAATCGAATATGGGCGTCGCGATGCCGGGCTATACGCACCTCCAGCGCGCGCAGCCGGTGCTTCTGACGCATCACCTTCTGGCCTACGTCGAGATGGTGCGACGCGATGTCGATCGACTTCGCGACGCCTATCGCCGCGTCGACGTGTCACCGCTCGGCGCAGGTGCGCTGGCCGGGCTCCCGTATCCCATTGACCGCGAGGCGGTCGCGCGTGACCTTGGTTTTGAGGCGATTTCGAGGAACAGTCTCGACGCGGTGTCGGATCGGGACTACGTGGTCGAGATCGTCGCCGCTTGCGCACTCGGAATGGTGCATCTGTCGCGGTATTGCGAAGAGATCATCCTGTGGTCGTCGACCGAGTTCGGCTTCATCTCGCTGTCGGATGCATTCTCGACGGGTTCGAGCATCATGCCTCAGAAGAAAAACCCCGATACCGCGGAGCTGATTCGGGGCAAGGCTGGCCGCGCAATCGGCAGTCTGACCGGATTGCTCGTGATGCTGAAGGGCACGCCGCTCGCCTACAACAAGGACTTCCAGGAAGACAAGAGCGCGCTGTTTGACGCGGTCGACACATTTGGCGCGTCACTGGCCGTCCTCGCGCCTATGACGCGGAGCGCGACGTTCAAGCGCGACCGGTTGATCGCGGCCGCGAGTGAGAACTTTTCACTGGCGACCGACTACGCCGACTTCCTTGCGCAGCGCGGGGTACCGTTTCGCCGCGCGCATGAGGTGATCGGACGGCTGGTCGCGCGCTGTCTCGAACAGGGATGCACGCTCGATAGCCTGTCGCTCGATGAACTCCGCGCGTTCGCTCCCGAGTTCACGTCTGATGCCCTGAACATCCAGATTTGGTCTGCCATCGACGCGCGCGACGTGCCGGGCGGCACGGCCACCGGACGCGTCAGCGCCGCGCTCATCGAGGCGCGTGACGCGATCCGTGATGTGTCGGTCTGGATCGACGAGATGGCAGGTCGATTGCCGGCCGCGGAGGGCCGGCTCGCCAGCGATATCTGAGGCGCGTGATGTGGATTGACAATAAGGTGTCTCCGGCGCGATAGGAGGAGTGCGGAGCTTCTTCAATTCCACAGACGCCCCAGCGACCAAGTTATGCACGGGGGATCTTGTTGTTCGCATGCCGCCCGCTTCCAGAGCGTTCACACGCAGTCGCTGAAGCAGTTGTGATAATGTCCTCCAGTCACCGCGCGAGATGCCTGGGAGGGGTCGCCTTGCTCCACGGTCTTGGCGACGCTGTCTCGCCTCGGCAGGCGGGCTGTGATGGCGCCCCACTCACGACTGCCGCTGCTCCGTCAGAACTGGCGTCGTCCGGGAGAGGCGCATCGTGAGCACCGCTCCGGAACCAGGGACCAACCGTAGCCCCCCCCAGCGGGAGTGAAGAGGGCTGACGCCCGCGGTTTCCGCGCGGGAGTGCCGCTCTGGGTGCGCATCGTCGGGCTGGTTGCGCTCTTGGTGCTGGCCACCGGCGCGGTGATCAGCGCCATCCTGATTGAGAGCAGCCGCTCGGTGCTGCGCGACGAGATCCTGGCCAAAGCGCTCACCACCACCGACGTCGCAGCCGAGTTGGTTGATCGGACGATCCGATCCGCCCAGCATGGCGTCCGGGCGTTTGCGGCCCGCCCGGGCGTCGTTCGCGCGATCCTGGCCGATCACCCGGAGGCGATGACCGAGGATCTGATCGAGTTCCAGCGAGGAAACCCGATTTTCGACAGCCTGGGCTTCGTCGACGCCCGAGGGATCCAGCGCGCATCCAGCGCTATGAACAGGCCGGCGGGTACCGCGGTCGATCGCGAATGGTTCCAGGTGGCGATGGCGAGTGGACAGCCCTACTTGGGCCTCCCCGTCGTTTCGCGCCCAACGGGTCGGCCGGTTGTGCCGTACGCCGTGCCGATCGTCGACGCGCATGGGCAGGTGCGTGCAGTGCTTACCGCCGGCATCTCGCTGGCCGAATTGGCCGATGCGATCACTGGCATCCGGATCGGACCCCAGGCTCGGGCGGCGCTCATCGACCGACGAGACGGCGGCCGGATGCTGGCGCATATCGACCCGGCGCGCGTGATGGGACCGATCGACCAGAACGAGATGGCGCGACGCGTCCTCGCCGGCGAGCGCGGCGCTATGGAGAGCATCGACACCCGCGACGCGGGCACTCTGGCGGCGTTCGCCCAGGTTTCGAGCGCACCGTGGGCTGTCGAGGTCCAGCAACCGATCTCGCCCGCATTCGCCTCAATCGATGATCTGACTTGGCGTGCCGTTGCGCTGACCGGCATTGTACTCACGGTCGCGGTTGGGCTGGCGGCCTTGCTGGCACTCGCGATCACTCGACCGCTGCGCCGCCTGCACCGCGCCGCGGACGCCGTGGCCGCGGGTGACCTGACTCAGCGCGTCGGGATTCAGCGCCACGATGAGATCGGTGCGCTCGGCCGAGCGTTCGACGACATGGCCGTGGCGCTAGCGCACCGCACCGGTCAACTGGAGGCGAGCGTGAAGGAACTAGAAGCGTTCAGCTACACGGTGTCGCACGACTTGCGGGCGCCACTGCGGGCGATCGACGGATTCTCGCGCATCCTGCTCGAGGAGCACGCGCCGAGCCTGGCACCCGAGGTCCGACGACAGCTCGCCGTCGTGCGCTCGAACGCGCAGCAGATGGGTCAGCTGATCGATGACCTGTTGAAGTTCGCGCGTCTCAGTCGCCAGCCGCTCACGACCGAGCTCGTGCGGCCTGGCACGCTCGCCCGGCAGGTGATGGACGAGCTCCGGCTCGCGGAGGAAGGTCGGCGCGTCGACGTGTCGGTCGAGGATCTGCCGGCCTGCAGGGCGGATCCATCCCTGCTCAAGCAGGTCTACGGCAACCTTCTAGCCAACGCCCTCAAGTTCACGCGCCACCGGGAGGTCGCCAAGATCGAGGTTGGCTGGAGGACGGAGGGAGCTGAGCGCATCTATTACGTCCGGGACAACGGCGCCGGGTTCGACATGCGCTACGTTGACAAGCTATTCGGCGTGTTTCAGCGACTGCATAAAGCCAGCGAATACGAGGGCACGGGTGTTGGGCTGGCGATCGTGCAGCGGATCGTCCACCGGCACGGCGGCCGCATCTGGGCCGAGGGCGAGATCGACCAAGGCGCGACATTCAACTTCACATTGGGCGAGGAGGGGTCGTCATGATCGATCGCGACCTGATCGAGATCCTGCTGGTCGAGGATAACCCGGCGGATGCCGAGTTGACGCTGCACGCCCTGCGGCGCAACCACCTCTCCAATCGCATCTATCACGTCGAGGATGGCGCGGCCGCGCTCGACTTCCTGTTCTGCGCCAACGGGTACGCGCATCGCCGGATCCAGGACGCGCCGAAGGTGGTTCTGCTGGATCTGAAGATGCCTCTGATCGATGGCCTCGAGGTGCTACGCCGGGTCAAGTCCGACCCTCGCACGCGCGACATTCCGATCGTGGTGTTGACGTCCTCCAACGAGGAACGGGACGTCGTGGAGAGCCACCGGCTTGGCGTCAACAGTTACATCGTCAAGCCGGTCGATTTTGAGCGGTTCAGTGAAGCGGTCCGACAGATCGGGTTGTACTGGGCGCTGCTCAACCGACCACCTCAGTCGTAGGTCGGCGTCACAAGGGAGCACATCTTGGACGACGCTCTGCAGGTTCTGATCTTGGAAGATCGCCCGGCCGACGCCGAACTGATGGTGCACGAGTTGAGACGCGAGGGCTTTGAGCCGACCTGGCAGCGCGTCGAGGCCGAGGACACGTTCCGACACGCCCTGATGCTTCCGCCGGACCTCATTCTGGCCGACTACTCCCTGCCCGATTTCGACGCGCTCCGCGCCCTGCGGGCGCTCAAGGTCCGCGACTTAGACATCCCGTTCATCGTCGTGACCGGTTCAATCCACGAAGACGAGGCGGTCGAGTGCATCAGGGCCGGCGCGCACGACTATGTGATCAAGGACCGTCTTGGCCGGCTCGGGCCGGCGGTCCGGCGGGCGTTCGACGACGCGCGTGGCCGCCGGGAGCGGCGCCGTTCCGAGGTGGCCGCGCGCGCCACTGAGGAGCGTTACCGGGCGGTCGTCGAGCAGTCAATGGACGCGATCATGATCGCCCGCGGTACCGAGGTCGTCTTCGCCAACCAGGCGAGAGCGGATCTGATCGGGGTCGGCGATATCGACGCGGTTCGAGGCCTCACTCTCCAGGACTTCATCGTGGTGGAGGACTGGCCGCTCGTGCGCGACCGAACCCTGGCGCGCCAGCGCGGCGAACATCCGCCCAGCCGGTACCAATGTCGGTTTCGGCGGGCGACTGGAGAAGTGCGAACCGTCGAAGTCGTGGCCTCGACCGTCACGCTTGACGGCGAGCCGGTGGCATTGGCGGTCCTGCGCGACGTGACCGAGCGCGTGAGCAAGGAAGAGAACCGGGCGCGGCTAGCCACGATAGTCGAAGCTTCGGAGGATGCTATCGTCGGAGTGACCGCCGTCGACTGGAGCATCACGAGCTGGAATCGCGGCGCCGAGCAGCTATACGGCTACTCCTCCACGGAGGCCATTGGACGTGAGCTCGCCATCCTCTTCCCGCCCGAGCAGGTTCACGAACTCCATGACGCGCGTGAGCGTGTCAGCCGTGGCGAACACGTTCAGCGCCCTGAGGCGGTCCGGATGCACAAGGATGGAGGGCGCATCGACGTTGCCGTCAGCATCTCGCCGATCAAGGACGAAGCCGGCCGAGTTGTCGGGTCGGCCAGTATCGCCCGGGACATCGGCGAGCGGACGCGCGCGAGACAGGCGCTAGAACTTAGCAATCGCCGGCTCACCGAAGCGCTGGCGGAGTTGCGTCAGACGCAGCAGCATCTGGTTCAGCAAGAGCGGCTGCGCGCGATGGGTGAGATGGCCAGCGGCATCGCGCACGACTTCAATAACCAATTGGGCCTGATCCTGGGCTACAGCGAACTGCTCCTCGATCGTTCGGAGGAGTGGGGCGACCGGGAGAGCGTGGAGCGGTCGTTGAACACGATCTATACGGCGGCCTCGGACGCGGCCGTGGTCGTCCGCAGTCTGCGCGCCTTCTACGGTGCTCCCGGCGAGATCGATGCGCACACGGAGCCGATTGATCTCCAGGAGCTCGTTGCGCAGGTCGCGGTGCTCACGCGGCCGCGCTGGCGGGATCAGGCACTGGCACGCGGGGCGACGATCGATCTCGTGATCGGGGCGGGCAAGGTGCCCCCCATTCTGGGCATCGAGGCCGAGTTGCGGGAAGTCCTCACTAACCTGATCTTCAACGCCGTCGACGCGATGCCAGACGGCGGGGTGATCGACATCCGCGCGCGGTCCGACGACGACCATGTAGTCCTAACGGTCGGCGACCACGGTATTGGTATGTCCGAGGAGGTGCGCCGACGTTGCTTCGAGCCGTTCTTCTCGACCAAGGGCGAGCACGGTTCAGGCCTGGGCCTGTCGATGGTCCACGGCTTAGTTCGCCGCATCGGGGGGACGATTGACGTCGCGAGCGCACCCGACCGGGGCACGACCTTTACCATCCGCCTGCCGCTTGCGGTGGCCGGCGCCGCGCTTATCCAACCGGCGGCAGTCCGACCCCGCGGCTGCGCGCGAATCCTCCTCGTGGACGACGAGCCCGGCCTGCGTCGGCTTGGCGCCCGCCTGCTGAGCCAGGCAGAGCACACCGTCGTGTCCGCAAGCAACGGCCGGGAAGCGCTCGAATTGTTCCGTGCCGGGAGTTTCGATCTGGTGATCACGGACCGCGCGATGCCCGAAATGGACGGCGATCAAGTCGCCCTTGCGATCAAGGCGATCTCCCCATCCACGCCGGTCGTGCTCTTGACCGGGTTCGGTTCTCTGATGAACGCGAGCGAAGAGATGCCGCTTGGCGTGGACGCGGTCCTCAGCAAGCCGATCTCTGGGCCCGAGCTGACGCGGGCCATCGATCGTCTGCTGGCTGACCAGCCAGTGGCCCCCTCACCCGATGCAGTGACCATCGCGGACGGTCTGCTCGCCAGCGATTTCTGAGAGCGGGGCCGTGACTCCGCCGACGAATTCGTGTTGACGCTTGATTTATCGTCAATTTATACTGCCGGAAGACTCGCGGCTGGCGAGGTGGTTCCATCTGGAAATGCGATCATCCGGCCTCAGGGCTCGCGCACACTGTGGCGCGCGCGCGCCCTTGGTCGGCCGTGTCCCGTCGCGCAGGGCACCTCCTGATTCTTGGCCTGGCCTGCGCGGTCGGCGCAACCTCGGTGTTCACTCCAGTTCGGCAGGCGGTGCAGGTTGCCTTCGAGACAGCTGCGAGCGAGGCAGTTGTCAGCGGCGAGTCCGCACTTGCGCGCGGGTCGACGCACGGGGACGAAACGCCGGTCTTCCGCCCACTGACGGGCGCCGAGATCGCTCGGTTGCGGCCGCGGCAGGCGGTGACGACCCATCGCGTGGCGGCCGGCGATTCCGTCAGCGGTCTGGCTGAGCGATATCGCATCAGTCCGCAAACGCTGATCTGGGCGAACAATATCGACGAGCCGAATCGCTTGAAGATTGGCGATGTTCTGCTCGTTCTGTCCGTGTCAGGTGTCCTGCACGTCGTTGACCCGTCGGACACGGTCGGGTCGCTCGCCGAGCGATATCGCATCTCGGCTGAAGCGATCGTGGATGTCAATGGCCTGATCGGCGAAGTGCTGCCCGCGGTTGGCGCAGCGGTCGTGATTCCGGGTGGTCGGCCACCGACCGTGGCGCGAACGGTGTCTCCACCAACCGCGCCATCCGTGGCCCCCGCGCCGACCTCGCCACGCGACCGGGAGCGCTCGACGATCGCGGCTCAGCGCGAGGCGTCGGCACGCCCGCCGACGTCGCCCGAGGCGTTGAAACCGAAGGCGTACGTCGTCGAAGACGGCGACAGTCTTCTCACGGTGGCTCGCAAGTTCGGCATTTCGACCTCGACGATCGCCTTTGCGAACGCTCTGACAGCGCGGGAAGCCGATAACATCGTCGTCGGTCAGAAGCTGGTGGTGCCGCCAGTTGACGGAGTTCTTCACCGGGTCGAGGAGGGTGAGACCGCGCGAGGGATCGCCGCGAAATACGGGATCGAAACGCTCGCGGTCGTTCGCGCAAATGGCCTGGCTGAGCCCTTTGTCGTGGTGCCGGGTCAGCGACTCATCGTTCCCGGCGCGGCCGTTCCCGATCCTCGCCCAGAGCCGCCGATCGAGGTCGCGCCCCGGGCTCCGCCCGCAGAATACAAAGTCGCGGTTGGCGACAGCATTGTCTCGATCGCGGCGAAGTTTGGAATCGACCCGCGCGCTCTGGTGCGACGCAATCAACTCGATCGAGCCGATCTCATCGCGCCAGGGCAGAGTCTCGCGATACCGACCGAGCGGTCATTCGTCGAGCCCGTTGCCGTACCGCGCGCGGTGGCCGTGGCGCGCTTGGCTCCAGCACCGCCTGTACCCAATGTCGCGCGCGCATCGGCGCCGTCGGCGCCGCGCCCGCCCGCGCCCAGCCAGCCGACTGCCCCTGCGCCGAAGCCGGCCGCGACGGGAGTGATTGACTTGGCGATGAGATATCTGGGGTTCGCGTACACGTGGGGAGGGCATACGCCCAGCACGGGATTCGATTGCACCGGCTTCACGTACTTCGTCTTCGATCAGGCTGGGCGATACCTTCCGAATCACGATCTCTGGGGCCAGCTCCAGTCGGGTCCACGGGTCGATCGCGGCGACCTCAACGCCGGAGACCTCGTCTTCTTCACGAACACCTATATGCCTGGGCTATCCCACGTGGGCATCTACCTGGGAGCCAATCGATTCGTTCACTCCGGAAGCGAGCGGACCGGCGTCACCGTGACTTCGCTCGATGATCCGTACTGGGCGCCCCGCTATTACGGTGCGACGCGCCCCGCCTGAGGCGCGGTTGGCCGAACGCTCAGCGTCCGTTCGGCGCTGTACGTGACTGCGCCGGGTGGCCCACCCTTCGCGCGCCGGACGTGTCTTCGCTCGACGACATCGACACGGACGTGTGCTTCGCCGCGAGCGCGAGAGAAGTAGGCCGCGATCCCGGCCGCCCATTCGATGTCGTCGGGGCTCGATGGCTGTTTGTCTGCCTGCAGGATGACGTGCGACCCGGTCACTCCACGCGCGTGCAGCCACAGGTCGGACGGCTTCGCCAGGTCGAATGTGACGCGTTCATTCTCTCTCGCGCTGCGCCCGACCAGACAGAGCGCGCCACCGCGAACGTACCGCGACGACGCGGCTGGAACGGCGGTGGTTTGCCGCTTCTTCTCCGGAATCTCCGCGCATCCAGCCAGGATTCGTCGCGATTCCAGATCCGCGACGATGGAGCGCGCGATCCCGGCATCGCGCGCGATCTCGATGAAGTCGATCGCGTCGTCCAATTCGCGAAGCTGATTCTCGGCTTCGGCCATTAGCACTGGGATGCGGCGCGCCGTCTCTCGCGCGGCCGCGTATCGCTCGAAGTACGAGTTCGCGTTCTGGATCGGGTTCAGCGTCGGATCGAGTAGCACGATCCGATCGCCCAGGAGAGCCTCAGTGGCTCCAGGAGAAATCGCGCTGGAATAGGCCAGGATCAGCTCGCCGGCTTCGCGCAGTGCGTCCCGATCGGTCGAGCGCGCCCCTTCGCGGGACAGGGCCGACCGGCGCTGGGCCGCGTGTTCACGCGCGCGGATAATTCGCGCGTCGACGCTGGCGGGCCGTTGACCGTCGGCTCGCGCCTGAGTGCCGCGGGCATGGACGCGATCGATCGCTTCGCTCGTCGTCATTACGGATTCGCGTGACACGGCCTGCGTCAACTCATATGGCGCCGCCGCGACCGGGACGCCATTCTCGAGAGCGACACTCGGCGTCCACGCCAATTCTGAACCTGGCATCACCGGTGCGGCAATGTGACGCAGCACCTGGACGACCGCCGTGGGATCCCCTTGCGCCACGGTGGCGGCGGTGTTTCCAGCCACGCGAAAGGCGACTTCGCGCGCGGTCATCGGGCTGATGCCGCGAACGATGCGCGGCAGCGCGCGCGCCAGCGGCTCGTTTGGCGTATTCGCGGCGACCGCCGTGATCGCGACGGGACTCACTTCGAATGGGGATAGAAGGTCGCGCGGAGGCGGCGGAACGTACGGCCGTCGCGGCAATATCTGGCGGACGCGGTTGATGCGCGAAGAGACGCGCTTGACAGCGTCGATGATGACTCCGGCATCATCGACCAAGATGATGTTGCCGAGCCGACCGGTTGCTTCGACGATGAGCGTGTGTGTCACCTCTCGCCCCTCGTCATCGCGCTTCGCGAACGTGAGATCTACGCGGCGCTCGAATGGCGGTTGACTCATACTCGTAAGGCGAGCGTCCTGAATCCATTTGCGCGCCAGGAGAGCGATCGGCGATTTCGGTTCATCCGCCGGCGTCAGGCGTCGATCGGTCAGCCAGAGTCCGGACCATTCGGGGTCAGCGGTCACGTACAGCCACTGGGTTCTGCCCCGCGCGTGGAGTCGTAGGGCGTGGCTGAGCGGGCCGGACTGGATCGTCCGCTGAACGAACCCGCCAAGGAACGGTGCGAGTTCGCCGACGATCGCGGCGATGCCGAGCGAATCAAGCATCCGATAAGTTATAGCCGTGAGCGTGAATCAGGCTGGCAACACCGTATCCGGGCGGCTCTTCATCCTGTCGGGCCCCTCCGGGGTGGGCAAAGACACGATCCTTGCCCGCGCCGAAAGACTGGTGCCGGACCTGCGACGTATCGTGACGGTCGTGACGCGTCCACGACGCGACAGCGAACGCCCGGACGTCGATTATCATTTCTGGTCGCGCGACGAGTTCGAGCGCGGTTGCCAGCGTGGCGCGTTCCTGGAATCGGCCGAGTATGTGGGAAATCTGTACGGAACTCCTCGCGATGGGGTAGTCGAAGCTTTCAGGGCGAAGTGCGACGCGCTCTTGAAGATCGACGTACGTGGGTTTCGTCAGGTAACGCGCGAACACGCCGGCGCCGTCTCCGTTTTCCTGTTGCCACCATCGATCGATGTGTTGGAACGACATCTTCGGACGGCGCGGCCCGGCGACGGGCGCGAGGATATCGAACGCCGCCTGGCCGCGGCGCGCACGGAACTGAGCGCGGCCTCGGAATACACGTATCGGATCGTGAATGAAGAGGGAAATCCGGACTTTGCGGCGTTCCGTCTGGCCCGAATCATTTCTGACGAGCGCGCGCGTTCGGCGCCCCGGTTGGTGACGCTTCGGACGTGATCGCGTCCGAGGCCGCGCACCGAGAACGATTTGCGGATGTCGCGGTCGGAACCGACTGGGGACAGTCTGGTAGGACCTATCACTACACAATCCCCGACCACCTGTCGATCGGGGTTGGGTCGCTTGTGATCGTCCCCTTCGGAAGCCGTCGCCTGTCGGGCGTCGTCATCGCGCTCGCGGACAGCTCGCCGGTCTCGGAAACTCGGCCGATCGAGTCGCTAGTCGACGATCGCGTGGCGCTCACACCGAATCAGATCGCCCTGGCGCGCTGGATCAGCGAACGATACGCCGCGCCGCTCATCCGCGTGCTCGCGCTCGCGGCTCCGCCTGGGATGTCACGCGCGCCGAACGAACGCCTGAGCGTTCGATCAGACGACTCGCGTCTCGCCGGCATGGTCGTCGATAGCGACATCGTCGAGGCGTTGAGGCGCGGGAATGCAACGACTGCGAGCCTTCGCCGCGAGTTCGGTCGAGCACGCTCCACCCGCGCCACGCGCGCGCTGGAACACGCTGGCTTGCTCGGGCGTCGTGCCATTCCACCGCCAGGTCAACGACGCCCCACCGGTATCGGCTTCGTGCGGGCGACATCAGGGGACGCCGCCTCGGCGACCCGTATCAGCGTCCGGCAGCGCGATGTACTGGCGTTTCTTGAGTCGCGACCGGGCGAAGCTATCGCGGCTTCGCTCGTACAGGCCGAGTGTGGCGTCGACGCCGCGCTGATCCGAAGGCTCGCGAGTCGCGGTCTGATCGCGGTGGACGAGTCAGCGCCGAAAGTCAGCCCGAGGCGAGAGAGGGGACCCGCGTTGACGCGCGCGCAGCGCGACGCGGCGCGAACGCTCACGACGACCCTTGACACGGATCGGTCGAGCCTGCTCTTTGGTGTTACTGCCAGTGGGAAGACCGAGGTGTACATGGCTGTGATCGACGCCGCGATCGCGCGCGGCCAATGCGCGCTCGTGCTGGCGCCCGAAATCGCGCTGACGCCGCAGATGGCACATCGATACGGCGCGCGCTACCCCGGGCGCGTTCTCGTCATCCATAGCCGCCTTCGGGTCGCGGATCGGTCAGCGGCCTGGCGCCGCATTCGGGAGGGCGCGGTCGATGTGGTGATCGGCGCTCGTTCGGCGCTCTTCGCGCCATTCTTGAATCTCGGTGTCGTGGTCGTCGATGAGGAACACGAACCGTCCTACAAGAGCCCACACTCGCCCCGCTATCACGCCCGCGAAGCGGCGCTGGAACTGGGTCGCATCGCGCATGTTCCGGTCATCCTGGGGAGCGCGACGCCCGATCTCGAAACGTGGGACCGCGCGTGGTCGGGGCGTCACGGGTTGGTCGAGATGCCGTATCGCGCTCGTGGCGCGCTACCGTCGAGCGCGACCGTTGAAATCGTCGACATGCGCCAAGCGGTTCGTACCGGCGACGATCCGTATCTCAGCCGCCAACTCGTTGCCGCGGTCCGCGAGACGGTTTCGCGCGGGGAACAGGCAATCCTGTTCTTGAATCGACGCGGGAGCGCTACCTTGACGCTCTGCGGCGCCTGTGGTTTCGTGCCCCGCTGTGGGCGGTGTGACGTCGCGTTGACGTACCACGCGGTCGACGAACAGATGGTCTGCCATCACTGCAACCATCGGTCGCGCGCGTATCAGGCATGTCCGGCTTGTGGAGCGCGCGAGATTCGCTTTCTTGGCGCTGGCACGCAGCGCATCGCCGCCGACATCGCGCGGCTAGTGCCAGACGCGCGAGTTGGGCGATGGGATGGCGACGTTGCGCGTCAACCGGGCGCGGCCGACGCGATGACCCGGGCGATGATTGACCGGCATCTCGACATCCTGGTCGGAACTCAATCGATTGCCAAGGGGCTCGACTTGCCGGGGGTCGTCCTGGTCGGCATCGTGTCGGCCGATACAATCCTCCACCTGCCCGATCCTCGCGCGACCGAACGCACATTCCAGTTGATCGCCCAGGTGAGCGGTCGAGCCGGTCGCCGCAATACGCCTGGACGAGTCATTGTCCAGACGTACTCGCCCGAGAATGCGACGATTCGGTTCGCCGCGGCGGGCGACTATCGCCAGTTTGCGACAATCGAGAACGCATTTCGACGCGAGCGACGGTATCCACCGTTCGCGGTATTGGCTCGCGCGATCTACGCGGGTAGCGGGGCGGCATCGGCGCGGGCATCCGCCGCGCGAATGGAAGCTCGGATGCGGGCGCTCATCGTCGAGCGCGCGTGGACCACCACGGACATCGTTGGCGTGGCGCCCTGCTTCTTCGCGCGCGTGCGCGGCCGATTCCGGTGGCACATTCTGCTCCGCGGGCCAGAGGCGGCGGTCGTGGCCGCCATCGCGGGCGGCACCCCCGGTTGGTCGGTCGACGTTGACCCCGTTTCACTCTTATGATCTGGCTCCCATGGCCGTGCGCGAGATCGTTCTCCATCCGGACGATCGACTGCGGCGTAAGTGCAAGCGTGTCTCGCGCGATGAGCGCGGTCTCGAACAGTTGATCGACGACATGATCGAAACGATGGCGGAGGCACACGGTGTGGGGCTCGCGGCTCCCCAGGTTGGCGTACCGCTTCGGCTTACGGTTATTCGCCTGCCGGAAGACTACGATGATGCCCGCGCGGGTGAGGTCATCGTTCTGGTGAATCCGGATATTGTCAAGTCAGCTGGTGAGTGGGAGCCCGACGAAGGCTGCCTCTCGATACCCGGGTACGTCGCGAACGTCAAGCGACAATGGTCGGTAACCGTACGTGCCCGCGACCGCTCGTGGCGTGAGTTCCGCGTCCGGGGCGAGGGGTTGCTCGGCCAGGCGCTTCAGCACGAGATCGATCATTTGCATGGTCTGTTGTTCATTGATCGACTCGAAAGCATGGACCAACTACGCAAAGTAGAGCGAGAATCCGCCGCCGCGACGTAGATGCCGCGCGCTGGGAATCCACAGGAGGCACGGGGCTGAACCTGCACGAGTATCAGGCTAAGGCGCTTCTCAGCGCGCGCGGCGTTCCGACGCTCCCTGGGGAAATCGCGCGCAGTCCGGCGGAGGCTCGGGCAATCGCCGAGCGAATCGGCCGGACGGTTGTCGTCAAGGCTCAAGTCCTGGTGGGCGGTCGCGGCAAGGCGGGTGGAGTCAAGCTGGCTCGCACCCCGGCCGAGGCAGAGGCCCACGCGGTGGCAATCCTTGGGATGACGATCAAGGGCATCGTCGTCCGCAAAGTCCTTGTCACTGAAGCGGCCGACATCGCCCGAGAGTTGTATTTCGGAGCCGTCTTGGATCGGGCGAATCGCGGAGTCACATTTATGGCGTCGGCCGCCGGCGGAATCGACATCGAAGAGGTCGCCACCACGACGCCAGAGAAGATCGTTCGCGCAACGGTCGACCCGACATACGGGTTCGCGGAGTATCAGGCGCGCGATCTCGCGTTCGCGATCGGACTGGAGGGTGCCGCGATTCGCGAGTTCGTCACGATCGCGCGGTCACTCTACACCGTGGTGATTGACACCGATGCAACGCTCTGCGAGATAAATCCGCTGGCGATTCTTCCGGACGGTCACCTGCGGGCGCTCGATGCGAAGCTCAGCGTTGATGACAACGCGTTGTTCCGGCATCCCGACCTGGAGGAAATGCGCGACCTCGAAGAGGAAGATCCGCTCGAGCGGCGCGCTCGGGAAGAGGGTATCAACTTCGTGCGCCTCGACGGCAATATCGGGTGCATCGTGAATGGGGCAGGTCTGGCGATGGCGACGATGGACGCGGTCAAACTGGCGGGCGCGTCGCCGGCGAACTTCATGGACGTGGCCGGTGGGGCACGCGCGGAGCGCGTCGCCGCCGCGCTGCGAATCATTCTGTCCGATGCGAACGTGCGCGCGGTTCTCTTCAACATTTTTGGGGGCATCACGCGCTGCGACGAAGTCGCGCGTGGCCTACTGGCCGCCCGTGACGAGGTTGGCGTCAGAGTTCCTCTCGTGGTGCGACTCGTCGGGACGAACGAGGAAGAGGGGCGGCGGATGCTGCATGACGCGGGAATCGAGGCATTCACGGCGATGAATGACGCGGCCGCGGCGGCGGTCCGGGTAGCGAGGATCTTGGGGTGAGCGTTCTCGTCGGCACCCAGACTCGTCTACTCGTGCAAGGCATCACCGGCCGCGAAGGCGAGTTCCATACGCGCCAGATGCTTGCCTACGGGACCAGAGTCGTGGCCGGTGTGACGCCTGGCCGTGGCGGTCAAGATGTCGCCGGTGTGCCGGTCTTCAACACGGTTCGCCAGGCTGTCGAGGAAACACAGGCCAATACGTCGATCATCTACGTTCCGGCGCCGTTCGCGGCGGATGCAATCGTTGAGGCGGTCGATAACGGTATCGGGCTCGTCGTCTGTATCTCGGAAGGAATCCCGATCCTCGATATGCTGAAAGTGGTCTCGCACGTGAAGGCGCGCGGCGCCCGGCTGATTGGCCCGAATTGCCCGGGCCTGATCTCGCCCGGACTCGCCAAGGTCGGAATCATGTCGGGTCATATCCATCGGCCGGGCTCGGTCGGAATCGTGTCTCGAAGCGGTACGCTCACCTACGAGATTGTCAGCGCCCTGACGACGCTGGGAATTGGACAGTCGTCGGTCGTCGGCATTGGTGGCGATCCAATCAACGGGACGTCGTTCATCGATTGCCTGTCGCTATTCCAGGACGATCCAGGAACATCGGCGATCGTGCTCGTTGGCGAAATCGGTGGCACCGACGAAGAGGCGGCCGCTGTCTACGCGCGTGAGCGAGTGACGAAGCCGATCGTCGGGTTCATCGCCGGTCTGACTGCGCCGCCGGGTCGGCGCATGGGCCATGCCGGCGCGATCATCACTGGTGGGACGGGGTCAGCGGCTGGCAAGATCGCCGCGCTGAAGGTCGCTGGCATCGAAGTTGCCACATCACCGGTGGAGGTAGCCGACATCGTGAAGAGGCGCAACATTGCAGCCTAATCGTTCGCTCGACGCCTTTCGGGCCTCGACCCGACGTCCATCCGACTTTGATGGCTTCTGGAATGAGGCACACCGAGATCTCGATCTGGTCCCGGACGCGGTCTTCGTCGAACGCTCGTCACTCCGATCATCGGACACGATCGACGTGTTCGAGGTTCGCTTCAGCAGCATCGGCGGCGCCCGGGTCTTCGGCTGGCTAGCGCGCGGCCGGGAGGCTCGCTCGCGGCGACCCGGACTCGTGATTTTTCCTGGCTACGGTGGGTCGCCGGGAATTCCTCGCGCTTGGGCGAAGGTCGGGTTCGTCGCCCTGCAGATCAGTCCGCGCGGACATCACCTGAGCGACGATCGGATTGCGCCCGGGTTCCCCGGCCTCATGACGTCCGGAATCGACGAACCGCGCGACTACGTGTATCGCGGCGTCTATTGCGATGCGTGGCGGGCGGTCGATGTATTGGCGGGACGCGACGACGTCGATCGGGACCGCGTTGGCGTGACCGGCGGAAGTCAGGGCGGAGCGTTGGCGATGATTGCCGCCGCCGGTCGAACGCCGGTCGCGGCTGTCGCCGCGGACGTGCCCTTTCTGACCGCCATTCGTGACGCGCTAAGCCTCGGAAACTCGTACCCGTACGAAGAAGTGAAGGATTACCTTCGCGTGCAGCCGGAGCGTCGTCAGGCGGTGTTGACGACGCTCGACTACATCGACACGGTCAATTTCGCCGATCGAGTTCGTGCGTCGGCGCTGTTGAGCGTCGGATTGCGCGACGACATCTGCCCGCCACAGACGGCGTACGCGCTGTTCAACGCGCTCACGTGCCCAAAGGACATTCGGGTGTACGCTGAGGGCGCCCACGAAGGCGGCGGATACACGCACGCCGTCGCGAAGGAAGCCTGGCTACGGGAGACGCTTGGTGCGACCAGCGACAATCCGTAGTCTCCTCGTTGTTCTCCTTATCGCGTTGGTCGCGGGATGGCTCGCTTGGCCGACGAACACGGAGATCGACCTCAGTGTTCTTGGCGTTCGCTTTCACCGAGACATCGCGATCAAGGAAGGTCTCGATCTCCGGGGCGGCATTCAGGTTCTTCTGCAGGCTGAGGTTGCATCGGGTCAGGTCATCGATCCGGACACAATGATCGCGGCGCGACGCATCATCGAGAACCGGGTGAACGCGCTGGGTGTCTCGGAGCCGGTCATTCAACTGGGCCAGGGAAATCGCATCATCGTCGAGTTGCCTGGCGTCAAGGATCCGGATCAGGCGATCAAGACCTTCGGAAACACGGGTCTGCTCGAGTTCATCGACGCGGGCGCGTCATTCTTGCCACCCGGCACGAGTGTGACAACGTCACTCGGCGGTCCGACCGCTGAGATCGCGCCGATCACCGATAGTCCCGAGAAGCGTGTGTTCCAGACGATCGTCCAAGGCAAGCATCTCACCACGGCCAATGTCGGATTCGACGAGTTGGGGCGACCCGAGATCCAGTTCGCCTTCGGTGACGAGGGCGCCAAGTTCTTTGGTGACTTCACGACCGCGAACGTCGGTCGTTATCTCGCGATCACACTCGACAAACAGGTGATTTCTTCGCCGGTCATTCAGAGCCCGATCGTCGGTGGATCCGGACGAATCACCGGCGGGGGACCGCGCGGGTTCGCGCTCGAAGAGGCGCAGAATATCGTGATTCAGCTCAAGTACGGTGCGCTGCCGGTTCCGCTCAAGGTCGTGCAGAACCGTACGGTCGGTCCAACCCTGGGCCAGGATTCGGTGCGTAAGAGCGTCGTCGCCGGCCTCGTTGGCCTGGGGATCGTGGCTGGGTTTATGGTGCTCAACTACCGAGCATTCGGCGTGCTGGCAACCATGGCTCTCGTTGTGTACGCGGCAATTACATTTGCGCTATTCAAGACGATTCCGATCGTCATTACGCTCGCCGGAATCGCTGGATTCATTCTCTCGATCGGCATGGCCGTTGATGCCAACATCTTGATTTTCGAACGCATGAAGGAAGAGTTGAGAACCGGCCGATCGTTGAACGCCGCGATCGACGCCGGATTCGCGCGCGCGTGGACCTCGATTCGCGATTCCAATGTCTCGACGCTCATCACGTGCGCGATCCTGTTCTGGTTCGGCGCGAATTTCGGCGCCAGCATCATTCAGGGGTTTGCCTTGACGCTCGCAATCGGCGTCGTCGTCTCGATGTTCACTGCGATCACGGTCACACGCACGCTTCTGCACGTTCTGCGGGATGTTCGGTTTCTTCCGTCATCGGGCGTGTTCGGCCTGGCGCAGCGCACGGTCCGGGTCTGATCGACCGTGCTCAACATCATCGGCCGTCGTCGTCTCTACTACCTGATCTCACTGATACTGATTGTGCCGGGACTCGTGTCTTTGGCGATTCCACCGGGACTGCAACTCGCGGTCGATTTCACTGGTGGAACGCTCTGGGAATTGCAGTTCGAGCGGGCCGCGTCGCCCGCGGATGTGAAGTCAGTCTTCAGCGAGCACGATCTCGGCGACTCGATCGTCCAGACCTCTGGTGAGCGTGACATCCTCGTTCGATCGAAGGAGATCTCGTCCGAAGGCGATCAGAAGTCGACGATCGCGGCGGCGCTCCGTTCGCGCATCGGGCCATTCGTCGAACTCCGGTTCGAGTCAGTCGGGCCGGTGGTCGGTCAAGAGATTGCCGGTCGAGCCGTCCAGGCTGTCGCGCTGGCGGCACTCGGTATCTTGCTGTATATCGCCTGGGCGTTTCGGCACGTTGAGCATCCAATCCGATACGGGGTCTGCGCGATCATCGCCCTCCTCCATGACGCCTTGTTAGTTCTGGGTGTGTTCTCGATTCTCGGGCGACTCTTCCACATCGAGATCGATGCGTTATTCGTGACGGCGATCTTGACGGTGATCGGTTTTTCGGTTCATGACACCATCGTGGTCTTCGACCGTATTCGCGAGAACATGCGTCGGATGAACGGCCAACCGTTCGAAAGCATCGTCAATCACAGTCTGGCGCAAACACTGGGTCGCAGCCTCGCCACCTCTCTGACCGTCGTGTTCACTCTGACGGCGCTCGTGCTCTTCGGCGGGGTTACGACCCGAATCTTTGCGCTGACTCTCCTCATCGGAATCGTGAGCGGCACTTACTCGTCGATCTTCAACGCCTCGGCGCTGCTTGTGTCATGGGAAAACGGCGAAATCGGTCGCTTCGCGAGGCGCACCCCGGCCAGAGCCACCTGACGTCGCGCGGCGCTCGCGGGCGTCGACTGTCCGCCCGGATTCTTGCCAGCGGCCGGCGCCCGTGACTTAATCCCACAGCCGCAGTTCGTTATCCCGGGGCCGCATCTGAGATTGGCAGTGTCAGTCGGGGCGCTGCCCCATAACCTTCCCCGAGATCGGCCCGTAGGCCATTCGGTACAATCGCGGCTGTAGAATTAGGAGCCGAGTTTCAGAACGGCCATGAACGCCTCCTGCGGAATCTCGACGTTGCCGACACGCTTCATCCGCTTCTTGCCCTCGGACTGTTTCTCCAGGAGCTTGCGCTTCCGCGAGATATCGCCGCCGTAGCATTTGGCGAGAACGTTCTTGCGCATTGCGGGTATCGTCTCGCGCGCGATCACTTTGCTGCCGATCGCGGCCTGAATCGGCACCTCGAACATCTGACGAGGAATGAGCTTCCGCAACTTTTCGGCCAGGTCGCGTCCGCGGATGTATGAGTTATCCCGATGGGTGATGAGCGAGAGGGCGTCGACCGGTTGCCCATTGACCATGAGGTCGAGTTTGACGAGATCGGCCTTTTCATATCGATCGAACGAGTAATCCAGCGATGCGTAGCCCTGCGAACGCGACTTCATCTGATCGTAGAACTCAACCAGGATCTCGCTGAGCGGAACTCGGTACTGGAGCAGAACGCGCTGCTCGTCGAGGTAGTCCATCTTTTCGAACGTGCCGCGTCGCGTGGTGACGAGTTCCATGATCGCGCCGATATACCGCGTTGGCGACACCACGCTGATCTTCATCCACGGCTCGAGGATGACGTCGATCGAGCCGATTGGCGGCAGATTTGCCGGATTGTCAACGACCAACTCGGTGCCGGTCCGCGAGCGGACGATGTATTCCACACTAGGGGATGTGGTCAGAAGGTTGACATCGAATTCGCGTTCGAGACGTTCCTGCACAATTTCCATATGGAGAAGCCCGAGGAAACCGCATCGGAAGCCGAATCCGAGTGCGACCGACGACTCAGGAGCGTACGAGAGTGCCGCGTCATTCATCTTCAGTCTTTCAAGCGCATCGCGCAGAAGGCCGTAATCCGAGCTCTCGACCGGATACAGGCCGGCGAATACCATCGGCTTCGCCGGGCGATATCCTGGTAGCGATGCCGCGGCTGGCCGATTGACCAATGTGATCGTGTCACCAACCTGACAGTCCGACACGTTTTTCAAGCCAGTCGCGATGTAGCCAACCTCTCCCGCCGACAGGATTGCGACGGCCCTGTTGGCCGGTGTGAATACGCCGACCTCGATCAGGTCGGCCGCTTTCTCGGTGGACATCACGAGAATTCGGTCGCCGGTCCTCACCTCGCCATCGACGACGCGGATGTACGCGATCACACCGCGGTATGAGTCGTAATGTGAATCGAACACAAGCGCGCGAAGTGGTGCCTCGGCATCGCCACGCGGCGGTGGAATACGCTTGATGACCGCTTCGAGGATCTCGTGGACTCCGCGCCCCTCCTTGCCGGACGCCAGGATCATGTCCTCCCGTCCGATGCCGATCACTTTCTCGATCTCGTGTGCCACGACATCCGGACTCGCGCTCGGCAGGTCGATCTTGTTGATGACCGGAATGATCTCGAGGTTGTGCTCGATGGCCAGGTACGTGTTCGCCAACGTCTGTGCTTCGATTCCCTGCGCGGCGTCAATCACCAGCAGCGCGCCCTCGCACGCCTGCAGGCTTCGGCTCACCTCGTACGAGAAATCGACGTGGCCGGGGGTATCGATCAGGTGGAGTTCGTAATCCTGGCCATCGTCGGCTCGATACTGCATTCGGACCGCTCGCGCCTTGATCGTGATGCCCTTCTCGCGTTCAAGGTCCATCGAGTCGAGAACAAGATCGGCCACTTCGCGCGCCGAAATCGCGCCGGTCATCTCGAGGATTCGATCGCTCAGGGTCGTCTTGCCGTGATCGATGTGCGCGATGATGGAGAAGTTGCGGATATGGCTTTGATTCATTTGGTTGCGAAAGTATAGGAATCAGATTCCGGCGCGCTCTTCGAGCAGTCGCCAGAGCTCGTCACGGGCCGGCGGCACGAGCGGAATGCTCTTGCCGCGCAAGAGAAGGCGCCGTCCGGTCGCGGTGAATTCGCCAATCCTGGCGGCCTGAAATCCGGCATCACGTAGACGGGACGCGATGTCGAGTTCGCGCCGAGCGGCGACCAGGAGCGCTCCGCTCGATACCAGCGCAAGCGGATCGACGGAGAAGTGGGAAGCGATGACGTCGGTTTCCTCGCGCCGATGAATCGACTCGACGACCACACGGACGCCGAGGCCCGTCGCGACGGCGAATTCGTGAACGGCGGTGATGATGCCACCCTCCGTGCAGTCGTGCATCGCGATGGCTCCGATTTCGGCAGCCAATAGCGCAGCGGTCACGATACTCACACCATCCCAGAATCCCTGGGCGCGTTCGACCACGTCAGCGCCGACCGCGGGGCGCAATTCGTCGGCGAAATCGGTAGCCAGAATCGCGGTCCCCTCGATCGCGGCTGAGCCCACAAGCACAACATCGTCCCCGGCGCGCGCCGCGGCAGGCTGGATGAGTTTGGATCGTTCGACCCGACCGATCGCAGTCAGGACGGCGACTGGTCGGGTGACCGCGCCGGAGACTTCGGTGTGGCCGCCGACAATCGCAACGTCGACGTCGCGCGCGGCGCGATCGATGTCGGTGGTCAATCGGTCCAGGTGGGCGGTGGCCGATTCACCTGGAAGAAGAAGTGTCACGAGGAGCGCCACCGGGCGGGCGCCGTGAACCGCGATGTCGTTGCACGCGACGTGCACGGCTAGCCAACCGGCGTTCTTTCCCGCGCCGGTGATCGGGTCGGTTGAGAGCACGAGGATATCCCCGTCGATATCGACGGCGGCCGCGTCGACCCCGATATCTGGCCCAATGACGACCTCGCGGCGACGCGCACCGGTGCGACTGAGCGCGAACTGGCTCAGAATCTCAGGCGGCACCTTTCCGAACGGGATACCCTGGTCACTCATCGCTTCGATCTCCAGTCAATGCCACCGTGCGTCCCCTCGGTGTGCACCGCGCGCACCTGCCCCGTCGCGACCGAGATCGCGTAGATCCCGCCGCCACCGGCCGCGACGAGCTCGTCGCCGCCCGCGTTCCAGGCGATGCGAAGCCCGTCCTCGGCAATCTGCGTTACCTGGCGCGGCTCTCCGCCGACAGTTGGAATCGTCCATAGTTCGAGAGGCAGGCCGTGCGCCTCCGCGGGCGCGGCGAGTAACCGGTCCAGGATTCCCCCCAGGTAATCCGCCGCGGCGGGACGAGCACTCGAAAGGCGCGCTCCAACGAACGCGATCTCCGACCCGATCGGCGAGATTCGGGGATCGACGATCGAGTCGAACACGCCGGCCGCTACCAGAATGACGTCGGGCGCGGTGATTGTCGACCGGAACCGAAGACTGGGACCGTCGGCGGCCGATTCATGCACCCAGGCCAGACGACCGCCGACTCCGGGGCCAATCCAACTGGCGTTTCGGACCACTGTCGTCGTCGTGCCGGTTTCGATGTCGGTCGAACGCGCCTCGTACGTCTCGCCGACGAGGCGCTCGCCACGGTAGGTGGGCGCGTAGTAGCTGTACAGGACGGATTTGCCGTCTGACCACCAGCGAGGGCCTTCGAGAATCGCGCCGGCGCGATCGTGCCGCGCGATCGGGTGCGCGCTCCCGCCGGATGCGTCGACGACGAGGATGTCCGAGTAGATGAGTTGGTCGAGCAGGGGAGTGTCGCGTGATTCCGGCCGTGGCGGCGCGTAGGCGAACGCGATCCGGCGACCATCCGGCGAAATGGACGGATCCTTGGCATTGCCACCGGTCTCGGCCCGAAACAGCGTCCTGGTCCCCTGACCATCCACGAGATCGATCGTCGTGTTACGACCAAGGGCAACTATGCCTGGGAGGCTGAGTGCCAGTTCGCGCCCTGGTGTCGGAGGCTTCGGCGTCGGTGGCGGAGGGCGGGGAGCGAGCGTCGCATTCGCGAGGACGATCGCGGTCGATGCCTGGCGCGATCGCGGATCGGCCGAGTTGCCGGAAGCGCAACCGATGGCGGAGCCGACGGTCAACGCGATGAGAGCCGCCAGTGCAACGCCGGCGGTCACCGGTTCTTGCGTCGCGGCCGCAGGATATGCGCCAATGCCAGACCAATCAGCGCGCCGAGGATGAGCGTGAGCGCTTCATCCCACTTCCCAGCCTCGCCGTGGGCAAGAACAGACGCGACGACCACTGTCCGAGTATATGTATCGCGTTCTACGATCCAGGTTCCGGAGGTAGCGGCGATGATGAGAATCGCGTGTCACGGCATCACGTGGGGACGCGATGGGTTCTCCACCGCGGTCAAGGAGATCGCGGCGCTCGGGTTTCGCGGATTCGAGGCGTTCGCGTTCGTCGTCGACGATTTCGGCTTCGACCGGATCGCCGAGTTCCAGTCGATTCTTGCCGAACGTGGCTTGATGCTGGTCGCTCTGTACGGCGGCGGCGAAATGCACGACCCGTCGCGATTCGAGACCCTTGTGGCCCACAACACACGGATCGCGCGCTTCCTGGCGTTGAACGGCGCCGACCGAATCGTCCTCGGTCCCGGTCGCCGGCCACCCGGCGGCCCAACGCACGATCATCTCTTGAATATGGTCCATTGTGCCAATGAAATCGGGCGTCGCAGCCAGGATCTCGGCGTCCAGACGTGCATTCACCCGCACGTCAACACGGTGCTCGAGACAATTCCCGAGATCGATTTCGTTCTCGACCGAGTCGATCCCCGATACGTCGCGCTAGCGGCGGACACGGCGCATTTTCGGAAGGGCAATCCGGCGAACGAGCGCGCCGAAGTCGACGTCCTCACGCGCTACGCTGATCGGATTGCGTACGTCCATCTGAAGGATTGGGATCCATCGTTGCCACCCGAGGCGACCGGTGAAGGCGGCATGGCCGTCATCCGCGATTTCGTCGAACTGGGCCGTGGGCAGGTGGATCTCAAAGCGTGCGTCGAAGTCTTGCGGAAGAGGGGATACGACGGTTGGCTGACGATCGAGCTGGACTACACACGCCGGACTCCATACGAGAGCGTGAGCATGAGCAAGGACTATCTCGAGCGGGATCTGGGCCTGACGACGTAGCGCTGGCCGCGGCCGAAGCCAGCCTTCACGCCCTCGATCGTGAAATTGATCAGGTTCGCGGTCGCATCTGGAGGGTCCGACAGAGACTGGAAATGGTTGCGGATGTTAACGAGACCGTCCGCGATCTCGACCGCCGATATGAGGAGCTGTCGGCGGAATTCGTTGAGCGATATCGCGCCTGGAGTCGCTTACATGCTGCGGAGTGAGGCTTGGGACCTTCTGACGGAGTGGACGCTTGGCGAGCCACTGCGTAAACACGCACTCTCGGTCGAGGCCGCGATGCGCGCCTACGCTCGCCGGTTCAACCAAGACGAAGAACTGTGGGGACTGACCGGCCTTCTGCACGATTTCGACTATGAGCGGCACCCGACCGCGGAGTTGCACCCGGCCGCGGGCGCACCGGTCCTGCGAGAACGCGGTGTCGCCGAAGATGTGATCTACGCGATTCAGAGCCACGCCGACTACCTGGGTCTCGACCGCGCAGGGCTGATGGATAAGGCGTTGTTCGCGGTAGACGAACTGTGCGGATTCGCGATTGCGGTGGCGTTGGTTCGGCCCAGTCGATCGATCCACGACGTCGACGTCGGCGCGGTGAGGCGGAAGATGAAGGACAAGGCATTTGCCCGGGCGGTCCGGCGAGAGGACATCGTCGAAGGCGCGGCGCTCCTCGGCGTCGAGGTTGACGAGCACATCGCGACAGTCCTAGGCGCGCTGCGTCCGATCGCCGACCAGCTCGGCGTCGGCAGCTAACCCGCCGGGCGGGCCAGCGCGCGCGCCTCGATCCAGCGATCACGAACCAGTCGCTGAATGTCGGGCTGTTTCGCAAAGTCCCGGTGCTGCCGCGCCAGAGCGAAGTGCTTGATCGCGTTGGCAGGGTCGCCCAGACGCAAGTGAATCTCTCCGATCGTGTACAGGAGGACGAGGTCAGCGCCGCCGCCGGCCGATCCCTGCTCGAGCGCGGCCGCATACGATTCGACGGCCTCGGCCAGCGCCGATTTCTCAGCGGCAGCGTCGCCGGCTTCTCGAGCGAGCCAGGCGATTCGATGCAGTAGGCCTCCCAGGCGCTGTGGATTCGAGGCGCGCTCGCGGTAGCAGTCTCGCGCAATGCGTAACGACGCCGTCGCCGCGGCAAGATCGCGATCACCACCCAGCTTGGCATCCGCGGCGAGCGCGTGCCGCTCCGCCGCGCCGGCCAGGATTGAGCGCCCTTCGTCCGGATTCACAGTCGGGAAGTCATCGGGATAAGCCGCGTAGAGGCACTCAGGACAGACGTAGACGAGATACCAGAGCGGATTTGGACCGGCATACACCTCACGGAAGTCCGACTCGCGAACCCGAACCTTTACCTGCTCGGGTCGGACATTCAGCGCGGTGAATCGTGTGTTGCTCACCGGACACTGGACCAGTTTGCCCCACAGGATTGCCTTGTCAAACCGCGGTGGCGGAACCTCGCGTGGAGGCGCGCCGCCAGCCGTTGCGGCTGTCGTGGCAGCCACTTGGGCAAGACGCGCCGCCGCCTGCGTTGGCACGCTGGCCGCGGATTGCGCGACGGTCGCCGGTTGCCCACCCGAGCGGTCGCTCAGCGCGGAGATCTTCTCGTTGGCCGTCCGGATGCGATCGCACAACGTCTGGATGACACCAAGGCCGAATCGAGGACTCGCGCGCAACAACTGGATCGCCGTGTCCTGGTTAAAGAACAAGAGGAAGGAATCCTCGGCCGCGGTCGCGGTCGCCGAACGCGGCATTCCGCCGAAGCAGGACATCTCACCAAAGAATGCGCCCGCTTGCGCGGTGTGCAGGACTGTCTTGTCGCCGGTGGCCTTATCCTTGATCGAAAGCTCGACCGCGCCTTGCAGAATGACATAAAACTCGGCGCTCGTGTCGCCCTCGCGGAAGATCACACGGCCGCGTGGGAAGGCGGCGCCGTTCCGGTCTCGCAGGCTCTTGAGAGCTTCGAAATCGATATTGCGCAGTGCCATGCGTTGAATCTTAGCCCAGCGGGTTGGCACAGGTTCGATGGCGTTCATGGCACAATCTTCCGCGCTCAGCCGCGTCCAGGTCGGAACGGGAAGCGCCGAAACGGTCGTTTATAGTCAGATTGGATTGGACGTCATTCCGGCAATCGACATCCGCGGCGGGCGCGCAGTGCGCCTGTTCCAGGGCGACTATTCGCGCGAAACGATCTTCGCGGACGACCCAATCGCTGTCGCTCGGCGATGGGCAGCGGCCGGAGCCGGCCTGATTCACGTTGTGGATCTCGATGGCGCACGCGGCGAAGGCGGCGGCAATCGCGAACTGATCGCCCACATCGCCCGCGTCATGCCCATCCCGATTCAGGTGGGCGGCGGCATCAAGTCACTCGACGCCGCGGCCGCGATGCTGGGCGCGGGCGTCCGGAGGATCGTGTTCGGGTCGTTGGCGGCGCGCGATCCGACCGTGATTGGCGTGGCGGTTGAACGCTGGGGCGATCAAGTCGTCGTTGGCATCGACGCGCGCGATGGCCGAGTGGCGGTTGACGGCTGGACGCAAACGGTCGATCGAAACGCGTTCGATCTCGCGCGTGACTTAGCCGCGCTCGGTGTCGGACGGTTCATCTTTACCGACATTGCACGGGATGGCACGATGAGCGAACCCAATTTCGATGCGATGGCCGCGATGGCGGCACATACATTCGCGCGTGTGATCGCCTCCGGCGGTGTCGCGACGGTCGCTCACGTTGCGCGCCTGCGCGATACCGGTGTCGAGGGCGTGATCGTTGGTCGCGCCCTGTATGATGGCAGCGTTGATCTCAGCGAAGCGATCGAGGCCGGTCGGGGCGCGCCGAGGCCAACGTGCTGACAACCCGTGTCATCCCCTGTCTCGACGTTCACGCCGGCCGCGTGATTCGCGGCCAGAAGTTCTCGGCGGATGTCGACGTTGGGGATCCGGTCGAATTGGCGCGGAAGTACAACCGGGACGGCGCTGACGAACTCGTCTACTACGACATCACCGCTTCGGCTGAGCAGCGCGACATCTTTCAGGAGGTCGTCGAGCGCACGGCCGACGAGTTGTTCATCCCGTTGACAGTTGGGGGCGGCGTTCGTACGGCTGACGACATTCGACGGATGCTGCGTGCCGGCGCAGACAAGGTGTCGCTCAATTCGGCCGCGGTCGCGAATCACGGCCTTATCGATGAGAGCGCGCGCGGCTTCGGATCGCAATGCACGGTCCTGTCGATCGACACGAAATGGAACGGTGAGTTCTACGAGGTGTATACGCACGGTGGGCGTCGGGCTACCGGAATGGAGTGCGCCGCGTGGGCCCGCGAGGGTGTCGAGCGCGGGGCGGGCGAAGTCGTCGTCAATAGCATTGACGCGGACGGAACGAAGGACGGTTACGAACTGCGGATCACGCGATCGGTGGCCGAGTCCGTATCGGTCCCCGTGATCGCGTCCGGCGGCGCCGGTCGCCTGGATCACCTCGTCGACGCGATTGTGACCGGCAAGGCGCACGCGGTACTTTGCGCCTCGATATTCCACTATGGGATGTACTCGATCGATCAGGCGAAGCGGCACTTGGCCGCTCACGGAATCGCCGTTCGGCTCTAGTCGCGTTTGACGGCCAGGTAAATGACTGTCCCGCGTTGAACTCGGGCGCCTGGCGCGGGTGTCTGGCTGAGGACGTGGCCGGTCGCGGTTCGTCCGAAAAAGGCACGGTCGGCGACGTCGGCGGCACCTTGGTAGTTCGTGTAGGTGTTGCGAAGTCCGGCCGCCTCGACGGCCTGGCGCGCCTGAGCTTCGGCGACGCTGACGACGTTCGGCACCGTGACAATGCCGGCGATTTCCGTTGGCGCGGCGGTCGGCTTGGGCATGGGCGTGGCTGGCCGAGCGAATGGTGTCGGCGCGACGGCCGGCGTGGACGCGACGGTAGGTGTCGACGTTGGCTCCTTCGCGATCTCCCGGTCGCTCTCGCGCGTCGGACTCGTCCGCTCGGTCTGAGTCCATTGCGTTGGAACATTTCCTTCAAGAAACCATTCGAGTTTGACCGGACCGTTCGCGGCTGGTCGCAGTCCGGTCCTCGGATCGATCGCGACCTGGACGAGCCCCGGCGGCCGCGCGAACGTTCTCGGCGCGTTGTTCTTGAGCGCGCGTGTCATCGTCATGTTCCAGATCGCACCGGCTCCCGACACCCCAAGAACCTGACGCATCGGCGTGTTGTCCGCGTTTCCGACCCACACGCCGACAACGAGATCCGGCGTGAAGCCGACGGTCCAACTGTCCTGCGATCGATCGGTTGTGCCGGTCTTGACTGCGGCCGGTCGCCCGATTGAAAGTGGGCTGTTGCGTCCGTACGTATCGGTCCGCGCGTCGTCGTCACTCAAGATGTCGCTGATGAGCCAGGCGACCTGCGGTGTGATGACGCGCTTTCCTGGGCGTGGGCTGTACTCTTCGAGCACACGGCCATCGGCATCGACGATCTTCAGAATCGCGGCCGGCTCGAACTCGCGGTTGCCGGGGCGTGGGTTTGTGACCGGCTGGCCGATCTGGAGGCCTCCGTTCGCGAATGGGGTGTACGCGTAGACGAGGTCGATCAACCGGACCTCACCGCTGCCGAGCGTGACCGTGAGGCCATACCGTTGCGCGTCGCCCAGCGTCGTAATTCCCATGCGTCGGGCGAGGTCGATCATCGTCTGCGTCCCGATATCGCTCACGACCTTGAGAGCCGGGATGTTCAGTGAGTTCGCCAGCGCATAGCGGACGGTCACCGGTCCACGGAAACGGCCGTCGGGATTTCGTGGAACGTAGGGCTCACCGCCGGCGCCCCGGAACTGGGTTGGTTCATCTCGAATGATCGTCCCAGGCGACATTGTGCCTCGGGCGAACGCCGCCGCGTACGTGAATGGCTTGACTGTCGAACCCGGCTGACGGAGTGCCGTCGTCATGTTGACCTGGCCGGCGATCGACTGGTCAAAAAAGTCAACCGACCCGACCATTGCGATGATCTCCCCGCTGTTCGGGTTGATCGCCATGACCGCGGCGTTGCGCGCATCGTGATCCCGAATGCGCGCGATGTGGTCGCGTGCCGCTTCTTCGGCCGCGCGCTGAACGGAGAGATCGAGAGTCGTGTAGACGCGGAATCCGGCCTGATAGAGCCGCGCCTTGCCGAATCGCTGTTCGAGCATGTCGCGCACGTACATCACGAAGTGGGGCGCCTTGATGTCGGAGCGGAGGGCGGCGAATCGGAGTTCTTGCTTGAGCGCGGCCTCCGCGCCTGCCTCGGTAATGTATCCCTGTCGAACCATCAATCCCAGGACTTCGGCCTGGCGTTCCTTGGCGCCCCGGAAATTGATGAACGGGTTGTACGCCGATGGTGACTGGGGCAGACCGGCCAGAAGGGTCGCCTCGGCGAGATTGAGATCGCGCGCTGACTTGTCGAAGTACGTCCGCGCGGCCGACTCGATGCCGTAGGCGAGGTTTCCATAGCTGATCTCATTGAGGTAGCGCTCGAGGATCTCGTCCTTCGAGTATTTCTGTGAGAGCTTGTAGGCCAGGATCGCTTCTTTCATTTTGCGGTCGAGCGACCGTTCGGTTCGCTGCTCCGGGTCGAAGAGCGCGTTTCGAACCAGTTGCTGTGTGATCGTGCTCGCGCCCGAGTACCCTTGGCCGCGGAAGTTTTGCCAGAGCGCGCGCGCGATTGCCCGAAGGTCGAAGCCCGGGTTCTCGTAGAAATTGGCGTCTTCGGTCGCGAGAGTCGCGGCCACGAGATGCTGGGGCATGTCGGATATTGGGATGATGACGCGCCGGCCGCCGTTGGGGTCGAAGATCTCATACAGCGGCTCACCGTTTCGGTCGTAGATGAAGGTACTCTTGAAGACGTCACGCTCAACCGCCGCTTCCGGGGCCGGAAGATCGCGCGAAAGCGCATCGATGATTCCACCAACCCCATCGAGCGAGCGAGCGCCAAGGATGGCCAGCGTGACACCGAAGACGGCCAGCAAGAACAGACCGACCACGAACGTGACCGCGCCGGTGAGGAGAAATAGGCCCCATCCGCCGGGAGATCCACGTTTGCGATCTTCGGGATCCGTTCCGTCGACGGCGGCCGACCGATCGCGTCGCGACGACGCCGCTGTCTGCAACCGCGCTCCCGAGATTACACTTGAATCTGCGCAATCTTACCGCGCGGTCCGCGAACGAGCCCGTTAGAGTGCAAGAAGAGGGCGCGACGCGCGTATCCGACCTTTGAAGGAGTTCAATAATACATGTCGCACGAAGACGCGCCGCGCGGACCTCGACCGCCAGGGCGGCGGTGGATGGTCCGACTGTTCGAGACAAGCGATCGCCTGGAAGAACATCTCAATCGGTTCAATCTGCGGTCCGACCAGGTTGCGTCGATCGCGATCGACGGCGATGGATTTTTCGTCTTGGTTTACTGGGTCGGACCTCCGGACGGGGATCGCTCCGAGCGTCCCGCGCGCGCGTTCGGCGGTGAGCGACCATTCGTGCCACGTCGACCGTTCCGCGATGACGGTCCGCCAGACTTTGACAATGGCCCGCCGTCTGGCCGTCCACCACATCGCATGGACCGGGGTCCCCGTGAGTTCGGCGGGCCGCGTCGCGGCCCCGGACCGCGTCGCGGTTAGGCAGGAGGGGAAACATGGATCTTGCGCTAACTGGACGCGTCGCGCTCGTGACTGGATCCAGTCGCGGTATCGGTCGCGCGATTGCGCTCGGCCTCGCCGCGGAGGGATGTCGTGTGACCGTCACCGGGCGGGGGCGCGCCGATGTCGATGATGTCGTGGCCGAGGGGACACAGCTCGGCGGAACGCTGGTCGGCGTGGATGCCGATCTGACGACGCCGGAGGGAGTCGAACGCGCTTTGGCCGAGACGCGTCGGAACCACGGTGCGATCGACATTCTGGTCAACAACGTCGGTGGGAGTCGTGGCGTGCCAACCTGGGAAGCCACGGACGCCGATTGGGACACCGTGCTCGATCTCAATCTGCTGCCGGCCGTACGCGCGAGCCGGTCGGTGATACCCGAGATGGTCGCGCGCGGACGCGGGTCGATCGTTTTCATCTCGTCGATCTATGGACGTGAATCCGGCGGTCCCGTAACCTACAACGCCGTCAAAGCGGCCGAATTGGCGACCGCCAAGCAGTTGGCGCGCCAGCTCGCCCCAAAGGGCGTGCGCGTCAACAGTGTCGCACCCGGTTCAATCCTGTTTCCGGGCGGGTCATGGCAACGTCGGATCGACACCGATGCCGAGGCAATTCGGCGTTTCGTGGCGTCCGACATGCCGATGGGTCGGTTTGGCATTCCGGAGGAGATCGCGAACGTCGTCGTGTTTCTCTGTTCGGATCGCGCCAGTCTCGTGACGGGAGCGTGCGTGAACGTCGACGGTGGACAGTCGCGCAGCAATATCTAGCTCGGCGAATCGCCTCGCGTTCGTCCGGACGCGTTATCGCGGTACCAGGCGGCGGTCGAACGCAATCCGTCATCGTGAGGCGTTTCGGCCGTAAACGCAAGTTCGTCGCGTGCGCGTGAGACATCCACGACCCACGAACTGCGCAGCACGTCCATCGCCTTGGCGAGGTCGAATGGCCGGGCCTGACGGCGGACGCGCTGCGTCAGGCCGGCGGTGAGGCCGGCCGCAACAACGGCCACGGCGGGAAGGGCGATACGAATCATTCGTTGTCGCCCGGATGCGCGCGCGATCGAAGCGACAAGATCGTCGAATCGGCGCGATTCGGGATGTCCGAGGAAATAGGCGCGGCCGTGTTCGGTGGCCGAGCGGCCTGCCTGGATGATTCCGCTCACGAGATCGGAGACGTGTATCAGCGACAGTTCGGGGTTTAGCGGCAAGGCCGGCGCGATGCCAAAGCGGGACACCTGAAAGATGATCGCGAGCGCGGGATCGCGCGGGCCGTAAACGGTAGTCGGTCGAGCGATCAGCGTATCGACCGGATTCTCAACGGCGAGCGCCGCGCGCTCTGCCATCAGCTTACTCGCGCCGTACGGGGAAACCGGCGCGGGAGCGTGGGCCTCCGAGCGCCGGCGTCCCGGCCACGACGGACCGGCGGCGGCTTGACTCGACATAACGACCAACTTGGCCGGGCGCGGATGCGTGGTCGCGCAGGCGAACGCGAGGTTTCGCGTCACGTCAATGTTTCCGGCTCGGAAGTCTGATCCGTGTAGCGCCTTGATGACGCTAGCGACGTGATAGACGACATCGGCGCCGGCAACCGCGTCGCGGAGCGGACCGATCGCGGAGTACTCGATTCGCGTTACTCCAACGCCCCGCCGTTCCAGATCGCCAACGCTGCTCGAGGCGCGCGCCAGGATCGAGACTTCGGCTTCGTCGGCAAGAAGTCGATCGACCAGATGCGAACCAACGAATCCGGTGGCGCCGGTTACGACGACGCGCATCGCACCCACCTACGGCCGTGACCGATTGTCGGCGTAATCGGGACCCGGTCCGCGGACCGGGCGGGCGAGCACGGCAATCACGCCGACGCGGTGGGGCGGGTCGATCGATCCAAGATGTGGTCGGCGACGATATCGGCGGCGTGCGCTGGACTTGCCGCGCGCGCGGCCGCGGCCATCCGGTGCCGCGTTTCGATGTCCTGCGTCAACCGGCGTACCGCACTCAACAGGTCCGGTATCGTCAGCGCAAGAAATCCCGCGCCACGGCGGGTCACGTACGCGCCGTTGCCCTGTTCCTGGCCGGGTAGGAGATCGATCACGATCGTTGGCCTCCCCGAGGCAAGCGCTTCGCAGATTGATTGCGGTCCACCCTTCGTGATGATGAAGTCGGCGCCGTGCATCAATTCCGGGATGTTGTCGACGAAGCCAAGCGCGTGGATCGTGGGAGGTAGGCAATATGCGTCGATGATCTGCTTCAGGTGCGCGTTCCGACCGCATACCACGACGATCTGCAGTTCGGGTAGCGCGCAAGCGATCGCGGCGACTGATGACAGGACCGGCCCGGTGCCTTCGCCACCGGTCAGGAACAGCGCAGTCGAGTGATCGGGCGAGAGCCGTAGCCGGCGCCGGATTTCCGTGGCTGTCTGTGGGATGTTACCGAATCGTCGGCCGACGGGGAGACCGGTGACGGCGATCCGGTCGGACGACGCGCCCAGGCGTCGAAGGCCACGTTCGACCTCGTGACTGGGTGCCAGAAACCGGCTGACGCGTTCGTCGTACCAACTAGCGTGCATCGAGGCGATGTCGGTCACGATCGTCGTGTCCTGAATCGCCTGGCCAATCGCACTCGAGGCCGCCGGCAACGCGTCCATGACGGCGCCCACAGCCAGTGGGTGAGCGGTGATCACGATGTCGGGTCGCTGCTCGACGAAGAGCCTTGTCAGTTGCGAGACCAATGGACCGCCAAAGGCGCGCCGCATCGCGGCGAAGCGCATCGGGTGATTCGTCGCGTGGAACGCCACGCCGTAAGCCCACGGCGCGCGCCGAATTGTCGGGCCGTACATGCTGGCCACCCAACGCACTATCCCTCGATCGGTCGCAACGAAGGGATCGACGATGTCGGTCTGAATGGCGCCGTCCGCGCGATCGTCCAGGGCCTCGGCGATGGCACGACTGGCTGCGCGATGGCCACCGCCGGTATCCGCCATGACAATCAGGACCTTCACGGGGTCACCCTCAGGAAATCAGGCCGAACTCTTTGCCGGCGCGCTCCATTGCGGAGAGCGCGCGGTCCAGATGTGAGTTGTCGTGGGTCGCCATGTAGCTCGTGCGGAGAAGGGCGTGGCCTGGCTCGACCGCCGGCGTGATCGCCGCGTTGACGAAGACGCCATCGTCGAAGACGCGCTTCCAGAGCTGCGCCGTCCGGAAGTCATCGCCGACGATGATCGGGATGATCGGCGTCTCGCTGTGGCCGGTATCGAAACCGAGGCGGGTCAACTCCGATTTCATGCGATGCGTGTTGGCCCACAGCCGCCGACGACGGTCTGGCTCGGACTCGATGACATCGAGCGCCGCGAGGGCCGCCGCGGCGCTCGCCGGCGGGATGCTTGCCGAGAACAGGAACGCGCGCGCGGTGTGTTTGATGAAATAGATGACTTCTTCGTCGCCGGCGATGAATCCTCCGGTCGAAGCGAATGACTTGCTGAATGTACCCATGACGAGGTCGACGTCGTCCAACAGGTCGAAATGCTCGACCGATCCCCGGCCACCCTCACCCAACACGCCAACACCGTGCGCGTCGTCGACCATCAGGCGCGCCCCGTATGTGCGAGCCAGCCGGCTGATCTCGGGGAGCTTCGCGAGGTCTCCCTCCATGCTGAATACTCCGTCTACGACGATCAGCATTCCGTGCTTGCCCGCGTGAGTTCGCAGGATCAATTCCAGAGCGTCCATGTCGCTGTGCGGGTAGCGCATCGTCTTTCCGAATGCCAGGCGCGAGCCATCGACGATGCTTGCGTGATCAGCTCGATCCAGGATCAGGATGTCGTTGCGACCGACCAGGGCCGCTACGACGCCAACATTCACCTGATATCCGGTCGTAAAGACGAGCGCGGCTGGCTTATTCATGAATTGGGCCAGACGGGACTCCAACTCACGATGGAGGGTCAGCGTCCCGTTCAGGAGTCGCGAACCGGTGCAGCCCGTGCCATACTGGTCCAGCGCCGCGTGAGCCGCGGCGATCACCGCGGGATGCTGACTGAGGCCGAGATAATTGTTCGACCCCAGCATCACCATCGACCGGCCGTCAATCAGGACTTCTGGTCCGGACGGCGACTCGATCGGCACGAAGTACGGATAAAACCCGCCTCGCTCCGCTTGACGCGGCTTATCGAGCTTGCCGCACTTGTCGAAGATGTCCAGACACTACTCCACGGCCGCGGCGGCGAGCCGAACCTCGGCTCACGGTCGTGCTCGCCGCGCTATGTTAGGTGTGGTCTCGGGGGGTGTCAACGCGTGACGCCGGCGCTGGGACCGGCCACGCGAGACTGGCGATTCCGGCACCGGCGACGCCAACGCCGATCGCGATCATCAGCCAGCGGACGCCGACGAGATCCGCCAGGATACCTACGAGCAGTACTGGCGCGGTCGAACCGACGTTTCCGAGCGCGTTGAGGACCGAGAAAACCCGGCCGCGCAACGCGTCGGGAGTGCGCTCCTGGAGGATCGTATTCGCCGGGATTACGGCTGTCGCGTTGGAGAAGCCGAGCAGCGCCGAAAGCGCCATCACCGCCACGAGCATTGCTGAGATCGCGGGGTGAATCGTCGTCAGCCAAGGCAGTAGCGCCAGCAGATTGCCGATGATGCGCCCGGCCGTGGCCAGGAGCACGACGGCGGCGCCGATCCCGAGGAAACCGGCCGCGATGAGGACTTCGCGTCGTACGCGCCAGCCGTAGTGCCCGATGATGAGAGATCCGAGCACCACCCCGACACCGGCCGGCAAGACGAGGAAGAACGCGTCCTCTTCGTTGAGACCGAGAACGGTTGTCGCGTACCCGGGCGCGATCGCAGCCGTAATTCCCGAGAGCGACCACGCCAGTGCCAGTTGGATCATCACGCGGGTCGTCGCGGCATCGGATCGCAAGAACGCCCATCCCTCGCGCAGTTCGCGAAGGACCAGGCGCGATTGATCGACGCGCGACGTGATCGGTCCCTGTCGTGGACCGGGCGAAATCAGCGGTAGGGCCGCGCAGAGCGCACTGGCGGCGGCGAAGAATATCGCCGCGAGAACGTAGACCGCGTTGGCGCCAGCGGCCTTGAGAAGCGGTCCAGCGCTGGCGAACCCGACGATGAACGATGCGTTGTAGGTCAGGGTGAAGAGGGAGTTCGCGGCGAACAACTGACGCGGTGGCAGCAGACGTGGAAGAGCCGCGGCCTCGGCCGGCATGAAGAATTGGCGCAGGATCGAGGCGGCGAATCCGAGCACCAGGATCGGTGCGAATCCGGTCGCGCCGACGACGAAGAGCACACTGATCAACGCGCGGCCGATGTTGGTGGCCAGAAGGATCGTGCGCTTGTCGGTCCGATCGACCAAGACGCCGGCGACGAGCCCGAAAGTCAGCGCCGGAATCGTGAAGGCTAGGACGAGGGCGCTAACGGCCGTGTTCGCGCCCGTGCGCCGATACACCTCGACGAGAAGCGTGAAGTAGAGGAGATTGTCAGCGATCTGCGAAACGACTTGCGCCAACCACAACGCCAGAAAGGGGCGATTGCGGAGAAGCTGACCGTAGCCGGACTCGACAGATGCCGTTTGACCGGGGTCCGGATGCACGGGAGCAAACGGTATACGGAGGGTTGCCGCCTGACAAGGCGCATCCGCGAAAGAACGTGAAAAAGGACGGAGTCGAAGAAACTCCGCCCTAGAGGCCGCCGGCTAGGCGGCTACTTCTTGAAGTAATTCGCGTTCTTGTCGATGAAGTCCTTCCAGTTGTCTGGCACCGAATCTTCGGGGAAGATCGCGCTGACCGGACAGGCCGGCTCGCACGCACCACAGTCGATGCACTCATTCGGATCGATGAAGTACTGGTCGTCGGCATCGGCTGAGTGAATGCAATCAACCGGACAGACGTCCACACAGGACGCGTCCTTCGTGTTGATGCAGGGCTCGCAGATCACGTAGGTCATTGGCCGCTCCTGGGTTGTGGGTCGCGCGGATGCTATCCCCGCCTTCGGGCACTGTCAAGGCAAGTCTTGTCGTCGGATTGGTGCTTCCGAATCGCGCCGGGAACGGCGTCGAATGAGTGGTACAGGCCGTTGACGGGCGTCTGCTGCCGTGGTACGATGCCTCTCGGTAAGAAAGGAGGTGGTGTGGATGGATAGTTCGTGTTGTGCGAGCAACGAAGCAACCCACATCAGCACAGTGACAAGTTACGTGAGGGGTGTGGGCATCTAGACCGCGGTCTAGATGGCGTACGCGCTGAGCTTCGTTGCTCGGCAACAGTGAGCCGGGGGGACATCGATCCTCCCGGCTCTTCTTTGTGGCCGCGAGGAATTCGCACACGCTTGAGCACGGTCTGGCGCATCGTTGTGATCGAGGCACTGGGATCGACCAATGATCTAGTCAGCAGAGTGGCGACGCCTGGAGTTGCGGTGTTTGCCGAGAGCCAGGAGAATGGGCGTGGTCGACGTGGGCGGTCGTGGGTGGCTCCGGCGCGGACCTCGATCCTGTGCTCGACGTTTTGGCGGCCGGATGACCTCAACCACGGGCGCGACCTCTTCTGGATCGCGGCGCTGTGCGGCGCGCGTGCGATTCAGGATGTGACGGGGCTACCCGCCGGCGTGAAGTGGCCAAACGACCTTGTCATCAGTGAGCGTAAGGTCGGCGGCGTCCTAGTGGAGGGGTCTTTCTCCGACGGATTCAATGGCGCGGTGGTGGGGATCGGCATTAATGTCTGTCAAGGATCGGAGGAATTGCCGCCGGCGCCCGACTATCCGGTCAGCAGCCTCTTCATCGAGTCAGGTCGCACCGTCTCGCGCGAGGCAGTCGCGGCCGCTCTTCTCGACCATCTGGCAGTGGTCAACGCGACGTGGGGGTGCGACCGGAATCGCAGCTTTGCGGAGTGGGGCCGCCTTGTTTCGACAATCGGGCAACGCGTCCGAGTGATCGACGCGCATCGTTCGTGGGAGGGCACTGCGATCGGCGTCGATGGCACTGGTCAACTGGTGGTGGCCGATCAGGCCGGACTGGCCGTCCCGGTCAGCGATGCTTCGTCCGTGCGCGCCCTCGGGGAAGTCGATCGTTGATTTCGCGGTGTCGGTAATCAGCCGCGCGCATTTCGACGGTGCGCGAGAGCGTCCGATCGAACATGCGCGAGCAGATGCGGGGATCGATCGCATCGAGCGGCCGATTTGTCGTGATTACGGTTGGCAACCGGTGGTTATAGCGGTAGTTGAAGATGAGGAAGAGCTGTTCGCGAACCCAGGCGGTGTCATTTTCCTCGCCAAAGTCGTCGAGGATGAGGACCTGCACCCGCGTCACGGCATCGATCAACTCGTGTGACGCGACTGGACTTGCCGGATTGAACGCGGCTCGGATCTCGTTGAGTAACATCGGCACAACCTGGAATAGCACAGGAGTGCCGCGTTTGACGAGTTCGTGCGCGATCGCCGCGGCCAGATGCGTCTTGCCCGCGCCGAACGTGCCGAACAGGATGAGCCACCCGCGCGTGTCCGAAACGAACTCTCGCGCGGCCGTCAGTGCGTCGGCCACGCCAGCAATGCCGACATCGAACCGTTCGAAGGTCAGGTGTTGCAGATCGTCCAGGTTCGAGCGCGTTCGCAAATCCTGTAGCTGGCGATCGGCCGATTCACGGGCGAGGCACTCGCACATAAACGCGCGACCGAAGTTTGGATCACCGTACGGGACGTCCCACCTGACCCAGCCGGCGCCCTTACAGGTCGGGCAAACGTTCGCCTGGGCGGTAAGTCTGAGTCCAGCCCCTGGTTGAGGAATCCGGATCTTTTCGAGTGCGTTTCCCAGGCGATGTATCGGCATATCGTCCGTTCGCGGCCCAGCGCTCAAGGATGCGCTTGACGTAGCGCCAATTGCGCCTATTGTACGCCATGGCCTCGGCGAAGGCTTCGCGGATCCACTCGGCCGGGAACTCAGCGGCCGCCTGACGCAGTTCCTCGACCAAGATCGGCTGGAGGAGTCCGATGTTGCGCTCGTAAAGAGCCAGGATTTCTTCCTCTACCCCTGGCGCGTCCTCGGCCGGAGGCGGGGGATTTTCGAGGAACCTCGCGGCAACCGCCGGAACTTCATGCAGCGCTCGCCGGCCGCGGGCGGTGTTTGGCGCGACTACGTCTTCCTCGCGGCCTTCTACGATCGTCCGTGTCGCGATGACCGTGCCGCGCCGGGTCGCCCGAGATAGTCCGTCAATGAGGGCGCGAACGCCATCGGGGTGTCGAAGGCGCAATCCCGCCATCAGTGTCCGATCCTCGAGGAGTAGCCGCACTGGAACGTACGGCGGAGCAGTCCCCCTCGCGGTTCGCCACAGGAGATGGAGCGTGACCGTTAGTTCCGCATCGGTATCGATGATCGGAATGAGTTCGGTGAAGAACGCGGCCGGAATGACGGCCGCAACCGCTCGATCAGGGAAGCCGGTGAAGGGCGCGCTCTCCGGATCAATCATCCGTTCGGTTGGGCAGTTCGCCGCGAGGTACGCGGCCTGGCAGTTGATCTGGATCTGGCCGATAAATCTCGAGATCAGCGAAACGAGTCTGACTCGGGAAGAACCGGAGCTGCACGGTCGCGGTCGGGCCGTTTCGGTGTTTCGCGATGATCAGGTCGGCCAGGTTCTTGCGGTCCGTAGCCGGGTTGTAGAGCTCCTCCCGATGGATGAACATCACGATGTCGGCATCCTGCTCGATCGATCCCGATTCACGGAGGTCGGACAGGACGGGACGGTGATCCTGGCGTGCTTCGATCGCGCGCGAGAGCTGCGAGAGAGCGATGACCGGCACGTTCAACTCGCGAGCCAGCTCCTTCAAACTGCGCGAGATTTCGCTGACTTCCTGGACGCGATTCTCGAGTCCGCGACCGCGCATCAACTGGATGTAATCGATCACGATCAGCTTGATGTCGTGCTCCATTTTCAAGCGGCGCGCCTTCATACGGAGGTCCATCGTGGTGATGCCGGCGGTATCGTCGAACCAGATCGGCGCTTCAGACAGCACGCCGAAGGCCTCGCTGATGCGCCGCCACTCGCCCTCATCCAGATATCCGGCGCCGAGTCGCTGGGAGTCGATTCCAGCTTCTCCGCAGAGGAGCCGTTGGGCGATCAGGTCGATCGACATCTCTAGGCTGAACACGAGGACGCTATTGCCGTTGACCGCAGCGTTGCGGGCGATGTTGAAGGCGAGCGCGCTCTTTCCGACCGACGGTCGCGCAGCCAGGATGATGAGGTCCGACTCGTGAAGGCCGCCCGTGACCTTATCGAGGTCGGCGAAGCCGGTCGGCACTCCGAACATCGCGCCGCGCGATTCGTGGCGCCGATCCAATTTCTCGAAGAAGTCGTCGAGCGCTGATCGTAGGCTTATCACTTCGCCGGAGCCCTGACGCTCGTCCAGGCCAAACAGGAGGCGTTGGGCACGATCCAGGGCGTCCTTGATGTCGGCCGGGTTGTCGTAGCCGATGTCGCGAATCTGTTCCCCCGCGACGATCAGGCGGCGCATAAGAGCGGTTCGCTCGACCTGGCGGGCATACGTCTCGGCGTGGAGCGACGTCGGCGCCTGGTTGATGAGCGACGTAAGGTAAGCCGGGCCGCCGAGCATGTCGAACTGGCCGGAGCGATCGAGTTCGGCCGCGACCGACACGAAATCGACGGTGTCGCGTCGCGAGTAGATGGTGACGATCGCCTCGTAGACCCGCCCGTTGCGCGCGCGCGCGAAGTCGCCCGATCTCAGGATTGTCGAAATTCTTGAGACCGCATCCGGATCGACCAGGAGTGCACCGAGCAGCGCGGCCTCCGCTCGTTCGTCTGACGGCGGGGCACCCCTCTCGACTTGCGTCATGATGCCATGACGCTGTTAGTCGCGTGCGATGGGATGCTCAGCCGTCCTGAGTCAGGACTCGGCTTCGACGACGACTGTGACTTCCGGAGTGAGGTCGCGCGCAATGCGGACGGCCACCTTGTGATCGCCGAGGTGCCGAATCGGCTCCCCGAGCTGAACGTTTCGCCGATCGACGGCCGTGCCAAGCTTCTCACCGAGCGCGGTAGCGATGTCGTTCGCGGTGATGGCGCCGTAGAGCCGATTCTGACTACCGACCTTTGCCCGCAGCGTCACCGTTATCTGGCCGACGCGAGCGGCGAGGGACTGATTCTCGGCCGCGAACTTCCGCTCACGTCGCAGATCGATCTCGTGCTGGACTTCGGCCTGCCGAAGCGCAGATGCCGTTGCCACGGTCGCGAAACCACGCGGGATGAGGTAGTTACGAGCATAGCCATCGGCCACCGCCCGAACGTCGCCGGCGTGGCCGAGGTTCTTTACGGATTGCGTCAGAAGTACCTTCATGGGGCCGAAACTATAGCATGGGGTTTGTGAGCGAGACCCCAACCGATCCCGTCGCCCGGCTGATCGGCGAATTCAACCGGCTGCCTGGCATTGGCCCGAAGTCGGCCCAGCGGCTCGCGTTCCACATTCTCCGCATTAGCGCAGCCGACGCGCGCGCACTGGCCGAGGCCATCGTCGAAGTCAAGTCGCGGGTGGGATACTGCTCCACGTGTTTCAATCTCACCGAGATGAATCCGTGCGCGATTTGCCGCGGCAACCGGGATCACGCTGTCATATGTGTCGTCGAGGAGCCACTCGATGTCATGGCCATCGAGCGAACGGGCGCGTTTCGGGGCGTCTACCACGTTCTCCATGGAACGATTTCACCGATGGATGGCATTGGCCCGGAGGATATTCGGATACGTGAACTCATCGCGCGATTGAATGGCGCGGCGACCGAAGTGATTCTGGCGCTCAACCCGAACCTTGAGGGTGACGCCACCACCCTATACATCCAGAGGTTGATCGAGCCGTCCGGGATCCGGGTCACGCGGCTGGCGCGCGGACTCCCCGCCGGCGGAGATCTGGAGTACGCGGACGAACTGACACTCACCCGAGCCTTCGAGGGTCGGCGACAAGCGTGACATCGGCATCCGTGAACCGAAAACTGTCATCTTGACTTCGGTTTCCTAGCGGGCGTATATTTGCCTTTGCGTCTGCGACAAGGCGCAACCGAGCGTGCGAGCGCCCGGGCGGTTAACAGCGAAAGAGCGACGACGATTTGATCGTCAATGACCAATGAATAGAAGTCCTGGGTGCTTGATTCATCTCGCTGGTTCAAGGCAAAACGAGAGCACCGATCACCCGTCGCCTAGCGCGACGACTGACACGGGTTCTTGACACACCGCGAAACATGGCGAGTTTGATCCTGGCTCAGGACCAACGCTGGCGGCGTGCGTTAAACATGCAAGTCGAACGGTCGTAGTGGGGTGAAAGCTCGATTGCGGTAGTGGCGG
>SCUE01000027.1 GCA_004297775.1 Chloroflexota bacterium | reverse complement strand
GGCGACGCCGAACTCACCCGCCCACCCGCCGATACCACCCAAGTCCGTTGTTCGGGTGAGTCTCAGCCGAGAGCGACCGCGGTCATCGTCCGCCGCGCAGCTTGTGTCGAGACCGCTATGGCGGTGCGCGCGGCCGCCGTGGCCTGGAAGCGGGCGATCCGCGCGCTTTCACTGGCCTCCGTGAGTCTCGTCGAGGCGGCGTCCGCCTCGGCGTAAAGCGTGGCACGGGCGGCGGTCGAGGCCTTGTTCGCCGTTGCCTGTGTCGCGGTCGCTTGCCCGCTCAGGGCGGTCGCAGTCGTGGTGCCCTGCCGGGACGTCTCGTCACTGGTGGCCGTCGCGCCCGTCACGAAGGTCGCGGTCGATGCGACCGAGCGGGTTTCGGTTCGGTTCGGTGTCAGGGTGACCGTATTCGTCGTCGTGATCACTGGCGTTGCGGTCCCGGCGGGGGCTGTTCCGGGACCCACCGTTCTCGGGCTGGCGATTCCTGGGCCGACGGTCCCTGGCGTCGATACGGACGGCGTGCCCGTTCCCGGGGTGCGGCTGCCGACGCGGGCGCCGGGGGGTTCAGTCGGGGTCGGGGTCGCGGAACCGCACGCCACGACGAAAACGACGAGGCACAGGCCGATCGCGACGACGCGCCGGGCACGCGCCTCGCTTGAAGCCGGACTGGCCGCCACTCGGCATTCCTCCGCCACACTTGGCCCCGTTCGCGACGACAACATACACGAGCAGACCGTGCAGTTGCGTATGGAACAGCCTACAAAGCCGTCGGCGGGGTCGGCCGCCGACACGCGGTCGAGCATTCAGCGCGACACGCTGATCAGTCGCTCTCAGCCATCGCCGCGCCAGCTACTCGATGGAATTCGCGGAGTGGTCGAGCTAGTCGGGCACAAGAGCGACGCGGTGTCTACCCGAACGTCAGGCGAAGGACTCGATCGTCATCCGGGTGCGGCGTTCCGCGGCCGTCGCGATTGCTCGTCAGGATATAGAGCGCACCATCGGGGCCTTCGACGACGTCGCGTAGGCGGCCGTACTGGCGGGCGAAGTGAGTCTCGAATGAGGCGACCTTTCGCGGATCGGCGGGGTCGAGGACCAGGCGATAGAGTGCCTCGCCGCGCAGGCCGGTGAACACGAGGTTGTCCTGCCAGGGACCGCGCGTTACGAATGTCGCGCCGCCCGGCGCCCAGGTGACCGCGCTGGTGCTGTGGCGAACCGGCGTCACCATCCCAGCGCGCGTTTCGTCGCCCTTGATGGTTGGCCAGCCGTAGTTCTTACCCGGCTCGATCAGATTCACCTCATCCATTCCCGAACCCTGCCCGCCACTCGGGCCGTGCTCGGTCGCGTAGAGACGGCGTGAAACGGGCTGCCAGGCGAGGCCCTGGGGATTGCGGTGGCCGAGCGAATACACCGGCGAGTTCGGAAACGGATTGTCGCCCGGGATCGTGCCGTCGCGATTCAGACGCATGATCTTGCCGTTTGGCGAGGTGGGATCTTGCGCCAATGCCTGATAGAAGGCGTCACCCATCGTCCAGTACAGGCGGCTGTCCGGACCGATCTTGACGCGGCCGCCATCGTGGTTTTCATTGCCGACGACGTCCTCCATCAAGACGCGATCGAGGACGCCGCGATTGGCCGGTCGTTCCTCTCGCATACGGACGATGCGATTGAGCACTTTGTTGTCGGAGCGGTAGGTGTGGGCAACGTAGAGGTAGCCGTTGGTCGCGAATTGGGGATCGAGCGCGAGGCCGAGCAAACCGGACTCTCGACCGTCGCTCTCGTGAACTGTCATCGTCGCCCATAGTTCAGGCAGTAACTGGTCATCGCGGAGCACGCGGATGCGACCGGGTCGCTCGGTGACAAAGGCGCGGCCATCGAGCGCGAAGTCGATCGCCCACGGCGTATCCAGCCCCTTCGCGATCGTCGCCACGATTGGTAGGCGCGGATCGCGCGTCGCAGTCGGCGCCGTTGGCGTGGTCGCCGAGGCAGTCGGCGTCGGGCCGGCCGCGACGGCACGGGCGGTCGACGTCGACGGCGCGGTAGGCGGTGGCGCGGCGGCTTGGCTCGCCGAAGGCGTTGCTGGCCCAACGGTCGGAGTGACGGGTGGCGCGGAACCCGTCGTCGGCGTCGATCGTCGCTGCGCGGCGATTGGCGTCGAACCGAGGGTCGCGAGCGACCCACAGGCACTGCTGATAACCGATGCCGCGACCAGCCCGAGCAGAGCGCGCCGTTTCACAGAATGGAGTTTGGCACGGTCGCTTCGATCCGATCACGGAAACAGTCGTGCGTCCGCTATGCCCACGCCGAACCCACCAAGCCAATACAGACGGACTGCGTGTTCATCCAAGCCGGCGATGAGGGCTGGAGGACGGGCGGCCACCGGTAAAGGGTGTTCGGCGCCGGTTGCTCCCCGGCACCTCCGCCGATCCGAATTGCCGGCCTATGCCGCGATCGCTTCGCGCATTGGCGCCACGGACTCGAGCTCGATGAGTCCCTTGCGAATCGCGTACTTGATCAGCTCGGTCCGCCCGCGAACGCCCAGCTTCTGTGCGATGTGGGCCTTGTGCGCCTCGACCGTCTTGACCGACAGCGTCAGTTGTCGCGCGATCGCCTGATTGCCCATACCCTCGGCGACCTTCTGCAGAACCTCGCGCTCGCGAACCGACAGGAGGTCACGTCTCGGGCGAACGTCGGCCTCGCGTGGCCGCTCCGAGAACCGCACGTAGTTCTGGACCATACGATCCGAGATCTCCGGGGACAGATACGTCCCGCCCCGCGCGACCGTCCGAATCGCCTTCGCGAGTTCGCCGAGATCGGCGTCCTTCAAGATGCATCCGGCCGCGCCAGCGCGCAGGATACTCAGGATGATTTCATCGTCGGCGCCAAGCGTCATCAGCAATACGCGCGACCGGGAGCTTTCCCGACGAATGTGCGCGGTCGCTTCCACGCCCGAGACGATCGGCATTTGCGTATCCATCAGAATGACGTCTGGATCCAATTCCGCCGCCTTCTCGATGGCGTCCTTGCCATCCCTCGCCTCGTGGATGATGTCGACATCGCCGAGTGCCGTCAGCGCGGTCCGCAGCGCTTGTCGCAGCAGCAGATGCCGGTAGCCAATCATCAGTCGAATCTTCTGGGTCATCGTGTCCCTCCGCCCTCGTTCCGTATGAGAGACACGTTAGGAATGTCGCGGCGACCGAACCTCGCGCCCCTAGGGGAAATTCCGATACGTCGTTCGTCGTAGCCGGACTCGCGAATTGGGCGCCTGACCAGACACGCGCGTCCTGCATTCCCACTCAGCTCCGTCGCGCGATCGTTTTCCGCGCTCGGATCTAATCGGCAGAGTCTCTTAGCCAGCAGTCGATCGGCCGCGCAACGCCCGGCCGAAATGGCTGTTCCAGCGGCACTTTGCGACCGAGGCGCGCGGACTCGTACGCTGCGGTCAGTATTTCGAGGACCGAGCGCCCGTCCTCGCCCGTCTCCTGGGGTTGGCGGTCATTCGCCACGCAGTCGATGAAATGGTTCAGTTCCTGAGGGAAACCGTTGTTGTGGAGTTCGTCGTAGACGGCGTACGTCCAACCGCGGGTCGGCGCGCCGCCGGGCGCCGAGTAGCGATAGCCGGGTTCGCTGAAGACGCGAAAATGGTTGTCCTGGTACAGGCTGGCGTAGATGGTGCCGTCGGAGCCGTACGCCTCAACGCGCTCATCCATGCCTCCGCGACGTGCCCAACTGTTTTCGGCGACGCCAACGGCGCCATTCTCGAAATTGACGACGATGATCGATTCGTCCTCACCCAGGCCGCGATCGTGATGATGGACCCGGCGCATTTCGGCGTAGACAGCGATTGCCCGCGGTTTGCCCAGCATCCAGCGCAGGACGCCGAGGCTATGGCTGCCCAACTGCATGGCGCACCAGCCGCCGGACGTCGCGATATCCCAGTACATCGGATTGGTCGGACCGAAGTACTTCTCGATGTGTTTGACCGTGTGGAGACGACCGACGCCGCCTTCAGCCACGATCTCACGCGCGCGCACGTACTGCGGAGCGAAACAGAACTCCTCGGCGTACATCAGCTTGACGTTCGCCGCGCGGGCGGCCTCGACCATCTCGTCGGCTTCCTCGACGTTGACGCAGAGCGGTTTCTCGACGACGATGTGTTTGCCGGCGCGGGCCGCGTCGATCGCGATCGGGGCGTGATAGCGATTCGGCGTGCAGACGACGACGAGGTCGATGTCGGGTAACGCCAGAAGGTCGCGATGATCAGCGAATACGCGTGAAATGCCGTGCTTGGCCGCGAGCGCGGAGGCGTGCTCGGCGGTCGGTGAGGCGACCGCTATCAGTTCGGCATCGGGATTTCGAGTGACCGTATCGGCGTGAATGTTCGCCATGAAGCGCGATCCGATGATGCCAACGCCCGTTTTTGCCACGATCGCTCCCTGCCAAATGCGCGGAATCGCGGAGTGGGGAGCCCCGGCGCGCCCTCGTGCCGCGACGATTGCGATCAGCATGCTGCCACGGAGGGACGATGCCCGACAACTCGAGTGCGCCGATGCGGGCCGATTTGCCCTTACTTGACACAGACACGATGAGAACGTGGTAATCTGCGGATGCGACGGCTCTCTGCCACGTAGCAGGTACCGGCGACATTTCCTCGCGAAGGAAGGTGACACTATGCGTCTATCTCTTCCCAGGCGCCGCTTCCTCGTGATGGGCGCGGGCGCACTCGGTTCGGTGTTGCTGGCGGCTTGCGCCGCTCCGGCTCCGACCGCAACGCCGGTCCCAGCCAAGCCCGCCGCGCCCGCGCCGGCGGCTCCTCCCCCCGCGGCACCAGCGCCGAAGCCAGAGCCCACCAAGCCCGCCGCCGTCGCGGCGCCGGCGCCCACCAAGCCCGCCGCGCCGACGAACACGGCGGTCCCGGCCCCGGCACCGACGAAGCCAGCCGCCGCGCCGGCCGTCGCGCCAACGAACACGCCGCGGCCGTCGCTCACGGTCCAGGGCAAGGGCAAGACTGACCTTCTCTGGCAGATGAGCGCCAGCGACTTCTGGATCGCCGGCACGGCCAAGGTTCTCCCCGATTTTGCCGACAAGAACCCGAACGTCGGAAAGGTCACCCTGCAGCCGACGCCGGACGACTGGATCAACAAGCTCGTCGCCTCGATGGTTGCCGGCACGGCGCCGGACGTGTTCGACATGTGGGGCGACATCATGCCGCCATTCGTCGAGCGGGGTCAGGTTGTCGATGTCGAGCCGTATGTCAAGCGAGACATGAAACCCGAGGACATCAAGGACTTCTACGATTGGCAGTGGCGTGACTTCGTCATGCCGTGGCTGAACAACATTCGGTTCGGCATGCCGCGCTATGTGAACATCATGTTCACCTGGTACCGCAAGGACCACTTCGATGAGGTCGGCCAGAAGTATCCGACGCTCGACTGGACGCACGATGATTACGCGAACGCGGCTCGCAAGCTGACCAAGAAGGAAGGCAGCAAGACGACCCGCTACGGTCTGCTCTACCCGGCGTGGGGCTGGGACCGCTACTGGTACAAGCCGGTCATCTGGGGCGGTGGAACTGTCGATCCAAAGGACAACACCCGGGCCATCTTCGGCGAGGAGAAGGCTTTGGCGGCGTTCGAGTGGACGCGCAAGCTGATGTGGGACGAGCAGGTGATGCTGCAGCCGCTCGACATCCAACGGCAGTCGTCGGTCCTGCACTTCCCGACCGGGAAGTTTTCGATGAACGAAGAGGGCATCTATCCGTTCGAGATGGACAACGGCATCCAGGGCAAGTTCCCCTGGGCCTACGCGCACACGCCGAAGGGTCCAACCGGGCAGCGCAAAGTGCTCGGCACGACTGATGGTTACTCGATGTGGAAGGGTTCGAAGAACCTCGACCAGGCCTGGGATCTCGTCAAGTGGGCGGTTGGCCCGACGAACCAGCTCGAAGTCGTGGTCAAGGCGGCCGGACGTGTTCCGATTCGCCACTCGATCCTGAAGCTGTGGGAGGCCGAGGTCGTGAAGGCCCGCCCGGCCCTGAAGGATGTCAATCTCAAGGTCGCCGTCGAGGCGATGGAGATGGGCTATCCGTCCGGGCGCGAGTTCTTCAAGGACAACGTCTCGGCGCAGCAGCTCATCGTCCCGGCCCTCGAGAAGATGTTCGTCACCGGTGGCACGCCGACGTCGTACTTGAAGGAGGTCGCGGAGCAGGTCACCAAGGCACAGAAGACCGGCAGCCGCTAGGCCATCTGTGCAGCGGTCAGTACTTGCTCTGTCCGCGCTGGGGGCGGCGGCTCTTGCCGTCGCCCTCGGCTTCCTCCCCTCGACCGGCGCCGAAGTCATTGACACCGCGCTGAAGGCGCTGGGCGTCGCGGTGATCGGCTACACGCTGATCTTCGGCGCGACGCTCATCGTCGAGCGCGTGTATTCGCAGCGCCGCGCCGAATCAATCCTCGGGTGGGTGTTCGCGACGCCGTACCTTATCCATTTCGTTCTCTTCCAAGCCGGTGCGATTCTGTTCTCGCTTGGACTCAGTTTCTGGTCGACCGATCTGTTGAGCAAATCCGATTTTATCGAGATTGATAACTACCGGTACTTGTTCACAGAGGAGCCCCTCTTCATGCAAGCGGTCAAAGTCACCGTGATGTACACGGTGATCGCGGTGCCGCTTGCGACACTGATCGCGCTGTCGATCGCGGTCCTGCTGAATCAACACATGAAGTTTCAGGGGATATTCCGAACGCTCTTCTATATGCCGGCGCTGGTGACGGGTGTCGCGGTCGCGATCGTCTGGATCATGGTTCTTCATCCCGAGTTCGGGATTTCCGCGATCGTGTTTGAATTCTTCGGCCTGAAGAGTCCGCGGTGGTTCTGGTCCGAGGATTGGGCGCTGCCGGGACTCGCGATGATCGCGCTCTGGGGCGCTGGGACAAACATGCTGCTGTACCTTGCTGGACTGCAGTCGATACCGACCCAACTGGAGGAAGCGGCGAAGATCGACGGCGCAAATGCGGTGCAGGTGTTTTTCCGGATCACCTTGCCGCTGTTGACGCCGACTATCTTCTTCAACGTCGTGCTGAACATGATCGGATCGTTCCAGGTCTTCACGCAGGCGTTCGTTTTGACCAACGGTGGCCCCAATAACGCAACACTCACGATGGTGCTGTTGATCTACCGGAAGGCGTTCCAGAACTTCTCGTTCGGCTATGCCTCGGCGATCGCGTGGGTTCTGTTCGTCGTGATCCTGATCTTCACGATGATTGTGTTCCGCAGTTCGAACCGTTGGGTTTACTACGAAGGGGGGCTGCGTCGATGAGCGTCGCTGCCACAACCGTGCGCCGCCGTGCCCTCAGTCGTGAGGTCGTCATGCGACGGCTCGGCCGGGTGCTTCTGTATACGACCGTCGTCATCGGCACGCTCCTTTTCACGTTCCCGTTTCTCTGGATGATCAAGTCGTCGGTGACGCCGATAAGCGAAATGTTGCTCAATCCGCCGCTACTCTTGCCGTCCGAGCTCATCTGGACGAACTACACCCGTCCGTTCGCGAACCTACCCTTCGAAATGTTCTATCGAAATACAGTCTTTGTGACGCTCACCGGTATGATGGGCGTGATCGTGTCCAGCTCGGTCGTCGCGTTCGCCTTTGCGCGGATGCGCTGGCCGGGCCGCGACAAGGTATTCATCATCATGATCTCGACACTAATGCTGCCGGCGCACGTGACATTCATCCCAACGTACGTCATCTTCGCCAAGATCGGCTGGATCAATACGTTCCTGCCGCTTCTGGCGCCGGAGTGGACGGGCAGTCCGTTTGTGATCTTCTTGATGCGGCAGTTCATGATGACGATTCCGCTCGAGATGGACGACGCGGCGCGCATCGATGGCTGCGGTTGGTTCGAGCTTTTCTGGCGAATTATCTTGCCGTTGTCGACGCCGGTGCTAGGCGTCGCGGCGATCTATTCCTTCCAGTACCACTGGAACGCGTTCGAGCGGCCGTTGATTTATCTGAACCGAATCGAACTGTTCACCGTTCCACTCGGAATGGCGATGCTGAACAGCCGGTACGGCACCGATTTCGGCGGCTTGATGGCGATGTCCACGATCTCGCTCATCCCGGTCATGTTCATCTTCTTCGTGGCTCAGCGTTACTTCATTCAAGGCGTTGTCGTCAGCGGCGTCAAGGGCTGATTCTGACGCGGAGCGCCGCCGCGAAGGCGGCGCTTGCGCGCTGAACGTCGTGGCCGGCCTCGGCGATGGTCACGATCTCCGTGGACGGTCGAAGCCGGACGATCGCGTCTGCGACGGTCCCGAAAGTCGAGTTGCTGCGACCGCCCAGATAGATTGTGACTGGCGTTTCCACGTTCGGCCACGTCGCCGGCCGCCACTCGGCCGGTATCTCCGACCAGCGGAGTGCCTCGGCCTCGGCCACGATCGCCGGCCATACTGATCGAGAGCGCAGACGGTCCGTGGCGTCACGGCCGGCCACGGCCTCGATGAACTGTGCCGCGAGTTGCTCGCTCGGCGTGGCGTGGTCGCCGAACAGAGGACTGGTCCGGCGGAGCATCGCGGCGCAGTCCGGATCGTCTGGCGCAAGGGCCAGGAAAGGCGGCTCGATCAGGTGTAGCGACGCGATCCGCCCGGGCGCCATCTCTGCGAGCGCAAGTGCCACCGCGGCGCCGGACGAGTGGCCGATCACGTGGGCGCGATCGACGTGGGCGCGGTCGAGCACGTCGCCCATGTCGTCCGCGTCGCCCGCGATCGTGTATGGGCGCGGCTCTCGTGGCGCGGCACCGTGGCCGCGTCGATCCGGCGCGATCAGTCGCATCCCCGGCGTCGGCGATTTCCATTGCTCAGACCAGGCCGTGGTCGCATTCGCGAAGTGGCCGTGGATGAGCAGCACTGGTGCGCCGACGCCGGTCTCGCAGTACGGAAGCGCCGTCATGCGAACCACGGGCGAACGTCGCGCCGCAACGGTTTGCCCGAGGCGGTGCGCGGTACGTCTGGCACGAATCGAAAGACGCGCGGAACCTTGTAGCCGGCCAGCACCGAACGGCAGTGCCGCGCCAATTCCTCGCTCGTTGGATCGGCGCCGGGTCGAAGCACGATCGCAGCCGCGCCGATCGCGCCCCACTCGCGATCGGGAACTCCGACAACGACTGCCTCGGCGACGGCGTGGTGCCCGACGAGGGCCGCCTCTACCTCGGCCGGATAGACGTTCTCGCCACCCGAGACGAACATATCGTCCCGACGATCGACGACGTACAGGTATCCATCGTCATCGAGATAACCGAGGTCGCCGGTGTGAAACCACCCGTCCTCGGTCACGGAGGTCACTCCGCGCGCCGAGTGCCAGTATCCGGGCGAGATCGTCGGCCCGCGCACGCCGATTTCACCGATCGAGCCGGCACGGCCATCGCCATCGATCCGCAGGTCGGTCGGCATCAATGGCTTGCCGGCCGATCCAAGCTTTCGCAGCGCGTCCTCGGGCGCCAGCGTCGCGACCTGCGAAGCGGCTTCGGTCAGGCCGTAGGTCTGAATAACCGGCACGGATTGCGCGGCGGCGCGTTCGAACAGCGCGCGGGGCGCCGGGCCGCCGCCGAGTAACACCGCGCGCAGCCCCGAGTAATCGAATGGGCCCGACGACAGCAGCCGATCGAGCATGGCGGTTACGAGCGAGACAATTGTGACGGTCTCCGTCGTCAGCGCCCGGCCGACCGCTTCCGGATCGAACCCACGATGGATCACCGCGGTCGTGCCGTAGATCGTTGAGCGCAGCAGAATCGACAGACCGCCGACGTGGAACAACGGCAGCGTTGCTAACCATCGATCGTGTTGGTCGATGCCGAGGTTCAACGCCGATGCGACTGCGCTCCACCAATGGTTTCCGTTCGTCAGGACTGCGCCTTTTGGTCGGCCGGTCGTCCCGGACGTGTAGAGGATGCTGTGTGGCGCTGCCAGATCGACCGGACGTGGCAGCAACGGCGATCCGGGTTCCAGCCGATCGAGAAACTCGAGCCTGGTTGACGACTGCGCCGCGCTGACCGCGTCGCGCGCCAATTCGGCGGAATCCGGATCGACCAGCAGGACAGTCGGTTGGCAATCGTCGATCTGGAAAGCGATCTCGGCCGCGGTCAGTCGTGCGTTGAGTGGCACGAGGATCGCGCCCGCCCGCGAAACCGCGTGGACGCATTCGGCGTAGCGCAGGCTGTTCGCGCCGAGCAGAGCGATGCGCGTGCCAACGCCGTGCGCACGCTCGACGAATCCTCCCGCGAGCGCGGCGACGCTTTGTTCAAGATCGCCATACGTGACGGAAGTCCCCTGGTACGACAGCGCGATCCGTTCCGGCGTGGTCCGCGCGCGCTGGCCGAGCCAGTCCGGAATCGTCGTCACCCGATCGACTCGCCAAGTGGTACCACTGAGCAACCCGCCACGTCGGACCAGCGGTGTGGGATGACGCCCAGGCCCGATCCAGGGACGGCCATTCGGCCGACGAGGATGCGAGGGGCGCCGTCGGTCAAGTCATCGACCAGTAGCGCGGCCGTACCCAGGCCATGGGCTCGGCCGGGATCGATGAGGGCGGCGCAATGAAGGGCCATGGCGGTGCCGATTCCGGCGTCGATCGTCGTCGTCACGATCGCCACCATTGTGTTGGCGCGCGCGACTTCGGCGATCCGGCATGTGGACGCGATTCCGCCGTGGATCATCGGCTTGAGAATAATGACGTCCGCCAGTCGCTCCCGCGCGACACGGTGGGCGCTCTCCTGGGTCGCGGCGGATTCGTCGGCCGCGATCGGAATGACGCCGTCGCGCGTCAGCCGCGCCAACGCGGCCGCGTCACCCGGTGGCGTCGGTTGTTCGATGTAGGCGATTCGAAGGCGCGCCACGGTATCGATGAACACCCGCGCCGTCGCTTCATCGAATGCGCCGTTCGCGTCGAGCCGAAGCTCGATCTGAGGGCCGATTGTATCGCGAATCGCGGCGACAAGGCGGACGTCTTCCGCAAGTGACACCGCGGTGCCGACCTTGACCTTGACCGCCGTGTAACCGGCCAATGCCGCGTTTCGCGCCGCGTCGACCGACTCGTCAAGGGTCGCGTGACCGATCACGGCATTGACCGCGACTTCGCGCGCCGATGATCCCATGAGCGCGGCGATCGATACGCCGGCGCGGCGGGACGTGATATCGAGGATGGCTGTTTCAATGGCGCACGCGGCCGGCGCAGTCGATGGGTGTGTGGCCAGAGTGTCCGTGTCGAGATCGGCGATCGCGCCGGTCTCGCTTGCCCGTCGAACAAACGTCGCGAGTGTCCGCCGCGTCGCGGCGAGATCACCGCCGAACTGCGCCAGCGGGGCTGCCTCGCCCCATCCAACGATTCCGTCGCAATCAGTGACGCTGAGGAGGAAGCCTTGACGGACGCCGAGTGTGCCGTGTCCGGTCGTGAACGGGCGTCGAAGCGCCAGGCGGTACTCGAACGCCGCGGCGCGCGCGACGTTCAGCCGATGAGGATCGGCCACGCCAGCGCCAGAGCGAGAAAGCCGCCGAAGAAGAGATGGAGTTGGCCGGTGCGCTTCAGAGCTAGGTTCAGTGTCCGACCGTCGTTCGATCGCGCCACGACGCGGACGAGCCCGATCGCAAGTGGCAGCGACAGATAGGGCAGCCACAGCGGCCGTTCGATCGCGCCGAGACCGAAGAGGAGCGGCGGAAACAGGTACGCGCCAAGGACGAGGGCGGCATACTCGACACGCGCAAACCGTCGACCGAATCGGACCGAGAGCGTTCGCTTTCCGGCCGTTCGATCGGTATCCGTGTCGCGCAGATTGTTGACGACGAGGATTGCGGTGACGGTACACCCGATCGGGATCGCGGCCACGGCGGCAACGGGGTCGATACCACCTATTTGAACGTAGGCGCTGCCGACGACCGCGATCAGGCCGAAGAAGAGGAACACGAAGATATCGCCGAGGCCGTTGTAGCCGAGTGGCCAGGGCCCGCCGGTGTAGGCTACGCCGGAAAGGATCGACAACGCGCCAATCGCCAGGATCGGCCAACCGCCGATGAAGGTCAAGTACGTGCCACAGAGCGTCGCCAGGGCGAACGCGATGCCCGTTGCCGCGAGGGTCTCGTTCGCCGAGGCCAGCCCGGCCTGTGTGACCCGGACTGGCCCGAGGCGCTCGGCCGTGTCGGCGCCTTTGCGAAAGTCGAAGTAGTCGTTGGCCAGATTCGTGCCGACCTGGATCAGGATCGAGGCGAGAAGCGCGGCCAAGAAAGGAAGGATCCGAATCCCGTGAGGCACGATCACGGCGGCCGTCCCGACCAGAACCGGCACGATCGCGGCTGGCAATGTCGCCGGGCGCGCCGCGAGCACCCAGACACGCCACGACGATATCGATGATCGCGAAGCGGCGATTGACCGTTGGCTCACGGAAAGCGCGGAAAGCGGGAGAAGTCCGGCTTGCGCTTCTCGATGAACGCGCGTTTCCCCTCCTGCGCCTCTTCGGTCATGTAGTACAGCAGCGTCGCGTCGCCGGCGAGCTGTTGCAGGCCGGCCAACCCATCGGTATCGGCATTGAACGCTGCTTTCAGGAATCGGATCGCCATCGGGCTCTTCTCGAGTATTTCCCGTGCCCAGGCGATCGATTCGTCCTCCAATCGGTCCAGCGGCACGACCGTGTTGACCAAACCCATCGTCAGCGCCTCGGCGGCCGTGTACTGACGGCAGAGATACCAGATCTCGCGCGCCTTCTTGTGGCCGACGATGCGGGCCAACTGTGTCGCGCCGTAGCCGGCGTCGAAGCTGCCGACGCGTGGCCCGGTCTGCCCGAAGATGGCGTTCTCGGATGCGATCGAGAGGTCGCAAACGATGTGCAGCACGTGGCCTCCGCCGATCGCGTAGCCGTTGACGACCGCGATGACCGGCTTCGGCATCGTGCGAATCTTGCGCTGTAACTCGAGGACGTTGAGTCGCGGAACACCGTCGTCGCCGACGTACCCGCCGGCGCCACGGACCTTCTGGTCGCCGCCGGAGCAGAATGCCTTGTCACCGGCGCCGGTCAACAGGACGACACCGATCGCGGGATCCTCGTGCGTCCGATCGAACGCGGCGAGCATCTCCCGAACTGTCAGCGGTCGGAACGCGTTGCGGACCTCGGGTCGGTTGATCATCACGCGAGCGATTCCATCGAGCGTCTCGTAAATGATGTCCTTGTATTCACCAGTCCTAACCCATGGATGCGGCACGCGGTACCTCCAAGAATGACATAACGGTGTGAGAGAATACCTCCGGCGTTTCCAGGTGTACGGAGTGACCGGCGTCTGGGACGATCGTCAGATCGTTTCGCGATATCACGGTGGTCATCTTCTGGCCGATCGCGACGTACTTCTCGTCGAGCGCCCCGACGATGAGTTTGACCGGCATCGCCAAGTCGCCGAGGCGCGACCACGCTTCCGGCGCGACTCCTTGCCCGGCGCCGCGCAGGCTGTTCGCGAGGCCACACGGATTCTGAGCGAGGCGGCCGGCACGCAAGGCGGCTCGACGGTCATCGGGCATTGCCCGCTGTGAGGCGAAGATCGGCGCAAGCTCCCAGCGATCGACGAAGGCGGCGATGCCCCGCTGTTCGGCGATCTCGGCCAGTTTCGCGTCGGTAGACTGACGCACTCTCCGCTCCCGTGGATGGACGATGCCCGGCGAAGCGCTCTCGAGAATCAGCGATCGCGTTCGCTCGGGAAATGTCAGCGCAAACTCGAGTGCGACTCGGCCACCCATCGAGTATCCGAGCAGGACAACGGCGTCGATCGAGAACCGTTCGAGGACCGCGGCGAGATCGAGCACGGCTTCGGCGACAGCGTATCGCGTCGGATCAGATGGCGCATCGGAGCCGCCGTGCCCGAGGGCGTCGACGGCGAGGATCGATACGTGCCGACTGAACTCGGCCAAGAACGGATGCCAGGTCGCGACGCTGCCGGTGAAACCATGCAAGGCGAGAAGCGTCCGTCCAGTTACCGGTCCCCTGCGCTCGACGTTCACGTGCACGCCGCGAATGTCGACGCGAGTCATCGGTTATCTTCCGCGAGCGCCGCCGCGACGCGTGCCCACACGGCGCGATGGAGTGTGACGTTGCGGGTACGATCGGTTCGGATCTCGATGATGTCAATGCCGGTCCCGTTGAGGGATCGCCTGACCGCGTCGCCGAACGCCGTCCAGTCGCCGCACAGTTGGTGACGTACCCCGTACAGCGTCGCCGCGCCGGCGAAGTCGAGACCGTGTGGGGTGCCGAACAGCGTCTCGAAATGGTCCGGTATGCCCGCCTGGGGCAGGAACGAGAAGATACCGCCGCCGTCGTTATTGACGACCACGATCGTCGCATTCATGCCGTTTCGACGCCCGGCCAACAGTCCGTTGAGATCGTGAAACGCGGAGAGATCGCCGAGGACGAGCACGACGCGCCGGCCGGTCGCGGCGATGCCGAGCGCGGATGAAACGACTCCGTCGATGCCGTTCGCGCCGCGATTGCCCATGATTCGCCCGACACGAGCGCTCGTGGGGAAGAACACATCGAGATCCCGCACTGGCATGCTGTTTCCGACGAAGAGAGCCGTCTCGTCGTCGAGCATGTTCGCGATCTCCGTGAAGACTCGGCCCTCGAACGGCTCGTTGAATCCGATGGCCGCATCATCGATCGCGCGGCGAGCCGCCTGAGATGAGGAACGCCACCCGTCGATCCAGGTGCGCGTGCGATCCGAAGCGGCGGCCGAGGCGACCGAGGCGGCGATGGCCGACGCGAGCGCGGTTGGATCGCACCAGACGTGCATCGATGCGATGCTGAACGGCTCTCGCCATTCCGGTGCATCGTCCACGACGATGTGCGTGGCATCGACCACCGATTCGAGCATCGTCGTCACGGGTTTCGATGTCGGGATTGCGCCGAATCGTATTGTCAGTGTGGGACAGTGTGCCGCGGCGAAGCCCTCAATCCGGAGCAAGGCGTCGGCCGTGTCGATTACGTTCGCACGATCGTGGCGCCCGGACCGGAGTCCAGACAGTGGATCCGCCAGAATCGGGTAGCCGAGTCGATCGGACATCTGCGCGAGCGCGGCCGGGAGAGATTCGTCCTCGGACGGACCGACGACGATCAATCCACGCTCGTTCGCGTCGCACAGACGCGCGAGTTCGCCGATGAGCTCGGGCGAGGGCAGCCGCGTCGAGCGCAAGACGCGCGCCGAGCCGTTCGAAGGCCGGGACAGAGCGACTGTCGCGTCGGTCGCCACATCCGAATCCGCCGGAATGAGCGGTTCGCGGAAGGGGACGTTGATGTGAACCGGACCGGCTGGCGGTTCGAGCGAGAGCGCGACTGCGCGACAGATCGTGGCGCGGACGTGGCGAAGACTCGTACCGGCATCTGGTGGCGGCAGATCGATCGACCACGCGACGTGGCGTCGGTAGAGATCGACCTGCGCGATCGTCTGCGCCGCGCCGCTGTCGCGGTGCTCGGGCGGACGGTCGGCCGTCAGGACGACGAGGGGGACGCGCGCCAGTCGTGCTTCGGCGAGACCGGCCAGGTAGTTTGCGGCGGCCGTGCCGGAGGTGCAGAGGAGCGCAACCGGTTGTCGCTCCGCCCGTGCTATCCCACCGGCGAAGAATGCCGCCGATCGCTCGTCGTAGTTCATCCAGACGCGTAGCGCCTTCGACTCGATCGCGGCAATGGCCAGCGGAGTCGAGCGCGACCCTGGTGATACGACGATGTGGCGAACACCGGCGCCGATGAGTTCTTCGATGATCGCGCCGACGTGATCGCGGAGAATCGCCGCGTACGGTCGCGTCACTCGGTCACGCCCAGGGCCTCGAGCATCGGCCGAAGCTTCAGGCGCGTCTCCTCGTATTCCGCGCCCGGATCGGAATCGGCGACGATGCCATTCCCGGCGAAGAGTTGGGCGGTTCCATTGTCATGAAGCAGGGCTGACCGCAGGCCGACGACGAACTCGCCGGCGTCCGGGCCGCTCATCCATCCGACCGGCGAGGCGTACCAGCCGCGGTCGATCCCCTCGTTTTCGGCGATGAACGCGCGCGCCTCGTCGGCCGGCCAGCCTCCGACTGCCGGGGTCGGGTGCAACGCCGCCACGACGTCCAGGATGCCGTTTCCGACCCGGAGCGAACCGCGGATCGGCGTATGAAGGTGCTGCGCGTTGCGCATCCGAAGCAGCTCCGGCGTCGTCGGCCAATCCAGTCGATCGCAGAGATGGCGCAGGCTGCCTACGAGCATTCGGACGACGATGGCGTGCTCGTGACGATCCTTCGCGTTCGCAAGAAACGCCTCTCCGATGCGAGCATCGTCCTCGTCATCGTCGCCCCGCCGCGCGGTGCCTGCCAGAGCGCTGACCTCGATTTCGCCGACTCGGCAGCGTACCAGGCGCTCCGGCGATGCGCCGACGAACGTCCGGGGACCGCGGCGGACCGCGAAGATCGCGCAGTGGGGAAACGCGTTGCGGAGCGCGGCGATGCACCGCTCGGGCGTTGCGGTAAGCGGGGAGGAAGCCGTCATCGTTCGCGCCAGGACGACCTTCTCAAGGGGACCGGTATCGATCGCGGCGACTGCCCGCTCGACGAGGCGCTCCCACGAAGCACGCGATCGATCGGCCGGCGGTTCCGAAGACAGGCGCCTGAGGCCATTCCCGGCCCCGCGGCGGTCGACGGAACCGGCGCCGATATTGGTCTGTCGCCACGATGCGCAGGCAGTCCGAACGACGGCCGTTCGCGGCACCGTGAGATTCGCCGCGCCGAAATCGTGCCAGGGCGACGACTCGCCAACGAGGTGGTCGAACGAGAATCCGGCCACGATGAGGGGTCGCGATGGGTCGGGCCACGTAGTCCCGGCGTGATCGCCACCGTGGCCGGCGATCGTCTTGAGCCACTCCACGGCCGCCGAGAAGCGGTCTGGCCCGCACACGGCGAGTTCAGCCGCGGCGCCAATCGCGGCGAACGCGAATCCGTCGTCGGGCCTTTCCCAGTAGGTCGCATTTTCGCCGGTGCGGCACGCCTCGGCGAATGCGTCGAGCGGATCGATTGTGCTGGGCGATGCCGTGCACATCACAGGCTCCGCGATGGAGGAGCGCGTACCGGCCGAATGTGCGGTCATGAGACTGCCATTCCGACGCCCCGAAGGAGCAGGCCGCGGAGTCCGGGCAACGATTCGCCGAGCGGATGGGGGCTCGTATCCACCGCCCATTGGCTGACGACTTCGTTGATGGCGCCGAACCATGCTTGCGCGATCAGGCGCGTATCGTGCGGCGCGATCGTGCCAGCGGCGACCGCAGCGTCGAGCTCGGCCGCGATTATCTCGATGAAGTCACCGTGCAGTTCGAGTGTCTTGGTGTAGAAGCGCGGTCCGGCGCCGGGTGTTTCGACGAGAAACAGCCGAGTCAGGCGCCGATGTGTTCCGAAGACGTCGACCAGCGCGCCGAGCGCCGCGTCGAGCCGCCGAGTCGGGTCGGTTTCCGCGCCGATTCGCGCGATAACACGCTCGCGCAGAAGGCGCGCTGATCGATCGATCAGCGCCAGGAAGATCGCGTCCTTGCCCGGAAAGTGGAAATAGACGCCACCCTTCGACGTATCGGCGGCAGTGGCGATATCGGATACGGCGGTGGCCTGATAACCGCGCGACACGATGACGTCGAGGGCAGCGTCAAGAATGCGCTCGTGCCGCTCGCGCGTCCGGACCTGAGCCCGCGATTCTGTCTCGATCATCATTCCAGAAAAGACCGACCGGTCGGTCGGTTTCGGCAATGTTAGCCCAGCGGCTGCATCGCCATCACCTCATTCACGTCCGACGCGGTGCCGAACGTGGGACCAATGCGACGAGGCCCAGGAGCAATGTGGCCGACAGCGTCGCGACGAGGAATACGCCACCACCGAAGCCAGCATAGACGGGCGTGAAGAACGCCGGAGAGATGGCCGAGCTGCCGAAGCGGAATGTGGCATTGATGGATATCGCGGTTCCACGGACGCGAGGGTCGGGGAGCACCGAGAGAACGAGATTCGGCATGGCTGCCCAGACCGCGCCGTACCCGGCGCCAAGCAGAATCGTGAAGATGAAGAACACCCATGGCGTCGGCGCGAAGGCGAGTCCAACGCCGGCGAGCGCGGCCAGAACGGCGGAGGCCATCAGGACCGGAATTGGTCCGTGTCGGTCGCACTGCCGCCCGGCGATCGGCGCGGCCAGAATGCCAGTCAGGCCCAGGGCGCTGGAGATAACCCCGGCAAGCCAGAGATCGAGCTGCCAGCGATCGACGAGGTAGGTCGACCAGAGGTACGACGAGCCGAACGTGCCGACCTGGGCCAGAAAGGCCGCCAGACCGACCAGAAGTCCGCGGCGGTCGAGCGCGCTGGCCAGCAGTTGACCGAGCGGCGTAGCGGTTCCGTGGGCGCGCCGTGGCTGGCCAGCCAGGATATGGTCGTACAAGATGCCGAGGACCAATGAAATGAGCGCGGTGACGACGTATACGTACCGCCAGTCGATCTCGGCGCCAACACCTCCGACCAGCGGCGCGGCGAATCCGCCGATCATGTTGACGCTGACGAACGCTCCCAGCGCGCGGCCCAGCCGCTCTCGCGGGACGAGATCGGCCGTCGCGGCAATGAGGATCGGCGTCGTGAATGCGTTGGCGGCGCCCTGAAGGGCGCGGCCCGCAATGAACCACTCCATTCCCGGGGCGATGGCGCAGACCAACGATGCCAGCGTGTATAGGCTGAAGCCAATCCCGAGTGCGACACGACGTGAAACACGGTCGGAAAATGCGCCGGATACGAGCTGAAACACGGCGAAGGGCGCCATATAAGCGGGAACGGTCCACGACGCGAGCGCGAGATCGGCGCCGAATGACGCGCGCAGTGCCGGCAGGATCGCCCCGATGATTCCGCCGGCAAACGGTCCGAGCGCGCCGCCAGCATAGAACCAGATCGGGACACCGCGCTCGAAACGACTCATCGTGGTGAAGCTGGCACTGTAGGGCGTTTCAACGGCGCTCGCGATCAGCGTCTGCCTTACACTGCCCGCTCGTGGCGTTTCGGATCGGAGTCGATATCGGTGGTACGTTCACCGATGTCTGCGTCACGGATGACGCTGGCCGAATCATCGCAATCGCCAAGGTTCGTACGACGCCGGATCGCCCCGATGACGCGGTCGAACATGGATTGCGCGTGGCGCTGGCTGAGGTGGCCGACGCCGTGACGGACGGGGCCGTCGCTCACGCGACGACGTTGATCACGAACTCGATCGTGCAGCGGCGCGGCGCGAACGTTGGACTCCTGGTGACAGAGGGGTATGCCGACACGTTGGAGATCGCGCGCCAGCACCGATTCGACATGTATGACCTGCGAATCGAGCGGCCGGCGGCGCTCGTCGCGCGCGCCATGCGGCGAGAGATCAGCGAGCGAATTCTGGTCGATGGCACGATCTATCGACCATTCGATGAGGAAGGTGTGCGCGTGGCGGCGCAGTCGTTGATCGCCGCCGGCGCCGATGCGATCTCGATTGTCTTCCTCCACTCATACGCCAACAGCGTCCACGAGAGCGAGGCCGAACGAATCGTGCGCGCCGCGCACCCGTCTGTTCCGGTGTCAACGTCGTTTCGCGTGTCGGGTCAAATTCGCGAGTACGAGCGCATGGTGACGACCACCGCCAACTCGTACACACAGCCAATCGCGGCCGACTACTTGACACGCCTGGAATCGGGCATCGGTTCGGTCATCCCCAATTCCCGTCTGACGATCATGACTTCGAGCGGCGGCGTGGTCGGTCCCGCCACCGCCGCGGCATATCCGATCCGGTTGGTCGAATCCGGACCGGCTGCTGGCGCGCTGGCCGCGGCCGCGGACTGCGAACGACTTGGGCTCGCCGGCGCGCTCTCATTCGATATGGGGGGCACGACGGCCAAGGCCTGCGTCGTCCGGTCGCACCAAGACGGGCGGGTGGAGCCAGATATCAGTCCCGAGGTCGAGGTCGGCCGTGTCTATCGATTCACGCGCGGTTCCGGACTGCCGCTCCAGGTCCCGAGCGTCGAGTTGATCGAGATCGGCGCCGGCGGTGGATCGATCGCGCGAGTCGATCGCGTCGGACGCGTTCGCGTCGGACCTGAAAGCGCCGGGGCCGTGCCCGGCCCGGCCTGTTATCCCACGATCGACGGCCAAACCCGGCCCGACGCGGAACCGACGGTGACCGACGCGGATCTCGTCCTCGGATACATCGGCGCGGATTCGTTCCTCGGTGGAACGATGGCACTCGACGAGCCGGCCGCGCGCGAAGCGCTCGAACGACGATTTCGTATGGCGCCGACCGAGGCAGCCGAACGCGTGCGGGACGCGGTCGACGAGGACATGGCATTGGCGTTTCGCCGGCACTGCGCCGAGCGCGGCTACGACCCGGCCGCGCTGCCGCTCTACGCATTCGGGGGCGCCGGACCGGCTCACGCTTGCGGCGTCGCGGTTCGACTGGGCATCGAGCGCATCATCGTTCCGCCGGCCGCGGGGATCGGGTCGGCGATCGGGTTGTTGGCGGCGCCGCCTCGCGTCGATCTGGCACGCACCCAGATTGTCCGGGTCAATGGCTCCCTGGACTGGAGCGCCATCGACCACCTGTTGGCGGCGATGGTCGCTGAGGGGTTCTCGCTGCTCGCGCTCGATACGTCGAGTGACTTGTCGAGCGCCTGGGTCGAGCGGCAGACTGACCTGCGCTTTCTCGGCCAGGCACATCAGTTGACGATCACGATTCCCGAGGCCGCCCTCGATGCCACACGCGATGCCGCGTCACGTAGCGTGGCGCTGACGTCGGCTTTTGAAGACGCGTACGCGGCGATCTATGGGGGCATACCACCCGGCGTCGGTGTTGAGGCGCACCAGTGGCGAGTCACCATCACGGGTGAGCGCCCGCCAGCGCCCCGCGTGTCCGGCCGCAGTGGCGATCACGCGCCAGCGCCGCTGACGCGCACGGCGTGGTTTGACGGGGCGCCGAGCGAGGCGTCGGTGTGGCGGCGTGAGACGATGCCGCGCCATCGCACCCTGGAAGGACCGGTTCTGATCGAGGATGATGAGTCGACGACTGTCGTGCCGCCGGGCTGGCGTGTGCGCTTGTTCGAGGGCGACTTCCTGGAAGTGGCGAGGACGGCTCGATGAGCCGGGCACTGCCGTGGGACATTCTCTGGAACCGCCTGATCGCAATCACCGAGGAACAGGCGGCGACGCTGATCCGTACCGCGCTGACCCCGGCAGTGAGCGAGGCGGGCGATCTCTCGGCGGCGGTGTTCGATGCACGTGGAGACATGCTCGCCCAGGCGGTCACGGGCACACCGGGCCACATCAATTCGCTCGCGTCGGCGATGCGGCATTTCCTGGCGGCCTATCCGGCCGATCGGCTCGAGTCAGGCGACGTGCTAATCACGAACGATCCGTGGCTGACGTCCGGCCACTATCACGATGTCACAATCGTGACCCCGGTCTTCCATCGCGGCCGAGTCGTCGGATATTTCGGCAACATTTGTCACACGGCCGATATTGGCGGGCGCGTGTTCTCAGCCGATGCGCGACAGGTCTTCGAAGAGGGCATCTGCATTCCGATCGCGAAGCTCTTTCGCGCCGGAGTGGTGAATGACGATGTGATCCGCATCATCGCGGCAAATGTCCGAGTTCCCGACCAGGTGATTGGTGACCTGTATGCCCAGGCCGCCGGCAATGACGTGGGCGCGCGTCGCGTCGTCGAAATGTTGGAACAATTCGATCTCGATGATTTGGACCCGATCGGAGTCGAAATCATCGGCCGATCCGAACGCGCCATGCGTGAGGCAATCCTGGCGCTGCCGAATGGCCAGTATTCGGCCGAAGGGCGATTCGACGGATACGATCATCCTGTCGACCTGAAGGTGACCTTGCGGGTGCAGGGAGATCGGATCGAGGCCGATTTCGCGGGCACGTCACCAGAGAGTGATCGCGGAATCAACGTGGTGCTGAACTACACACACGCCTACACGACGTATGCGTTGAAGGCGGCGCTCTCGCCCGAAATCCCGAACAATGAAGGTTCGTTCCGGCCGGTCGATGTCAGGGCACCGGAGGGTTGCATCCTGAATTGCCGGCGTCCGGCGGCGGTGGCGGCCCGGCACATCATCGGTCATTTCGTTCCCAGCCTGATTTTCCGGGCGCTGGCTGACGCATTGCCGGACCGCATCCTGGCCGAGAGTTACGACGCGCTCTGGAATACGCAGTGGCACGGCTACGATCGCGATGGGCGGCACTTCGTGCTGGTCGTCTTCAACGCTGGCGGAATGGGCGCGCGATTGGGCGGCGATGGCTTCAGCGCGACGTCGTTTCCCTCCGGCGTTCACGGATTCCCCGTGGAAGCGATCGAGGCGCATGCACCGTTGATCTACGAGGCGCGACGGCTGCGGATCGACTCCGGCGGCGCCGGACAGTGGCGTGGCGGACTCGGCCACGAGATCGTCGCGCGGGCGCGAGATGGCTGCCGCGTCTGGCTCTCGCCGTTCTTCGATCGCTTCAACTATCCAGCCCGCGGTGTGTTCGGTGGCAAGCCTGGCGCGAGCGGATCGTTCACGATCGATGGCGTCGCGCAGCACCCAAAGGCAACCGTCGAATTGCCGGCCGGCAGCCTGGCGGTGATCTCCCTGCCGGGCGGCGGCGGCTACGGTGACCCGGCGCGGCGCGAGCGCGCCTCGGTAGCGTGTGATATCGCGGACGGCTACGTGTCTCGCGCCGGCGCGGCTGACTACGAGTAGGGGCCGGCGTCCGACTCGAGCACGGGGATTGCGGTTGCGCGCACAGGTCGTTCGAACGCACCAGTCGCTCCGCGACGCCATCGCTCCCAGAAGCGGATCAACCAGGAGCGTCGACTGACCTCGGTCGGCTGTGGCCAGAGCGCCAAGGCCAGGGCGCAGAGGGCGCCGGTGTGAGCATCGGCCGCGATGACGTACTCGCCATCGGCGCCGCGCACATCATCCGTCCGTTCGGTGCTCAGGCGAATGACTGCTGGAGCTTTTCGATCGGGCGACGCGCTCTCAATCGCATCAATTAGTGCGAGTGCGACGGCTCCCGGGACGTCTGGACCGAGAACGAGAAGGTCTGGTGTCACGAACGATTGACCATCGGGTCGCCGGAGCGTTGGGGCGATCGCACAGGTGTAGCCGGCCGCGACGACGGCGCTTCGCCACCGATGGGCCGGGATATCGAGCGTCGTGACGAGATGGACGACGCCACGTGATGCGGACACGCCCACAAGGTTGATCGCTCGACGATCAGCGCCCCATAAGAACCTCTTGTTCCGCGATGTCTCTACTGCAGCTCGGAGTAATCAGTCGGCGTCATCAGTGTGTTGATGACATTGGCGACGATCGGCCCGCCATTCTCCGGCGCTTCGGAGGCGGCGCGCGCGGCGAGCCACTCGGGATCGCTCCCGAAGGCGCCCCATTTGGCGGTGCGTTCGGCCTCGTCCTTCCACTGGACGATGTACGTCAGCCGATTCGACTCACCGTACTTGTCTGTCCAATAGCCGATGACCTTCACGCCGTGCTCGCGGAACTTCCGAGTGGTGGTGGTCCGGAACCGATTGTGCAGCGCCGCGATGCGACCCGGGGCGCAAATGTAGACGCGCATTTCGTAGATCATGTGGCCTCCAAGCGGCGCCAGTATAGGAGTGAGCAGTGCGGGTCGCCATCGGCGGGTTTTCCCACGAAACGAATACTTTCAATCCGGAGTCAACGACGCTCGCGCGGATCAAGCAGAACGGCACGTACGTATCTGGCCAAGACGTCATCGACACATATCGCGGAACCAAGAGTACGATCGGCGGCATCATCGACGGCTGCGATGCCGAGGGACTGACGATGGTTCCGATGTTCTTCGCGACGCATGGTCCAACGACCGGAGCGATCGCATCCGAGGTCGTCCACGACGCGACCGATCACCTCGTCCGTGGCGCGATCGAGGCGAAGGCGGACGCGGTGCTCCTCCATTTGCACGGCGCGGCGGCCGGCCAGGAGATCGACGATCCCGAGGCGCATATTCTCGCGGCCGTGCGGCGCGCAATCGGCCCCGCGGTGCCGCTCGTGGTCGTGTTCGATCTCCACGCGAACATCGGCGAGTCGTGGGCCGATCACGCAGACGCGATCATCGGCTACAAGACCGCGCCGCACGTCGATCTGTACGAGATGGGGTACGCCGGCGCCCAACTGGTTGGGCGAACGCTGCGGGGCGAAGTGAAGCCGGTCTGTCGGCTGCTGAAGCCACCGATCCTGGTGAAGTCGGGTCTGATGAGTATGAGCGAAGGGTCGCTGGCGCTCCTGAAGCCGCCGATGTACTGGTTGATCAGCCGCGCCGCCGAGTTGAGCCGCCTTCCGGGAGTCCTCGACGTAACGGTGGCGGCGGGATTCGGTGACGCGGACGTGCCCGAAGCCGGCATGACGATGCTGGCGACGACCGATCGCAATCCGGAGCTTGCCGATCGCATCGTCGCCGAGCTGTGCGATCTGGCGTGGCGAACGCGCTCTGGATTCGAGACCGAATTGGTTCTCACGCCGGTGGATGTCGCGGTCCGACGAGCGATCGAAAGTCCGCGTTGGCCCGTGATCCTGGCCGATCAGGGGAACAACACCGCCGGTGGCTCACCCGGCGATGGCACGGCCATTCTGGCGGCGTTGAAGGCCGCCGGCTGGCCCGACGCGGCACTCTTCGTGCGCGATGGCGACGCTGCGCGAGCGGCGGCGAAAGCTGGTGTTGGCGCGGAGTTCTCGTCCGAGGTCGGCGGAAAGCACGAGCCGACCAATGGTCGCCCGGTTTCGATCGAGGGCACGGTGCGCCTTCTCTTTTCGGGTGACTTCATCGATCCGCATTTCGGACTTCCCGTTCGGCTGGGTACCACGGCGGTCATTCGATGCGGCGCAACCGACGTGATTCTGACGGAGCACCCATCGAGCCAGATTCACCCGCAGTACTTCCGCTCAGTCGGGATTGAGCCGCGGACGCGGCGGATCGTCGTTGTGCAGTCCGCCCACCTCTTCCGAGACGAGTTTCAGATTCACGAACAAATCGGAAAGGCGATCATCGAGGTGGATTCCCCCGGGATCACGAATCCGAACACGCGCCGGTTTGCGTACACGCGGGTCCGACGACCGATCTTCCCGCTCGACCCGAACGTCGAGTATGCACCGCGTTCGATTGCCGCAACGTCGTAGTCGGCCGGCGCTCGACGCGTCGGTCGCCGGCGAATTAGATCCGAAGCGTCTCGCGAGGAATTCGGAACGTTCAAGAGGGCTGCCACGAATGTGACAGCCCTCTTGGCTAGACGCTTAGGAGATTAGATCCCGTAGGCGGGCTCCCGGTGCTGCGAGGCGTCGAGGCCGAGTCGCTCCTCTTCCTCGCCGACGCGGAGCCCGATCGTCACGTCGATGACCTTGAGAATCACCCAGGTCATCACAATTGAGAAGAGCGAAACAGCGACGATTGCTATGACTTGCGTCAACAGGAGACCTGGATTCCCGTAGAACAGGCCATCGGCGCCCGCTTCGTTGATCGTCTTGGTCGCGAAGAGGCCGGTCGCGAATGCGCCCCAGACGCCGCCGACGCCGTGGCAGGCCCACACGTCGAGCGCGTCATCGAAACCCAGGACGTTCTTCAGTTGTACCGCGCCGTAGCAGAGAACGCCGGCGCCGAGACCGATGAGAATCGCCGCCGTCGGTGTGACGAATCCGGCCGCGGGTGTGATCGCGACCAGTCCAGCGACCGCGCCGATCGCGGCGCCGAGAGCGCTCGGGGCTCCCTTGTGCATCCACGAAATTGTCATCCAGGTCAACGCTGCCATCGCCGCGGCCGTGTTGGTGTTGACAAAGGCGCTGACCGCGAGTGAACCTGAGGTGAGTGCGCTACCGGCGTTGAACCCGAACCAACCGAACCAGAGGAGGGCTGCGCCAAGGATCGTCATCGTGGCATCGTGCGGTTCGATCGGCTCATCGCTATGCAGGCGCCGCCCGATCACCATGGCCGCGACGAGCGCAGACATTCCGGCGGTGATGTGAACGACCGTACCGCCGGCGAAGTCGAGAGCGCCCAACCCCTTGAGCCAGCCAGGCTGACCGCCGGCATTACCCCACACCCAGTGCGCGACCGGCGCGTATACGAGGGTGGCCCACAGAATCGAGAAAACAGCGAACGCCTTGAAACGCTTCCGCTCGGCGAACGCGCCGGTGATGAGCGCCGGCGTGATGACGGCGAACATCATTTGGAAGATCATGAACAGCTGGTGCGGAATTGTTCCGGCGTAGTCGGGATTGGCGTCCATTGTCACGCCTTCCAATCCGACCCAGTTCAGACCACCGATGATTCCGTTTAACGTCGGTCCAAACGCCAACGAATAGCCGAAGAGGACCCACTGGACACTGATGAGGCACAGGATGAAAAAGCTGTGCATGATCGTGGCAAGGACGTTCTTTCGGCGAACCAGACCGCCATAGAAAAAGCCGAGCGCTGGCGTCATCAGCATGACGAGCGCCGTACTGGCCAGGACCCAGGCGACATCGCCGCTAACGATCGGACTTGCTTGCAAGGTGCTCTACTCCTCCCGCTGGTCAGATGTCAGGTATGCTATTCGCACAGTCGAAATCTTCTGTCTGGACGCGAAGCCAAGATTCGACCGGAGAATGATGTGCGCAATGCACAATTATTGAGCGAAAAGCGATCGCCTGAACGCCACATGATGATGTTGCGCTGGGCGCTGACCCCAAATAAGAACGACGCCGGTCGTGTGACCGGCGTCGTTCGCGGAAGACGGCTGAGGCGATTCAGGCGTGGGCAGGAACCGCATTTCGGGTCGTATCGGCGACGACGCTCGGCGCCTTGGCGCGCGGAGCCTCTGGCGCCATGAGCCAGGCGACCAAGATTGCGCCGAATGCGATGAGCGATGCTGCCAACATTTCCATCTCCGTGCGACTGATCTGTGGTGGAAGCGTATTGGCGAGCAGCCCGACGTTAGTTAGGGGAAAATGTAAGAACTCATGCGGGCGTTCCTTGTGCTTAATGCACAAGGAACTCGGCGAGATCGGCTTTAGAGTGTCTCGCGGCCGACAGCGACCGGCGCCAGCGTGGTCGGACGGCCGTTCGATCGACCATCGCCAAGGCGCTCGACGGTGAAGCCCGCGTTGGTCCACGCAGTGCGATCAAGGACGTCGCGGCAGTCGAGGACCAAGGCGCGTCGCATGGCGTGCCCGATGCGCGATGGATCGAGGCGCGCATAGGCATCGTGATCGACCAGTAGCACCAGGCAGTCGGCACCATCGGCGAGCGCGCTGACGCCCGGACTCGGACGGGTGACCGCATCGTGAACACGGACATCGGCCCCGCCGTCGCGGAGATGCTCGATGACATGCAATGAGGCGCTCTCACGCTCGTCGTCGACGTTGGCCTTGTAAGTGGACCCGAGCGCGAGGATGACGCGTCCCCTCAAACCGCCCAACATTGACGTGACGCGGTCGGCGACGTGCCCGGGCATCGCATCGTTGACGGCGCGACCGGTCGCGATGAGCGAGGTCGCGCGTGGCGCCGACCCGACTACAAACCATGGATCGACCGCGATGCAATGTCCACCGACACCGGGCCCGGGTCGCAAGATGTTGACGCGCGGGTGCCGGTTCGCCAGGTCGATTGCACGCCAGACGTCGATGCCGAGGCTTTCAGACACGAGCGCGAATTCGTTCGCAAGCGCGATGTTGACGTCGCGGTAGGTGTTCTCCATCAGCTTGACGAGCTCGGCGGTTGTGGCGTCCGTCTCCGAGACCGTGCCGCTGGCAAACGATCGATACAGCGCCGCGGCGGCCGCGGTCGAGGCACTGTCCAGGCCGCCGACGACGCGATCGTTCGCGACGAGTTCTGTCATCATGCGACCGGGCAGGACGCGTTCGGGGCAGTGCGCCAATAAGAAATCGCGGCCAGCGACGAGTCCGGCGGCCGATTCCAGTTCGACGCGCAGTGGACCGATGGTCGTCCCTGGCGGCGATGTCGACTCGAGGATGACGAGGTTTCCCGGGCGAATCGCGGCGCCGATTGCCCGTCCAGCCGCTAGCACCGCGCTGATATCGGCGCGCTTGGTGGCGATTCCGGCGAGCGGTGTCGGGACGCAGATGACGAATGCGTCGGCTTCGACCGGGTGATCGGAGATTCGCAACGATCCGTTCCCGACGATGTCGGCGACCAACGCCGACAGGCCGGGCTCGCTGAAGTGTGCCGCGCCGGCGGCGACTCGCGCGCAGACATCGGCATCGATGTCGCATCCGGTGACGCTGTATCCAGCTTGCGCAAGCACGACCGCGGTCGGCAATCCGATGTATCCGAGTCCGACGACACAGATCGAGCGCGGTTTCACGAGGCCGATCCTATCATTTCAACCGATGTGTGAATGTTCCGAGGGATCACGGTCGGTGATGGCGCGACGCGCGGAGTGATGTTTGACATTGACATGATTCGCGCGCCGTACCTAGGATCGCCATCTATGCCACGACTTGCGCGCGCGGCTGTCGTCGTGCTTTTCGCTGCCCAGGTCTTGACGGCGTGCGGTGGAGCGAGCGATGTACAGGCCGTGCGCGTGTCGGCCAAGCCGACCGAGCCCTCACGCGCGACTGTTAGTGTGCGGCGCGCCACGATTGCGGAAACGATTCGCGGCGTCGGGCGTGTCACCGCCGCGAATGAAACGCCGCTCTTCTTTCGCTCGTCCGGCCGCGTTCGGGTTGTGAACGTTCAGCCCTCACAGACGGTCAAGCGCGGGGATGTACTCGCGGAAATCGATGGGTTGAGCCTCCAGACACAGTTGCAGATCGCCCGCGCAAACACCGAGATTGGCGAATTGCGCGCCGCGATGACGGCCGAGGCCGGTGGAGATCGGTCAGTGCGCGATCTGCATGCAGCGCTCGATCGCGCCCTCGCGAGCGATCCAAACTCGGCCGCGACGAAGCAGGCACGCAGCCAGTACGAGGCGCGCATCGTCGAACTAAAGGTCAAGGGCGGTAAGCTGGCTGAGTCGGGAGTCGCCGAGAAGAACCTGGAAATCGCCCGATTGACGCAGAAGCTCCTCGAACAACAGGTTGAGGACACGGTTATTCGCGCCGAATTCGACGGCGTCATTGCCGAGATGGGTATTCGGAACGGCGACCAGGTGCAGCCATTCGCGGCAGTTGGCATCTTGGCCGATCCATCACGGTTCCAGGTGCGTGTGGATATGCCGCCGGTCGATGTGGCGAAGATCCGCATGGGGCAGGCGGCCACGGTCACGATCGAGACGCTCGGCGGGATGGCGTTGACCGAGACGGTGGTCGATGTTCCGCCGGTATCCGCCGTGCGGGGCGCTGGAGAGTCTCTGCAGGTGAAGCTCAGCCTTGGTGACGCCGCGCGCGGAGTTCTGCTCGGTGTACCGGCGAACGTCGCGATAACGACGCAGCAAAAGGACGGCGTTCTGGTCGTGCCGTCGACCGCGGTCAAGCGATTCGGCGGCCGCCGAATCGTTCAGGTTGTCGGGACCGATGGTCGTCGCCGCGATGTCGAGGTCGATGTCGGGCTGGTAAACGAAACGGAGACCGAGATCGTTGATGGACTTACCGAGGGACAGTCAGTCGTCGCTTCTTGACGGCGAACGGCACGCGGTTTTCGGATCGATCGCCGGCCGCGACGTGTTGTCACCTCGAAGGACGTTGGTGACGGCCGGAGCGGTGTTCCGCCAGCGCGTGGCATACGCCGGGTGGACAGCCTGACGCGGCGCGTCGCCATCGCGACAGTCGTCGCTTTGGCTATGTGGCTGGCGCTTCTCTCATTCACGCCGTCAGACATCGTCCTTGGCCAGACGACGCCGCGCAAGCCGACCGTCGCGCCCGGGCAGCCGAGTGCACCGATTGCGCCGCCGCCGCCCGGCGTAACGACGGTCGCGTCCACGCCGATTCCCGCGCCGCCCGTCCAACCAACCAGTGCCCCTATCGCGACTCCGACGATCGGCGCCGCGGCGCCCACGCCCACCCTGGGAGCCCTTTCGAGCCCAACGACCGGGCCGGGTACCGCCAGCGCGACGCCGATCACACTGGCGACAAACACTCCGGCAGCCCAGATTTCGACGGCCTCGCCACAGCCGAGCCCAACTACTGGTGGCGCGATCGCCACGCAAACTCTCGGGCCGTCGTCCGCCGCGACGACGCCGTCGATAGTCGCGCCGTCGTCCGCAGGTACGGTCGGCCCTCCCCCCGCGACACGGGTCGATGGAGTCACCCCCTCGACCGATCAGAATCTTGGGGAACTAAGTCCGATCATTGCCTCTGCCCAGATCCCCGAAAACCTGAGCAACAGCACGGCCTCAGTCATCACGACCGTTGCCGGTTCGCCAATTCGCCTCAACCTGATCGTTCCAACCCGTCGGGACGGCGCGAGCGAAGTGACAGTTCGCGAGACCAGCGCCGCGACGATGTCGCGTATTTCCGCGTCGGGTGTTCTGTTGTCCAGGGCTTTTGACATCGAGATCCGCGGGAGCGACGGCCGCGTCATCCGCATCCACGATCGGCCGATTACATTGGTGGTCGCGATCGAAAGCTCCGACGTGATGATGGCGAGTGGGAATCGCCGGAGACTTCGTCTGGCGCGTTGGGACGATGGGAAGAGCACGGCTGACATTCTTCCGACGCGTGTCGACGAGGCCGCTGGGACGCTCACCGCCGAGACCACAAGAACGTCGACGTTCATGATCGTTGTCTCCGATGGAGGCGCCGTCATCGGCTCTATTCCGTGGTTTGCCGGACCGCTACCGACGCACGTGATTCCTTCGCGGATGCCGCGGGTCGGCGACGCCTCGCAAGTCGATCGTTCGGCGAGCGATCGCGTACGACCGGGACTTGGTGTCGCCTTCTCGCCACTCCTGCTTATGTTGGTCGTCGCGACGATCGCGCCCCGGATCCTCGCGCTCGGTGGCAAACGTCCTCGGTGATTGCATCCGGGATCGGGTGGCTGGCGCGGCGAATGCCCATCGTGGTGACCTTCGCCGCCCTGGCAGTTGTCGGTGTCGTCGTGGTCGTTTCGAATCGGATCGTGCCAACGTTCGCGGCGATTCCGGCCGTGGTTGGCTTCGCCATTGGCCGGTCGGTCGTCGTCATCGCCGGTCAGAATTCGGATGAACCACGCCCGACCGGTGGTTTCATGGGCACGCTGGCGCGGGCCGAGATCGACAGTTTCCGGCTGGTCGCGTTCGATGTGCGCAATTCGAGTGGCTTCGAGAATCTTTCGGCAGACCGCGTTCGTGCCCCGGAACCATTGGAAAAATACGCCGGATTCGGTGCGTGGCAGATGCGAGACGCGAACTGGTCGCCGGATTTCCCGACGGCCGCGGAACAACTCGACTGGTTCTGGCGTCGCGATCAAGACGAGTCGATTGACGCGGTCGTGGCCGTCAACGAGGAGGGCGTGTTCGCGATCCTCGACGCGATCGGACCGATCACGATCGAAGATTCTGGCGAGATAATCGACGCCGCGAACGCTCGGGCGCGGATTCTCGAGCAACTCTATCCGATCGGCCCGGACGGTCGTCCGTTCCACGATACGACCGCAAAACCGCGCACTCTCGGGCCGATCGCCAACGCGATCAGGCAGCGACTCGCTCGGCCGACGCCGAGCGAGATCGTGCGCCTGGCGCGGCTGATGCCGCGCTTGATCGAGGAGAAGACTGTTCAGATCTGGTTTCGCGACATTCGTCTGCAGACGGCCGCCGCGGCTTGGGGCGTCGATGGCGCTCTGTCTCGCGGTCCAGGCGACTTCCTTGCCGTCATCGATACATCGGTTTCCTATACGAAGATCGGTCGATACTTGCGTTCGTCGATTGACTATCAAGCGTCGGTCGATGTCGCCGCGCGTGCCATTCTCTCGACCGTGACCATCACCTACGAGAACGGATACGATGGCGTCGAGGCGCGCAAATACTACCCACCGTTCTATCTGTCGCGGATCTTCGACTTCCGCCGCGATGCGTTCGTCGATTCTGAGGGCACCTGGGCCACGTGGTTGCGAGTCTTTGTTCCGCTTGGCGCAGTATTGCACGGGGTCAGCGGCCTGGACGATGGGTCCGATTCGACTACTGACGCTGATCGGACTGTCTTCGGCGGGTACGCCCGGATCGGTCCGGGGGAGACACGCCGAATCCGTTTCGAATACGTCGTCGAAAACACCAGTCCATCGGGAACGTACGTGCTGCGCGTGCATAGGCAGGGGGGGATCGAGCGGACATTCAGCGCAGTCATTCGTCGGTCTGACGACGCGGGTCAGGCCGAGATCCTGACCGCTAACCTCCCATTGACCGGCGACGCGCGCTTCGCGGCGCACCTGAAGTAGGCCGGGCGTGACAGACCACGACCCGGAGTTGATCGACTGCCATTCTCACATCCTGGCCTCGGTCGACGATGGTCCGGCCGCGATCGACGAGGCCATCGAAATGCTGCGCATCGCGGTCGATGACGGCATTCGGTTGATCGTCGCGACACCGCACGCGGATGCGCAATCTGACTACGGCGCGTTCAAGCGCGCGCACACCCGGGTTGTCGAAGCGGCGAGCGAATTGCGAATCGAGATCATGCTCGGCGCCGAGATCCTGGTATCGCCGTCGATACCGACCCTCCTTGTACAAGGATCTCTACCGACCCTGAACGGTTCGCGCTTTCCGCTGATCGAGTTCGATTTCTCGATTGCGCCACCAAGCGTCGAGACGATCCTCTTCGATTTTCAGATGGCAGGCCTTCGCCCGGTGATTGCGCACGTCGAACGGTATGCCTACGTTCAGCGGTCTCCGGCGATCGTTCGCGAATGGCCGCGTCGCGGGGCGATTCTGCAGGTCAATGCTGGAAGTCTTCGTGGCGAGTTCGGCGTCGCCGCTATGGATGTAGCCTGGGAGCTGGCAACGTCAGCGTGGCCGGTGATCGTGGCGTCTGACGCTCACAATCGCCGCCAGCGATCGCCGCGTTTGCGTGCCACCTACGAACTCGTCGCTAGGCGGTGCGGGCATGACCGCGCTGGGGCATTATTCGAATCCCTGCCGGGCGCGATCGTCCGGAATGAATCGATTGTCGGGATCGGCGATCCGACGGTCGAACCCGTCGACCGAGGCCGCCGTACGAACCCACGTCGATGGTGGCACCGCGTGCTAGGGCGCTAAGGCGAGTGATGTGCCGGCACAATCACGTTCGGCCGACCGCTCGCACGACGATCCTTTGAGGAAAGTCGCCGTCGGAATCCGGCAGTCCCGCGCACGTAATGAGTGTCAGGATCGGCTCTCGCGTTGGACCAAAAACGTTGGCGAGTGGAGAGCTCGGCCCCTCATAGGTGGCGACTGTCGAGACAATGTACGCGAACCGCCCGCCATTCACGGTCAATACGTATACCTCGTCACCGGGCCGCAGCGCCGGTAGTTTCGCAAACGCTCCCGCGGTCCCCCGCCAGATGTTGTGGGCCGCGAGGACTGCATTGTCGACTTCCCCCGGCCGTCCCGCGAATTCGTACCAGGCGACCTCGTCAGCGGCGCCGGGTACAACCACGTCACCGGCCGGGTCCAAGCCAGATGGCGTGACGCGGGCGTCGACTCCGATGGCTGGGATGATCAGCCTCGACGGTAGCGATCCACGCGCTGGCTTCGGTGGCGTCCACGCGCCGCCCGGTAGCGTTGGTACGCACGCGGTCGCAAGAATAAGAATGATGACGACGCACCAAGTCAGTGCGCGCCTGACGATACCGAGGCGTCTAGCGAACGCCAACGCCAAACCCGATCGCGATCGCGATGACACCGGTTGCGATCACCGACGCGACAAGTGCGATTTCCGGCGCCGCGGTGGCGATGCCTCGAACGCGCTTCGCAATCAGGCGCATTCGCGCTTGGTCGGCACGCGCATTGTGCCTACGGCACTGCCACGGTTGACGCGTTCAAGCGCGCGACAATTCGGCCGAATCGGCTCAGCGTGGCGTCTTTGTGCGGACTGTCCAGCAGCGCGATGCCACCGTACTCGACCGCAAACGGCTCCGGATTCGCGAAGTTAGCGAACAGGAACCACCCCTCAATCGACATCGAGTCGCGATGCGCGTGCAACCACGCGATCAGCGTCTCGAGATATCGTCCAACTCCGTCGCCATCGAGCGCGTGTCCGCAGCCGGAAATCTGATCGCCCTCCCAGCACAACTGAGGAAATCCCCAGATGACGCCAAGTTCGGTCAGGATGATTGGCTTGCCCGCTTGGCCAGGAAGGGTGTTGACGAACTCTCGGAATGAGCCGATTTCGCGAATTGTCTGATCCACCCGCACGGTCGGCAGGTTGTCCCAGTCGATCTCGTAGGCGTGCAGGCCCCAGACGGCGTCGACTGGAAACGGATCTCCATGCGCCGTCACGACCGCGTCGAGAAACGCGCGTCCGGAGATCTGCCCCTCACATCCGGTGCACGTGGCGTCAAAGTTGAGAACGTTGCCAAGCACGAATCGGGCCGACGGATCGGCGTCGATGATCGCCGCTCGCGCATCTCGAAAGGTTCGGATGTAGTTCGCGGCGTTTTCAGCCAGGTCAAGCGCGGGATCGAAGTCCTGGCCGACGACGTTCGGTTCATTCCCGATGATCCACAGGCTACCCGGACGAGCCGCCGCGACCGAGCGCAATACCTCTGCCGACAGAGACGCGCGGTTTGGACCAGTGCGAATCATCTGAGCCCGGCCCGCGGGCCCGGAGTCACCTGGCGGTGCGTAGCTCAGCCAGTTCGTCGCGTTTGTCTGTATCAGTGCATTGGTGATTGCCTCTTCGGACGTGACCGCGGCCATCACGATCCCAGTCGGTGCTGACGATCGTGTGAGCGCCACAGATCCAGCCATCGCGCCCTGCGGCGCTCTACCGATCGGCACCACGGTCGGACGGGAGGATCGTGCTCGATCTTCGACCCAATCGGACGTGACAAGTTCCCAGGCCAGCACGAGCGCAAGGAAGACGGTCACCAGTACCAGACCGCCAGACAGCCAAGAGCCACGCCTTGAGAGAAGCGTCGGGTCTTGGCCGACTGCCGTGTGATTGGTCAGACTCACCCGGAGGAATCCGGGACGCGTCTAGCGTCCACCGATACCAAGCGCCCGCAGAATCTTTGGCCGGCGGCGACGTGACTTCTTGCCACCGTGCTGATCTTCACCGTAGTACGCGTAATAGTATCGGTAATAGTAGGCGCCTGAGCGTTCCGTGAGCTTGTTCAGGACCACGCCAAGCACGTTTGCGCCGGCGCGTTGTAGGGAGTCACGGGTGCGTCGAAGTAAGTCGGCGGACGTTCGCCCGGCGTCGACCACGACGATCACGCCATCGGCGACTGGCGCCATGACCATCGGGTCGCTGACGGCGATTGTTGGCGGAGTGTCCAGGATGACGAGATCGAACTCTGAGGCGAGTTCATCGATGACCGATGCAAAGCGACTCGATCCAAGCAGCTCGGACGGATTCGGCGGAACCGGGCCGCTCAGGATGACGCTGAGGTTCGGAATCGCGGACTGGCGGGTCACGGCGTGCCAATCGATAGTGCCGCGCACCAGCAGGTTCGTGAGACCCTGCTGGTTCTCCCAGCGGAAGGTCCGATGGAGCGACGGTCGGCGCAGGTCGCAGTCGACCAGTAGCACCCGCTTACCCGCCTGGGCGACGACCGCGGCGAAGTTCACGGCAATCGTGGACTTTCCTTCGCCCTGGCTGGGGCTGGTGATCATCAGCTTTCGGCACGCGCGATCGACCTGCGCGAATTCGACGTTTGTGCGCAGGATGCGAAACGACTCGGCGACCGGCGATTTTGCTTCGGTGTCGGCGACCAAGCGCAGACGATCGCTCCCCGGGATGGAATCGGTCTCAGGCACCAGCGCGACCGCGCCCAAAGTGTGTAAGCCGGTCGCGGATTCGACTGCTTCGGGGGTCCGAACGGTATCGTCGATGTATTCGACGAGCACCGCGAATCCGGCCGCGAGAATCAGACCGACGATTGCGGCGACGATCGTGTTCAGCCCCACCTGTGGACGAACGGGCAGCGCTGGCTCGATAGCGGCCTCGGCGAGTCGGACCGCGTTCATTGCGCGCGTCTCAGACAGCGTCATCTCTTGCTGACTGCGAAGTAGTTGGGCGAACGTTGCCTGGAACTGCCCGAGGTCACTCTGGAGCACTGCGATTCGACTGGCGGACTGCTCGCCCCCGGCGCGTCGCTCTCGCTCCATTCCGTCAGTCGCGCCGCGAATCTGACGCTCCATCTCCGCGATCTGTTGTTGGAGTACCTGCTTGGTGGAGGTCGTCTGTCCCAACTGTTCATCAACGACTTGGGCGATGAACGTGCGCACCACGGTGTTTGCGATGTCCGCGGCCAGGCGTGGATCTCGATTCTCGACGGACACGGTGACAAGCTGGGTATCGCGAACCGGCCGAACTTCAATCGTTCTTGCCAGTTGTTCGTTGGTCGTCGCCAACTGCAGTTCGGTAATCGTCTTCTCGAGAACGGGCCGCTTTCGCATCAGTTCGCCGTAGGTTCTGGCGAGGCGCTCGCTGGTCATAATGTCGGTGTAGCTAGCCCCGCCGCCAGATCCTTGCACCTGGTTGACGAGTAGGGTCGCGACCGCGCGGTACTCCGGCGGAATCGAACGGCTGACAGCGTACGAAACGCCGCCACTGACCACGGTCACCACCGCAATCAGCCATAGCCAGTGTCCGTAGCGGGCCCATAGGCTCCAAACGCGGGCAAATTGAAGTGTCATTGTCACCTGTCGCGGACAGCGCGTTCAAGCCGCGCTCCTGAGATACTATCGTGGACTGGCGTACGGTACCGCGTTGTTGCGAAACCTGTCAATCGGAAGGAAGTACTTTCGAGTGGAATTGGGGCGGCGCGTCGATGGTGCGTCGATGCGTCGGCCCCAGCTTTGAGTCGACGCATGGCGCTCACCGGCTCTCATCGGGTGCAGCCATCCTGAGGATTCGCGTGTTCTCGGCCCGGACGGGATGGCTCGTTCTCGCCGTCTGTGCGCCGGCGATTCTCTTCCCGGGGGCGCTGACAGCGGTGTCGGTGGCGCTGTTGTGTCTTTGGCTCGTCGGATGGATCGGCATCGGACGGGGGTCATCCGCGCCCCGAATCTGGATTGCGCTCTCCGCGGTGACGCTCGCGAGTGCGCTCGAGGGAACGGCGACCGCGTTTGATCGCTCGTACTCTCTGCCGAAACTACTCGGCTACCTCGTCGGAATCGCCGGCCTGCTTACGTGCGCGGCGACGGTGCGATCCAGTCGCTTGCGCGCCGTCGTTCTGACGGGAACCCCTCTTCTTGGCGTCGGGATTGCGGTCGTCGGCGCGACGGGCACGTCCTGGCTTCGGAACAAGTCCGCCGATATCAACGCAATTGTGGACATGCTCCCGTCGTTCAGTCGCCAGGCTCCACGCAGCGCCATTGCACCGCCCGGCGGCTTCGGGTTTCACCCGAATGAGGTCGCCGGCACGATGGCGCTGTTCGTGGCGTTCGGATCGGTCATCGTCCTGTCGCGCGATCCTCGAATTACGCGCATCAATCGCCTCGGCGCAGTGGCCGGCATCGTGGTGTGTGGCGCCGTCCTGCTCGTCACACAATCGCGGGCGGGGCTCGCGGCCACCCTGGCGGGCATCTCCTTCGGATTGCTCGCCAGATTCTGGTCACGACTGTTCCGAGCGTCGGCACCGTTTCTCGTGCCGACGCTCATCGGACTGCTGGCGGTCACCATCGGCATATTCCTCTTTCGCCCGGTCTCGGGAGCCGCCGTGTTCGACGCAATCGATCGCGCGTCATTTGATTCAGGCAGTGGCGCGGGACGCTGGAGTCTGTGGGATCGTTCTCTCGAAATGATCCGCGACCATTGGTTGACCGGAATCGGGCTGAACACGTTCCCATTCGTCCTTGACACGCAGTACCCGGATCGAGAGACGATCGCCCCGACTCTCAGCGAACTGCAAGTACCGCACGCGCACAATCTGCTCCTTCAGACGGTGCTGGATCTTGGAGCGCCGGGTGCAGCCGCGGTCGTTTCTTTGACCGTTCTGGCATTTGCCGGGTGGATGCGGGGGCGGCGAACGGCGAGCGACGCCGTCTCCGACGGCGCGGCGGCCGCGATCGTTGCCTTCCTTACCTTTGGTCTCGCCGATGCAATCGCGCTCGGGGCGAAGCCATCCCTTCTCTACTGGGTGTTCCTCGGCCTCATGGTCGCGTCAGACGAACCCAGTACCTCCAACGCGGCCGATCGAGTCAGCCGTCGCGCCAGGCTGCCGGAGGCGGTGGCTGCCATCGTCACGTTAGTGATGCTGGTCGCCGCCGGAGCGCAGTATTGGCGCGGCGATTGGCGGCCTGCCGAGTGGCGCGCGATTGCCACGGCGGTCGATCGGCTGTCCGCGCCAGCGGATCTCGTTGTGATCAATGCGGTCCCGGCGGCGGTCGACGAGATCTCCGCGGCCATGCGCCGACCGGGACCCTCGATCGGGCCGCCGGTCGACGATGCGCGAGTCGCGAGCGCAGTGCAGGGCTACCGGACGGTCTGGCTTATTGACACGATCGACGCCGTCTCACAACCCGGAGGCTTGCGTCCCCGGTACTGGCTGGACCTCCGCGGCCAAATCGTCGAGATGTATCGCGTCGAACGGGCACTTCTGTTGCGCTATGAACTCGTCGCCACGCCCTGATGCGACCGCGGTCGCAGTTGGGTACCGCTCGTCGTGCGCGGGTCGCTACGGTTCTGGGTACGCTGCCGGGCGAGTCGGGCGCAGCGTTGCCTCGCGGGCCGGGACCGTACCTCTCAGCGTCGGTTGTTCGACTCAAGGCGCGTCCGCGTTTCGAGTGACGACGCGGTGGCAATGATCGCGCGCTTCGGGAGGCGGTCCGCCGTTCGCGGCCACGACCTCGCGGCGTCGGCGATCCTCGTCGCCATCGTCTTGCTTGGATACGTCACGACCGCGGCGCCGTCGATCACCTGGTCGCGAGGCAGCGCAGATAGTGGTGACATCACCGCCGCGGTCGCGACCGCGGGGATCCCGCACCCGCCCGGGTATCCTCTATTCGTCACGGTCGGGTACGCACTTACACGAATCGTGCCCGCCGAGCCCGCGCGCATCGTGACGATGTTGGACGCGGCGCTGATCGCGACCGCACTCGGAATTGTGTGCTGGGCGGCCCTCCAGACGGGCGCGCGCCGCCGACCGGCGGCCATCTTCGCCGCGGTCGGCGCCACCCTCGCCGTTGGCGCGGGGTCACTCCTCTGGAACCTGGCGACGTTTCCGAACGCGCACGCGCCGAACGTCGCATTCGCGGCGCTCGCGATCGCCACTGCAATGACGGATCCAACCGGTCCGCGAACGGCCCGACGCGATCTTGGACTTGGCCTCCTCCTCGGCGCGGCCATGAGCCATCACTTGACGCTCGCGGTGCTCGTTTTCATTCTTCCCGTGCCGCGCCGGGGACTCGTCTGGGTCGCTGGCGCTATCGCGGGTCTTTCGCCCTGGCTGCTCCTGCCGATTCTGGCCGCGCGAGTGCCGGCGCACGCTTGGGGCGATGTGGCGACATTCGGCGGGTTTCTGGACCACATCGTGGCACGGCAGTATCACGAGTACTTCGCATCTCAAGGGATCACCCAGGTGCTTTCTCGCGCGGTCGTCGGCGCACGGTCGCTCGTTGTCGATGGTCTCGGTCCGATCGGGAGTGTCCTCGTCGCCATCGCGGTGGCCTCGGCGGGCAGATCGACCCAAATGCTTGCGCTGCGCTGGGCCGCGATGACCTTGACGATCCTGGCATTCTTCTCGCTCTACGCGGCGCGCGACGTCGGATCGTACGTGTCGATCTCCGTCATCACGGCGGTTCCGCTCATCGCAGCTGGACTCAGCGCTGTCGCGGATCGATCCAATGGACGTATCGTGGCTGTGGTCGTCGGAGGACTCATTGCGGCTCAGGTCGCGATGACGTTTCCAGTCGTGGACCGGCGCCGCGATACCGAGGCGCGAGATTTCGCGAGGGTCGCCCTGAGCAGCGCGCCCGACTCAGCGATCCTCGTGACTGACAACGACGCACGCACATTCGCCCTCTGGTACGGCCAGGTCGGCCTGGGCTTGCGTCCCGACATCACAATCGTCGATCGATCGCTCTGGCCGTTGGCGTGGTACCGACGCCGCGTCCTGCCAGAGTACAGGGGTCAGGTCGCCGACGCCGCGGCAGTGGAACTTCAAACCGGGCGTCGGACGCTGATCGTGGATGACGTCGGGATCGCTCGTTGACCGCGGCTTCAGGGGGCGCGCGCGCCCCGTTTCCGCAACAGATCGACTAGGCCCATCCCCAGGCCAATAACCTGGGCTACGGACGTGGCGAGGGCGATGCCCGGCGCCGCCAGCGCCAGCGGTCGATCGCTCTTCCACGTCCGCGCTGCGATCGCCACGGTCGTTGCGCCGTGAAGGAAGAGGGCGAATAGCGCGACCGCGCGGACTTCGGCAACGATTGTGGCGACCGGGATCAGGACCAGCACAATGGCGGCGAGCAGGATGCGCGGACGCGTCAGCCTGGGCGTATACGAATCGGAGACGGCCTTTCGGGGAAACGCCCGGTAGACGGCCGCGCGGTAGCGACCGTACCGCGCCTTACGATGCAGAAACGCCAGGAGCGACGTCGGGTGCTGGTGCCAGACACCGGCATTCGGCGCGAAGGCCAGTCGGCCACCGCTCGCCTGCAATCGGTAGCCAAGATCGACGTCCTCGGCCGAAGGCTCTCGGAACGATTCGTCGAACCCACCGATCGCGTTCAGCGAATCACGCCGAAACGCGGCCGTACCGGTGTCGACGAAATCGACGCTCGGAGCCGACGCCAACCGCTCGTACTTCTCTACAAACTCGAGCTGGGCATAGCGGGCGATCAGTTCCCGCTGTCGCGAGTGGTATCGACCTTTGACAGCGACGATGCCGGGATCAGCGAAGGGGCGCGTGAGGGCCTGAAGCCAGCCCGATCGTGGCTCCGTATCAGCATCGAGGAACGCGATGACCTGTGTCGTGCTCGCCCGCAAACCGACGTTGCGTGCCGCCGCAGGTCCGCGGCCTCCCGAATGGAGGACCGTGGCGCCGTGTTCTTCGGCTATCCGAGCGGTGTCGTCGCGCGATCCGTCGTCAACGACGATCAAATGATGGACGGCGGACGGGACGCCTTCCTGCCGCAGAGCGCGCAGACAGGCCCCGATCGTTCGGGTCGCATCGCGCGCCGGGATGATGACATCGATACTCAGCGCTGAAGCCACGCCCGTCTAGCGACCAGACTGGCGCAGTAGAGGAAGCCGAGCTCGACCAAGAGGCACGCGTGCAATGTTAGGCTGGCACGCAGGGCATCTCCCGGATCGACCCCGCCGGCAACGAGCGGCGCCACGATTCCGGCTTCGAACACGCCGAGCCGGCCCGGTGGCGCCGGCAGGATCCCGGAGACATACGCGCCAACAAGCATCGCGGCGCTGAGCCCAACAGATGGGGCGATGCCGGATGCCGCCAAGACCAGTGCGTTGGCAGATGCTCCGGCCAGCCAGACCGCGATTGTGGCGACCAGGATGACCGCGAGCCTCACCCCGCGCATGCTCCCGGTCATCTCTACGATCCGGTCGATACCGAGACGTCCGACCAGCGGGACGCGACGAATGAGCGCGCGCGCGCGGTCCCCACCCACCGCCAGTGCGGCGAAGACGCCGATTGCCAATACGCTGGCGCCAATCGTCGCGATGCGCTCGCCGATCACGACGGTCCCGACGACCGCCACGGCAATGGTTGCCAGGCAGATGGCATCGATTGCTTTGACCGCGGCGATCGACGCGATTCCCACCGCTGGCGGCGCGCCCGCCGCGGAAATGATCGCCAGGCGGGCCGCCTCGCCACCCCGAATCGGTAGCAGCGCGTTGACGGCCTGCCCGATCAAGAGCGCGCGCAGGCAGACGATCCACGATGGAGCCGCATCACCGAGTGTCATCCGCCATCGAATCGTCTTGGCGATCTCCACCACCGACAGGCACGCGATCGTCGCGGCGAGCAGCGGTACATTCGCGATCTCCACGAGGGGTCCACGTTAGCACGGCGCGAAGCGCCATCTCCGATCGTCCGCGCGCGGTTGCGGCAGCCGTCGGGAGCGGGCGGATGGCGCCGCCAGAAAGCGGGCCGGGTTGTGAAGCCTGGTACCCCCGGTAGGATTTGAACCCACGACCTCCTGGTCCGAAGCCAGGCGCTCTAATCCACTGAGCTACAGGGGCGTAATCCCATTATACGAGGCGCCGCAACCCGGGCGGCCTCGATTCTCGGCCGCTATCCGACCCGACTTGTTCGCGACGACCGCTCAAAGCTGACCCGCCACAGTGGCACGGCGTGGCGTGCCGCGGAGCGAAAGAACGTCGCTAGTCGTCTTCTCCGCTGTCGGTGGCCAACCGAATCGCCTGTATCTCCTCGTCGGTCAGCTTGTACTTCGAGTTGCCGTCTTGCACCGCCTTCGCGAACACACGAGTTTCAGACCGACTGAACAGCGAGCTCACAACGATGCCATCGTTCGATCCATCGAGCAGGGCGATCGAAAAGCTCTGGTCGCCGCCCGTATCGTGGAACGGATTGAAGCGGACCAATCCGACGTTCTGCACCGCCCGTCGAAGCGTTGCCGCGATTTCCTGGTTCGCGCGGTCGAGCTCGTCGACACGCTCGGCCGTGCGCTCCGCTGACGCGAGATGCCGATCGAGGACTTCCTCCAGGTTTCCACCGCCACCACCGCGAGTCAGACGCTGATATTGCAGCAGCATGCGATTGACGCGCGCCATGAGCTGGAGGTGGAGAACCACGAGCGCGATGAACCCGCCCAGGAGAGCGAGCCACAAGGCCGGTCCATAGTCGAGGAAAAGCGACGATAGGTCACGCATCGGCGAGCGCTCGATTCTACCGTATAATCTCGGCCGTGCCGAAAAAGCGTGTTCCCGGCCACCTACGCCATGTCGGTCGCGGTCGCCGAAAGTGGGATTCGACGCCGAATATCCCGAGCGAGACCCCTGCCGACGGGTCGTCTAGCGGCGAGCGTCAGTCTGGCGTGACGCCGCCGGTCCGACCAACGCAGCGTCGATCGTTCGTCCCGCCGGCACGGCCGACCCTGGCGGCGGTCGATCTCGACTACACGGACGTCAAGCGGGACCTGCGACAGATTGTGATCGTGTCTGCAATTGGTTTCGCTGTTCTGATCGCGCTTACTTTTGTCTTGCAGTAGCGCCGCTGGGCACTGTCAAACCGCGCGGCGCATTCCCGCGTGGCGGGTGACTGTGAGACGATCATCGATCAGTCGGAGACAATCGAGCTGAATCGTGCCAGATGGAGTCTCGCCGCGTCAGTGACCGTCTCGGTGGCGATTCCCATCAAGCACGCCCTCGTGGCACAGCCGTTGCGCCAGCCAAGTTCGTGGCGGCGGTAGAGACACGGCCGGCAAGCCAGGTCTCGTTCGATGGTCCGAATGCGTCCCGCGTCGGATACTCGGGGGTTGTATGGCGCCCACGCGCGCGATTCCGTCTGTCCGTAGATCGCCAGGATGGGCGCGCGCACGGCCGCGCCGACGTGCGCGACGCCACTGTCGTTGGTAATGAGAAGGTCGATCCGCTCAAGGACGCCGGCGAGCGCCGGAAGCGATGTCGATCCGGTCAGGTTGCGCGCCCCGATTTCGCGCGCAATCCTGCCATTGACCTCGGCCTCATTCCCGACGATGACGAGCGACGCGCCATCGCGCGCTAGCGTATGTCCAACCGCTGCGAAGCGCTCGGCTGGCCAGCGCCGAGCCGCCGCGTACGAGCCGCCGCCGGGATGAAGGGCCACGACCGGCCTCGGCAGGTCCGCCAGAATCTCGCGCGCGCGGGCATCGGCGTCGGGAGATCGGTCTAGCTCGGTCGGGCGCGGGCGATCGTCCGCGCCGAGCAGTGACACCGTGCGCAGCCAATAGCCGGCCTCGTGATGGAAACCGAAACCGCGATCGCGAATACGCGCGTTGAGAAACCAACCGCGGCCATTGTCGAGACCCGCGCGGACACGCGCACCGGTCGCCAACACGATCGCGGCGTACTTAAGCGCGCCGGCACGAGTCGTGAGATGACGGAGCACGACCACGGTGTCATAGCGCGCACCGGCGAGGTGTGCCATCAGCGTGACGACATCGCGCGCGAGCGTCAGTCGGCGAGAACCGTGTCTCGAAGTGGATGTGCGCGGCAAGGTCACATGCGCGTCGATCAGGCCGGTCCCGCGCAGGGCCACCGGTGCGATCGCATCGCCGCACAGGTCGATCTTGGCCATCGGGTGCGCTTCACGCAGGGCGCGCAAGGCCGGCGTCGCCAGGAGAACGTCGCCGAGGTCGCCCGGTTTGACGACGAGGATGCGATTCACGATGTGGCCGTGAGAAGGTCCGCCAATTCCTGTTTCACCTGATCGGCCTCGATTGCCTGCATCGTGGGATGGCGCGTACGCGGATTGGAGAACCAAGTGTTATCCGGTCGCGTACCGGGCGCACGGGTGGAGCGATGACGCGCCGGCGATGCCCACGGCCCGAACCGTCGCTCGTCACCGGGTCCAAAGAGCCGGATAGATGGCGTATCGACGGCGGCCGCAATGTGCGCGGCCAGGCTGTCGACGCCAAGCGCGACGCGCGCGGCCTGAATGAGACCACCGAGCACGCCGATCGATGGCGATTCTTCGAGGCGACTCACGGTCGCTCGCGACTGCCCGACGACTGCATCGACCATCGCCGAATCACCCGGACCGCCGACGACGAGCGCCGGAACCCCGCGATCGAAAAGGAATTCGATGATGGCGGACCAGCGATCGGGCGACCAGATTTTCGCCGCGGCGCTGGCGCCGGGATGTATCAGCGCGAACTCCTCAATTGTAAGCGTACGCTTATCGAGCAAACGCGCGGCCTGCTTGATCGCGGCGGGAGCGATCTCGAACCGCAACGGAGCATCGCGATAAGTGGCATCGTCCGCTCCGCCAACCACCCGAACCGCGGTTGCGCTGACGTGGTCGTTGGGACGGTTTTCGATCGAATCCGTCAGAAATGGCGCCGATTCAGGGATCTCGACGCCATACCGTCTGGGAACGCCGCCGGCGGCGCCCGCCAGGCCCCCCCACCAATGGTCGTCCCGAAGGATGTAGACGCGCTCGATGCCGAGCGCCCGCAGACGCGTTCCGAGCGACGCCGCGGCGGTGAGCCGTACGATGGCGCACCCATCAACTTGCCGATCGAACCACGGATACGCGTACGTCAGAACACGATCGACATCGGGATTCATGGCAAGGATCGGAGCCGACCATCCACCCACGATCGCGATGATCTCCGCGTCCGGTTCGCGCTGGCGAAGGACACGCAGCGCCGGTGTCGATAGGAGCACATCACCGAGGTGATCGGGACGCATCACGGCGATCCGCTCGCGCGCGGTGCGAGGGAGCGATTCCGGCGACACCCGCAGGATCGAACCGATTGCGCGCAGGCCCACCAACCGGGCGGCGGATCTCATGCGCGCGCCCCCTGTGCCAGGACGCGGCCGACCGCCGACCATACCCGATCGACCGTGACGGCGCGGACGTCGCGATCGAGCCACGGCGGTGCGGGGGCGTCCGGTCCAAGATGCGGTTCCGCGACTGCCTCGCCAGGCGCTGCGCCATCGGCCACGGTTCCCCACGGCCCGTAACGACGCTCGTCGCTCGGCCCGAAGACGACGACGGTTGGCGTTCGGGCGGCACGGGCAAGGTGAGTCGGCCCGGAATCGTTCCCGACGTAGATCTGGGACTCGCGCGCGAGCGCGGCGAGAAAGGCGAGGTCCGCTTCCGCATTCGTGCGGATGGTTCCAGGCGATGCCGCGATCACGTCGTCAATCGCATCGCGATCGGACGGTCCGCCGACGATGATTGGCACGATCCCTTGCTGCCGCAGGCGCGTGGCAATCTCGGCGAACCGATCGGCCGGCCATCGTTTGGACGGCAGCGCCATCCCCGGATTCGTACCTCCTCCGGGGTGGAGAATCGCGAAGGGACGACCGACCAACGCCTGGCTGGAGAGCCACGCGCGTGCCGCGGCGATCGCCTCAATCGAGGGGACGTACTCCATCGGCCGCGGGATCGGCGACGCGCCGAGTAGGCCGGCCGCGCGAAGGTAGAGGTCAGCCTCGTGAATAAGGGGAGGAACTACGTAGCGTCGCGTGTGCCAGATTCCCCGCCAACCGCTGGCGAGACCGGCGCGCGTCGGCACCCCGGCCAAGGCCACCGCCAAAGCGGGCCACATCGATCGCTCGAGAACCAGCGCCGTGTCGAAGTTCCCGCGCCTGATCCGTTTGATCAGGCGGGAAAGCGACGTCAGGCTGGGCGCGCGCCCACCGATGAAATCGCCCGCGTCGATGATGCCCCGGATGTATCGAACGCCGATCCAAGCCTCACGAGACCAGGTGCCGGATGCCACGTGGATGGATGCGCTCGGAAAGCGTTCGGCAAGCGCCACAACCGCCGGGGTCGCCATCAGGCAGTCGCCCAGGCAGCACAATTTAACGATCAGAATTCGGCGCGGCGCCGTTCGTGACGAGCCGTCCGGCTCCTCCGGTTGCTTCGTGGTTCGATACCCCGGTGTCAGAAGGCGATTCGATCGCGATCGGCAATCGCGAATGTGATCTCGCCCTCGGCCACGAGATCACCTTCGACGAGCGCGCGCGCGGCCACCTTGCCGATCGGCCCGCGCAGCTTCGTGAGCGTCACCTCGAGCCGCAGCACGTCGCCGGGTACGACCGGCCGGCGAAAGCGAAAGCCGTCGACTCCGGCAAGCATCGCCAGCTTGCCGCCCATGTCCGCGCCTCCGACGAGAGCCGCGCCGGCGCATTGCGCCAGAGCTTCGATGATCAGGACACCTGGCATGACAGGAAAGTCCGGAAAATGCCCCTGAAAGAACGGCTCGTTGGCCGACACGCACTTGATCCCGACCGCGCGCTTGCCATCCTCGGCAATTTCAATGATCCGATCGACCAGATTCAGGGGGTAGCGGTGCGGTAGCACCTGTCGAATCTCGCGTTGACCCAGCATTGGTGTCCTCCAGACGACGAAGTTTGTAAAGCGCCTCTTCGACGAGACGGCGATTCGCGGCGATGAGATCGGCCAAGATGCCGTTCAGCCCGACTTGCAGACCCAGACCAAGCAGGGCCGCGCCAAGCACCAGACTCTGAATGTGGCCAGGGTAGCCGAAGAGAAAGAAGTACCCGAAGCGAATCACCAGCGCGAGCCCGATCGCGAACAAGGCCGCGCCGATAACAGTGAATACTTTCAGCGGCTCGTGCATGGCGTAGGTGCGCACGATCGTCGCGCCCTGGTGTTTGATGTAATTCAGCGTGCTGCCCATGAGGCGCGAGGGCCGCGTCTTCGCGTTGACCGTCACGGGAACGTACGCGATCGACGTTCGGCGCGCCCCGGCCTGAATCAGCGTCTCGAGCGTGTACGAGTACTCCGAGACGATGTTCAGTCGCATCGCGGCTTCGCGGCTGTAGGCGCGAAAGCCACTCGGCGCGTCCGGCACGTCGGTGCGCGAGACCTGCCGAACCGTCCAGCTCCCGAGCGCCTGAAGCACCTTCTTCGCCGGTGAGAAATGCTCGATGCGTCCGATCTGCCGGTCGGCCACGACCATCTCGGCTCGTCCGCTCGAGATCGGCTCGACGAGGCGTGGAATATCGGCCTGTGGATACTGATTGTCTCCATCGGTGTTGACGATCACATCGGCGCCGAGCCGGAGACAGACATCAATCCCGGTGCGGAACGCCTGGGCGAGGCCCTTGTTGCCAATATGGCGCACGACGTGATCGACGCCGACGGAGTGCGCCAACTCGGCGGTCCCATCCGTCGAGCCGTCGTCGATGACGACGATCTCCACGCGCTCGAATCCAGCGATCTGGCGCGGTATCGCACGAACCACCGCGGGCAGCGTCGCGGCCTCGTTGAAGCAGGGAATCTGGACGATCAGCTTCACCGGTCGACGGCCAGTATAGGAAAAGGGGCTCGGCGAACTCGCCGAGCCCCGATCCGAACGCAGAAGGTCGATCAGCTATTCGAGCAGGCGTAGGTGAAGAGTTGATCCCCCGCCACATCGCCGCCACCGAGGAGTTCGTTGACGACGCCGATGATCGGCGCGCCGCTCGACGTGACCACGACCGCGCCGTTGAAGCCAACCGGGATCGCATCGTTCGGGTTGTACCGGACGTGACCCGAGTTGGCCGCCAGGCCCGTCACGCTCACCGAAGCGACCGCGGTGCCATTGGCATCGACGTACTGAATCGTCAGGTTCGTCGCCGCGCTTCCGACGTTCTGAATCGTCAGGGACGTGTTGTAGTTGTAGTAGTTCTTCATGATCGCCGGGCAACTAACGCGGGTCGTCGCGGACGAGGTCGGGAAGCCGTTGTACGCCTCGAGGTAGCCCTGGCCCGGGTGCTGGACATTCGCCACGGCGATGATGTTCTTGTTGTCGGTGGAGGTTACGACGGCCGAGCCGGAGAACCCTGGTCGGGGGATCGCGTTACCGCGGCCGGTGTCGAACTGGAAGAACGTGGCCGACGTACCGGGCTGAATCGTGGCAGTCTCGCTGCCAATCGAAAGGCCGGTGCGATTGTCGTAGTAGGCAATTGACACGGTTGTCGCGGTCGTGTCGACGTTCTGAACGAGGACGTTCGTGTTGTAGCCGTAGTAGCTGTGGTAGATCACCGGCAGGCTTACGGACGTTGCGCCCGCACGCGCGCCGCGACCACTGGAGAGTTGCGTGCTCGCTGAGACGAGGAAGATCGCCGCGATGTCCTGATCGGATGTGATGACGGCCGATCCGATGAAGCCTTCCGGCAGGCCGGTCGTGGCACCTTGATCGATCGTCGATGACGCATTTGCTGGAATCTGGCGAGTTTCGCTGGCGACCTGACCGGCCGCGGTGCGATACGATAGTGTGACATTCGCGACGGCTGTCCCCGCATTCTGGATGATGATGCTGGACGTGTAGCCGAAGTAGTTCCGATAGGCCGATGGGATGTTGAACGATCGCCCGACGTCCGCCTGGGCGATGCCGTTGTAGGCGGTCGACGTCGATGGGCTGTCCGAGGTCAGATTCGCGATCGCCACCACGCTCTGATCCGAGTCAATCACGACCGAATAGCGACCATCGGCCAATCCCGTGATCGATGGAACGTAGCGCGTCGTGCTCGCATTCGCTGGCACGGTGAATGTCACCGGCGACATCGCGTTCGTACCATCCGACTTCACGAATTGCATGCTGACGGTCGCGGTGGACGATCCGGGGTTGGCGACGACGATCGAACTCCGGAACGTGCCTGGAATCGCCGCGGCCTCTCGCGCGGATGCATTCGTCAACGATCCAACGGCGCCGATAGCGACGACAAGCCCGGTAGCCGAAGCGAGCCTCGCCAGTCTCTTGAAATTCATGTCTCTAACCGTCCTTTTGACCGAACGTACTTGGCATCGTAGCAATGACCACCTGGCCCGTCAATAAGGCGCGCCACATATCAATCATATTCGTCACGGCCTCACGGTTGTATCACCAAATCGGGTTAGTGCCTCGTTAAGGGAGGATGGCGTGCCGACGTCGAGGTACCGCCCGTCATCGAACGAGACCGACGTCGCGACGAGGCCGCGGTCGATCGCGAACTGAAATAGATCGCCAGGGACAGCCTCGCGATCGATCGGCGCGCTTACGAGAAGTTCTGGCAGTAGTGACGTGACGCGCGGACCCCACGCCGCGATTCCGTAGAGGTAGCGCAGATTGGACCGCGACGGCTTGTCAATGACGCGCAGCGGGCGGTCGCCGATCAGTTCCACCATGCCGAATTGGGAAGGGCGGTCGGTTGGAAAGAGGCCGAGTGTCAAGTCAGCGCCGGCGGCCCGATGCCGTGCCAGCAGGCGCGCATAGGCGTCGACCGGATCGACGATGGTGTCGGGGAATCCGAAAAGGATCGTGTGCTCGTCCGGCAGCCACGAACGTGAAAGATCGAGCGCGAAGGCGCCACCACGTGGCTCGTCCTGATACAGGTAGGCAATCGGAACGCCGCCGCGAAAGCCACCGAAGTGGTGCATCACCTCGGCTTGTTCGCCGATGATCACGATCAGCCGATCGGCGCCGGCGGCCACCATCGCGTCGAGGGCGTAGGCCGCCACGACCCGCGGACGCCGTGCCAGCGCGCCGCCGACATCGACCTCTTCCCAACCGACCGGATAGAGATGTTTGCGCCAGCGCAGCCCGGCGATCCGCCGTCCCAGGCCCGCGGCCGGGAGAATGCCAACGACGACATCACTCACTGAGTTGATTCATCCGCCGATCTCAACGCGGAGACCAGGAGAATCGTTGCCCAGACCAGGTCCGCCACCATCGTCAAGGCGCGCCCGACGATAGAAAGCGCCACCGCGACCGGCCACGGCACGAGCGTGGCCGTCAACGCCGCCAGGCTCACTTCGCGCAAGCCCAGGCCGGCCGGAAGGATGACGACTGCCATCGACGCAACATACGCCGCCGCGGTGGACGAGACGAGCGTCAGCAATGCGTCGTTCGGGAACGGATAGAGCCCCGTGAAGAGGAAGTACATCGCGCCGCACCCGGTCGCCCATCCGATCAGATCGTACGCTGTCCAGAGGGCAATCGCCCGGCGAGCCGAGAATGCTCCGCCTCGTTGGCGTACGATCACCCCCCCGACAAACGGAATCGCGACGATCGCGAAGATTGCGCCGAATGGGCCGAGCGGTGCAGTTGCCGGCGCCAGAGCGAGCCACACGCAGACGCCGGTCGCGACTGCCAACGCCCACTCGATCGTCGAGCCACCGATGCCGACCCGGCGAGCAAGGCCAGCGTCCGCGTAGTGGAGCGAGCGCCCGACGATGTGCCACGGTGCGCCGGGAAGGCGACGCGACAGGAGCGTGTACGCGTAGTTGCGAATGTCCGCCGACGTTCGTCGAGTCGCGCCCAGGCGCGCCGCGATCGAGAACCAGAGTTGGGTCGCGATCGCCGCGGAGGCGATCTGAAGCGCGAACGCCGCGATCAATCGCCCGGGATCGGGCGCCCATTCGGTCGTGACGATGGCCGGCCAGTTCGCATAGGTGATCCAGCCAAGGGCGCCGAAGGAGATCGCGAGCACCGCGATCGAGGTAGCGCGGCGGCTCCACGGCGATCGCACGATCCGCGTGACGCGCCCAAACGATCCAGCATCAACGGTTCGCGGTCGCGCCATCGATACGCCGATCACGCCGGCAGACGCGCCGATCGGCCAGTGAGACCGTCCCACAGGCCGCGCAGGTACAGCCCGAGGAAGCGGGCGTTGCCCTTCAATGCCTCACGTGCGACGAACCAGGCGGCGTACAGCGCGACGTACGGCGGAAATGGCCGGTAGTAACGCCGGTAGTAGATGACGGCGCTCCGACCCATCACGTACCACCACCGCGCCGGTTGGGAAGAGCGAGCCGTGGAGAGCGATACCTTGTGCCAGACGACCGCGCCGGGCACGTAGCGAATCGTGAAGCCCGCGCGTCGAGCGCGCTCGCAGTAGTCCCAATCGTCGTAGTAGAAGAAGTAGTCGGGGTCGAAGACACCCACTCGCCGCAATGCCTCGCGAGTGATGAGAAGTGCGCAGCTCGGGGCAAATTCGATATCGCGCTCGACGTTCCACGCGGGTCCGTCGGCCTGACCGAGTCCCAGGAATACGACGCCCGGTGGGAACGACCGTCGCCGCGCGCCGGCGGACCAGATTCGCGTGCGCGCCCTCTCATGCAGGATCTTCGGCATAAGGACGCCGGCGCTCGATTGTCGACGGGCCGCCGCCACGAGTTCCGCGATGGCGTCGGGCGCCAGAACTGTGTCGTTGTTGAGGATGAGCGCGGCGTCGGCATCGCCGGCGATCGCGATGCGCAGGCCGGCGTTGTAGCCGGCCGCGATCCCGACGTTTTCCGAAAGCGCCACGATTCGGGCATTCGGAAAGCGTTCCCCGACGGTCGCCGGCGCGCCGTCCGTCGATCCGTTGTCGACGTAAATGACATCGAGCGGGCCGTGAGTCTGCGACTCGAGCGACTCGATGCAGGCGATCGAGATGTCGGCCAGATTCCAGCCCAGGACGATCGCGGCAACTCGGAAGTCAGTCATGCAGCGCCACGCTCAGGCACCAGGCCATCTTCGCCAGGAAGACCGCTGGCGCGGTCGGCCAATCATCGATCACGGCGCGTTCGCCGAGGAAGATTCTGGCGGTCGTGGCAAGCGCGATCGCGGGAGACAGAACCAGCATCGCGGCGCGCGAGGCAAGAAATGGCGGCGGTAGAAAGACATCGGCGTGACGTTGTCTGACCCGCGCCGAATTGACGCCATACGTGAAATGGTGGCGCCAGAGATCGCCCACGCCAGTCCGTCGTGGACGGTGCGTGACCGTCGCCTCCGGCTCGAAATAGAGCCTCGCGCCATCGCGCGCCAGTCGCACCGTCAGATCGAGATCCTCGGCCGATCGCAACGATGCATCGAAGCCGCCGGCGCGCTCGAACAGAGATCGCTGAATGCCAAAGTTGAGACTGGCAAGGTACGGGCGAAAGCCAGCCGGACGCCGCGAGACGTACTCGTGCAGGAGCGCCACGTTATCGGCGCGTGACCAGTAGCCTTCCTCGCCAAACGCCACTCCCCCGCCGACCACCGGCGCGCGTCGATCGAGCGCGGCCTCCATGCGTGCCAGCCAGCCGGATCGCGGGAGGCAGTCGGAATCGGTAAACAGCAGCCGGCGACCGCGCGCCCTCGCGGCGCCATGGTTGCGCGCCGCGCCGGGGAAAACCGGGCGTTCGGTCTCGACATAACGGGCATCGTCGTGGCCCGACCGAAACCTGGCCAGATCGCGGCCGGCGACGATGATCTCGACATCGTCTCGCATCGCGATCTCGGCTTCGACGGCCGCCAGGGTGTCGCCGAGCGTCGGGGACTCCAGCGTCGGGATGACGATCGATGTCGCGATCCTCACGCCGACATCTCGGTCAGGGTTTCGACGAACCGTTTGGCCGCGACGTCCCAGGAGAACGCGGACCGGGCGTGCTGGCGCGCCGCGTCGCCCAGCGAGGCACGGCGCGAAGGGTCGCGAAGCAGTGCCGTCACGGCGTCGGCGAACTCGCGTGGTGATTCCGGCGGGACCAGGATGCCGGTCTTGCCGTCGACAACCACCTCGCTGAGCGCATCGACGCGTGTGGCGACGACCGGTAAGCCCGCCTGCGCCGCTTCGATCGCAACGAGGCCCAGGCCCTCCACGTCGCCCGGTTCACGGCGATACGGCATCGCATACACGTCGGCCGCGCCGTACGCGGCTTGTCGAAGCGCGTCGTCGGCGAACCGCGCCGCGAAGATCGTCCTGGGATGGCGCCTGGCCGCTTCCGCGACCAGCCCGTGATCCGGACCGTCGCCGAGAATCACGATGGCGACATCGGTGAGTTCGCGCGCGATCAGCGGCGCGACCTGATCGGCCAGCCAGGCCGCGCCCTTGCGAGCCACCTGCCGCCCGATCTGGAGCACGATCGGCCGATCGGCCAGCGACGGATCGATGCGTTCCGCGATCTGCCGACGCGCGGACACCCTCGCCGGCACGAGCAGCTCAGCGACGCCTGGCGTGATGACGATGCATCGATCCGGCCGGACGCCGGCCTCGATTGCCAGGCCGCGCGTGTGTTGACTGATTGCGATGACGCGATCGGCCCGCGCAAGCGCTGGACGGGTCAATCGTCGGTAGACCGGCGACGAGTAGGTGATATCAAGTCCGTGCGCGACGACGGCGAAAGGCGCGTCCCTGAGGCGGCTGAGCGCCAGCGCAATCGGCGCGAGTAGCACGTCGCCCGCGACAATCACCGGTCGCCGATCGCGCGCAAGCCAGGTCAGGGCGCGAACGAACTGCGCCGGCACGACCAGAGGCAAGAGCGCCTGATGTCCGCCCCACGCCACGACGCGCATGGGCACGATCCGCCGAAGCGCCAGATGGAGTTCGCGGCTGAGTCGTTGCATTCCGCCGACCGATGGCGGATAGCGCCGACTGAGATAGACGACCGAATCGATCGGCGTCAGGACGGGACCGCGGCGCCGTGGCGCGTCATCGCCGGTCGGAAGCGCTGGCTGACGAGTGTCTGCACCGCCGGAATACCGTCGGTCCAGCGGATCTTCTTGCCCGCGGCTTCGTCACGACCCTCGTACGAGATCGGGACTTCGACTATTCGGTAGCCGGCCCGAAGGAGTTTTGCCGTGATCTCCGGTTCGACATCGTACCGTCGCGCCTGGAGATCGAGCGAACGGGCGATCGACGTTGGCAGGAGCTTGTAACACGTCTCCATATCGGTCAGCGACGTGCCGTAAAGAGCATTGGTAACGAACGTCAGGCCGCGATTGCCGAGCCACTGCGTGAACGTCATTCGACGCGGACGGCCGAGAAAGCGCGATCCGTACACGACGTCGGCTGAACCGGAAAGCAGCGGTGCCAGAAGGCGGGGATACTCACTTGGATCGTATTCGAGGTCAGCATCCTGGATGACGACGGCATCACCCGTGACCGCCGCCAGCGCGGTACGGATCGCGGCGCCCTTACCCTGATTCACCTCGTGATGGAGAATCGTCAGTTCGGGCCAGCCCAGGTCGCGAAGCACCGTGCCCGTTCGATCGGTCGAGCGGTCGTCAACGACCACGATCTCATGAACGATCGGTAATGACCGGACGCGTTCGAGGAGCGCAAGGATCGTGCCTTCTTCATTGAACGCCGGAATGACCACTGAAAGGCGCACGGGCGCGGATTATACTCGCGCCCGAGTTATGTTTCGCTGGCGGCGATTCTGGGCGGCGTAGGCGGGTCGATTCTCTCGACGCTTGCATCCCGACCGCGCGTCGCCTGGGCGTACCGCGAACTGCTGGTCAATCTCGTTCGCCGCGATCTTCGGACCCGCTACCGCGGTTCCGCGCTGGGGATCCTCTGGTCGCTGGCCAATCCTCTTCTCATGATGGGCGTCTTCACCATCGTCTTCACGACCTTGATGCCGCAGGACATCCCTCGCTTCCACGTGTTCGTCCTCTGCGGTCTCCTGGCGTGGAACTGGTGCGCTGGGTCGGTGATGGGTGGGGTCTTCTCCATCACTGGGAACGCCCACCTCATTAAGAAGGTGGCATTTCCGCGGGAGATCCTGCCGCTCGCCAGCGTGATATCGAATGGCATCAACTTCGTGCTCGCGTGTATCCCGCTCGTCGCGATCGCGGCATTCAGCGGCATCGTTCCGTCTCCGTTAATCGTCCTGTTGCCGCTTGTGATCGCGATCCAATTCGTGTTCCTCGGCGGTGTGGCGCTGATCCTTGGATCGCTCAACGTGTACTTCCGCGACACCGAGGCGATCGCGGACGTGGCGATCCTGGCTTGGTTCTTCTTGACCCCAATCTTCTACAGCGTGGAGAACCTAAGCCCGCAGTATTCGCGCCTCATCTACATACTGAATCCAATGGCCTCGATCATCTCGACGTACCGCCTGATCTTCTACTACCAATCACCGCCGGCGCCGGAGTTCGTCCTTCGTATGGCGCTGCAGGCCGCGATCGTTTTCGTGGTCGGCTACACGTTCTTCTCCTGGCGGGCGCCGGACTTTGGTGAAGAAGTATGACGTCGGTCGCCGTTGAGTTCCGGGGAATCTCGAAGCGCTTTACCTTGCGCCACCATCGCGCGCGCTCGTTCCAGGACTACGTCATCAATGCGTTTCGTCCGAGCGAGCCGACCGAAGATTTCTGGGCGCTGCGTGACGTGACTTTCCAAGTTCCGCGTGGCTGCGCGTTCGGGATCGTCGGTGAGAACGGGTCGGGCAAGAGTACGGCGCTAAAGCTCATCGCTGGGATCCTGCGTCCGACCGCCGGTGACCTGCGCGTCCACGGGAAGCTGGCCGCGCTTCTCGAGCTCGGCGCGGGATTCCATCCCGACCTGACCGGCCGCGAGAATATTTTTCTCAATGCATCGATCCTGGGTATTCCCAGCCGCGAGGTGAACAATCAGCTTGACGCCATCGTTGCCTTCGCGGAACTGGAGCGATTCGTGGATACCCCGCTCAAGCACTATTCGTCGGGAATGATCGTGCGACTCGGGTTTGCGATCGCGATCCACGCCGATCCTGAGATCTTGATTACGGACGAGGTGCTTTCGGTCGGTGACGAGTCGTTTCAACGCAAGTGCATCACCTGGATCGATGGCTACTTGCGGTCCGGCCGAACCGTGATTCTCGTATCGCACAGTCTCGATCTGGTGCGAGCGGTCTGCGAGCGGGCGGTCTGGCTCGATCGCGGTGTCGCGCGTGCGATCGGAACCAGCCTGGAGATCACCGACGCCTACCTCGCCCACGCCGAGGAGATGGATCGTGGACGGCATGCCGACGGCGCGGCGATCTCGTTCGGCGCGGATGGCCGCGGACGGCGATGGGGTACTCGCGAAATCGAGATCACCCGCGTGGAGTTGCTCGATGCGACCGGCATCGCGACGCCGTTCTTCCAGACTGGTGGGCCGCTGACAGTGCGTACCCACTATCGGGCTCCGGCGCGCGTGCCGAAGCCCCTCTTCGGCGTCGCGGTGCACTACGGCGATCACGTTCACCTCAACGGGCCGAACACTGGCACCGGACGGCTGCCGATCGAATCGGTGGAGGGAAGTGGCTTCGTGGACTACGTGGTGCCGTCACTACCGCTTCTGAGCGGGCTCTACCACTTGAGCGCGGCGGTCTACGACGAGCGCGGAGTCCACGCTTTCGACCACCACGATCGCGCGTATTCATTCCACGTGCAATCGAGTCGCGTCGGCGAGCACACCGGGTTGGTCTGGTTCAATGGAGAGTGGCGACATTCGCCGGAGGTCATGCGGTGAACGATGCGATTGTGTCGGAAGATTGGATTGGCGGACTCGAATCAGTGTCCTGCGCGGTATGTGGATCGTCGCGTCATCGCGTGCGCGTGGTGAACCACGATCGGTCCCACGGCCAGCCCGGGGAATTCACCTACGTCGCGTGTCGCGACTGCGGCCACGTCTACCTGAACCCCCGGCCGGATCAGGCGGCGATCCACGCCTACTATCCCGCGACCTACAAGGAATACGCGATCGCGGTCGACGACGAACCGGATCGATTCCTGCGCGCCAATCGCCAGTATGGCCTGACGCGACGGTGCGACGTGATCACCCGGCGTCGGCCGCCGGGACGACTGCTCGATGTCGGATGCGGAACCGGCCTCCTGATGAACGCGATGCGGCATCGCGGCTGGGATGTGGAGGGCGTCGATTTCACGCCGGACGCGGTGCGCGCGGCGCGGGAGAGGTTCGGATTGCCGGTCGTCGAAGGCACGCTGGAGAGCGCTCGCTTCCCGTCAGCGTCTTTCGACGCGGCTGTGCTCTGGAACGTGATCGAACACGTCCCGGATCCGGCCGCGACGATCGCGGAGGTCGCGCGCGTGCTTCGTCCGGGTGGGCTGATCGTGATGGCGACGCCGAACGTGGACGCGTTCGATGCGCGGATCTTTGGCCGCCACTGGGCGCTCTGGGAGGCGCCGCGCCACTTCAATTTGTTCTCCCCAACGACGCTCGGTCGCGTGTGCGAACGGCACGGTTTCGAGCGCGTCACCGCCGAGAGCGTCGTCGGGACCTGGTTTGGATTGATCACGAGCTTGCAGTATGTCTGGGAGGACCGGATGGGCGTCCGGCTTCGGCCGGGCGACGGCGAGCGACCATTCTGGGACACGGGCTTGCCATTCCAGGCTCTTCGAGCGCTGGCGCTGCCGTATACGCTGCTGGCCGATCGGTTGGCCGCCGGTTCGACGATGGTCGTGTGCGCCGATCGTCGCGCATAAGGCGTCCGAGGCGCAACCAGTCCCTATAATCGTCACCGCCGCGGGGAGTGGCGCAGCCTGGTAGCGCACCACGTTTGGGACGTGGGGGTCGCAGGTTCGAATCCTGTCTCCCCGACCGCGAAACGCGGGCCCGTAGCTCAGCGGCAGAGCAAGCGGCTCATAACCGCCAGGTCGCAGGTTCGATCCCTGCCGGGCCCATCGCGCCGCTCGAAGGCGTGTGTCCGTTCAACGACCGTCCAGCCGCGGCCGGAGGGTTGCACTCCCCGTGGAAACCGCGTCGCTAGACTTTCCGCCATGCGCGTCGCGATCGTTCACGACTATCTGAACCAGTACGGTGGCGCCGAACGCGTGCTTGAGGAACTCGGCGGTATGTTCCCCGACGCCCCCGTCTTCACCTCGATGTACTGGCCGGAGCGCATGTCGGCGCGCATTCGGGCCATGGACATCCGGGTCTCATTCATGCAGCGACTTCCCGGCGTCGTGAGGCGGCACCAGTGGTATCTGCCGCTCTATACCCAGGCGGTCGAGAGACACGATCTCAGCGAGTTCGATCTCGTCATCTCGAATAGCAGCGCCTTCGCCCGCGGTGCGATTTGCCGTCCCGACGCGGTGCACGTCTGCTACTGCCTGACGCCGATGCGATGGGCCTGGAATTACGACGCCTACGTCGCGCGGGAGGAACTGGGCAGCGTCAGCCGTGCGATTCTGCCAGCGTTCATCGACCGGCTTCGGGACTGGGAGATTGGAGCCGTGGATCGGGTTGACCGGTACGTCGCGATTTCGACCGAGGTCGCGCGGCGCATTCGCGACTGGTATGGGCGCGAATCCGACGTCGTCTATCCGCCGGTGAGCGTCGAGCGGTTCCGGCCGGCGGCGCCGGAAGACGTCGGCGACTACGCGCTCGTTGTTTCGCGGCTCGTTCCTTATAAGCGGATCGACTTGGCGATCGATGCCTGCCATCGCCTCGGATTGCCGCTCAAGATCGCCGGATCCGGTCGCGACGAGGACGCGCTACGGCGCCGCGCGGGTCCGACGGTCGACTTCCTGGGCCGAGTGCCGGATGCGGACTTGAACGATCTGATGGCGCGCTCTCGCGTGTTCCTCTTTCCCGGCGAGGAGGATTTCGGCATCACTCCGCTCGAGTCGAACGCGGCCGGTCGCCCGGTCGTCGCCTACGCGGCCGGTGGCGCGCTGGACACCGTGCGAGACGGCATTTCCGGGCGCTATTTTCACGAACAGACGGTGGATTCACTGGCGGATGCGCTCGCGGACGCATATGAGATCCCTTGGTCGAGCGCGGCGATCCGACGACACGCGGAGGCTTTCGCGCCGGCGGTGTTTCGCGAACGGTTAAGCAGCGCGATCGGCGCGGCGATCGTGACCAAGCGCAATGAAAGGGCGGGCGCCCGTGTCTCTGACCGCGACATCACGCTCTTCTTGGCCAACGAGGTCTGGCCGCGGATCCCGGCCGACGTGTTGGGTAAGCCGGTGCCGCGAGCCGAATGGGAGGCGATCCTGGGCTACATTCCCGACGGCGTGTGATCGGTGTTTGGCCGGTTCCGACTGCGCGATGCCCCATCGCGGTAGACTGCCGAGATGACCTTGAACGACCGCGCGAGTTACGAAATCCGCATCGTCCGTGATCCACGCATTCTCGCCGGCAAGCCGGTCGTGAAAGGTACGCGCGTACCGGTTGAGATCGTTCTGGCCAAGCTCGCCGAAAACCCCAACGTGGATGAGCTCTTTGCTGACTACCCACGTCTCACCATTGAGGACGTGAAAGCGTGTTTGGAGTACGCGCGGACACTGGTCGAGCACTCGGGGCGGCGTAGGCGAATCGGCGGGCTCGCCGGTGCATGAAGTTCCTCCGTGAAGGGTCGCACGCGCTTTTGCAGCGGGCGCTCGCGGCGATCCGGCAACACGCGGAGACGTGCGCGCCGGCGGTGTTCCGCAAACGACTGAACCGCGCGATCGAAGCGGCGGCTACGTATCCCGCTTGCTGACGAGGTAGCTTCCCACCGCGAGATGCTTCAGGCCCGACTGGTCGAGAGTGCGTAGCGCATCGGCCGGGGAGCACACGATCGGCTCGCCGTGCAGATTGAACGACGTATTGAGAACGGCGCCGATGCCGGTCTTTTCCTTGAAGAATCGGATGAGGCGGTGGTAGGCCGGATTGATCGACTCGGTGACGCACTGACTGCGAAGCGTGCCGTCGTACGGGTGGATCGCGGCCGCGATGTGCTGGCGCGCCAGCGGTGTCGATTCGAACGTCATCGTCATGTGTGGCGAGGCGACACCCTTCGGGTTGACGACGTAGCGATCCATGTCGCTGTCCAGGATGCTGGGCGCGAACGGCATCCAGAAGTCGCGATTCTTGATCGCCTCGTTGATCACCTTCACCGTTTCGCGCGACGACGGATGAGCGAGGATCGAGCGATTGCCGAGTGCGCGCGCGCCCCATTCCATTCGGCCGCAACATCGCGCAACGACCTCCCCGACCGCCAGGAGTGACGCGACCGCGTCTTCCAGATCGTCGGGTCGGCGTACGTCGAACTTCGTGTCGAATCCTCCCGCGCGTAGCGCTTCCTCGGCACTCGCATCGTCGAATTCGCGACCGAGGTAGAGGTCAGAAATCGGAACGGGCCGGAACTCCGCGTCCAATACAAGCGTTCGGTAGCCGTGGAAGCACGCGCCAATGGCGTTCGACTCGTCGCCGGCCGACGGCTGGACGTAAACCTCTTCGACCTCCGGCAGCGCCGCGATGCGCTGGCTGGCTTTGACATTCATGAAGACGCCGCCGGCCAGGCTGATCTTGTGGATTCCGGTCCGCGCGATCCATCGCTTCACCCATTCGGCGGTCAGGTCCTCGGTCAGCATCTGGATGCCGGCGGCCAGATGATCGAAGCGCTCGAAGGAATAGTGGTCGATCAGGTGCTGGCGCACATCCGGCATTGGGATGGCGGCTTGAAAAGCGTCGTCACGATTGAGCCGCAGCAGGGCCGCCAGGCGGTCTCGCACGCGCTCAGCATTCGACACCTTCGAGTACGGCGCCAGGCCCATGACCTTGAATTCATCTTCGTTCGGCTTCATCCCGAGCAGCCCTGTCACTTCGGCGAACAGGTATCCGAGCGAATCGCGGGTCGGCACGGTTTGCAGGCGACGCAATCTTCCGGCTGAGTACTGGCTGACGGTTGCCGAGACGCCATCGCCTTCGCCATCGATCGTGAAAATCAGACGAGGCTCGGTCGGAGAGACGTTGAAGCAGGTCGCGTGGACGTGGCAGTCATGGTGATCGCAGAATGCGATTTTCTCGGCGCCAATGCCGAGGCGGCGCGCGAAATCGTCGCGTGCCTCGGAGAGCCACGGTCCGTTGAGATCAAGGAGTGGCGCGCGACGTCGGTCGCGAATGCGCTCGCGCAGCGTGTGGTACGCCCACGGGCTCACCTGGTACAGCGGGTGCAGGCGACCCCGGGCAGTATGCGGTTGAAACGGCATCATCGGCTGGTGTTCGGACTTCTGGGCGCGCAAATACGCGTAGCTCAGACCGGTCGATCCGGAGAGGACCACCAGATCGATATCGGCGCGCGGCGCGAGCGCGGTGAAGATGTGATCGAGAACTCGGCGCGGATAGCCCGTGAAGTTCTTGATGCGCGCCGCGCGTTCCTCGCTCTCGCAGAAGACGATGCGCCCGTCAGTGAGGAGCGCCACGGTCGCGTTATGGCCAAAGTGAATGCCAAGGACGTTCATTGACAGAAGCGCTCCACGAAGCGATTGATACCCAGAAGGAGGCGGTCGCGATTCATCAGCCGAATGCGATTGGTTCGAACCAGCGTCTCGTACTCTGCCACGTCCCGCGATCGAATGACCCGAGCCGGGTTACCCGCCGCGATCGCGAGGGCCGGAATCGATCCGTTCACGAGGCTCCCAGCTCCGATGATTGCACCGTCTCCGATCGTCGTGCCCGGAAGTATCGTGACGCGCGCGCCCAGCCATACGTTGTCGCCGATCGTGACCGGACGGAAGTCCAGGCGGTCATCCCATGGCAACGCGGTCGGAGCGTCGATGTTGTGGTTCGTGGAGATCACCAGCAGTTCATGCGAAGCGACACAGTTTGCGCCGATCGTGATGCCGCCCTGGCCGTCCAACCACGCGCCAGAGTTGATCGAGGTGTTCGGCCCGATTCGGATGTTCTCCGGTGCAAGTAGTGTGCAAGGCCACGACACGACCGCATCGGCCGCGACCAAGCGAAGACGGGTGCGTGTCGCGGCATAACCGAGCAGGTCGTGGATTCGGGGCACTACGCGCGCGCCCTTGAAGGCAAGGCGAACCAACGTGCCGGCCAGTGCGCTCAACGAGCGATCCGTCCGCGAATTGCGCGGGAAAGGGCCATCGCGTTGCCAATGCCGCCTGTCAGAAGAACGATTGATGCAACCGTATACAGGACTATCCCGGCCAACAAGACCATTGATTGGAGCAAGCCTTCGTTGGCAACAATCGCGCGAACGATCGCGTGTGCGGCGAAGAGTCCGGCAAACATTGCCGCGGCCCGGGCGATGTCGCGCCAGGGAAAACGCGTTGCCAGATTGGTCTTGAAGATCCAGTGCGAAATGAGCAAGTAGACGAGTGCCCCGAGCGCAAGTCCACCGGCGGTCCCAGCAATTGGATCGTACGGCGAAAACACGATGATCGACATGAGACTCGTTGCCGCGGCCAGCACGCCGGGCACGACAGTCTGGCGTGTCGTTAGCTGAACGATCGCTCCGGCCTGGTAGAGGCCACCGAGAATCCTGAGCGATTCCGCGAGCGCTGCCCAGCCCGCGATGACGGTGACGGTCGATCGGTAGTGCGACGCCAGGCTGACCTGAGCGACATATGGGCCGGCGAGCGCCGCCGCGCCACCGACCAGAAGTACCAGAGGTACGCAGGCCGACGCATAACGATTCCATGCCGCGGCGCGCTCCGCCGGAGCCCGCCCCGCGACGGCGCGAAAGAGGATTGGCTGGGCGTACTGGCTGAAGATCGCTTCGAAGGCGCCGATGATTCCGGCTACGACCGCGTAACTGGCCGCGATCTGCGCAAGCTGCTCTGGCCCCAGCGTATCGACAACGACGATCCGGTATGACTGCCACTGTACCCAGGCTAACCCGGATCCAATCGCGACCGGGGCGGCGAAACTGAACAGCGGTCTGGCGTCGAATCCCGGCGCCGACGCCGCGGGGACGGTCATACGTGTCACGCGCATCGCGCGCGGAAGCGAAATGCCCGCCAGGACCAGAGCGATCATCTGCCCCGCGATCTGCCCGGCCAGCCACCATTCGGCCGAACGTCCGACACTTGTGACGAGAAGCGCTGACGTTCCCAATCCGAGCCACATGCCCACGTTCGTAAAGGCAACGAATCGAACTGGCGATCCAAGAATGTTCAGCAAGTTGCAGGCGCTGGTGGAAAGCGCCCCGATGCCGATCGTGCCGAGCCCGAGGACGATCATGATCACCGGCGCAACGTTTGCGCCGGAGCGCTGCAGTTGATCGGCGGCCAGAGCCACGAACGCGCCGACGGTGGCCGCGGCGACGACATACAGGCCGTAGCGGGTCAACTGCCGGCGGGCAGTTCCGGCCGCGTTCCAATCGGTAACGAGTCGCGCAACGTACGAAGAAACCGGCGCAATCGCGATCCAGGTCGCGCCGGTGACGAGCGAGACGATGAGGTAGAAACGTCCGACTTCAGTCGCGGGGATCATCGACGTTAGAGCTCGCAAGATCACGAATCCGGCAATGCCCTGGAGGACTCGGCCGGCGATGATGACGAGTGCGTTCTTCACGCCTTGCTGCCGGTCAGAAACATATCGGCGCGGCCGGCGCAATCGCGAATGTCGGCGACCCCGAAGTCGAGTCCGTGGTGGTGACGATTCACCCCCGCGCGCAGGATGCGGGGATACCTCAGGCGCACGGCCTGAATTGACGGAAGAATCCCCGAGCGAAGCGCCGTTTCACGCATTAGGTGTTTGGCGATCGGTCTCAGCAGTTGCATTGTCTCGGCGAGAGGCAGTCGCGCGACGGCACGCACGAACGATTGCGCGTCGGCGGCGACCGGGTGGCCGTAGCGGTTCGCGAAGAGGATCTCGCCGAAGTACTGGCCGAAATAGCGCGTCCGGTCGATCGCAAAGTCCGCGAATCGTTCGGGCTCGGCTCGAACGACCTGCCGCAGCGACTGCTCAATGCCGGTCGAGTAGTACTTGCCGGAGAGCGTCGCCAGGTCGAAGGCATACGGCACATCTATCCACGCCTTTCGGGGGTTCTTGATATACGTGCCGCCCCACGATGAAGCCGTGATACCGACCACGACGAGTGGACGATCGATGTACGTGACATCGTCGACCCGCGCGAGTGCCCGCGGCGTGCATGTGAACTCCGGGAACGGCGGCTCATAGAAAGAGCCGACGGTTTCGGCAATCTCCTCGGCGAGGCGGCGCTCGAACATCACCGATGACGGATGCGGCCGATAGATCGAGAAGACGTAGTCGAAGTACGCCGCCAGGATTTCACGCGCCGGAACGGTGCGCACGTCGCCCCCGAATTGCCGCGCCTCGAAGCTATTCGCGAGGCGAGCGTCGGGGTAGGTTGAATCGAAGTAGCTGATCGCGCCCCACTCGACGATGCGCACGGGCGCCGCGGATATTGCGGCGTCGCATCGGGCGAGCGCATCCGGCGTCAGGTAGTCGTCATCACCGATCAATACGAAGTAGTCACCCCTCGCGTGACGTCGGGCGAACTCCCAATTCTCCGCGCTCGGCAGGAACCGGGAGGTTTCGACGAGCCGAATCCGCGGGTCGCCCGTCTCCAGCGCCACGGCCGCGGAATCGTCGGCCGACTGATTGTTCGAGACGACGATCTCGAAGTCGTCGAATGTCTGATCGAGCACCGAACGAATCGCCATTCGCAGAAGATGAGACCGGTTGCGAGTCGGAATGACCACGGTGAGACGCGGCACTGTCAGGCTACCATCGCCGCGGCGACGATCTCACGCATCCGGGCGACGTACGAATGATCGCGCGTCGCCCGGGCGAGCCCGGCCGCGGCAATCTCGATCCGCTCTGAATCGGCGGAGAGGTAGTGTTCGATCTTGAACCGAAGATCTTCCAGTGACGTATAGATCGCGATCTCGCGACGGATCTCGAAATGCCGTTCGAGACCTTCGACGTAGTAGCTCAATTGGAAACCGCCGCTGGCACAGATCTCGAAGTGCCGTCCCTTGACCTGTTCGTGGCGCTTCGGCGATCGAAGTGTGCCGTAGAGCGCCCGAGGGGACGACAAGACATACCGAATGTCGTGACTGACCGAATTCGAGAGATTCAGATTGATGCGACTCGCGCCGAAGATCTCGACCATGCGATCGGTGGTCACCGGTCCGCCGGGCCAGCCAGGTCCGACCGCCAGGACGTTGACACCCCAGGATCGAATCTGGCCGACGATCCATTTCCGCAGCGTGCTGGCGCCACCGACGAAGGCGACGTCGTACTGCACGGCGATGTCGCGCGGTCGGAACACCTCCAGGTTGCAGCCGAATGGCGAATACATCGCGTTTGCGACGTTATCGCGCCGGAACTTGGCCAATCCATTCACGTCGCTGGTCGTGACGAGATCGAAATGCTTGGCCCACCGTCGCGAGAAATCGATCCGCCACATGTCGTCGTAGAAGTAGGCGACGGTGCGCGCCCGGGTGCGCAATGCGTCGAAGGTCTCGGGCCGGAACTCGTCGCCGGACAGGGACGCGACGACGAGGTCGGCATCGGTCGCCTCTTGGCGCGCAAACAGGCGATCGTGTCGGTCGCCTGGCCCGGCGAGTGTCGGATCGAGGTAGTCGAACAGCTCGCACGTGTCAGTGACGGCGCAGAGCGCCGGGAAAAGGTGAGTCATCTCGTACGACGGACCCCAATCGGAACGACCATAGGCGTACCGCGGCGCCACGAATATGGCGCGCGTCACCCTCGCGAACTAACGTGCTTCACGGAATCGCGCATACACCCATCGATGCCAGAGTCATTCGTGCGTCATGCCCACGCCTCGGGGCGATGCCGGGACAGATGCCAACCGACCCCCGACAAGAATGCGGAGCCTTGCACCAACTATAGAATGCCAGCAATGACCGAATCCGATATCGCGGCCGGTATCCGGCGGGAGATCGGCCGTCTGACGCGAGAGTATCACCGAGCCGCTCATACTCAGGCCCCGTTCTCACCCGGCGAATCGACGGTGCCGTGCGCGGGGCGCGTCCTCGACGAGAATGACATCGTCGCATTGGTCGACGCCGGATTGGATGGCTGGCTGACGTCCGGTCGATTCGCGGAGCGCTTCGAACGGGAGTTCGCGCGGGCGATCGGAGTTCGTAAGGCATACCTCGTCAATTCCGGATCATCCGCCAATCTGGTCGCGTTGTCATCGCTGACCTCGCCGGGCCTCGATAGCCGCCGCCGCGCCTGGGGCGGTCCCCGCCTGCGCGAGGGCGACGAGGTCATCACGGTCGCGGCTGGCTTTCCGACGACCGTCAATCCGATCATCCAGAACCGCCTCGTGCCGGTGTTCGTCGACGTCGATGTCCCCACCTACAACATCGACGTTAGCTACCTCGATGCCGCGCGGAGCGATCGGACGCGCGCGATTTTCCTGGCGCACACACTCGGTAACCCGTTCGATCTCGACGCGGTCACGGCGTTCGCGCGCCAGCACGATCTCTGGATCATCGAGGATTGTTGCGACGCGGTCGGATCGCGCTATCGCGGCCAGAATGTCGGGACGTTCGGCGACATCGCCACGACCAGTTTCTACCCAGCTCACCACATCACGATGGGCGAGGGCGGCAGCGTGATGACCTCGCAGCCGGTCCTTGGCAAGATCATCGAGTCGTTCCGCGATTGGGGGCGCGACTGCTGGTGCGCTCCCGGCGCGTCGGGTACCTGCGGCAAGCGATTCGGCTGGCAGCTCGGCGATCTACCACATGGCTACGACCACAAGTACACCTACAGCCACATCGGCTACAACTTGAAAGTCACCGACATGCAGGCCGCGATCGGCGTCTCGCAGTTGGCGAAGCTGGCCGGCTTCGGCGCGACACGACGTCAGAACTTCACGTATCTGCGCGGACTGCTATCCGATCTCGAGGAGTACTTCGTGCTTCCCGAGGCGACCGAAGGCGCCGATCCCAGTTGGTTCGGATTTCCATTGTCGGTGCGCGAGGGCGCGCCATTCTCGCGCGATCGGATCGTGGGTCATCTCGAGTCCGCGCGCATCGTGACGCGACTTCTCTTCGGCGGAAACCTGATTCGCCAGCCCGCCTACCGAGACATCACCTGTCGCGTTGTCGGCGATCTACCTCGGTCGGACTTCGTGATGCGCAACACGTTCTGGATCGGCGTCTATCCCGGGCTGACGCGTGAGATGCTCGACTACGTCTCAGAGACGTTCCACGCGATGGTACCGCGATTGGCGTGCGCTGCTTCGTAACCGGCGCGACCGGATTCGTCGGCTCCCACGCGAGCCGGCGGCTATTGAGCGAGGGCTGCGCTGTCGCGGCGCTCGTTCGACCGTCGGCGAATCGGTGGCGAATCGCGGACATCGAGCGTTCGCTTGCGCTGATCCCGGGCGATCTGGACGCCCTGACCGCGTCCGAGTCCGCCATCGCCGCGTTTCGGCCCGATGTGATCGTCCATTGTGGCTGGCGTGGTCGAGGCCGCGGATTTCGGGACGACGCTGGCCAATTCGACTGGAATGTCGGTCCAACGCTGGACCTGGTGCGCATCGCCCGGCGCGTGGGTTGCCGCCGTTTCGTGGCCGTGGGCTCGCAGGCGGAGTACGGACCGATCAATGGTTCGGTCAACGAAGAGACGTACCTGAAACCGACGACGGCCTATGGGGTCGCGAAATACTGCCTCGGCCTCGTGACTGCCAAGATGTGCTCCCTGGCGGGCATCGAGCATTGCTGGCTCCGGCTCTTCGCGGCGTATGGGCCGTTCGACGACCGCGATACGTTGATCCCGAGTCTGGTGTTCGACGCGGCGAACGGGAGATCGCCTCGACTGGGACCAGGGACGAATCGACTGGATTACCTCCACACCGACGACGTGGCGGCGGCGATCGCGCGGGCTTGCTCGATCGGAGCGGGCCAGGGCTCGTTCGTCCTCGGCTCAGGGCGCGCCGAAACCGTGCGATGGACCGCCGAGCGCGTCTGGGCGCGAGCCGGTGCGCCCACCCCGTTGTCATTCGGCGCGATCGACGGGCCGCCGGGTCAGTCGGATGCCGTCATCGCCGATAGTCGCCGTCTTCGCGACGCAACCGGGTGGCGCCCCACGATCGAGCTGGAGAACGGCCTCGATCGAACCGTCGATTGGCTGCTCGCCAACCAGGCTCGATATCCCGCGATCTGATCGGATCCGATAGTCGCGCGCGACTACCATCAGTGACAATTGGCGCGCCAACGGCAAGTCCATGACGGGGTGAGGCGTGAAGGTCACCGACTACATCGCGGGATTCCTGGCTGCGCGCGGTGTCAGCCACGTCTTTGAGCTCGTCGGTGGAATGACGACGCACCTCCTTGATTCACTTCACCAGCGACCGGATATTCGGATTGTCAGCGTCCACCACGAACAGGCCGCGGCCTTCGCGGCCGAGGGCTGGGCCCGAATGACCGGTCTACCTGGCGTGGCGATGGCGACCAGCGGACCGGGCGCAACCAATCTCCTGACCGGCATCGGCAGTTGCTACTTCGATTCGACGCCGGCCGTCTTCCTGACCGGTCAGGTCAACCGCTCGGAGCAGAAGGGCGATCGGCCGATCCGCCAGCTTGGCTTTCAGGAGACCGACATCGTCTCGATGGCGCGGCCAATCACGAAGGCAGCCTGGCTGGCTCAAACGCCGGCCGAGGTCCCCGACCTATTGCGCAGGGCCTTCGAGCTCGCAACTGAGGGCCGGCCAGGGCCAGTCCTACTCGATCTGCCGATGGACGTGCAGCGCGCGTCGATCGACATCGGTGTCGACGGGAAGTCGGCCGCGCGGCCTGTCAGCGGTGCACCGATTCCGGGCCTGGATGGCTTGATATCTGGCCTGCGCGCGGCGCAACGGCCGTTGGTGCTCGTCGGCGGCGGCATTCACGCGGCGCGAGCGCGATCGGCGTTTCGCAAGTTCGCATTCGCGCTCGGGGTTCCGGTGGTGCATTCGCTCATGGCGGTGGATGCACTCCCGTTCGACGATCTGCTTCGCGTGGGGATGATCGGCACGTACGGAAACCGGTGGGCGAATCTGGGCCTACGCGAGGCCGACTTCCTGCTTGTCGTGGGCAGCCGACTCGACATTCGTCAGACCGGGTCAGACGTCGCGGCGTTCGCGGAAGGGAAGCGCATCATCCACGTCGATTGCGATACCGGTGAGTTGAATAACCGTATCGCCAACTGCGAAGGAATCGTCGCCCATCTGGCCGATTTTCTTCCGGCAGCAACCGCGCGCGTCGATTCCGAGGATCTGCCCGACTGGTCGTCGTGGCACGATCATCTGGCCGCCGCGCGGGCGCAATGGCCGGACACGGCCGAGCAGATCGGGCTCGCGTCGATCAATCCGAACGAGTTCGTGCATGCGATTTCGCGCGCCGGGCGCAATGCCAGCGCATTCGTCGTCGATGTCGGTCAGCATCAGATGTGGGCGGCCCAGTCGGTCGAGACGGTCGGCGAGCAACGGTTCGTCACGTCAGGTGGGATGGGCGCAATGGGATTCTCGCTACCGGCCGCGATCGGCGTCGCGTTCGCGCGCCCGGGTGCGTCAGTCGTCTTGATTGCCGGCGACGGTGGATTTCAGTTGAATCTGCAGGAACTCCAGACGGTCGTGCGCAATCGGCTGCCGATCAAGATCGCGATCTTGAACAACGGCTGTCACGGAATGGTTCGCCAGTTCCAGCAGAGTTACTTCGAATCGCGCTACCAGTCCACGCTCTGGGGCTACTCGGCCCCGGACTTCGTGCGGGTGGCCGAGGCATTCGGAGTGCCAGCCCGGCGGGTGAGCGAGTCGTCGGGTGTCTCTGACGCGGTCGGGTGGCTCATGAGCGACCGCGACGGTCCGGCGTTGCTCGACGTCGCGATCGATACCTATGCCAACGCCTATCCGAAGATCGCGTTTGGCCGACCAATCAGCGAGATGGAGCCACAGGCGACTCCGCTGGAAATCGAGAGCACCTAAGGTGTCTCGCGCCGTTCGTGGTCGCCCTGCGCGTTCGGGACCACAACGGCCGTGATCGTCGTCGAGACGCCGCTGCGCATCGGTCTGATCGGCGGCGGCACCGACATTCCGAGCTTCTACGAGAAGGAGCCTGGCTACGTCCTCAGTGCCGCGATCGACAAGTACGTCTACGTCGTTCTCAAAGAACGATTCGACGACCTGATCTACGTCAACTATTCCAAGAAGGAGATCGTCGAGTCAGTCGACGATCTGAACCACGATCTGGTTCGCGAGGCGATGCGGGCGACCGGACTGACGAAGGGCATCGAGGTCACGACCCTGGCCGATATCCCGGCCGAGGGGACGGGATTGGGGTCGTCGTCGTCGATCCTGGTTGCGCTGCTCCACGCGATGTACGCGCTGCAAGGTGAGCTTCGGTCGAAGGAGGAGCTCGCCCGCGAGGCATGCCACATCGAGATCACCATCCTGGGGCGCCCGATCGGCAAGCAGGATCAGTACGCGGCCGCCTATGGCGACATTCGCTTATTCGGATTCCGGGCCGACGGCGGGGTCACGGTGGATGCAATCAACCTCGATGAGAACACGCGCCGTCGTGTCGCGCAGAATCTCATGCTCGTGTACACGAATCAGCAGCGGAGCGCGAGCGCGATCCTGGCGCGCCAGGGCGAGCGCCGGGATGAAAATCTGACCGCCCTGCGACGCCTGCGCGACATGGCGCTTCTGGCCCGGCGAGAGCTCGAAGCCGGAAACGTCGACGCGCTCGGCGAAATGCTTCACGAGAACTGGCAGATCAAGCAGACGCTCGCGGATGGCATCACCAACGACCGCATCGACGAGATGTACGAGACGGCTCGCCGCGCCGGCGCGCTCGGCGGCAAGGTGACCGGCGCCGGCGGCGGTGGGTTCCTGCTCCTGTACTGCCGACCCGGCGATCACGAAGCGGTCCGCGAGGCGCTCGGACATCCGCGCATTTTGAACTGCGCGATCGACCGGGCCGGGACACGGGTGGTCTTCCAGACGAGACGATAGCGCGCCGGAGCGCTCGCCACTATATTGTCCGGACAACCTACCCCTCATACCTCCGCTGGGATTCCTGTCGACTGTGATGCAATAGGCGGCGATCCGACGTTGAATCGGCTACAAACACACGATCGCGCGGTGACGCCGAACGCGTGGCGCGCGCGAGGATGTCGCGACTGGGAGGAATTCGCCGCGTGATCGATGGCCGAAGCACGGCGCTCCGCGTACGCGTCTTCGCGGATGGGGCTGACCTGGCGTCCATCGCGCGGTTGGCGCAGGACGGGCGGATCAGCGGATTCACCACGAATCCGACCTTGATGCGGCGCGCCGGAGTTCAGGATTACCGCGCATTCGCGCGTGACGCCCTGGCGGTGGTCGGCGATCGACCGATTTCGTTCGAGGTGTTCGCGGACGACTTTCCGACGATGGAGCGCCAAGCGATCGCGATCGCGTCGTGGGGGCGCAACGTGAACGTCAAGATCCCCGTGACGGATGGCAGCGGGACGTTCTCTGGCCCGTTGATCGGCCGGCTGACCGATCGGGGCGTGGCGGTGAATGTCACTGCGATCATGGCCGTGGAACAGGTCGGGCGCGTGGTCGCGTGCCTCGCCGGCAAGGCGCCGAGCTTCGTCTCGGTGTTCGCCGGCCGGGTCGCCGATACAGGCGTCGATCCACTGCCGTTGATGGCCCAGTCGGTGTCACTCGTGAATCGTGTTGCGGGCGCTCAGCTCATTTGGGCGAGTCCGCGCGAAATCTTGAACCTCTACCAGGCCGATGAGATCGGCTGTCACGTGATCACGATGACGCCCGATCTCCTCGCGAAGCTCGATCTGCATGGCAAGGATCTCGAAGGGTATTCGCTCGAGACGGTTCGCCAGTTTCGCGATGATGCCGCGCGGGCAGGCTACGCGATCGATACCTCGGCCACCTGAGCGCGCGCGTCACACGCCGGTGCGGTACATCGTGGTTGGGCTCGGCAATCTCGGCGCCAGACGGCGAGAGATTCTCGGCGAAGGGTGCGTCGCGACGGTCGATCCCCTCAACCAGGCCGCCGACTTCGCAAGCGTCGGCGATTGCCCGTCGGACACGTTCGACGCGGCTGTCCTATCGGTGCCAAACGAGGCCAAGCGTGCGCTCGTGCGCGAGTTGATGGCGGGCGGCAAGCACGTTCTGGTTGACAAGCCGCTCCTGATGTCCCCCGGCGAGATCGATGATGTCGAGCGCGTCGGCCGAGACACGGGCGCCGTTTGTCACACCTCGTACAACCACCGCCACGAGCCGTCCGTCTCCCTACTCGCGAATCGCCTGCGTGATGGCGCCATCGGAGCCATCTATCACTGCCGAATGGTCTACGCGAACGGCACGGTGCGGAATGTGCGCGGATCCTGGCGCGATCGCGGACTCGGCGTGGTCGAGGACCTGGGCTGCCATCTCGTGGATCTGGCCGGGCACCTCCTCGATGAGCGCGGCACGCCGTTCGAGCCGTGGTCCATCCAACGCCACGAGGCGAACGCGCCGGATCACGCGATTCTGGCGTCGCGCGATGGGCGTATCGTCCTGGAGATGAGCTTCCTTTCCTGGCTGAACACGTTTTCGATCGACGTGACCGGCGAACTTGGGTCGCTGCACGTTCAGGGGCTTCAGAAGTGGCGCGGCTCGGAGTTCATCGAGCGGACGCGGGTCTTTCCCAGCGGCGCGCCGGGAGAAGTCCGCCGGCGGTTCGAAGGACCCGACGAGACGTGGCAGGCCGACTTCGTCGCGTTCGAGCGTGCCTGTCAGCGGGGCGAGAGCTCGTTCGTGAACGATCGTTGGATATCGTCCATCCTGTATCGCATGAGCGAGGTCGCGGCGTGACCGATTTCATCGAGAACTACTTGTCGGAGGTCGCTTCAATCGCGCGCGATCTCGATCGAGCGGCGATTGCTCGGGTCGTCGATGTCCTGGTTGAATCCCGAGCGACTGGCGGTCGGCTCTTCATTCTGGGGGTTGGCGGGAGCGCCGCGAACGCGTCGCACGCGGTCAACGACTTCCGTAAGATCGCCGGCATCGAGGCCTATGCGCCGACCGACAACGTCTCCGAATTGACGGCTCGCATCAATGACGAGGGCTGGGACGGCTCGCTGGCGGCCTGGCTGCGAGGAAGCCGCGTCCGCGCGGACGACGCGCTCCTCGTGCTCTCCGTCGGCGGCGGCGACGTCGAGCGCAAAGTCAGCGTCAATCTCGTTCGGGCGATCGAATGCGCCAAGGCGGCTGGCGCGCGGGTCTGCGCCATCGTCGGTCGCGGCAACGGCTTCGCCGCGGGCGCCGCTGACGCGGCCGTGGTGATTCCGTGCCCGAACCCGGCCCATCGGACGCCTCATAGCGAGGCATTTCAGAGCGTCGTCCAGCACCTGATCGTCTCGCATCCGGCGTTGAAGGCCGCGCCGACGAAGTGGGAGAGCACCGGTGCATAGCGCGGCCACCGGCGCGGGTGACATTCCCGAGGCGGCGGCCTATGCGCATGTCGCCGCGCGCCGCCCGCTGTACGAGTCTGCAAAGCGCGTCATCGACGTCGCGTTCTCGCTTGCGGTGATCGTTCTCCTCGCGCCCCTGTGGGTCTTCATCGCGCTGCTCGTGAAACTCACATCGCCGGGGCCAATCCTGTTTCGCGCCGACGCGGTCGGACTCGGCGGACGCCCGTACGCGTGCTTGAAGTTCCGAACGATGCGGGTCGACGAAGAGGATGCCCACCACCGCGAGTGGATCGCGAAGTACGTCCAGGCGAATCAGCCGTACACCGTCGTCACGGACAAGGACGGCAATGAGCGGCAGGTGTTCAAGGTCATCAATGATGCCCGTGTCACGTCGATCGGGCGATTCCTGCGAAAGTCCGGCCTCGATGAAGTTCCGCAATTCGTCAACGTCTTGCGTGGCGACATGAGCGTCGTCGGCCCGCGCCCGCCGCGCACCTTCGAGTATGCGCACTACAACGCATATCAGCGTCAGCGCCTCGGAGTGTTGCCCGGAATCACGGGCCTGTATCAGGTGACGGCGCGTTCGACCGCCTCATTCGACGAGGTCATGGCGCTCGACCTGAGGTACATTGCGACGAGGTCGATCGCGCTGGATCTGGCGATCATGGCGCGCACGATTCCGGTGCTCGTCTTCGGTCGTGGCGGCTTCTAGGCTCAGAGTGGCGTCGATCTGCGTCTTTGGCACCTGGCATCAGGCGTCCATCCTGGGGCCGTGTCTGGCCGAATTGGGGCACACGGTCGTCGGAATCTCAGCAACGCCATCTGATCTCGATTCCCTTGCGTCCGGACAACCGCCTGTCTACGAGCCGCGCCTGCCGGAGCTTCTGGCGCGCCACCTCGCGGATGGATCGCTCCGGTACGACGTGGATGTTCGATCGGCAGTGGACGGATCAGACTTCGTCCTCATCTCGCTCGACACGCCGGTCGGGCCGGATGATGTGCCGATCGTCGAGCCCGTTTTCGACGCGGTTCGCCAGGTCGCGCTTGGCGCACGCGGCCGAAAGGTTCTCGTCGTCACGGCGCAGGTGCCCGTCGGCACGTGCGATCGCCTGCTCGCGCTGGCACAGAGGGCGGGTTCCGGCGCGTCCTGGTCGATCGCCTACGTTCCCGAATTCCTACGCCTGGGAATCGCGGTCGATCTTTTCCTGCGGCCGGATCGCATCGTGATTGGATCGGATGACCCGGGCGTCTCTGACTCGGTCGCGGAGATCTATGCTGGAATTCCCGCCCCAATCGTTCGCGTCGGCCTTCGCACGGCCGAGATGGTGAAACATGCGTCGAACGCGTTTCTCGCTCTGTCGGTGAGTTTCATCAATGAGATCGCGAACCTGTGCGAAGTCTCTGGGGCGGATGCGCCAGCGGTCGCGGCGGCGATGAAGCTCGATCGGCGGATCGGTGCGCGCGCATTCCTTTCGCCCGGACTCGGGTTCGCCGGCGGTACGCTCGGACGGGACGTGCGCGCGTTACAGGCGCTCGGCGCGCGATCTGGCATCGAGACGCGGCTCCTCGATAGCACGATGGACGTCAACGCGGCGCGCGGCGCGCTCGTGCTCGACCGCCTGCGCGCATCGCTCGGTGAATTGAGCGGACGAACGGTCTGCCTGTTGGGGTTGACGTACAAGCCAGGCACGTCGGCGTTGCGGCGGTCCGCGTCGCTTGAGCTTGCCGAGGCGCTGATCGCGGCCGGCGCGGGGGTTGCCGCGCACGACCCCATGGTGCCGACCAGTCGCGCCTCCGAGCTACCGACCGGGCTTGTCGTGGTCGACGACGTGTATGCCGCCCTCGCGAAGGCAGACGCGGCCGTGCTGATGACCGAGTGGTCCGACTACACCGATCTCGACTGGTCTCGCGTCGCCGCCGACTCGCCTCGGATGCTCGTTCTGGATGCGCGCAACGCGCTTGACCAGGGCGCGGTCACGGCACCGGGCCTCCGATACTGGGGGATCGGTCGGATGTCGCCGGGCCAGGAGGGGCTGTGACGTCGGTTGACAGGGTTGCCATCGTCACGGGCGGCGGCCGCGGAATCGGCGCCGCGTCGGCGCACGCATTGGCGAATCGCGGCGCCTGCGTGGTCGTCGCGGCCCGCACGCGGAATCAGATCGAGTCAGTTGCGCGAGAAATTCGTGCGGCTGGCGGCGAGGCCACCGCGATATCGGTCGATGTCGCCAATGAGGCGAGCGTCGGGCATCTCTTGTCCGAGACCGAGCGTGTGTACGGAGCGCCGACGATTCTCGTGAACTGCGCAGGCGTCTACGGTCCGATCGGTCCGATTCGTGACAACGACGCGGCGAAGTGGGCCGCGGCGATCGCGATCAATCTCGTCGGCACGTTCCTCTGCTGCCGGGCCGCGATCGAGCCGATGTCGCGGCAGGGCGGCGGGCGCATCATCAATATGTCGGGTGGTGGTGCAACCGCCCCGCTGCCGCGCTTCTCGGCCTACGCGGCTTCGAAAGCTGGCGTGGTGCGGTTCAGCGAGACGTTGGCGGAAGAGGTCGCGTCGCTCGGCATCGCGGTCAATTCGATCGCCCCGGGCGCGATCGATACGACGCTGCAGGACGAAGTGCTCGCGGCCGGGGAGGCGGCGGGACCGCTTCTGGCGCGGATCAAGGCAATGCGAGAAACCGGCGCCGGTGGCACGCCGATCGACGTGCCAGTGTCGCTGATGGTGTATCTGGCCTTCGACGCGCCGGTCGGCTTGACGGGCCGTCTGATCGCGGCGCCGCACGATCCGTGGCGCGAGTGGACGCCCGAGCAGATTGCGGCAATGGGCGGTACCCCGTGGTACACGCTCCGGCGAATCGATCCGCACACCATCCGTCCGTTGAAGGATCAGATCTAGTGACTCTTGCACTCGTGACCGGGGGCGCCGGATTCATCGGATCCCACACGGTCGATCTGCTGTGTCAGCGTGGCTATTCGGTTCGAGTTCTCGACCTTCTTCAGGATCGCGTTCATCCGCGCGGTCGGCCCGATTACGTGCCCACGAACGTCGATTTCGTGCCGGGCGACGTATCGAACCGCGCAGTGATGGCGCGCGCGCTCGATGGTGTCGACTACGTTTTCCATCTGGCCGCGTATCAGGACTATCTCGCGGATTTCAGCACGTTCATTCGCGTCAACACGGAAAGCACCGCGCTCATTCTCGAACTTGCCGTCGAGCGCAAATTGCCGATCAAGAAGATCGTCCTCGCGTCTTCACAATCGGTCGCTGGCGAGGGCGTCTACGCGTGCGCCGAGCACGGCATCGTCCGGCCGGGGCCGCGCCCGATCGAGCAACTCGAACGGGGCGACTGGGAAGTGAAGTGCCCAACCTGCGGCGGCGCCATGGCCTGGAAGCTCATCGACGAGGAGACGTGCTCGCCGCACACCGCGTACGCGATTTCGAAATACGCCATCGAGTTGCTGGCGCTCCGCCTTGGGCGACGCTATGGCATCCCGACGGTCTGCATGCGCTACACGTACGTTCAGGGACCACGTAATTCGTTTTTCAACGCGTACTCGGGCATCCTGCGTCGGTTCGCGCTTCGCGTGATGCACGACCTTCCACCGGTCCTGTACGAAGACGGTGGCCAGGTGCGCGATTACGTGAACGTGTCGGACGTGGCGCGCGCAAACGTGATCGCGATGGAGAATCCCGAGGCGGACTTCGCGGTTCTCAACGTCGGCGGCGGACGTCCGGTCACGGTGCGCGAGTTCGCGCGGATCGTTCTCGCCGCGTTCGGCAGCAATCTGGCGCCGGAAATCCCCGGGCACTTCCGGGTTGGCGATACCCGCCACACGATTTCCGACATCGCCCGCGTGCGGCGACTCGGCTGGGAGCCGACCGTGCCGGTCGAAGAGAGCGTGCGGCAGTACGTCGAGTGGATTCGCGATCAGCGGGGCACGTCGGAGTACCTGTTCCAGGCCGAGCGCGTGATGCGCGAGGCGAACGTCATTCGCGCCGCCGCGGTCGGCTGACGTTCCTTGCCGCTACGGCGTTCTGAACAATTCCGCCAGCTTTCGCGCGTAACGACCGAGTAGTCGCCGGCCGCGGCGGCCATCGTCGCCGGCCGGTCGCGGCAGGCCGCGCCGGGTCTCCTCGTAGTAGGCCAGAACTTGCCCGGCAATCGTCGGCCACGAGTACCGTGGCGCCTTGGCGCGGCCGGCCTGGCCCATGCGCGCGCGCAGGTCTGGATCGTCGAGCAGACGCCGCAGGGCGCCGGCCAGCGCGTCGCCGTCTTTCGGCGGCACGAGGAAACCCTCGACGCCGGAATCGACCACGCCGCGGTAGCCGCCGATGTCGGTCGCGACGATCGCGCGGCCAGACGCCATCGCCTCGAGCAGGACAATGCCCTGGCTCTCGCCGCCGGTCGACGGCGCGCAGAAAACGTCGCACGATTGGAAGTAGCGGGGAATCTGATCGTCCGCGACGCGCCCGGTGAACAGAACATCCGGAATGCCGGTGGCGCGCGTGAATGCCTCGTACCGCTGCCGGGCCGCGTCCGAGTAGGCTCCGACGACGACCAGGCGTACGTCCGATCGCTCGGCGCGAATCGCGGCGAATGCCCGAAGCAGGTAGCGAAACCCTTTGCGATGCTCCAGCCGCCCGACGAACAGGATGTTTCGCTTGCCGTCCGCCAGCGCCGGCAGTGGCGCGACATCGTCGCCAAACTCCTCGGCGGTGATGCCGTTCGGGATGACGCGGTAGTCGCCGGGAAACGGCCCGCGTACGAAGTCGCGCGCGTGCTCGGATACGGCGATGCGCCCGTGAAGGCGCCGGTTGAATCGGCGCAGGAGGGGATTACCGTACAGACGCGCCTCCCGGCCGTCCCACGAGGAGTGGAACGTCGCGATGTTGATCGTCTGCGAGTGGCGCAACACGGTGATTGGCAGCGCCGGCACGAACGGCTCGTGCAGATGGATGATGTCGAACTGCTCGGCGCGCAGCAGCCGCTTCACACGGCCGGAAATGCGCAATGACAGCGTGATGCGCGCGATCGAGCCGTTCGCCGGCACGGCGACGACCGATCCGAGCTTGACGATCCGCCCGCGCGCGAGCGTCCCCTCGTCGAGCGACGACGGCGCGAGGATCGTGACATCGTGGCCCAGGCGTGAGAACTCGGCTTCCAAATGTGAGATGTGGTTCGTCACGCCGCCGGGGTACGGATAGTCGTACGGCGTGACGAGTGCGATCTTCACGGTCGCAGCCTCGACAGCGCCCGGGCGACCTTCTGACTCGGCCCAGCGACCATGCTGCGCCACTGCTGCTCGGCGAACTTGTGGAAGTGATCGCGGACGGTCCACCAGCGACCGAACGGTTCGGTCGTTCCTCCGCGAAGGGCACGACGAAATGCTTCCGCGCCGCGGCCAGGGAAGGTCGTTCCGGCGCTGCCGATCAGCGATGAGTGGTGGGCGTCGCTGCCGCCGGTCGCCGAAATCTGCCAGACCGTAGCGTTCAGGCGCCGTGCGCGCGAGTGCGCGACGCGACCGGCCACCGAGGGGTTGAAGAGTTCGACGCCGTCCGGCCGCGCGCGCGGATCGTCGGACTGGGCGACGGCGCGCGTCGTGCGCGCCCCGGCCGAGAGCGTCAGCCAACTGAGCGGATGCGGAATCACGACGAATCCTCCCGCGTCGTGCACGGCCGCGATCGAATCGCGCATTGAGCGGAACATTGGGTAGATTCGATCGACGTCGTACGCGAGCAGGTGCCCCTGGCGGGTCGTGATTTCCGTGCCGACGATCACGTCAAAACGGTACCGGCCGTTGGCGACGATCTCGCGCGCTTCGAGTGCACCCCGAATCTCATCATGATCGGTGATCGCGATGACATCGAGGTCGGTCTCGTTCTCGACGTACGCGAGGATCGATCGCACCGACGCGAGCCCGTCGCCGGCCGCGCTGTGGATGTGTAGGTCGGCCCGACTCCGCGCGTCCATCAGGCCTTCGGACGATCGAATAGCGGTTGAAACATAACCCATTGTCCGGGAGTCCGGCGGATCATTGTCTCGACGGCGTCGACGCATCGCCGAAAGATGTCGTCGGCGGAGTCGGCGCCATCTTCGCCCGGCACGATCGGCGGCCACGCTTCGAGTTCGAGCCGATCGCCAACCCGTCGGGTCACGACCGGCACGATCGGCGTGCCCACGCGGGCGGCGATGATCGCGGCGGCATCGGCCAGCCGGGCCCGGCGACCCAGGAATGCGGTCGAGCGACCGGTTCCGCGGCTATCGCGATCGAGCGCGATTGCGGCGATGTAGCCTCGGCGGAGCGCGCGCACGATTCGAAGGCCGGTTCGATCGTCGATCGGAACCACGTCGATGCCGTGCGAGGCGCGGAGCCGAACCACCGCGTCGAGCAACTCTGGAGGCTCGATGCGTTCGACCGGCAGGATGACGCGGTAGCCGTGGGCCGGCCCCACCTGGATGACGATGTCGATGTTGCCGATATGCCCGGTCAGGACGATCGCGCCCCGCCCACGCGCGAGCGCGCCGATCAAGTGTTGCTCGCCCGAGAAAGTGACGATCGCGTCGAGATCGGCGCGGGTGAGGCGCGACAGCGAAAACAGGTCGACATAATTGCGCGCTTGCGTCCGAAATGCCTCGCGTGCGCGGAGCGCGACCAGATCAGGGTCGCCGCGATCGATGACGGTCGCGACGTTGTCGACGTAGACGCGGCGAGGTCTCGTCGCGAGCGCGTACAGCGCCATGCCGGCGATGTCGGCAATCGCGTAGGCGATCCGTCGCGGCACGCGCGGCACGAGGCGGGATGCGAGGTCGAGGCCGAATGTGAAAAGGCTCAGAGGTCACTCGACTCGAGGAACATCTCGCGAAAGGGATACCACTGATCCGGGTGGCGGCGCACCCACGTTTCCAGGGCGCAAACTATCGATTGCGTGAGCCTTTGCACGTCGTCCGTCCGATCGCGACGTTCGCCGCTGGGCGGAAGAATCGCGTCGGCGATTTCGGCGCGGAATCGGCCCTGCCCGGCACGAAAGACGCAGCAAGGCACGATCGGAGCGCCAGTTCGGAGCGATAGGAGCGCGGCGCCAGCCGGCAGAGCGATGTCGCCGCCGAAGAACCTCGCCTTCACACCATCCTCCGGTGTCGGGCGGTCGATCAGAAGCGCCAGGACTTCGCCGCGCCTTAGCGATCGCAATCCCTCGCGCGGCGCCTCGGCCAGCGGTATCAACCGCAGGCCCTTGGCGCGCCGCTGATCCTGGATGATCGCATCGAGTGCCAACGGCTCGAACGGCTCGACCACGACGTTGACCGGATAGCCGAAGCGCGCCAGAGTCGCCGCGCCGAGGTCGATGTTGCCGATGTGGAACCCGACTGCGATGACGCCGCGTCCCGCGGCCATCGCGTCGCGGAGCTTTTCGACGCCGACGATGTCGACATCGCGATCGATCTGATCTGTCGTCAGGCTCGGGAATCGCAGGAACTCGGACACGTAGCGGCAGTAGTGCCGGATCGATCGCCGCGCGACCATCGCGGCGCGATCCGGGCCGACCACGCGCGCGAAGTTCGCCCTCATTCGTTCGCGCAGGCCGCCCCAAGTCGCATACAGGATGTCGCCAGCGAGCGAGGCGATGACGTCCGCGACCGGCACGGGCAGGCGCGCCGCGATGCGCCAGCCGAGTCGGATCGCCCGCGCCGTGACGTTGGCGCGGTTGGATCGGAGGATCAATCGGGCGGTCAGGTCGGGCGGTCGGGTTTGGCTGGATCCGGTTGCTTTCACGGTTTAGTCAGCCCCGAGGATCGCGCGCGCCAGGATATCGCGCTGGCTTTCCCATGTGAACCGCTCCCGAGCGACGCGACCAGCCGCGATTGCGAGCGCGCGAGCCAGCGGCGCATCGTCGAGCAGTGTGAGGACGGCCTTGGCAAGCGCGGCTCCATCGCCCGGAGTCGCTAACAGCGCGGTCGCGCCGTCGGCCAGGAAGTGGCGCACTTCGCCGACACCTTCGGCGATGATCGTGCATTCGGCAAGCATCAGATCGAGCATCTTGACGGAGCATCGGGCGCGATTCACGCGGGTGTCGTCTAGCAGCGCGAGGGCGACGCGGCCACGGCGCAGACTCACCGCGATCGACTCGCGTTCGACCCAGCCAACAAACTCGACGCGCTCGCGCAACCCTGCCTCGACGAGCCGTGCGCGCAACGCTGTCGATTCGTCGCCGATGCTGGCGCCAAGGACGCGAACGCTCAGGCTCGGCCGCGCCGCGACCAGTCTCGACAGAAGCGACACGAATCGCGCGTGGTCGAACTCGAATAGCCGGCTGTAGACAACCAGGTCGACGTCCGGCGCGATCTCGGTGCCGAGCGCTCGCCACGTCGCCAATCCCGGCCAGGTCGCATTCGCCACGTACGATCGGCGATTTGCCGGCACTCCGAGCGTGCCGACGAGCCGGTCCAATTCGTGGCTCGCGACGATGACATGATGCGCCGACCTGAGCGCGATCTGCTCCTGAAGGCGAATGAGGGCGCGCTCGAGAGGCGCCAAGGAAGCCAGATCGGACCAGCCGCCGCGCCCCTCCCAATCGTCTGTGTCGACGACGATCCGAGGCTTCGGCAGCCAGCCAAGTAACGGCGCGATCAGACCGGCGTAGGCGATCGGCTTCACGGCGACGATCACGTCGGGGCGTTCGGCCACGAGCGCACGCGCGAGCCGCGCCGCGATCAGCGCGTGGCCGCGTAGACCGGGCCGCGCGCGCGGCGTCTCGATCCGTCGGACGGTCACATCCCATTCGATTCCCTTGCCAATCGGCTCGCCAGGCGAATCCCACGGCGGCGCGATCACGACCACGCGATGGCCGAGCGCCATTAGTTCGCGCGCCATCGGCAGCGTTCGATAGCCGAGTGTTCCGCGATGCCAGAACCCGAAATTGCCGACGAAGGCGATCTTGCGCGAGCGATCGGTCAACGGCTACTCGACGGTCACCGACTTGGCGAGGTTGCGCGGCTGGTCGACATCGCAACCACGCCGAACCGCCATGTAGTAGGCCAATAGCTGGCACGGGATGGTCGTCAGGATCGGCGACAGTCGCGGATCCGTCGCCGGCACGTAGATCACGTGGTCGGCCACGGCCTTGATCGCGTCGTTTCCGTCGGTCGCGATCGCGATGACCGTTCCGCCACGCGCCTTGACCTGCTCGATGTTGTTGACGATCTTGTCGTAGACGCGGTCGGACGGCGCGATCGCGACAACCGGCATGTCCTCGTCGATCAGCGCGATCGGACCGTGCTTCATCTCGCCGGCGGGATAGCCCTCGGCGTGGATGTACGAGATCTCCTTGAGCTTCAGCGCGCCTTCGAGAGCGATGACGTAGCTGATCCCGCGACCGAGGAAGAGGAAATCAGCCTTGCGGTGAAAGAGTTCGGCGAGGTGCTCGTACTGTGCGTCCCGTTCGAGTAGCTCGGCGACCTGCCCCGGGATCTCGATCAGAGCCTGGAGGAGCCGCGCTTCGTCCTCGTGTCGCAGTGTTCCGTGCGCCGCGCCGAGACGCGTCGCAACAAGCGCCAGGGCCGCGAGCATGCTTGTGAACGCCTTGGTCGAGGCGACGGCAATCTCGGGCCCGGCGTGGAGGTAGATGACGCCATCGGCAACTCGACTGGCCTGACAACCGACGACGTTGACCGCCGCGATGACGCGCGCGCCACGCCGCTTCGCCTCGGCCATCGACACGAGGACATCGACCGACTCGCCGGACTGGGTTACGGCAATGACGAGGGTCTTCGCGTCGACGATCGGCTCCCTATAGCGGAACTCGTCGGCATAGTCCGCCTCGCACGGTATCCTCGCCAGTTCCTCGATCATGAACTTGCCGCAGAGGCAGGCGTGCCAGGCAGTACCGCAGCCGAGGAGGACGACGCGCTGGATCGCGCGCAGATCGTCGTCGGAGATGTTCAGATCGTCGAGAAACGTGGCCGGCGGATCGACGCTGATGCGACCGCCGATCGTGTCGGAGAGCGATCGTGGCTGTTCGTGGATTTCCTTCAGCATGAAGTGGCGGTAGCCGCCTCGCGCGGCGCCGATCGGATCCCACGGAATGACCGTCGGCGTCTTGTTCACCAGCGTTCCATCGTGCTTGGCGAAGCGCGCGCCGGTCCATTCGATCGTGGCCATCTCGCCGTCGTCGAGGAACGCCATGTCGCGGGTGTGGTCGAGGATCGCGGGGAGGTCGCTGGCGACGAACGTCTCGCCTTTGCCGAAACCGATCGTGAGTCCACCGGCGTTGCCGAGCCGTGCCGCGACGATCAGGTCCGGTACCCGACGGTCGATCGCCAAGATGGCGTGGTTGCCGCGCAGTTCGGCCAGCGTCCGGCACAGGGCCTCCGGCAGATCGTGGCCGAGGCCGCGCCACTTTTCGAGCAGGTGCGCGATGACCTCGGTATCGGTCTCGGAAGCGAAGCGGTGGCCGTCGGCGCGGAGGGTATCGCGAAGCGCGACGTAGTTCTCGACGATGCCGTTATGGACGACGACGACGTTACCGTGGCAATCCGCGTGCGGGTGCGCGTTATGCTCGGCCGGACGGCCGTGAGTCGCCCAGCGCGTATGCCCGATGCCCATCGCGCCGGACAGCGGCTCGCGATCGAGCGCTTCGCGCAAGGCGTCGAGTTTTCCGACGGCACGGCGAATCTCGACCTCGCCGCCCTCCAGGACCGCGATTCCGGCCGAGTCGTAGCCGCGATATTCGAGGCGCCGCAACCCGTCGTACAGGATGGTTCCGGCATCGCGGTGGCCGACGTACCCAACTATGCCGCACACGGCGTCACCGTCCTATCGCTGCCGCCGAGCGCGTCGAGGAGGTCGCGAGCGTGCTCGACGAACGCGATCGGTCGACCGAGCTCCCGCGCGAGTTGACTCGGTGTCACATCATCGAGGAACCGCTCGCCGCGGCTATCAAGCGTGAATCGTGGCAGCACGACAATGTCGGCGAGGTCGCGTCCGTGTAGCGCGTTGCCGATGTCGCGGCCGGTCAATAGTCCGGCGACCGTCACGATCGAGCCGAAGAACGCGTTCTCAAGCGGTATGAAATCGAGTCTGAGGCCGCTGACACGCCGAAGTTCGTCCACGATCGGCGCGAGTAGACCAGCCGCGAGCGCGCCGGTCACGATCGTCGCGCCGCGCGTGAAACGGCGCCGGCCGAGCCATCGCCGGTGGCCGCGCCACTCGTCGAGCAGCGAACGCGACATGCCCACGCCGTTCTGGAACTGGGCGTAGCCGTCGTAGTGATTGCCGGGCGGTAGCGGACGGCCGCCCGTGAAGTAGAGCTCGTCCGACGGGAAGAGGAACGTGTGGCCGGTTTCGCGCCGAAAGGCCCGACGATACGGTTTCGATCTATCGACGATCGCGGCCGCCTCCGCCGCGGTGTGGCGGCGCAAGTACGGCGGGTGTTTTCCGGTGCCGGTCAGGCCCAGCGGCACGAGTGAAAGCGACAGCGCGCGCGGCCGCCGTCGCGCGATCGCATCGATCAACGCATCGAGCTCCGGACCGTCGTTCAGTCCGGGACAGAGCACCGCCTGGGTGTGGTAGCTGATCCCGAGCGACGCGAGTCGGTCGAGCTGTTCGAGGATCGGCGGCGCATTCGGATTTCCCAGCAGGCGGCTTCGCAACGCCGGATCGATCGCGTGGACTGACACGTACAGCGGCGAGAGGCGCTGCTCATCGATTCGCTTCCAATCGTTCTCGACCAGGTTGGTGAGCGTGACGAAGTTGCCGTACAGCGCCGACAAGCGGTAGTCGTCATCTTTCAGGTAGAGCGTCGGTCGGGCACGAGCCGGATTCATCTTGACGAAGCAGAAGGGGCACTTGTTGTTGCACCAGGTGATGCCGTCGAACGTCGGCTCGGCGAAGCGCAGGCCGATCATCTGATCGCCGGTCGCGTGGATCTCCCGATTGTGTCCCGAGCGCTGAATGATGACCGCGAGGTCGTCGTCCGCACTGGCAAACTGGAAGTCGATCACGTCGTGGACCGGCTGTCCATTGATTGCGATCAGCCGGTCGCCCGGCTGTAGGTCGATCGACGAGGCCGGGCTCCCCGACTCGACGCCGATGATTTCGCCACCCTCGTGCTCGGGCTTGCGCGCGATTCGACCGCGCCAGACGACCGGACGGGTCTCCTCGGGCAGCACGGTTACTCTGCCACCGAGAGCGGATCGGATTGGTACGGTCCGCGCCGCCATTCCGGCAGCAAGTCGGCGACGCGACGCATCATCGTATCGGTCAGGCGATCGAGGCGACCCGCGCCTTCGGACGGCGTCTCGAGGCGAAACGGCTGGCCATAGGTCACCTTGACGGTCGCGCGGCGACCGCGACGCAGCGACGAGAAGAGATGCTCGCTGCCGTCGATGCCGACTGGCACGATCGGGCAGTTGGCGCGAAGCGCGACCATGGCCGCGCCCGGAAAGGCCCGCTTCATCACGCCATCGCGACTGCGCGTACCCTCGGGGAACATCCCGACGGCGATGCCCAGGCTCGCGGCCAGTTCGGCGTTGCGGAGCGCCTGCCGATCGGCCGCGCCGCGTTTGACCGGAAACGCATCGAAATTGGCAACGATCCAGCCCATTACCGGCACGGTGAACAACTCTTCCTTCGCCATGAACAGGACTTTACGCCCCAGCGTTCCGCCGATGATGGGCGGATCGGCGATATTGATGTGATTGCTGACGATCATGATCGGACCGGCAACTGGCACGTTTTCGATGCCGCGCAATTCGAAGCGCACGATCGTCTTCAAGAGGAAGCGAATGACGACGACCGCGAACGTGTAGAAGGAAAAAAAACGGACGCCCGGGACGACCTGCCAGAATCGCTTGGGGTAGAGCGCTTGCGGTTTGCCGACCCTCTCAGCCACGCGACATTGTCACGAGGTCAAGTATGGCTTTCTTCTCATCGTCGAGTGACAAGTCATCGGTGTCGACACGGTGGGCATCGTCGGCCACGCGCAGCGGCGACGAGCCACGACCGGTGTCGAGCGCGTCGCGATGTGCCACGTCGGCGCGCACCGCCTCGATCGTCCGCGTTCCACCACGACGATGCTCTTGCTCCCAACGCCTGCGCGCGCGTTCGTCGATCGAGGCGTCGAGGTAGATCTTCAACTCGGCGTCCGGAAGGACGGTCGTGCCGACGTCGCGCCCAACCATCACGACCGACCCGCGCGCGCCGATGCGCCGTTGGACCGGTAGGAGCGCCGCGCGCACGGCCGAATGGGCCGCTACGGGCGACACGCTTGCGTTCACCTCGGCAGTGAAGAGGGAGTCTGTCACCGCGTGCCCGTCGATCGTGACGGTGTAACCGCGCTCGGCATCGGACGGCTGAGGAGAATCGACGTCGATCGTCGCGCGCTCGATCAAGGCCACGATTGCATCGGCGTCGTCGATCGCGACCGAATTGGTTAGCGCGAGCCAGGCGCTGGCGCGATAGAGCACGCCCGTGTCGAAGAACGTGTAGCGAAGGTAATCGGCCAGCCAGAGTCCGATCACGGTCTTACCCGCGCCGGCGGGGCCGTCGATAGCAATGATGCTCGGCGGCACGCGATCGATTGTAGTATTGGGGCCGACCGCGCACGACGCGCGCGAAACCGTCTCCCGGGGGTACTCGTCGCGTGCCAATCAACCGCCAACCTTCCTCGGAATCGATCGAAGCCGTCCTGAGGCGCATCGCCGAGGAGAACGTCAAGTTCATCAACCTCCAGTTCACCGATGTCGTGGGCATGGTGAAGAGCGTCGCGATTCCAGCCAACAAGCTGAGCGGCGCGATCGACCACGGTCTCTGGTTTGACGGTTCCTCGATCGAAGGATTCGCGCGAGTCGCGGAAAGCGACATGTACCTGGTTCCCGATCTCGATACCTTCGCGATCATTCCGTGGGAGCGCGAGCGGGATGTCACGGCGCGTGTCATTTGCTGGGTCTTCAGCCCGCGCGGCGATCTCTTTCCGGGCGATCCGCGGGCCGTCCTGGCACGCGCGGTCGCGGAGGCTGAGGCACTCGGCTTCACCTACAAGACTGGCCCGGAACTGGAGTTCTTTCTCCTGCGAACGGACGAGGCCGGTCGGGTGACGCCGCTCGCCCACGATCAAGCCGGGTATTTCGACTACTCGACGGATCTGGCGAGCGACGTGCGCAAGGAGATGGTCAACGTCCTGCAAGAGATGGGCATCAACGTCGAGGCGAGCCATCACGAGGTGGCGGCCGGTCAGCACGAGATCGACTTCGAGTACGACGATGCGCTCCGCTCGGCCGATAACTCGGTGACGTTCAAGTACACGCTCAAGGCGATCGCGCAGCGCCACAACCTGCACGCCACGTTCATGCCGAAGCCGTTCATGGGGATGAATGGGTCGGGTATGCACGTCCACCAGAGCTTCATGGATCGCGAGGGCCGGAATCTCTTCGCCGACGCGAACGACGAGTACGGGCTCTCCGAGATTGCCCGACATTTCATCGCCGGGCAGTTGGCGCACGCGCGCGGCATGTCGGCCGTGCTCGCGCCGCTGGTGAACTCCTACAAGCGGCTCGTGCCAGGGTTCGAGGCGCCGGTGTTCATCTCGTGGGCGCGGATTAATCGATCGTCGCTCGTGCGCGTGCCGCGCATCCCGGCCGGAAAGCTCCGCACAACCCGACTCGAACTGCGCTGCCCCGACCCGTCCTGCAATCCATACCTTGCTTTCGCGGTGATGCTGAAAGCCGGACTGGATGGCATCAAGCGCCGCTTGCCGCTGCCGGAGCCGGTCGAGGAGAACCTCTACGCGTTCGATCCGAGTGATCTCGCTCAGCGCCAAATCGGCAGCCTGCCCGGCTCGCTCGGCGAAGCGCTCGACGAACTACGCCGCGATGAAGTCATCCAGGACGCCCTCGGCGCGCACGTCTTCGAGCGCTTCCTGGAGGCGAAGACGATGGAGTGGAACGACTACAAGGCGTACGTCTCGCGCTGGGAGATCGATCGGTACCTGGAGGAGTTTTAGATGTCCGTTCTCGATCTGACACCTGACCAGGTTCTCGCGACCACCCGCGCGGTCCGGCGTCGCCTTGACTTCTCGCGACCGGTCGAACGAAACCTGATCGAAGAGTGCCTCCGGCTCGCGCAGCAGGCTCCCTCCGGCGGAAATCGCCAGGGCTGGCACTTCGTCGTGGTCACGGACGCCGCCAAACGGCGGGCCCTCGGCGATCTGTATCGGCGATCGTGGAACCTGTATCTCGACGACCCTGGTTATGTCGGCAAACTCATCTTCGACGACGAAGAGCGGAACGCCGTCCAGAAGCGGACCGCGACGTCCGCGCAGTACCTCGCCGACCACATGTACGAAGCCCCGGTGCTGGTGATCCCGTGCATCCAGCAAAGTCGCGCCGGACTCTCGGCGGCAAACCAGTCGGGACTTCTCGGATCGGTGATACAGGCCGCGTGGAGCTTCTGTCTGGCCGCTCGAGTTCGAGGTCTGGGTACGTGCTGGACAACGCTTCACCTTCGTTACGAGGAGGAAGCGGCCGCGATTCTTGGAATCCCGTTCCGAGACATCGTTCAGGTGGCGATGATTCCGCTTGCCTACACGCAGGGGACCGAGTTCAGCCCCGCGCCGCGAGATCCGCTTGAGAGCATCGTCCACTGGAACGCGTGGTAGGCACGATCGCAGCTTGGATTTCCGGCGATTTCCGCGCAGCCTGATTGACAGCCACTGCGTCGGCGCCGATTGGCCGACGTTTGTCGGTGAAGTCCATCTGGGTGAGACGTTTGTCGTCGAGACCGCCAACAGCAACGCGGCAAATGGTCCGGTCCGTGTTGCCGGCATCGGGGCGGGAGAGGTGATCGCCATCCACATCGAGGCGATCGAGATCGAGGGTCCATTCGTCGCGCCGAACGGTGGTCCCTTCTTCACCGGAATGGGGCCGGGGATTCCACTGGACCTGCACGGCGGAGTTCTTCACTGGCCAAGCGGTTTCCGCCTGCCGACCCGGCCGAGCATCGGCAACGTCGCCGTCTTGCCCGCGATGACGCCGGAGCTGGACGCGGTTCTTCATTCTCCGCATCCTGGGTTGGCCGGCTGGCGTCGCCTCGTGAACGACCCACGCGGCAAGCATTGCCACCAGGACTGTCCGTGGCTCGGCGCCGGATCGGTCCTGCACATCAGAGTTCAGGTTGATGGTGCCGGTGTGTGTCTGGCGGATGGTCACGCCTACCAGGGGCAGGGAGAGTTGGCGTTCGACGGAATCGGCGCAGCGGCTGCGGTTCACCTTCGGGTCGAGCGGTCCGCGGGTTGGCTGGTTGACCGACCGCTCATTGAGACGACGGACGAAATCATGGTTTGCGCGTCTGGCGACCGGTACGTCGACGTGGTCCGACAGGCCTTCTGGTCACTGCGCGAGGTCGTTGCCGCGCGCGCCGGATGCACGATCGCCGAGGCGAACTCGATCGTTGCGGCGGCAATTGATCTGCGCAACTGCGCGATCTATGGCCTCGGCGACGGCTATATCAGTGGCACGGCCGGAAGGCCGAGCGGCGATCTGGCAGTCGTGGCGGCGATTCCAAAGCTCGCGTTCGGGTAGTCACGCCGCCGCCAACACGCGCGCCCAGCCTTCAAGGCAGGCGCGGGTCCCTTCTTCGCCGAGCTCGGAGAGTGATGCGCCACCGGGTCGGTTGAGGTCGGCGCCGGTTTTGCGCGGCCGGTAGTGCGTCTCAAGCGTGACCCAGCCGTCGTACCCGATCGAGGCGAGCGCGCGCGATAAATCCACGAGCCCCACCGCGCCTTCGCCGACGATCGCGTGCTCCCACTTGCCGTCGACGTGGCGACCGTCCTTCAGATGGACGTGGACGGTGTCGGCCATCACGCGGTCGAAGGCGGTCGGGACGGGGCGTTCGCCGTCGTGCGCCCCATTGGCGGGATCCCAGAGCGCCTTGACGTTCGGCGAGCCGATGTCGCGCAGGAGCCTTGGCAGATGGTCGGTCGTCCCGAGCATGCACGCGGGCTCGTTCTCGATCGCGACGATCAACCCTGAGCGCTCGATCATCGGCGTCACCTCGCGATACGCGCCGACGATGCGGTCCCAGTGGCTCAGCGGTTCGATCTGCTTCCAGAACGTGAAGCCGCGAACGAAGCGCGCTCCAAACGCCTCGGCGACGCGCAACGAACGGTCCAGGATCGCGCGGTGCTCGCGCCATTCGGCGTCCGAATCGTGGAGGCACTTCATGAAGGGCGGCGCGATGCCGGCGATCGCCAGGCCGGCCGCGCTGGCCGCCGACTTGACGCGCGTGATCTGGTCGTCGGTCAGGAGATCGACCCGCGTGTCCCAGACGGTGCGGATGTCGATTCCTTCGAGGCCGAATTCACACGCGAGCGCAATCGCGCGATCGAGATCCTGGGATATCTCGTCGGTGATGACCGAGCGTCGATACGGTACGTTCATTGGGAAGCTCCTTGTTGTCGGCGCGCGATCGCGATCATCTCGTCGAGGCCCTCCGCGAAGACCGCTCGTGGCGTCCAGCCAAGCGCGGCCTTGACGCGCGCGTTCGCGACCAGGGCTGGCGCGATTTCGCCGGCGCGGCCGGGTGCGAAGGTCAGCGTCGTCGCTATGCGCGCAACGACCATTTCGGCCAACTGGCGAACCGACACCGATTCGTCGGCGACGAGATTGAAGACGCCGCTGGGCAGCGGCGACTCGGCGGCGAGCGCGAATCCGGCCGCGATGTCGCGCGCGTGGGTGAACTGCCGACTCTGGGCACCGGTCCCCTGGATCGTGATTGGCTCGCCCCTGAGCGCCCGATCGATAAAGATCGAAAAGACCGAGTTGGGCCGCATGCGTGGCCCAAAGGCGGTGCCGAGTCGCAGCGCGATGGTCGGGAGTTCGCGCAGAGCGCCGATCGCGAGCGCGATGCGCTCGCCGGCGTGCTTCGTGATGTTGTATGGGTGATCCGGGCGGCATGGATGCTCCTCGTCGATCGGCTGATACTTCGGCTCGCCGTACACCTCCCACGTCGAGGCGTAGACGAGACGCTTCGCGCCCGCCCCAATCGCGGCTTCGGCGACATTGGCCGTCCCGACGACGTTCAGCAGCGCGGCGGTCGCGGGCTCCTTCCCGGCCAGGTACACGTCGCCGACGCCGGCCAGATGGCAGACGGCATCGCAGCCGGCGAATGCGCGATCGAGCGAGGCTCGATCGGTCAGGTCAGCGGATTTATACGAAAGTCGCGGGCGGCCGGCGATGTCGGGGTGAGGCGGTCGAATGTCGACGACCTGGACGTCGTATCCGCGATCGAGCAGAACGTCGGCGACGTGACTGGCGAGAAATCCGGCCGCGCCGGTTACGGCGATTCTCAGAGTGCGATCTCCTCGATGGTGTTCAGGCGTGCCGAGCGGACCGCGGCGCGCGTCGCGGCGGTCGCCCAGGCTCCGTCGATCGCTGACGCGGCTGGCGGTGCGCCGGTCTGGATCGACTGTATGAAGTCGGCGACGATCGCGCGATGGCCTTTCGGATCGGCGCCGGCGGCGACCCGCCGCGTGCCACGCTCGTCGGCGAAATGCAGCGTCTCGAAGTCGTTGAGTTCGAACGAGCCGCCGTCGCGCGCGCCGAGCAAGCGCTCCTTGCCCAGACCGGAGTGACCGCTCGCGCTGTAGACGAGCGTCCCGATCGACCCGTCGCCGAATCCGAACAGGGCTGTGAGTTCGTTAGCCGCGTCGATTGGCGAGGGCGCCATCGCGCGAACGGTGGTCGGCGGCCAGCCGATCAGCCAGGCCATGAGATCGCCGAAGTGACAGGCCTCGCCGACGATCCTCCCGCCGCCGAGCGACGAATCGAGTAGCCAGTGGTCGGCCGGCAGTTGCCCGGCCTCGACGTGGTAGGTGAGCGTGATCGGTCCGCTTCGGCTCTCGAGCCAGACCCGCAATTCGCGTGTGAGAGGGGCAAGACGGCGGTTGAAGCCAATGGCCGCGACGCGACCGGCGGTCTCGGCCGCGTTGCACACCTCGCGACACTCCTCGATCGTGAGGCCGAGCGGCTTCTCGACGAAGACGTGCTTCCCGGCGCGTAGCGCCGCCGCCGCAATGCTGGCATGGGAATCGTGGCGGGTCAGCACCATGACGGCGTCAACATCCGGATCGGCGATCAACTCGGCCGGATCGGTGACGCAGAAGCGCGCGCCGGTGAACTCCGCCGCTCGTCGGGCCGTGCCGGGCGACCGCGCCGCGACGCCGACGATTTCAACGCCGCGAGTCTGTCGCGTGTCGGGGATGCGGGTCGCGCGCGCAAACGTTCCGACGCCGACGATCCCCAGTCCGATCGTTCCGGGACGCGCCTCGCGCCGTGTGCCCAGTTCGATGCGCCGGGCAGGTTGCGCGAGCGAAAGGGCGTCCGGATAGGTCAATTCGACCGCCAGTGCCTTCCCCTCGGCGATGCCGGCGAAGCCAGCGGCGGCATTCTCGATGGGGTGGCTCTGAGAGACGAGCCGGTCGACATTGATGCCACCGGGACCGAGCATGGCCAGAAACGCGCCGATGTTGCGACCCTCGGTCCAGCGCACCTGGGCACGCGGGTAGTCGATGCCGCCTTCTTCGTAGGTCGGATCGTAGCGGCCCGGACCGTACGAGCGTGACAGGCGCAGATCCAGTTCGCGGCGGTAGAACGGCTCACGGTCGATATCGAGACCGATGTCGCCGACTACCACGACGCGTCCGCGCTCGCGCGTCGAACGCGCCGCCCAGTTGATCGGATCGTCGCTCGGCGTGGCGGCCGCCAGGATGACGGCATCGACGCCGTTGCCCTCGGCGACACGCCGGACCATCGCATCGGCCGCCGATCCCGGCTCGGCGAACTCGCGAACCCACCCGGCGTCGAGCGCGAGCCGAGCGCGCTCGCGTCGTGGCTCGACACCGATGACGCGGCAGCCGGCGCGGGTCGCGATCGCGGCGATGAGCTGTCCAACCAGACCCATTCCGACGACCGCGATCGTCTCGCCGATGTCCGGATCGCAGCGTCGGACCGCTTGTAGGGCGATCGCGCCGAGCGTCCCGAACGCCGCCTGCCGAGGTGAAATTCCGTCCGGCGCGGGCACGACGAGATTCCGCGGGACCGCCGCGTACTCGGCGTGATTCGCGTAGCCCGTTCCGGCGCAGGCGACGAGTTGGCCGAATTTGACCGACGACGGGCCGCCGTCAGATTCGTCAACTTCGACCACGACACCAGCCAGGGAGTAGCCGACCGGCGTCAGGCGCGCCAGCCGTTCCTGGACTGCGCCGACAGCGCTGGCGACGCCGGCGCGCCGGATGCGCTCGGCGACGCGGAGAGCGATCGACGGATCCGCAATCGCGCGGCGAATCGGGTTGCCTGACGCCGCCGCGGCGGTGCGCTCGGTGCCCGAGCTGATGATCGACGCGAGGGTCCGAACGAGCACCCATCCGGGCGGTCGCGTCGGCGCCGGTACGTCGAGGACGACGACACCCTCGCGCGGGTCAATGAACACCTGCTTCATCGGGCCGGGTGGCCGATCGTCGCCGGCGCCACTACCCCTGGTCTCGCAGTGCGCACATGACGGCGTGCGTGATGGCGAGGTGCCCGTCCTCGACGACCTGCATGTTGTCGCTCGGAACGATGACGCAGTCTCGCGCGACCTGCGCCAATTGCCCGCCGGCGAAGCCGGTGATGCCGAACGTGTCGGCGCCGTGGCCATTCGCGACCGCGATCGCGCGGAGGACGTTGTTCGAGTTGCCGCTGCCGCTGACCGCGATCACGAGATCTTCGGGACGCGCGACCGCCTCGAGCTGGGCCGAGAATACCTCGTCGTAGTGGGAGTCGTTTGCCCAGGCGGTGACGAGTCCGGCGTTGTCGGTCAGCGCGAAGGCGCGGATGGCCCGACGATCGGGCCGCCGCGTGTTCTTCGCGATGTCGAGCGCGAGATGGCTGGCCGTGGCCGCGGAGCCACCGTTGCCGAGCGTGTAGACGGTGCCGCCGCGATCTCGCGCGCGGCGAATCGCCTCGACCAGTCGATCGACCGCGCGGCCGTCGATGCGCACAAGCGCCTCGGCGACCGATTCGAAGTATCGGCGCGTTTCGCCGCCCGGGACCGCTTCGGCCGCTGAGGCCGACGAGGCGTCGAGAATGTGATCGACGGCTTCGACGAGGTCCCGCACGATCATCGTCGCGGTGCGCACATCGGAATCGAGTTCCTCAGTTGCTCGTCTGCCCCGGCCGGTCTGAACCAGGATGGCGCGCGCGCCGGCGGCGTGAGCGGCCGCGATGTCGGTTGCGCTGTCGCCGATCAGGATGCTCGACGAGAGGTCGATGCCGAGATCGCGCGCGGCGGCGCGAAGCATGCCCGGCCTCGGTTTTCGGCAGCGACAGCCCGCGTCCGGCCGGTGCGGGCAGAGCATGACGCGCGTGATGTTTCCGCCGGCGGCGCTGATAGTCGTGCACATGCGCACGTGGATATCGTCAACCGTTCGCCGCCGGACGAGCCCTCGCCCGATCGCGGACTGGTTCGTCACGACGACGACCGGCCAGCCAGCCTCGGTCAGCCGCTTGATCGCCGCGATCGAACCGTCGATGAAGGAGAACTGATCCCAGGAGAGGACGTACTCGTCGCGGTTCTCGTTGATGACGCCATCCCGATCGAGGAAGACGGCCGGTCGAGCGCCGTTCATCGCGTCGCCGCCTGACGGAGAACGCCGAGTTCACGCATTCGACGGACCGCGACAATCGATGTGTCGGCCATGTCCGGCTGTGCTCGCGCCCACCCGACGTAGGCCGCGACCATGTCTTCCTGAGTCGCGGTCGGTCGCCAGCCGAGTTCGCGCAGACGCGTGACGTCGGAGCGAATGTGGCGCGTGTCGCCAACCCGATAGATGCCTGGCACGTCCGGTTCAAGATCGGTTCCAATCGCCGCCGAGACCATCCGGGCGACATCGAGCACGCGAACCTCGCGATCCCCGCCGACGTTGAACGATCCGGTCGGAACCGCCGGATGGTGAAGCATCAAGAGGTTCGCCGCGACGACGTCGCCGATCCAGACGAAATCACGAATCTGTTGCCCGTCTTCGTAGACGAGCGGTCGTCGGCCATGGAGTGCCTGGACCGTGAACGCGCGTAGCGCGCCGGAATAGGCGTTGCGGAACGACTGGCCCGGCCCCTGCACAATCGAGTAGCGCAACGCCGCGGTCGGGATTCCGTAACGGTCGCCGAGCGTCAGAGCGCACTCCTCGGCCGCGCGCTTCGACATCGCGTACGGGCTGTGAGGATGGACGACATCCTCGCGCGCCGGGATCGGCGAGATTGTGCCACCGCAACGGGGACAGGCCGGCTCCCAGCGATGCTCGGCCAATTGCGCGTCCGCTCGCGGTGCCGGGTACACGGTGCCATCGGTCGGGCACCGATACGGTCCCTCGCCGTACTCGGCCTGCGTCGCCGCCAGTATGACGCGACGCAACGGTAACTTCTCGGCCAGCGCCAGCTCGTAGATGAGGGCCGTGCTGACCGTGTTGATCGCGTAGAAGGTCGAGAAGTCGGTCAGGTAATCCTGGTACGCGGCCAGGTGGTAGACGACGTCGATGTCGGCCAACGCGGCGCGCAAGGCCGCGCGATCGTCGACCGATCCTTCGATGAATTCGACTTCATCAGGCAGGTCCGGCCGCCGTCCCGGCGGGTGAACGGGCGGCCGCAACGAGTCCAGGACGCGGACGCGTTCGCCGGAGTCGACCAGCGCGCGAACGGTGTGCGAGCCGATGAATCCGGCGCCGCCAGTGACGAGGATGCGGTTCGGCACGGCCGTGATGATACCCACGATACTCCGGTCGGCACAGGAGGCCAGATGGTTCAAGACGCCATTCGTCGGTTTATCGCCGCCGAGGAAGAGTTCGAGCGTGGTACCGGCACCGAGGCACGCGCCGCCGATTGGCAGTTTTCGCTGACTGGCGATGAGGCCGTTCAACGCCGCGTTCAGGAGCTTTCGCGGCAGACGCGCGAGCATTTTTCCGATCGCGATCGTTTTGGTGCGCTCAGTCGCTGGCGCGCGGATGGGCGCAATCTGTCACTGGACGATCGTCGGCAGGTCGAGCTGTATTGGCGCGACTACGTCGGCGCGCAGGAAGACGCCGCGACGCGCGACGAGATCGTTCGCGTCCAGACCGAACAGGCAGGCTTATTCAATCGCTTCCGGGCCGAATTGGATGGACGTACCTGGACCGAGAACGAACTGAACGACGAGTTGGCGACGACGCGCGATTCCGGACGGGCGCAACAGGTCTGGGAGGCGGCCAAGCAGATCGGCGGCCACGCGGCCGACCGAGCGCGACAGCTCGTCCGACTGACCAACGGGGCGGCTCGTGCGCTGGGATTCCGCGACGCCTACGAGCGCGGGCTAACCCTTTCCGAGGTTGGCGAGGAGCGCCTCTTCGCTCTACTCGACCAACTCGAGCAAGCGACCGATGGACCGTACCGCGCCGCGAAGGGCGAACTCGACGCGCAGCTCGCCGAGCGGTTCGGCATTCCGATCGCGTCGCTTCGACCGTGGCACTACGCCGACCCATTCTTTCAGCGACCGCCGCGCGCCAGCGGGCCGAATCTGGACCGCTACTTCAACGACAAGGACCCGATCGAGCTGGCGCTACGCGCGACCGATTCGCTTGGGCTCGACGCGCGCAAGATCCTGGAACGGTCGGATAACTGGCCGAAACCGGGCAAGAATCAGCACGCGTTCTGCACCTGGATCGCCGCCGACGGGAGCGACGTCCGAGTTCTGAACAATCTGGATCGAAGCCACCACTGGACCGGCGTGCTGCTCCACGAGCTCGGGCATGCGCTGGCGGCCGAATACGCCGATCGAATGCTGCCGCTTCGCCTGATCCTCTGGCCGAACGGGATCATCGCCGAGACCGAGTCGCAGACGATCGATCGGATGGCGAACGACGCGCGGTGGCTGCACGAGGCGGTCGGGATTCCCGCGCCTGAGGCCGAGTCCGTTTCGCGCGCCGCGACCGAGCAGGCGCGACTGGCGCAGCTACTCCTGGCGCGCTGGTGCCTCGTCCAGGCGCACTTCGAACGCGCGATGCATCGCGACCCGGACGGCGATCTGAACACGCTGTGGTGGGATCTGGTCGAGCGGTATCAGTTCATCACGCGACCGGAAGGCCGAAACGAGTCGGACTGGGCGGCCAAGATCCACAACGCGCAGTTCCCCGGTCACTACTACGTCTACATCGTCGGCGAGATGGCAGTGTCCCAGTTCTGCGCCGCGTTGATGCGCGAGGTCGGCGGACTCTACGGCCATCCGGCCGCTGGCGAGTACCTGACGAAGCGGTTGTACCGCCTCGGCGCCCGCTGGGACTGGGAGGAGACCGTTCAACGATCGACCGGTGCTCGGCTGACGGTCGATTCCTACGTCAACGAATGGTTCACATAACAGGAGGGCTGATTCTTGGCACGGCTTGAAGGCAAGGTTGCCGTCGTTACCGGCGGCGGTTCGGGGATTGGCGCGGCCGCGGCGCGCGCGTTCGCGAAGGAGGGTGGCGCGGTTGCGGTGGTCGACGTGCGCGCCGAGCCCGCGGAAGCGGTCGCGGCCGAGATTCGCGCGGCTGGCGGGCGCGCGATCGCCCTGGCGGCGAATGTGAAGGACGAGCGGGAGATCGGCGACGCGGTGCGCAAGGCGGCCGCCGAGTTCGGCGGCTTGCATGTGGTGTTCGCGAACGCGGGCATCAACGGCATGCAGTGCCCGATCGAGGAAATGACGCTCGACGAGTGGCGCGACACGATCGACACGAATCTCACGGGCACGTTTCTGACCGTGAAGCCGGCGATCCCGCTGATGCGCGCGCACGGCGGCGGGTCGGTCATCATCACCGCGTCGGTCAATGGCAACCGGATCTGGTCGCTGCCGGGCTACAGCGCCTACTCGACGGCCAAGGCCGGACAGGCGGTCTGGGGCCGCATGGCCGCGGTCGAGCTATCGCGCTGGAACATCCGAGTCAACACCATCTGCCCCGGCGGCGTGCGAACGAACATCAAAGATCGCACCTGGCGGCGCAATCTCGAGAAGATTCGCTGGGATATCAAGGTCCCCGATCACTATCCGCCGCTCCACGGCCGTCCGGCCGCGCCGGAGGAAATCGCCGATCTGGTCGTATTCCTGGCCTCGGACGAAAGCCGCTACATCACCGGCACCGAGGTCGTCATCGACGCGGCGTCGTCGCTACTGCGGGGGTAGGGCGCCGACGAGTCTGGCGCAGACGCGCCAGACTCGATGTGGCTAGCGGGCGCCGACCAGCGCGGCTTGCGACTCGCGGATGAACTCGGCGACGAGTTTCTCCGGCGTGTCAAATCGCGGCCGGTAGCCGAAGTCGCGCTCGGCGCGGCGGTTGTCCTGGACGATGTACCGCCATTGGCCGACGACGAACCGCGCAACGTCATCCGGTTCGAACGCGATGTCGGCCGTCGGAATGCGGGCGCGCACGGCCCTGGCGAGTGCGGCGGCGGTCGCGGAGCAGGCGCCAAGGTTGTAGATCGGCGACGAGACCGACTCCGCCAGGAAGAGCCGAGCCAGACCATCGACGAGGTCGGTGTGGTATACGAGCGGTGAACTGTCGTCCTCGCGGACGTTGCAGACGTACCGTCGGCCGGCCAACGGCTCGGCGATGATCGCGGTCGTGAAGTTCGAGGTCGCGCTGCCGGCTTCGCGGCCGGGACCGACCACCGCGCCGGGGCGCGCGACCCTTGTGTCGAGATTGAACCGGCGGCGATAGTAACCGCACCACGCCTCACCGGTCGCCTTGGTCATGCCGTAGAAGCCGAGCGGCGCGAGCGGCACATCCTCGTCGGCCGGCGGCGAGTCGGCCGGCATTTCGACGGCGGCGATACTGGACGTCGCGACGACGCGTTTCACGCCGAACTTGCGAGCGCCTTCCAGGACGTTGAATGTGCCGATGACATTGATGTCGAACGCCAGCGGCGGGTCGATCTCGGAGATGCCGGAGAGCACCGCCGCGAGATGGACGATCCCGTCCGGTCGGGTCGCCTCGATCGCGGCCCAGACCGCCGCGCGGTCGGTAATGTCGGCCAGGCGACGCTCGGCGCCGCGTGGCGCCAGGCGGATCGCGGTATCGGAAAACGCGCGATCGACCAGGACGATCGTATGGCCGCCCTGCGCGAGCACGTTCGCGAGGCGAATGCCGATGAAGCCTCCGCCGCCGGTGATCAGAACGCGCACGCGATTAGCCCTTGTACTCGGGGCTGGCCTGGTAGCGCGCCATGATCTGCTCGGCCTTGCCCGATGCGCCAAGAACCCTGAGCTTGTGTCGAACCATCGCCACGATCGCGTCGCGTGCCGGACCCAGATACATCCGAGGGTCGAACTCGCTCGGCTTGGTCGCGAACACCTCGCGGATCTTGGCCGTCATCGCGAGCCGGATATCGGTGTCAATGTTGACCTTGCAGACACCCATTCCCGCGCCGCGCGTGACGGCCGATTCCGGGACGCCCTTCGCGTTCGGCATCTGGCCGCCGTACTGGTTGATGAGGTTGACGAACTCCTCCAGCACCGACGAGGAACCGTGCATGACCAACGGCAGACTCGGGCAGATCTTCATGATCGCGTCGATGCGATCGAAGGCGAGGCGGGCCTCGTGCTTGAATTTGTAGGCGCCGTGGCTGGTCCCGATCGCGACCGCCAGAGAATCGCAACCGCTCCGCTGCCAGAAGTCGTGCGCCTGAGTGGGATCGGTCAGGTATTTCTCGATGTTGGCCGCGTACTCCTCGGCGCTGGCGCCGACGACGTCTTCCTCGATGCCCCCGAGCATGCCGAGCTCGGCTTCGACTGGAACGCCGTGGGCGTGTGCGTAGTCGGCGACCGAACGGGTGAGGGCGATGTTGTCGTCGAAGGGCTCGTGCGAGCCGTCGATCATCACCGAGGTGAAACCGTCGGCGATGCACTGCTTGACGAGATCGAGCGTGTCACCGTGATCGAGGTGGATCGCGATCGGGATGCGCGGGTACTTCTTGACCGCGACGTCGATCAGCGCCCTGAGGTAGGCCATGTCAGCATAGCGCCGGGCGCCCTTCGAGATTTGCAGGATGACCGGCGCGTTCTCCTCGGCGCAGGCCTGCATGATTCCCTGGATGATCTCCATGTTGTTGACGTTGAAGGCGCCAACGGCGTAGCCGCCGGAATACGCATCGGCGAACATCGGGCGCGTCGTCATCAAAGGCATGTCTCTGCCCTCCTATTCCGTTGGGATGTGACCCTCCAGGCGCAGAGCCGTCAGGTCGGCTTCGAGCGCCTGGATCTGGTCGCGCAGATTCTCGATGTGGTCTGTCACCGAGGTCGAATCCGACCGAATCTTGTCATACATATCCCAGGTGACGGCCAGGCAGGTGCGCAGGTTCTGGATCATGTCGCGGAGATCGCGCTCTTCCCCGGCCGCGGTCGCCAGAATGCGCGCGGCGACATCTGACATCGACAACGCCAGGTCTTCTGGCGTGTGGCTCGGGCTGCCGCGATCGATCGCGCCGATCGCCGATGCGATGATTCGCAAAGTGTCACGCTCCGCGGCGTCGATGGCGAGCCACTTCGTGCCGGGAAGGCTGAGATAACTCGCTTCTTCCACTGCTAGGCTGCCAATGGTACCAGGATGGGTTCGATCAGTTCGCGACAGTGGGCCGCGCTGGTGGCGAACATGAGTTGTCGTCGCAGCTCGGGTGCTCCGTCGAATCCGCGGCAGTAGCCGTGAAGATGCTTCCGCACCGCGAAGAACGGCTTGTCTGGCAGGAGAGTCTCGAACGCGTCGGCGTGTTCGAGTGCCCCACGCAGCCGCTCGACCACCGTGACCGACTGACCGGACAGTGCCCACGGATTTCCGACCGTCGCCCGTCCGATCAACGCGCCATCGAGGCCGTACGCCCTCGCGCGCTCGATCGCCTCGGACCGATCGGCGAGGTCGCCGTTCCCGAGGACGACGATGTCCGAGCCACGCAGTCGCTCGCGGGCGCGGCCAATCGCGTCCCAGTCGGCGCGGCCGGAGTAGAGCTGCTTGAGCGTTCGTCCGTGCAAGGTGATCGCGGCGGGGCTCTCCTCGGCCAATTCGGACATCCAGCGTTCGGGCTCGATCGTGTCGAAGCCGACCCGCGTCTTCACCGACACGGGGATGACGCGCCGCGCGCGATCGCCGAGTGCCTGGGCGCGCCGCACCGCCTCACGCCGGACCTTCGCGTGGCGGACGAGGCGATGGAGGTCGCCGCCGTTCGCCCAGTCGACCACGCCCTGGCGTGCCGCGCGAATCAAATGGCGCGCCAGTTCAGGGGTCTTGATGAGGGCCGCGCCGGCGCCGCGGTTCGCGACCGTGCTGGCCGGACAGCCCATGTTGATGTCGATCCCGTCGAAGCCGAGCGCGGTCGCGATCGTCGCGCACTCGCGGAAGGCGTCCGGATCGACGCCGTAGAGCTGCGCCACGATCGGACGATGGTCCGGCTCGTAGAGCAGGTCCGTCAAGAGTGTGACCGCGCCGTGGGTCAGGCCTTCGACCGAGACGAACTCGGTGATCGTGAGCGACGGGTCGCCGTGGCGGCAGGCCATCGCCCGCGCGGCGACGTCGGTGATGCCATCCATCGGCGAGAGACCGACGATCGGACGCGGCAGGGCCGCCCAGAAACCTGAGAGATCGTTCACGTCGGACCGCCCAGGAGTGGCCATCGGTCGCGCCTTTCGGCGCGCCTAGCGCTGGCGGAAGGTGATGCGCCCGCGCTCGAGGTCGTAGGGCGAAAGCTCGACCGTGACGCGGTCGCCGCGAACGATTCGGATGAAATGCTTGCGCATGCGCCCGGCGAGGTGCGCCTGCACTTCGTGGCCGGTCTGCAACTTGACCTTGAACACGCCGTTGCTCAGCGCCTCGACGACTTCGCCGTCGACACTGATCGAGTCCTTGACGCGTACTCCGTCAATCGTCTGCCGTGCCACCCGTTCGTGCCTCCTGATTCCGACTTTCAATGATAGTCGGTGGTGGCGCGGGGTCGTGGCAGTTGGCAGTCGAAGCCCTCGTTGAAACTGAAGTTTGCCAGGCGAGGTGCGGAAAGGCCGTGCCGACAGCGTGGGTCGCAGAAACGCGGACCGAGGTCGAAGACGGTGGTTCACCTTCGCCGTCCCTTTCAAGGCGGCCAATCCCTGAATAATCGCATACAAGCGCTCGGTCCATATAATCGCGAACCACCCGGGACCGGGGGCGGAGGTTCGCCGTGGCGTTGATCCTCAATCGCGAGAACGTGCGCGAGTTGCTCGATATGCGCGACGCGATCGATGCCGTCGAGCGGGCGCTGGTCGAGTTTTCGGCCGGGCAGGCGCACATGCCGGTCCGCGTGACGACGCGAATCGAGAAGCACTCTGGCATCGCGCTCGGTATGCCGGCGTTTCTCGCCGAGACGAACGCGCTGGCGACGAAGATCGTCACCGTCTACAAGGACAATCCGAAGCGCGGCCTTCCGACGATCATGGCGGTCGTCGTCGTCAACGATCCCGAAACCGGAAAGGTCGTGGCGATCGTGGACGGCGGCTATCTGACGGCCGTGCGCACGGCGGCGGCGTCAGCAGTCGGGACGAAGTACCTCGCGAACCCCGGCGCGCGCGTGCTCGGCATCCTCGGCGCGGGCGTTCAGGGCGAGTCGCACCTATGGGCGATATCCGAGGTCGCGCCGATCGAGCGGGTGGTCCTCTACAACCGGTCGCGTGACAAGGCCGAGGCGTTCAAGGCCGCGATGGAGGCTCGCCACGGAAAGCGAATAGAGATCGCATCGAGCGAGGAGGCGGTCTGTCGTGCCAGCGACATCGTGGTGCTTGCGACGACTGCCGCGAATCCGATCACGCGGCACGAGTGGTTTCGCCCGGGAACACACATTAACGCGGTTGGCTCCCACTCCCCCGGCGCTCGCGAACTCGATAGCGACACGGTCGCGGATGCACGCATCGTCGTCGACTCACGCGAGGCGAACAAAGTCGAGTGCGGTGACTTGCTGATTCCGCTGCGCGAGGGCCGCATCACCGAGGAACACTTCACCGACGAAATCGGCGAGGTCGCGCGCGGGTTGAAACCAGGACGGCGAACAAATGATGAGATCACGATCTACAAGGCGGTCGGCATCGCGGTCGAGGACGTGGCGACCGCGAACCTGGTGTATCGCCGGGCGCTCGAACGAGGGATCGGCACGCAGGTCGATCTGTAGCGCGAATTGCGCTTGCCGTGAACGGTTCTAGAGTCGTGACCGAACCGGGCGTGTCGATTGCCGACACGGCACACCTAACGCTTCCTGTCGGCGCTATATACTGGTAGTCTGGAGGCGTCGATGGCGATCACGTCCACTGTCCTCGAGCGGGCGGGAATCGACCTGCCGGTCGAGACGTTCGAACAAATGGTCATCGAGGCGGCCGGACAGATGCTCTGGGCGACCGCACCGATCGATGCACGACGGGCTCTTCCACTCGGCGAAGGGGAGGCGCTGGCGCGCGGCGGCCTTGATCCCTCGCCCTACCGAGGTGGGATCGACGACCCGCTCGTGCGAACGGCCGCGGAGTATGCCGCGATGGTTGCATCCAGCATGTCGGTCGTAGAGGCCGCCGAACTGCTCGGCGTCAAGGACAGCCGCGTCCGACAACGCCTTGGCGAGCGGACGCTCTACGGAATCAAGATGCGCGCGGGCTGGCGGCTGCCCCGTTTCCAATTCTGCGCCGACGGTCGTGTACCCGGCCTCGATCGCGTCCTGCCCCATCTCGATCCCGAGTTGCACCCGGTCGAAGTGCTCGCCTGGCTGACGGCGGCCAACCCCGATCTGACGATCGACCCCGACGACAAGCCGGTGGCTCCGCTCGACTGGCTCCGTTCCGGCAGATCGCCGGTAGTCGTGGCGGAACTAGCCGCCGAGGCGTAGCCAACCTGCCGAAACTGCCGCGCCGGCCGATGCTCGCCGGTCTACCACCGCTCATCTACGTGCTTCCGGCTGACACTCCGTTGTGGCGCGTGTACGCGCGGGGCGGACCGTACGCGACAGCGTGGGACGCCTTCCGCGCCTATGGGCCAACCGGGGAGCGGTTCGACCACCACATTCCGCCGGCCCGCGCGCAGGATCGCCGCATCCTGTACGCGGCAACGTCGGCGCTGACATCGCTCGCGGAGTACTTCCAGGCGACCCGCACGATCAACACGCGCCGACGGCAGCCGTGGCTGGTTGGCTTCCGCACGACGTCGGATCTTCGGCTCTTGGACTTGCGAAGCGTCTGGCCGACTCGCGCCGGCGGATCAATGGCGATCAACACCGGCCGCCGCGATCTCGCTCGCGCCTGGTCGCGCGAAATCCACGCGGTCTACCCGGACGTGCACGGTCTGTGGTACGCGTCGTCGATGCACGCCGGCGAGCCCGCCGTGGCGCTGTACGAGCGGGCCGAGCTGTTCGTGGAGCCCCAGCCGATGACGAACCGCGCCCTCGCCGATCCCCTGCTGCGGGATGCCCTCCGCCGCGCCGCGGCCACGCTCGGCTACCGGTTCTATTCACCATAGCTCGGCGTGGTTGGGACGTGGCTAGACTCTCGGGCGTGAGGGCCCGCCGTTGATCGACGCCGCGCGTGGCCTGGCGGCCTGGGTCCGCGATCTCGGCATGGGCACGTCGACGCTCAGCGAGGCGTCGAAGAACCTTTCGCCGCGCACGCGCGGCCTGCGACCAACCGTGTCGGTCTGCCCGTACTGCGCGGTCGGTTGCTCGCAAGTCGTGTATCACCGCGGGAACCGCGTCCTCTCGATCGAAGGCAATCCGGACTCGCCGATCAACCGGGGCACGCTCTGCCCGAAGGGCGCCGCGACCTCCAGTCTGATCGATAGCCCGCTCCGCTGGCGGACGGTTCGCTACCGCGCGCCGTACTCGGATCGGTGGGAAGATCGGCCGCTCGATTGGGCGATGGATCGCATCGCGGAGCGGGTCGCGACGACGCGCGAGGCGACGTTCGTCGAACGCGGCGAAGACGGGTGCGCGCTCAATCACACCCTCGCGATCGGCCATCTAGGCGGGGCCACCCTCGACAACGAAGAGAACTACCTCATCAAGAAACTGTGGACCGGACTCGGGATCGTGCAGGTCGAGAATCAGGCACGGATATGACACAGTGCGACGGTGCCCGGTCTGGGCGCCACGATGGGACGCGGCGGCGCGACGATGCCGCAATGGGATCTGGTCCAGAGCGACTGCATCGTCATCCAGGGATCGGACATGGCCGAATGCCATCCGATCGCGTTCCGCTTCGCGCTGCAGGCCAAGGAACGCGGCGCGACGCTCATCCATGTCGATCCTCGATTCAGCCGTACGTCCGCGCTGGCTGATCTGCACGTCCCGATCCGACCGGGCGGCGACATCGCCCTGCTCGGCGGACTGATTCGACACGTTATCCAGACGGAGAGCTTCTTTCGCGCCTATCTGCTGGCGCACACGAACGCGGCTGAAATCGTCGGTGATGGATTCCAGGACACGGAAGATCTCGACGGACTGTTCTCCGGCTTCGACCCGGAACGACGGGAATACGATCAGTCGACCTGGTCGCTGGGCGACGGCGCGCGCGACGAATCGCTCGTCGATCCCCACTGCGTGCTCCAGATCATCCGTCGGCATTTCGCCCGCTACACGCCGGAAATGGTCGAAACGGTGACCGGCATCGCGCCAGCGCTCTTCACCCGGCTGGCCGACACGCTCTGCGCGGCGTCGGGGCCGGATCGGACGGCCGCGTTCTGCTACGCCGTCGGCTGGACGCAGCACACGACCGGCGTCCAGATCATCCGCGCGGCCGCGATCCTTCAACTGCTGCTCGGCAACATGGGACGTCCGGGCGGCGGCATCCTGGCCCTGCGCGGCCACGCGACGATCCAGGGCTCAACCGATATACCGACGCTGTACAACCTGCTGCCCGGATACCTGCCGATGCCGGACGCCCGCGAACGGCATACCACGCTCGACGAGTACCTCGCGGCGGCGCTGCCGGATGCCGACGGCTGGCGCAACGGCCGGGCGTACGTCGTCTCGCTGTTGAAAGCGTGGTTCGGCGAGAACTCCGACGCGTCGAACGATTTCGGATTCGGACTGCTGCCGCGCATCGCCGGCGACTACTCGCACCTGCCGATGTTCGTTCGGATGCGCGACGGCGGCGTCCAGGGCATGTTCGTCATGGGTCAGAACCCGGCGGTCGGCGGGCAAAATGCGCGGTTGCAGCGCGCCGCGGTGCGCAAACTGGACTGGTTGGTCGTGCGCGACGTATTCGAGACGGAGACGGCGGCGTGCTGGTATCGAGGTCCGGAGTTCGAATCCGGCGACGTATCGCCGCGCGAGGTGGCGACGGAGGTGTTCTTCCTTCCGGCCGCCGTCGCCGCGGAGAAAGATGGCAGCTACACGAACACGCATCGGCTCATCCAGTGGCACGATCGCGCCGTCGCGCCGCCCGGCGACTCGCGGTCGGAGGCCTGGTTCATGGTCGAACTCGGACGCCGGCTCAAAGAGCGATATGCAGTCAGCGACAACCCGCGCGATCGCGCGATTCAGGCGTTGACCTGGGAGTACCCGGTCGACGACGACGGCGAGCCGGACGCGACGGCGATCCTTCAAGAGATCAGCGGGCACCGCGTCAGCGATGGGCAGGGGCTGCGATCGACCGCGGAATTGCGCGACGACGGCTCGACCGCCTCTGGATGCTGGATCTACGCCGGCGTGTGCCCGTCGGCCTCGGAGAATCGCGCGCGAGCGCGTCAGGCTGATCCAACCGATGGCGGGCACCACCTCGGCTGGGGGTTCGCGTGGCCGGACAATCGGCGGACGCTCTACAACCGCGCCTCGGCCGACGCTGACGGGCGCCCGTGGTCGGAGCGGAAGCGGCTGTTGGCGTGGGACGACGCCGCCTGGACGTGGGTCGGCGGGGACGTTCCGGATGTCTCCGCGCCGCCCGGGCAGGGCGCCAGCGATTCCGCGACTCCGTGGGGAGCACCGGCATTCGGGATGGTGCCCGGCGGTCGCGCCCGCCTCTTCGTGCCGTCAGGGCTCGTCGATGGGCCGTTGCCGGCGCATTACGAACCGATTGAATCGCCGATCGCGAACCCGCTCTACGGGCAGTCGACGAATCCGACCGCGATGCTGTTCGCCCGCGAGGACAACCGCCTACACGGCCGAGCGGATCGGCGCTTCCCGCACATCCTGACGACGTATCGGCTGACCGAGCACCACACGGCCGGGGGCATGAGCCGATGGTTGCCGTGGTTGGCCGAGCTTCAGCCGGAACTCTTCTGCGAGATCGGGTCGCAACTGGCGGCCGAGAAGTCGATCCGCCACGGTGACTGGGTGACGATCTCGACCGCGCGCGGTTCGATCGAGGCGCGCGCGCTCGTGACCGAGCGGGTCAAGCCATTCCGACTCGGACGCCGCTGGGTCCATCAGGTCGGACTGCCGTGGCATTGGGGATTTCAAGGGCTCGTGTCCGGTGATGTGGTGAACGACCTCACCGCGCTGGTCGCGGATCCGAACATCACAATCCACGAGGCGAAGGCGCTCACGTGCGAGATCGCGCCGGGTCGACGAGGCTCGCGTGGCTGAGCGACTTGGATTCCTGACCGACATCACGCTCTGCATCGGCTGCAAGGCGTGCGAGGTGGCATGCAAACAGTGGAATGGCCTGGCATCCGAGGGTTTTGAGTTGACCGGCGCGAGCTACGACAACACGCTGGCGCTCGGTCCGACATCGTGGCGCCACGTGTTGTTCGTCGAGCAGAGCGCGGCCGGGAGCAATGCGAGCTCGGGGACCGCGGCTGCCCCGACAACTCTGGACAGTGCGACCGCCGCCGGGCTGAGATTCGACCCGACCGCCTGGCTGCTGATGAGCGATGTCTGCAAGCACTGCCAGCGCGCCGGCTGCATGGACGCCTGTCCAACCGGGGCGATTACGCGAACCGAGTTCGATCAGGTCCTCGTTCAGCCGGATATCTGCAATGGGTGCGGGTACTGCGTTCCGGCCTGTCCATTCGGCGTCATCGAGATCGACCGGACGATCGGCATCGCCCAGAAATGCACGCTCTGCTACGACCGATTGAAGGATGGCATGGAACCGGCCTGCGCCAAGTCCTGCCCGACCGATTCGATCCAGTTTGGAGTGGTCGATGATTTGCGCGTGCGGGCGGAGCGTCGCGTGGCGACCCTGCGTGCGAGCGGGTATGCGAGCGCGCGCTTCTACGGTGGCGACGATGTCGCCGGCGGCCTGAACGCGTCGTTCATTCTGACCCGCGATCCGGAGACGTTCAACCTGCCGCGCGCGCCGCGTATTCCGGTCGACAACGTCATCCCCGGGTCGATCGCGACGATCGTTGCCGCGATCGGCGTCGGGATTGCCCTGGCGGCCACGTTTCTCGGGAGGCGTGGCGCGTGATCGACTGGCGCGAACGCCTGGTCGACCTGGCGCGGCGACTCGCTCCGGCGACGGACATCGCCGACAGTCCGGAGGCGGCCGGATACCACAGTTTGCCGGTTCTACGGCGGCCGCACTGGAAATGGCACATCCCGCTCTACTTCTCTATTAGCGGTACGGCAAGTGGCGCCTATTCGGTGGCCGCGTTCGCCGACGCCAGCGGTCGGACGGACGATCGACCGATCGCGCGCGCCGGTCGGCTGATCGCGCTTGGTGGTGTCCTCGCCACCGTGCCGCTGTTGATCGACGATCTCGGGCGCCCGGAGCGGTTCCATCACATGCTTCGCGTCTTCAAGCCGCGGTCGCCGATGTCGATGGGAGCGTGGGGTCTCGGTCTGTTCGGAACGTTTGCCGGGATACTCACCGCGATCGATGTACTCGGCGATCGCGCAAGGTTCCCGGCGGGCCTCCGCCACGCGATCGGAATGCTGGGCATGCCGCTGTCGCTCTTTCTTTCCGGCTACACCGGCGTGCTCCTTGCCGCCACGGCGGTGCCGCTCTGGGCGCGCGGACGGCTCCTCTTCGGGCCGCTGTTCGCGCTCTCGGCGGTTGGGACGGGCTTGTCAGCGATCGAACTCGCGCTATCTGGTTCGATCGATTCGCACCACGGCGCGCGCAAACGCCTGCGCGATCTCGACATCACGATCCTGCTGGCAGAACTGGGCGTTACGGCCGCTCTACCGCGCGTGCTCGGACGATTCGGCCGTCCGCTGACCGTTTCGCCCTGGGGCCAGCCCTTCTGGTTCGCGGTCGCGATCGGTCAGGTCATCCCGCTGGGCCTTCGCCTCGCGTCTCCGCGCGCCGATCCGGCGACCGGGCGGTTTTGCGCCACGCTGGCGGCGATTCTGACGCTACTTGGCGGGCTGATGCTGCGGTGGACGGTCGTCGAAGCCGGGAAGACGAGCGCGGACGATCCCGCGGCCGCGTTCGCCTTCCATGGACAGCGCTAAACGATCGCCTCGGCCTGCATTCTCACCAGCGCCTGGTCGAAGGCGTGAACCGTCTGCTCGACATCGCGTTCATCGTGCACGGCCGATACCGGCCCGCCCATGCCAGAAAAATCGACCCCGCCGAGCTGGAGCGCGCTTCGGAACGCGAAGAGCAGTTTTCGATTATCCACCTTCGGCTTCTCGAAGGAGATGGAGAGGCTTGACGACTCGCCGCCAGCGGCGCCTGGCACGCCGCGCCGCGCGAACGACTCATTGAACCCGGCGCGCAATTGGTCGGCGGTCGCGGTCGCCTTCTTCTGGATCGCCGGATCCTGAACGATGTCGAGGCACGCGATGCCAGCCGCGGCCGAGACGGGATTGGCGTTGAATGTGCCAGGGTGGGAGATGCGTTTGGTGCGCCGCCAGACGGGGTCATCGCGGTGTTCGAGCAATTGCATCACCTCGACGGAACCACAGACGCTGCCGCCGGGATAGCCACCGGCCAGGATCTTGGCGTGTGTCGTCATGTCTGGAATGACGCCCTTGTACTCCTGCGCGCCGCCGGGCGCGTAGCGGAACCCGGTGATAACCTCGTCGAAAATCAACAGTGCCCCGTGGCGGTGGGTGACATCCTTGACCTGCTGGAGGTACTCGGTCGACAAGCCGTTCAGCAGCATGATGACGGCGGCGACGTCGCCAGGGGCGAGGGCTGCCTCGAGTGCCGGAATGTCGCGCGTCGGGATCGCCCGCATCGTGCTCTGAACGGCCTTCGGTATACCGGCCGAGCTGGGCTGATCCCACGGCTCGGACATCCCGACCGTCGCGTAGTCGTGCCAGCCGTGAAAATGACCGCGAAACTTGACGATAACATCTTTGCCCGTGTAAGCTCGTGCCAGGCGCATCGCCATCAAAGTGGCCTCGGTGCCCGACGATACGAACTTGACGAGACCGCCGCGGGCCGACGGAACGATCTTCTGGACGAGCTGTCCCCACCGGATTTCGAGCTCGTGGTTTGCGCCGAAGTGGCTGCCACGCGCGGCTTGCGCGGTCACCGCCGACACGACCGCGGGATGGCAATGTCCGAGAATCAGCGCTCCGTGGCCACCGAAATAGTCGACGTACTCGTTGCCGTCAACGTCCCACTTCCGCGAGCCCTTCGCGTGCGTGACGTAGATCGGGTGCGGCTGCGTGTAGCGGCCGTCGTGGGTCACGCCGCTCGGGAAGACGGACTGCGCCTCCTGGAAGAGCGCGGCTGATTTCTTGTGGCGAAGCTCGAATTCCTCGTTGATCGTCGCCTGGCGTGTTTCAACCATGAACCGATACCCCCGTTTGGCACGGCATTCTACACCGGTCGCGCGGCGCGACCGAGTGCTAGAAGTGGCGTCGTGCTGCCGCTGCTATCGGCTGGCGCCGTCGCGGCTGGGACGGTGGCGGCGCTCTGGACCTACGCGACGCGGGTGGAACCGCTCTGGCCTCGCTGGGAGGCGCTCGATGTGCCGATTCGCGGCCTTTCACCAGTCTTCGATGGCCTGACGCTGTTGCATGTCAGCGATCTCCACGCACGCCGGCGGAACTGGCGAGGATGGCAACTCGCCGAGTGGGCGCGCCGCTTCCCGGTCGATGTCGTCTGTATCACCGGTGACTTTGGCGATGAGCCGGCTGACGCCGATGTCGCGGCGCGGCTGCTCGAGCCGCTTCGCGGGCGCCTGGCGACGCTGGCCGTGCTCGGCAATCACGACTACCACGCCGTGTCGCCGGTTTGGCCGCCTCGTTTTACGGAGTCGGCCGCGAGGGGCGTCGCGTCCGCGTTGGCCGCGACGGGCATTCGTGTGCTGGACAACGAGTCGGTCGCGCTCGAGCGTGATGGCGCGCTGCTCCCGTTCATCGGGCTCGGGGATCCACACACGTTTCACGACTCTGTCGACCGCGCGTATCGGGGCGTGGACACCACGCAACCATCGATCGCGCTCGCCCATTCGTGGGAGCCGGCGCCGGAATGCGACCGGCGTGGCACTCAGTTCTTCATTGCTGGCCATACCCACGGTGGTCAGGTCTGCCTACCTGGTCGCGATGCGCCGGTATCGAACACGCATCGGCGTCCCGATCGTGTCGGTGGCCTATTCCGGACCGGGTCGTGCTGGGTTCACATTAGCCAAGGAATCGGTCAGACGCACGCGCTCCGCTTCTTCACGCGACCAGGGGTAACCCGGATCACTTTGCGCGCCGTCGCGTGATCAGGTCGCCTGCGTGCCAGCGCGCACTGGTGGCGCGATCTCGGCCAGGCGCCGCTCGACTTCTGGCCGCCGTACCTTGAGCGTGTGCGTGCGCGGAAAGTCCGCGTCCGGCCAGACCACGTGACCGCTGATCCGCTGGTGCTGTGCCAGGTGATGATTGGCGTCTCGCACCGCGTCGCCGGCCCGCGTTGGATCCTCCATCGCCAGAACCGCGAACACCTCCGTGTGTCCCTCGCGTTCGCCGCGAGCCACGACGACCGCGTCAGTAACGAGACCGGTCTCGCGCAGGACCTGCTCGACATCCTCGGCGTGGACGTTGAGTCCGCTCGCGAGAACGATGAGATTCTTCTTTCGGCCCGTGAAGTAGTAATCGCCAGAGTCGGATCGACGCCCGAGGTCGCCGGTGTGATACCAGCCGTCCTCAAACGCCTCGGCCGTCGTGGCCGGATCGCGCCAGTAGCCTTGAAACACACTGGGGCCCTTGATCAGGATTTCGCTGTCGTCGGCGATTCGCACTTCGACGCTCGAGCAGATTCGTCCGATCGAATCGAGAATCCGCCGTTCGAGCGAGTTCGCCGTGACGATTGGAGACGCCTCGGTCAGTCCGTAGCCCTGGACGACCTTGATACCCATGTTCTCCCAGCGCTGGGCGAGCGCTGTTGGAAGGTATGCGCCGCCGGACGCGAAGAACTCGAACTTGCCGCCGAGACGGCGATGGATCGCCGGGAAGAGTCGCTTGCGAAAGTCGAACGGCAGGCGGCGAGCGACCGTGTGGAGGATGCTCCAGGCGCGCTCCTTGCCCTGGCGTCGCACTTCGCGTTCGATGCCCGACATGAATAGCTGCAGGAGTTGTGGCACGAGGGCCATGCAGGTGTTCCCCTCGGCCTCCATCGTTTCGAAGATCACCTGCGGCTTCAAGGTGTCGATGTAGACGATCGATGCGCCGCCGATCATCGGCACGAGGAGGCCGATGACCTGCTCGAAGATGTGGCTGAGTGGCAGGAGCGACAAGAACCGGTAGTACGGGAGAATCGTGATGATTTCCGGCACAGCCTGAAGGTTCGACGCGATGTTTCCGTGCGTGAGGATCACGCCCTTCGGATCGCCGGTCGTGCCGGACGTGTACATCAGCACCGCGATGTCGCTCGCGGCGATGTCTGGTAGGTCTGTCGCGGGCGCGAATCCCGCCGAGTCGGCGGCGAGCGTGTCGAGCGTCACATACGGCGGATGCTTGAGAACCGCGCTGTCCTGTTGCGCCTGGCTGGCAATCGTCAGGCGCGGCTCGGTATGTTCCTCGATCCGTTCGAGGAACGATTCGTGCGCGCGAACGTCGAACGGGACGGCGATTGCGCCCAGGAGCAGCGTGCCAAAATAGGCGAATCCCCAATCAGGCCGGTTCGGGCCCCAGATGACCACGCGGTCGCCGCGCTGGACCCCACGAGCGCGCAGCAGCGCCGCCACTCGCAGCGAACGGTCCAGAACATCGGCATAGCTGTAGTCGGCCCGACCACCCTCGGTTCGGTAAGTCATACACCGGTTCGAGGCAAACTCGCGGCCAGCGTGTCGCAATAGGTCGGTGATGGTGTTGATCGCCATCGCATGAACCCTCAGATTCGCGTGGACTCAGGCGTACCGGCGCACGACCTGCTGCCGAATGAGAACGTCCGAAAACTCGAACGCCGCGCCATCGTACTCGATCTTGATTGTCGGCCAACCGGTCTGTCGGGTCAGGAACTCGTGACCGCTGGCTGTGACGATGATGGTGTCCTCGGACTTCGTACCGGCGATCGATGGATTCCAGGCCGCCGCCTGCGTGGCGGCAACGACGCCGCTGGATTCGAAGCCGGCCGTGAAATCGCGCCCGCGGTAGCCGGTCGGTCCGCCCTGATGGTGCAGCCTCCATTCGTCCGGCCAGCCGAGGCGCCCGTACAGCTCGGTGGCGCCGCGGAAGATCTCCGACCACTCTCGGCCGGGGCGCGTCGCGATCGTGAAGTACGCCGCGACTGTGCTGACATCGCGCCATTTCTGGCGTAGCTCGGGCGCCAGCGGATGGAACGCGACGAAACGCGAGATCGAAATAGTGAGGCCCCACATCGAGCCGCCTAAGACGAGCATAACGTAGTCGCGCAACTTGCGATCGGTGGGAATCGGGTGCCGGTACTTGTTGATCCGCTCGTCGGCCGCGATCAGGATGACGCCGGGTTGACCGCCATGGGCGCGCACGCGACGAGAAAGGTCGGCCGCGATTTCAAGCTCGGTCTGCCCGGCGTGAACGTGCTGGCACGTCTCCTCGATCGCAGCCGTCATTTCGCGGCCGACCGCGCGATAGCGCTCCACCTCGGCCGACAAGAGATCGGCCCGCAATCGGTCGAACGCGCCATCGAGCGGACCCGCGCCGGGGAACGGCGTGTCGCTACCAATCGGACGATCGCCGGCCACGTCGCGTACGGCCGCGACGAAACCGCTCGGCCGGAACCAATCGTAGGTCCGCCACTCCCAGCCCTGATCGCCGATTTCCTCGTCGCGCAGGCGGCCGGCCTCGATCTGATTCGTCACGACGACGCGATCGGTCGGCGTCACCAGGAGGCTGGCTACGCCGACATCCGAGCCGGCGGCGACGTGATTGTCCCGTCCGCCGGTGAGCCAGGCGAAATTGTCCTGGCGAGTCAGAAGGATCGCGCCGAGGCCCGACTCGGCTAGGTACCCGCGTATGCGCGCGAGCTTCGCGTCGACTTCCGCCGGGCCGCCGATCGTCAACTGATCCACGTCGTTTCCCCTTCGGAACCTATGGTACGGTCCGCGTTGCGCCAAAAGGAGGATGCGATGCCGCCGCGAGTATTCGATCATCGCGACGATCCGAACGGAACGATGCTGGCGACTGAGCAGGTTCGGGCACGGTTTCTTCGGCGTGAGCCGGGACAAGACCTGAGCGGATTCCACAGCCACATCGAATCCGGCGGGATCGAAACCTGGGTGATTCTCGAAGGCGCCGCTCGCTTCGATTTCCGCGACGGATCGGTTGTCGCGACGGCCGGGCAAGCCGTTTTCGCGTGGCCCGACGAACCTCACCGGGTCGTCTGCCACGGCGATCAGCCAGTTGCCTATTTCTTGACCGTGTCGCCGCACCGCGAACCGACGCACACGCATTTCGACGAGGCCGGCAACCAGTTGCCGCCCCGTAACAGCAATATGAAGTTGGCCTGGCGCGGTGAGCCGTCGCCGGGCGTGGATGGCCGGCGCTAGCTTTACGGGTCGCGACAGCGGCGCGGCGGTGTAGGCTATCGGCTGATGTCTGTCCTTGACCGCTTTTCGTTGGCGGGGAGAGTCGCGATCGTCACCGGAGCCAGTCGGGGCATCGGCGCCGGGATCGCGATCGCTCTTGCCGAGGCCGGCGCGGATGTCGCGCTGGTCGCGCGCGACGCCGAGGCGTTGGCGGCCCAGGCCGAGCGCATCGCGAAACTCGGTCGCCGCGTGACGACGCACCCATTCGATGTTGCGAATGTCGAGGGCGCGCCGGCCGTGGTGGACGCGGTCGTGGCCGGACTGGGCCGGGTGAACATCCTCGTCAACGGCGCCGGCGCCATCACGCGGAACCCGATTCTCGACGTTCAACCCGAAGAGTTCGATCGCGTGATCGACACGAATCTGCGGGCCGTGTACTTCATGTCCCAGGCGGCGGCCCGTGCGATGATCGCCCTTCGTCGCGCGGACGCGACGGCACCGCGCGCCAAAATCATCAATATCGCCAGCTTGACGAGCCAGATCGCGTATCAGAACATCGTGTCCTACGGCGCCTCGCGTTCGGGCGTGCTCGGTTTGACCCGTGGCATGGCGATCGAATGGCGCGAGCACATCAGCGTGAACGCGCTGGCGCCGGGCTACATCAAGACCGGTCAGACCGAGCGTCTTTACGAAGATCCGGCCTGGGTTGGGCGCATCCTCTCGCGTATCCCAATGGGGCGGACCGGTGAGATCGACGACGTCACCGGATTGGCCGTAACGCTGGCCTCGTCCGCGTCCGATTACCTGACCGGGCAGATAATCTACGTGGACGGGGGTTCGCTCGCCGCTGGATAACGCCGACGTTCGGCTGACCGCGGTGGGGCTGGTCCTCGGTGGCGCCATGTTCCACGCGATCTGGAATCTGCTCGTGCGGCGCGGCCGTCACCCCGATGTGTTTGCCTGGCTCCTCGGCGTCGCCGCCGCGGTCGTTTACGTGCCTCTGGGCGCCTATCGATTCAGCACGATCGGATTGCCCAGCGAAGGGCTTCCGTTCGTCGCCGCGACGATCACGATCCACGCCGTTTACTTCATTACGCTCGGGCGAGCCTATTCGCGAGGCGATCTCTCACTCGTCTATCCGATTGCACGGGGGATTGGGCCAACGCTGGTGCCGTTTCTGGCGGTCCCATTTCTGGGCGAGACGATCTCGCTGGTCGGCGGCATCGGCATCGCGGCGGTCATTCTCGGCGTCGTATCACTTCAAGCCGGCGGACTCGGGCCGGGCGCGGCGCGACGGTTCGGGGCGAGTTTTCGCCATCCGGCCGCGATCTACGCTGTCATCACGGGCGTGTTGATCGCGATGTACTCGACGGTCGATCGCGCCGGTGTGCGATACGTCGATCCCGTGCTGTACGGCTACACGATCTTCCTGGGGGCGCCGGCTCTCTCGGGGCTGTATTACGTGTCGCGTCGCCGACGAGAGATCGTCGAGTGCTGGCAATCGAATGGAGTTTCGATCGTCGTCGCCGGCACGCTCTCACCGTTGAGCTACTTCATGGCGTTGGCGGCGTTCCGAATGGGTCAGGTGAGCTATCTGGCGCCGCTCCGAGAAGTCAGCATCGTGTTCGCGGCGGTGCTTGGCGTCGTCGTGCTGCGGGAGCGATTCTCGCCGGCACGGTTGGCAAGCGCCGGAATCACGACCGCCGGTGTTGCTCTGATCGGCTTTGGAGCGTAGGGCGACCTGATGGCGAGTCGCGTCGGCCTGTACTTTTCGGCGGCGTCGTTCGTCGCCGGCGCCGCCACGATGGTGATCGAAATCGCGGCCGCGCGTGTCCTTGCGCCGCTGATGGGTGTGTCTCTCTATTCATGGACGAGTGTCATCGGCGTCATCCTGGCCGGCCTCGCCGCCGGATCGTGGTTGGCCGGCGCGGCGGCGGATCGCTGGCGAGCCTAAACCGTGCTGTCGATCAGCGCGCTGATTGGAGCTGTCGGAGCGTTCCTCCTCCCGATCGCGGCCGACCTGTCGCCATCGGTTGCGCTCGTACCGACGACGAATGTGATCGGGCGAACGCTGTGGGTTTCGTTCGCGACGCTGTTCGTGCCGAGTCTCGGCCTTGGCGCGGTGGTTCCGGCAGCCGTTCGCGGCGCGGTTCTCGACCGCCGCACCAGCGGTCGAACGGTCGGGGCGGTCTACGCCGCCGGGACGGCCGGAAGCATCCTTGGCGTGTTCGTGACCGGCTTCCTATTGATCGATCTCGTGGGATCGCGCGCCGCGATTCTGGTGGCCGGCGCGGCGATGCTGGCCGTGGCGGTCGTGGCACTGCCGGCGCGTCGAACGCCGGTGGCCGCGGTCAGCCTGGCGCTCGCGGTCGCCGTCGGCGCGACGCCGCTCGCCGCGCGATTCTCCGGGCCTTGCGTGTGGGAAAGCGCGTACTTCTGCATCCAGTTGGTCGAGGAACAGTACGTCGGTCAGCGAACCAGTCGATCGCTCAAGCTGGATCGACTGGTGCACGGGTCGATCCATGTCGAAGATCCGACCTACCTCGATCCAGGCTACTTGCGCGTCATGTCGGATCTGAGCGACGCACTGGTCGATGGTCGGCAACGTTTCGCGACGCTCCAGATCGGCGGAGGAAGTTACACGTTGGCGCGATACCTGGAGCGCCGGTTCCCCGCTGCTGATGTCGACGTGATCGAGATCGATCCAAAGGTGACGGGATTCGCCGCCGCCTACCTCGGACTGCGAGCCGACACGCGCATTCGAACGTTCAACGAAGACGCCCGCCAGTTCTTCCTCGATCGACGCCCGCGCGGCCGCTATGCGATCATCTACGGCGACGCGTTCAACGATCTCTCAATCCCACATCACCTGACCACGCGAGAATTCGCCGGAGCAGTCCACGATGCGCTCACGCCCGACGGCGTGTACATGACGAATGTTGTCGATCTGTACTTCTCGGGTAGCTTTCTCCGCGGGTTCATCGCGACCCTGAGGACTCAGTTCGCACACGTCGATCTGGTCATGGATCGCGCCACGTGGGACTTTGTTCAATCGATGGACCCCGACGCCGACGGATCGAACGATCGGCGCCGGACATTCATTGTCGTCGCGAGCGATCGACCGCTCGACGTCGCGCGCGTGAATGAGGTCGCCGGCCGTTCCAGCGTCGTGATCGCGCGACAATCGCTGGATGCCTATCTCGACGATCCGCGTACCGCGGTGCTGACGGATGACTGGGCGCCGGTCGACAAGCTTGTGTCGCCGATCTTTCTGTCGCGGCCGTTCTAGGAGCTTGTCTGACGATTCACGATAAACGTTAGACGTTCGGGCGGGCGCACGGGTGCGCGACGGGAGGGGTGGGGTGGTCGGGCGGCGTGACGGACGATCGGGCGGGGCGGAGCGTGGATGCAGATGGTGGAGGCGGTTGATAGCGGTTAGGCGCTCGCGGATTCTGCCTGAGCGCGCCACAGCTTGAGCAGATTGTGGGTGAGCGCGACCAGCGTGAACTCCGGCCGGACGTTCGCCAGGCCGCGTAACAGGAACTGGCGGAAGCCGCGGGCCTGTTTGGTCATCCCGTGGACCGGCTCGGTAATGGCCTTGCGCCGGGCGTAGACAGCGTGGCCGGCCGCGGTCTGGAGCTTGGTGCGCATCGCCGCCCGCAGCGGGGTCCTCGGTGAGCCGCGCGTGTCGACCCCGCCGCGGTGATGCCGCTCCCGTCCGCTGGCCACGTAGGCGTCGACGCCGCGCTGCTCCAGTGCCGTCAAGTTCGCCTCGCTGCAGTAGCCCGCGTCGGCGCTAAACGCCGCTGGCGTGCGCTCACCCGCGGGGACGCCAATGGTGGCCAGGTTGGCGTCCAGCCGATCCAGCATCGGGACCAGGTGTGGGCTGTCGGCGGCCTGAGCACTCGTCTCCTCGGCCAGGATCACCCCGCTGGCCTCCTCAACCGCCACCTCGACGTTGTAGGCCTGCATCCATCCACCTCGCGTCTTCATGATCCGGCTGTCGGGGTCAGTGAAGTTGCTCTGCTCTTTGGCCCCCGGCATCGCGACCGCCTCGGCCACCGCGATCTCCTCGGTGCTGGCACCCTTGGCGACGCCACGGTCTCGCGCCCGCACGCGGGCCCGCTCCTCCAGGCGCGCTTTGGCAGCCCGGATCTTCTCCAGCCGTCCTTCCCGCCGCCGCAACTCCTCCGGCAGCTCGTCGCCACGCTGGTCGGCGCCGTATTCCTCGTCCTCGGCCGCGTCCGTCCGTGTCGCCCGCTCCAGCAGCGCCGCGATCTCGGCCTCGATCCGCGGCTCCACCTCGCCAATGCGCCCGTAGCTCATCGCCTTGTGCCTGCTCGCGTTGGCCTGATACTTCGACCCGTCCAGCGACACGTGTCCCAGCTTCACCAGCCCCGCTTCGCGGCACAACCGCAGCACCTCGACGAATACGTACTCCATCGCCCCCAGGTGCCGCTTGCGGAAGTCGGCCAGTGTCCGAAAGTCCGGGAACGCACCGCCGCTCAACATCCGGAACGCCACGTCGGTCTCACACCTCGCCGCCAGCTTGCGCGAGCTGAACACGCCCGTGCAGTACCCGTAGAGCAGCACCGTCAGCAGCATCTGCGGGTGGTACCCGCGCGGTCCCCATCCGCCTTTGTAGGCGCGCAGGATCGGCCCCAGGTCGAGCTGACCGACGACCTCGGCCAGGAACAACGCCAGGTGCCCCTCCGGCAGCCACTCCCGCGCCGAGACAGGCAATAGGTGCTGCTGGTCTAGCTGGTAGGGACGGAACCCGTAGGCCATTCACGCCTCCGGCCGGCCCAAAGGCCCGCCATCCCTACCCTACCTCCACCTCTCTTCCTTTGATATTGTCAAATCTCATGAAATGTCGGACAGGCTCCTAGTGGTCCGCCACGATGATTACACGGGATATAGGCGGGTGAGCTTGCGACGAGCGTCGGCGACGGTGAAGCGCCAGGAGATCGTGGCTTCGGCGTCGTTGCGCGGCCGTTCCCAGGCAGTGACGATGCGGCGGAGGATGTCGGTGTCGGGGATCCGTTGGTCGAGCGCCTGTCGGCTGAGGAGTGCGATCTCCGCCTCGGCCATGTTCAGCCAACTGCCGTGCTTGGGCGTGTCGTGGAACTCCAGCTTCCGGGCGATGCGTCGCGCCTCGGCGGGAGGGAACGTCTCGTAGAGACTCGCGGGACTGTGGGTGTTGAGGTTGTCCAGCACGACCCGGATGGTGGTCGCGTACGGGAAGTAGGCATCGACCAGTGCCTTCATCATCAGAGCGAAGTCGCGCTTGGTCCGCCGCTCGGTCACCTCGACGTGCCGCCAGCCGCGGTGCGGCGCCAGGAAGGTGAACAGATTGCAGGTCCCGGCCCGACGGTACTCGTAGTCGATCCGCGCTGGCCGACCCGGCGCCGGTGGGATCGGTTCCCGTGTGTGCGCGATCAACTGGACGGGACGCTCGTCGAAACAGACCAGCGGACGGCGCGCGTCCGGTGGCGCGGCGGAGAGATCGAGCACGTCCTCCATCCGGCAGACAAACTCGGCCGAGACGTCTGGGATGCACCAGTGCTCCCTCAGCCACGGCTTGAGCCCGTTTTCTTGAGTGTGCGGCGGACCGTCTCGTCCGAGATCGTGTCGATGATCTTGGCCGTAACCAGCCGATCGGCCAACAGTTGCATCGTCCAGACCGGCCGTGCATCCGGCGGCTCCGAGCACGCCAACGCCACCAGATGTGCCTCGGCCCGCTCATCCAGTCGCCGACGCCCGCCCGGACGCGGGTCCTCGGACAACGCCCACTCCACGCCACCCTCGACGAATCGTCGCCGTACGCGCTCGACCATATCGGACGAGCAGCGCACGGCCGCCGCCGTCTCGTGGTCGAAGCGATTCTCATCGGCCGACAGGAGTACCCGCGCTCGTGCCAAGCGCCGCGCCGATGACTTCCCCTTGCGCAGCATCGCCAGTAACTGCTCCCGCTCCTCAGCCGTCAGATCCACCCGGTATCTCTTCGTACGCACCGCTTCCTCCACCGCTCTTCGGCGGCCGACGGTACAACTTACCATAACACTGCTATCTCGCGTGGCAGACCACTAGCAGCTAGAGTCGGCTCCGCCGAAAGAGCGCAGACTGAACCGCTCGGCCAGGTAAGTCGGAGTCGAGGCGCGAACGGGTGAAATCGCTGGTCTTTCCTATCTCAGTGCCGAGTCACTCCGCCGCATTGAGCGCGATCGGGGAACGCTGGTCACAAGACGCGTTGAGACGGCGGACCACGCGTTTGAGGGGCAGGCTGACATGTCGCCGTTGGGGAAGGGACAGACGTTCGGCAAGCTCGCCCATCCGTTGGTGGCCGAGGTCTACAGCGCCGTGGACCAAGATGGGCATGGTCCTGGGCTCACGCCCCTGATGGATATGCTTCAGCTTGATCTATCGACGCTCGGCAATCGCCGACCGATCGACCTTCAACATCGGTTGCGAACGGAGACGCGAATGACTCCGCGCTGAAATAGCGGCGTGCGACCTGCCACTCGTCGTTCTGTTCGGCGAGGACAGCGCCGACGAGTCGGATGACCGCGTCGGGGTTGAGGAAGATGTCCACAATGTCGGTGCGCCGCTTGATCTCGCGGTTGAGGCGTTCGAGCGGATTCGTCGACCACATCTGGCGCCAATGCTCGTGCGGGAAGCCGAGGTAGGCGAGGACATCATCGGTCGCGTCAATCATCATCGCGGCGACGCGCGGGAAGCGGGACTGGAAGCTCTCCGCAACCTTGGTCGCGTGAGCGCGTGCGAGACAGTCGACCGCTTCAACTAGGCCCACCAAAGTCGCGCGGCGTCGTTGCTCTCGGCGATCTGGCCCGGTTCCCCTCTGCCACGCAACCCGCTCGCCCACGGCGCCCATTCCAGCATCCTGGAGATGGGCGACGACCCGCTCCGATGGTCGTGCTGGGGTGTTGTCCGGGCCCCACGCCGGCGAGTGGCGCGAGATTCGAAGGAATGAGGCACGGGTATGCATGTCACCAGCACGCGTAAAGCTCAGCTTTGCGCGGACTCGTGGCTCCGACGACGAGCAACTTCGTAGCCTTGGAATTCCCAGCGGCCGTATCGCCCAAGCGCACCGGCCACCTCAGCCCATGTGGTACCCGGCTGCGCTTCGCACAAAGACTCGATTGCGTCCGCGATCAGCTGATAGCTGTAATGGTTGACGACGAGATATCCGTGTCCGAACTCATACCTGCTGGCAGAGAGATGCGACTCGAGCCACCTAGGCGTACATATGCACCACTCGAACGAGTCCGCAGCATCTGAATCCTCGGGTCCAATCAGAGCCTGCACAAGGATTCGAAAATTTCCAGGATCGACCGGCTGCTGCGCTCGCATGTCGAGGAGGTCAGGGCTATGAATACTCCGCACGATGGCCATCATTCCGAGATGTCCACATGGGCGTTGCCATTCCAAGGTCCACTAGCCTCGGAGCGCCACTCAAGATTCGCCTGAACTTCACCTGAATGAGCCTTCTTGGTCGGCGGACGGAACTGCTTGAGGCCATCGGAACTAACGAGGGTCCGTCCGTCGCCTGCCACACGATAACCGTCGCCTACCCACATCTTACCGAGGGTATCTACCTCGTCCATCGATAGTTTGCCGAGCCGCGGACTTACATCGTCGAGCCCGAAGGGGCCAGGCGTCCTTGCGATGTCTCGTAGCGTGCCCATGATCTCGGCCGGGTTGTGAGCCAAAAGATGCTCCACCCGATTGACGGCCGCGAGACCCTTGGTCGCTTTCAGCCCGAGCTTAGTGGTTGTCGCTGCCCATCCGGCGAAGGGGATCATGGCCGCCCCTGACAGGGCGGCATTTGTGGTATCACCCTGTGCCAAGTAGAAGCCCGCGTTGATGCCGTCAGCGATCTCGCCAAATCCGGGCACCAACCCGGCCACGTCGAGCACGGTGTGGATACCGTCGCTCAAGCTCAGACCGTTCGTGGCAGCTATTCGGGGCCCCACCGCCGGTATCGGGCGAGCGCTTTCGCCCGGAAGGGCTACGCCTCTCGCGGCCGACTGGGTCTCCAAGACAAGGGCATGTCGATCGGTCACTTCGCGATGAAGCTGTTCCAAACGATTGGATGCACGCGTGAGTTGATGACGAGCGTCTTCGGTGAGAGCGCGTGCCCGGTGAGCCCCACTCCTGCTGGACGAAATACTCCCCCCTAGTCGGCCCGCAACGCCAGCAGCGCGCTGAAGCTGATCTCGCCGGTCCCCGAGGCTACCCGCGATGCCCGGGAGCGCCTCGAGCGTCAACTCCCACCGATCGGACACCTGTCCTCCTTCTAGATGCGAGTTTACCGTGCGGCGAGTTTACTTGACAAGCCTGCCAGCCGCGTTCCAGCATAGTTGATGGGCGCGCAGGCGGACGCCCGTGGTCGCGCCGACGGCGATCCTGATAATGCCGAGGCGAGTCGGAGAAGGAGGATGTGAGTGCCAGGCGACGAACAGATCATGACCGTCCCCGGGCTGCGGGATCTCGCATCACAGTATCAGAGGCAAGCAGGATTCTGCGATGAGATTTCGGCATACCTCAATCGGCAGGCCCAATCCCTTTTTTGGCAGAGTGAAGCGGCGACTGGTTTCAAAGAGCAGAGTGCGAAGTTCGTCACTACGCTGAGGCGGTTCCAGAACGACTTCAATACCCTGAACAAAGATCTCAGCAATCGCGCCGACGATCTCGAGAGATCCCGAAACGTTTAGCGAAGAGGTCCGGAGGGCATCTTGCTCGATGCGCTGCGGGCCGAGGCGGCCCACCTCGAGACTAAGGCGGACGAATGTCTGCGTGTGGCGGACAGCCTCAGCCCGATCATCGACCAGCTCCGTGGCGCCGACGTGTCGATAGCGAACAACTGGCGTGGTATTTCCGCGGACTCACTTCGAGGATCGATCACTAAGGAGATCGGGACTGTAACCGCCGCTCGAGATGGACTGCGATCCGCCGCCTCGGCGCTTAGATCAGCGGCGGGTGAAGTTCGAGAGGAGATCCGTCGAGAGGAGGCGCGACTCGCTGAAGAGGCTCGGCGCCGTTCAAACGCTCAGCGCCGTTAGCCCAGTTGCAACTTCGGGAGCATCGTTTCGCAGGGAGGGCAAGATCGTGGTAGTCAAGATGAGCGAGAGCGAACTGCTCAAGGTCAGCAGCGACACAAACACACAGATGCAGAATGTTCAAAAGGTCATCCAGCAGCTCAACGCCGCCGTGACGGGAACGGACTGGCGAAGCCAAGCCGCAGACAGTTACAAGTCAAGGTGGGGCCAGGATAAGAGCACGTTGGACGCTTTGGTCCGCGAGCTCGAGGCGTGGAGCCGAAAGTGCAAGGACCATGCCGCTGTGGCGAACCGGGTGAATCGCCCGGTTCCCTCCGGCTAGTCGGCGCCCGACTCGGATCCTCCTGGCTGCTGGATCCGAGTGAATATCGCGGCCAAGGAGCCCGGGGCGCCGAATGGGGTGGCAACCTGGACACGCACCGGCCGATGTCCGCGACGAATTAGATATCCCCGGCCCGCCGGAAGGTATCGCAATTGTTCAGCCAAGGGTAGTTGGACCTCGAAGACCTCGGTTGCCTCCGCTGCGCCCAAAGCGAATGCGTTCCTGCCACCCTTCAACGTGCTGCCGAGGCCCTCGAAAGCGCTCTTGAGATCGGCCAATTGACTCGTCATGACGACGCTCAGTCCGAACTGGGCCTCGCGACGTACGAGCCGATCTAGAGCGAGCCGCACGTCGCCCTCCACTCGCTTTTCCCAAGCGTCGAGATCGTCGATAAACAGGATGGTGTGTCGATGCTTACCCGGATGGCTGGTCGGACCGGTACGACGGGCCTGCTCGTGTTGGGACAGTAATTCGGTGCCCAACATCTTGATTTCAGCGGTGAGATCCTCGGGTGAATCAACATACGTGAGACCACTTCGGTTCGCCAAGACTCCGAGTGGCGCCGAGTTGTTGAGGTCGGCCACCACTAAGCGTAGATCGTCGATTGCCCCGGCGCTGAGCAACGCAAGCACAACGGTGGCCACGAGGGTACTCTTGCCGCTCCCTGGTGGACCGACAACAGCCCAGTGGGCCCCGGCATCAATGGGCATAAACAGGGGTCGGCGACTGTCTGTCTCGATTCCAATCGGCACGCCTGGGTGCTGTGCATCCCAGGCGGGGGAAGCTTGGCCACTGAGCAGGTCCTCCAGGCGAACCTGAACAGGGGGCTCGGTGACCGGAGGTGGGCGTCGACGCGCTGCCCAGACGCTGGTCATGGCCGTGGCCAGGTCGCGGACCTGTTGTTCCTCGTCGACGTGGTCGGAGAGTCCAACCGCAATCTGGACTTCACGCGGCGGACCGCTTACGAATCCGCGGCCGGGAACGTTCGGCGGGACTCTGTATGGGCTGCCGGGGGCGGCTGCGGTTCCGAGTACGTTCGCGTAGTCGCTATCACCGGCCAGTTCCAAGGCGATACGCAGATTGATGCTGACGGCAAGCTTGGACGGCAGGACGTCGGGTACCGTAGTGATCAGGTGGATGCCCAGCCCCGCACCTTGTTGGGCGATCTCCATGAGGCAAGCCTCGAGTTCGGGGATTTCGGCCACGGAAGGAAAACCGTCGACGACGATCACCACCGCCGCTTCGTCAGACGGCGATGCTTGGCTTGGCTTCCTCCACCCCGCTACACCCGACGTGCTCAAGGAACGCTTCCTCGTATCGATGAGCTCACGGAGTATCCATCCGAAGCGCTCGATTCGCTCGGGCTCGGTGCGGGTGATGACGGCCCCGACGTGGGGGAATTCCTCGAACAACTTGAAGCTGCGCCCCGCCAGGTCGAGCACGTAGACGTGCATGTCGTCAGGTGAGTGCGAACGTATCAGCGATAGCAGGAGGGTGCGCAGCAACGTGGTCTTCCCGCTGGAGCCGCTGCCGCACACGACCAGATGGCCCTCGTCAGCCAAGGGAATTTGGAGTGCACCCTGATGCTGTTTTGCAGGATGGTCAATGAGCCCTATGGTGGGACGCAGGAAGCTCGCGCCCGCGGGCCGCCACAGTGCGCCGTCCCAGCCCCCGTGGTCCGCTTCCCCTATCGCGTCCAATGTGACTCGTTGCGGAAGGAGATCGTGCCAGATTGGCCGAGCGCGTTCGAGAGCAGCGTCAGATATGTGCTTTACAAGTGCCCGGAGGTGCGTCTCGGCGAGCTCGGGTGCGGCCCGCGGGGCCTCGATACCTGCCTTGATGACCTCGCGGCGCCCGTCGAGTTCCACTAGGGCAACCTCCGCAAGGGGGGGGCCACCGGCTTGCGCGACAGATTCCCCGCCCCAGGCGGCCTGAAACAGCGAGAACACCTCATCGTGGCCGATGCGTAGGTACGCTTGGCCAGGCCGGGTAAGCATGGCGGCATCCGGGCGCCCGAGCACCTCCGTGCTCACGTCCGGCTGCTCGACTCGGAGACAGAATCGCGATCGGGTGTTGGCGTCGATCTGGTCGCTGATCACCCCCTTCGGCTTCTGGGTGGCCAGGATCAACCGGAACCCATACGCACGCCCTTGCAGTGCGATCTGCATGAAATGCGGCATCTCGTCCGGCAATTGCTCGCGCAGGATGGTGAACTCGTCCACGATCAGAACGAGGTATCCGAGAGGCGTCGATAACCGCCCCGCCGCAACCTCCTTCATGTACGTGTCGATGTGCTTGACTTCCCTGTCGAGTTGGCGCTCGGCGTCTAGAAAGAGCTGCTTTCTAAACTCGAGCTCTGCACTCAGCGACCGGATCGCTCGCGGCACGTATTCGAGCTGCAGATCAGTAATGTGGCTGGCTACGTGGGGTAGTTTCTCGATCGGGGCGGTGAGTTGTGCACCCTTCATATCGAGCAAAGCGAATGAGACCTGGTTGGGTGGAAACCGGAAGGCAAGAGCCATGATCAACGTCTGGAGGAACTCGGTCTTGCCGCCGCCAATGCTCCCCGCGACCAAGCAGTTGGGTCCTGCGCTCTGCTCGTGCAGGTCGAACACGAGCAGCTCGCCGTCGGCTCGGACGCCTATTGGTACGGCCAAGCCTCCGAATGGCTGGGCTCCCTCCCATCTTGCTCGCGTCGCCTCGATATCCAGCGACTTAACTCCCAAGACGTCGAGAAGGCCGATCTTACTCGGTAGCCGCCCCTGCACGTCTGGCCCACGCAGGCGGACGGCCGCACACAGCCGGGAGAACTCGTCTGCCTCGGATGACCTGACGCGATCTGGCGTAAGGGGTGTCAGCTCATCAGTCGCGTCGGGGCGCGCAATGCAGAGAGACCCGCTGTCGTCGCTTACCTCGATGACTGCCCGGCAATCCTTGGGGAGACCGGCGCGGGTCTGAGCCGCCACGATGGCATAAGCTCGGAGTTCGGAACCTGCTTCGCCGATCCGCCGGAATAGGTTCAGCCATCGGGTAGCCTCCGGCCGATGTGCGAAGTCGGGGTCGGCAAGGACGAAGACGTAGGTTGGCCCTCCTGGGACGTGTGTGCGCTGACCCGTTGACACCGCAGCAAACCGTCGCTCGACCAGATCCACGATGACATCAAGCAGCCGAACAGCCCCTTGTCCCGACTTAGCTACGAAGCGCTGCTCGCGATAGTCATCCCAGACGTGCGGCAGCCATCGGACCCATTCCCATCCTTCCGCCGTCTCAGGGCCGTAAACGACGATCAGCTTGAGGTCCGTGGGCGAGTGAAGAGTGGCAAGCTGCACCAACATGGACCTCAGCATGTCGGTGGCCCATTCGGACGTCCCAGCGACTCCAATCACTCGCATATCGCGCAACGGTACCGCGACAGCGGCTTGCTCGACTTGCGAGAAGTCACGCTTTAGCGCCTTCGCCTTTTCGTCGAGTTCATCGCCTCGAAGCGTCAGCTTAACGTTGAAGGTCGCAGGAACTGAGCCGACGCCCACTCGCACCTGAAGGAAGTCCTTGTCTCCAGGAGCACGCACCCACAGACGATGATCACGCTCTTCCACGAATCTGAGACACTCGACGTGAGACGGGTTGTTCCAGAACCCCACGTCGCGCTGTTGAGCCGCCCTCGCAGCGAGCTCTCCTGCAATCGGGACGAGATTCCTCTCGTAGTCGGCTGGCCGTTCTGAGACAGCCCTGTCGAATTGGCGGCGTTCGAAGAAGAGCGAATACGCGCCATGAACCGCATAGGCCAACGCCGGGATGGCGAACACAAGCGAAAACACGGCATTGCTTCCTACGAAGAATGCCGAGACCAAGAACGCGGCGGCGGTAATCCCGCTGAGGACGACCCAAGCTACCGCAATTCCGGGCGGCTGAGGAACTGGAGGCGGGGGCGGGACCTCCACCTCGTCAGTCGGGGGGCTCCGATACTCGCGTGGGGAGCGTTGGAACTCAGGCGGGTCCTCGTCCGAAAAGCTGTTACCAACCATCGATCTCGCTCATTGGACTCAGTCCCTCTGCACGTTCAGCCCACCGGAGTCATCGTAGTTACCTGGAATCCAAGGGCTACCAACTCTGCATTCTCACCGGGAAACATCATTAATGAGCCCGGAGCCAGGTCGTAGGACCTCTCATTTATGTTGTCGCGGTAACTCTGTGGCATAGGTGATGAGAAGGTTCGGAGCTGATCCGCATATTCGCCCATCAATGGAGTATCTCGCAGAATCCCCGGCCACTTACGGACGTCGGTAATCGGCTCAGTAAGTACGCGGTCATTGATGAAGATGTTCTCCACGAGCACCGGTCCGTCGGAGTTTCTCATCTTCTTGATCTCAGAGATGACATCCTTTGGATCTTCGTCCGTAAACCATCCGTCCGTGATGTGACAGATGAGCGGTGCTGGGCAGTCAGCGATGCTTCGCCACTCTGTTTCAAGCAGGCTCTTGGCATGGCGGAACGCCTTCGCTGTGTTTGTCGTCGTGAGAGTGCGAAGCTTCGGGAATCTGTTAGCCCGCTCGAATTCGTCGATTCTCCGTGCGCCACCGCCAAGGAATTTCAGAAGATCGAAGACGTCTTCGCTATACGCATATATGGCGATCCTGTACCTTGGAGAGACGGATTCTCCTTTTCGTGCTCGCCGAATCATCGACTCGATGGCAGATCGTAAAGCACTTTCCACGATGTCGATTCTGCGTCCCTCTCCGAATGGGAGATCCATCGAGTCGCTGCAATCGACCAGATATATTACGAGTGCTGGTGTTCTCGCCGTGGCCCGCGCTGTATGGTCCATCGGTTACCTCAACGGCGCAAAGCGAACCGGTTTAGAACTCAACGTGTCTCGCCGAATACAGGAAGGCGGCTATTCCGACGCCTACACCGGCTGTGATGATCCCAGCGGCCAAAGCGGTGGCCGGAATTGTTTGCAACCCCGTCGTTAACATGACCGCCAGATACCAGGAGACCAACCAAGTGACAGCCATCCAGGCGATCCAATGATGTCTCGCCCCGGGTTCCCGGAAAGCCATCGCCTGAAGGTATGCGGCCGTCGCGCCGCCGACTGCACCCGTCAAAGCAGCTGCAAGGGTCTGTTCGGCAGAAGGGGCCGCAACTACCAAACCGCCGACGAGGCCACCGACGAGCCCCCCAATCGCCGCGGCGATGCCGAAACGAAACCGACCTGGGATCGACAATCGTGGCCGAAATACCCAGGTCTGCACCAGGCCGAGTATCGCGGACATCAGGACGCTGATGGTGGTCCAGTGCGCGACTCGACCTAGGCTGTGGAGCTGGTCCTCGACGCGGACCACTAGATCACCGGATGCGAAGAGAGCCCCGAGCAGCGCGAGACCCGCCCCAAGCACGATACCCGCGAGGCGCTGGAGCCGGGTGTCCCGAGGTGGACGCGAGACGGGGAAAGCCGTCGACTCCCACGCAGTCGAGGCAGGCCGCGGCGGAGTTGGCGCTCGCTGTCCCGCCGCGGGCACTCGAACTGTGCTCCGGGGTTCGGGGGATCGGCCAGTCGCCGCTTCATCCGCCGCACCATAGTGCCGCTCGATTTCGCGCAACCTGAACTGGGCCGATCCGCGCAGCTCTCCTTCAGACGCGTGGTTCGCGACGAGGCGATAAGACTGTCGCGCCGCGGGGATGTCTCCATCCTGGACGGCTGCTTCCGCATCGGCAAGCAGAGCCTGAGCCTCCCCTACCTTCATCGTCGGAGGTTCCGATCGCGTGCCAACACTCGGAGTCACTTCTCCAGCCGCAGCCACGATCTCTCGCCGCCACTCTTCTAACGCCGGGCAGCCAGCGAGCGAAGGACTACGCCAAGCGGCGTCAAGCAGGCCGGCCAAGGGCTTGCCCCACCGGCTTTCAAGGGCAGAGTACAGGATGCGAAACCTGTCACAAGCTTGTTGGATCTCACGCTGATTGAAGTAGGACTCATCATCGGCCGCCGCACATACCCCCGGAACACACCACCCGAGAACCTCGGATAGCAACAATGCTCCTGCGAAGCGATCTGCACCAGGCCCCCACTGCCCCTTCGCCGAGTCCCGGTGGGCGTAGCCAGGAAGTCCTCTCGGAATCAGGTCCGGCTTGGGCCAACCTTCCGCGTAGATTTGCTCTACATCAACGATCTCGATTGGATATCGGCCGTTGGTGGCTCGTGCAGCGAGTACCGGGAGCAACAAGTTCTGGCCAGAAACGTCACAGTGAGCCGCACCGCGTTTCGCCACTGCCGCCAGAGTGGTTGCGACGGCGCTCGCGATAACGCCGGACTGGTCATCATTGAGCGGTTTACGTGCGACGACTCTCTCCATCCATGTCGGCCCTTCCACCCAATCCATGAGCGCACTGTAAGACAGATCGGGGTGAAGCACCAGAATGTCGTCGAACGTGCCCGGGGTCAAGAGCACCCTACGGCAGACCACCAAGCCGGGACTACTAGCGAAACCAGCGAGCCGCTGGGTAAGAGCAACCAATTGCTGGGTTCTAAACGGTTCGTCGTACCTCTTGAGCGCGTATGCGGTGGATCCGGCCCCAGCGACGCCGGTGCTCAGCTTGTAGACGATGCCCTGACGCCCTTCTTGCGCATAGGCGAACATACCGCCGGTTGGAGCCCCCTCGACGCGGTAGGAGACCCCTCCAATGGTCAGTTCATCCCCCGGGCGAGGTGCGAAGGTCATCCTGAGGGGTCCGCGAGCGATAGGTCCCAGCTATTCCTGTGGGTGGTCATGTGCCGACAGGCTCCCAAGGCTCCTCGTCGCCTTGCCTTGCACGGGACGTGGGCGGCGGGGGCGAGCGGGCAGGCGTCAACGGCACCCATGTCACCACTGGATCGGACGGCGGCTCCTGGTCATCGATGGTCGGAGATGCACCCCTCGCTGGAATCACCAGCAGACGCAAGCGAGTGCCGTCCCACACACGCGCCTGGCGGAGCGACGAGTGGCCTGAAAGTGTTCTGCCAGTCCCCACGACCTGCAAGGCGAGCGAATCGGCGCCCGATGGCCCGACGTGCAAGCCCTGTGCCTCCGCAACCAAACTGATGAAGGTTCTGACGGTAGGATCGAGAGGCAGTTCGAAGTCGCGGGGAGCCGATCCTCCGCCGGCTTCGACGCTGACGATCACCCTGTCTCGGCCCGTCATTCCTCGTCAAGCTTACATTGTTGGTCCGAAATTGTCGCGCGGCAGTGAGGCGGTTAAGCAAGCGCTACGCTATCTGCCTCCTGTGGCGGCCGTCGGTATGCGGAGGTGGGCGCCGACCAGGAGGTGCGACGAATCCGGTCCGATCACATCCCGATTCGCGTCATAGAGGAGGCGCCAGCGCGTCGCGTCGCCGAACACCGATTGCGCGATGCTCGTAAGCGTGTCGCCAGGGAGCACCCGGTAGGTGCCGTCTAGGGCCGGCGGTCCGGTCGGTGTAGCAACTGCACTTGGCGGCGTGCCCTGCCCTGGTATCAGGGTGGGGCTCGGCCGCGCGGCCTGCGTTGGTGCCAAGTTCGGGCTCGGTTGGGCCGCTTCCGTTGGGGACGGTGCTGGGCTCGGCGGTGTGACGACCGTTGGCGTCAACTCTTGACTCTGGGTGGGCAGCGGGATCGGCACCGACCGCGCCGTGGGTGAGGGGGTGCCCGTTGCCGTGGGCTGCGCAAGGGCACCCGGCACACTCGTCTCTACGGTAGGTCGCGGCGTCGGTCGAAGGGTGGAGGTTGGCGGCGCGGACGCTAGGGTGGGCCCCGACGGCTTCGCTGCCTGAGCCACAATCTGCGCTGTTGGGGGCTGAACCGCCGAAGGGGCAGTGAGCCCTTCCGGCGGGACGAGCCAATAAATCAAACCCGCGATCGGCGCCACGACGCAGGCCGCGAGCAACACCGCGACGAGCCTCCGGCTTGCAGCCAATCGATCCCTGATGGTCAGTCGGCGCTTTGCGCCGACTTCGTCTGGATCTTGTACAGCAGGCTCTTCTTGAGCAGCCGCCCGCTCCTCGGGTTCTTCGGAAGGGTCGCTCCCCCGTGCTCCTGGCGTTGGGCAGGGCCCCCCGGCTTCCTCGGTGGCGCCCGGAACGACTTCAACTACGGTCGCGGTGGACCAGATGCCGACCTCATCTGCGATCCTGCTCCGGATCCGCACGGTGTACCGCCCCGGTGCCAATTGTTCGAACACTTTGGATGTGGCATCTGTCCTTTGGAGGATCGGTACTTCCTTGCATAGCTCGACATCGTATGCGGTTGCTGAATCGATCGAAGCCCATGAAACGAATGCGCGGCGAACATCCCCCTTCACCGAGAGTTGGGTTGGCGGCGGCGGCGACTTTGCGTCCAAAGTCGCCGGAGTCGGGCCGACCCAGGCCTCGAGGAACGTCGCGTCGTCGCTTGAGGGTGACTCCAGCGCGTCGGCCAGAAGGGCCCTGACAGCGGCATCCGAGATAGTGGTGGATGTCTCTCCTAGAGAACTGAGTCCGTCAGAAAACAGAAGGATCCTGTTGATGCTCGCGGGGTCGCCGGGCTTGAGCGCCTCCTGAAACATGTGCGCCGTCGGGATCGAGGCACCGCTTCGGCTGGACCATCGCTGGGAATCGTGGAAAACACCGCCCAAGTCCGCCGACCGTTCTCCGTGAGAGCTCCAGATGCGGATCCTGACGTTACCCATCCAGGCGAGGAGAACTTTTCCGTTCGCGCCAGGATGGGGTGCATCAATTCTGCCCGCCGCGAAGACTGTCTGACTTCCTTCGATCCGAACAGACTCAAGGACTGACCGGAGCATGCCTGTGACATGAGTCGGGATAGCGTGATCGTTGACCTGCTGCGATGCAGCACCGGTCCACGACGCGAGCTTCTCCGCAAGGGCAACTTGAAGGTGGCCCAGATCAGCATCAAGTTCAATTTCAGCGAGCCACTCGACGAGCGCGCGTCCGAGGAATCGCGCGGCAATGTCGCCGTAAAACGAGCCAGACACGCCGTCGCAGAGAGCGAAACACAGAGTCCCATCTCGCTGCGCGGTGATCAGGAAGTCCTCGCCTAGGCGGTTGCCAGTTACGGACTCCGCCGACCGCGAGTAAGCAAACCGCCAAGTTAGGCCATCGCCTCGCTCGGCGGTGACGGGTGTCTCGCCGGTCTGCGGCAGCGCCCGCATTCGAAGCGATGTTGTTGTTTGGGACCGTGTCAGGGCCGAGAGGCTGGCCGCTCGCTGGAGTGCGTCACGTTCGGCCGATGTCAGCAGGTCGATGACTGCCAGAATATGGGCACGGTGCGACTGCCATTGCGCGCGCATGCTGGTTGGCCCAGGATCTGAGAAGCCGGGGCTAAGGGTCGCGTCGAGCTGCCGAACGACCCCCTCGAGCGCGGCAGAATCTCGTCTCAGTTGGTCAGCCAGCGCCCGCAATTCTTGACCCGTCCGGGAGCGATCCACCGTTAGCCCCTCAATGCGGCATTCCCCCGCGGGGTCTCCGCGCCCGCGCGAGCGTGCCAAGATCGTCTCACAAGAACGCCGCTGGCGTCGAAAGAGCGTGCGAAGACGGCAAACCGCGAAGAGCGTGGGTCATTGAGGAGGAGTCAGCTCGGCGCGACATCCGCCTCAAGGTGGGATTCATTTCTGCCATGATCTTCGGGTAGCCTGCCCGGCGTCAACGGGTTGCGTCGAGCCTTGGCGAAGGTGGCCAGAAACGGTGCGACGATTATCCCTGGCAGCGCTCACGTTGGTACTGTCGTCGGTGAGCTGCGTGCTTGCGGATCCAGGCGCTCCAAGTGGTCGCGGAACGGGAGCCGATCGTCCGCCACCCGTGACTATGACGGCGCCCACCCCATCGGTCGCAGTGGCGACTAGGCCTCCCATCAGCATTGAAGTAACGCGAGAGGTGACGCGAGTCGTCGAAGTGACCGTCGAAGTGACCGTCGAGGTGACCAAGGAGGTGACCCGGATCGTTCCCGCGACTCCGATTCCCACGCCCACGAGTAGACCCCGTACTCCGCGGGGCACCCTTCTAGAGCTTGGTGGCACCTGGGAACAAGATGGCATCGCCGTCACATTAGACCAACCGGTGTGGCGGCTATATGAGATTGGTTCCTGGTCCCCGACTACCGGAACATCGACGATGCGCCCCGTCCCTATTGGGTGCTTCCGATTCGCAATCGCGAATCAGAATCCCTATTCGGTGACCGAGGCTTCCCCAACTAAGAGCGTCATGGACGGCTGGTATGCGGTCGACGATCAAGGCGTCAGTTACAGGCTAGCCCTCGGCGCGATTAAGAGCGCCAGTAGCCTTAAGAACGTGTTCAGCGTTGATGCGAGGACGAAGCTGACCGCCGAGGGAGGCCAGTCGATTTGCTTGAACTCTGGCGGGGAGTATGAGATGAAGAGAGCGAAGACCATCATCTTCGTCATACCACAACTGTTCGGTATCCCAAACATGGCTTGGCAAATCGCTGTTCCTGTCTCCATACCTCCGGCCTGACGTCTTTCGTCACGCCCTTTGTCCCGCGCCGATCACATCCGCCAGTCGCGCGGTCTAACAGCATCAATCGCTGCAGAACGCCGCGTGCCGAGCTGGAGAGTCACGACAATGTGGAGCCAGAGTTGTGCCCCCGACTACCTGGACCGGGAAACTCCGGCGTGGAAGCCGCCCCGCAGTCTCGAGCGTCACGTCAGCCGGCCAGCCAGGGATGCTCGGATGACTGCGGCGCCAACGCACGGGCGAGTCAGCCGCGGGCCCCTCGGTCCATTAGTGGCAGTATTGCGTCGAAGTCGGCCTCGTCCTTCGAGAGGCGGCCCTTCGACTTGAACAGCAGCTGGATCTCGGGCACGACGTAGGGGATGCCATCCGCAGTGCGACGTCCGAAGCGTTCAAAGCGGCACAGTAGTCCGTGCGTCGCGCCCGAAGAGCCAGCGGCCATCGTCGTCGTGACAGAACATCAGGTGCAGCGCCTCTAGGGCTAGGCGGGTGGTTGAACAACCGCGGATTTCGACCGCGCGAATCGAGAGGCCAGGGGACAGCGTGTGGGAATCTCGCCGCGACTTACGGTCGCCGCCTTGCTACGGCCGTGCCCGGTAGTAGGCAAACGCTACTCGGATCTGGAACCCACACGATCGGTAGAGGTGCAGCGCATTCTGATTGTTCGTTGCCACCTCGATCATGATTGGTCGATCCTCTGACGCGAGCGTTCGTACAACGCGTGTCAGGATCTGACGCCCATAGCCGCGTCCCTGGTGCTCGGGCCTGACCGCGAATGACGTGACGTAGATCGGACCGTCGTCCATGTTTACGCGGATGCACGCGATCGCCGCGCCGTCGAGCAGACCCAGGTAGTATCGATGCCGACCGGCTCGGATGCCGGCTTCGATGCGCGTAACCGCGCGCGGTTCGCCGAATGCCGCCGCCGAGATCTCCGCGAAGGTCGCGGCGTCGGCCACGCCCACGTCACGGATGTCGATGTTGACCGGCCAAGTCGATTGCCGAGGCGCTTCGACCAGTTCCATCCGGTATTCGGAGAACTCGTAACCTGCTCCGACGGCCGCGGCGAACTCGCGCCCTGACGCCGACTGGTCGTTCACGGTCAGCAGGAGCCCGCTCCCTCGCTGTTGGCATTCGAGGAGGACGGCCGCGTACAGACGCCGCCCGATATCTCGGCGCCGCATCTTGGGATCGACCAGGATGCAGGCCTCGATGGGCGCGCCGTGCTGCAACGTGGCGACGCCGATGAGTTCTCCGGCGGCGTATTGGAGGATCGCCGAACACTCAGGTTCGTCGTGAAGCGGATGATCGATGCCATCGGCGCGACGACATCTCGCCGCAAGAGCGCCAATGGCCTTCAGCTCAGCGGCGTCAAGGTGTTCTCGGTACCGAACGCCATCGAGCGGCAACGGGAAATCATTGTCGGTCCTCACCGTGCGTCAGGCTATCACGACGCCGAAACACCGCGACGCAGGTGTGAAGCGGGCGCCGAGGCTACGCGAGAACGAAACGATCGATCGCCTCGGCGAGCCCATCGTGATCGACATCGGCGACGACGGCATCGGCGATCGCCTTGAGTTCCGGCGCGGCGTTGCCCATCGCGACGCCAATGCCGGCGGCGCGCAAGAGCGGCGCGTCGTTCGGGCCATCGCCGATCCCGAGGACGCGATCGCGCGCGATGCCTTTCGACGCAAGCAACGCCGCGACCGCCGTGCCTTTGTCGACCGACGGATGGGTGACGTTGACGTAGTCGAGCGCGCGGTGCCCGGGGGGCGGCTTTGCCCAGCCAAATCGGAGCGGCAGGCCCAGGTTTTCGATTTCGCGAATGCGTTGCCCGGCTTCGTCACCGTCGGCGATGAGTTGGCTCTTGATGATGTCGCCTTCCGCGGATTCGTCGAGCAGGGCATCGAGCGGTTCCACGAGCGGCGAGACGCCGATGAGATCAGCGTGCGCGAGGGCCTCCGGCCAGAGTTTCTCGACATAATGTGCGTGGTCGTGGTAGATCTCGAAACACAGATCTTGCTCGCGGGCGGCACGTAGAAGTGCGCGGACGGAACCGTGATCGATCGGTCGGCGAAGGATCGGTGAGCCATCGTCGTCCTCCACAAGTGCTCCGTCGAATGCGATGTGGGGACCGGGAAGATCGAGGTCGGCGGCGACCCGGCGGAGTGAATTCATCGGACGGCCGGTGCACAGCGCGACTGTGACGCCGCGGCTCCGTGCTCGCGCGATCGCATCGCGCACGGTCGCGGTCGGGCCGCCGTGTCCGCGACCGAGGAGCGTCCCATCGATATCGACGAGGAGGAGACGAATCTGCGTCAACGGATGATCGGGTTCAGCGCACGGTCGCCGGAACCAGCTCGCTGGCGTGCGCCTGCACCTTCCTGGCGGCGGCGATAACGTCTGCGACATCGAGCGATGTGCCCATGAGCACGCGATGAGGGACGTACAGCGCCTCGGCGGCGAGCCGTTCGGCCTCGGGACAACGCGTTTGCCGGTAGTCGATCGGGCGATCGCTCAAGAGAAGGGCGGCCGTGTTCCTCGGCGTGGCGTTCAACAGAGGCGACCGATACACGAGCGAACCCGCCCCAGCGAAGCACGGGATACCCTCGGCCTGCATCGCGCGGGCGAACTCGTCGCGCGAGAGGCCACCGAAGCCCGTTGGGTCGTAGCGGAACAGGTACAGGTATTGCGCAGACCGGTCGATCCGCTCGTCGCGCGGGCGCGTGCGGAGCCCTGCGATCGATCCGAGTTCGGTGTCGAGGACGCGCGCATTGGCGTCACGACGATCGGCCAGTTCGTCGAGGCGCGAAAGCTGGGCGAGGAGCAGGGCCGCTGAAAGCTCGTTCAGCCGGTAGTTGTGTCCGAGCGGGTTCTCGGTCAGATGGGTGTCCTCGGGCCGAATGCGGCCGCAGTTGGCGATCGAGGCCGCGCGCTCGGCGATTGCCGCGTCGTTTGTCGTGATCGCGCCGCCCTCGCCAGCGGTGATCGTCTTGCTCTGCTGAAAGGAGAACGTACCAGCCGCCCCGATCGCGCCGACACCTCGTCCGCGCCATTTCGCGCCGTGGGCCTGGGCCGCGTCTTCGAGGATCGGGATTCCGTGGCGTGTTCCGATTTCGATAATCGCGTCGAGGTCGCAGGGCCGCCCGCCCCAATGGACCGGCACGATCGCGCGCGTGCGTGGCGTGATCTTGCGCTCGATGTCGGCCGGATCGATGTTGAAGGTGGCGCGATCGACGTCGGCGAACACCGCGAGGGCGCCGATGCTGAGCGCCGAAAGTGGCGTCGCGATCCAGGTGTAGGCAGGAACGATCACTTCGTCGCCGGGGCCAACGCCGAGCGCTTCGAGAGCGACCTCGAGCGCGGCGGTTCCCGAGGACACGGGAATGCAGTAGGCGGCATCCTGCTGTCGCGCAAACAGTTCGGCCAGAGCCGCGTTCTTCTTCGCGCCGATGCCGCCGCCCCAGTTGCCGGAGCGCACGACTTCGAGGACCTGCTCCTCTTCGCGCTCGTCATGCACGATCGAGTCGGGGAATGGAATCGTGCGCACGGGTTGTCCGCCGCGCAGAGCGAGTTCGGCCACGATCACCTCCATTGCGACGCTGTGTAGGTGTGTGATTGTCGCGCGACACGGACCGATCGTGCCGGCGGCGTACGATGCGCCAGTGCGTGTCGGCGCGGGGATTGTTGCAATCGTGCTCGTCGTCTGCTTCTGGCCTCCCGCGCGGGCGACCGCGGTCACAATACTCGCGCTGCCCGACATCCTGTCGCTGGGTGTGAGTCCGCTTGTGCTCATCTCGGGCGAGCCGACACGGACCAAGCACCGTCTCCCGGGGATGGACGCCGACCTGTACGTGCCGACCGGCACGAGCAACGTCGGCGGTCTGGTCGTGACGCTGGGAGTCCATCCGCTCGACAAGCTCGACCCGGTCGTCGTCCGATTTGTGTCGGCGTTGAGTCGCGCCGGTCTGGCCGTCTTGGTCGTTCAAAGCGATGCGCTGATGGCCGATCGCATCGAGACGGCGGAGCCGCGACGCCTGGCATCGGCCTGGGAATGGCTGAGCGCGCAGCCGCGCGTCGATCCCGGGCGAATTGGTTTCTTCGGATTCTCGGCTGGCGCATCCTTGGCCGCGAACGCCGCGACCGAGCCGGAGATCGCCGAACGCGTGCGAATCGTGGCCTGGATCGGTGGCTTCGCCGACGCGCGGTTACTCGCGATCGAGATGCAGAGCCAGCACGCGTGGACGGACCGAGGTTGGGTCCCGTGGGAGCCGCACGATGTGTCGCGACAGGTCTTCCTCAAGGCCCTGACCGACGCGGTCGCGAATCCCGACGATCGAGTGATCCTTGAGTCGATCGCCCAGGCGGGCGAAGTGGCAGAGGAACCGCAATCGCTGGCAGGCCGAGCGGTCGCGAACGTGCTGCGCGCGACCAACCCGCAGGCGGCGTCAACGGCGGTCGCCGCGCTGCCGGACGATCTGTCCGGCTACCTCCGGCGGCTGTCGCCGATTGAATCGGCGGACCGATTGCGCGCGCGAACGCTGTTCATGGTCGATCGGTCGGATCCGCTCGTGCCGTCGACACACACGCGGTCGATGTTCGCCGCCGTTCGGCCAGAGATCGTCGACCGCTACGTCGTGCTCGATTTGCTCGAACACGTGCAGCCGACACGTACTATTTCGGCTATCGAAATGATTCGAGATGTTCGTGCCATCACGGCCGCGTTGGCGTCTATCCTTCTGCAACTTGATCCGTCCTGGTGAGCGCGATGCGAAAACCTGACGTGGAGCGACTCGGCACGATCGCTGAGGAGCTCGTGTGCGCCGGCGACGAAGGTCGCCTCGACCGAATTGCCTTGGCGATTGCCGCGCGCGAGTACGGCACGGTTGACGTCGCCGCGACCGAGGACACGCTCGAAGAACTCGCCCAACGTGTGCGCGATCGCCTAACCGGCGACGAAGGACCGTCGGGGATCGTCGCCAGCCTGAGTCAGACGATCTGCCGCGAGGCTGGCTTTCGCGTCGATGTGAACGATTACTACGAACCACGTAATAGTTATCTCACGGACGTCCTAGCGAGAAGACTTGGAATCCCGGTCACGCTCTCCGTCGTCTACCACGAGATCGCGCGCCGAGTCGGCTTCCCGATGGTCGGTATCGGTGTGCCGGCGCGATTCATGCTCGGTTACCGCGATAGCGGCGGTCTATCGCTGGTCGACGTTGCCGCCGGCGGCGCGATCATTACCGAAGCCACGGCTCGCGAGCTCGCCGAACGAAACTCGGGGCGGCGAATCGCGTGGACTGAACACTCATTCAGAGCAGTTTCAATCGCGGAATGGGCGCGGCGCATCTTGAATAACCTGTTCCGCGTCTTCAAAGAGCGCGAGGAGTACGATCGCGCGCTGCGCGTCGCCGAGGATATGGAGATCGTGCTGGCGACGCCGGATGTCGTCCGCGATCGTGGGTTGATCCTGGCCCGCCTTCGTCGCTGGCGCGAGGCCGAGGCCGCGCTCGCGCGGTACCTGGACATCGCTATGAGCGCACCCGATCGTGAAGCCATCAGCCAGCACCTGGCGGCTGCGCGAGCGCGAATTGCGGCGCAGTGAGGGAATCGTGACGACACGGACGGACGAAGTGAACAACACGGTGCTTCTGAGCAGCACCGCGCGCATCAAGGATCTGGCGCAGCAAGGTGTCCTTCAACGTGTGCTGGATGGCACCTACAACTGGAGCCGGCGCTCGTCGCTCTGGCCACTGATGTTTGGCACGGCCTGCTGCTTCATCGAGATGGCGGCGGCCGCCGCGTCTCGTTTCGACCTGTCACGCTTCGGCATGGAGGTCATGCGCGCCAGCCCGCGTCAGGCCGACCTGATGATCGTGCCCGGAACCGTCACTAAGAAGATGGTGCCGCAGATCGTGCGACTCTGGAATCAGATGCCCGAGCCGAAGTACTGCATCGCGATGGGCGCCTGTGCGATTTCCGGTGGACCCTTCAAGGAGGGGTACAACGTCGTATCTGGAATCGACGAGTTCATTCCGGTCGACGTGTACGTGCCGGGTTGTCCGCCGAAGCCGGAAGCCCTTTTGTTTGGTATCTTGAAGCTGCAGGCGAAGATCGACGGACAGTCCTTCGGCGAGATGACTCGGCCAGGTCGGCCGCGCATCGACGCGCCGGTGCCTCTTTTCGGTCCGGATCTGGTCGATCTCGATCAACTCGAAGAGATCAAAGCGCGGCTCGAGGCGCGGCGGAACGCGCCCCCGACCGAGGCAGGTTCGGAGGTCGCGCCTGAACCAGTCGCCGAGCGCCGTCCCGCGCGGCCGACCAAGCCAGACTGGCCCCAGCCGCGCAGTGGACTCGTCTCGATCGCGGCGCAAGAAGGTGCGCTGGCGGATGATCTCGCCGAGCTCAAGGCCGCGCTTGGGTCGGAGCTTGCCGGCGAGGACGGCGTGTCTGGCTACGTCAAAGTGAGCGATCTGGTTCGGACGTGCCGCGCTCTCCGCGATCAGTTCGGCTGGGACATGCTCAGCAGCGTCACCGCGGCCGATTACGCCGATCGATTCGAGGTCATCTACCACCTGTACGGAACCGGTCGCATCGGGCCACCGCTGATCCTCAAGGCGTATCTGCCGCGCGACGCGGCCGAGATACCGTCGGTCGAGGACGTGTGGCGCGGCGCCAGTCTGCAGGAACGCGAAGTCTGGGATATGTTCGGCATCAAGCCGATCGGGCACCACGATCCTCGCCGAATCTTGCTGTGGGAAGGTTTTGCCGGGTTCCCGCTCCGGAAGGACTACCACGAGGCGTACTTTGAAGGCGAGAAGAAGCCGTTCGATGCGCGGTGGCCGGACGGGAACTTCGTCCGACAGGAAGACCGCGTTCCGTTTGGCCGGAATGTGCGGTACCCGGCCGAATGGGATCTGGCCGATGTCCTCACCGGCACCGACGAAGAGCGTGTCGTCGACGCCGTGGAATTGAAGGCCGGTCTCAACTGCAACGGCGATCGGCTCGGCCAGCGTTTCATCGTGAACTTCGGTCCGCATCATCCTTCGACTCATGGTGTCTTCCGGATGGTGATGACGCTTGAAGGCGAGTCAATCGTCGGCGTCGAACCCGTCTTCGGCTATCTGCATCGAAACCACGAGAAGATCGGCGAGCGGAACGCCTGGATCATGAACATCCCGTTCACCGATCGCCTCGACTACATCTCGTCGATGTCGAACAACCTCGGCTACGTGCTGGCGGTCGAGAAGCTGTTGGGAACGAAGCCGCCCGAGCGCGCCGAGTACCTGCGCGTGATCGTCGTCGAGTTGACGCGGATCGTGAATCACCTCCTGGCGATCGGCACGTACCTGAACGATCTCGGCGCGTTCTTCACCCCGGCGCTTTACGCGTTCGAGGAGCGCGAGCACATCCTCGACCTCTTCGAAGCCGTGGCTGGATCGCGGATGATGTGCAATTACATGCGATTCGGCGGCGTGGCGCGGGACGTGACGCCGGACTGGATCGATCACTGCCGGACGATCGTGTTCGATCGGCTGCCACGAAAGATCGATGAACTCGATCGATTCCTCACGACCAATGAGATCGTTGTATCGCGTTCGATCGGAATTGGCGTGCTGAGTCGAGAGGCGGCCATTAACGCGTCCATTACGGGACCGGTACTGCGAGCTTCGGGTGTCCCGTACGACGTTCGGAAGGCCGAGCCGTATTCGATCTACGACCGTTTCGATTTCGACATTCCAGTCGGCAAGAACGGCGACAACTACGACCGGTACCTCGTTCGCCTGGCCGAGGCGCGCCAGAGCCTGCGCATCCTTCAGGCGGCGATGCGGGATATCCCCGAAGGCGAGATCCAGGTCGGACGCAAGCTCTGGCAGGTCCGCGTGCCGAGAGGCGATGCCTACGCGCGTATCGAGGCGCCGAAGGGCGAACTGGGCTTCTATGTCGTTTCAGACGGCGGCCCGAACCCCTACCGCTACCACGTCCGGGCGCCCAGTTTCATCAACCTGAGCGCGCTCGAGGACATGCTGCGGGGCCACAAGGTCGGCGACGCGATCGCCATCTTCGGCACGATCGACATCAACATGGGTGAGTGCGACCGCTAAGCACCTCCGCTGTCCAGCTCGTGTGTAACGGCCCTCCAAGAATCGTCGTTCCACAAGCGCGGCGATCGGCGGCAGGCAGCCGTGCGACCGCTAGCCCGCAACCGGATGTCACCGCGACATGTCTCTGGCGTGGCGTTTTGTCTGCGCGTTGCTTACGGGTCTGGCCGGGGTGGCGCTGGCGTCGTCAGTTGCGGCTGAGGAGTTGCTCGTCGGGGTCGATCGTCCGCTCGCGGCGATGGTCGATGCCGGGTCGGAGGTCGCGCGCGGACCGCGCGGCACCGCCGTTCTGCGCATTTCGGATGACGACTCGGGATCGGCCCGTGTCGCCTGGGCATCCCGACCCGGGGTACGCTGGATCGCGTCGAATCCCGAAATGCGGCGACAGGCCGTCCAGGATCCGGGCAGCGAGCCGCTTCGGCATCGGCAGTGGCATCTCGACCATATTCGCGTCGACGACGCATGGTCGTTCACGATGGGCGATCCCGACGTAATCGTGGCGGTCGTTGATTCCGGCCTCGATCTGGATCACCCGGATCGTCCGGAGCACCTCATCATTGGGCCGAGTTTCGCCGGCGTGCCGTTCGGCGATCGAGCCGGCCACGGCACCCACGTCGCCGGCCTGATCGCGGCGCCGCCGAATCGCGTCGGCGTCGTCGGTGTCGCGCCGAACGTCACGGTCTTGGTTCTGAAGACCGACGACGCCGACGGCGTTATCCGCGTCTTCGACGTCTACCGCGCGATTCTCTACGCCGTCGATCACGGGGCGGCGATTGTCAACCTCAGCCTTGGCCTGGCGGCGGACAATCCGGCGCTTGGCGAGGCGATCTCGTATGCCCGCGAGCGCAACGTCCTGGTCGTGGCCGCGGGGGGCAACAATCACGCCAGCGGTGACGCGCCGATCTTCCCGGCGGCCTATCCTGGCGTGCTCGCGGTGGGCGCGGCGACGGGCGACATGGTCCGGGCCGCCTATTCGCGCGTCGGCGATGACATCGCGCTGCTCGCGCCCGGTGGCGCGAACGATGGCGGGGAGCGATCGGGATTGACGGGACCGCTTCCGGGCGCCCGGTTCGGCTCGATCGCCGGCACCTCCGCGGCCGCGCCGATCGCCGCGGGCGTTGCGGCTCTCGCCCTCTCGACCGATCGGCGGCAGTCGGCCGAAGCGGTTCGCGATCGCCTCATTCGCTCTGCGCGCGACATCGGTGAGCCGGGCCGCGACCGAGACACTGGCGCCGGCTTGCTCGACGCCGGACTCGCGGTGCGCGATGCCGCCCGATCGTTCCCAATGCGCGCCGCGATACGCGACCTGTCCTGCCCGTCACCGGCCTACGCGGGCACGATCGCTCGCGCAGAGGCGCGGATCGTCAACATCGGTGGCAACACCTGGGCGGCCACGCCGGGCGCGGCGATTCGGCTCTCCGCGATCGGCGATAGCGCGCCATTCCAGGTGTTCGGTGAATGGCGTGGCGGCACGATCGTCGGTGACGTTGCGACCGTACCCGTCCTGCCCGGGTCATCCGCGTTTCCGCGCTTCCTGGTTCGATTCCCGGATTCACCCGGCGACTACGTGGCGCGATTTGGCCTGGTCGGACCGAGCGGCCGCGTTCCGGGCGGTGAGTTCAGTTGCACACTCAGGGTGCTGCCGGTGCCGCATTGGGTCGCGGACGATCCGCGTGTCGAGGGGCCGACTCGCGCGCGTGCCGGCACGATCGGCTGGCACGTGATCCGGTTTCGAAATGCCGGCATCGAGACCTGGCGTCGCGATGGCGCTCGACCACTGCGTCTGGCGCCGGTGGCGCCGCGCGGACGGGCGAGCGTCCTGTTCCACCCAGCGTGGTGGCACGGTCCGAGTCGGGTGACGGTTCCTCGTGAGGAGGTGATCTCGCCCGGTGAGACGGCGACATTCGACGTGCTCGTTCGCTATCCGCTGGTCCCAGAGCTGGTCGACGAGGCGTTTGGCCTCGTGATGGAGCAGGTGACCTGGTTCGACGTGATCGCGCGACTTCAGGTGGACGTCAGGCCGTAGCCTTCTCGCGATCCTTCTGTTCCTTGGCCAGTCGCTCGGCTTCCTCGGCCGCGAAGTCGGTCGGGTGCAGCTTGGCGTAGTACGAGACCGGAACGAGTAGCGACTCCTTTTCGTGCAGGAGTGTCTGCTTGCGCTCCGTCGTCGCCAGTTCGTACCGATGGTCCATCTTGATCGCGTCGAACGGACAGTACTCGGCGCAGTAGCCGCAGCTCATACAGATCGACGCGTCGATCGTGAAAGCGGCCGGCTCGGGGATCGGCTTGCCATCGGGCCCGCTGGTCCGAACGATCCAGATGCACTGTGGCGGGCAAACCTTGGCGCAGATGCCGCAACTGGTGCAGCGGATCTTGTTCGTGTCGTCATCGAAAAGAAGGACCGGGAGGTACCGGAAGTTCTCGGGCACGGCCAGACGCGCCTCCGGATAGGAAACGGTGAACAGCCCCTCGTCTCGCGGGTGCTGAGTAAATGGCTCGGCGCCCGCACTCGTCCCGGGAACGCCGCGCCAGCTATCGCGAAACGTCGAAATGAAGTGTCGAATCGTGACGCTCAGGCCCTGGGCGATGCCCCGAGCCATCCCGACGAGTAGTGGGCCGACGTTGTCGTCGGTGATGACGCGGCCGTGACGTCGAGCCTCGTCGTCGTTCATCGGGCGGACCTTACCATGGCGGTCCGCTCGATGATCCCAAGCGTATGGTCGACCAATCGCGGCCAACTGAACCGCTCAGCGACGAAGTCGCGAGCTGTGATCGCGCGCCGCTCCGCGCTGGTCCGATCCGTCAGGACCGTTTCGATCGCCATGCCGAGGAGGTCGGCGCGTTCGTACGGCACGACCAGACCGGTGACGCCGTCGGATACGACTTCGACGTTGCCACCCCGGTCGGAGACGATCACCGGTGTCCCAGCCGCCATCGCTTCCAGTACGACGTGCGGCAAGCCCTCGTATCCGGAGTAGAGAACGAACACGTCGGCCGCGCGGAGGTAGGTCAGGATCTCATCGCGCGCGACGCGACCCAGAAAGCGCACGCGATCGGCCAATCCAAGTGATTCCGCCAACTCCCGCAGCGCCGCCTCTTCGGGACCTTCGCCGCAGTGGAGAAGGCAAGCGTCCGGGAATGCCCGAAGCTCTGCCAACGCTGGCAGGATGAAGTGCAGACCCTTCCACGCCGTCAGCCGGCAAATCGTCAGGATCGTCGGTCCGGCGACGCCGGCGCACGTTCGGGCTTCTTCTCGACCGATCGGCGCGTTGTACGCGTCGAGATCGACCGCGTTGTGGACGACGTGGATCTTTTCCTTGGCCATGCCCCATCCGGCGACGAGGTCGGCCAGGTACCGGCTGGGTACGATGATCTCTCGCGCCCGCGACGCGTAGAACCGCTGGATCCCCCGCAGTGCCGCGACGCGGATCGATCGACCGGGGTTTGTCTGGAAGTTGTCGATGCTCGTGTTCGACGGGACGTAGCCGCGTCGAACGGCCGATTCCCAGGCGAAGTCGCCGACGATCTTGAGCGCATAGTGACGGCCCGTGATTGTGCCGAGAACGGCCGCCGGCAGTCCGTAATCGCTGATGTAGGTGACATCCGCCCACGACATCAATCCGGCCAGGTGGGCCGTGTACGCAATCAAGCGCGCCGGAAGTAGCAATCGTCGCGAGACTCGCGTGACCGGGTGGACATACCGATCGCCTGAGTTCTCGCCGAACGTGAGGAGTCGCACCGCGTGGCCGCGCGAGACCAGTTCTTGGCCCAGCCGATGCAGGTAGGTCGGTGGTCCGCCGCTCTCCGGGTGAAATGTCCCAGTCGCAATCGCAATCTTCACGGCGGCGGCGGATTGTAGGCACGCCCGGCGTGGACCCCTTCGCTCCGACCGTAGAATAACCTGACGGTGGTGTCGATTGCGCCCGCGCCTGGCGCGAAAACTGGCCGGATTTTCGCCGTGGCGATGGCAATCATCGTGGGCGGTGCTGCCGGTTGGCTGAGCATCTGGAACATCACCCTGCCGGTGGCGCAGGCGATCGTCGCCGTCGCCGGGATTGCGCTGATCCTGTCGGCGATGTTCGGTCGGACGGACCTTCTGGTGCCGACAATCATCATCACGACGCCGATTGAGATCTCGAAGCTCTGGATTCCGATCCTGAAGGCGCCGAGCTCGTGGTACGGCTACGACGTCTCTCTCCTCGACGTCGGACGAGTTAGCATCGTCCTGGCGCTCGGTCTGTGGCTCGCGCGTTCCATGGTGATCGGGCGCGTGACGTTCGCGCGGGGCAAGATTCCGTTCCTCGCGATCGCGCTCGTCGGTTTCGCCATCGTCTCGCTGGTCTACACCTTCGATCCGATACGCGGCCGAAACGAGGCGCTACGTCTCTTCTTTAATCTGGCGCTGATGTTCGTTGTGGCGCGATTCAGCCGCTCGGAGGGCCGCGTGTACGCGCTCGCGTCGGTTTGGATGGCCGTGGCGTCGATCCTGAGCATCGTCGCGCTCTGGCAGTACACATCGTCGGTCTCGTTCTGGAATCCGCAGTTGCAGGAGGGTGCGACACGTCGTATCAACGCGACGTTCGCCGACCCGAACACGTTTGCTAGCTTTCTGAACGTCGCCGCGCTGTTTGGCGTGTGTCTTCTGGCCACCCGGCGCGAGCGGCCTGCGCCCTGGTCGCTCGGCCTCGGTCTGTCGCTGGCCGGGCTGGTCGTGACGTACTCGCGGTCGGGTTGGCTGGCATTCGCCATCGGCGTTGCGGTCTGGGGCATTCTCTTCGCCCGCGGCGCGCGTGCCCTGGCGCTCTTTGGTCTCTTCCTCATCGGGGCGGTCGCGGTGCTGATCGCCGTGCCATCGATCGGCGAGCGGTTGGCGACGCTCGACAGCTACGACAATCTGAGCGTGCGACCGTGGTTGATCCAGGCCGGGCTGACGATCTTCGGTGAACACCCGATCGGCGGCCTGGGGATCGGGTCGTTTCAGTTGGCAGTCGCGACCGACTACGCCTGGGCGTACCCGTTCTGGTGGTACGTGACGGCCTCGCACACATCGTTCGTGACGACGCTGGCGGAACTGGGCATTGTCGGGATGACGATCACGCTCTTGTTGCTCGCGGCCGCGCTGTATCGAGCCTGGGGGATCGCTTGCGACAAAGCGCAGACGCCTCGAACGCGCGGGCTTGCCCGCGGCGCTCTTCTCGGCATCGTCGTGCTCGTTATCGCGGGACAGACGATCGGCGCACTGTTCGAGGAGCCGTACATCTGGATGCTCCTCGGCGCCCTGATGGTGTTGGGTCGCTCAGGTGCGCGCCAGCGTCTCGGCGAAGATGCGCTCGCTCCGGTCGACGATCGCCTCGCGTGAGAAGTGCCGACTGACGTAGGCCCGTCCGGCCGCGCCGAGTTTCGCACCTAGCTCGCGGTCGTCGGCCAGTTGCGTGATCGCCTTCGCGATGGCGCTTGCGTCCTCGGGAGGAACGACGATGCCGCATTCGGCCGCGGTCACGAGTTCGGCCGCCTCGCCGACAACCGAAAGGATGAGCGGACAGCCAATCGACATCGCCTCGAACATTTTCGACGGCAATGCGCCGCGAAAGATCGGCAGATCGCGCAGCGGCACCAGGCAGGCATCGGCCGCCGACAGGAGGGCCGGCATGCGCTCCTTAGGCTGGTTCGGAAGAAAGATGACGTTTTCGATCGATTCGGCGCGGGCCCGCGCAAAGAGTCGCGCCCGCTCGGCGCCGTCACCAGCCAGGACGATGCGAATGTCGTCGCGCTCGCGTAGGAGTTTCGCCGCGTCCAGGATCGAGTCGAGCCCGTGCGCCAGACCATGGGTGCCGGCGTAGAGCGCGACGAATGTCTCGCCCAGCCCGATTTCGGCGCGGACGGTGGTGCGGCCCGATTCGGTGTGGGCAAAGATTGCCGCGTCGACGCCGTTCGTGAGGAGGTGAACGGGGCAGCGAACGGCCGGGTCCGCCTCCAGGCGCGCGACGATACCTCGCGTGACGGCGGTGATCGCATCGGCCTGGCGGTAGATCCAGTTCTGCATCAGTCGCGTCAGTCCGATGAGGGCTTGATGGCGAACGATGCCCATATCGATCGCGGACTCCAGCCAGAGGTCGGAGATATTGAAGACGAAGCGGGCGCGCAAGAGTCTTGCGATCAGCGCGCCGGACACGCCGTGGAAGAGTGGCGGCGACTCGACGAAGACGATGTCCTGATGCCCGGCCAGTGGGGCCAACATCAGGCTCAGCGCGGTGAACGATAGGTGGCCGAGTATGCGGCGCACGAATCCGCGATTCGGCGTTGCGTACACCCACGAGCGAATGATCCGCGCGCCGGCTTGCGTCTCGCGGATAAGGAGTCGGCCGCGATACTCGCCTGGGACGACGCCGGACGGGTAACTCGGCATCGGCGTGAGTACAGTCACCTGGTGGCCGCGGCGGACGAGACGGTGTGCAAGCTCAAGAAGTCGCGTCTGCGGCGCGCCAACCTCGGGCGGGAAGTAATGAGTCAGGATCAGGATGCGCACGTCCGAACGGGACCGTATCCGGTTCAGCCGGCCGCGGCAACGCGCGCGGTCGATATCGCGCTCGCGTCGATTGGCTTGACGCTCGTTGCGCCGCTCCTAGTGTTTCTGGCGGTTCTCGTGCAGTGGGATTCGCCCGGACCGGCGTTCTACCCGGCGCGTCGGGTCGGGCGGAATGGACGTCCGTTCACGATGTTCAAGTTGCGGACGATGGCGCACGGCGTGACCGGTCCGGCCGTAACGCGCAATCGTGATCCGCGCGTCACGCCCGTCGGAGCCATTCTGCGTCAGGCGAAGTTGGACGAGTTGCCGCAACTTCTCAACGTCGTGCGCGGCGAGATGGCGCTGGTCGGTCCACGTCCGGAGGCGCCGGTGTTCGTCGAAGCGCGGCGCGACGATTTCGCGCCACTTTTGTCGATTCGGCCCGGCCTATTCGGCATCAGCCAGATCGTGTTTCGCGACGAGCAGGCGCTGCTGCCGCTCATTCAGGCCGGCGTGGCGGCGACGGGCAAGGACGCGCCCGATCTGTACGCCGACTGGATCCTGCCGCGCAAGATCGAACTCGACCGGCGCTACCTGGCGCGCCGCTCATTCGCCCTCGATCTCGGCATCCTGGCGCGATCGCTGGTGGGGCTGCTTAGGCGGTGGTGAGATCGAACAGACCGACGGCAGCGACCTAACGCAGCCCGACGGATGGGCCGAACCGTCGCGCAACGTCGTCCGCGATCAGACGGCCCGCGACGTCATGGCCGGCAGCATTCCAGTGTCCATCGATCGCGAAGTAGAGTCGCTTCTCCCGAGCGGCCTCACGCATCGACGGGGTGAGGTCGAGATAGTCGATGCCGAGGTCGGTGGTTACCTCGCCGAGGCGGTGCGCGACCTGATCGATATCCCAGGTCTCTTCGCTGACGCCGTCGTAGGCTCGCTTCGTCGCTTCCCACGCGTCGGGCTGAATCTGCGTCTTGTTCGGCACCAAGACGACGAGGAGTCTTCCGCCGTCAGTCATGACCGAGTCACGCAGGCGGGCGATGAGTGCACGCGTCAACCGCCACGCTTGGGGGACGGGCTCCGGTTCTGAACGGTCGAAGACGCGCAGCCCGATCGGTACCGTTCGATGGGACGACATTCCGACCGGGCGATCACGGACCCCTGTTCGCACCAGGAATGCATCCACTTCGGTCACCCTCGGTCCGAGCAGTTGCAGTGCGAATAAGTACAGGCTGAGCGACTGAATCGGGCGAGCGATTACCGCGATCGGCCCCGACCATCCGGTCGGACCCCCGTCAGCGGGCGCACGTGGCGTCGGCGGCGGTAAGGGAACATTCGTCAAGAACAGGGTCTGGTTCTCGATCGCGAAACGCGGCTTGGCCTTCCCATTCAGGGAATCAGCGATGTTGTCGAGTACATCGTTGTCGTAGAACGCCAGCACGACGATGTCTGGGGCGTAGTGCCTCCCTTCCATCTCGTAGAAGAGCGTCGCCTGATCGGTGGCGTAGCCGCCGGTACCCCCATTGATGACGCGCACCGACGCACTGCGGCTGCGCAGTTCTTGACCGGTGATTCGAGCGAAAGTCTCGCTGGCGGCGACCGTATAGCCCTCTGCAAACGAGTCACCGAGGACGAGGACGCGGTGCTCGCCGGGCGGCTTCGTATAGGGAGTCTCGTCATCGGCCAGCCCGTTCGCGTTGATCCTCTGGTAGACAGAGTATTCATAGGCTCGTCGCCAACCCACTGCTCCGGGTACCTTCTCCCACCCGAGAATTGGGTGGAAGCGAACAAGACTCAGTTCGATACGATTAGTATCAACGAACCCCAGATAGCGAAGGGCTAACTCAACTCCCGCTAGGCTCAGGCCGAGCAGGAGCAACTGGCCGACTAGCAGGCGAATGGGGCGAGCAAACCGACCGACCGGGTTCGATCGATGGGTCAACGGTCGGCTGACACCTTCTCACCGGTGCCTGGCTTTCCGCGTGCCACATCGACCGTGGCCCAGGCGATCGACGCGAGCGCGATCGTCAGGAACAGGGCGACTGGCGCTCCCCATGGTAATCGATCGAGCGCCCACGGCAGAGCGTGCCACAGGACCGCCCAGGCGACGAACGCCAGAAACAGGAGCGCGACCGCGACCCGAGCGGGCCAGGCGAGAGAGGCGGACACTTTCAGAACAGCGGGTAGATGAACGGCGCCAGTGGCGACGCCGCGCCGAGGGCGGCCAGGCCGCCGACCAGCACGAGCGCGACGACGATCGGCACGAGCCACCAGGCCTTCTGTCGCCAGAGGAATCCGAATAGCGCTCCCAGCACTCCCAGTCGTTCTTTCACAATACGCTCCTAACTGACCCAGACGGTATCGGCCGTGCCGACGCGCTTGCGGCCCGGGTAGGGATCGTCGGCTCGCTTCGCGTCGGCGCGGACGAGGAAGCTGCCGAGCGTGAGGAGGTCCATGTCGGTGTGCGAAAAGCAGCGGTACGCGTCGGCCGGCGTCCGGACGATCGGCTCGCCGCGCACGTTGAACGACGTGTTGATGACGACCGGCGCGCCGTTTCGGCGTTCGACCGCCCGGAGAAGCCGGTAGTAGCGCGGATTCTGGCGCTCGGTCACGGTCTGGATTCGGGCCGTCCCATCGGCGTGCGTGATCGCCGGCAGAAACGCGCGCTGGCTCTCGTGGACGTCCGCGACCAGGAGCATGAACGGACTCGGTCCGACGTCCTCGAAGAAGCGATTGGCGTCCTCGGCCGCGACCGACGGCGCGAACGGCCGAAACGGTTCCCGGTGCTTGATCTTCTCGTTGATGATCGTCTTCATCTCGGCGTTCCGGGGATTGCCGAGGATGCTGCGCGCGCCGAGCGCGCGCGGACCGAACTCCATGCGCCCCTGGAACCAGCCGACGACCTGATCGGACGCGATCGCATCCGCTACCCGCTCGATCAACTCCGCTTCGTCGACCCGCTCGTACGCGATGCCGCGCTCGACGAGGAATCGCTGTACCTCGTCGTCGCTGTAGCCGGGTCCGAGGTAGGCGGATTCGAGGATCTCCGAACGCGCATGACCGAGGATCGTGTGGTAGAGGTAGGCGGCCGCGCCGACCGCCCCACCGGAATCGCCGGCGCCGGGCGGAACGAACAGATTCTCGAACGGAGTGTGACGCAGGATCGCGCGATTCGCCAAGACGTTCAATCCGACGCCACCGGCCAGACAGAGGTTGCGCGACCCGGTCAGGCGGTGGGCGGCCTCGGCCAGCTTGACCATCGACTCCTCGGTCACGAACTGGATGCTTGCCGCGACATCGACGAAGCGGGGATCGAGGTCGCCGTCGAACGTCCGTGGCGCGCCGAGGAGCCGCTCGAAGGCCGGCGCCCAGGCATGGAGGCTGTGCTGGTAGGCGAGGTAGCGCGTATCGAGCGCGAATCCGCCGTCGTCGGCCTGGCGAATGAGCTGGCGCACCTTGTCGACCTGGGTCGGCTTGCCGTAGGCGGCCATGCCCATAACCTTGTACTCGCCCTCGTTGATCTCGAAGCCGAGCCAGGCGGTGAAGGCGCTGTAGAGCAATCCGAGCGAGTGCGGGAAGCGAATCTCCTTGACCAGCTCGATCGACGTTCCCTCGCCGTGTCCGATCGTGGTGGAAGCCCATTCGCCGATGCCGTCGGCGGTGAGGATCGCGGCTTCCTGGTAGGGCGACATGAGGAACGCGCTGGCGGCGTGCGAGAGGTGGTGCTCGCTGTAGAGGATCTCGCCCCGGTAGCCGAGCTTCTCCCGGATCAGAGCTGGCACCCAAAGCTTCTCGCGCAGCCACGGCGGCATCGCGGCGACGAATTGGGTGATACCGCGTGGGAACGTCTCGATCGCGGAGGTCAGCATGCGCCCGAACTTGAGCAGCGGCTTCTCGTAGAAGACGAGGTAATCGATCTGGTCGATCGAGATGCCACCCTCGGCCAGACAGTAGGCGGCGGCCTGAACCGGCATCGTCGCGTCGTGCTTGCGGCGAGAGAAGCGCTCCTCCTCGGCCGCGGCGACGATCGTGCCGTCGCGGTAGAGGCAGGCGGCCGCGTCGTGGTAGAAGCAGGAGATCCCGAGGATGTTCACGCGGGGACGGCACCCTGACGCTTGCGCCTCATCCGAGGCGTCGCATCTCGGCGATCGTACGCGGACCGGGCGCCCGTAGCGTCCAGAACTTGCTCGGATCCCGCGGGCTGACGAAGTTCGACTGCCGCGCCACCTTCAGGATCAGCCAGGTCGGGCCGACGCAGACGATGTAGATGACGATCAGCCAGAGCGTCGTCTGTCGTTCGGCGATCATCTGGCCGAACTCCTTCCAGAATGACCAGAGGGCACTCAAATCAGCCCCATTCTAGGTTTCAGGACCCGGCCCATCGCTCGTCCCATCGCGTGTGATTCTGCGCGATGCCGGGCGTCTCGGTCACCTGGCGAAGGATCGAGCGAACACGATGTGAGTGCGTATGTCCAGCCAGGACGTACTCGAGCGCCGCGCCGGCGATGCGCTCGCGTTCTCCCCGATCGGCGAAGCGGCGAAAGCACTCGTCGATGTTGCTGAAGTCGTTCCGGACCGCAATGTAGTGAGCATCGGCAGTAAGCACGCCGGAGTATTTCCCGGAGACCAGAATCTGGCACGTCTTGGTACCAATCGCCTCGAAATGGCGAGAGGAGAGCGTCTTTCCCGATGCCGGTCGTGGATGGTCGCGGAAAAAGCGATCGAAGACGGCATCGAACGAGGCACCCGGGTTGTCCTTGCGGAACGCGGCCACCGCCCCCTGCGTCCGGTCGTCGCGTTCCAAGAAGTGCGTTCCGGCTTCGGCGCCGACGGTCCCGTGGCTCGACTGCAGGAACGCGATCCAGCGATCGCGGTAGGTTCGCCCAAACGCGATATCGACCGTCAGACCGTGCGCCGCGGCCCGCGATTGCGCGAACGCCAGGATCAACTCACGATCGCGATCGCCGAGCAGGAATGAGTCGTACGCGTCGCCACGGAAGCCGATGTCGATCGGACGGTCCTCGGGACCCGGCGTATACGCGTTCGGATTGAGTGCGTGGAGTCCGCTGAGGACTTGGGCCGAGGTGACCGGCGCGTAGAGCCAGCGTCCCGCGGCGAGCGTCAATTGCGTCGCGATGAACTCCGCCGCCAACGTCTGGGCGAGTCGGATCTTCGCCGGCATCTGGCGGAACTCGTTGCCAACGAACAGGAGAAGCGGGCCGCGGCGGTCAGCCAGGCGCCCCGCAATCTCGGCAACGATCTCGGCGCCGCCGGTCATCGCGGAATGGAGAATCACGATCAGGTCGTATTCACGGATGCGCCGGAGGCTCGCTGTCCGCTGAAGGATGCTGGCGAGATTGCACGGCGTCGCGTCGATCGACGGCTCGTCGACGAACGCGGCGAGCCAGTCGTGGTCGTAGCTCTTCTCATTCCACGGCGCGCCTTGCAGCGCTCGCCGCATCGGCGCACTGTCGAGCAGCCCGCGCGGCAGCGCTCGCACGATTGGTGCGGTCAGATCGAGGAGCGTGTCGAGTGCGATGCGGGCGCGGCCAGGCACAGCGTTGCAGTAGAGAACCAGGACACGGGGTCGTGAACCGAGCGTGTTTCGACCCTCTCGCTACGCCGCGAAATCGGCCGGCAGCGAATCGGCCGGAAGACGAGCCGCGTGGGCGGCGATGCAGCGATCGACCGTCGTACGGTGAGCGCGCGTCCAGGCGACGGTCTCACGTAGCCCGACGGCAAGTGACGTGGACGCAACGAAATCGAGCGTCGTGCGTGCTTTTTCGGTGCTGCCGAAGCGCCGTCCCGATCGATCCCACTCCCGCGGCGAACCGACCTCAATGGGCGACCCGTTGCCGGTCAATCTGACCACGGCCTGAGCCAACTCGAGAATCGTCGTCTCGACGCCGCTGGCGAGGTTATAGACGTCACCGGGCACACCGCGCGTGGCGCAGCGAACCAGCCCCTGAACGATGTCGGCGACGTAGATGAAGTCGCGGGACGCGCGACCGCCGTTGTCCAGGATGAGCGGCCACCCACGTAGGCCACGGTACACGAACGTCGGCACGACGTTCCTCCAGACCGTCGCCGGCGTGCCGCGCCACTGGCCCGCGCCAAGCACTTCGCGAGGCCCGTAGACGTTCTGGAAGCGCGCGCGGACCGTTGGCAGTCCGTGCTGGTGGTGGTAGTAGACGGCGTAGAACTCGCCGACTACCTTCGAGATCTGGTATGGCGAGTCGAGGTCGAGCGGCACCGGACCATCCTCACGCACGGCTTCGACATCGGTGAAGGTATGTGGCGCGAGGGCGCACCCCGACGCGGCGTAAACGAACTTGCGAAGCCGCGGGGCGTTCTTCAGTCGCTCGAAGAGCTTCAGGGTCGTGATGAGATTGTTAGCGTGATCCGCCAGAGGATCGGCAATCGAGCTCTGATTGCCGTGGTAGGTCGCGAGGTGAAAGACGCAGTCGAAGTCGACGCCGACGCGATCGAGAACCGAATCGTCGGCGATCGAGCCCTCAACGAACGTCGCTCGATCGACGAGCGTCGCGCGGTCGGCCGAAAGCAGATTGTCGACGACCACGATCTCGTCGGCGCGGCTTGCCTGCAAGGCCAGAACCAGATTGCTGCCGACGAATCCGGCGCCACCGGTGACCAGAACTCGTGCACCCTCGATCGCCGCCTCGGACGGACTCAATGCTTGTCGATCCGCAAGTGGGTATATGTCTCGGCGATTCCATACTCGCGGTAGTACGCGATCGCCGCCGCCACGCCGTCGGTCAGGGATGTCGTTGGACGCCATCCGAGATCCGTGATCGTACGCGAAGGATCGAGTAGGATCGTGAAAGCATCGTCGGCGCCACGCGGCCGAACTTCGACCGGCTTTTCGAGGGTGATGTTCAGGGCCTTCAGCGCCGCATCGAACAGCTCGTTGATCGAAAAATCGGCGCCGGAAGAGATGTGATAGGCGCCATTGAGCGCCGATTTCGCGATCGCCCGCAGAACGCAGTCAACCAGATCGTGGACGTAGATGAAATCGCGTCGGGTGTCCATCACGAAACACGGCCGATTGCTCGTGAGTCGCTGGAAGAACGTCGGCAGTGGCCCACTCAGGTTTCGCGGACCGTAGGCATTCGCGAGCCGGAACGACAGCCAGTTCAGGCCGCTCAGTCGGATGTACTGCTCGCCGGCGGTCTTGCTGATCGCGTAGCTACTGGCTTCCGGGTGCAAGGGATGATTCAGCGTGATCGGCCGCTCGATCGGCTGGAGGCCGTAGCAGAGCGCGGTCTGGAAGTAGATGATCCGACCGACGCCGCGCTTCATGCATGCGCGAACGACATTCGCGGTCCCGAGGACATTCGCCCGGCTGTCCTCCGCCCAGTTGTCCGGATCCTTGTACGAGGCGGCCGCGTGGACAACGATGTCAGGACCGAATGACCCGATCGCGTCGTCGACGACCTGACCGTCGGCAATCGTGTTCTCCACGATAGTCAGTCCGGACCGTGGCTTCAGGTTGTCGCGGCGTCCGGTCGCATAGTTGTCGATCACGAGGACCTCGTCGCCGCGATCGAGCAATCGATCGGCGAGATGAGATCCGATGAACCCGGCTCCGCCGGTTATCAGTGCCTTCACGGATGTGCCTCCTGGGTGACCGCATTGCGATATTTCGCGGCCTGATCGTGGAATGTCCGCTGCCACAACTCCAGGCTGAGCAGTCCCCAGAGCATTCTGCCAAAACGCTGCTCCCGGCCGATCAGCGAGACGACGCGATCCCCATCGACGAATTCCCGTGTACGCGCCGACGAAGATGAGAATACGTCGCTCACGAAATTGCGGACCGGCCCAGGTCGCGCCAGCCAATCGGCCAGCGGAACCGGGAACCCCATCTTGTCTTTACGTTCGACGATGGACGATGGCATGTCGTCGCGGACCGCCAGACGGAAGGCATGTTTCATTTCGCCATTCTTGAACTTGACGTTTGAGGGTATTGTCGCGGCGAACTCGACCAACGGATGGTCGAGCAGCGGAACCCGCGACTCGAGTCCGTGCGCCATCGCCATGCGGTCCTCCACCTGGAGGAGTGCCGGCAACAAAGTCTTGAAGTCGAAATGGGTCATCAGGTCGAAGTACGACTCCCGGCCGACGTTCGAGCCCCGGAAGACGCCTTTGAACGTTTCGAACGGTGAGTAGTCGCCGAGTGCGTCCCAACGAACGACGTCGCCGAGCGTGGTCGACCGATCGACGAGGCGGAAGTAGCGCTGATCGAGGTCTTCGAACAAACCGTCGCGCCAGAACTCGCGCAACATCGGTTTGTACTGTCGGAGCGACTCCAGATTCGGGATGATCGATTCGTAGGTCACGACGAAGTTGCCGTTGTGCATCGTCCCGTCGATGGCGGACTTGATGCACTGTTCGAAGTAGGCCACGAGGTAACGAACGTAGCCGCCGAAGATCTCGTCGCCGCCCTGACCGCCGAGAACGACCTTTCGGTGCTGGGCCGCCACGCGCGAAACGACGAACTGCGGGAACGAACCGGGGCCGGCCACCGGGTAGTCGAGGTGGTAGATGACCTTCTCGATCGACGCGATGAAGTCCGATCGATCGATCGTCGTCTCGTGGAGGGCGAACCGCTCGCGCTCGGCGAGTTCGCGCGCGTAGTGGCTCTCGTCGAACTCGGGACTCTCGGCGAACCGACCCGTGAATCCGAGAAACGGTTCGCTCGATTGACGGGCCGCCAGTGCCGCGATCGTGCTCGAATCGAGTCCGCCGCTGACGTACGCCCCGACCGGAACATCGGCCCGCAGATGGAAGTCAACCGAATCGGCCAGGAGTTCGCGAATGCGCTCCGTGAAGTAGCGCTCGGTGTGGTCCCAATCGAGATGGTAGTAGACGTCCCAATAGCGACGAATGCTGATCGTTCCGCCGCGCGCGATCAGGATGTGAGCCGGCGGAACCTCGCGCACGCCCTTGAACAGCGTCTTGCCGTCCAGGCAGAACTGGAACGTCAGGTAGTCCTTGAGCCCATCGGGATCGGTTTCGATACTCGGTAGAAACGGTAACAGCGCCTTCGTTTCAGATGCGACGTACAAAACGCCATCGACGACCGCGTAGTACAGGGGTTTGATGCCAAATCGATCGCGCGCGCAGAACAGCGATTGGCTGGCATCGTCCCAGAGGGCGAAGGCGAACATCCCACGCAGGTGGTTCGGTACGTCGACGCCCCATCGCTCGTACCCGGCCAGGATCGCCTCGGTGTCGGATTTCGTCCGAAATCGGTCGCGGCCCAGTTCGTCGCGGAGTTCCCGATAGTTGTAGATCTCGCCGTTGAAGGCGATGACGTTTCCGCGCGGATCGATCATCGGTTGGTCGCCCGTGTCGAGGTCGATGATCGCCAGGCGAGTGTGGGCGAAGCCGACGTGGCCCCGCGGATGGTGCCAGGTTGCCTCGCCGTCCGGTCCGCGATGGGCCTGCAAGCGATTCATCGCCCGCAGGCTGGGCTCCATGTGAGGTCCCGGTCTCCCATCAAGCCGAACGATCGCGCCGACACCGCACATCGGGAGTTATTCGGGCTGTCGTTCGCGCGTGCCGGGACTGGACACCACGGTGAGCATCATCGGTAGCCTCGAGCGTACAGTAGCCAGCCCAAACGGGGCGCCAGGGCATCGAGCACAAAGCGAGGAATCCATCGACCGCCGCGCGGGAGAAGGTGCCATCCCTGCAACTGGCCGGCGAACGTTTCAACCTGCCGAAACGAGGACAGCATCGCGCGCAGTTCTTCGCCGGTGTAGGCGACTCCGAGCGGATTGGCGGCGCCATCGACCTCGTTGACCAACTGCGCGACGGGCTTGCCGGTGGCGGCGCTGACGCGACGCATCGCGAACCGAAAGCGGGCCGAATTTCGGTGGTAGAACATCACGATGAGCCGGCCGCCTTGACGCGTGACGCGGTGGATTTCGTCGATGGCGCGCTGAGTTCGAGGGATGTGATGCAGAACGCCCATCGAACAGACGCAGTCGAACGTGGCGTCAGGGAATGGCAAGTCTTCGGCGCTGCCGACGACGAAATCGCCGCGCAGTCCGGACAGTTCAAAGCGCTGCCGCGAAATGTCGATGCCAGCTCTGGTGATGTCAATTCCGGTCACACGAGCGCCCAATCGAGCGTAGTGCGCCAGGACATAGCCGTTTCCGCAGCCGACGTCGAGGACCGACCGGCCGGCGAAGCGATCGTATTCGTGGAGCCACGCGGAGAAGCGAACCGACTCCTTCTGCTCGCGCATCCGGTCATAGGTGACGAAGTACTCCGGCGTGCCGGGCGCGTCGCCGATCGCGCTCACGCTGACGGGGTTCCGTTCCCAGAACGAGCGCACGTCGTCGATCGAAACCGATTCGGCCGCTGCGCCGGGAGACCTATCGCCCTGAATTGTGCGACCCCATCGAAGCTATCGCGCCGAGACCCGCGCTGACGCGTGCCAGGACGAACGCGGAGATGGAGAGTGTAGTTACATCGATATCTGATCAATCGGCTCGGGAGGTTCACTACGTCCTCCTTTCCGGACGTCGTACACCCGTCAGGGTGGCTGGTAGACTCGCGCAATGCGTGCGCTATACGTTCGTGCGGCAATCCTGGTCGCCAACACGATCCTCGCCTTCATCGCGCTGAACCTTGCCGCCGCCGCATGGTTCGCGCTAACGGATCGGCCGGAACCCGCCGGTGCACTGCGATACGGGTGGGAGCGGGCGCGGCTCGCATATCCCGGAATGGCCGACGCCGAGATCGCGACGCTCTTGGCCGAAGCCGTGACTGCGCAGCGCACCGGCGGGATATCGTACGAGTACGAGCAGGTCACCGGCTTCCGCGAGAGTCCGATCGGCGGGCGGTACGTCAATATCGTTCCGGCCGGCTTCCGAGTGTCTGCTGGGCAGGGGCCTTGGCCGCCCGAGACGGACGCGGTGTTCTTGTTCGGCGGCTCGACCACGTTCGGAACAGGGCTGCCCGACGATCAGACCATCGCTTCTCACCTCCATCGGATCGCGTCCGACTATTGCGGACGCCCGGTCCACGTCTACAACTTCGGGCGAGGGAGCTACTGGTCTTTGCAGGAACGCCTGCTGTTCGAGGTTTTGCTTAACCAGGGTGTCGTTCCTCACGTCGCGGTGTTCCTTGATGGGCTCAATGACTTGTACTTCTGGAATGGCGAAATCAAGTATGCGCCCGACCTCAAGAACCTAATGGCAAAGAAGACGCCCCGCCAACTGGTTGGTGCCCTTGCCGATCTGCCGCTGGTCCGCGCAGTGCGAACCCAGGCGGCGGACGACACCGCGGTTGGCGTGGTCGTGGAACGATGGGAGCGCAATCGCCGTTTGGTGGACGCGGCAGCGTCGGCGTTTGGATCGCGGACGCTCCATGTCTGGCAGCCGATTCCGACTTACGGGTACGACATGAGCGATCACCTATTCAAGGATGGCTTTGTCGGCGCATTCGCGGAACACCGGCGGGCCGGACTTGCGTACGAGTCGATCGCACCCGGTCCGCCGAATACCCTGTGGCTAGGCGAGATGCAGCGCGGTAGGCACGAAAACCTCTACGTTGATCCCATCCATTATTCTGCGGCCTTCTCGCGCGATGTCGCAGCGGCGATACACCGCGCACTCCAGGACACAGGCGCGCTTCGCTGCTGACTTTCTTTGCCGAGCGCTGCCGGACCCCCGCGGTCCTGCGCCGCCTCTTGGCACTGCCGGACCGGGAGCATGCGGAACCGGCTGAGGCTGATCCTGGCCGCGCGCTGTACGCCTGGTGGCGCGATCGACTGACCCTTACGCAGCCCCTGACTCGATCGAACACTGCGATGAATTTGCGCAGCTGCGCGACGACGGCTGCGACCTAATAGCGGACAATTGACCGAAGCTGCCGCAGCGATCTATATCGCCCGCGGGCGATATAGAAGGCAACCCGGCGCTCTGAGGCGCTTGTCAGAACTGTGATCAACACCGCGAGCGCGACGGTCGCGGACAACCCCGCCACGACGTCAGGAATCGCATGAATCCACGGCCGCGCGGAGAACAACAATACGGCACCGACGTACGCGAGTCCGAACACGGTCAAGCGGCCCGTTTCGTAGTGTATTGTCAGATACCGATGGCGCATCTTCCAATTCCAGGCCGCCTGAGTCACGCATAACGCAAGGCCCGCGGTCGCCGTGGCCACGCAGGCACCGATCAGGCCTAGCGGCGGAATCAGGATAACCGCCAAGCAGACGGCGACCACTGCCGCAATACCTTGGGTGATCGCGACGCTCTTGACATCGTCGGCGAAGTAGGGCCCGGGCATCAGCAAACCGAATAGACCGGTGAAAAACTGGGCGGATGCCGCGTATCCGATCGCGATGTAGCCTTGCCTGTACGGTTCAGCGACCAGCACGTCCATCGCCGTCGGGGCAAAGAAAAAGTAGAGTAGGCTCATTCCACCGGTAATCCAGACGTAATACGTCGTGACGCGGCCGAACAGAAGTCGCGATGTGTCGGGTCGATCGCGGAGAGCCAGGAAGTACGGGGTCCAGGCGGATGCGAAGGCGCCGGTCGCGAGGCCAAGCGTCATGCCGATGTTCGCGCCGACGGAAAAGATGCCGACCGCATCGATTCCGTGCGTGTAACGGAGTACGTATCGACTCACCTGTCCGATGACGAACACACTGGCGAACGACGGCACCATCGGCAAACCGAGCCTAAGTAAGCTGAGCGCCACGGATGTGTCCCAAGCGAGTCCGGTGCGGCGCATTGCCAATCGCCAGGCGGCAAGCGTTCCGACTGCCTGGGCGACAATCGTCCCAGACATGAGACCGATCACGCCCATTCGCAAACCAACGACCAGCGTAAGATGCGTAGCCAGCGCCAATAGCGCGGTGGCGAAGCCAATACCGGCAAACGCCGCCGCCTGACCGCGCAACTGGATCGTGCCGCGCAGCGGAATTCCGAGGATTCCGACGGTCGTCGACACTACCGCGATCGTGACGAGATCGGTTCCTGGGATCTCGGGTACGAGAAGTACCGCGAGCCCATCGCGCAGTGCAAAGCCGATGACCAAGAAAGTCGCGGCCGTGATAACACTGATCGTCGTCGCAACGCGCGCAACGCGAACGCGATCGGCTTCGCTTGATTGCTGGCTATACACGATTCCCAGTGCAACGCCTATCCCGACACCGAAGATCGGAGTCGCCACCATCGAGATGAGGGAAAGCATCGCTACCGCGCCGTAGTCGGCTGGCGTCAGCAATCGCGTGAACAATGGCAGCGTGAGCAGCCCGGTCATTCTTGTCAGGACGGTGCCTACGCCGTAGATCGCGGTCGCACTACCCAGACGACGAAACTCTTCCCGCAACCTAACCCCGAGCCACGTCGATTCCACTCACGCGCCAATTGTGTATCGGGCGGTCATTTGTTGAACGCCGACTGGAACTTCCTCGCCATGACTGGCATAGGTCGCCCGAACTATTGCAGCATGCTTGGCCGTGGGAATCCGTCTGTTCGGTCCGAGAGTCAGCCTCGGGATTACCGTGGCTGTCGCGGCAGCCATCGCCACGGTTAGTTGCGCGGCTCTGCCGACGCCCACGGAGATACCGGCGACCCCCACGATTGCGGCCGAGACTCTGGAGCGCGAACTCGTCAAAGCCGAAGCCGATCTGCGCATTCGCCTTTCGCTGCCGCGTGATATGCCCTCCAACGCGCGACTGGCTCGCGTATTCGTCGTGAATACGCAGCCCCCGACGGTCGATTTGGAGTTCGCGGTCGGTCCCGCGCGGTTTCTGCTGCGGCAGCGTCCCGCGCAGACGGCACCGGGTTTCCCGGCTGAGGCGGTCGACGTCGACCTGGACGGTGGACCTGCCAAGCTCCTGGTCAAGAACGACGCGAGCGGTCGACCACTGCCGACCGAGCTCTACTGGACGCGCGACAACATGGACTATCTCATCGCGGGTGCGATACCGACCGACGATCTCGTCCGGTTGGCGCGCGGCGTGAAGAGGCCGGGCGCGACATAATCAGGCCACGATTGAGCCAACGGGGTACACGAAGCGAATGGGTCGAGAAGCTTTGGCGGGCGTAACGGCACACTGCGACTGGCCGCGATTGTGATGAGTTGGCGGGGGCCGCGGGATCCAGCGACTCGCGGTAGGGCGACACGACCCATTGCGGTGGGCGGCGCGGCAATCGTTGCCCTGCTCGTCGCGGCGTGTGCGCCGGTCGGTCCGACCGCGACGCCGATGCCAACGCCATTCGTTGCGAGGCCTGGCGTCGCCGCGCCGCCCCAGAAGCCGATCGTCGTGAATCGTGGCGCGACGCCCACGCGCGTTGCCGGAGGATTCACGCCGCGCGGATCGAAGGTGCGTGTGAAGGCCGATTACTGGCTGCTCGAGGCGCCGCGCGCGGATGCGCAGCGGCTGCCCCAGATCGGGCTGGTCGGCGTCGGGCGAACCTGGGATGCGAAGGAGCAGACGCCATCCGGCTGGGTGCGGATCGACGCGGGGCCGTTCACCGGTTGGGCGCCGCTCGATGTGATCGAGTTCGTCGAATGACAGTGGCTTGGCGACGCCGGATGGGCCGCGCGCTGGTCGTCTCGGCCGTGGCGTTGGCGACCGCGGCCTGTGCTGGACCGCCGCCTCCGCCCGAATTCAAAGGAATACTCGCGACGGGTACGGTCGCCGAGGCCAGAACCGCGGTGCCGTTCCGTGTCAGGCAGCCGGCTTACGCGCCTGAAGGTGCCAAACTGGCCGCGGTGGAATGGTCCACCCAGATGGGCGCGCCGTTCGTGGTTCAGCGATACTCGATGGCAACCGGCCAGGGCTTCTATATCCTGGCGATTCAACCGAGTGAGGAATTCGACACTCCACCGATCGATAACGAAATGCTGATTCAGGGACGTATGGCGACGCTCATGGCCATTCGCGAGGATGATCGACTGCTCGAATGGCGGCTGTTCTGGCGCGTCGGAGGCGTCTACCATCTCGTCGCGGGCGACGTCGCGGCGGATGAAATGGTTCGGATCGCGTCAAGTCTACGATAACAACGGTTTTCGCGTTGACACCGTAACGACCCGCGCATATAGTGCGTTATTGGTTGCGTCCAGAGACGCGGCCGGTTGGCGCGCGTTCTCTAGAACATGGCGAGAGGAGGGATGAGGCCGATCGCGAAGGCGTGCGATCTGTACCACCACATGAATTCAAAACCGGTTTTCACTCGGAAATTCGCAGTTGTCCAAGCTTCAGGAGGACCCTACTTGAATCGTTCCAAGTCCTGGAGGCCTTTCGGGATCGGGCTCGCGCTGGTGGCGTTAATCGTCAGCGCGGTTCTCTACTCGGCATCGGCCTTCGCGTACACGTCTGACACGACGCTGTGGCAGCAGTCCACATCGAGCCGAGGCATCTTGAATGGCTCGAATGTCGCCGGTACTTTCAACTCGGCGACAGTGAAGGTTGGGTCGCCGCTTATCTACACGGCGAGCTACACGGTGATCGGTACTGCGCTGGGGCAGCCGGCCACGCCTGTTCGCACTTTGTATCAGCAGTACTGGCACCGCGCACAGAACGACTTCTTCTGGATCTACGCGCTGAACAACCACGCAACGGGATCGTCGGCCGGTTCGACACCGGTATGGCACGTGTATAACTACGTGCCAGGTCGCGGCGCGACCCTCATTGTTGCGACGGTCACTGATAACACCGCGACAGCCTCCCCGGCGTACGCGGCTTCGTACGTTTACCTGGGAAGCGGCACGAATCGCCCGGCGCTCACGGTCGATTCTGTCTCGGTCACAGCGCGAGGCAGCGCTGGTGGTTCAAACAACGGCACCGCGCAGTTGGCGGTTTCGAGTCGCTGGGGCCTCGCCCAGGAAGGCTTCGGCGCGGGCGTGCTCTCAGTCCGCCAGAGCGGTGAGACCTACCCCGTCGCGGTCGATACTAACGGACCATTCGGTGTGACGCGCACCAACTACAGCTATTTCGACGCGGTGGCGTCGGCCGATACCACCAGCACCGGTGGCGCGGCCATCACGTTGAGTGGCACGGCGCCGGCTCAGACAGCCGCCAATGTCACGAATGCGACCGGCACGAAGTACGCGCAGAGCGCGTACACCGTGACTCAGGTCAGCACGGACGCTGACGGTGACCTGAATAGCCAGCAGTTGATCTTCGTCAATTCGAATGGCGATTGGTTCCGGATTGGTACCTACCAGGGCCGCACAAACGGTGGCTTCCAGAACGGTGTCTCCGCGTGGGGCTTCTACGACTCATCTCGTGAGTCGGCGATGTTCAGCACCGCGGCGGTTACCAACGGTGGCGCCGCGTCATCGGGCCTGTCTGGCATCTATCTGATCAGCAGCACGATCTCAATCTCGGCCCAGACCGCGGCCGATCGTGAGTCTGGTGGTGTTGGTGTGACGAGCCAGACGCTCACCTACTCGCTCAACTTCTCGCCAGGCGCGCGTGGTTCCTGGACCACGTACGCTCGGGCGGAGGACTGGCATGGGCAGTCCAGCGGTGGTGTCTATGGCACCTCGGTTGGCGCACTGACCGTCGCCTAGTCCAAGGCTTCTAGCGTCGGCTAGAAAGGGGGGCGGGTCCTCGGAAGAGGGCCCGCCCTTCTTCTTTCGTGAAAGGCGATATGCGTCCGAGACCTGCCAACATCGCGCGGCCGATCACCGCGCCTCCCGCATTCGGAGCCGAGCTTTCGTCGGCGAGCCGGAGCCTAGCCGGGATTGCGAAGTTCGCCGGGCTCTACGCCCTCGCGATCGTTCCGCTCGCGATGGGCGCCACGTTCACCCGAAATTTCGATTTCGTAAAGACCATGCAACTGAGGGGAACGGGCGTTCTCATCATCGCCGCGGTTTCGGCGCTGCTTGTCCTGAGCCCATGGCTGACGCACAAGGGCGACTCTGTCGCTTCGGGGCCATTGCCGAGCATCCCTCGGCGTGACATTGCGCCCTTCTTCGCTGTGAGCGCAGTGGCGATCGTGGGGTCGGCTTCGACGCTTTTCTCGTTCCTGCCCTGGGTCTCGTTCGTGGGCGGCCACTTACGGAATTTTGGACTGCTAACCGAAGTTGCGCTGGCGGTTATTGCCGCGGCCATCGTCGTTGCAGTACGCCAGCGCGGCGCGCCCGCGGTGCGCCACATCCTTGACGTCACTTTGGTCGTAGCGACGGCCGCGTCGCTCCACCTGGTGGCCTATTCGTTCGATCTCGATCCAATCAGCGCCATCTACGGTGGAAGGGACGCGCGCGGCCCGGTGCCCGGCACAACGTTCGGCAACACGGGCTTCTACGGAACGTTCCTCGTGTTCGCGACGCTGGCGGCGCTGGCGCGGGCGCGGTCGATCGGCGCCAACCGCAATTCACGCGGAGCGAGTCTCTCGATCCTGACCGGCGGCGTACTGACGTTTGCTGCTTTCATCGGCATCGCCTGGCTCGGGGCCGATGTCTACACCGGTTGGTGGGCGCTGCCGATTGTCGGGTTCATTCCGGTCCTGTTCGCGATCGCTGGCCGCGTACCCTTGCCACGATCCTGGTCAGAGCGGGCCGATCGATGGGTGTTCGTCGGAATTGCCCTGAGCCAAATTCTCATTGCCCTATTTGCCCGTTCGCGTTCGGCCTGGATCGCTTTGGCGGTCGGGATCATCGTGGCGGTGTTGGTGCTCATTGACCATCGTCGAGTTCGGCTCACCATCTCCGCGACCGTGTTCGCGTTCGCGACCTACACGCTCGTCGCGCTGGCGGCGGTCGTGCCGTCGTCGCCGATTGCCTGGATGAACGATGCGCCGGTCCTCGGTCCGGTGTTGCGACTGGCCGGCGGACGTCTCAGTATGGAGGGCCGGGTCCAGATCTGGCGCGATGTGTTGAGCGCGGTGACCAGCGACGTATCCGGAGAAGCGAGCGCCAGCGGCATCACGAATCCGCGCGCGCTGGTCGGCTATGGCAACGGGACGATGCTCGTCGTGCTCGATCGGTTCTGGTCTTTCGAGCGCCATGAGGCCGAATCGGCCCGAATCGACCGCGCCCACAACGAGTTCCTGGATCGACTGTTTTCAACCGGTATTCTTGGACTGGCGGCGTGGGTCGCGCTGCTCGGCGTCGCGGCCGGGGCGATCATGCGCCTTCTACGCGTCGCGAAACCGGACGAACGGTGGATCGCCGGATTCCTCGCCGGCGCGTTCGCGGCCAACATCGTCTCGGACATGTTTACGCCCGGCGATCCGACGAGTCGGCTCATTACCTGGACACTCGTCGCCGTCGCGATCGGATACCGGCCGGGTGCGGTGGACATCCAGACCATTGCCGCGTCGGCGACGCCGGCGCGGTTGTCGCTCGGCTCACGCACGCGGCAACGGTCGCGCGGTCGCGCCGCGCCGAGCGAGCTCGCCGTCATTCCGGTCTGGTGGCGCCATCGCGCCGTCGTCTCCGGCATCGGTGTCTGCGCCTTCGCCTGGATCAGCGCATTCATCGGCATACGCATTGGTTACCTGTCGGACTACGGCATTCCGTACGCGTTGAGCGCGATCGTTTCAGTCGCGTCAATCATGGGGTTAGCGTGGCTCAGTTTCGACACACCGCCGCGGTTCGGCCACCTCGATCGGCTCGCGCTGACCGGCTTCCTCATCGTCGCGTCGGCGCTCTTCTGGTGGGCAATCCGTCCCGGCGAGGCGGACATCTACAACAAGGAATCGATCCGGTCGGTTTTCGGAGACACGCCGGCGTTCGGAGTGGTGTTTGCCCGCAAGGCGGTCGAGATCTCGCCGCGCGAGGAGCTGTACTACACGACGCTCGGCAGCGCCTACGGCGAGATCGCCAAGCGCGCTCCGGGTGGTCCCGTGACGCTGCCGGTCGGCAACCGCCTTGATCAGGCAGTTCGGATGCCGATCGAGAACATGGCGCGTCTCACCGGCGCAGACTTCATCGAATTGGCTCGCGCGTCGTTCCAGCGCGCGAGCGATCTCAATCCGTACGATTCCGTGCATCAAGCGAACCTGGAGCTGCTGGCCAAGATCGAGAGCGATATCGCGAGTCGGCCGGCCGCGGCGCCGTTCAGTACGACGCCGTCGATTTTCGCGCCGCGCCCGTGAAGCCGGGACGCCCTCAACCTAACCTCCTCCCAAAGGGAGAAGGGACCGATCGGATGGATCGCGCGACAATCCGTCGCCTGGCCTACGTCGCGAATATCCGTTTCCCGACCGAGAAGGCACACGGGCTCCAGATCGCGCGGATGTGCGAGGCGTTCGCCGACGCGGGAGTCGCGACAACATTGGTCCACCCCCGTCGTCGCCAGACTGAGCCGGGACTCCCGTCCGACGGCCGCGACTACTACGGCGTTCGGCACGTTTTCGAAGTCGCACCGACTCGCAACATTGACGTGGTGCGGTGGAGCTATCTGCCTCGGCCGCTGTTCGTCCCGCTCTTCTTTCTGCACAACGTCATCTGGGGCCTCTATGCCGCGATCGCCATTCGGCGCTCTGGATTCGACGCCTGCTTCACGCGCGACATCGCGGCCGCGTTCTGGCTCGCGCTGCTGGGATTCCCGGTTGCCTACGAGGCGCATTCGGTGCCGCGTGGCGCGCAGCGGCTCGTGCTGGCGGCGCTCGTGCGCTTGCCAGCCTTGCGTCTGCTCGTCGCGCTGACGAAGCCGCTGCGCGAGCGACTCATCGCCCTCGGTGCTCGCGCGGATCGTTGCATCGTCCAGGCCGACGCGGCCGATCTCGCGGCTTTCGACGCCGCACCCGATCGCTCAACCGCTCGTGGGACGCTTGGCCTGCCACTCGATCAGACGATCGTCGGTTATCTGGGGCGCTTCCAGACACTCGGGATGGAAAAGGGTCTTCACGAGCTGATTCAAGCGGTGGGCCACCTGAGCCAACCGCGCCCTCTGTTGCTCTGCGTCGGCGGCCCAATGGACGCGGTCGCGGCGTACCGTGCTCGGGCGCGCCAGTGCGGGTTCGATGATGGGGACGCCCGATTCGTCGATCGCGTGCCGAGCGCCGAGGTGCCGCTCTGGCTGCGCGCCTTCGACATCGCGGTGGCGCCGTTTCCAGACACCGAGCACTACGCGTACTTCATGTCGCCGCTCAAGATCTTCGAGTACCTGGCATCCGGCCTCCCGATCGTCGCGACCGATTTACCTTCGCTTCGGGAGGTGCTCGTCTCGGGTGAGAACGCCCTCCTGATGCCGGCGGGCGACACCGAGGCTCTGGCCGCCGCCTTGCGCGATCTGATCGGTGATCCGGACGCGCGAGGTCGTCTCGGGCGCGCCGCGCGCGCGACCGCGGAAGGCCACACCTGGTCGGCCCGGGCGCGTGCGATCCTACGCGCGTTCGACAGCGTCGCCTGATCGGACCATCGCCCGTGCGCGTGTTGCTCATCAGCGTCGGCGACGAGATCCTGCGCCATCCCGAGGGAGCGGTCGCCGAGCGTCTGCGGTCGTACGCGCGCCGGGCCGGCTCGATAACCCAGGTGACCTATTCGCCGGCCGCGCACCGGTGTCAGGCGATGTGTTGGGGCGACGAACCGGGGGGACGCCCTCATCCTGGCCTTCTCCCAGATGGAGAAGGGGCTCGTCCATGTTCAGATCGACTGTGGTCAATACCGACCCGCTCGGGCACCCGCGTGATGTACGTCGCGGACGCGATTCGGATCGGGCACTCCATCCTGCGCCGCGACCGATTTGACCTCATCGAGACCCAGGATCCTGTGATGGCCGGCGTGGCCGGCCTCATCCTTGGACGGATGCATCGCGTTCCGGTCGTGATCGGCTGCCATCACGAGTACACGACCAGCAAAGCCTGGATTACGGAGTCACTCCGAAATCGGGTCGAATCCTCGATTGCCCGCGGCACGATCACGCGCGCCGACGGTGTCCGGGCGGTTTCGCGGCGCGTTGCCGAGGGCGCCCGCGAGTTAGGCGTCGCGTCCGAGCGCGTCGGTGTTGCGTCGGTGCCGATCGATGCGCGCATGTACGCGCGAGGTCGCGATGAGACGCCGGCGCGCCGCGGCTGGTCAGAATCGCCGGCCCGGGAGTCCAGCCGACGTGTGCTGTTCGCCGGCCGCGTCGAGCGACAGAAGGACGTTCCGGCGATCATCCGGGCTGTGGCCGGGATCTCGGGCGCGCGCCTGGACGTCGTCGGTGCCGGATCCCAACTTCGCGCGTGCCGCGCACTTGCGGAAAGCCTGGGCGTGTCGGACCGAGTCGCCTTTCACGGCGCGGTCGTCCCGGCCGATCTGTCCGACTTCTACTGGACGTGTGACGTCTTCACGACGCCCTCGTTATATGAGGGGTATGGACGCGTCTTCGCCGAGGCCGCGATACACGGTGCTCCCAGCGTGGGAACTCGCGTCGGCGGCATCGTCGATATCGTCGATGATTCAAACGGGGTTCTGGTGGCTCCAGGCGATCCGGACGCATTGAGAGTTAGCTTGCGATCATTCCTGGACGATCCAGCGCGTGCGACGGCGGTCGGGCAGAACGCCTGGCGCCGCGGGATCGAGCGATTCAATCCTGAGAGCGACGTGGAGCGAATCGTGACGTTCTGGAGCCACATCGCCACGCTCGGGTGCCGGACTTGAGCCAGCGGCGGGCCCTTGTGACGGGCGCGGCCGGGTTCATCGGCGCCTACGTCGTGGATGGCCTCGCCGCGGCGGGCTACAACGTCGCGGCGCTCGACGCGTTCGACGACACCGTCTACGCCGCGAGTCTGAAGCGTCAGCGCGCGGAACGACTCCGGCAAGAGCACGGCGTCGAGACGCTCACGCTCGACCTGGCCGATGTTGGCGCGGTCGTCGATCTCCTCGATTCCGCCAAGCCCGACGTCGTCATCCATCTCGGCGCGCTGGCGAATCCACGACGGTCGGTCAGCGCGCCGCGCGCATACGTTGAGTCGAACATCGTCGCGACGTCGAATCTCCTCGACGCGATGCGAACCGCCGGGGTAGGCAAACTCGTGTTCGCCTCGAGCTCGACAGTCTACGGCGCCGATCGCACGTTTCCCTGGCGCGAGGACCTGCCCTGCGATCGCCCGCTGGCGCCGTACGCCGCGACGAAACGATCGGCCGAGTTGCTCTGTCACGCCTATCACGTGATCGCCGGACTCGATGTCTGCGTCCTGCGCTTCTTCAGCGCCTACGGTCCGTGGGGCCGCCCGGACATGATGCCGATGATCGTGACGCGAGCGCTGTTCGACGGTGAAACCTTCACGCTGTTCGATGGCGGGGCTCCCAAGCGCGATTTCACCTACGTCGGCGATATCGCGGCCGGCGTCGTATCGGCGGCCGAGCGGGTCTGTGGGTTCGAGACGATCAATCTGGGACGGGGCGAACCGATTGCGATGATCGATTTCGTCCGGACGCTGGAGTCGATCGTCGGGAAGCCGGCGCTATTCGACACGAAACCGCTTCCACCGTCGGAGGCGCCAATCACGTACGCCGACATCGCGCGTGCGCGGGCACTGCTCGGATACAACCCGACGGTGACGCTGGAGGACGGTCTGGCGCGGTTGGTCGACTGGTACCGCGCGCACGGAGAATGACCGCCGGATCGTCGCGGCGGGCCGATCGCGTCCTTCACATCGTCACAACGCTCGATCCCGGCGGCGCGGAGAACCACCTACGCGATCTGGTGGCCGGACAGGTTTCGCGTGGACGGTCGGTCACAGTCGCGTACTTGCGAGGCGATCCAGTCTCAGCGAACGCATTCGAGCGCGTTGGGGCGAGGGTCGTCGCGCTCGAATCTCGCTGGCGAATCGATCCGCGCGCGATCGCGCGTCTCCGTTCGGACGTGGGGACGTTTCGGCCCGACGTCGTCCACGCTCATTTGATCGAAGGCGAGATGCTGACGGCGCTGGCCGGATTGACCAGTCCACTCGTGAATACGCGACATAACGACGACGCGTTCTGGTTTCGTGAACCGATGCGCGTGGTCGGGAACTGGCTTGCGCGACGGGCAGTTCGCACGATCGCGATTTCGGATCACGTGCGTCGCTCGTTCGTTGACGCCGGCGTGGACGCGCGACGAATCGAGACGATCCACTACGGGCTCGATTCCGTGCCGCGCGAGTCGCCGACGCGAGCTGAGTTCGGCCTGCCGGACGATCGGCCGGTCGTCGGCGCAATCGGACGACTGACAGGCCAGAAAGGGCACGACACCCTGATCGACGCGTTTGTCCGGCTTGGTTCGTTGGCGAGCGCACCGTGGCTTGCGATCGTCGGCGAGGGAGAGGATCGAACCACGCTGGAGCGCCGCGCCAAGGCGTCCGGAGCAGGCGACCGCATTCGATTTCTTGGCGCCGTTTCGGACGCGGCGCGCCTGATGCCACTGTTCGACGTTTTCGCCCATCCGTCGCGCTGGGAGGGCTTCGGCCTCGTGCTGCTCGAGGCGATGGCGGCGTCGCGGCCGATCGTCGCGAGTCGTGTCAGCGCGATCCCGGAGGTCGTTCACGATGGCGAAACTGGGTGGTTGACCTCGCCGGACGATCCAGCCGCGCTGGCCGACGCCTTGCGAGCCGCGCTCGGCGATCCTTCGGAGGCGCGCCGACGCGGCGAGGCCGGTCATGCGCGACTCGTCGAGACGTTTCCGATCGGTCGAATGGTTGACGCGACCCTCGAACTCTATGATCGCGTCGTGAGCGAGCGCGCGGTCCACGGGCGACGGCCGCGTTGACTTCGTCCCAGGAAACGACTCCGCGGTCGGTTGCCAGCGTCGCGCCCCGGGATGACGACGCGCGATGAGTCCGCCACGCATCGCGGCCGTGTTCGGGACGCGGCCGGAGATCGTCAAGCTGTCGCCGCTGATCGCGGATCCGCCGTTCGGGGCGCCGCTGCGCCTGATTCACACCGGGCAGCACTACAGCGCGTCGATGGACGCGGTGTTCTTCGCCGATCTCGAATTGCCAGCGCCGGACGTCAATCTCGGGATTGGCTCGGGGCGACACGGCGAACAGACCGGCGCGATGATGGCGGCGATCGAGCGCTCTCTCGTCGCCGATCCGGTCGAGGCGGTGCTCGTACAGGGCGACACGAATAGCGCGCTGGCCGGCGCGCTCGTGGCGGCGAAAATGCAAAGGCCGATCATCCACCTTGAGGCCGGTTGCCGCTCGGGAAGTCGTCACCAGCCCGAGGAGATCAATCGCGTTCTCATCGGGTCGATCGCCTCCCTCCACCTGGCACCGAATGACGAAGCGATTCGGAACCTCGATCGCGAGGGCATCCGAGGCGCCTCCGTCGTGCTGGTCGGGTCGACGGCGGTGGACGCCTGTCTCAGCCATCGAGCTGCCGCGAACGGGCGTAGGTCGGCGCTGCTGGCCGATCTTGGCGTCACGCCGCCATACGCGATCGCGACCGTCCACCGAGCTGAGAGCACACAGCCCGATGTTCTGCCGGGAATCCTCGACGCTCTGGCCGACATCTCCCGCGAGATACCGGTCATCCTGCCGCTGCATCCGCGCGCGAAGGCGGCCGGCGCGGTCGCCCGAGCCGACGCGCCGAATCTGCGAGTCATCGAGCCGCTCGGCTATCTCGACCTGCTGGCGCTCCTCAGCGGCGCGGCGGTGGCGATCTCGGATTCTGGTGGCATCCAGGAAGAAGCGCCCGCACTCGGGGTGCCGGTCGTGATTCCGCGCCGCGAGACCGAGTGGACCGACCTGGTCGGGCCGCTCGGGAATATCGTCGCCGGCGTCGAACGCGCGGACATCGTCGCGGCGACGCGCGCGGCGATGGCTCGGCCGGAGCCACGCGCGAATCTGCCGGCACTGTCCGAGCGAGTCGGCGCGGCCGAGCGTGCCCGCGTCGCGATCGAGCGGTTCCTTGCGGGGTAGGCCATCGGTCGCACGACGACTGACGGACCGCGGCAGGCAGAAGTCGGAGTTCCGCGATATTTCCGCCGCCAGGCCCGGAGTGGCGAACTCGCCTTTGCGCGCGGACAGGATCTAGCGAGGCGTGTGCGGCATCTGCGGGATCGTCGGCGACATCGGAACGCCGCCCGAACCAGTCGTCCGAACGATGACCGATCTCCTCGCGCATCGTGGGCCGGACGACGCCGGATTCTGGTCGGCGTCGGCGGTCGCGTTCGGTCATCGGCGGCTGAGCATCATCGACCTCAGCCCGGACGGCCACCAACCGATGCATCTCGACGATCGGTACACGATCGTGTTCAACGGAGAAATCTACAACTACCGGGAGCTCCGCGAACGCCTGCGCGGCGATGGAGCGTCGTTCGCGACCGCATCCGACACCGAGGTCATTCTCCGTGCCTACGCGCGGTGGGGGCACGATTGTCCGCGCTACCTGAACGGTATCTTCGCGTTCGCGATCTGGGATGCGCGAGATCGGACCCTCTTCTGCGCGCGGGACCGCGTTGGCGTCAAGCCGTTCTACTACCGATTCGTCGGCGACGCGTTCGCCTTCGCATCCGAGGCGAAGAGCCTGATCGTCGCGGCACTTGGCGGGTCGCCGGCGATCGACCGTCGCGGCTTGTCCAACTACCTGGCGTTCGGCCACGCGGTCGGCGAGCAGACGATCTGGCACGGTATTCGCAAGCTCGCGCCGGGACACACGCTCACGATCGGATCATCCGGGTTCCGATCCGAGCGCTACTGGGATGTGACGTTTGCGCCGGACGAACGGATGTCGCTTGGTGACGCGGCGGCGCGGATGCGTCAGGGGCTGGAGACGGCGGTTCGTCGGCAGATGGTCGCTGACGTTCCGGTCGGCGCATTCCTGAGTGGTGGGGTCGATTCGAGCGCGGTTGTGGCGCTCATGGCGCGTGAGAGCCGAGCGGCGCGCGTCTCCACCTACTCGCTCGGATTCGTCGACGGCGGTATCTACAACGAATTGGACGCCGCCGCAACGGTGGCGCGGCATATCGGGACCGATCATCACGCGGTCGAATTGCGCGTCGGCGAACTACCGGATCTCCTCGACACACTGGTCTGGCACTACGACGAGCCGTTCGCTGACGCGGCCGCGTTCCCGCTGTTCATCATCGCGCGCGCGGCGAGCGCGGATCTGAAAGTCGTGCTGACCGGCGAGGGTGGAGACGAACTCTTCGCCGGCTATCGACGCTTTGCCCTCGAACGGTTCGCGCCGTACTACCAGCGCGTGCCCGCGTTCGCGCGTGGGCTGATTGGCGCGGCCTCAAGAGCGCTGCCGCGCGCGCGACGGGCGAAGCAGGCGCTCCGCTCGATGGATGTTTCCGATCCCGCCGAGCGGGCCGGCGCGTGGCAGACGGTCTTCGACGCGGTCGGTCGGAAACGTTTGTTGCGGTCAGCCGCAAGCGATGCGCTGAGCGACCTCGATGTCTACGAGCCATATCGGCGATGCCACGATCCCGAACGCGGCGCGATCGATAACCTGCTTTACACGGATTTCAAGACCTGGCTTCCAGACGCGTACCTGGAGAAAGTCGATAAGGCGACGATGGCGTCCGGCTTGGAGGCGCGCGTCCCGATTCTCGACCACGAATTGGTCGAACTGGCCGCGACCATTCCGGCGCGGCACAAGATCCGCGGTCGCCACATGAAGATCGTGCTCAAGAAGGCGGTCGAGGACCTGTTGCCACGGAAGATCCTTCAACGACCGAAGCGCGGATTCGCCGTTCCGACCGATCCGTGGTTTCGCGGGGCGATGTATGGACTCACGCGTGACACGTTGCTCGGACCGAGCGCGCTCTCGACCGAGCTTTTCGAACGAACGGAAATCGATCGGCTCTTGCGCGAGCATCGCTCGGGACGCGACGTACACGATACGAGGCTCTGGACGATCTTGAACTTCGAGCTGTGGCTTCGGCGCTTCGGCATCACGCCCACGTTGGCGTCAGCGTGAGCGTCACGATCATCGTGCCGTGTTTCAACGAGGCCGAGAATGTGCCACGGATTGCGCGCGATCTCGGCGCGGTCGCGGCGCAGATGGCGACCGAGGAGTCGGTCGAGCTTCTGTTCGTCGATGACGGTTCGCGCGACGAGACGGCCAGCTTGCTGGAAGCGGCGAAATGGCCCGTGCCGATGCGCGTCCTCCGACACCCGACCAATCGCGGTCTCGGCGCAGCGGTTCGGACCGGCGTGGTTCATGGCTCGACCGACGCGCTGATCGTGACCGACGCGGACGGAACCTACGATTTCGCGACGATTCCGCGACTGCGCGCTCTCTTGAGCGGGCGAATCGGCATTGTCACGGCGTCGCCGTACCATCCCGATGGTGCCGTCGAAGGCGTGCCAGGCTATCGCCTCGCACTGAGTCGCGGCGCCTCGACCGTGTATCGACTCCTGGTCGATCGAAGCGTTCATACATACACCGCGATGTATCGCGCCTACCGATCGGATGTGATCCGATCGACGCCCTTCGACTCCGATGGGTTCCTGGCGATGACTGAGATCATGGTGAACGCGTTAAGGGCCGGTCACCGCGTCGCCGAGTTCCCGGCGACCTTGCGCCAGCGCGCGTTCGGTCAATCGAAGGCGCGCGTGCTTCAGATCACTCGCTCGCATGTGCGATTCATCGCGCGCATCATTGCTACGCCGTCGGGGCAGCCGGTGTCGCGACGATTACCGGTCTCGGCTGAGATCTAACCCCGGAGTTCGCGCGATCGCGAAGGCGCGTCGAACGGCCCAGATCACGATCGCGGGAATCCCGACGAGCGTGGCGACGCTGTAGGCGGCGTTGACAAGGGTGTCGAGCGCAGTCGCCGACATCACGATCGCGTGGGTTCCGCGGTGGATCGCATGGATACCCGTTCCACAATTGCCAGAAGGGTCGCGGCGGCGTAGGCCGCCAGGAGTCCGTCGAAAGGGATGCGGTAGCGCGTCGTCGCGTAGGTCGAGGCGTACAGCGCCGTGATGAACGCGAAGAGGCCGATCACGAGCCAGGCGTCGCGCGACTTTCGGGCCGCGCCGGCTAGCCCGATCGCGCCGAGCAATAAGATCGGGCCGAATGAGAGCGCGTAGGCGAGATTCTTGATCGTGTGAATCGACTCGTTTCCTTCGAAGAACGTGTCCGAGCGCGGCCGTAGGCCGGTCGGATCCCAGAGATTGAGGGCGAGACGCGCCGCGAGTTCGATCTTCTGACCAGGGTTCTCGCGTATCCACTGCATGCCGCGCGCAAAATAGATCGCTTCCGCCTCCGCCTCATCGACGACGTCGCGACATTCGGGTGGACGCTGATCGAGTGGAAGCTTCGCCGCGCGACGGCAGTCATCGCCCGCCAGGCCGAGCCGGGATGCGTCGACGAAAGTCGGCGCGAGCCGTTCCATCACGTAATCCGGTCCCTTGTTCTCCTTGACGAGATCGAGGATGAACGGGTTGTTGTTCTTGTAGAAGGCAATTCCATTGTCGGTCGTCGATGGAACGAAGCGGCCATGTAATGCGTAGTTGCGGACGACCCACGGCGCGAGAGCGATACCGCCGGCCAGGGCGAGCACGACGGACGCCCGCAGCGTTGGTAGAAGTGAGCGCCATCGGAAAAGCAGCCAGAGGCAGGCGAATGGCACGAATGCCAGCAGAAGATTCGTCGTCTGGCTGGCACCGAACATCGTGATTCCCGCCGCGATCGCGTAGCGCACGCGGTATGACTCGGCCAGTTCGAGGAGAAACAGCACGCTCGCCAGGACGAGGAAGGTGTCCAAGCCCGTGCGCACGACGTGAACGTCATGCCAGACGGGATAGGGGTAGATCGCCATCATCGCGGCGGCGACGATCGCGGCGCGACGGCCGACCAGACGGTATGCGACGAGGAACGCGAGCAGGACGTTGAATGCACTCAACGCCGCCTGGGTCAATCCAATTGCGTACGTCGATCGGCCAAGCATCGAATACAGCGCGATCAGGAACCAGGCGTAGGCCGGACGCGTGTATGACGATGGCTCTCTCGGTGCGGTCCCGAACGTGCCTGACGCAAGGAACACTTGCGCGAACTCGTCGTTCTTCTCGCGATTGCCGCTGTCGATGATCGTGTGGGGAAACGCCAGGACGATGGCCACGCGCAGCGCAAATCCGAGGAGAAGGATGGCGACGATCCAGCGAGTGGCGTCGCGATCCAGCGACGCCAGGAGTCTCTTCACCAAACGACGCCACTATAATCGAGGCGTTGCTTCGCCAAGCGCCGGCCGACTAGCTGCCACGGCGCGATGAGGATCGTGTTCATCACGCAGGCGTTCGACGCCAATCACCCCCTGTTGGGCGTCGCCGTTGACTGGGTTGGAGCGCTGGTCGATCTGGGCGTGCGCGTCGACGTGATCGCGAGCACCGTGCGGGCCGACTGCGTCCCAGATGGCATCCGTTTGTTCTCATTGGGCAAGGAACGCCGTGCCGGCCGCGTGGAGCGAATAGCGAAGCTCGCGTCAGCCCTGACGTGCCGCGTCCTCGTCGTGCGACCAGATGCCATCTTCGCCCATATGTGTCCACCGTTCGCCGTGGCGGCGGCGCCATTTGCGCGGATCGCGTGCGTGCCGCTCGTGCTGTGGTACGCGCACAAGTCTGTGTCCTGGCAGTTGCGTCTCGCGCATAGCCTCGTCGACGCGGTCGCGACCGCGTCGAACGATGAGCTGGGAATCACCGGTCCGAAAATCCGCGTTCTCGGGCACGGCATCGCGACGGAGCGCTTCGCCGGCCTATCTCGGGCCCGTGAGGATGCGCCGTGGCGGGTCGTCGCGGTTGGACGAATCGCTCCGGTCAAGAAGCTGGAAGCAATCGTCGATGCCGCGAGGCATCTCGGTCATGACGCTAGGTTCCAGTTTCGACTCGTGGGTGAGGTATCCGCGAGCGAGCACGAGGGCTACGGCCGGTTGCTGCGAGCCTCGGCCGCCGCGCTGCCGATCGAGTTCGCGGGGGCGGTCGCGCACGCGGCGATCGCCAATGAGTACGCGCGGGCCGACGCTTACGTGAGTGCCTATCGCGGCGAGGGATGGGATAAGGCAACGCTCGAAGCGTGCGCGAGCGGTCGACCCTGCTTCGTCGCGGGCGTCACAGCGCGCCAGGCGCACGGCGATCTTGATACGCACTTTGGCTTCGACACGGGAGACGAACTGGCGACCAAGCTGGCGCGCTTCTTCACCCTCGCCTCGCACGAGCGGTCCGATCTGACTCGACAGCAGGCCGAACGGTGGCGGGTCCAGGACGCGAGAGTACTTATGAGCACGGTCATCGAGCTCATCGCGGGCTTGCGACGCGGATGGGTGGCTTAGCACGATGTGCGGCATCGCTGGCATTCTGCAACTTGACGGGCGCCACCCTGACCGAGGGACGATCGAATCGATGCTCGACACGATGCGCCATCGCGGCCCCGACGATGCCGGCACGTTCTTCGACGGCCCGCTCGGGCTCGGCGCGCGTCGCCTCAGCATCATCGACGTCGCCGGCGGACACCAACCGGTGTCGACCGAAAACGGCGCGGTGACCGTCATCCAGAACGGCGAGATCTACAACTACGCGGAGCTTCGCCAGGGGCTCGCCGCGCGTGGCCACGCTTTTCGCGGCGGCTCCGACACGGAAGTGATCGCCCACCTCTACGAAGAGGTCGGCGACGCCTGCGTCGATGCCCTGCGCGGGATGTTCGCGTTCGCCCTTTGGGACGCGAGGCGACAGCGGCTGTTACTGACGCGCGATCGTCTCGGCGTGAAACCACTCTACATAACACGCACAGCCGAGTTCGTCGCGTTTGCGTCCGAGATCAAGGCGCTCTTGCCAACCGGGATCACCCGACGAGTGCGCCCGGCCGCGCTCGGACGATTGCTCGATCTCGTGTACTGCCCCGGCACCGAAACGATGTTCGATGGTGTCGAGCGCCTGGCCCCGGGATTCCGCGCAATCGTCGACGCGAGTGGGTGCCGCATCGAGCCGTACTGGGATATTCAACCGGATCAGGTGGCCGCGCGGGCGTCGTTTGGTGAGAACCAGACCCGGCTGCGCGACCTACTCGACGATTCGGTGCGGCACCATATGGTGTCGGATGTGCCGGTCGGCGCTCTCTTGAGTGGCGGCATCGACTCATCGATTGTCGTCGCGCTGGCCGCCCGTCACGCCGGTCCGCGGCTGAAGACATACAACGTCTCATTCGATGTCGGCGAACTGAGCGCGAAGTACGACGAGCGGCCATTCGCGCGCCTCGTTGCCGATCGCTACGACACCGATCACACCGAGGTTCGCCTCAGCGGCGCCGATCTGGCGCGACTGTTTCCGGCCGCGGTCTGGCACCTCGACGAGCCGTTCGGGAACCCGACCGCATTGGCGACCTATGCCGTATGCGAGGCCGCGCGGCGTGACGTCAAGGTCGTACTCTCGGGTGACGGCGGCGATGAGCTGTTCGCGGGCTACCTGCGCTATCCCCTCGATCGAGCGGTCGAGTTGTACCAATCGATACCGACCTGGGTGCGCCGAGCGCTGGTTGGACCCGGGCTCGTGATGGCACGAAGGGTCGGTCTCACGCGGGCGAACCTGGCCAAGCTCGAGGCGCCACCGACCGTGGCGCGCTATGCGTCGTGGCATCGCACGATGGACGCGCGCTGGGCGGGTCGTCTCTTGACGCCCGAATGGCGCGAGATGGTCGGCGTGGGCGGAATCGAGGCAGTATTCGCCGAGCACCTCGGCCGATGGCCGGATCGCTCGTTCTATGAGCGTACGATGTACGCTGACCTGAAGACGTGGATTCCGGATCAGGCACTCTTTCAAGCCGACCGTATGAGCATGATGGCCTCGGTTGAGTTGCGGGTGCCGCTACTCGACCATCGCGTCGTCGAATTCGCGGCTGGCGTGCCGTTCGATCAGAAGGCGCGGATCTGGCCGCTCGAGACGAAGCGCATCGTGAAACATGCCTTCCGCGACGAGTTACCGGATGAGGTTCGACGCCAGCGCAAAATGGGATTCTTCGCCCCGGCCGGGAAATGGTTGCGGACGGAACTACGGTCGATGGCGCTCGACCTCCTTTCGTCCGAGCGCCTGACCCGGCAGGGCATCTTCGATGCTCGGGTAGTGGACGAAATGCTTTCGGCGCACCTGTCTGGCGATGCCTACTACGGGCACGAACTGTGGACGCTGATGGCGTTCCAGGCGTGGCACGATCAGTTCATCGATCCAGCCACATCGCCGGTTGCGCCAGCCACGGCGAGGGCCGGTTCCTCGGTCGCGACGGCTCCCTGATGGACGAATCGCCGCTGCTCGAAGGTAATTTGGCCAAGCAGCGGGTTCAGCGCCGCCTGGTCGAACTCCTGTCTGAGCGACCGGACGCGCGCATCCTCGACCTCGGCTGCGTCGGTCCACAGCCTCTGGCGATGTGGCGATACGTCGCACGCGAGCACGGCTCCAATCCTCGCCTCACCGGCGTCGATGTCGCCGGAATCGATCGCGCGATCGCGTCCGCGAAGGCGATGCAGTGGTCGGGCGCGCGCTTCGTGACCGCGAGCGCCTATGAACTCACACGGCGGCTGCCCGGCGAATCGTTCGACATCGTCGTGTCGACTCAGGTGCTGGAGCACATTCGGCACATCGACCGGTACTTTGCGCAGCTCGCGGGCATCCTCGCGCCGGGAGGCGTCGCGCTGTTGACGATGGATTCCGGCCATCATCGTCGCCCCATTTCCACGGTGCGCCGCGTCGGCAAGTGGCTGGCGGTACGAGCCGGGCTAGAGCGCTACCACGAGAAGGGCGTGCGGGACGACGAGGTGGCAGCCGCGGCCGCCCGAGTCGATCTTCGTGTTGTCGAGACGCGCCACTACAACATCAATCCGCTGAAATGGGTCCACAACCACGGTATCGCGGCGGCACGCAAGGATGAGTTCGCTGAGACGTGGTATCGGCTCGAAGAGATCGTGAACGACGATCCCGCATTCATCGCCGACAACAAAGGTCAATTCCTCGGTGTCTATGCCGAACTCGCGCGCGGTGTCTAGTCAATCCCGCGCACGCATCGCGCATGTCATTACCGAATTCGTTGTCGGTGGCGCGGTCGACAACACGCTCCTGTCGTGCGCGGGACTCGATCGCGCATGCTACGAGGTACACGCGATCGGTGGACCGGGTGCATGGGAACAACGTGCCCGTGATTCGGCCGACCGTGTCTACGTCGTGCCGAACCTGGTTCGGCCGATTCGGCCGTGTAGCGACATTCGCGCTATCTGGGATCTCGTTCAGATCTTTCGCCGCGAGCGTTACGACATCGTCCACACGCACAGTTCGAAAGCTGGCTTGCTCGGTCGCGTCGCCGCGCGGCTGGCCGGCGTTCCGTGGGTCGTTCACACGATCCACGGGTTTCCGTTCAACGATCGAACGCTGTCGCCATTGGTCCGAAAGGCTCTACTCTGGTCGGAGAGACTCGCCGCGCGTGTCACCGACCAGTTGATTGTCGTCGCGACACCGAACGTCGCCGAGGCAGCGAAGCGAGGGATCGCCAGCGCGAGAGAGATCGAGGTCGTGCACAGCGGCATCGATCTGCGCCGATTCAGCGATCGGCCAGATCGCCTAGCGGCGAGACGACGACTCGAATTGCCTGAGACCGGGCTGGTCGTCGGCACGGTTGGTCGACTCAGCCCGTGCAACGCGCCCGATGTGTTCGTTGAGGTCGCGCGACGGGTGTCGGCAATACGGAGTAATGCGACGTTCGTCATCGTTGGTGAGGGAGAACTTGCCGAGGAAACTTGGCGCGCGGCCGGAGGCCATCCCGCGATCGTCTTCCTCGGGCACCGCGGAGATGTCCCGACGGTTCTCCCGGCATTTGATGTATTCCTCTTTCCGATTCGATGGGGTGGTCTCGGCCGCGCCCTCACCGAGGCGATGATCGTCGGTCTGCCAGTCGTCGCGAGCGCGACCAACGGCGTGCCCGAGATCGTGCAACACGATGAAACCGGGCTCCTGGCGCCGGTCGACGACATCGATTCGTTCGTCACGGCCGTGGTACGCTTGCTCGATGATGGTGCCGAGCGAACGCGTCTCGGCGACGCGGCGCAGCGGCGAGTCATACCCGCGTTCGGGGCGGATGTAATGGTCGACCGTCTGGCGGCGTTGTACGAGCGAGGTCTGGGGAGGACATTGCGTCCCACGGGTTCGCGTGATCGCGCCGTCGGCTGATTCGAGCGGACGGGTCGCGAGCGGCCGTGCCGTCGCGGACGCTCGCTGGCTGGCCCTCCACCTCGGACCGAACGAGCGGCGTGCGATCGTCGGTCTTGGCGATCTCGCGGCGCTCTTGATCGGCCTGATGATCGGCCTCAGTGTCCGTGAGATCGGCATTGATTTGCAGCCCGCTTTCGTCTTGCCGCCATTGCTCTGGATCGGGACTCTTTTCGCGGCCTGGCTACTCTTTGCGCCGGCGTTCGACGCCTACTCCCAGTCGCGAGTCAACGTGCCGTATGCCAGCGCGATGGCGAGTGGCCAGGCGGCGCTCGCGACCGTCATCGCCTACTTCCTGATTCCGTACGTGACGGCGCCACTCCTCAATTCCCGTCTCGTCATGCTTGTTTTCGCCATCACCACGATCGGTCTCATCGGCGCCTGGCGAATTGCCTTCGGCTTCTTGCTCGGTCGTTTGGCAGTCGCGCGAACGGTTCTGGTCGTCGGCGCGGGATGGGCCGCCCAGACATTGGCGCAAGCGATCGAATCGAGTGGCAGCGGTTTCGCCCTGGCTGGATTCATCGATCTCGAGCGCGACGAGGTGACCGCGCACGATCGCCGCGTTCTGGGTGGCCGACGCGACCTCCCGACTCTGCTCACATCACGCCGGGTGACCGACCTGGTCGTCGCCGACGACAGTCGGTTGCCCGGCGATCTGGTCAAAGCGGTCGTGACCGCGTATGAGGCTGGAATCTACGTCCACACGATGGCGTCGCTGTACGAACAACTCACCGGCCGAATCCCCGTCGAGCACGTTGGTGATGATTGGGCTGGCGCCATGCCGCGCATCGAGCGCCACGCCGGATTGGGCGCTCTGACGAAGCGAACCTTTGACATCTGCGCTGGCGTGATCGGCTTGGTCGCACTGGCGGCGTTCTACCCGTTCATCGCGCTGGCGATTCGCCTCGATTCACGCGGGCCGGTGCTCTATCGGCAGCAGCGGGTTGGGCATCGCGGACGTCTGTTCGACGTCTGGAAGTTCCGCTCGATGGTCGATCACGCCGAGCCGGACGGTCAGGCCCGCTGGGCCACACGTGGCGATCCGCGGGTAACGCGGGTCGGGCGGTTCCTGCGGGCAGCCCGAATCGACGAACTGCCGCAGATCTGGAACGTCGTCCGCGGCGAGATGTCGGTCGTTGGGCCGCGCCCGGAGCGTCCGACATTCGTCGCCGAACTCGAGCGGACGATTCCGTTTTATCGCGCCCGATTGCTCGTGAGACCGGGCCTGACCGGGTGGGCGCAGATCAAGTACCGGTATGGCAGTTCGGCCGAGGACGCGCTCGTCAAGCTTCAGTACGATCTCTACTACGTCAAACATCGATCGCTCTGGCTCGATGCCCTGATCGTCGTCAAGACGGTGCCGGTCGTGCTGCGCCTGGCCGGACGTTAGTGCTGTCGCGGGTCCGCTGGGTGCCGCGCGAGCGGCTCGATTCCCTGGCCCGGCGGTACGTTCAGCCGACCGATGTCGTCCTGGACGTCGGACCCGGCATACGGCCGCAAGCGCTCGTACGCGCCCGTGCGCACATCTGTCTCGATGCCCATCGCCCGTATCTCGATCGCGTTCGCGATCGTGCGGATGGGGGCCGTTTCGTCCTGCTCCACGGCGCGTGGCGCGTGGCGATGGCGATGTTGCCCGATCGGTCGGTCGACAGCGTGATCGCGCTCGATGTCATCGAGCACTTCACGCCGGAGGACGGCGAGCGGTTTCTGGCGGAGGCGGCGCGGGTCGCCCGCCGTCAGATCGTTCTGTTTACGCCGATTGGTTTCTATCCGCAGTCGCATACGTCGGGCGAACCGGACCGCTGGGGCCTGGATGGTGGCGAATGGCAGTCACATCGGTCCGGTTGGACACCGGACAATTTCGGCTCGGATTGGCGTGTCCTAGAGCGCCGGCCCAGTAATCATGCGGCGGTTTTGGCAGGGTAGCGTCGAGCGATGACGTGGAGGTTGTGGACGACGGCGACGCGGCGGAGGTCGAAGAGGTTCTTGCGAGTGCC
>SCUE01000026.1 GCA_004297775.1 Chloroflexota bacterium | reverse complement strand
AGCATCTTTCAACTCGGCCTTCAGGCAATTCTGCGCGGCTTCACCAACGACACCGCGCTCCACTGCACCTTCCATCTCCTCCCCCTCACCCGCCCAACATTAAAACTGTCGTGATGTCAGCCATGGACTACCCGGTTGCGGGTGGCCGCGATCTGACGCCAGGCGATTTGAGGATTCGCTTCCCGTGTAGCGTCCGAAATGCGACTGCTGGCCTCGCCGATGATTGTCAGAAGATTGATGAGCGCGTGAACGAGCATTTCATCCGCGTCAAGGTCGGGCCGCGCGCGGAGATTGGTGAATACGACCGCCTTGCTGCAAGCGTCGAGCATGTCACGAAGTCGCAATGCCTCGTCACGCCGCGTCGTACAGCACCTCTGCGTCCGCCACAACGCTGTCGCGGAAGTGACGGCTCAGGAACCCGGCCGTATTGAGATCCACGGTGCGCCCGATGAGGTCGGATAGCTCATCCTGCAAGCCAAAAAAAGCGAATCCGGGTACGTGACCCGGCTGAAACTGCACCAGGACGTCGACGTCGCTATCGGCGCGAAAGTCGTCGCGAAGCACGGAACCGAAGAGCGACAAGCGACGGATTCCGTGCCGGCGGCAGAAGTCGGAAATCCGTTCGCGGTCGATGGCGACTCCAACTGTCACGCGATCAGTTTATCGCGGCGTCGCCCGAGATCAAGATGGCAAACTGGCGCTGGATGACAAATTCGTGAGCGACGTTCTTCGGAAGCGCGATCGCACCTCACGCGCCGTGGCCGCCGGGGCGAGGCCGATACTGTCCGTCACGGAGACTTGGATCGTGAACTCGGCTGGTACCTTGGGCGGTCACTTGGGTATCACATCGGGCCGACGCCTACCGTGACAAGGCGCGTCGCTTCAGGCGCGCCAGCGCGCGCCCGCCCGACTTGACAGTTCGGGTATTCACCCGATGGCGGTGGCTATAATCACTGTTATCCATCCATTCGAAATTAGCGTCGGGAGCAGCGGGTGTACTCTGTCGGTGAAGTCGCTGAGCGGCTTGGCGTCCATTGGCGAACGCTTCATAACTGGGAACGCGCGGGACTCGTTCATCCGGCGCGCGCGGGCGGCCGTCGGGTCTACAGCGAGGGCGATCTGCTCGATCTTCGCCGCGCCCTGACGCTGACACGCGATGAGCGATTCTCGCCGCGCGCCGTTGCGCAGATCGTCGAGCTCGAGCAGCGGGTTGCCGCGCTCGAAGCGCGATTGGGCGAGCGTGCATCGATGGCGGCCGCGGGCTAACTCGACTCCCTGCCGGCGCATCGCGACGCCGTAGCGCGTCGCGTTTACCTGTGCGCTGTTCCAGCCTTTCGCTGACGAATTTCCGCAACTACGCGCGACTCGATCTTCCCCTGCGCGATGCAGTCGTCGTCTACGGCGACAACGCGCAGGGGAAGAGCAACCTCCTCGAAGCGATACGCCTCCTCTCCACCACCAAGTCACTGCGATCGACGGCCGACCGCGAGATGTTGCACTGGGGCGTGCAAGACTCCGACACCGGATTCGCGCGTGTTTCGGGTCAGTGCGAACGTCGCTCCGGTCCGGTCCGCGTCGAGATCGTAATCGGAAACGGCGAGCGTCTCAATGCCAGAGACTCGACGCGCGCCGTCGTCAAGCGGTACAAGGTGAACGGCGTGCCGCGCCGGGCGATCGACGTGATCGGCCAGGTGACGGTCGTCCAGTTCAGCCCGGCGGACCTGGATCTCGTTCTCGGTCCACCGTCAGAGCGTCGCCGCTTTCTGGACCTCGCAATCGCGCAGGTGGATGGCCGCCACGTGCGCTCCCTGTCGCGCTACGGCAAGGTGCTCCAGCAGCGGAACTCACTCCTCAAGCAGATGCGCGAGGGCGGGGGCCGTCACGAGCATCTCGACGTGTGGTCGGAAGAGCTCGTCAACACTGGCGCCTACATCGTGGCGCGACGTATGGAAATGGTTCGTCGGTTGACGACCCTGGTACGCGATGCCCACGGCGCGCTCACCGACTGCGCCGAAACGCTTGACGCGGAGTATCGCGCGACCATCGACGGCGTCGAAGGCGCGACCGTCGACGCAATCGGCGACGTCGCGGATACGTTTCGGCGTGCCCTGACCGCCAGCCGCGGACGCGACATCGCGACCGGGCAAACTCTGGTCGGACCGCATCGCGACGATCTGCGCCTCACGAATGCCGGACACGACCTCCTACCCTACGGCTCGCGTGGCCAGCAACGGGCCGGCGCGCTTGCGCTGAAGATCGCCGAGGGCGAGTACGTTCGCGAGGTGACCGGTGAATGGCCGATACTTCTGCTCGACGATGTCCTGTCCGAACTCGATGCCAATCGCCGGCGGCGCGTCTTCGCGGCATCCCACGAGGGCCAGCAAGTGATCGTGACCACGACCGATCTCACTGCGATCGATCGCGATTTCCTCGACCGGTCGCAGGTGATCGAGATTCGCGCCGGGACGGTGATCGCGCGCGAGCCATTCGGCGCCGACGGCCAGGCATGAGCGAGCACGGTCGTCGTGAGGTTCCGCCGGATGTCGAAGCCGCTCTGGCGCTGATCGCGGCGATCGAACGCCCGGAGGATCGCGCTCGCCTGCTTGCGAACAGCATCAACCGGGCCATCTCGCAGTTACACCGACTGGCGCGCGACGAAGCGACTGCCCGCAAGGGCTCGCGTGATTGGGCCGCCTGGGCGAAGCTCGTCAACGCTTCACGCAACGCTGTCCTCGCGGCCAGCATGTGCCGTGAGGTTGCCACTGCCATCGGAACGAGCGCGGTTCCCACGTCGCCTGAGACAGAGTCGCCATGATCGCCAACCAGTTCCTCGTCAACACGCGGCGATTTCGCGCTTTCGTCGATACGGTCGAGGCAATCATCGATGCCACGCCGGATTCAGGGGACGTGATCGATCGACTCCGAGAGCCTTTCCGCGACCTGCTGCGTGACGACTCGTGGCTACCCGAGGAGTTCGCCGTTCCGGCTATCGCCAGCGGCATGGGCGGCGGAATCGGGTCCTATCTCCTGTATCGCCGCCTCGATCACAGCCTCTCGATCTCAAGTCTGGTCGTCCCGGCCGGCGCCGCAACCCCCATCCACGATCACCTCGCTTGGGGCCTGGTGGGCCTCTATCGCGGCGAGCAGTTCGAGGAGGTCTTCGCGCGGGAAGCCACCGAGATCGAGGATCGGGCTGACCTTCGACTGGTCGATCGCCGCCATCTGCGACGCGGCGATTTCTACGAATTGATGCCGCCGCGCGACGACATCCATCGCGTGGTAGCGGCCAACACGCGGCCCTCGGTCTCGATTCACCTGCTCCGCAACGACGTCGGCTGCATTCATCGACACCGCTTCGTCCTGGAGGAGAATCGCGTCGAGCCGTTCCGATCCGGTTACGTCAATCAGTCGTGCGATGAGGATCAGAGGTGACACGCGCGGCGACCACCGAGCGCGATCGCGTCGAGGCATTGCGAACGCTCGATCTCCCGCGCCGCGCCAGGCCAGACGAGATTCGGGCGCGCTACATCGCGCTCGCGCGGGCGCTCCATCCTGATCTCAACCCCGGCGACGCCGAGAAGGCCGCGCGCTTCCAGTCGATCGCGGCCGCGTACGAAGTCCTGCGCCGCTATCACCGTGACCTGACGCCAGCGGTCGATGCCTCCGCGCGACAACCCGATCGGTACGATCCGGCCTGGTGGCGCGCATTCGGGCACATGGTGTGACGTGGCCGACCGAGGCGCCGATCGAGGATCGTGATCGGCTGGCCGCGATTGGCTGTCTGCGGATCGCGTCGCTGATGCGTCGCGTTGGCCTCGAGTCCGCCTGGCGGTTTCGGCCGGGAAATGGCCGAGCGCTCGATCATGTTCGCGCCCTGCTCGACGGCGGAGCCATCCAGGCTGAAGTTGGATTCCCGGCCGACGACCTCGCCACCGCCGCCGAAAGCGATGAAGCCGCGTCAGACCTCGCGCAGCAAGCGATCGAAGTCTGGCGCCACCGATCGGTGAAGGAGTAGTGCCAAGGGCCAGAATTGAACTGGCGACCCCAGCATTTTCAGTGCCGTGCTCTACCAACTGAGCTACCTTGGCGGGGAATTCGACTATACACACGGCTGATTTGGGCGGTCAAGAAGCGCCGAGGTCGGGCGGACCGCCAGAGTTCGATCTCGACCAGTGGCGCGATTTCCCCGACATCATCACCGACAGCTTGTGGCAACTCGGCGCCCGCGATCGCGCGTCGAGCCATGCGGGCGATTACTGGGGGAACTTCGTCCCCCAGATTCCGAATCAAATCCTGCGCCGATTCACGCGACCCGGCGATTGGGTGCTCGACCTGTTCAGCGGGATGGGCACGACACTGATCGAGTGTCGCCGACTCGGCCGGAATGGAATCGGCGTCGAGCTGAACGCAGATATCGCCGAGCAGTCACGCGAGCGCATCGCGCTGGCCGAAAGCAGCTCGGATACGACCGCTGAGGTTCTCGTCGGCGACTCCACGAGCCTGGGAGACGGCCGCCGACATTCGGTGCCACCTCGCGTCGCACGGCCGCGCCGACGTCGACTGCGTGTTGCTTGATCCGCCGTACCACGACATCATCGGCTTCTCGACCGACGCGCGCGATCTGTCCAACGCCGTCGACGAAGCGGCTTTTCTACGCGCCTTCGGCACGGTCGCGGGTCTCGCCGCCGAACGCGTGCGCGCGGGCGGGCACGTCGTGCTCGTCATCGGCGGCGCCTTCAGCGCTGGTCGTCTACGCCCGCTCGGCTTCCACGCTATGAATGAGTGCACGAAGGCCGGTCTGACGCTTCGCGCGATCAACGTCAAGGATATCCAGGGCAACGTGCGCGGCAAGGGCAAGGCAACGAACCTCTGGCGGTATCGCGCGCTCAAGATGGGGCTCTACGTGTTCAAGCACGAGTACGTGATGCTGTTCCGCCGGTAGGCGGCGGCGCGGCACTCAGACTCCGGCTAGCTCGCGGCCTTGGTCGAGGATGCGTTGCACCTTGGCCTGGTCACCGGTCTCGGTGTAGACGCGCATGATCGGCTCGGTGCCGCTGAAACGAATCAGGAGCCAGCTCCCACGATCGCTGATCCACTTGAATCCGTCGGTCGTCTGACTTCGGACGACACGCTCACCGCCGATCTGATCCGGCGTCGCGGATGTCAGCCTGGCTACGATGTCCGCGCGCTTGTCGGCTGGAAAATCGACGTCGGCTCGATCGTAGAAGTGCGTTCCCGCCTTCGAGAACAGGTACTCGACGAGCTCGCTCGGGCGTTTGCCGAGTCGCGCCATCATATCGGCGATGTATAGGCCGGCGACGATGCCATCTCGTTCCGGGATGTGATTGCCGAACGCGTAACCGCCGCTCTCTTCGCCACCGACGATCGCATTCGTCTCGACCATTTTCGGCGCGACGAACTTGAATCCGACCCCGGTCTCGTGAACCGGCACGCCGTACTGTTCACCCAGCCGATCGAGCATCGTGCTGGTCGACAGCGTCTTGACGATCGGACCGCGCAGACCACGTACTTCGAGAAGGTAGAGCACGATCAGCGAATAGGCCCGAAGCTGATCGATGAACTCGCCCCGTTCATCGGCCAATCCGAGTCGATCGGAATCCCCATCGGTCGCGATGCCGAGGTCGGCGTGATTCGCTTGCACACCGTCGAGGAGGCCGCCAAGATTCCGCGAAATCGGCTCTGGGTTGATGCCCGGAAAGATCGGATTGCGTTCGGCGTTGACGGGAATGACCCGCGTGCGGCCGCCGCCGACAAGCCGCTCGATCCAACCAGCGCCGACGCCGTACATCGCGTCGTGGACGATCGTGAGGCCGCGATCGCGAATGAATTCCGTGTCGAGGAGCGACCGAACCTTCGCTTCGTATCGCGGTCCCGCGTCGTAGATCTCGATCAGATCTTGGCGCGTCGCGTCGTCGAACGCCAGCCGTCTGGGCGGCTGGCCGCTCTGAATCGCGGCGATGCGCGCTTCGAGGCGCGTCAACGTCTCCGGCGCGGCTGCGCCACCGTAGTCGCCACGGACTTTGAATCCGTTCCAGATCGCGGGGTTGTGGCTGGCCGTGATGATGACGCCGCCGGCCGCCGCGCGATCGATGATCGAGAACGACAGAACCGGTGTCGGCGTGCCAGGCCGGCACAGGATGACTCGGACGCCGTTGCCAGCCATCACTTCGGCGACGGCGTCGGCGAAATGCTCGCTGGCGAATCGGTTATCGTACGCGATCACGCAGCCCCGTTCGCCGCGATCGGTCAGCAGCTCCTCAGCAAACGCCTGGGCGCAGACACGGACGTTCTCAAACGTGTAGTCGTCGGCGATGATTGCTCGCCAGCCGTCGGTTCCGAACGCGATGCGTGCCTGTGCCATCGGAGATCCTAGGTCCCGGACTGCCAGGACGACGCGTAGACGCGCTGCTCCCGCGAAAGGCGATCGACTTCGACACCCATCGCCTTCAACTTCAGACGCGCGATCTCGCGATCCATGTCCTCCGGCACGTTGTACACCTTCGGCTTCAGCTTCGCCGCGTTCTTGAGTACCCACTCGGCGGCGAGCGCCTGATTGGCGAAGCTCATGTCCATCACCGATGCGGGATGCCCTTCGGCCGCGGCGAGATTCACCAAACGTCCGTCTGCCAGGAGATTGATGCGCCGCCCATCGACAAGCGTGAACTCCTCGACGAAGTCGCGCACCTTTCGGCGCTTGCCCCCTGAAAGTTCGACCAATGCCGGAATGTTGATTTCGTCGTTGAAATGACCGGCGTTGCTGAGGATCGCGCCGTCCTTCATCTTCTCGATGTGCCGCCGATCGATCACGTTGTACCCGCCTGTGACAGAGATGAATATGTCGCCCTCGCGGGCCGCCTTCGCCATCGGCATCACGCGGAAACCGTCCATCACGGCCTCGAGAGCCCGCATTGGGTCAATCTCGGTGATGATCACCTGCGCGCCGTGGCCGCGTGCGCGTGCCGCGACCCCTCGCCCGCACCAGCCGTAACCGCCGACGACCACTGTTCGACCCGCGATGAGAACATTGGTCGCGCGAATCACTCCGTCGAGCGCGCTCTGACCGGTGCCATACCGGTTGTCGAAGAAGTGCTTCGTCATCGCTTCATTTACGGCGACGATCGGGTACTTCAGGACCTTGTGCTTCTCCATGCTGCGAAGGCGTACGACACCGGTGGTTGTTTCCTCGGTGCCGCCGATGACACGGCTGATGTCACCGGCCTCGCCTTTATGAAGGACCGACACGAGATCGGCGCCGTCGTCCATCGTGAACGTCGGTCTGGCGTCAAGGACGGCGCGGATGTGCCGGTAGTAGGTGCCCTCGTCCTCACCCTTGATCGAATACACGCCCATCGCGTGCTGCGCCACGAGCGCGGCCGCGACGTCATCCTGGGTCGATAGCGGGTTCGACGCGCAGACCCATACCTCGGCTCCGCCGGCCGCCAGCGTGATCATGAGATTGGCCGTCTCGGTTGTCACGTGGAGGCAAGCCGCGATCCGGACGCCCTTGAGCGGCTTTTCGGTCGCGAATCGCTCTCGGATTTGCCGGAGCACCGGCATTTCCGACTCGGCCCACTCGATTCGCAGTCGGCCGCGACCGGCCAAACCAAGGTCTCTGACATCGTGTCGCGCGATCGCCGTTGTTGCCATCAATACCCCTCCCGATCGTCCTCGAAATGCGTGAACCGCCGGAATGCGCGGAATCTTTCGCCGATTTCGTCTCGCGTGAGACTGACGAGCCGTCGTGAACCGAACTCTTCGCAAGTGTACGAAGCGACTACTCCACCGAATACGACCGCTCGCCGCAGCGTCGCCTCGTCGACGCGATCGTGCCGCGCCAGATATCCCATGAACGCCCCGGCGAAGCTGTCACCGGCGCCGGTCGGATCCCGAACGTCCTCCAGGGGATAGGCCGGTGTCACGAAGTAGCCATCTTGCGTGAACAGCACGCTGCCGTACTCGCCCTTCTTGACGATGACCACGCGCGGTCCCAGTTCCAGGATCGCGCGCGCGGCCTTCGGGAGGCTGTGCGTGTTCGCGTACTGGCGAGCCTCGCCCTCGTTGATGAGGACCGCGTCGACCCGGCGCATGACCGCTGTCAGGTCATCGCGGCGCCGGCTGATCCAGAAGTTCATGCTGTCCAGAGCCGTGAATGTCGGACGCTCGACCTGATCGAGCACTTCCAGTTGCAGCGCGGGGTGGATGTTTCCGAGGAACAGATACCGTGCGTGACGATACGAGTCGGGCAGGTTTGGCCGAAAGTCCGCGAAAACGTTCAATTGGGTGTCGATCGTATGCGCGGTATTCAGGTCGAACTCATATCGCCCCGACCAGCGGAATGTTCGACCCGACTCGGTCGACAAGCCACTGACGTCGATGTCACGCGCCCGGAGCAGTTCGACGTGGTCGCGTGGGAAATCGTCGCCAACCACGCCAACAATACCAACTGGCGCAAAGGGTCGCGCCGCGAGTGAGAAATGGACCGCCGAACCACCCAGGACGTCGTCGGCACGGCCGAACGGCGTCTCGAGTGAGTCAAGTGCGACTGAACCGACTACGACGAGATTGAGCACGCGAGCTGTTCCCTCTGGAGCTGGTCAGGCGATTCCTACGCGGAAGCCTGCCGCGCCGACGATAGCGTTGATTCACGAAAGAGCGCGGCGAGCGACTCGGCATAGGGAGCACGAGCCACGCCACGATCCGTGATGATGCCGCTGACGAGACGCGACGGTGTCACGTCGAAGGCCGGATTCTCGGCCCGGACATTGTCGGGCGCGATGCGCAGTCCTCCGATCGTCGTCACCTCATCGGGCGAGCGCTCTTCGATCGGAATATGCGAGCCGTCCGGGATCGAAAGATCGATCGTCGAGAGTGGCGCGGCGACGTAGAACGGGATGTCGTGCGCACGCGCAAGGACGGCGACGCCGTATGTGCCGATCTTGTTCGCGACGTCGCCGTTGGCGGCGATGCGGTCGGCGCCAACGATCGCGACGTCGATACGGCCGCGCTGCATGAAATGAGCCGCCGCGTTGTCGGTGATCAGCGTGACCGGAATGCCATCGCACAGTAGCTCCCAGGCAGTCAGGCGCGCGCCTTGCAGGACCGGTCGCGTCTCGTCGACCACGACTTCGCGAATTCGGCCGGCCGCGTGCGCCGAGCGAATCACGCCCAGAGCCGTCCCGTAGCCAGCGGTGCCGAGTGCCCCGGCGTTGCAGTGCGTGAGAACGCGCGCATTTTCGGGAATAAGCGGCGCGCCGTGTGAGCCAATCGCATGGCAGCTCGCGAGATCATCGCGCGCAATGCGCTGCGCCACCGAGAGCGTGGTCTGTCTCGACTCCTCGATCGTGAGGCAACCGCTGGCCGCCGCGACGACACGGTCGACCGCCCAGGCGAGATTCACGGCGGTCGGTCGCGTCGCCTTCAGGAGTGCGGCCGCGCGCTCGAGGTCGACGAACAGGTCGGCCACAGCCTCGGCTGTCGAATCGCGGGCCGCGATCGCCACGCCGAATCCGGCCGCAATCCCGATTGCCGGCGCCCCGCGGACGCGCAGTTCTCGGATGGCCCGCGCGACCGCTTCGACCGATTCGCACCGCTCGATCCGCAGATCGCCGGGTAGGTGCCGTTGATCGATCAGCACGAGCGCATCGTCGCGCCACTCGACCGTGTTCAGAGCGACCGATTATATCAACCTGTTGCGCGACGCCCGATTTCGACGCCCCGCGCGCTTCGCGCGGTGGCATCGCATGCGTCCAGCTTGCCGACTCCTCCGAGGAGTGCCCAATCGCTAAGCTAGAGCGACGATGGCCATCGCGTACTTCGACTGCTATTCGGGAATCAGCGGCGACATGACCCTGGGCGCGCTGGTCGACGCTGGACTGTCGTTCGACGAGTTGCGCGACGCGGTCGCGGCGCTGCCCGTCGGCGGCTACGAGATCGAATCCACGCCGATCATCAGCAAGGGCATTCGCGGCACCGCTATCTCGGTGCGCGTGACCGAGGATCAGCCGACCCGCCATCTCGCGGATATCGTCGAAATCCTGGATCGCTCGTCGCTTTCGTCGTCCGTTCGCGAGAAGGCAGCGGCGATCTTTCGCCGTCTGGCTGTCGCAGAGGCGACCGTCCACGGCGAGCCAATCGATCGCGTGCATTTCCACGAAGTCGGGGCGGTCGATGCGATCGTCGACATCGTGGGCTCCGCCTTCGGCTTGGACCGGCTCGGCGTCGAGGCTGTGTTCTGCTCGCCGCTTCCATCGGGCAGCGGCAAGGTTCGGGGCTCGCACGGCGTCCTTCCCGTGCCAGCGCCGGCGACGCTCGAACTAGCGCGAGTTGCCGGCGCGCCGCTAACGCCGACGACCGTCGAAGGTGAACTCGTGACGCCGACCGGCGCGGCGATCGTGACGACACTGGCGACGTTCTCACAGCCGGCCATGCGGGTCGAGAGCATCGGCTATGGCTTCGGCCGCAAAGAGTTCCCGTGGGCAAATGCACTTCGCCTCTGGCTGGGTCAGCCCACCGGTGTGACTGGTCCGCGCGATCACGTGTCGCTTCTCGAAACCAATCTCGACGATGCGACCGGTGAGGCGATTGGCGCGGCGATGGACGAACTCCTGCGTCTCGGCGCGCTCGATGTGTTCTTCAGCCCGATACAGATGAAGAAGAATCGTCCCGCCACGAAGCTGTCGGTCATCTGTCGTCCGGACGATGAACCGACACTGGCTCGGGCAATCATCGCCCGAACGTCGACTCTGGGCGTTCGGGTTCAGCGCTTGACGCGCTACACCGCCGACCGATGGCAGGAAACAGTCCAAACGCCGTGGGGGGCCGTTCGCGTCAAGGTAAAATCGTTCAACGGCGCGGTCAGCGCGGCGCCAGAGCACGATGACTGTGTCCGCATCGCCGTGGCGGCGGACGTCAGCGTCGCGGACGTCTACGGCGCGGCACGCGCGGCCGGACTGCTTATCGGCGGCATTCGTCCGGAAGGAGAGTAGCCCGACACATGAGTGGGAGCAAGGACTGACATGCCGACGACCGTTGCGCCTGAAATGGCGGTGCGCCATATGCGTGGAAGCGAGATTCGCCAGAAGTTTCTGGATTTTTTCGCGCTGCGCGGCCATCAGATCGTTCCAAGCTCTTCCCTCGTTCCGCGTGGGGATCCCACGCTTCTCTTTACGAACGCGGGAATGGTCCAATTCAAGGATGTCTTTCGCGGCGTCGAGACACGACCGTACCGCCGAGCGGTAACGGCTCAGAAGGTCGTCCGCGCGGGCGGAAAGCACAACGACCTCGACAACGTCGGGCGCACGGCGCGCCATCAGACGTTTTTCGAAATGCTTGGCAATTTCTCGTTCGGCGATTACTTCAAGCGCGAGGCGATCTCGTACGCGTGGGAATTGTTGACTGAGGGCTACGGCCTTCCGAAGGACAAGCTGTACGCGACCATCTACACCGAAGACGACGAAGCCGAGCGGCTCTGGTTGGAGCTCACGACGATTCCCCGCGAGCGCATCATTCGGCTCGGGGCGAAGGACAATTTCTGGTCGATGGGCGACACCGGCCCCTGCGGTCCGTGCAGCGAGATCGTGATCGACCGCGGAGAGCGTTACCGCTGCGGCGCGCCGAATTGTGCCGTCGGCGTCTGCGATTGCGATCGATGGCTTGAGATCTGGAACCTCGTCTTCATGCAGTTCGACCGCGACGCATCCGGGGCGCTGACGCCGCTTCCGCGCCCGAGCATCGACACGGGAATGGGCCTGGAACGGCTCGCGATGGTGCTTCAGGATGTCGCGAGCGGATACGACACGGATCTCCTTCGCGGCATCGTCGACTTCGTCGCCGAGATATCCGGCACCCCGTACGACAGCGGCGAAGCCGGGTTTCCGCATCGCGTCATCGCCGATCACACCCGCTCGATCGCGTTCCTGATCTGCGACGGCGTGTTGCCGTCGAATGAAGGGCGCGGCTATGTCCTTCGTCGGATCCTTCGTCGCGCGGCCCGTTTCGGGAGAAAACTGGGGTTCACCGAGCCGTTCCTCACGCGCGTGTCGGGCGCCGTCATCGAGCAGTTGGGCGACGCGTACAACGAGTTGCGCGATCGTCAGGAATTCGTCGCGCGTGTCGTCGCGATCGAAGAGGAGAAGTTCGACCGCACGCTCACGAACGGCCTGGCACTGCTCGAGGACGCGATCGGTCGCGCTCGGGCGAGCGGGGCATCCTCTCTCTCGGGCGACGAGGCATTCCGGCTGTACGACACCTACGGTTTTCCATTTGAATTGACCGAGGAGATTGCGGACGAAGCTGGTTTCGCTGTCGATCGGACAGGCTACGACACCTCGATGGCCCGACAGCGGGCGATGGCACGGGCCGCCGGTCGGGCGGGAGCCGAGTCGGGGACCATCGACGCGCTTCGCGGCCTCGGCGCGCCCGAGACGACCTTCGTTGGTTACGAAGAGCTACGGTCGCGCTCGTTGGTCGTCGGCATCGTCGGCCCAGAGGGCGCGGTCGAGCGGGCTGAAGCGGGTAGTCAAGTCGACATCGTCAGCCTCGCGACGCCGTTCTACGCGGAATCCGGCGGTCAGGTGGGCGATACCGGCACCATCGAGTCCGCGACCGGCCTCGCGACCGTCACCGACACGCGGCGACTGGTTCCGGAATTGATCGTGCATCACGCGCGGATCGATTCCGGCGTCATCGAGATTGGCGCGGAAGCCGTCTTGACGGTCGATGCCGAACGTCGTCGCGACACGATGGCGCACCATTCGGCGACGCACCTTCTCCATCGGGCGCTTCGCGATATCCTGGGCGCGCACGTCCACCAGGCTGGGTCGTTGGTCGCGCCGGATCGGCTTCGTTTCGACTTCTCGCACATCGCGCCGATTCCGCACGATGAACTCGTCGCGATCGAGCGGCACGTCAACTCGGCAATACGGCACGACATTCATCGGGTCACCGACGAGACGACGTATGACGATGCCGTGAAGCGAGGCGCGATGGCGCTCTTCGGCGAGAAGTACGGCGACATCGTGCGGATGGTTTCGTTTGGCGATCACAGCCGCGAGCTGTGCGGCGGCTGCCACGTCGGTAGCACCGGAGAGATTGGCATCGCGATCGTCGTCTCCGAAACATCGGTCGCGGCCGGCGTGCGCCGAATCGAGATGCTCGCTGGTCGCGCCGCCGAGGAGTACGCGCGCGCGCGTCTGGCCGAACTCGATCGGATCGCCGGTCTGCTCCGGTCGAACGACGTGTCCGGCCGGATCGAAGCGTTGCTGTCGGAATCTGATGCACAACGACGCGAGATCGAACGCCTACGGCGCGAGCGCGGAGCGGCCGCGGCCGACGATCTGATCGCCCGCGCGGTGGTCGTCGATGGCGTCCGGATCCTCGGCGCACGTATCGACGATGCCGACGTGGCCGGTCTTCGCCACCTGGGCGATATCCTGCGGTCTCGCCTCGGTCCAAGCATCGTTGCGCTCGGAAGTGGGTCGGACGGCAAGGCCACCATCGTCGTGATGGCGACGCAAGGTGGACCGGTCAACGCTGGGACGGTCGCGGCCCGTCTAGGTGAACTCGTCGGCGGGCGCGGAGGTGGCCGACCGGACAACGGCCAGGCCGGCGGCCCGCGAGTGAGTGAACTCGACGGCGCACTCGCGAGCCTCGGCGACATCGTCCGTCAGTACGTCGGGCGCTGACGCCCGGCGGTCGACGATGCATCTCGGGCGGTCATACGGTCGGACCGTCCTGATGGCACGGGCCAGTCACCGAACGCGCTGGATGGTTCTTGGCGCCGCGGTGCTGGTTGTCGCGGTGATTGCACTGCTGGTTCCCCGCATCGCGATCGTCATCTATCCGCGCGTGACCGACCTCAGCGATCAGATCGAGATAACGGTCGACATCGGTACCGCTGGCTCGGCTCCGAGAGCCGGCGCCGTTCGCGGGCGCGAGGGAGTCGTCGTTATTGAGGCGCAGGAGCAGGTGCCGGTCCAGGGACGCCAGGCAGATCCGTCTGCGTACGCCACCGGTATCGTGACGTTCGTCAATCGGTCGGGCGCGAGCGCCACGATACCGATCGGCACGGAGGTGATGACGGCCAGTGGCGCCCGGTACGTCACAACCGCTCAAGCCAGCATCGCGGGAGCGGTGGACGCGATTGTCCGCGCGCCGATTCGGGCGCGGTTTCCGGGCGACGCTGGGAATGCCGGGCGCCTCGAAGTGAATCGCGTCCTCGGGCCACTGTCCACCACCATCACAGCCCTAAATGAAGCGCCGATCACCGGCGGCGGTGTCGGCACGAATCCACGCGTCCTGGACGAGGACCGTGCGCGCGCGCGGGAGATCGCGATCGATCGCCTTCGTACTGAGGGCATCCGGGCGCTTCGCGCGGAGGCGAACCCGGACGATGTCCTCGTCGAGCAAACGATCGGGACAGTCCTGTTGCGGGATGAGTGTGATGCGCAAACGGGCGCGACTGCGTCGGCGTTGACGTGTCGAGTACAGGGACGCGTGTCGGCGGGCTTCTACGCGCGTTCCGAGGTCGGCGCGGCCGCGCGCGCGGCGTGGCGACCGGTTGCGCCGGCGGGGTTCTTCATTCCGCGAGGTCAGATCGCGGTTGGCGAGCCGCGCGTCGTCGGATCTCCCGCCGGGACGATGAGGTTGAGCGTCCCGATGGCGACGCCGGCGGTGGCGGAGTTCGACGTGAATGCCGTCAGAGACAATGCCCGCGGCCGGCTCCCTGAGACCACGCGCCGCGATCTGCGGGCGCGGCTGAACCTGCCCGCCGACCCGATCGTGCGGCTGGAGCCATCCTGGATTCCTTGGGCGTGGCGCGTCGATGTTGCGCTCGATCTGAATGCGCCACCGCGATGACCGAATCACCGGGGTCGATTCTGTGCCTTGATCTCGGCGAGAAACGGATCGGCATCGCGATCAGCGATCCGAATCGCATCGTCGCCGCCGCGCGGAACCCGCTCACCGCCGGAGGCCGGCGCGCGAATGCCGACGCGGTGGCAGCCCTGGCGTGCGCCGAAGGCGTCGCGATGATCCTCGTCGGGTTGCCGGTCTCGATGTCCGGGGAGGAAGGGCCGCAGGCTATCCGGGCCCGGCGGTTCGGCGACGAATTGCGGTCACGATGCGATATCGAGATCGTATTCTGGGATGAGCGCCTGAGCACGGCCGAGGCCCACCGCTATCTGCGCGAAGGCAACGTCCGGCGTGAGCGTCGCCGCGAACTCGTTGACTCGATGTCCGCCTCGATCGTTCTCCAGTCATTCCTCGACGCGCGCCGGCGTCCGGCGCAATGAAACTGGTCGCGATCGCGCTCATCGCCGTAATCTTCGTGCTCGCCGGTGGCACGGCGCTGTTTGTGACTGCTTGGAACGCGCGGTCGCGCCAAGCCGTGCCGATCCTGTCGAGCGTTCGCGCCTTCGTCGGCGACGATGATTCCGCGGCCGGCGACGATAGCCGTCCGCGACGATTCGTCGTCGCCCCGGGCGAAAATGCCACGACGATCGCCGAGAATCTGGGAAAGGCTGGCCTCGTGCGTGACGCGCTCGCCTTTCGGCTGCAGGCTCGCAATGAAGGCCTCGACGCATCGTTCGAGGCCGGTGAGTATCAGATTGCGCCGTCGATGCGCCCGAGCGAAATTCGTCAACTACTTCAGCGCGGGCGCTCTCCGAGCCTGAAGATCACGATTCCGGAAGGGTTTCGTCTCGCCCAGATCGCCGATGTGTTCGAGTCGGCTCGTCCAGGCACTCGGACGGCATTCCTCGCCGCGGCGAGTCGACGCGTCTCGCGAAGCTTCCTGTCCGATCTGCCGACCGGCGCGACGCTCGAAGGGTACCTGTTCCCCGACACCTACGAATTCACCCGCGACGTATCGCCGACCGACGCGGTCGACCGCCTGCTCGACACGTTCGAGCGCCGGGTGACGCCGGAGATCGTGGGACGCGCGCGCGGTCGCGGCCTGACTGTTCATCAATTGGTCACCCTGGCGTCGATCGTCGAACGCGAAGCACAGGCGGCCAGCGAACGGCCCCTTATCGCGGCCGTCTTCCTGGCACGCCTACGTCAGAACATGCCGCTGCAGGCCGATCCCACGGTTCAGTACGCCGTCCAGCCGGGGCCCGACCCGGCGCCGACCGGCGCGTACTGGAAGCGCGACCTGTCGGCGGCGGATCTGGCGACCGACTCACCGTACAACACCTATCGTGTCCGAGGTCTGCCGCCAGGGCCAATCGCCAACCCTGGATTGGCGAGTATCACGGCGGTCGTTGATGCTCCCTCGACCGATCTGCTCTACTTCGTGGCGCGACCGGACGGCACGCATCTCTTCGCTCGGACGCTAGCCGAGCACAATACCAACGTCGCGCGCGCGCGATCGGAGACTCGATGACCCAGGGCAACAAGGCGTTCGTCGCCGGATTGATCGGCTTCCCCCTCGGGCATTCGATCTCGCCGATCTTTCAGCAGGCCGCGTTCGATCATCTCGGCCTGCCGATTCGGTATGAAGCCTGGCCGACTCCACCCAGCGATCTGGCCGCGATCGTCCGACGGGCACGGCAGCCCGACTGCGTCGGATTCAACGTGACAGTCCCCCATAAGCAGACCGTAATGGCACTCTTAGATACCGTGGACGAGCGGGCACGACAGATTGGCGCGGTCAACACGGTCATCAACTCGAGCGGCGTCCTGAGGGGACACAACACCGACGCGGACGGCTTCATTCGCCCACTCCGTGAGAGGGGCGTCGAGGTGGCCGGTTGCCGGGCGACCTTGATCGGCTCGGGGGGTGTGGCGCGCGCGGCCGCATTTGCGCTCGCGTGGGCGCGAGCGGATCCGATCGCGATCGCGGCCCGCAACGCCGCCGCCGCGACATCGCTGGCACGCGACGTCACGGCGGCCACGGGCGTGTTGTGCCACGCGATTCCGATCGGGGCGATTTCGCGCGACACCGGACTCCTTGTCAACTGCACGTCGGTGGGGATGCGTGGCGGACCGTCCGAGAACGCGACGCTCATTCCTGACGACGCGATTCCCGAGCAAGCGCTCGTCTACGACCTGGTCTACAACCCCCGGCTGACGCCACTTCTCCGCGCCGCGACCCATCGGGGCGCGTCGGCACTGGGTGGGTTGCCAATGCTCGTCTACCAGGGAGCGGCCGCATTCACGCTGTGGACCGGTCGCGCGGCGCCGATAGAACTCATGATGTCGCGCGCCGAGGCGGTGCTTCCCGCCTGATTGCCGGGCCGGCGATCCGATCGTCTGTTCTAGGTGTTTGGCTAGACGGTATAATCGATGCCCGTGCCACAGGATTTCATTCGTGTCCGCGGCGCGCGCGAACACAATCTCAAAGGCATCGATGTCGATATCCCTCGCGACCGCTTGGTCGTTATCACCGGGCTGTCCGGGTCCGGCAAGTCGTCCCTCGCCTTCGACACGATCTACGCTGAGGGACAGCGCCGTTATGTAGAGTCGCTGTCCGCTTACGCTCGCCAGTTTCTCGGCCAGTTGGACAAGCCGGACGTCGATCACATCGAAGGGCTGTCTCCGGCGATCTCCATCGATCAAAAGGGCGTTTCGCACAACCCGCGCTCGACTGTCGGCACGGTCACCGAGATCTATGACTACATGCGGCTGCTGTACGCCCGGCTCGGCACGCCGCACTGTCCGCGCTGCGGTCGCGAGATCAGCCAGCAGACTGTTCAGCAGATCGTCGATGCGATCACGGCGCTGCCCGATGGCACGCGAATCATGCTGATGGCGCCGATCATTCGCGACCGCAAGGGTGAGCACGATCGTGTGTTCGAAGACGCCCGCAAGAACGGCTACGTGCGCGTGCGTGTCGATAGGCAGATTCGCGACCTGAGCGACGAGATCAAGCTCGACAAGAACAAGAAGCACACGATCGATATCGTGGTCGATCGGTTGATCGTCCGGGCCGCCGCGCCGAGTGGAGAGACGGACAATCGATTGGCTGATTCCGTCGAATCGGCGCTCAAGCTCGGCGCTGGCGTCGTGCTGCTCCACGTCGTCGATGGCGACGAGATGCTCTTCTCCGAACACTTCGCGTGCGTCCATTGCGGCGTGTCGCTGGGTGAAATCGAGCCGCGGACGTTCTCGTTCAACAATCCGCACGGCGCCTGCGCGGCCTGTACCGGCCTAGGCACCGCTCTCGAAATCGATCCGGATCTCGTCATTCCCGATCGCTCGCTCAGCCTCTCCGAGGGCGCGATCCAGCCGTACAGCCGCCCGAACAACACGAATGCCTACTACATGCGCGTTCTCGCGGCGGTGGGCCGACGTTACGGATTCTCGATGACCGTTCCGCTTCGTGAACTGAGCGAGCATCAGATGTCGATCCTGTTGAATGGCACACGTACCGAGAAGGTCACAGTCGAGCATCAAGATCGGCACGGCAATCGGCGTACGCTGGAGACGACGTACGAGGGAATCGTCCTGAACCTGGAGCGTCGGTATCGCGAAAGCGAGTCTGAGTTCGTGCGTTCCGAGATCGAGCGCTACATGTCCACGCGGCCGTGTCCGGCATGCGCCGGCGCGCGACTGAAGCCGGAGAGTCTCTCGGTCACGATGCGTGGACGGTCGATCGTCGACATCACGCGTCTCTCTGTGCGGGAGTCCTTGAAATGGTTCGATGTCGCCGAGAGCGAGTTCACGGAACGTCAGCGCGTGATCGGCCGTCAGATCTTCAAAGAGATTCGAGCGCGCCTCGGCTTCCTACTGGACGTCGGGCTCGACTACCTCACGCTCGATCGGCAGTCGGCGACCCTTTCCGGCGGTGAGTCGCAGCGCATCCGACTGGCGACCCAGATTGGCTCGTCGCTGATGGGCGTCCTGTACATCCTCGACGAACCGAGTATCGGGCTGCATCAACGCGACAATCGCCGCCTGATTGACACCCTGACGCGATTGCGCGATCTCGGCAACACCGTCCTCGTCGTCGAGCACGACGAGGAGACGATTCGCGCGGCTGACTGGATCGTTGACATCGGGCCCGGCGCGGGCGAAAACGGCGGGCGCGTCGTGGCCTCTGGCACTCTCGACGACGTGCTCGATACACCCGAATCCTTGACCGGTCAGTACCTGCGCGGCGATCGCGAAATTGCGATTCCGCGTACCCGGCGGCCGGGCAACGGCAAGACATTGGTGGTGCGCGGTGCGCGCGCCAACAATCTCCGCAACGTCAGCGTCACGTTCCCGCTCGGAATGTTCGTCTGCGTGACCGGCGTGTCCGGCTCCGGGAAGTCGACGATTGTCGAAGACATTCTCTATCGACGGCTGGCGCAGCACCTCTATCGGGCGAAGGACCGGCCACTCGAACACGATGAGTTCATCGGCCTGGAGCACCTCGACAAGGTCGTCGACGTCGATCAGACGCCGATCGGTCGGACCCCGCGGTCGAATCCCGCGACGTACACTGGCGTCTTCACCGCGATCCGAGAGCTCTTCTCGGCCGTCCCGGATGCCCGGATGCGCGGTTACCAGCCCGGCCGGTTCTCGTTCAACGTCAAGGGTGGGCGATGCGAGTCCTGTCAGGGCGAAGGGATCATCCAGATCGAGATGCAGTTCCTCCCGGATGTCTACGTTCCCTGCGAGGTCTGCAAGGGCAAGCGGTACAACCGAGAGGCTCTCGAGATTCGGTACAAGGGCAAGACGATCTCGGATGTCCTGGAGATGACGGTCCAGGAAGCGCTCGGATTCTTCGAGAACATTCCGGCGATTCGGAACAAGCTTGCCACGATCGCCGAGGTTGGTCTGGGTTATGTGCGAATGGGCCAGCCAGCCACGACCCTATCCGGCGGTGAGGCACAGCGCGTCAAGCTCGCAACTGAACTGTCGCGCCGCGCGACTGGCCGGACCGCCTACATCCTCGATGAGCCCACGACCGGACTCCATTTTGCCGATGTCGATCGACTCCTCCACGTTCTCCAACGTCTGGTCGACACGGGCAACACTGTCATCGTCATCGAGCACAACCTCGACGTGATCAAGTGCGCCGACTGGATCATCGACATGGGACCCGAGGGCGGCACCGGTGGCGGATTGGTCGTCGCGGCCGGGACTCCCGAGGAGGTCGCCGCGCGCGAGGACTCGTACACGGGACAGTACTTGCGCAAGATGCTACCGATCCGGGCTTCGGCGGCCTGAATCGGGCGCAGGAGATCCGGTCGATCGCGCCTAAGCGATCCCATAGACGCGCACCGGCTCCTGGCGTCCCCGCACCGGTGTCGATCCAAGCTCAAGCGCGGCGCAGGCATCGCGGCCGACGCGATCGACCGTGTCGCCCGTCACAACGATGTCGGTCGCGAACGTCTTCGAGAGTTCCTGGACGCGCGCGGCCGTATTCACGGTGTCGCCGATCACGGTGAAATCGCTGCGACGGGGAATCCCGACCGCGCCGAGCACGGCATCACCGGTATGGATGCCAACGCCGAATCCGATCGGCGCACCGAGGCGACGCGACCAATCGCGATTGACGTCGGCGATCGCCTCGCGCATGCGGAGCGCGGCGCGAATCGCCGCGGCCGCGCCAGTGTCGCCGTCGCGGTCGGCGATGCCGAAGACCGCCATCACGCCGTCGCCGAGAAACTTGTCGAGCATTCCGCCCTCGGCAAAGACACAGTTCGCCATTGCGCCGACGTAGGCGTTCAGGAGCTGGACGACGTCCTCCGCCGAGAGACGCTCGCCGATCGCGGTCGAGTTTCGAAGGTCGGCAAACATGACTGTCACCGCGCGCCGCTCGCCGCCGAGACGCAACGCGTCGCCAGTCACCACGCGCTCCACGACTTCGGTCGGAAGGAACCGTTCGAGTCCACGGCGACGATCGAGTTCGAGCACGAGGGCAGCGACGGCGGTAACCACGGCCGCGAGCATGAGGATGTGGTAGCCCCACCACAGAACGGACCAGAACCTCGATAGCTCCATGTACGCCTGCGCCTCGGCGAGCAGGATGAATGCCGCAACGATCGCGCCCTGCATTGGCGATCGATTCCGCAGGAAGACCCGGAATTGGCGCCAGGCCGCGAACAACAGCAGCGCGATCGTGCCGCCGGTAACCAGATAGGAAAGGGGCGCAACCGTGAACATCGGCTTCGCGACGAGATCGGGCACCGTGAATGCCGCCACGCCAAACAGGCCAGCCGCGGCCCCCGCGATAAGGAACAGCGTCCGATCTCGTACCCGGCGCCGGGACAGGAGCGGCGTGTAGGCGAGGGCGAAGAGGATCGACGCCGATCCGATGCTGATATACGCCGACGCGCCGGTGACTGTGCCCGCGTAATCAAAGACCGGTGGGGCGCTGGTCGTCCCGCTCTGAGAGTGACTTCTGGGGTCGGCTCCCGCGGCTGCGCCAGAGTACCCGCCGGAGGCGTCGCCAGTCGCGTATTGCGACGACGACTGACTGCTCGGCAGTCCAGGGGTGGTTAGCGCGTGGACTGAGAAGAACGCCGCCATCACGAAGAATCCGAGCGCGATCACCATCGGACCGCGCTGCTCGAGCGCGGTTGCGGCGCGACTGACGAGGAGTGCCACCGTCAGGGCAACGATTGAGACGAGCGTCACGATCGTGAAGTGCTCGACCGGAAGGACGAAGAGACCGTTCAAGCCTGGATCGACGACCAGCCAAACGTAGAACGCGACCGGCGCCAACAATCCGATGGCGACGATGTAGCGCACCGCTCGACTCTACACGAACTAAAATGACTTCTCTACCTGCGCACAAGGATCGCCGTCAACAATGGCCACCAGTCAGAGCGAGCTTGGCACGGAACTGGAGCGGCGTTTCTACCCGCTCGCCGACATCGTCATTCGACTGCGTCAGGTCGACGCCGATGAGCGACGGCGAGCGCTTCGCACGCCGTACGGCCGTCATATCGGATACGTGATGCGGCTGCTCGCGACCTGGGCGGAGGAGGGCGAGTACGCCGACTGGGAGAAGCTCCCAGAAAACGCGAACATGGAAAAGCAGATCCTCGCCCGAGCGAGTCAGCACGTGCGGGAGAAGCAGGCCAAGCAGCTGTATCGCTAGCGGCGCCGGCGACGGACCACGACTCCGATACGAAACGTGAGCTCCCGATGACTGTGGTCGTCCGAAACGAAACTCGTGACGTCGTGCTGGCAGCCAATGCCGAGGTCGCCCGCGGTCCATGGGGTCAATTTGTTGGCCTTATGGGTCGGCGCGGCCTGGCCGCCGGCGGCGGTCTGGTTCTGCCGAGAACGCGCGCCGTTCACTCGCACTTCATGCGGTTCACGATCGACGTCCTGTTCTTCGATCGTGAATACATCGTCATCGGCATGGCTGAGCGCCTTTCACCCTGGCGTCTGTCGCGCTACTACTGGAAGGCGAGCGGCGCGGTTGAACTGCCGGGAAACGCGCTGGCCGAGACCGGTACGCGGATCGGCGATCGCATGTCCATCGCGGAGATCCATCGCAATGGTCCCCCCGATCCGCGGACTTCGCCAGATGCGCACTCGCGAAATCTGGCGCCCTAAATCGGCGGTACGCTCCGCGTGAGCGTCTCGTCATCGAGCAGCGGCGTGTAGGGCAGTTCGGTCGCCGATGCCACCACGATATGCGGTTGCCGTGGCACATCCGACGCGCGGTAGTAGAGGAAGAGCCGCGGCCACGAAATCATCCGCTCGGCAAACATCCGCGTGATGTCGGCATGGAAGGAGTGCTTCGTCCAGTTCTCCATCAGGATCACCTGACGCGCCGCCGCGCGAAACATGTTTGCGAGCGTCACGAAGTGGCTGTTGCCGAGCTGGATGTGTGTCAGGACAGCCTGCGTAAAGCACACGTCGACCGTTGGGACCAGATTCGACCACGGCATCGTCGCATCGAACACGCCGGCGACGCCGTCGAGTTCGGGATGGCGCTCCCGCAGGAATCGAAGCTGATTCTCGGACCGATCTCGCCCGTGGATCTGGATGCTCGGCGCGAGTAGCTTGATATTGGCCAGATGGTCGCCCGCTCCGCATCCGATCTCAAGCACTGACGCCGGATTCAATTGGCAGACCGTTTCGTACAGGAGGCGGTGATTCTCGTGCAACGGCAGGAGCCCCGAGCGCGCCAACGTGAGCCTTTCGTCGCCGAACGTGTAGTCGCCATCCCGCAGCACGGTCGTGTGCAGCCGCTCGAGATCGACCATTCGCGCGCGGTACTCTTCGTGGTAGATCCGCCAGTCGTACTCGTCGTTGCCGGTTCCGGCGCCGAACTCGGGGCGCGGAGTCCGCCAGCGCCTGACAAGATCGAGCAGCCGCTTCATCGGCCAAGGATCGTACCAGAGCGCATGGTCGCCGACAACGCCAGCGACACACCAGCGAACCGGAGTCTGTCGCCGAACGTGCCGTAGGATGATATCGTATCTTCGGTGCGTCCAACCAATGACAGTCCGTCGAGCGGGTCGCCGTCGCCCACGCCACGTTCGGCCGATCCATTCATCGCAACTGGGATCTTCATCGCCCTCGCGGCGCTCTACGGCAGCACCTCACTCGGGCGATACGAGTCGTACGACGGCGAGATGATGTTTCGTGTCGCGGAAAACCTTATCGAACGCGGAACGATCCGGATCACCGACGAGATCTTTCACGCCAGCGAGCCGTACTCGGTGTTTGGTCTCGGCACCTCGCTCGCATTTGCCCCGTCGCTCGTCGTGGGGAAGGCGCTCGGCCTCGACCCGCGATTCCTGGCCGCGCTGACGAACGCGTGGGTCACCGCCGCGACTGGATCGCTGGCGTACGCCTTCGGACGATTGCTCGCTGATTCGCACCGACGCGGCGTCGCGTTGGCGATCCTCTTCGGCGCCGGCACGATCGCCTGGCCGTACGCCAAGTCGGTCTTCTCAGAACCGCTGATTGGCTTGCTCATCGGGCTCACCACGTACTGCCTCATTCGTCATCGGCAAGACGACACTCGACCGCGCCGCTGGCTCATCATCGCGGGCCTCGCGCTCGGATATGCGGTCCTGACGCGCGAGGACACCGCCGCAACTGTTCCGATATTTCTGCTTTATGTCGTGCACGGCGCGTGGTTTGGGCGATCGGGCGCGGCGGCCGGCGATGCGGTCCGCGTCCGACTCCGAGACGCCGGCATCGACGCTGGGCTCTTTCTTGGGTGTCTCGCCCCGTTTCTCGTCGCGGCCCTGACGTATCACGCGCTGCGCTTCGGCAGCCTCCTGTCTGGCTTCCTCGACCGGACCGGGAACACGTTCCTTCTGGACCCGGCCGCCGTCGCCATTGGCGTCTTCGGACTCACGCTCAGTTCAGGAAAGGGACTGGTGTTCTTCTCGCCGCTCTCAATTGGTGGCATTGCGGCGCTGCCCGCGTTCGCCCGGAGCCACCGCGCCGAGGCCGTATTGATCGCGGCGATCGTCGTAGAGCGCATTCTCCTCTTCGGCTCGTTCTCGCGCTGGTTCGGCGGCTGGGGATGGGGTCCGCGCTACCTCGTGCCTCTGGGCCTGCTGCTCCTACTGCCGATCGTTACATTGCCGGCGAGACGATGGAGGCACGGCCTCCCGATCCTCGCCCTTGCGGTGGCGGGGCTCGTCGTTCAGATCGCTGGCGTCGCCGTGCTGTACGTCGACTACCTGACGGCGGCGCTCGACGAGCGGGATCTGGCCTGGAGCCAACTCTTCTACGCCCCGTTCGCGTCGCCGATCGTCGGCCACATCGAGTTTCTCCTGGCAGGACGCGACATCGGCTTTCTCGTCCCGCTACCGGATACGCCGACAATGTTCATTGCGCGGTGGGCGGTCGCCGCCATCGGCGTCGTGGCGCTCGCGACCGCGATCGAACGCGCGCGCCGCCTCGATCGGATGCGGTAGCCCCGGCGGGACTCGGACCCGCAAGCCCTCCCGGGCGTGGGTTTTTAAGACCCATGTGTATGCCAATTCCACCACGGGGCCGCGGCGATTCAACCAATTCTACGCTGCGACCCGCGCTCAGGCCGAGCCACGGAGGTCGCGTGCATGGCTTGCGCGCGGCGAAGAGCTCGCCGAACGCTCGACGATCAGCCGCCACCGGCGCTCCGAGCACCGACCGTCCGCACATCCTGGACGCGCACAGAGCGTCGCTCGGCCGCCGAACGCTCGATTGCCTCGATCAGCGTGTGCCTCTTCACGGCGTGAGCGAAGTCGGGCTCGAAAGGTTGGCCCGCGGACATTGCACGGCCGAGACGAGCGTACGCCTGTGCGACGTTGCGCGGCGCGCCCACCGGTGTGCCGTTCGGCACCAGGGTGAAGCGCTCCGGTGGCTCCATCGCCGTCAGATGCTCCTTGCCCCGCGCACCGTGCAGTTGGTTGGGCCCGCTATTCGAGGAGCCGCCGGAAATCACGAGCGCGCCCTCGCGTCCGTAGATCTCGAAACGATTGCCACTCGGGCTCGACGGCACGGTCGCGACGAGGAACGACACTTCGGCGCCGCGCTCCAGTCGGCCGGAGAGGCTGATCCAGTCCGGCGAATCGACCGGGACGGTCTCGCCGGTGTCCGTGTGGTGCCACTCGGTGACGCGCGTCGCCAGCCGTGCCGAGACCTCTTCGATCTCGCCCAACACGAAGCAGAGCGCATCGATTGCGTGCCCGCCCGCAATCGTCAAGGTATTGGCGCCGTTCTTACGGTTGCCCTGCCAGATTCGTCCTTCGCCCCGTTGGGTTACCGCCTGTCCAACCGAGCTGAAGTTCGCCGAGAGCACCTCGCCGATATAGCCCTGCTGGACGAGCTCGCGTGTGTACATGAGCGTCGGGTCGCTGCGTGCCTGAAGGCCCACAGCCGTGCGTAGCGAGCGCGCGCTGGCCAGGCTCGCCATTGACTCGGCCTCGACCAGTGTCGCGCCGAGTGGCCATTCGCAGAAGACGGCCTTCCCTGCCTCGAGAGCTCGGACGACCAGGCTTTGGTGTCCCGGGACCCGGACCACCACGGCCACGAGATCGACGTCCGGATGGGCCACCATGTCGTCGAAATTGTGAAACGCGAGCTCCGCCCCGAAGGCCTGCGCCGATGCTTTCGCGGTCGCCTCGTGAGCGGTGCAGACGGCTTTGAGCTCGTATTCGGGCAGTGCGCGCAAGGCGGGGACGTGCGCATTGGCACCCCAGCCACTCCCGCCTGGAGTGACGGTTGCGCCAACGATTCCCACGCGAACCTTCGCTACCACGCTTCCCTCCAGTCGCCAACCTTTCAGGCCGGCACGTTGGCCAGTTTAGTCCCGGAAGTAAAGTGACCGAAGCCCTCACAAAGACCGTCACCTCGAGACGCGTGCAAACGGGCTGCCCGGCCGGTTCGTGCGCGAGGTCGCGATTCACCGGTAGTTGATCAGCCCCTGCAGCGCGAAGGGCGCGCCCTGAATCACGACTCCCTGCTCGATCAGGGCACCGACCTCGGCCTCGCTCGAACCCGCCTCGATCAGCAGCTCGCGGCTATGCTCGCCCACCCCCGGCGCATCGGCGATCGGGGCCTGCTCCGTGCGGGTGAACCGCGCGTAACGGTGCGGCACAAGGTGAACCTTGCCATCCGGGAAGTGGCGCTCGGCCAGCAGCTCGGCGGCGACTACGGCCGGATCGCACGCGGCCTCTGCCGGCTGGCGTGCTGGCACGGCCGGGACGCCGGCACCGCTCAGTCGCTCGAGCGCGATCGCCAGCGGGGTCGACGCCAGCACGTCGGCGACGGCGGCGACGTCGTCGCCGAGTGAGCGAGGGAGGCCGAGCGCATCGGCGAGGGAGGCCAGACTCGGGGCCTGAACACGCAGCCAGCCATCGGCCGTTCGGTAATAACGGTCGGCCGGCGACGGTCCTACGAAGTCGCGTCCGCCTCGTGGCGCCGGCGGCCGTCCCTCGAAACGGACCAACTCGCCCGCCTGCATCGTCACCGACGAGGCGACCAGCGACGTGATGGCCCGCTGCCCTTCGCCGGTCCGTTCGCGGTGGTAGAGCGCCAGACAGATCGCCAACACCGACGTGACCGCGGCGGCCGCATCGTTGATCGGGCCGGTGCAGAACACCGGATCGTCGTCGCCGCCCTGCGCCGTCATCATTCCGCTCATGGCCTGAATGATCGGGTCGAGCGCCGGCCTGGGCGCTAGCGGCCCCTGCTCGCCGAAACCCGAGATCGACAGGGCGATCACGTTCGGGTTGACCTCGGCGAGTGTCGCGTAGTCCACCCGCAGCCGCTTCGACACGCCGAGGCGCGAGTTGTCCATCACCACGTCGGCGGTCCCAACCAGGCGCCGGAAGGCCGCCTGCCCCGCCGCGCAGCGGAGGTCGATCGACAGTCCGCGCATGCCGCGGTTGAAGTAGAAGCCGGTCTCCCGAAACGCATCGCCAGTCGGCGCTTCGACCTTCACGACCTCCGCCCCAAGCCCGGCGAGCAGCGATCCGGCGTACGGCCCGGCCAGAATGGAGCCCAGGTTGAGCACTCGTAGGCCGGCGAGTGGCCCCCCTCCCACATCGGGCCCGTCGCGGTGAAAGTTCGGTCCGTCGGCGCCGGATGCCGGGCGCGCCCGCGGCGCCCATCGGCCCGCGCTCGCCTGGTGCCCGCCGAGAAGAGGCGCCGGCGCGCGGATCGCTCCGGGCGTCTTCGAGAGGTCGATGCACAGGCCGGGCATCACGACGCGGCCACGTTCGGGATCGTCGATATCGACCCGCAGACCGTTCGCCACGACCTGCGGATGGTCGAGCCATTCGTCGCGGTCGCGAAGGGGACCGGCCGGGCAGTCCTCTCTCTCCAGCCGGTCGAGCCACTCGCGGCGCGTGCGCGTGACGAACGCGCTCGCGAGCAGATCGCGCACCCACTCGCGGTTCTCCGGCAGGGTCAACCGCCTCGGCACGCCGCCGATCCGCTGGTCGGCGAACAGGTCGCCGACGCCCAGCGCCCGGAACGCGTTCGCCTGGAACTTGGGCGTCAGCGAGCCGAGGAACAGCCATTCCCCATCCTGGCACCGGTAGGTCGTGTAGCAGGGATTGCGCCCGCCCGGTCCGAAGTTGGTCGGCAGCGGGGGCTGGGTCGGATCGAGCACGAAGGCGCCCGGGTTGAATGCCAGGATCCCCTGGATACCTCCAACCGTCGCGGTCTGACCGGCGCCCGAGCGCTGCCGCTCGACCAGGGCCGCCACCGCGCACGCCGCTCCCCACACCGCCTGCACGTAGAGCGGGAAGGGGTACACGATGTGAACCGGCCCGCCCTCGAACGACGACTGGCGGCTCGCCGATCCGGAGATGGCCGACAGCAGCCCGTGTGACTCGGCGCCGCCGGCCCACGGAGTTCCGTCGGCAGTGTATGGCGGCATGTGCAGACGCACCAACCCCGGATTCCCGGCGACTTCGTCGATCTGCGCTGCCTCGGCGTAGATGCACACGTCGGCGCCGGCGAGCAGGTCGGCAAGACGGCGCCGCCCGTCATCCGTGCGCGGGTCCACGACGACGCTTTGCTTGTTGCGGTTCCAAACCGCGAACCCGGCCAGCGCGCGGGCCGGATCGCCCGCCGGCGGCTCGATCTTGACGACCTCGGCACCGTAGTCGCCCAGGAGCATCCCGGCCATGGGCCCGGCGATGCCCGTGCTGAGCTCGAGGACGCGGACCCCGGTCAACGGCCCCAACGCGGCTATCCCAGCGGCCTCACGCCGGCCGGAACCTGGGCAACGTAACGTCATTCGAGACCGGGTCGTAGACAACCTCGACGGCTTTGTCGATCAGGGACATCAGCTTGGCCGGATCTGGCTCGACGTCGACCAGGTTGGTCAAGAGCCGGACGCCTTCATCCAGCTCGACGAGCGCGACGACGTAGGGCAGGTCGGGCTGGAAGGCAGGGTTCGGGTTGCGGTGGGGGATGCAAAAGGAGTGGAGTCGACCGCGGCCGGAAACGCGCTGCCAGGCGAGATCGCGGCCGCCGCAGTGGGGGCAGACCGCGCGCGGATAGAAGACAAAGCGCTCACAGCCGCGGCAGCGCTGCAGTCGCATCGCCCGCTCCTTGAGCGAGTCCCAGTACGGCAGGGCAAGCGGCTCGGGTTGGGGAAGCGGCTTGGGTGGGGTCGATCGTGGTGCGTCGCCCATCTCAGTCCCTCGCCAGGATGATGGTGCCGGTCGCGGAGAGGACGCCGCCGGTGCCGTGCACGAGGCCGATCCGGGCGTTGTCTACCTGGCGCGGCGTGCCGACGTAGTCGTGGCGGAGCTGCCGCGTGCCCTCGATCACGGCAAAGATGCCGTACATCCCGGGGTGGGTGTACGAGAGCCCGCCGCCGTGAGTGTTCACCGGGAACGGACCACCCGGCGCGGTGCGCTGGCCGGACACGAACTCCCCACCCTGCCCCTTCTCGCAAAAGCCGAGGTCCTCGAGCGTCAGCAGGACGGTGTAGGTGAAGGAGTCGTAGATCTCAGCGACGTCGACATCGGTCCGCCCGACGCCAGCCATGTCGAAGGCGCGCCGGCCGGAATGCCGAGCCGGGCCGGCGGTCAGGTCGGGCATCTGCGAGATCAGCTGGTGGTCGTGGCTCTCGCCGAAGCCCAGCACTCGTACCGGCTTCGCCTTCAGATCGCGGGCGCGCTCGAGGCTGGTCAGGACGACCGCGCCGCCGGCATCGGTCACCAGGCAGCAGTCGAGCAGATTGAACGGCCAGCAGATGAGGCGCGAGTTGAGCACGTCGTCGACCGTGAGTGGCTCGCGCATGTACGCCTTCGGGTTCATCGCGGCCCACTTTCTGGTCGCGACCGCGATCTCGGCGAGTTGCTCTTTCCTCGTGCCGTACTGGTGCATGTGCCGGGTGCAGGCCAGCGCGTAGGCGCCGACCGGCGAGGGCATGCCCCACGGAGCCTCGTACTGGCCCTGGATGCTGTTCGGCTGCTGGGTGATCGAGCGCATCCCGACGCGCGAGCGACCCGACTCGCCGTGAGTGATCAGCGCGACTGAGCAGAGCCCGCTCGCGATCGCGGTCGCGGCGTGGCCGACGTGGATCACGAACGACGAACCACCGACGCTGGTGTTGTCGGTGTGGCGCGGCACGATACCCAGGTACTCGGCAACCTCCGGTGTCGAGAAGCCGGCGGTGAACATCCCGTCGACATCGGACAGCCCGAGTCCGGCCTCCTCGAGCGCATTGCACGCCGCCTCGGCGTGGAGTTGGATCGCCGACTTGTCCGGCACCTGGCCAATCCGGTCCGACTCGGCGACCCCAACGATCGCGACCCGCCCAGAAACGCGGTCAGACATTGCTGGCCCGCCAGAAGAGAACGCCATCGGCCAACTCGCTGAACTCCTCGTCACTCATGGCACGTAATCTCTCACCGAACCCTCCCGCCGCCGGCGGCTCGGCCAAGCCGCCGTCAGCCAACGTCCGTGGGAACCACTCGGCGATCTCCTCCGGCTCCCAGCGGCGCGTGCCCCGCAAGGCCCGAACGAAGCGCGGCATCTCCATCCGGACGATCTGGTAACCCGTTGAGTGGAAGACCTGACCGCTGACGCTGGCCGACTGCTCCGAGCAGAGATAAACGACCAGCGGCGCGACATTGTCGGGGTCGCCCTCGGTTCCCACTGCCATCTCGCTCGGCCAATTCCCGGTCTCCTGGTGTACCTGCCGGCCGCGCGGCGTGGAGTCGATCATGCGAGTCACGCCGGACGGCATGACCGAGTTGGCGGTCACGTTGTACTTCCTGAGGCCGTTGGCGCAGGACCACATTAGCCCCATGATCCCGGCCTTGGCCGCGGCGTAGTTCGGCTGGCCGGCCGCGCCCAGGGCCGAGCTCGAGGACATCGAGACGATCCGCCCGTAGCCGCGCTCGCGCATGTGGATCGAAGCGGCCCGTGTCACGTTGAACGTGCCCTTGAGGTGGACGGCGATCACCGCGTCCCACTCATCCTCGCTGATGTTGAAGATCATCCGATCGCGCAGGTTCCCGGCGCAGTTGACGACCGCGTCGACCTTGCCATACTGCTTCACGCACATCTCGACCAGGTCGGCGCCCTGCTCGAAATCGGACACGTCTCCGTAGTGGGCGATCGCCTCGCCGCCGGCCGCGCGGATCTCGTCGACGACCCGCTGGGCCGGCTGGACGTCCGTGCCCTCGCCGGAGAGCGACGCCCCAAGGTCGCCGACGACCACCGCGGCGCCCTGCTTCGCGAGGGCGATCGCGATCCCGCGCCCGATCCCTCTGCCGGCGCCGGTGACGACCGCCGCCCGCCCGCGCATCATCGTCCCCATCGATCACTCACTCCGTTCCTGTGTGCGCAGCACGGGCGGTCCCGGCGCGAACACTCCGGCTCGCGGCTTAGCTCGGGTGCAAGGGTCTGAATTGATGGCAAGGATTACTCCTCCACCGGAAACCAAAGGGAGTGTAAACACCCCTGGTTCTCGGAGGTGTGGTCGCGGTCACCTCGTACCGCTGGGGCCGCTGCTCCTGCTGCCGGTCGTCGCACTACCGTGGCGACGCTTGAGGCATGGGCTGCCGGTCCGGGCAATCGCGCTGGTGGGCGTCATCGTGCAAATCGCGGGTTTGCCGTGCTGTGCGTCAATTGCCTGAGGGCGGCCCTCGACGAGCGAACGCGCCCGTCGACTCGCACGTGGTTCGCCGCGGCGCAGGTCTTCGGCCGATTGGCAGCGATTCCGTCAGCGAAACGCATCAGCCCGCCCCTCTCAGAGCCCCAGTGTCCTCCCGGCGATGGCGCGCCGTTCGCCGATTAGCTCCAGCGGCGCGCGTGCTTAACGACGGACACCCGATCTCACCCAGCCGCGACCAGGACACGCGTACCGTCGACGCCGGTGGCATCGGCAACCACCTTCACATCCGGCGGAAGCGTGGCCGCGGTCCGGCCGGCCGGTGCGACGTCGACGATGAAGCGCAGCCCGAGTGCGCTGGCCAGCCGCTCGAGCGTCTCGATGGACGGGTTGTGCTCGCCGATCTCCAACCGAGCGATTGCCGGCTGCTTCATCGCGAGCTTGGCCGCGAGCGCCTTCTGCGACAGTTTCTCCCTGCTCCGGTACGTCACCACGGCGTTCGCGACTGCGCGCGCCAACGCTGTGCGATCCCATTCGGACCGGAACTCAGGATCACGGAGCTGCTCCGTCAGGACGTCCTCCCAAGGGATCAGCTTGGTCCTTGCCGCCATCTTGCCCTCCTAGTCGCTGGATTCTGTCAGTCTGGCCAGCGCATCCTCGACCGCGCGCCGGAAGCCGCGCGGGTCCGCCTGCGCCTCTGGTCCGATCGCCGCGACCACGAGCATTTCGCCGGCGCGTCGGTAGAAAGCCCGCCACGGGCTCCGTCCCGCGCGCGGCCGCAGTTCACGCAGCCCGGACGCCCCTTGCACCGCGCTCGAGTGCGAGTAGGCTAGCTGAGCACCGGATACCGCGAGCTTATCGATCGCGTTAGCGATGGCGCGCCGCTCGCCCATCGGCGCCCTCGCCAATTCGCTGCGCGCTAAGGGATGGAGCCGAACCTCTATCCGGCAACAATAACAGGTTTGTTATTGCCACGCGACCCGTCGAGGGATGGTGTCAAGTTACGGCCGACAGTGGCTCTCCCGCATGTTATGGGAAGCTGGCTCGTTGCCATTCTGTGTGGCGGTGAGCACGCGTGGAGTCAGGCGGCGCGCACGCGGCGGCGCAGCAGATCGAGATTGGCGCGACCGTAGC